>NZ_JBGCUB010000001.1:0-1298061 GCF_053543455.1 Mesobacillus sp. LC4
TCCCCTTCCAGAACATCAAAAACATATAAGCTGTTTAACTTGTTTTTCATAAGGAATGAATTTACACAGAATAATGGGCTTGACTCTTGAAATGAAGAAAAGCTGTCCGAAGACAGACCAAGTTCAGACAGCTTTCACAGGAAATGAGGAAAAGCTGTCCGAAGACAGTCCAAGTTCAGACAGCTTTCGCAGGAAATGATGGAAAGCTGTCCGAAGACAGCCCAAGTTCAGACAGCTTTCACAGGAAATGACGAAAAGCTGTCCGAAGACAGACCAAGTTCAGACAGCTTTCACAGGAAATGCGGAAAAGCAGTCTGAATTCAGCCCAAGTGCGTCAGCCCATGCCGCTAATCTCCTTCGAAAATGGTTCAGACAAACCTTAAACGAAATCCTTTTATCGTGTGATCTCCATTCGTTTTCAGCAATCATATTATTGTATTCTCTTCAACTGGGCACGTATAATAGGAGGACAGGTTATTTCAAAACATTGAGGTGGAGAATGAAATATATTTTTTTGTTTTTAGTTATTGTTCCGGCTGCTGAGATTGGCGTCCTACTTCTTTCAGGTCAAACAATCGGCATTTGGCCGACCATCCTGATCATCATCCTCACGGGTTTCCTAGGAGCTTTTTTGGCGAAACAGCAGGGGTTGGAAACGATAAGAAGAACTCAGGATCAATTAAGAAGAGGCATGATGCCTGGGGATGTTATCCTTGATGGAGTGAGCATTCTCGTTGGTGGTACCCTTCTGCTCACACCTGGTTTCATTACGGACATTCTTGGTTTTTTACTACTGGCACCACCGACCAGGAAGTTTTTCAAAGCACTAATGATGAAATTATTCCGTAACTGGATTGATAAAGGTACGATCAAAGTTATTCGTTAACATAGCCGACTACATCGTATGGGGTTTAGTTCGAGAATGAAAAATAGCATGTTTAAGAAGCAGTCCAACTAGTAGCTTAAATTGGACTGCTTCTTTTTGTTGATATAGATATGTTCATGGTTAACTTTCATCTAAATCCCCCCTTCTCTATAAAGGGGATGACAGAGCATTATTGAGCTAATTGGTGTAAAGATAGCGATACAAGTTAGTTATTTAAATAAAATGGATAATTGGCTATTTATTTTAAAATCAAATAGAGTTGATCCAACTATGAATAAATAAGGAAGCTATTAAATTTTGGTGGATACAGGGTGTACATTTACAAAGTAATGGGGGAGGATTTTACATAAAAACAGAACATCAGTATTTTGAAGAGGGAAAATCAATACAAACATATATGAATGAAATGGCCACATTAAAAGAGGAGAGTTTCGGCGTTAATGAACAAATCCATCTCCCTGCAGATGGATTTACCGAAAAGTTAAAGCAAAACCATCTTCATTTCCTAGCGATTACAGAAGATTGGTGTGGAGATGCCATGATGATTAATCCCGTTACTCGCAAATTATGCTGAAGCTGCCGATATTGAAATGCGCGTCGCATTACGAGATGCAGATAAAGACTTGATTGATCGTTATTAAACAAACGGTGGACGTGCAATTCCAATAATTCTAATTTTTAATAGTCAAGAACATGTACTCGGAAAGTGGGGGCCCGTGCACCAAAAGTTCAGCAAATAGTTGATGAAGTTCGTGCAACATTACCAACGAAAAAGGATGCCTCCTTTGCAGAGAAACAAAAAGAAGTCTTTCATTCTTTAACAAATATGGCTACTGAGGATCAAGTTCTTTGGTCATATGTTTATGATAGTTTTAAGCAGACAATATTAACAGTTTTGAAGCAGATATAGACATCAACTTCATCAATGATCGTTGTTGAATTTCTAAATATAGCTTTTATTAAGGGGGATTATTTTTAAAGATAAGCAAGGGCTTCATTAAAGAGTTAAGTGGATAGAGAGTAGACTGCCAGTGTGGAGTCTACCCTATTTTTTGAACTAGGATGAAGCTAAAGGGGGGAGTAATACCTTTAGCATCTTTAAGTGCATTCCACATAGAAAAAAATAAACAAAAATAAAACATGAGCCATTGATATTTGGTTTTTTCAATAGCAGTTAAAATATCTCCATGAAAACTAAACATAATCGCCAAGTTAAAGTTCGATTTAATATTTACAATAATATCCAATATTATAAAGGTAATTCCTTTTAGATATTTTCCTTTTAAGAGTTGAGCAAATCCTGGCAGTGCAATTGACCATAGTAAATTTTCAATCTGATTGTTGTTCATTCTTTAAGCATCAACTTTCTTTTAAATTATAAAAGTTATGCACATCAACCTTTTGCTAACTTTTTATGATTTGGGATTTGCGGAGGTTGTTCTAACCATGAATTTTTAATCATTATATCCGTACCGTTTTTCGCAAATTGAGCAACTTCAGTTGTTAAGCGGACATAAGAAGTTGCAATATCTGTTCTTAAGGAGGCTGCTGAAGCAGTTGCATAATTGGATATACTTGAAGCAATGATTAAAGATGTGTGAAACATAATCAATTTATCTGAAAATGGGGTTACTGTTGAATCGGTTATTTCCAAGTCCCAAGGCATTGGGGAGGGCAAGTCATCATCCGTTAACATAGTTGTAAAAATTTGCACATGCTTTGTTGCAATTTCCTTTCCTTGAAGACAATAATTCCGAACTTTTTTTGACTTTGCAACCTGAGCGAATCCCGCCATAAGAGCTTTACCTAGGGTATTCGTTTCAACGTTCGCTTCTATATGAGTAATTTCTATAACATTTAAGGGTCTATTGTTGTTAGCCATATTTAGGAATCCACCTAAATAACTCTTTTCGCCAACAAACTCCACATGATCGGGTGTTGTCACATAAGGAGGTCTTACAAATAATCCCTCTGATAATAATGTTTCTGCTGTTTTATTATATAAATCAGTTGAAGTTTGTATTGCTTGACTTAGAAATGCACGGACATCCGAGTGGGCACTAGTTGCTAAAGCTACACCGTAAATGGATAAACCAACTTTAGACATGTTTTTAATGTAATATAGATAGAAAGAATCTGAAAACAATCGTGGAGCACTTGGGCTTACATCCTCATCCGTAAATCCAATTGGCATCGGTTGGTTATCATTATGCAGTATTTCTTTACTAAGATGTAAATTTTTTATTGATATATCGAGTGCAAGTTGTAATACTGACTTTACTCCAGGATCATCAACATTTGCTAGAAAATACTTTAAAATACAAATTGAAAAACTGTTGTTTTGATAGCTGCTCCAAACCACTGATATTTCAGAAGATGTTAACCTTAGATTTCTTTCTTCTCGCATTTTTAGTAATCCTCCATATGTATTGTCATTAAGTAATATCCACTTGGCTAGGGAATTTATTCATTTTAGTAAAAGAGGGTAAATTGTAATTATTTATGTGTGATTCTTTGGAATAACCTTAAGAAAGGCGGAAAAACAAGATGCTATCTCTTGGCAGTACAATGATACTATACACTCAAAACAACATCTTTTTGCATTAAAATTGTGAAACCCTTCACTTAAAGTAAAGGGTGCTAATATAAAAGATAAAATGCTAGGAGCAGTTCAATGGTGAACTGCTCCTAGCATTTTTAAAGCTAATTTATAGCTATTTTTGAGTTGTATTCAGTTAATTTCATGACATGTCATACAGCCCTGCGATAATCTTACTTTATGATGAATTCGTCTTTTCCTTTTATGAATGACCAAATGTCCTGGAATACATTTGCGCGCTGCAGGGTATTGAAAATCACCAGGATGACTGGACCGACAATCAGTCCCAGGAAGCCGATGGTCTTGAAGCCGACGAACAGGGCTATCAAGGTTGCGAG
The DNA here is from genome assembly GCF_053543455.1 of Mesobacillus sp. LC4. Taxonomy (NCBI): domain Bacteria; kingdom Bacillati; phylum Bacillota; class Bacilli; order Caryophanales; family Bacillaceae; genus Mesobacillus; species Mesobacillus sp. LC4. The sequence continues at coordinate 3,824 of NZ_JBGCUB010000001.1, forward strand.
AGGGTCAAGTCCGATGCTTGATGATAGGATTTTCGGCTCCATAATCTGTCTCTGGACCAATACAACGACATACAGGATACCTAAACCGATTGCCGTACTCATATCGCCGGCAATTGCTTCATAAATGATCCACGGGACGAAAACAGCACCCGTACCGAGATATGGAATGATATCCACTATGCCGGTAACCAGGGCAATCGTAATCGCATAATCGATGCGAAGGATCAATAAACCAATCAGGATGATCACGGTAGTGATTGAAACCAATGTTGCCTGCGCCCTGACAAACCCGAATAAGGCTTTTTTCAAATCATTAAAAACGGTTTTGCTGCTTGTCCTTGCCCGATTAGGCAAAAACTTAGTCCCCATAGCCGATAATCGATACCAGTCTTTACTGATAAAGAAAGTACCAAGCAACGAGAAAATGAGCACAGTTGCTGCGTTAGGGAACCAGGACAGTATGTTGGGAATCTTTTCGAAAAAATTCTTAATGAAATTTCCTGCTGTTGTCCCGATGGTTGCGCCTACATTTTGGATGTTATCCATAATCGTATCCTGCTGACCTGACTCAAGGCTTTGGAACATACCGGTAAGCTGGTTGTAAATGGGAATGAGCTGTGCTGCAAATAAATGTTCAATATAATCGATCAAGGTAATCAGATGTTCAGGGACTACCTTAGCAAGATATTCAGCGCCTGAAGCGATTTCGACCACAAGCAGTGTGATCAATCCCGCGAACACCAGCATGATCAGCAAAAGGGAAATCAATACTGCCAGGAACCTGGGCATTTTTGCACGCTCCTGGAAAAAGTTGACGAGCGGATTCATCATGAAAGCAATAAGAAAGCCGATGATGAATGGATAAGTTACCTTAGATACGAAAAAAAGTGCAAACGCTCCGGCCACAACTAGGCCGATTACAAATATGAAACGCAAAGTTCTATATAGGTATACGGGGTTCAAGCGGGTTCCTCCTTTTGGGATGCGGCAGCCAAAACTATTTGTACATCACAACATTGAAGCCTGTCTTGAGAGTCTCTTAAAATATACGGCGTATCTTTTTAAAAGATTCGATTTAATTTTCGAAAATCCTTTAAAGCGGCCAAATACTTGTTGCAGTCTGTCTCTGGAGTCGGAAAGACCCTTCTCTTCTATTGAAATGGAAATACTATATAATGAATTTTACGGAAACCGTATTATATATAAGAACATTGGAATTAATACAAACATCTGATGCGTATAATCAGCAGGAGCAGTTCTCTAAATCCTACTTACTTGGTGTAATATTTTAAATTATGTTACAATAGTTTTAACCGTGGAAGGATGTCAAATTTATGCTAGAGCCTATGCTTTTTTTACTAACTTTATTGGCAATTGCTTTTCTGGCGAAAAACCAATCATTGATCATTGCGGTGCTAGTCTTGCTTGTAATGAAGATTGCTGGATTTGAAGCCAAGACATTTTCGCTGCTGCAGGGAAAGGGAATCAATTGGGGTGTAACCATTATTACCATTGCTGTCCTTGCACCAATCGCCAGCGGTGATATTGGTTTTAAAGATTTAGGTGGTGCTTTCAAGTCGGTTTATGCATGGATTGCCCTGATCTCCGGAATGGCGGTTGCTCTGCTGGCAAAAGGTGGAGTTACCTTGCTGGCTGAAGACCCCCATATTACAACAGCTCTCGTTCTGGGAACAATCTTGGCCGTATCATTATTCAAAGGCGTAGCAGTAGGCCCTTTGATTGGTGCCGGTATCGCATTTGCAGCTATGAAAATCTTTGAATTATTTAAATAGCCTTTTTGTAAAATAATATTTTATATTGATTTAAGTTGTTTTCATTCACAAATGTCAGATAATTGTTTATAATAGGACTTGTAACTGCTTCCATCCTTTTACATAGGCCTGGGGTGGAGTGAGTATTCACGGTTTTTTAATATTATAAAATGTAAGCATTTTCTTTTTGCCGGCTGCCTGAGCAAGCGCTCGATACCCATAGAAACATCAAAAGGGCATTTCGGCTGGAATCGGTCTGTCGTCGGCGAATGGTCCGGCTTTTCGTATAAAGTATCAGAAATTTCTATTTTCTGATAACGCTGTTTTCAACAGCAATCCAACATACAGACAAAATGGGATATGGGGAAATTAACTACAAAGGAGAGATTGAGTATGACAGTAACACGTGGTCTTGAAGGGGTAGTAGCAACAACATCTTCTATCAGCTCTATTATCGATGACACGCTGACTTATGTTGGCTATGACATCGACGATCTAGCTGAAAATGCTAGTTTCGAAGAAGTGATTTACTTATTATGGCACCGCAAGCTTCCGACAGCAGCAGAATTGGACGAATTGAAGAAGCAGCTTGCAGAGAATGCGGCATTGCCGAAAGAAGTATTGGAACATTTCAAAATGTACCCGATTGATAAAGTCCATCCGATGGCTGCGGTTCGCTCAGCTGTATCTCTTTTAGGTTTATATGATGATGAAGCGGATGTAATGGAAAAAGAATCGAATTACCGTAAAGCGATCCGCCTGCAGGCTAAGATGCCGGCTATCGTTACGGCCTTTGCTAGAGTAAGAAAGGGTCTTGAGCCTATCGCGCCTAGAGAAGACCTCAACTTCGCGGCTAACTTCCTATACATGCTGACTGGCGACGAGCCCGAAGAAGTTGCAGTAGAAGCAATGAATAAAGCATTGGTCCTTCATGCTGATCATGAGCTTAACGCTTCAACATTCACTGCCCGTGTCTGTGTTGCGACACTTTCTGATGTGTATTCAGGTGTCACAGCTGCAATCGGTGCTTTAAAAGGACCTCTTCACGGAGGAGCAAATGAAGCAGTTATGAAAATGCTCACAGAAATCGGCACTCTTGAAAATGTAGAGCCGGCAATCCGTCAAAAGCTTGCGAATAAGGAAAAGATCATGGGCTTTGGACACCGTGTATACCGCCAGGGAGATCCTCGTGCGAAGCATTTGAGAGAAATGTCGAAGAGGCTCACTGAACTGACAGGCGAACCTCACTGGTATGAAATGTCAACAAAGATCGAGGAAATCGTGACTGGCGAGAAGAACCTTCCGCCGAATGTTGACTTCTACTCTGCATCTGTATATCACAGCCTTGGAATCGACCATGATTTGTTCACGCCGATTTTTGCTGTAAGCCGAGTATCTGGATGGCTTGCACATATCCTTGAACAGTATGACAACAACCGTCTGATTCGCCCTCGTGCTGATTATACGGGTCCTGGCAAACAGGAATATGTTGCCATTGAAATGAGATAATTTTAAGAGATAGAGGAGCAATATTTTACTTTTCAGTGAAAAATTGCTGTAATAGGAGAGTAAGGAAGTTAAGCACCCTTTTCAGCACCTTTATAGGTGAAAGGGTGCCTGGCTTCCGAGTGCAAGGTTAGTGGCAACCAGGCCTGCTGACCTTTGATTAAATGTCTGGCTCACATGATTTTGGAGGGAGAGAATAATATGCAAGGTGAAAAAATCACAGTAAAAGATGGAGTTCTAAACGTACCAAACAATCCAATCGTTCCTTTTATCGAAGGTGACGGTACAGGTCCTGACATCTGGGCAGCTTCTGTCCGCGTTCTTGATGCAGCAGTTGAAAAAGCATACAAGGGTGAGAAAAAGATTGTCTGGAAAGAAGTATTAGCTGGAGAAAAGGCGTTCAACCAGACTGGTGAATGGCTGCCAAGCGAAACTTTAGAGTTGATCAACGAATACTTAATCGCGATCAAAGGTCCTTTAACAACACCAATCGGTGGCGGAATCCGTTCTCTTAACGTTGCATTGCGCCAGGAATTGGATCTATTCGTGTGCCTGCGTCCTGTTCGCTGGTTCGAAGGTGTTCCTTCACCTGTAAAACGTCCACAGGACACTGACATGGTTATTTTCCGTGAAAACACTGAAGATATCTATGCTGGTATCGAGTATGCAAGCGGATCTGGCGAAGTCAAGAAGCTTCTTGCATTCCTACAAAATGAAATGGGCGTAAATAAAATCCGCTTCCCTGAAACTTCAGGTCTCGGAATCAAGCCTGTTTCCAAAGAAGGAACAGAGCGCCTTGTACGTTCAGCGATCAATTACGCCATCACTGAAGGCCGTAAGTCAGTAACGCTTGTACATAAAGGCAATATCATGAAGTTCACAGAAGGCGCATTCAAAAACTGGGGCTATGAACTTGCTGAGAAGGAATTCGGCGACAAGGTCTTCACATGGGCTCAGTATGACAAGATCAAGGATGAACAAGGAACTGATGCAGCGAACAAAGCTCAGTCTGACGCTGAGGCTGCTGGCAAGATCATCGTTAAAGATGCGATTGCGGATATCTTCCTACAGCAAATCCTTACACGTCCGAAAGAGTTTGACGTTGTTGCAACAATGAACCTTAACGGTGACTACATTTCTGATGCACTTGCAGCACAGGTTGGCGGTATTGGTATCGCTCCTGGAGCAAACATCAACTACGAAACTGGCCATGCTATTTTCGAAGCTACTCACGGAACTGCTCCGAAATATGCTGGATTGGATAAGGTTAACCCTTCATCTGTCATCCTTTCAGGCGTCCTGATGCTTGAACACCTTGGCTGGACTGAAGCTGCGAACCTGATCGTTAAATCAATGGAAAAATCAATCGCTTCAAAGGTTGTAACATATGACTTTGCTCGTTTGATGGATGGCGCTACAGAAGTGAAGACTTCTGAGTTCGGCGATGTACTGATCAAGAACATGGGCTAAAAGTGTGCTGAAGGCTATCCTTTTTAAGGATAGCCTTTACATAAATAACATATATTTTTAAAAAATATATTCGTTCTGAGGAGGAAGCCTTATGTCATTAAAACGCAAAAAGATTTCCGTCATTGGTGGAGGATTCACAGGAGCAACAACAGCATTCTTGTTAGCACAGAAGGAACTTGGGGATGTAGTGTTAGTCGATATCCCGCAAATGGAAAACCCTACAAAGGGGAAGGCGCTTGATATGCTTGAAGCAAGCCCGGTCCAGGGGTTTGACGCAAACATTACCGGTACTTCCAGCTATGAAGATACGAAAGACTCAGATATCGTTGTTGTAACAGCTGGTATTGCGCGCAAACCTGGCATGAGCCGAGATGACCTTGTTCAGACGAATCAAAAAATCATGAAAAGTGTAGCCCAGGAAATCGCCAAGCACTCTCCAGATAGTTTTATCGTTGTATTGACAAATCCGGTCGATGCAATGACTTATACTATTTTCAAAGAGTCCGGCTTTCCTAAAAATCGCGTAATCGGCCAATCGGGCGTATTGGATACGGCTCGTTTCCGAACCTTCGTAGCTCAGGAATTAAACCTGTCTGTTAAAGATGTTACAGGTTTCGTTCTTGGAGGACACGGCGATGACATGGTTCCACTTGTGCGTTATTCATATGCAGGAGGCATTCCTCTTGAAACGCTTATTCCGAAAGATCGCCTTGATGCCATTGTAGAGCGGACGCGCAAAGGCGGAGGCGAAATCGTCAACCTACTTGGGAATGGCAGCGCTTACTATGCGCCGGCAGCTTCCCTTGTTGAAATGTGTGAAGCGATTCTCAAAGATCAACGACGTGTATTGCCTTCTATTGCATATCTAGAAGGAGAGTATGGTTACGAAGGAATTTACCTGGGAGTTCCAACCATCCTCGGCGCCGGCGGTATCGAGAAAGTAATCGAGCTTGAGTTGACTCCTGAAGAAAAAGCAGCACTTGATAAGTCTGCAGAAGCTGTCCGCAACGTTATGGCAGTTCTTGCTTAATCATTAACAGATTACTAGTAAAAGTAAAAAATCGGGGATATTCCCCGATTTTTTTACACAAGTTATTAAGTAGACGAATATGGGACAAGAAATGGGAATAACCTTCCTGAACTTCTATTGCAAAGGGGTAAATGCTATGCTGCTTGGAAGAAAACGTAAGCTTGGCAGGAAAATAGAAGAAATCACTGTCGGAGAAAAATTGACACTAACAGAAAAAATAGAAGATAAGGATCTCCTATTGTATTTGGGATTGACGAATGATGCCAATCCTTTATATATCCAGCATGATTATGCGTCGCAGACACCTTATGAAAAACCGATTGTTCCGGCAATCATGCTGAATGGAATCATCACTTCTGCTGTTTCCAAATACCTTCCGGGACCTGGAAGTCATATTCTAAGACAGGATATTGAGTATGTGAAGCCTGTTTACCATTACGGAACAGTCCAATTCTTTTTTGAAGTAACCGAAGTGATGAAAAGCAAGCATAACATTGAAATCACGGTTACAGGAAAGAATGAAGAAGAAGAGACAGTTGTAAAGGGACAGCTGCTCGTTTGTCCTCCATACCCAGTTCAGCGTATGGACGGTAAAGCATTAGAAAACTTTTAAACTAAAAGGGATGTACAATAATTGTGCATCCCTTTTAGTTTTATATTTGATTTTACAGGATGGGTTGATATTATAATGTAAATAGAGCTATTGGATGAAGGTTGTCTTCGTAAGACTGATGTTAAAATCCTAAAACCGATTTTAACGTGATGAAAAGCCAATTTGTAGGTCGGTATTAAGTTTGAGAGCTCCTTTCTCATAATAAGCTTTAATTTTGTTGAGAAACATTGGTTACTCAATCCAATTTTGTACTCAATAAGCAGCAAAGTTTGAGAAAAGAGCCTGGATAAAACAGGGGTAATAACTTTTTTTGGAGGCTCATATGGACAAGAAGGTTTTGGTTGTGGATGATGAACAATCAATTGTGACACTGCTGAAGTATAATCTCGAACAGGCTGGCTATTCTGTGGTAACTGGAATGGACGGTGAGGAGGGCATTCGTCTTGCTGGAGTGGAAAAGCCGGACTTGATGGTTCTGGACTTGATGCTTCCGAAGTTGGACGGAATGGAAGTTTGTAAGCAGCTAAGGCAGCAGAAAATCAATGTGCCGATTCTGATGCTTACCGCAAAGGATGATGAATTTGACAAAGTGCTAGGCCTAGAGCTTGGCGCGGATGATTATATGACGAAGCCGTTCAGTCCGCGTGAGGTTGTAGCAAGAGTAAAGGCTATCCTCAGAAGAACACAGACACAGCAAGAAGCAGTCGTGGAGAAGCCGGAGGATGAGGGCCAAATAAAAATTGGTGATGTGAGAATCATCCCTGATTTCTATGAGGCTTACTTTATGGAAGACTTGCTTGAATTGACTCCAAAGGAATTCGAATTGCTCCTGTACCTGGCAAAGAATAAGGGCAGGGTACTCACTCGTGACCAGTTGCTCAGCGCTGTTTGGAATTATGACTTTGCCGGGGATACAAGAATCGTAGACGTACATATTAGCCACTTACGGGAAAAAATCGAACAGAATACGAAAAAACCATCCTATATCAAAACAATAAGAGGCCTTGGATATAAGCTGGAGGAACCAAAGGGAGAATGACAAAGTACCGGACACGTCTCTTGTTTGCCCTCATTACCCTGATCATCATCGTATTGTTGGGCCTTGGCCTGCTTTTAGGGCAGTTATTCAAGAACTACTATATCAATTCTTTCAATGAACGGCTGAAGATTGAAATGAATCTTTTAACCTCCAATATTGAACAAAATGGAGGGCTCGCATCCCTCAACACTGAAGAAATCTTAAAGATGAGCAGAGTGCTAAACGCGAGAATCACCCTTGTTGATCTTGAGGGTGATATCCGGTATGACACGGGTGAACTATCAAGCACGAAAATCAGCAGGCACGGAGAAATCATTGGCGATATTGTAGAAAATCCTCCTGAAGAGGAGAGCGACCTGGAAGTTGGTGGAGGTTTCGATCTGCATTATTATTGGAATCCGCTGATAAAAGATGGTGAAAAAGAAGGCTATGTTTTCTTAACTACAAAGATCAATGAACTGCAGAAAGCTTATCGGCAAATCTGGTGGATTCTGACCGTTAGCCTTGGAATGGCATTGATTCTCATCATCCTGCTTGGAACAAGAATCACTAACCGCTATACGAAACCGATTGAATCGGCGACAAACGTCGCAATCGAGCTGGCTAAAGGGAATTACCGGGCCAGGACTTACGAAGATCATATTGATGAAACAGGAATGCTTAGTTCGTCAATCAACATCCTTGCCAGAAACCTTCAGGAACTGATGAAGCTGAAAGAGTCCCAGCAAGACAGATTGAGCACCCTGATTGAAAATATGGGCAGCGGCCTGATTCTGATTGACAGCAGGGGTTTTATTAACTTGATTAATAAGCCATATAAAGAAATTTTCAATGTTGAGGCTTCCGAATACTTATACAAACTTTATTATGAAGTAATCGACCATGAAGAAATTATCCAGATGGTAGAAGAAATCTTCATGACCGAGCAAAAAGTCCGGAAGCAGGTTGTTTTGCCAGTGGAAATTGAAAGACGCCATTTCGAAGTATATGGAGTACCGATTATTGGTACAAACAATGTCTGGAAGGGTATACTGCTCGTCTTCCATGACATCACCGAGCTGAAGAAACTGGAACAGATGAGGAAGGACTTCGTTGCAAATGTCTCGCATGAGCTTAAAACACCGATAACCTCGATAAAGGGGTTTTCGGAGACACTGCTGGATGGCGCTATGCATGACAAGGCTTCACTGGAAGCGTTCCTGGAAATCATTTTAAAGGAAAGCGACCGTCTCCAGGTACTGATCCAGGAACTGCTCGACCTTTCAAAGATTGAGCAGCACGGCTTCCGGCTGACAAGGGAAAGCGTGGATCTCGTTAAAGAGGCAAGTGAAGTCATTGAGATTTTACAACGAAAAGCTGCACAAAAGGATATCCTTCTGACTCTGAAACAGTCCACAAGTGAGGAGGCTGTTATTGAAGGGGATTCAGACAGGCTCAAACAAGTGCTGATCAATCTAGTGAGCAACGCCATCACTTATACACCGAATGGCGGCAGTGTGGATATTTTGTTAACTGTCCAGGAAGATTCCGTTATGCTTGTGGTGAGGGATTCTGGTATTGGCATTGAGAAGAGTGAAATACCGAGGATATTCGAGCGATTTTACCGGGTCGATAAGGCAAGGAGCCGTAATTCAGGAGGAACAGGACTGGGCCTTGCCATCGTCAAACACATAATTGAAGCGCATAAAGGACATATCGAAGTCGACAGCCAGATCGGAAAAGGGACAACCTTCACGATCAAGCTATTTAAAAAGCTGCCTCAGTAGACATAAAAGGTAAAATACAATTTGCAAGCCACTGAGCCCAATTCGAAACTGAATTGGGCTATTTCATTTTTTAAAAAAAGAATTTACATTCACTTAACAACAGGTTTATTTTTCCTTAACACTTCCTTGTTACAATCTTTATGAAAACCCCTTCATCCAAGGAGTGAGAAAGAAGCACAAGCTGACCCCGCTTGTGCTTCTTTCATTTGCCTTGACCCCGGTTTTAGACCCTTTACTAAAGCCAAAAAACACCATTGTTTCAAATCTGTTACTCAGTTATCATTCTTTTGAAACTTTTACGGTTTTTAAACGTAAAAACAAACATAGATAGAAATATAGGAAGAGGGGAATGAGATGGTGAGCTTAAAGCAAATTTACGTGACGAGCGGGATTGTCGTCCTGGCCATTATTTTAGGTGTTTCGGCGTTCACGACATGGTATACGGTCGATGAATCTGAGCAGGCTGTCATTTTGACGTTTGGAAAAGTGGAAGAAGGAATCAGCGAACCTGGCTTGCATTTTAAACTTCCTTGGCCAATCCAGAGTGTCGAGAAGTTATCAAAAGAAACGTTCAGCCTCCAGTTTGGTTATGAGGAAAAGGACGGAGAAATCAAAGAATTTCCTGATGAAACCAAAATGATTACGGGTGACGAGAACATTGTCCTTGCTGACCTGGTTGTTCAATGGAAAATAACCGATCCTGAAAAATATTTATTCAATGCTGATAATCCGAGGGAAATCTTGTATGATGCGACTTCAGCATCTGTAAGAAGCATAATCGGAAGTTCCGAAATTGATGAGGCCCTGACATCAGGGAAAGCAGAAATTGAAGCAGAAGTCCGGGACTTATTGTCCTCTCTGATTGGTAAATACGATATGGGTATTTCTGTTCTTGGTGTCAAGCTGCAGGATGTTGAATTGCCAAATGAAGAAGTGCGCAAAGCTTTTACAGATGTTACGGATGCCCGTGAAACAATGAACACGAAAATAAATGAAGCCAAGAAATACCGTAACCAAAAACTGAACGAAGCGCAAGGTGAAAAGGATGCGCTAATCTCTAGAGCTGAAGGGGAAAAAGCCGCGAGGATCGAACGTGCCAGAGGTGACGTAGCGGTATTTAACAAGCTGTTTGTTGAATACAAATCCAATCCTGATATCACAAGGCAGCGTTTGATTTTGGAGACGCTTGAGCAAGTCTTGCCTGGTTCTGAGATTTACATCATGAACGATGAAGGCAATACCATGAAGTATTTCCCGATTCGCCCGCTTGAAGCAGATAAACCGAAGACAGAGAAGGAAGGCAGTGATAAGAATAATGGCTGATCAAAACGTGATTGATATAAATGAACGCGGTGGTGGAGGATCCTGGCGTAAATATACTAAAATAGGAATCTTCTTGGTCATTCTTATTGCTTTGCTTGTCTTTGTTTTTACAAATGTTTTCATCGTGAAGCAAGGGGAGTATAAAGTAGTCAGGCAGTTTGGAGAGGTTGTAAAAATCATCGAAGAGCCGGGCTTGAATTACAAAGTTCCGTTTATCCAGAGTGTCACGACGCTGCCTAAATACCAGCTGACCTATGATGTTTCCCAAGCGGAAATTAACACAAAGGATAAAAAGAGAATGTTAATCGACAATTATGCGATCTGGCGGATTGAAAACCCTAAGAAAATGATCTCCAATGCCAGGACGCTTGAGGGTGCCGAATCTAGAATGGAGGAATTCATTTATTCGGTTGTCCGTTCTGAGCTTGGTAAGCTGGACTATGATGAAATCATCAATGATGAAAAATCATCCCGTGGATCCTTGAATGACAGGGTGACAGAAAAAGTCAATGAGCTGCTTGGTGATGGTAACTATGGTGTCGTAGTGACAGATGTCCGCATGAAGAGGACCGATCTCCCAGCAGAAAACGAAAAGTCTGTTTTTACGAGAATGATTTCCGAGCGTGAATCAAAGGCTCAGGAATATCTTTCAATGGGGGATGCTGAGAAGAACAGGATCATTGCCCAGACAGACAGAGAAGTGAAGGAACTGCTTGCAAAAGCATCTGCAGACGCTGAGACGATCCGAGGCGAAGGAGAAGGGGAAGCGGCAAAAGTATACAATCAGACCTTCTCTAAGGATCCGGAATTTTATACGATGTTCCGTACGCTGGAATCTTATAAAAAGACCATCAATGGCGAAACCGTCATTGTCCTCCCATCTGATTCCCCATACGCAAGAATGCTGATGGGTTACACAAATTAATAAGTCCTTATGAAAAGGCCGTTATTTTTCTTTCTATCATCTCTCATGATAAAATAGGAAGGAATCTAACGGTTTTTTTCTATAAAAATCATGCAATGGAAATGAGTATGGAACTGGATATTCTTTTAGGCTCTGTTAAAGCCAATGGTGTTTTTACTCCTGTTGATTGTAGTGGAAGGCGCGAAGACTCCTGCGGGATCAGCAAGTCATGGGAAGACCCCGCAGGCGCTTAAAGCGCCGAGGAGGCTTCCCGACTGCCCGCGGAAAGCGAAGCGCCTGGAACGAAAATCAACATCCTTGAAAAACAGAGCCTTCTTTAAAATAGAGGAGGAATGACATGTCTAAAAAGCTTGTGTTGATAGATGGCAACAGTATTGCCTACCGAGCGTTTTTCGCTTTGCCGTTGTTGAATAATGAAAAAGGGATACATACCAATGCAGTTTATGGTTTTACAATGATGCTGATGAAAATTCTCGATGATGAGAAGCCTACGCATATTCTGGTTGCGTTTGATGCAGGGAAAACGACCTTCAGGCATAAAACCTTCAGTGAGTACAAGGGCGGAAGGCAGAAAACTCCGCCTGAGCTTTCGGAGCAGTTTCCGTTTATCCGTGAATTGCTGACAGCCTATGGCATTTCGCAGTATGAGCTTGAGAACTATGAAGCGGATGATATTATCGGTACATTGAGTTTGCATGCTGAAAAAGAAGGTTTCGAAACCAAGGTTATTTCCGGTGATAAGGACTTAACGCAGCTAAGTTCTGACAAAACGACGGTCAGTATCACCAGAAAAGGGATAACTGATATTGAGGAATATACACCTGAGCATATCAAGGAGAAATATGGCCTGACTGCTGAGCAGATCATTGATATGAAAGGTCTCATGGGGGATGCATCCGATAATATTCCGGGTGTTCCTGGTGTAGGCGAAAAGACGGCAATCAAGCTGTTGAAGGAATATGGCACACTTGAGAATCTATTGAATTCGATTGATGAAGTCAGCGGGAAAAAGCTCAAGGAGAAGCTGGAGGAATTCAAGGATCAGGCAGTCATGAGCAAGGAACTCGCGACCATCACTCGTGAAGCCCCTGTAGGACTAGAGCTGAGCGAGCTTGAGTATGAAGGTGCGGAGAATGAGAAGCTTGTGAAAATGTTCAAGGAGCTCGGGTTCAATTCCTTGTTGGACAAGCTGGGAGCAGTTGCGGAAACAGAAGAAGCCGAGCTTGAAGACATCGAGTTCAAGCAGCTGGATAAAATTAATGCAGATACTTTTGCAAAAGAAAACGGGTTCTATGTTGAGGTACTCGAAGATAACTATCATTATGCCGATATCATCGGCTTTGGTGTTGTAAATGAAAATGGCAGTTTCTACCTGCCTGTAAAATTAGCCCTTGAATCTGAAGAATTCAAGAAATGGGCTGAGGATGAATCCAGCAAAAAAACAGTCTATGATGCGAAACGATCTGAGGTGTCACTGCGCCATCATGGCATCCATTTGAAGGGGGCTGAGTTCGATGTGTCACTGGCATCTTATATCATCAATCCTTCACAGTCCCCAGATGACCTGGCAGCCATCGCGAAACAGCATGGATTCACGAGCGTGCAGGCAGACGAAACAGTCTATGGAAAAGGTGCTAAAAGAAAAATTCCGGAAGAAAGCATCCTTGGAGAGCATCTGGTGCGCAAAGCAGCTGTTCTTGTGTCGTTAAAAGAGAAGCTGGAGCAGGAGCTTTGGGACAATGATCAGCATGATTTGTTCAGCAGCCTGGAAATGCCATTATCACTCGTACTTGCCGATATGGAATACCAGGGAGTTAAATTGGATATGCAGCGCCTGGATCATATGGGTGAAGAGATCAAAGGCCGGCTTGCTGAAATCGAAACAAAGATTTTCGAAATGGCAGGAGAACAATTCAATATCAATTCTCCTAAACAATTAGGTGTCATTCTTTTTGAAAAACTGGGACTGCCTGCAGCGAAAAAGACGAAGACAGGTTATTCTACCTCAGCCGACGTCCTTGAAAAATTGGCATCTAAACATAAAATCATTGAAGAAATCCTGAACTATCGCCAGCTTGGAAAACTGCAGTCGACCTATATTGAAGGACTGCAAAAAGTCGTCAATAAAGAGACTGAAAAAGTCCATACAAGGTTCAATCAGGCTTTAACAGCAACTGGAAGATTAAGTTCAACAGATCCTAACCTGCAGAACATCCCGATCCGGCTTGAAGAAGGCCGGAAAATCAGGCAGGCTTTTGTTCCTTCAGAAAAAGGCTGGGTCATCTTTGCTGCCGACTATTCGCAAATCGAGCTTAGAGTCCTCGCTCATATTGCGGGTGATGAAAAACTGATCGACGCTTTCCAGAATGATATGGATATCCATACAAAGACCGCGATGGAAGTGTTCAATGTCGGGAAAGTTGAAGTCACCTCCAATATGCGCCGGCATGCAAAGGCGGTCAACTTTGGGATTGTATACGGAATCAGCGATTATGGGTTGTCCCAGAGTCTTAACATTACAAGAAAAGAAGCTGGCGAATTCATTGAGCGCTACCTCGAAAGCTATCCTGGAGTAAAGGAATACATGGATGATATCGTCAAGGATGCAAAGGAAAAGGGATATGTCCAGACATTATTGCATCGCCGCAGGTACATTCCGGAGATCACGGCACGAAACTTCAACTTAAGGAGCTTTGCCGAGCGTACCGCTATGAATACCCCGATCCAGGGAAGTGCTGCAGACATCATCAAGAAGGCAATGATTGATATGGCAGAGAGACTTCGTGAAGAGGGCGTTAAGACAAGACTGCTGCTTCAAGTACATGATGAATTGATTTTTGAAGCACCTGAGGATGAAATTGAGCTATTGAAGAAAATAGTACCAGAGGTCATGGAAAATGCCATTGAATTGAAGGTGCCGTTAAAGGTGGACTTCTCATATGGCCCAACCTGGTATGACGCAAAATAGCGTCACAAAGGATTTTTACAGAGAAAGGCGGGATTAAATGCCTGAATTACCAGAGGTCGAAACCGTCAGGCGAACATTAGAGGCTCTGACAATCGGAAAAGAAATGAAAGAGGTCTCTGTTTCCTGGCCTAAGATGATCAAGACTCCGAGTGAAGTAGAGCAGTTCAATGATGCGCTGAAAGGCCAGACGATTAAAGAAATTGGCAGGAGAGGTAAATTCCTGATCCTTTACACGGACGTTTATGCGCTTGTTTCCCACTTAAGGATGGAAGGAAAGTATGGTTTATTCAGCTCAGAGGATCCTGTGGATAAGCATACGCATGTCATTTTCCATTTTACCGATGGAACGGAACTGCGTTACAAGGATGTCAGGAAATTCGGCACGATGCACCTTTATGAAAAAGGGAAAGAGTTTGAAACCCAGCCACTCGCCGATTTAGGGCCTGAACCCTTTTCGGAAGATTTTACTGTGGAATGGCTGTCGGGAAAACTGAAGAAAACGAATCGGAAAATAAAGCCGGCCCTGCTGGACCAAAAAGTCCTGGTTGGCCTTGGGAATATCTATGTAGATGAAGCACTTTTCCGTGCGAAGATCCATCCTGAAAGGATTGCCAACTCCTTAACTCCAGAAGAGGAGTCTGTGCTTCACAGGGAAATCGTCAGCACTCTGTCCGAAGCTGTTGAAAAAGGCGGCAGCACCATCCGCTCTTACGTGAATTCACAAGGACAGATTGGCATGTTCCAGCTTCAGCTGTTTGTGTACGGCCGTAAAAACGAACCATGCAAGGTATGCGGAACACCATTGGAAAAAACCGTCGTTGGCGGACGGGGAACGCATTACTGCCCGTCATGCCAGAAGCTTAAATAAGATATTAGCTTGTTGATTTTCTCACCATAATTGGGCTCCTTCCATATACTAACGTAGCGATTGACAGGAAGGAGCTCAGTTTATGGCACAAACAATTTCCCTGCTTTTACTTGCATTCGCTGTCAGCCTTGACAGTTTCAGTGTAGGGTTAACGTATGGATTGCGGAAAATGAAAATACCGATTAAATCGATATCTGTGATAGCGATATGTTCGGCTGTCGTCCTGATGGCTGCCATGATGATTGGGCATTTTCTCGAGAGCTTTTTATCACCAGGAATGGCAGAGACACTGGGTGGCACTGTCTTGATCGTTTTAGGCGGATGGGTCTTGTTCCAATTTTTCCGTGAAGACAAAACAGATCTGCTTTGTCACGAAAAAATCATCCTGAATCTTGAAATCAAATCACTTGGGATTGTTATCAACATTTTGAAAAAGCCAATGACAGCTGATTTTGACCGATCAGGTACGATCAATGGAATTGAAGCTGTCATGCTCGGTCTTGCTCTGTCGCTAGATGCATTCGGTGCAGGGGTAGGGGCAGCATTTCTAGGCTTCTCCCCGGGTTATCTGGCATTGACGGTTGCCTGCATGAGTTCATTATTTGTGTATGCAGGAATGAGAATGGGCAGTTATTTTTCGGAGAGTGGATGGATGCAAAGGTTTTCTTTTGTACCAGGTATCTTATTGATCATAATCGGGCTGATGAAGCTATGATGGCCCTTGAAAGGATAAAGTGAGAATGTCATTAGTTATCGGATTGACAGGAGGTATAGCAAGCGGGAAAAGTACAATATCCGCTATGTTCACTGAAATGGGCATCACGGTGATCGACGCAGATATCGAAGCCAGGCTTGCTGTTGAACCAGGAGAAAAAGCTTACAATGATATTGTCAGCCATTTTGGCAATGAAATTTTAGAAGAAGATCGCACGATAAACCGACCTAAGTTGGGTGAAATCATTTTTAACAATGAAGAAAAGCGGATGCTGCTTAATTCGATTGTCCATCCCGCCGTAAGGGAGCGGATGGCACAGAAAAGAGAAAAAGCTGAGGCGGCCGATGAAAAAGCAGTTGTTCTGGACATTCCGCTTTTGTTTGAAAGCAAGCTGACAGGTCTCGTCGAAAAAATCATCGTCGTATTCGTGGATGAGCAAACACAGCTGGAACGGTTGATGAAGCGGAACGGGTTCTCGGAAGAGGAAGCTTATTCGAGGATCAACTCACAAATGCCGTTGAAAGCCAAAATTGCTTTGGCGGACGCTGTGGTCGATAACAGCGGCAGCATCGAAGAATCGAAGCAGCAGCTGATGAATATTTTAAGTGAATGGAATGTTTTAAGAGCCGAGTAGGCTCTTTTTTTATTTCCTTGAATCGACGGGCATAGTTATCCCGTTATTGGTCGATTTCATCACGGTTTCCCGAATGTTAATCCTCATTTCCGCCATTATAATCCCGGTTTTAATACAAAAAGTATCCCGAGTTGGTTCCCTCTAAATGATTATTATTATCAGAATTATTTTATATTTTAAATGTGTGCATTTATTTATCACAAATAATTTTTAATATGTTATACTAATACCATACAAAGGGGTTATTGAGTATAACACTAATTCGGAAGGGGCCGTACAATGAAGGCGAAAATTGCGATTAACGGTTTTGGGAGAATTGGAAGAATGGTATTCAGAAGAGCCATTCTTGAAGAAAATCTTGAAGTTGTTGCGATAAATGCAAGCTATCCAGCTGAAACTCTTGCACATTTAATAAAATATGATTCTACTCATGGACAATTTGCTGGAGAAGTGATTCCGGCTGACGATCACCTGATTGTGAACGGAAAGACTGTTAAGCTATTAAGCAATCGAAATCCTGCTGAGCTTCCATGGAAGGAAATGAAGATTGATATCGTCATAGAAGCTACTGGAAAATTCAACTCACGTGATAAGGCTGCTCTTCATCTTGATGCTGGTGCAAAGAAAGTCATTTTGACAGCACCTGGTACAAATGAGGACATTACGATCGTTATGGGTGTAAATGAAAGCGCATTAAATATTGAAGAACATGATATCATTTCGAATGCATCATGTACGACAAACTGCCTGGCTCCGGTTGCGAAAGTTCTTGATGATACTTTCGGTATCGAAAACGGTTTGATGACGACAGTGCATGCGTATACGAATGACCAGAATAATATCGATAACCCGCACAAGGATTTGCGCAGGGCTCGTTCTTGCGGCCAATCCATCATCCCAACTTCAACTGGAGCAGCGAAGGCACTTTCACTTGTGCTTCCACAGCTTAAAGGAAAGCTGCATGGCATGGCGCTGAGAGTACCTACTCCGAATGTTTCGCTCGTTGACCTGGTTGTCGACCTGAAGCGTGAGGTAACAGTGGACGAAATCAATGACGCATTCTACTCAGCGTCAAAAGGTAAGCTCAAAGGCGTTCTTGATATCACGACAGATCCGCTTGTTTCAATCGACTTTAACACGAATGAACATTCTGCGATCATTGATGGCCTGTCTACAATGGTCATTGGAGCCAACAAGGTAAAGGTTCTTGCCTGGTATGACAATGAATGGGGCTATTCCAGCAGGGTTGTCGACCTGACTAAGCATGTAGCACATGAAATGTCTAATTCTGCAACTGTAAAAGTAGGATAACTTCATAACCGTAAAAAGCTTGCTCATTGGCAGGCTTTTTATTTTTGTTCTGATCTTTATTTTCGTATAATGTTCAAGCTGTTTTTTTGCTGCCGGCAAACAAAGAAAACAGTGTGAAATGTAAAGGTTTTTTAGCGTAAGACCCTCAAAAAGGCTATGGAATAGCTATCTAACAAACTATAAGAATATAAGCTTGAAATTCACGAAAAAAATTTGATTTCATGTGTTGCAAAAAAAATATAAACAAAGTATACTAGTCATCGTGAACTTCTTAATAACGGTACCAATTGGCTACTTAAAGGGTTAGGACCTCTCTGGACTAACTTTCCCCCGTGGTAGTTAAGATACCATTGAAGCTAAGGATTTCATTCTAATATTGTTAGAGGGGGAAATTTAATATGGAAACAATGGGACGTCATGTAATTTCTGAACTTTGGGGTTGCGATTTTGAAAAATTGAATGATATGGATTTTATTGAACAAACTTTTGTTGGAGCAGCATTGAAATCGGGTGCTGAAATCCGCGAGGTGGCTTTCCACAAATTTGCGCCACAAGGTGTAAGCGGAGTTGTCATTATTTCTGAATCTCATTTAACTATTCATAGCTTCCCAGAACACGGATACGCTAGCATCGATGTATACACTTGCGGCGATCTTGATCCTAACATTGCAGCTGACTATATTGCAGAAGCTCTTGGCGCTCAAACTCGTGAGAATATCGAAATTCCGCGCGGCATGGGTCCTGTGCATGTGAAGCAAGCACAAGCTAAAGCTCTATAATTGAAAATATGAAAAATTCACAAGAGGTGTAGCGATACACCTCTTTTTAATTTACCTGTAAATAAGGTAAACTGTTAATAGAAATAACTTGCAGGAGGATTTTTTGATGTCTTTATTAAAATCCATATCAGGACGGTACGAGAAATTCAGCGGGACAAGTGAAAACAACAGGGATGATCAGCTTAAAACGCATTATTATAAAACGAACTTCAACCAGATGTTCCAAAGTGTCGAAGACTTGCTGAAGGCTGACTCCTCATACAAGATTACGAGTGTTTCAAAGGAACATGGAGAAATATCAGCCGAGTTAACAGGAAAGCTTACTGCTTTTTTAACTGCCACGGTGGTCACGACAAAACCGTTTGAGACAGCGGTCGACTTACATATCTCCACGGAGAGATTTTCTCTGGGAGGCATCAACCCTGCTTTGAAGCAGGAACTAGTGAAGATTTATGAAAAACTGGACTCCACACATACATTTATTGGTTCAGGCAAATACGGGAATCGATAGTTCCTCTTGTCCCGTTCCAATCTTTTTAATAAGATAATATTAGGATAATGCTTAGGGACGTATTGATGGAAAAAGTGAATGGACCTTCGCTATTTCTATATTTCAAAATATTCGGAGCTGATCGAGATGAAATGTCCAACTTGCCAAAATAACTCTACCCGGGTTCTTGATTCAAGACCTGTTGATGATAGCCGATCAATTCGACGCAGGCGCGAATGCGAAGCTTGCGGATTTCGCTTTACCACATTTGAGAAGGTTGAAGAAATTCCATTGATTGTTGTGAAAAAAGAAGGTACTCGTGAGGAGTTCAATCGGGAAAAACTCCTTCGCGGTTTGATTAAAGCTTGTGAAAAGCGGCCGGTTGCTTTGAAGGAGCTTGAAGATTTGGTTTCAGAAGTAGAAAAAGAACTTCGCAGCCACGGAGTTTCAGAAGTTAAGAGCGAAGCCGTTGGTGAGATGGTGATGGACAGGCTGGCTAAGATTGATGAAGTCGCCTATGTCCGATTCGCATCTGTATACCGCCAATTCAAGGATATCAATGTCTTTATTGATGAATTGAAGGAGTTATTGAAGAAAGAACAATCATAACAGCTGAAGTTCTGTATAATTGCATAAAGTATTTATAATCTAGCTCCAGCGCCTAGCCCCTTGAGTCGCTTCAGTCCGCCAATGAAGTCAAAGAACGACTTCACTGGTCGGCCCTCCAGCGCTTGTCGGGGCTGACCAAGGCGCTTTTGCTTTTTGTTCTGAAGGAGCTGAAGGGAACTTCAGCTCTTTTTAAGGCTTTATAATGCAATTTGAGAACATCGTTCTTTTTTACAATTTAGAATGGAGGGAATAGGATGGCTCAGCATTGGCAAGAGACTTTGCCTGTGGACCAATATATTGTTGCGTCCGGCGGCTTATTGCATGATTACGATCGCAAGGTGCTCACTTTCTTATACCAGCCTTTGATTGGGCCAGCTTGTTTAAGTCTTTATATGACCTTATGGGCGGAATTGGAAGAGAACCGGCTTTGGTCCCAGCCTGTCACACACCATAATTTGATGACAATCATGGATATGAACCTGAAGGATATTTACCATGCCCGCCAAAAGCTTGAAGGCATGGGATTGCTGAAGACCTATGTCAAAAATGAAGAGGAAGGGCGTTCATTCATTTATGAACTGCAGCCGCCCCTGACTCCTGAACAATTCTTCCTGGATGGCATGTTGAATGTCTATTTATATCGCAAGGTTGGCAAAAATCAATTTTTGCGGCTCAAGCGATTTTTCAGCGATAAAAGGGCTGACTCAGAGCCTGGATATGAGGAAATTACGAAGGCGTTCCAGGACGTGTTCCTGTCTGTACCTCCTCAGGCACTCATCCATAATGAAGATTCAGCTGCCGACCTGGAAGCGGAGGAAGGCAATGTTTTTATTGGCAGGGAGGAAGTTGCCAAAATACAAATCGATCCTGCTGAGTTCAACTTTGATTTGCTTCTGGGAGGACTTCAGGAATCACTCATCCCCAATAAGGCTTTTACCTCGAAGGTTAAAGAAGCAATCAGCAATCTTGCCTTTCTTTATGGAATTGATGCCCTTAAGATGAAGAACATCGTCCTGGGTTCTGTAAATGCTGAAAATGAAATCGATATTGAGGAACTGCGAAAGGCAGCCCGTGACTGGTATCAATTTGAGCACCAGGACCAGCTACCTTCACTTCTGGACCGGACACAGCCCTTCCAGCATAAAGCCGGGATCGAGAAACCGAAAACGCAGGAAGAAGAATTGGTCGTTTATCTTGAAAAAACGTCCCCTCGCCAGCTGCTGATCGATCTTACAGGCGGTGCCGAGCCATCAAAAGGGGATTTGCAGATCATCGAAGAGGTTATGTTCAAGCAAAAGCTGCTGCCGGGAGTCGTGAATGTTTTAGTTCAATATGTTATGCTCAAGACGGATATGAAGCTGACAAAAGGGTATATCGAAAAGATTGCCAGCCATTGGTCGCGAAAAAAAATCTCGACGGTCAGGGATGCGATGCAGCTGGCTAAAAGCGAGCACAAGCAGTACCTGGAATGGGCAGAAGGCAAGAAAGCACCTTCGTCATCAGGAAAAAGAAAGCCTGTCCGCAAGGAAGTATTGCCGGATTGGTTTGGGAAAAAGAACGAGGATGAACCTCAAGGTCAAACAGGCTCAAATGGAGATCCTGATTTTGAAATAGAAAAGAAAAAGCTTGAAGAAGAACTGAAGAAATTCAAATCTGGGAGGTGATCCTTTTGCAAAACATTAATGAAACATTGAAGAAACTGGCGAATAACCAGAATTTCCAGGAGCGCTATGAAGCGATTAAGAGGCAGGTTATGCAGGATAAGCATATCAAGGGATTCCTGGATGAGAATGCGGATTATATCACCCGGGAAATGCTTGACGGCAGTATGTCAAAGCTGTATGAGTTTTCCAACCAGAGTAAAGGCTGTGAAGCTTGCGAGAGCCTCGCAAGCTGCAAGAACATGATCAAGGGATACGAACCGGAGCTTTTCATAAAAGGAAACTTCATTGACATAAAATATGATCGCTGCAAGAAGAAGGTCATGCATGATGAGCAGCAAAAGAATGCACGCCTGATCAATAGCATTTTTGTGCCTAAGGAAATCTTGAAGGCATCGTTCGGGGATATCGAGCTGGATGACGCTGGACGGTTCAAGGCAATCAAGATGGCAAAAGATTTTGTTGAGAATTATGAGCATGGCAGAAAGCAAAAGGGTTTATTCCTTCATGGCCCGTTTGGTACGGGTAAGTCCTACCTGCTTGGTGCAATCGCCAATGAACTTGCACAAAAACAAATCAGTTCCTTGATTGTGTATGTGCCAGAATTTTTCAGGGAAATGAAAAATGCAATTGGCGACCATACTGTCAATGACAAGCTGGAAGCAATCAAGAAAGCAAATGTTCTCATGCTCGATGATATAGGAGCAGAAACGATGAGCAGTTGGGCAAGGGATGAAATCCTCGGGACCATCCTGCAGTTCCGGATGCTTGAGAACCTTCCTACTTTCTTTACTTCCAATTTCGACCTTAAAGGACTGGAGCATCATTTAACACACAGCCAGCGGGGAGAAGAAGAACAATTGAAGGCGGCAAGGATCATGGAACGGATTAGATATCTTGCTGAGCCGGTAAAAGTTGAAGGCAAAAATCGCAGAATATAAAAATGTGCCGCCGCTAATCAAGCTGCGGCGCATTTTTTTTGCACTTAAAACCATTTATACATCATATGGATACTTCTAAATTGTCCAAGTCCCCCATATATATAATCAGGGATTATTTAAGAGGGGGGATATGGTTGATTGAAATCATCTTCCAAAAAAAGCAAGATGCCTGGAATTTGTATCAGCATTTAGTTACCAGGCTTGCTTCGTGGCAGGAAACGAATTCAATTCTTCTTAATGAAGATCGAAATAGAGTGCTTATTCCAGAAGAGTTTTATAAAAAGGAAAAATTGCCGTTTCTCAAAAAGAGTGTTTATGAATTTATTTTAAAGGTGAAACGTGATGACTGGCTTAGGGGAATCCTGGCAGAATCCTATTGTTATAGTGATAGTGAGGAGCAGGATCATATCCTGGATATCATTTATTCCGTCATCGAAGGCAACCGTAAAGAACTAGTTCCTTTCATGGAAGGTGTCGAGGAACAAGGGATCATCCAGAGCAGTATCAATGAAATTTTCAATGAAAAAGTTTCATTCTCTTTTGATTCCTTTGTGATGTTCAGGCTGAGAGGCTATACTGAGCAGCTTTCCAAATGGGTAGAAATTGCGATTGATGAATATAAGATGGAACAGGAGTACCAGGTTTTCCTGCATACATTGAGGGGGTTCCTTGAGGATCGAAAACCGCAGATGTCCCACTTATATTTGGTGATTGAGGAGAATATGGTCTTTTACAATCAACAATTCACAGAAATGAAGCGCAGTGAGTTGTTCAGGAGTATTGACCGCAAGCTACTTGTCAACCACCCTGTCTATGTGGATTCGGGGACGATTGCTCCATTGCTGTCGATTGCACCTGAGACAATCTATTTATATACTGATGATCCTCACCAGCCGTTGGTGCGGACAATCATCAATCTTTTTGAAGAACGAGTCAAAGTCAGTTCAGTTAATGCTTTTCATGATGAAAGATCAAATTTTTTTAAAGAGAATCGTGAAAATATACAATAGCCCACTTGATTTTCAAAACATTACAAACTATAATTACGTACATACTAAATCAATAGTAAATGTAATGATGAGGACATGGGCATTCTTGAAAGGTTTGCAGAGAGGGAAGGCTAGGCTGAAAACTTCCTAACACTAAAGAAACGCTTACCACCTCTGAACTCCAGCTGTGAACGCCTTTTCGGCAAGTATTGGCTGGCGGCAGAAGCCGTTACCGCAACCAGAGCCATTTCTGCGTGATTTTGCGCATGAATGGGAATTGGGTGGAACCACGTGTGATCAAACTCGTCCCTGTTTCAGGGACGGGTTTTTTTATTTTTGCGCCAAAAAAACGCGCCACATTTTAAAAGGAGGAAAAGCCAATGGCAGACATGTTAAAAATATCGTTTCCAGATGGAGCAGTGAAGGAGTTTCCGGCTGGCACAACAACTGAAGATATTGCCAGCTCAATCAGCCCGGGCCTGAAGAAGAAAGCCATTGCCGGTATGGTCAATGGTCAGCCATATGATCTCAAGAGACCAATCGAAGAGGATGCAGCGATTGAAATTGTCACTCCGGACCATCCAGAGGCACTAGAAATCCTGCGCCACAGTTCTGCACACTTGATGGCACAGGCAATCAAGCGCCTTTATAAAGATGTTAATCTTGGAGTAGGGCCAGTAATCGAAGGCGGCTTCTACTATGATATCGATATGGAACATTCCTTGTCACCGGAAGATTTACCGGAAATCGAAAAGGAAATGAAGAAAATCATCAATGAGAACATCGAGATTGTCCGCAAAGAAGTAAGTCGTGAAGAGGCAGTGAAGTTTTTCAAAGACCTTGGCGATCCGTATAAGCTTGAGTTGATTGAAGCAATCCCGGCTGATGAAAAAGTGACTCTTTATGAGCAAGGAGATTTCGTTGACCTTTGCCGCGGCGTCCATGTTCCATCAACTGGAAAGCTGAAGGAATTCAAATTGCTGAGCATTGCCGGTGCATACTGGCGAGGCGACAGCGACAACAAGATGCTACAGCGTATCTACGGTACTGCTTTCTTCAAGAAGGAAGACTTGAAAGAGCACTTAAGGCTGCTGGAAGAAGCGAAGGAACGCGACCACCGCAAGCTCGGTAAAGAACTTAACTTATTCACTAACTCCCAAAAAGTCGGTCAGGGTCTTCCGCTTTGGCTTCCAAAAGGTGCGACAATCCGCCGCATCATCGAACGCTATATCGTCGATAAAGAAGTAAGTCTAGGTTATGACCATGTTTACACTCCGGTAATGGGAAGTGTCGAACTTTATAAAACTTCCGGACACTGGGACCACTATCAGGAAAACATGTTCCCAGTCATGGAAATGGAAAATGAACAGCTTGTTTTAAGACCTATGAACTGTCCGCACCATATGATGGTGTACAAAAACAGCATCCACAGCTATAGGGAACTTCCGATCAGGATTGCCGAGCTGGGAACAATGCATCGTTACGAAATGTCCGGAGCATTGGCTGGATTGCAGCGAGTACGAGGCATGACTCTGAACGATGCTCACCTCTTTGTCCGCCCTGACCAGATCAAGGAAGAGTTCAAACGCGTTGTCGAGCTTGTACTTGAAGTCTACAAGGATTTTGACATGAATGATTATTCTTTCCGTCTGTCTTATCGCGATCCTGAAGACAAAGAGAAATATTTCGATGATGACCAGATGTGGGAAAAGGCTCAAGCCATGCTTAAGGAAGCGATGGATGAAATGGGGCTTGATTACTTTGAAGCTGAAGGCGAAGCGGCATTCTACGGACCGAAGCTGGATGTCCAGGTCAAGACTGCACTTGGCAAAGAGGAGACTCTGTCAACTGTCCAGCTGGACTTCTTGCTCCCTGAACGCTTTGACCTGACTTATATCGGAGAAGATGGAAAACACCATCGTCCTGTAGTCATCCACCGCGGTGTTGTATCGACAATGGAACGTTTTGTTGCCTTCCTGATCGAAGAATACAAAGGGGCGTTCCCGACTTGGCTGGCTCCTGTTCAGGCACAAATCATCCCGGTTTCACCTGCAGTCCACTATGACTATGCAAAAGAAATCAAAGAGAAGCTTAAAGCAGAAGGCTTCCGCGTTGAAATCGATGGCCGTGACGAAAAAATCGGCTATAAGATCCGCGAAGCACAAATGCAGAAAGTCCCTTATATGCTCGTTGTCGGCGACAATGAAGTTGCTGACAAAGCAGTCAACGTCCGTAAATACGGCGAACAGAAATCCGAAACAATTGCCTTTGATGAATTCCTGGAGTCATTCAGGAAGGAAGCGAAGAAATAAGAAAAGTGGAAGCGACTATTTGGCGCTAAGCTGGACAAAAAAAAAGAGGGGCCATGGCCTCTCTTTTTTTTTATGTTATTCAATAGGTTTGGAACAGGTTGGACACAGATTTTTTGTATAACTGCGTTGGATTCTTTCCCCGCAATTCCGGCATGATTTTATGTTAACGGGCGTATTGTCAATATCATTGGAAAAACCATAGCCAGTCCTGAAAAATTTCAATGCAGTACCAGCGAGCAGTCCAGTGACCACACCAGTGATGAT
This sequence comes from Mesobacillus sp. LC4, assembly GCF_053543455.1. Taxonomy (NCBI): domain Bacteria; kingdom Bacillati; phylum Bacillota; class Bacilli; order Caryophanales; family Bacillaceae; genus Mesobacillus; species Mesobacillus sp. LC4. The sequence goes on from NZ_JBGCUB010000001.1 coordinate 29,809, forward strand.
AATCGCGATCAGCATTTGAACACCAGCTTTCTTGTCTGTTTCTACCAATAATTATAGCAAGAAATAAGCAATCAGGCAGTGACAAACTATCATATAGTTACGATTCCGCAACATACTTTTTACGGATAAATTTAATGATGCCTGAAAAAAAGTATTGCAGCATGTATTTCTATCTGATAAAATACTTTTTGTTGCAGTTAACGAAAGTGATTCGTTTGACACATCAATTTCTTTATGCTATATTAGCAAGAGTGAACTGAATACAAGTTTTAGGAAAGAAGAAGCACCCGCTTCTCACCTGGCTGACGCCTTTAAGCTGTTGGCAGGTAATACGTAAACGTCTAATTATTTTGTTTCCGTAAGTGTGGGTGTCGTCGCCTGCACTTTTTTTATTGCAAAATAAAAATTGGACTATATCGTATGTCATTGTGTGAGCAAGATAAAGGCTTTGTCCTTGCAATGTACTTCTTCTCCTTGACAATGTATTCGATAAAACCCTGGAGGTGGCTAATTATTAGCAAAGATGCGATGTTACTAAACGAGGGAATTCGTGCTCGCGAAATTCGTCTGATCGATCAAAACGGCGAGCAATTAGGAATCAAATCCAAAGCTGAGGCTCTTGAGATCGCAGCGCGCGTCAATCTTGATCTTGTGCTTGTTGCTCCGAACGCGAAGCCTCCTGTAGGCCGAATCATGGACTACGGAAAATTCAAATTCGAACAGCAAAAGAAAGAGAAAGAAGCACGTAAGAACCAAAAAATCATCACAACAAAAGAAGTACGTCTTAGCCCGACAATCGATGAGCATGACTTCAACACGAAGTTGCGCAATGCTATTAAATTCTTGGAAAAAGGCGATAAAGTTAAAGCATCAATCCGTTTTAAAGGCCGTGCTATTACACATAAGGAAATTGGTCAGCGTGTTCTTGATCGCTTCTCTGAAGCTTGCAAAGATGTAGCGACAATCGAATCACATCCAAAGATGGATGGCCGAAGCATGTTCTTGGTACTAGCACCTAAAACTGAAAAGTAACGAGGAGGAAGTCCCTATGCCAAAAATGAAAACACACCGCGGCACTGCCAAGCGTTTCAAGAAAACTGGAACTGGCAAGCTTAAGCGTTCACACGCTTACACTAGCCACTTATTTGCTAACAAGTCTACAAAAGCTAAGCGTAAGCTTCGCAAATCTGCAATTGTTTCAAAAGGCGATTTCAAACGTATTCGTCACATGCTTGACAACATTAAGTAAACTCGAGCGATCTCGATTTATATAGGAGGGAAATTACATGCCACGTGTAAAAGGCGGTACAGTTACGCGCAAGCGTCGTAAAAAAGTCATTAAATTAGCTAAAGGTTATTTCGGTTCTAAACATACATTATACAAAGTTGCTAACCAGCAGGTTATGAAATCCCTAATGTATGCATTCCGCGACCGTCGCCAGAAGAAGCGCGACTTCCGCAAACTTTGGATTGCTCGTATCAACGCAGCAGCTCGCATGAACGGCCTTTCTTACAGCCGTATGATGCACGGCCTTAAGCTTGCAGGTATCGAAGTAAACCGCAAGATGCTTGCTGAACTAGCAGTAAGCGATGCAGCAGCATTCGCTCAATTGGCTGAAACAGCTAAGCAACAATTCAACAAGTAATCAAACAAACCACTCTCTAGCTGAGAGTGGTTTTTATTTTTGTGTAGCCTTTCAACGAAAGTGTATTTGAATTTTAGGGAAAATCATCGTCATGCTTCCAGAGCAGAAGTAATTGTTTGAATACAACAGCCAGAGCCAGAACAGCCTATTTTAGATATAATGGATTCATAGGAACTTGAAGGGGACGTGGAGAAGTGGAATTGTCGATTATAGCAGGTTTGATCATCATCATGAATCTTGCGGGCTTTTTCATCATGGGAATGGATAAAAAGCGTGCAAGGAACAATCATTATCGAATAAGCGAGAAAACATTATGGAATGTTGCTTTGCTTGGAGGGGCAATCGGTGCAGCGGCTGGGATGAAGCATTACAGGCATAAGACGAAGCATGCTCAGTTCAAATATGGACTGCCGATTCTGGCTATCATTGAGATTGGTGTATTTACATATATATTTAAGCTTTTGGCATAACAGCTTGGTTGATTTTATATGCTAGTAGCATCAGAGACTCGCGGGCAGGTGATAGGAATGGATGATGCGTGGTCGATGCTTCTGGTCGTGATCGAAGCTGGTGGCTGGTATGCGCCGGTTATATTCATCTTGTTTCATGTTTTCCGCCAATTTGTGTTCGTGCCGCCTGCAGTCGTCTGTATTGCGGGAGGATTGATATTTGGAGTGGTGCCCGGTATCGTTTATTCACTGCTTGGCTTGTCGGGAGCAAGTATATTGTTTTACCTTTTAGTGAGACAGATTCCTGAGATGATGAATAAGCTGAGCAGGCTGAAGAAAAGGCTGGTAGGCCGCTTCAGGGATTTAACCGTTGCTCAGGTTGCACTATTGAGGCTCGTGCCGGTGATTCACTATCAGTTGCTAAGCTTCTGCCTTTATGAGCGAAAAAATAGTTTCAAAGACTTTATGTTCGCATCCTTCCTTGCGAATATTCCGTTCGTTATTTTTTATACTATATTCGGGGAATATATCGGAGAATTCGACACAATAACAGGTCTCATTTTGATGAGTGTCTTCTTGATGTTAGCGTATTTGTTGCGAGAGAAAATATCATTCATTAAGTGGCGTGAGTTTTTTGACAGTACACAATAGGCAACATAAGAAAGCGTCCGGTTTTTAATCGGACGCTTTAAACTATAAATCCTCTTCCCCGTCATGTTTTGCCATGAACTCCTTAATTGGACTTTTCCAGTCGATTTTGGCGACCGGGTAGCTCTCACGGATTTTCCGTTCAATGAATTGAAAATCTTCGAGGACAAGCCCCTTCAAAGCAGACGTCTTTTTAGGCCAAATGAAAATCGAAACAACTTCAAAAGCAGACGGAGTAGTGCCTAAATACTTTTCCCCTTCAAATAAAACACCCTTATATGTTAACAAGAAATTCTTCCGGACATTGTCTGGGTCATCCAATAAGAAATAGCGCTTTTGCTCATGCGCCAGCTCCAGCTTCCTTTTCGGATGGAATAAATATTTCACGGCGCTGTATATCAAAAAAATAAATAAAAGCAGGATAATAATACGTAAAAGCAGGATCATGACTGCCCCTCCAATGCGAACTTTCCTTATTTACGGATGAGATTGCAAATAGTTTCAACAAATTTATAATTGTTTTATACTTTTTTTATACGGAGGATGATTGTGGGTCGAGAGTATATCTGTTTAAATGGGTAAATGGAGCAAACGGTGATTTACATATGGTTATGGGAGGAGTTTTGACAGCTTTACTGTAAAACAAGGTAAAGCTGTCAAAAGGAGAGCCAACTTAAGACAGGTTTGATGGAAAGACGAGAAAAGCTGTCAAAAGAAGAGCCAACTTAAGACAGGTTTGATGGAAAGACGAGAAAAGCTGTCAAAAGAAGAGCCAACTTAAGACAGGTTTGAGGGGAAAACGAGAAAAGCTGTCAAAAGAAGAGCCAACTTAAGACAGGTTTGAGGGAAAAACGAGAAAAGCTGTCAAAAGAAGCAGCAACTTAAGACAGGTTTGAGGGAAAACAAGAAAAGCTGTCAAAAGAAGAGCCAACTTAAGACAGGTTTGATGGAAAGACGAAAAAAGCTGTCAAAAGAAGAACCAACTTAAGACAGGTTTGAGAGGAAAACAAGAAAAGCTGTCAAAAGAAGAGCCAACTTAAGACAGGTTCGAGGGAAAAACGAGAAAAGCTGTCAAAAGAAGCAGCAACTTAAGACAGGTTTGAGGGAAAACAAGAAAAGCTGTCAAAAGAAGAGCCAACTTAAGACAGGTTTGAGGGGAAAACGAAAAAAGCTGTCAAAAGAAGAGCCAACTTAAGACAGGTTTGAGGGAAAAACGAGAAAAGCTGTCAAAAGAAGCAGCAACTTCGGACAGCTTTGTGTGGAAACGAGTAAAAGCTGTCAATAACCCCCCGGAATTGTGAAAGATTTGGGAGTAAACAAGCAATACCTGTCTGAATCAAGAATCAGAATTTTTTTCAATGATAAATGACTAGATGGAGCTGAACAATGAATACACAAACACTTTTTAAAATGCAAAAAGCGCTGGATGGCCATATTGAATCCCAGCATAATTTAGAGCAGGAAGATCTTTTTGACAGAAAGGTCCTCGCGCTGCTTGTTGAAATTAGCGAACTTGCGAACGAGACTAGATGTTTCAAGTTTTGGAGTGTGAAGCCTGCCTCCGAAAAGGACATTATCCTTGAGGAATTTGTGGATGGAGTGCATTTTATATTATCCTTGGGGATTGAGTGTGGTTTTGAGGAACTGGAGACAATCCCGCAAATCCAATTGGATGAGCAGGACGCTACCAAGCAGTTCCTTGCTATTTACGAGTACGTACAGAAATTCAGGGTCAGCCGCAGCAAAGAAGATTACGTTCATTTATTCCACAGTTATCTGAAGCTTGCTCAGCTGCTTGGTTTGAACGAGGATCAAATTGAGCAGGCATATATTAAGAAAAATGAAGTAAATTATGAGAGGCAGCGAAAAGGCTATTAGGCAGAATTTTTTGTACAATAGCCCGTATGTCTAGTATAATAGGTTACGAAACTACATATTAAGGGAGTCGAAATAATGGCGAAATTAGATGAAACATTAACAATGCTAAAAGATTTAACCGATGCCAAAGGCATTCCCGGCAATGAACGTGAGCCAAGAGAAGTAATGAAGAAATACATAACTCCATTCGCTGATGAAGTAACGACTGACGGACTGGGCAGCCTTGTTGCTAAGAAAGTCGGAAATGAAAATGGACCGAAAATCATGGTTGCCGGCCACCTTGATGAAGTGGGCTTCATGGTGACAAGCATCGATGACAAAGGGTTCATCCGCTTCCAGACAGTCGGCGGCTGGTGGAGCCAGGTCATGCTTGCACAACGCGTGACAATTGTTACCCGCAAAGGGGAAATCACTGGGGTCATCGGTTCTAAACCGCCTCACATCCTTCCTGCAGAAGCACGTAAAAAGCCTGTCGATATCAAGGATATGTTCATCGATATCGGTGCTTCAAGCCGTGACGAAGCAAAAGAATGGGGAGTCACTCCTGGTGACATGGTCGTGCCTTACTTCGAATTCACTGTCATGAACAATGAAAAAATGCTTCTTGCGAAAGCATGGGATAACCGAATCGGCTGTGCAATCGCAATCGATGTCCTGAAGGGACTTAAAGATGCAGAACATCCAAACGTGGTTTATGGCGTTGGAACAGTACAGGAAGAAGTCGGCCTACGCGGCGCGAAAACTTCTGCGCAAATGATTCAGCCTGACATCGCTTTCGGTGTTGATGTGGGAATTGCCGGCGATACTCCTGGCGTTACGGAAAAAGAAGCACTCAGCAAAATGGGTGACGGTCCGCAAATCATCATTTATGATGCATCAATGGTGTCACATAAAGGTCTTCGTGACTTTGTCACAGACCTGGCTGATGAAATGAACATTCCATACCAGTTCGATGCAGTAGCTGGCGGTGGAACGGATTCTGGTGCGATCCACCTGACACATCGCGGTGTACCAGCGCTGTCCATCACAATTGCAACACGTTACATCCATTCACACGCAGCAATGCTTCACCGTGATGACTATGAGAACGCTGTAAAGCTGATCGTTGAAGTCATCAAGCGTCTTGATAAAGAAACAGTTGAAAAAATCACTTTTGAATAAGCAAAAAAGAGGGAGCCAACGGCTTCCTCTTTTTTATTCTAGTGATTTCGCTAATAAAGCTGTCCGAAATACTTCTGAATAATGGATTGCATTATACAGGTTAAAAGAAAAAAAGAACTCCTCAATAAAAGGAGTCCTTCCTTACTTATTGCTTTCCTTTCAAACCATCTTCCAGTGCATTCAGCATTTCCTGCTTTTCATCCTCAGAGGCGTTTTGCCAGATGACTTCGAACAAAACTCCAAGACCCGGAAGCATTTTTTCCTCACCATTCTGAATTGCATCGACAATTGTATCTTTCAGTTCATCCTGTGAATTTCCTGCTACGTTTGAAATGACAGCATTTCTTAGGTTAAGGTTCATCCTTGCTCAAACTCCTTTCAAATTTCCATTACTGGTTATAGGTTTTGCAATTTTGGTTTTATTATGTATCTGTTTTGAGCTATAATAGTAAAATTGAACAAGCCATATTAAAGGAGAGCCCGTGTTGAAGTACATTCAATCTGATAAGAATCCACAAGTGAAACAATGGAAAAAATTGCTGACGCGGAAGGAACGCGACAAGTCTGGTCTGTTTCTTGTCGAGGGCTTCCATTTAGTTGAAGAGGCACTTACGAAAAAAGAAGATGTAGAAGAGATTATTTTAAGCGAAAAAACGGAATTGCCGCCAAGTCTCGATTATGGCTCCATTCCTGTTACGGTTGTAACGGATGATATCAGCAGGCAGCTTGCTGATACGGAAACAACTCAGGGGATATTTGCTGTATGCCGGCAATCGAAGCAGACGTTAAACATAGGGAAAAGCTATTTGCTGATCGATTCTGTCCAGGATCCTGGCAACCTTGGCACGATGATCAGAACTGCCGATGCAGCCGGGATTGATACAGTCATTGTCGGGAAGGGCAGTGTCGATATTTATAATCCAAAGGTTCTGCGATCAGCTCAGGGAAGCCACTTCCATTTGCCAGTTGTAAGCGGCGATTTATCCGAATGGATCACGGAGCTGAAAAATAAAAGCATTCCGGTTTATGGAACCGCCCTGGAAAACGGAGTTGTTTTTACAGAGGCGCCCGTAAAGGAAGAGTTCGCCCTGCTCGTTGGGAATGAAGGAAGCGGTGTTAACAAAGAGCTTTTGGCGAAAACAACTCAAAATCTCTATATCCCGATTTACGGTCAAAGCGAGTCCCTGAATGTCGCAGTTGCCGCGGGTATCTTGCTTTATTATTTGAAAACAGCAAATTAGGCTCATTTTTACTTAAAACCATTTGATACTGCGCCAAGATTATAATATAATAAACAGCAAAATTAATATTTCAAAAACGATGACGGAGAAGAGTAGCTTGAAGATGGCCATCAAGGGAGAAAATGCCGGTGACTGGAAGCATTTTTATGGATCAGACAAGTGAAGTTCACCTCCTGAGTTGGCATCGGGACCGCTTTATGAAGCGTAAAGATGCATCGGCACAAGCCGTTATCCCAATGAAGCGAACACGTAATACATAACTGTATTGCCTGTTAAAAAGGGTGGTACCGCGATAACCTGACCTCGTCCCTTTATCTGGGATGAGGTCTTTTTGTGTTCAAAAAAAGAAATTGAAGGAGGATTTAACATGCAGGATCGTTTAAAAGAACTGCAGGCTGAGGCTCTTGAAAAAGTGTCCGCAGCAGCTGACCTTAAAGAATTGAATGATATTCGCGTTTCCTATTTAGGGAAAAAGGGTCCAATCACAGAAGTGCTAAAAGGAATGGGGAAATTATCCGCTGAAGAAAGACCGAAAATGGGGGCACTGGCCAATGAAGTCCGCGATGCAATTTCCGGCCAGATTGAAGTGAAGCAACAGGAACTTGAAGAAGCAGCCGTCCAAAAACAATTGGCAGCTGAAGAAATTGATGTTACCCTCCCTGGAAGACCTGTCAAGACTGGCAGCCATCACCCGCTTACAAGCATCATCGAAGAAATCGAAGATCTTTTCATCGGCATGGGTTACACAGTGGAAGAAGGCCCTGAAGTTGAAAAGGATTATTATAATTTTGAAGCATTGAACCTTCCGAAAGGGCATCCGGCGCGTGATATGCAGGATTCCTTCTACATTACAGAAGAAACCTTGATGCGTACACATACATCTCCTGTTCAGGCAAGGACGATGGAAAAGCATCAGGGCAAGGGTCCTGTAAAAATCATTTGTCCGGGCAAGGTATATCGCCGTGATAACGATGATGCAACACACTCCCACCAGTTCATGCAGATTGAGGGACTTGTCGTTGATGAGAACGTGAGAATGAGCGACCTAAAAGGAACGCTAGAAGTTTTTGCAAAGAAAATGTTTGGCGAAGACCGCGAAATCCGTCTGCGCCCAAGCTTTTTCCCTTTCACTGAGCCGTCTGTCGAAATGGATATTTCCTGTAAGATTTGCGGCGGATCAGGCTGCAGCGTATGTAAGGGAACTGGCTGGATTGAGATTCTCGGAGCTGGGATGGTCCATCCGAACGTGCTGGAAATGGCTGGATATGATTCGAAGAAATACACTGGCTTTGCATTTGGAATGGGACCTGAGCGAATCGCGATGCTCAAGTATGGAGTCGATGACATCCGTCATTTCTATACAAACGATGTCCGTTTCTTGAAGCAATTTTCAGTTGAAGAATAAGTATTAGGAGGGCAAAACCATGTTGGTATCATATAAATGGCTGCAGGAATATATCGATTTGGAAGGCGTATCTGCTGAAGAGCTCGCTGAAAAAATCACGAAAAGCGGCATCGAGGTAGAAGGCGTTGAAAAATTAAATGAAGGTTTGAAGGGCGTAGTTGTCGGCCATGTCCTTGAATGCGAGAAGCACCCAAATGCAGAAAAACTGAACAAAACACTCGTTGACCTTGGAAACGGTGAGACAGTCCAGATTATCTGCGGTGCACCAAATGTCGGCAAAGGACAGAAGGTGGCCGTTGCGACAGTGGGTGCTGTACTGCCTGGCAACTTCAAGATTAAAAAAGCAAAGCTTCGCGGTGAAGAATCCCATGGGATGATTTGCTCGCTTCAGGAGCTTGGTATCGAAGGCAAACTGGCGCCGAAGGAGTATGCTGAGGGTATTTACAATTTCACTCCTGACACAGAAATCGGGCAGGACGCGCTGGAAGTCCTAAACAGGGATGACGAAATCCTTGAGCTTGGCTTGACGCCAAACCGTGCTGATGCGATGAGCATGCTGGGTGTTGCGTATGAGGTTGGAGCGATTCTTGGCAAGGAAATCAAGTTGCCAAACCCGCAGCCTGAAACATCTTCAGAGTTGGCAAGTGACTATATCAGAGTAAGTGTCGAAGCAAAAGAAGATAATCCTCTCTATGTTGCAAAAGTGATCAAGAATGTAAAAGTGGGTCCATCACCAGTCTGGCTGCAAACAAAATTGATGGCTTCCGGCATTCGCCCTCACAATAACGTAGTTGATATCACGAACTTCATCTTATTGGAGTATGGACAGCCGCTTCACGCATTCGACTACGATAAATTTGGTTCAAAAGAAATCCTTGTCCGCCGCGCGAAGGATGGCGAAGTGATCGAAACGCTGGATGATGTTAAGCGTACTTTGACTCCGGACCATCTTGTCATCACGAACGGAACAGAGCCAGTGGCGCTTGCGGGCGTTATGGGTGGAGCGAATTCCGAGGTAGGAAACGATACAACGACTGTCTTGCTTGAGTCCGCTTATTTTACAGGCGGTGCTATCCGAAAGGCTTCAAAGGACCATGGTTTGCGAAGCGAGGCGAGCTCACGCTATGAAAAAGGCGTTGATCCTGAAAGAGTCCGTCCAGCTGCAGAACGCGCAGCGGAGTTGATGATCGAGCTGTGCGGCGGAGAAGTGCTTGGCGGCAAAGTGGAAGCAGACTCACTTAATGTGAAGCCAGCTGTTGTTTCAACAACAATCCAAAAAATCAATAAAGTACTTGGAACAGAACTTGAAATGAAGCAGGTTGAGGATATTTTTGCCCGCCTGAAATTCGAAACTTCTGTCGACAATGACACAATTACTGTAACAGTACCTACGCGCCGTGGGGACATTACAATTGAAGAAGATTTAGTTGAAGAAGTTGGCCGTCTGTATGGCTATGACAATCTGCCGACAACCCTTCCTGAAGGTCAGTCAACACCGGGACACCTTTCTGAATACCAGAAAAAGCGCCGTGTTGTTCGCCGTTATTTGGAAGGCGCTGGTCTTTACCAGGCAGTGACGTATTCCCTTACAAGCGCGGAAAAAGCAACACAATACGCATTGGATAAGCGCGAGCCTGTTGAGCTGGCAATGCCGATGAGTGAAGACCGCAGTCTGTTGCGCTTAAGCATCGTGCCACAGCTGCTCGAAGTATTAAAATACAATAATGCTCGCCAGATGGAAAGTGTCGCTGTTTATGAAACAGGCGCAGTCTTCCTGAAAACCAGCAATGAAGAGCTTCCGGAAGAACGCGAACATCTTGCTGCAGCCATTACTGGCCTGTGGGAAAGTCATCCATGGCAGGGAGAGAAGAAGCCTGTTGATTTCTTCGTCTTAAAAGGCATCGTGGAAGGTTTATTCTCAAAGCTTGGCTTAGATCGTCAGTTAGGTTTCGTGAAGGCTGAGCTTGATGGATTGCACCCGGGGCGTACGGCTGAAATCTTGCTGAATGGAAAGACCATCGGCTTCATCGGCCAAGTTCATCCAACTATGCAAAAATCACTCGATTTGAAAGAGACTTATGTATTCGAACTTTCACTTAAATCTTTACTGGAAGCAGAAACAGCACAGTTGCAATACACAGCAATCCCACGCTTCCCATCAATCTCAAGGGATATTGCCCTTGTTGTTGATAAAGGAACTGCTGCGGGCGACCTGGAGAAGGTCATCACTGAAGCTGGTGGATCTTTATTAAAAGAAGTAAATGTTTTCGACCTATACGAAGGTGAAAAAATGGAAGAAGGCAAGAAATCACTGGCATTCTCCCTGAAATACTTCGATCCCGAGAAAACACTGACAGATGAAGACATTGCAAAAGTTCACAATAAAGTCCTTGCAGCTCTTGAAGAAAAAGCTGGAGCAGTATTAAGAGGATAAAATAAAAAGGCAGCCCGCGGGTTGCCTTTTTCATATTGTTTATATTCTCGCGATCTTCTTCGCTTTTTCCGTATTGGCGAAATGAAGCTTAACGAATTCTGGCAGTACATCTAAACCTTTGTCGAGGATGAGTCTTGCTGCTGCTTTATCGACAGCTGCGCCAGCACCTTTTGGAATCGTGAATCCAGCACGTTTGCTAAGGTTTTCGAAATGGCGGACAAAGGCGTAGCGGGCAATCATCGATGCAGCAGCGACACCTAGATGGATTCCTTCTGCTTTTGTGCTGAACAGGACATTTTCCCTGATAATCTTCTTTTGACCTTTCAAGTGGGCGTAATAGATCTGCTCTTTCGCAAATTCATCGATCAAAATCGCTTCAGGCTTTTCAGGGGCGATTTTTTCAAGCACATGGTTGATCGCCTGGTTATGCAGCAAAGCTTTCATTTTCCCCTGAGACATGCCCTTCATCTGCATCTGGTTGTACTTTTCATTATGCAGAGTCAGCAGGCTATGGGGCAAAAAGGTGACAAGCTGCCTGGCAATCTCAATGATTTTGTCATCCTTGAGATTCTTTGAATCCTGGACACCGAGTTCCTTTAATACGGGGATGTCCTGACGCCTGACGTAGGCCGCAACAACCGTGATCGGGCCGAAAAAGTCGCCAGTGCCAACCTCGTCCGAACCAATGATGGACATTTCGCTGATATTTTTGGGTAAATGGGAACCTGGCACTGTTGGAGCTGTTTTTTTAGCAGAAGGCGCAAGAGCCGTTCCCCACCTTGCTGCCTCGGCCTCACCGTCTTTACCCTGGAATAATACTTTTCCTGATTTATAGGCAGTGATGGCACAGGAAGGTGTTTTTGCGGCAAAGACGCTGCCAGGCGGAAGCTTATCAATCAGATACTTACCATAATACTCTTTCATCTTTTTGACTTCTTCCGTACTTTTCTGAAGGACGCTATTTCCCATTGCTCTACACTCCCTGTTTTACATTTTCAAAGTTAGACATTTTCTTCCAAAAATCATACTGATCTGACAGGCAAGTACTTCCCAGCCTTTTACGTTCATGTTATAGTATAAAATAGGATTCTTATGAATGGGGGCATAAATGTTGTCAGACACAAAAAAAAATAAGTCGACTGTCGATATATACGGACAGCAATATACGATCGTCGGCACAGAAAGCACCAGCCATATCCGGCTCATTGCCTCGATGGTAGATGATAAAATGCGTGAGATCGGCTCAGCGAATCCTTCACTTGATACTAGTAAATTAGCAGTATTAACTGCTGTGAATGCCGTTAATGATTACATAAAAATGAAAGATCGTGTTGAATCGCTCGAAGCGGAAATTAAAAGGTTAAAGGACTGAAAAATGCATGCTTGATCTCGCTGTATTAGCTATTTTGCTTATTGGCTTCATTGTAGGATTGAAAAGGGGGTTCATCCTGCAAACCATCCATTTGGTTGGATTCATCGCTGCCTTCATCGTAGCGTACATATATTATGACCAGTTGGCGCCGAAGCTGACTTTGTGGATTCCATATCCGAACCTTGGCAGCAATTCGACTTTGAATCTGTTATTTGAGAATGCCAATTTAGAAGATGCATATTATCGGGCCATTGCTTTTGCGGCCATCTTCTTCGCTGTGAAAATCCTGCTGCAGATCATCGGTTCGATGCTTGATTTTGTGGCGCACCTTCCAGTACTTAAGCAATTGAACGTCTGGGCAGGCGGGTTCCTTGGTTTCGTTGAAGTATACCTGCTCTTGTTCATCGTACTGTATATTGCTGCCTTACTGCCAATCCAGGCAATACAGGGACCGCTTAACGATTCAATTTTAGCCGAAAATATCATAAAAAATACCCCGGTATTTTCCCAGCAAATTAAACAACTTTGGATTGAATACGTGGCTGCATAACTTCTCTGTTGCGGAGAAGTTTTTTTCTTTTACATGGGGATGTTCAAAAGCCTGGCCATTGTGCTTAAGAAATAATCATGCCGAAAACCGCTTAATAACACGATGTTATAAAATCTTCACCCTGAAAATTTTTCATTTGATTTCACAGCAGGGCTTGTTTTCTATAAAATAGAAGACAATGACTGCGTCCGGCATATTCCGGTCGAGAAATTTAAAAGGCAGGTGGACATCATGTCTGTTAATAAAAAAGATATCGTACAATTACTTGAAACGATTGCTATATATATGGAACTGAAAGGTGAAAACCCATTCAAAGTTTCGGCTTTCCGTAAGGCCGCAGCAGCTCTTGACGGCGATGAGCGCAGCATGTCCGAAATGGGCGAGCTCACTGAGCTAAAAGGAATTGGAAAGGGAACAGCCGGTGTCATTCAGGAATTCATGGAAACAGGGCAATCAACAGAACTCAAGGAATTACAGGAAGAAGTACCGAGCGGGCTAATCCCGCTTCTTCAACTGCCGGGAATGGGCGGCAAAAAGATTGCCAAGCTGTATAAAGAATTGGGTGTAGAGAATATCCATGATCTTGAGGAGGCAGCGAAGGCTGGTAAGATTCGTGATCTTGCAGGCTTTGGCAAAAAATCGGAAGAAAAAATACTTGCTGCAATCGAAAACTTCGGCACAAGGCCAGATCGATTGCCGCTTGCCTATATGCTTCCTGTTGCTGAATTAATCGAATCATATCTTCAAAAGATAGAGGATATCGAACAATTTTCAAAAGCTGGCAGCCTGCGCAGGATGAGAGAGACGATCAAGGATCTGGACTTTATCATTGCGTCGAAAAAACCACTGGCTGTAAAAGATGAACTGGTCAAGCTGCCGAATATCAAAGAGATTATCGCGGCTGGGGACACGAAGGTTTCGGTCACTCTTGGTCTGGATTATGATGTGAACGTCGATTTCCGCCTTGTTGATCCAGAAGAATTTGCAACTGCCCTTCATCATTTTACTGGCTCAAAGGACCACAATGTGAGAATGAGGCAGCTTGCGAAGGAAAAAGGAGAGAAGATCAGCGAATATGGCGTGGAGAATGTAGAAACAGGTGAAATCACCACATTCAAATCGGAAGAGGACTTTTACCAGTATTTCGCACTTCCTTTCATCCCGCCAGAGTTAAGGGAAGATGGCTCAGAAGTTGAATTATATAAAGAAGACTTGAAACTCGTAACCCTTGATGCCATAAAAGGCGATCTCCATATGCATTCAACATGGAGCGATGGCGGCCATTCAATCGAAGAAATGGCCAGAGATTGTATCGCAAGAGGCTATAAATACATGGCGATTACTGATCATTCTCAGTATTTGAAGGTAGCAAACGGTCTGACGCCGGAACGCCTTAGGAAGCAAATTGAAGAAGTGAAGGAACTGAACAAGAAGTTCGATGATTTCACGATTTTGACAGGGATTGAAATGGATATCCTGCCGGATGGTACATTGGATTTTGAAGATGATTTGCTTGCTGACCTTGATTTGGTCATTGCATCCATCCACTCTTCCTTTTCCCAGCCAACCGAAAAAATTATGAACCGTTTGAAGACGGCGCTTGTAAATGCCCATGTTGATATCATTGCCCATCCTACTGGCAGGCTGATCGGCCGGCGTGAGGGATATTCAGTTGATATCGACATGCTGATTCAGCTGGCAAAAGAAACGAATACAGCACTTGAGCTGAATGCAAATCCAAACCGACTAGACCTTGCATCCGAATATCTAAGAAAAGCACAGGAAGAAGGAGTCAAGCTTGTCATCAATACGGATGCCCATAAAGTGGATACACTTGAGCATATGGGAATAGGCGTAACAGCCGCAAGAAAAGGCTGGGTCAAGGAATCATCCGTTCTGAATGCATTGGACCTGAACGGATTGCTTGATTTCCTGCACGGCCGAAATGAATAAAGTACCTTTTAAATAAGATGATTTAAATGCTCTTGGAGAAATGTCTAGCTCCAGCGCCTAGCCCCTCGAGTCGCTTCGGACCGCCCAATGAAGTCAAAGAACGACTTCACTGTTCGGCCCTCCAGCGCTTGTCGGGGCTGCCCAAGGCGCTTCCGCTTTTCTAATAACCTTCGCTAAAGAAGAAGGAGGAAATTTTTGTGCAGCAGCGAGTTTTGAAAACACTTGAATTTGATAAAATCAGGAACCAGCTGATTGAACATGTATCATCTTCATTAGGACGGGAAAAGGCCAGCGCTTTGATGCCTTCGGTCGATTTCGCAGAAGTATCCCGCTTACAGGAAGAGACGGATGAAGCAGCCAAGGTTCTAAGGTTAAAGGGGAATGTACCGCTAGGCGGCATTCATGATATAAGGCCACATGTGAAAAGAGCCCAGATTGGCGGGATGCTGAGTCCTCTGGAATTGGTGCAGGTGGCAAGCACCGTGCACGCAAGCAGACAGATGAAACGGTTTGTTGAAGATTTGCAGGAAGTGACTGAAGTCCCTATTTTACTAAGCTACACTGAGGGAATCATCGTGCTTGCTAACCTCGAAGAATCGATCCGAAATGCAATCGATGAAGGCGGCGAAGTTCTTGACGGTGCGAGTGAAGCACTAAGGTCGCTCCGCCAGCAGATGCGTACGCGAGAAGCAAGGGTTCGTGAAAAATTGGAAAGCATGATTCGTTCATCCAACGCATCCAAAATGCTTTCAGATGCCATCATCACCATCAGAAACGACCGATTTGTCATTCCTGTTAAACAGGAATATCGCGGACATTACGGCGGAATCATCCATGACCAAAGCTCATCAGGCCAGACGCTGTTCATTGAGCCTCAATCTGTCGTTCAGCTCAATAACGAACTACAGAGCATCCGGGTAAAAGAACAGCAGGAAATCGAAAGAATCCTCGCAGAGCTTTCGGCCCTGACTGCCGAACACCATGATGAGCTGCTTGATATTGTCAGCATCATGGGTGAGTTGGACTTCATGTTTGCTAAGGCACGATACGGAAGCAAGATTAAAGGTTCCAAGCCAAATGTCAATGATGAGGGGCGCATCAACCTTTTTCAGGCAAGGCATCCATTGATTTCGATGGACGAAGTAGTCCCTAATAGCGTCACTTTAGGCAGTGATTATACGACTATTGTCATAACCGGTCCGAATACCGGGGGTAAGACCGTTACTTTAAAAACAGTCGGACTTTGTACGCTTATGGCACAGGCGGGCTTGCAGATCCCAGCTCTTGATGGCTCGGAAGTGGCTGTTTTTGGTTCGGTTTATGCAGATATCGGTGACGAACAGTCGATTGAGCAAAGCCTGAGTACTTTCTCATCTCATATGGTCAATATCGTTGAAATCCTGGAAAAAGTGGATCACAATAGCCTGGTATTATTCGATGAACTGGGCGCCGGAACGGATCCTCAGGAAGGAGCCGCACTGGCAATTTCCATATTGGACGAGGTGTATCATCGCGGAGCTAGAGTGATTGCGACAACTCACTATCCAGAGTTAAAGGCTTATGGCTATAACCGGGAAGGCGTCATAAATGCGAGCGTAGAATTTGATGTCGAAACACTGAGCCCGACCTATAAATTATTGATTGGAGTCCCAGGCCGAAGCAATGCCTTCGAAATTTCCAAGAGGCTGGGCTTGAGAGAATCTGTCATTAATACAGCAAGATCCTATATCAGCGCTGACAGCAATGAAGTCGAAAATATGATTGCATCCCTTGAATCCAGCCGGAAGCAGGCCGAACGAGAACGTGAAGAGGCACACGAGTTGCTGAAGGATGCCGAAAAGCTGCATGAAGATCTGCAAAAACAGATGGCAGAGTATGATGAGAAGAAAGATCAACTAGCGGAAAAGGCAAAAGGAAAAGCAGCATCCATTGTGGAAAAGGCAAAGGAAGAAGCGGAAGAAATCATCCGTGACCTTCGCAAATTGCGGCTTGAAAAAGGAGCCGAGATCAAAGAGCATGAATTGATTGACGCCAAAAGGCGCCTTAGCGAGGCGACTCCAGAGCTCAGCCAGGGGAAGAAAGGCGGCGGCAAAGCGAAACCTGCAAAGCACGAGTTCAAGCCGGGGGATGAGGTCAAGATTCTGACATTTGACCAAAAAGGCCATCTTGTTGAGCGTGTTAATGCGAAAGAATGGCAAGTCCAGATCGGCATTCTCAAGATGAAAGTGAAAGAGTCTGACATGGAATATATGAATACTCCAAAGCCGGTTGAAACAAAGCCAATCGCTATCGTAAAAGGCAAGGACTTCCACGTTGGCCTTGAACTAGACCTCCGGGGCGAGCGATATGAAGATGCACTGATGAGAGTGGAGAAATACATTGATGATGCCTTGCTAGCCGGTTATCCGCGGGTAAATATCATCCACGGAAAAGGAACTGGAGCTTTAAGACAGGGAGTCCAGGAATACCTTCGCAACCATCGCTCTGTCAAGAAAATAAGGTTCGGAGATGCAGGAGAAGGCGGAACAGGTGTGACTGTAGTAGAATTTAAGTAGTACGCCCTTTGTTATTTTTAAGGCTCTCAACGTTTCGAAAAAATCTTAAATAGATGTAAATTCATGTCTGAACACTTTATAATAGGCATTGGGGTAAATTTTTATCAGGGAGAATGGATATGGACCATTTTTGGGAAAATGAATTTATAGTGACAGCTGGTTATTACAGTGTATCGATTCTCTGCATCGTGGTATTCCTTGCTGTTTTTGAACTAGTGACCAAATATCGCAATTGGGAAGAAATCAAAAAAGGCAATATTTCCGTCGCGATGGCCACAGGCGGAAAAATCTTTGGTGTAGCTAATATATTCCGCCATTCCATCAATCAGCATGATTCACTGCTCACGATGATCAGTTGGGGAGTTTTCGGCTTTGTCCTGCTTTTGATCGGGTACTTTATTTTTGAATTCCTGACACCAAAGTTCAACATCGATAAAGAAATAGAAAGCGACAACCGAGCAGTCGGCCTGATCTCCATGGTCATTTCAATCGGCCTTTCATATATCATCGGCGCAGGAATTTAACAGGGGGATCTAGAAGAGTGGAAAAACTGGCTAAAATATTGCTGATTCTATGTGGAGTATTCCTGCTAGTCGGCATTGTTTATATGATGTTTTTTGTATAAAAACGATAAAAACCGCCAACATGGCGGTTTTTTCGGTTAGCGGACCAATCGGTCTTTGTAAAAAATTGGTCAAAAGATTTCATTTAAAGCTTTGGTGACGTTTCACATAGAGTTTTGAAGCCCTGTTGATTGTAGTGGAAGGCGCGAAGACTCCTCAAAAATGCTAACGCATTTCCTTCGTGCCTGGGCAAGTTCAAAGAAGATCAATCAATGTCCTGCGGGATGAGAAAGTCTCGGGAGACCCCGCAGGCGCTGAAAGCGCCGAGGAGGCTCCCGGACTTCCCGCGGAAAGCGAAGCGCCTGGAACGGAAATCAACAGCCCCATCTTTCCTCCAATCAGGATAAGAACTGTAAATAAGCTAGAACTAATAGCATTTTAGAAGAAAATAAAAATGTTAGATTCAGATGAAATTAGGAGTTTGTCCCTATAATCCTCCAAAAAACTATTCTAATTGTCATAAAAAGACCATTATATTATAATGGGAGATAGAATTTTCAAAAAATTTTAAATAAGGAGGCAACAAGATGGAAGTTGAAAAGCCATGGCTGTCGCAATATCCTCCAGAAATCCCAGCTCATTTGGATCTTAAGGAAGCAACGGTCCAGGACTATTTGAAGCATACTGCTGAAAAATACCCTGAGAAGATTGCAATCCACTTCATGGGCAAAGAACTGACGTATAAGCAAGTCTACAACTATGCGAAAAAGCTGGCTGCTTATTTGCAGGACCTGGGAATCGAAAAAGGGGACAGGGTAGCGATCATGCTCCCGAATACTCCTCAGTCTATCATCAGTTACTATGCAATCCTGATGGCCGGCGGAATTGTCGTCCAAACAAACCCTCTGTATATGGAGCGAGAGCTTGAATACCAGATGAAGGACTCTGGGGCTAAGGCCATCATCACGCTCGACATTTTATTCCCTAGGGTGTCAAAGGTCATTGCCAACACGGATTTAGAGAATGTAATTGTAACCGCTATCAAGGACTATCTTCCTTTCCCTAAAAATCTTGTCTATCCATTCATCCAGAAAAAACAATATGGCATCATTGTAAATGTGAAGCATGAGGGCCAGAATCATCTTTTTACCGAAATCATGAAAAATCCGGCTGGCAATATCAAAGAATATGAGATGGATTTTGAAGAAGACCTGGCATTATTGCAATATACCGGTGGAACAACTGGGTTTCCAAAAGGGGTCATGCTGACTCATAAAAACCTGATTGCGAATGC
Source organism: Mesobacillus sp. LC4 (assembly GCF_053543455.1). Classification (NCBI taxonomy): domain Bacteria; kingdom Bacillati; phylum Bacillota; class Bacilli; order Caryophanales; family Bacillaceae; genus Mesobacillus; species Mesobacillus sp. LC4. Next base: position 48,958 of record NZ_JBGCUB010000001.1, read on the forward strand.
GGCAATGAGCAATGCCTGGCTGTACAAATGCAAAGAAGGTGAAGAGACCGTCCTGGGAATCCTGCCTTTCTTCCATGTCTATGGGATGACTGCTGTCCTGATTCTATCGGTAATGCAGGGATCGAAAATGGTCCTATTGCCGAAGTTCGATCCTGAAACTACATTAAAGACAATTCAGAAGCAGAAGCCTACACTGTTCCCGGGAGCACCAACCATTTATATCGGTCTGCTGAATCATCCGGACTTGAAAAAATATGATTTATCGTCAATTGATTCCTGTATTAGCGGTTCTGCTCCACTGCCGGTCGAGGTACAGGAGAAATTCGAACAGATCACTGGTGGGAAGCTTGTTGAAGGGTATGGCCTAACGGAATCATCCCCAGTCACTCATGCGAATTTCCTTTGGGACAAAAAACGGGTGAAAGGGAGCATTGGTGTACCTTGGCCAGATACTGATTCTGTTGTTCTATCAATGGAAACAGGTGAACCGCTGCCTTCTGGAGAAGTTGGAGAGATTGCCGTCAAAGGCCCGCAGGTAATGAAGGGTTACTGGAACAGGCCGGAAGAAACAGAGCAAGTGCTCAAGGATGGCTGGCTGCTGACTGGAGACCTTGGCTATATGGACGAGGAAGGATATTTCTACATTGTCGACAGGAAGAAGGATATGATCATTGCAGGAGGCTTTAACATTTACCCGCGTGAGATCGAAGAAGTACTTTATGAGCATCCAGCTGTTCAGGAAGTAGTGGCAGCAGGCATACCGGATCCTTATCGAGGTGAAACGGTAAAAGTATATATCGTTCTTAAGGATGGTGCCCAAGCGACGGAGGAAGAACTGAATGAATATTGCAGAAAGCATCTTGCTGCATACAAGGTGCCAAGATTATATGAATTCAGGGCAGAACTCCCAAAGACCGCGGTAGGTAAAATTCTCAGAAGAGCATTGGTAGATGAAGAGAAAGCAAAGAATCAGGAAGACCAGCAGAAGCGAGCTTAATTTTAAAAGCCGGCTCCCAATATCGGCTCTTTCTTTTTGAAAAAGAAGGCTTGTCCAAATGAAACACATTTCCTTGACAGAAGTGTGAGTGAAATACTATTATAAAAATATGAATGACGATTCATTCAGTGAATAGTATTGCAGACAAAAAATCGTAAACGGGAGTGTGCCGCTGTAGCATTTAATGCTTGTGCTTTTCCTGGAGCGGGAGTGAAAGAAATGAAGAAGAACAGGCCGAAATATATGCAAATAATTGACGCAGCAGTGGTCATTATCGCAGAAAACGGCTACCACCAGGCGCAGGTGTCTAAAATAGCAAAGCAGGCTGGAGTGGCTGATGGGACCATTTATTTGTATTTCAAAAATAAAGAAGACATACTGATTTCTCTGTTCCAGGAGAAAATGGGTTACTTCGTGGGAAGTATTGAAGAAAAAATTGCAGGAAAACAAACAGCAACAGAGAAATTATATATGTTGGTCGAAACACATTTCAAGATTCTATCAGATGACCGGCATCTTGCAATTGTAACCCAGCTGGAGCTAAGGCAGTCAAATAAGGATCTCAGACATAAAATCAACGAGGTGCTTAAGGGCTACTTAATGCTGATCGACAAAATCATTTTGGAAGGCATAGAGAATGGTGAGTTTTCAAGCTCCCTTGATTTGCGTCTTGCAAGGCAGATGATTTTTGGTACAGTAGATGAAACTGCGACTTCATGGGTAATGAATGAACAGAAATACAATCTTACTGACCTGGCTAAAGCGGTACACCAGCTGTTGATAAACGGCTGCGGTTACCAGGACACCAAACCGGTCCTTTAATCACGTCTTTCCTGACTTTCCGGCACTTCGAATGGCCTGAAGGGGACAAGGCAGGGTAAAAAGGCATGTTTCGCAGAAAGGAGATATCCATGATGCGAAACCTGCCTTCATGTAAAAGGAGGGGAAAATGTGGAATATCTTAAATGGTCTTCGGAGGACAGGATCGCAACGATTACGATTGACCGTCCGCCGGCGAATGCCCTTGCATCCGGGCTGCTGAAAGAACTTTCAGGAGTATTGGATGAGATCGAGGGGAATGAAGAAATCAGGGTAGTTTTAATCCACGGTGAAGGAAGGTTCTTCTCTGCAGGTGCAGATATCAAAGAATTCACCACCATTAAAACCGGAGAAGATTTTGCCAAACTCGCTGAGTATGGACAGGACCTTTTCGAGCGCATGGAGCATTTTCCAAAGCCTATTATCGCTGCCATTCACGGCGCAGCATTGGGCGGCGGACTGGAGCTTGCAATGGCATGCCATTTCCGCCTGGTAGCAGAGAATGCGAAATTGGGATTACCAGAGCTGCAGCTTGGATTGATTCCGGGGTTTGCAGGCAGCCAGCGTCTGCCAAGATATGTAGGTGTTGCAAGAGCGGCCGAAATGCTGTTTACGAGCGACCCGATCACAGGTGTGGAAGCTGTCCAGTATGGATTGGCCAACCATGCTTACCCAGAAGAGCAGTTGCTTGAAAACGCATACAAGCTTGCTGGGAAAATTGCGAAAAAGAGTCCAGTTTCCCTTGGGGCAGCTATTAAACTATTGAATTATTCCAAGCATGAGTCCTTTTACAAAGGAGTTAAGGAAGAAGCCAAGTACTTTGGAGATGTCTTCTTGTCTGAGGACGGCCAAGAGGGAATCCAGGCATTCCTGGAAAAAAGGTCGCCTGATTTTAAAGGCAGATAAGCAAACCTTTTAGCAATAAAATTTTTTTGAAATAAATTTTTCTAATCTTTAGAACAGCTAAAATGTTTGAATACTTAGGAGGGGAACAAATGAATATCTACGTTCTAATGAAAAGGACATTCGATACAGAAGAAAAAATCACGATCGCAAACGGCAAGATCAATGAAGATGGCGCTGAGTTCATCATCAATCCTTATGATGAGTATGCGATTGAGGAAGCGATCCAGGTAAGGGATGCTCATGGCGGCGAAGTTACTGTCGTTTCTGTAGGCAATGAAGAAACAGAGAAGCAACTGCGCACAGCGTTAGCTATGGGAGCGGACAAAGCAGTATTGATCAATATCGAGGATGACGTTGAAGACGGTGACCAGTTCACAACTGCAAAAATCCTTGCTGAATACCTAAAGGATAAAGAAGTTGACTTGATCCTTGGCGGAAATGTCGCAATCGATGGCGGTTCTGGCCAGGTAGGACCTCGTGTTGCTGAACAACTGGGAATGCCTTATGTAACAACGATCACGAAACTAGAAATCAACGGAACTACTGCTACGATTACTAGAGACGTAGAAGGGGATTCAGAAGTCATTGAGACAAGCCTTCCTGTTCTTGTAACAGCACAACAGGGTCTGAATGAGCCTCGTTATCCATCTCTTCCAGGAATCATGAAAGCAAAGAAAAAGCCGCTTGATGAGCTTGAGCTTGATGATCTTGATCTGGATGAGGACGATGTAGAAGCTAAGACAAAGACAATCGAAATTTATCTTCCTCCGAAAAAAGAGGCAGGAAAAGTCCTGCAAGGCGAACTTGCTGACCAGGTTAAGGAACTTGTCAACCTGCTTCACACAGAAGCGAAAGTCGTTTAACACATAAAGGAAGAATAAATACGCAGGAGGTAAATCAAATGGCGAGAAAAGTATTAGTATTGGGAGAAGCACGTGACGGACAACTTAGAAACGTTTCCTTCGAAGCAATCGCAGCTGCAAAAACAGTTGCTGAGGGCGGAGAAGTAGTTGGAGTATTAATCGGAGAGTCTGTAAGTTCTTTAGGAAACGACCTATACCAGTATGGTGCTGACAAAGTTGTGGCAGTAGAAGATGCCAAGCTTGCACAATATACACCAGATGGATTTTCACAAGCATTGATGGCTGTGATTGAACAGGAAAGCCCTGAAGGTATCATTTTTGGCCATACATCACTTGGAAAAGACCTTGCACCTAAAATCGCAAGCAAATTGGGTTCCGGCCTGATTTCGGATGCGGTAGCGGTTGAAGAAGCAGGCGGCAACCTTGTTTTCACTCGTCCAATCTATTCTGGTAAAGCCTTTGAAAAGAAGATTGTTACTGATGGACTAGTGTTTGCGACAATCCGACCAAACAACATCGCTCCATTGGAAAAAGATGCAGGTAAATCCGGAGAGGTTTCAACAGTCTCTGCAGAAATCAAAGACTTAAGAACGATCATTAAAGATGTTGTCCGCAAAGCTACTGAAGGTGTAGATCTTTCTGAAGCAAAAGTTGTCGTAGCAGGCGGACGCGGTGTGAAGAGCGAAGAAGGCTTCGAGCCGCTGAAGGAACTCGCTGATGTTCTTGGCGGAGCTGTAGGAGCTTCACGTGGTGCATGTGATGCCGACTACTGTGATTATTCACTGCAAATCGGCCAGACGGGTAAAGTCGTAACTCCAGACTTATATATCGCTGCCGGTATCTCAGGAGCAATCCAGCACCTTGCCGGAATGTCCAACTCCAAGGTCATTGTCGCAATCAACAAAGACCCTGAAGCAAATATCTTCAAAGTTGCAGACTACGGTATCGTAGGCGATTTATTCGAAGTCATTCCAATGCTAACTGAAGAGTTCAAAAAACTTAAAGTAAATGCATAAAATAACACATGAAAACGGACGTCAACAACGTCCGTTTTTCAATTTTTACAGGAATATTCATATGTGATAAGGGTAAATTACAACAAGAGCAGATAAATAGCATCAATTGGTAAACGATGATATACTGACGTTAGTATTCAGATTATTTAGGAGGCATTCAAATGGCTATTACACATGCTACTGACGCAACTTTTGCTAACGAAACAGGATCAGGCCTAGTGCTTGTTGACTTTTGGGCACCTTGGTGCGGCCCATGTAAAATGATCGCTCCTGTACTTGAAGAATTAGATTCAGAAATGGGCGATAAAGTAAAAATCGTAAAGCTTGATGTTGATGACAATCAGCAGACAGCAGCTCAATACGGAATCATGAGCATTCCGACATTGCTTATCCTTAAAGATGGTCAGCCAGTCGACAAAGTGGTTGGCTTCCAGCCAAAAGAGGCACTTGCAGGTCGTCTTGAACAGCATATCTAGTCTAACAGAAACAAAGTCCCGCCATTCCTTTGAATGGCGGGATTTTTTGTTTTAATCAAGAAACTCTCCCATTTTGGACATAATAATTGCATTGTTCAATAGTTTGTCAAAGTTTTCGCATAAAGGTCGTTGACAGTGATAATCATTCTCGCCTATAATAACAACTGTCAATGAAAATCATTATCATTTAATTTTTTCATCAAAACATTTAATATTGGGGGATACCAACAATGAAGAAAAAGCACCTTAAAGCAATTTTCGCAAGTTTTTTAATGGCAAGCACAGTATTAGCAGCTTGCGGTGGAGACGAAACGACAGAAAAGCCTGAAGAGAACAAACAGGCTGAAACTGATAAAGAAACCGAAGAGTCAAAGTCTGATGAAGCGAAAGAAGTAAATGTAGAGGATACGGATGCAGCAAAGCAGGCTGCGGTTTATGCTGACATGATGGCAGAGCTTGTGAAGGCGAAGGAAGACCAGGAAGTCAACTGGGACACAGTCCAGGAAAAATATGATGCAGGTCTTCAAAAAGATGTAGCTGAGCTTGCTCCGGATTTTGATCAGGCCATCCAGGCAGCGCTAACAGCTGGAAAAAGTGGAGAAATGGAACCAATTATCGCTGTTCAATTGACCGATAAGACTATTCAATCCTATTTCTACCAGAATCAAAAGGCCCTTCAAAAGGAAGCGGTAGCTGCACTGACTGAGGACAAGAAGGAAGATGCAAATCTTGCTTTCGCACAAATCAAACACCTTGCAGAAAAAGTGTTCATCCCAACTGCTGAAAAACGTGATAAGTATTATGAACTCAGCGGTGATTCAAGCCTTGTTGAAAATATCAATTCAGGATTAAGCGCACAGGAAGAGGCACTTAATTCAGGAAATGCAGAAGATTTCCAGGTATTCCTTCAGGTAACAGACAAATCAATCTACAGAAGCTACTACCTTGCATCAAAATCATACGCTGAGAAGATGGAAGCAGGAGCGAAAGAAGGAAAAGATTCAAAAGAATTGTCCATCATGCAAGCAGAAGCTTGGGGCTTCTTCCAGGCAATCAAAGGCTCTCTTGGCGGTGGAGATGAAGCGGCTGCTGCAGAGCTAGACAAGCTTTTCACACTTAACACAACGGATCCTGCTACAATCAAAGCTGCAGAAACAAACGCGTTATTCGCAAAAGCTATCGCTGGTAAAATCAAAGGTTACTATGAGAAAGCTCCGAACCTGTTAGCAGAAAACAATACGGTAGAAGCTAAAGTAAGCGCAATGGAAGGGAATATGTTCCTGAAGATGCTTCAAGGCCAGATGAATGAAAAACTAGGTGAAGAAAAAACTCAGGCCGTTTTTGCTGATGCTGAAGCATGGTATAATGCAATCGCGGAAAATAAGCCGGAAGATGCAAAAGCTAAGGGCGACGCAGTAATTTCAGCAGTAGATGGTTTGCTTTAAAAAAATGGGAGCCGCAGCAATGCGGCTCTATTTTTTCTTTCTTCATGAAATACTATGATAAAATGGCTTGAGGAAGAAAGAGGTGTCATCTTGAAGATATTAATTACTGGAGGAGCAGGGTTCATCGGAAGCCATTTTGCTGTTAAAATGCTCAGGGAGCAGCATGAGGTCGCAATCATCGATAACTTGCATCCCTACTATTCTGTTGATAGAAAAAAGCAGCATCTAGAGATCATTAAAAAAGCTGGCGAATTTAAATTTTATCAAACGGATCTTCTTGATCGTGATGAAACGATCAACATCATCAAAAGATTTTCACCAGAAGCGATTGTGCATTTGGCGGCATTGCCGGGAGTCGCCTATTCAATTCTTCGTCCACTGGAATACATAGATTATGATGTGAAAGCTACAGTTAACGTACTTGAAGGTGCCGGAATGGCAGGGGTGAAGCAGATCATTTTTGCTTCTTCCTCATCTGTATATGGAATGATGAAGAATGTACCGTTTAAGGAAGAGATGGCCGCTGGCAAACCTATCTCACCTTACGCAGCTTCAAAATACGCAGCTGAATCCTTTTGTCATGTGTATGGCCATCTATATGGGATGGATGTTAAAATCCTTAGGTTTTTTACCGTATACGGCCCATGGGGAAGGCCAGATATGGCAATCGCCAATTTTATTAAGAAATTGAAAAGCAGCGAAGAGATCACGATTTTTGGCCAGGGTGGTTCCCGTGATTATACATATGTAGGTGACATTGTGAACGGCATGGACCTTGCTCTGAAAAATTTGGAACAGAGCGCCATTATCAATATCGGATCAGGCAGGCCTATTTCAATGGAACAGCTTTTGGACGAGCTCCGGGTTTTCTATCCTGATATGAAAATCAAAACTGAAAAAAATCGCGCCGGAGACGTCGATACGACCTGGGCTGATATTTCCTTTGCGCGTGAATTGCTTGGATATGAACCAGAGATGGACTTTAGCCAAGGAATTGCAGAAACGGTGGCCTGGGCAGAGCAGTATGAAGACTTCCTTTAAGAAATTGATTTCCCTACTGCTGATCATCCTATTTCTAATTATGACGTTTTACTTTCTTGATGTGGGCATGATTACGGGAGAAATAAAAGCCATTTTAACCAAACCTGGGATCCTGTTGTTTATTTTCACCAGTTACTTTTTCGCCTTTTTGACAAGAGGAGTGGCATGGAAGCTTTATTTGAATAATAGAGTAAGGCTTTCAACATGCATGTACGGTTTGTTTTACAGCTTATTACTGAATCACCTCCTCCCTGTCAAAGCGGGGGATTTTGTGCGGATAGGGGTCATGAAAGCAAGGGAGCCTGACATTACCGGACAAGAAGCGTTTAACTCTGTGATCATCCTAAGGGTAATGGATACGGTCATTTTATTCGGAATGGCTTCAGCGGGTTTGGCTTTTCTTAAGCTGCCTATGAATGGAAAGCTGCTGCTGTGGCTCGGAGTAATTGGATTTGTTCTCATAGTACTGCTTTACTATAAATTTCAAGCTTTCTTTAAAAGACAATTAATCATCATGAAAAATGCTTTCACAGGCTGGCGTGGAATCTGGATCTTTGGATTAACCCTGATAAGCTGGATCCTGGAAGCTGCAGTGATTTATGGTGTCGTACCGAATGGGGGCAGCATCATTAGCTTTATACAGGCAATTTGGGTAAATAGCATTACGGTTGCCGGGCAGATTTTCCAAATCACCCCCGGAGGGATTGCCAGCTATGAGGCCATTATGGTTTTTGCGTTAGGGGCAAATGGAATTGCTGCAGAGAATGCCTATTCAGCAGCGGTCATCACGCATGGGTTGAAATATTTATTTTCTTTCATTGTCGGAGGGATTGCATTGGCAGCTTATCCTATACCGGCGCATTTATTGAAAAAATGGACTAGAGAAAGGGGCAACGAATCATGAAAAGTGCTTCAAAGTTTGAAAAATTCGCGGCCCGAAGCTGGAATTTGCTTAATGAGGGGAAGCCTTTTACGCCAATTTTCACAGTTGGCACAATGGTATTATTTCATCTTGGGGAGTTTGGGAGTCCTGACAGTTTGGTGGATTTTTTACTAGCCTTCCTTACTGTACTTCCATTGTTCATTATCTATTTTATTTATGATTTTCCACTTTTTTTGAGAAACTATTTGTGGATACCATTCATCGTTTTTGTGGTTGTCTGGCCTGAACTCAATATTAATTTGCTGCTATTTGCGGCTGGACTGTACTTTTTCTTTACCGTGTTTTTCTGGGGAACGCTCTACTATCACTTAAGAATCGGTACATCATGGCTTAACTTCACAAGATTTTGGAAGCTTGTTTTGAAAAATAGTGACTCCACCAGCGGGAATGCCCAGGAACAGCTCCCGAAAGTATTCCTGCTGCTCTCTCTTTGGGAATTGTCGTTCAGAACCCTTACCGCCGGTGCAAATTTACCGTTCTTTGATATCGCCATATTTTACGGCTTTGTTCTTCTTTTCACCTATATCCTGCACCGATATTTATTCGACTGGAAGCCAAAGGCCTATGAGGGCTATACGAAGGACGCTGGACTTGAAGTCCCGGAGAATGGCCTGTCAGATAAGGTTATCGTCATTGTGATTGATGGGATGCGCAAGGAACGATTTTATGAAGCAAATACACCGTTTCTCGATCAGTTAAAAGAAAATGGCACTGAGTATTTGAATATGGAAACAGTCTATCCTGCAAGGACTGTTGTTTGCTTTAGTTCGATGTTCACTGGAACCTATCCGTTTGAACATGGCATTAAATCGAATATGGTCTACAAACTGGGAGTTAATACAGAAACAATATTTGACTCGCTTCGCAAGGTGGGCAAAAGAGGGCGGCTCCTTGGCATTGCTCACCTCGTTGATGCGATGGGCAGTGATGTCGAGACAGTGACCGCTGTCATGCATAAGGATAAAGCAGACACAAACATGCTTGCCAGGGCAAGAAAGATCATGGATGAACAGGATCCGGATTTATTTATCGTCCAAATGATTGGAACGGATCAGGTTGGCCACAGCCGCGGCGTTCTTTATGATGATTATATTGAAAAAATCGAGGAAGCAGATGCGCTGATCCAAGAGTTCGTTCAATGGCTGGAAAACGAAGGGAAGATGGAGAACACGACACTTGTAGTCTGTGCGGACCACGGACAGGCTGACGGCATCGGTGGTCATGGACATCTCGATGAAGGTGAAAGGTTCGTTCCATTTTTCATGCATGGTCCCCATATTGCCAAAGGAAATAAGGTCCAGGAAAAACACAGCCTCGTTTCACTGGCACCAACGATTTCGTACTTAATGGGTGCGCCATATCCGGCCAACAGCAGAGGGAAAGTTCTAATGGATGCAATAAAAGCAGAGAAGGATGAGAAGTAATTGAGTAAAGTTATCGTGTTTTTGCCGGCTTTCAACGAAGAAGAATCCATTGGGGAAGTGATTGAAAACATCCCGCGCCGTTTCGCAGGTGCAGACAAAGTGGAGGTTTTGATCATTGATGATGGTTCGACGGACGGTACTGTTGCTGAAGCGAAAAAAGCAGGAGCCGACCATATAATAAGCTTTGAAAAAAACCGCGGACTGGGTGCCGCGGTCCGAAAAGGAATAGAAGCATGCTTCCTAATGGGTGCTGACGTCGGGGTGATGATCGATGCGGACGGAGAGTACCCAGCATGGCAGATTCCTGACATAGTCAAACCCATTATAAATGGGGAAGCAGATTATACGATGGGGTCCCGGTTTATGGGAACGATAAAAGGGATGAAATTTCATCGCAGGATGGGGAACTATTTTTTCACCTTCCTGCAAACATTATTGTTGAGGAAGTGGCTGTATGATGGCCAATCCGGGATGAGGGCTTTTTCTCGAAAAGTTCTACAGCATGCTGAAATCATCCATGATTACAATTATGCTCAAGTGTTGACGCTGAACCTTGTCAGAAAGGGATTCAGGGTTCTGGAAGTACCGATTCAATACCGAGTAAGGACAACTGGGACATCGTTTATCTCATTCAAAAAATATATGACGAATGTCGTGCCCGCCGTGTATCGGGAAATGACCAGGCCGGTGTTTAAGGTTGCTGGAGAAAAAAAATCACAACTTAGAAGCAGTGAAAATAGTGACAATAAAGTGACGATTATCAAATATGATTGACATTCAAAATGATAATCATTATCATTATCATTGTAGGAGGGAAAGAGTAGATGAAAAAAGGTATATTTTTTTGTTTTTCATTGATATTAATTCTCATTAACGGCATTCCTCAGACTGCCAGCGCTTATTCATATGGTGATCCCAATGAAGAGAAAGTCGCGGAGGTCTATAAGGAAATGCAGTTGAAGCTGGATGAAAACCCTCCAAACTTCTCGGCGGCGAAATCCCTGTTTGAAACGGTGAAAGAAGAAATCGATATGCACATGGGAACCGAGCCGGGTGAAGTGATCATGGAAAGTTTAAATGAAGAAGATAAAGAAGCAACGATTGAGAATATGGAGAAACTCCTTGTATTAAATGTTGCGAGAAGACTTGAAAGCATTGAAAAGAGCTTTGAGGAGTATGACACTTCTAAGAAGCTCCTGGCAAAGGGATATGCTACATACCAAGCACTATCGCCAAATGTTGAGGCAAATAATCCTGAAGTTGATAAAACAATAAAAGCCGACTTTGATGCTGCATTAGAAGCACTAGGAAATCCAGGACTCTTTGGGGTTGGGAAGAAACCTTCTAATATAGAAGTTTTTAAAGAGAAGAAAGAGGAAATCCTGAATACATTGCAAGATGAATTCGATCTTCCCAGCTTGGAAGTAGGCCATTTTACAGATACAGAAGAACAAGAGAGCACCGGGAAAAAGGACTGGACAGATCGATCGAATATCCGTAACTGGATTCCATTGATCCTGATTGTTGCAGTCATTGGTGCAATTGTCTTTATTGGCATAAAGAGAAGAAGACATTAAATCTAGAGGACACCTTGGAGAGGGGAGAATCAGCGATGGAAGTTCAAGCTTTACTGATTACATTTCGTGAAGTATTGGAAGCGTTATTAATCATTGGAATCATCACAACATATTTAAAGAGGACAGGTAATCCAAAGTATACGAAGTATGTCTGGCTAGGGGCAGCACTTGCGATCCTGGCAAGCATCGGGGTAGCGATCCTGTTCCAGGTAGTATTCACTGGATTCGCGGCAATGGGCAGTGAGATTTACCTGAAAATAGGAATCATGATTGTGTCGACCATCCTCTTGACCCAGATGGTATTCTGGATGGCAAGCCACAGTAAAGATCTTAAAGGCAATATGGAAGGCAAAATGAACAAGTTCATTTCGACTGGAAATATTGTCGGCATGGTCATCCATTCATTCCTTGTCGTATTGCGTGAAGGGATCGAGACTGTATTCTTCTTTGCGGCAATCACTGGAGGGAACATCGGTGCTGCCATGCAGGGATGGGGAGCAATCACGGGTACACTGATTGCGATCGCAGTTTCATACATGTTCTTCAAAGGAACGATGAAGGTTAAGCTTAAGACTTTCTTCCAGATCACGGGCGCATTCATCATCCTGATTTCTGCGGGATTGCTTGTTCAGGCGATTTCAATGATGCAGGATGTCAACATGATTGGCAGTGTTATGTACCATGTTTACGATATTACATGGCTAATGCCTGAACATCCAATCGACTATGCGCATTACCTGCGTGACACTGGCGTCGCACCGCTTATCTCAGGCGATGTGGGCATCTTCCTGAAGGCTTTGTTTGGATACTCATCAATGCCTTCGATTGAAGAAGTCATTGCATATATCGGATACTTTGCTGCGATTTTCCTGCTGACTTCATCACGAAGCCCTAGGAAAGAAAAGGCTGCTGAAAAGAAGTCTGCTGAGAATAAGCAAGTAGTATTGAATCCACAAGTTAAATAAATTATTATTCGAGGCTTTACGATCCTCTCTCCAAAAAAGTACAGGGAATATCCTTGTACTTTTTTCATACGTAAAAAAAGGTGGAAGTTAGTTGGTGTAAAATGATGAATCGAGAAAAACTAAAAAAAGTAAGCATTCTTGGATTAAGCTCCCTGGCGGTACTATACATTTTCATAGTCCAATTGAGTTCACTAAATCCATTTGCAGCCTCTTGGGACCAAGTGGACTTTTCCCTGGCTTTGGACAGGTATGACCTTCGAGCGATGCAGCCTCATTTCCCGGGATATCCTTATTTTATATTGGGCGGTATGTTCCTTAAGTATTTCGTGAACGAGCCAAACCAGGCTCTGGTTCTTTTCAATGTATTAGTGTATACCAGCTCCATTCTGCCTGTGTATTTCATCGGGACAAGAAGCTTAAGCAGGACGAATGCTTTTCTTATTGCCGCTGCTATCTATACTGCCAGTTATCCGCTCATCATCGTGAACCAGCCAATGTCGGAGGGCGCTGCGCTTGCTGCGTTTTGGTGGTACTTCTGGAGTGTCACAGCTGCTGAATCAAGACCCACAGGGAAATGGATGCTGCTTCCCCTGATTTTGTTCAGTGTCCTATTGGGTATCAGGCTGAGCTATATTCCGATGGGAATCGGCATCCTTTATTTATTGTATAAAAAATATGCAAAACGTGAGATTGCCTTTGGCGGGGTGATCAAATATGTGCTCATCGCTGGATTGTTCCAGTTGATCTGGGTTGGCGGTCTGGTTATTTCTGAAGGAGGACTAACCAGCTTTCTCGAACTTGCTTTTGGATTTACCGGCGGGCATTTCCAGGAATGGGGCGGTACATCGGCAACGAATGAACTCTCTTTCCTGGCAAGGCTGGACGCTTTCCTGTTTACCAATATTTTGTGGTGGGGAATGTTTTCACGAACAACTGTTTTGATGGTATTATATATAGTTATCGGCATCGTTCTATTATTGCCGGGAGCAAATAGAAAAGATTATAAGAAAATCAGTGACCAAAAAGAAGATACTGTTAAGAAGGAAGATACTTTTCAGAAGGAAAACGCCTTTAACAAGACGAATACCTTTCAGAAGAAACACCTCGTTGAGGAGAAAAACACTCTTCAGCTCGGGATATTACTGCTTCTCGCTTACAGTGTTTGGGCTCTTTTTGCCCAGAATATCGATAAGCCAAGACATATACTGCCGCTGGCGCTATTACTGGTGTTTCTTGGCCTTATTGTCTTTTTAAAAAAAAGGGCAGGGACGTACGCAAGGCTTCTCATAGTATTGGTCATCATTGCCCAGGCAATTATTTCTTCGACTTATATACAAAAACAGGCCAAAAATGAGCCCGCAGTCTATCAGCTTGCTCATTATATGGAGGAGCAACCGGAGGATTTCATCCTGTATACATGGGAAGAAACAAGAGTCCTTCAATATTTGGGAATGTCTTACCCACATAAAAGAATTTTCACCTACAGGAATTTCCTTCATGACCAAGGGTTATATAAAGGTAAGACAATTTATCTTACTAACAGTGTTATCGATGGTTTCTCTTCCCAGGGTTATGACCTTGGCGGGAATCTCGAGAAGGTAGAGACCTTTAAATCAGATGAAATTTTCGACCCAATCTATCATGAGATTATTTTATATAAATGGACACCGTAACAGGAGGTGAACGGCATGAATGACCAAATTAGGAATAAGCTTGCGCTTCTCCCTGCTCAGCCAGGTTGTTATTTGATGAAGGACAGGCAGGGGACCATCATTTACGTGGGGAAAGCCAAAGTATTGAAGAACAGGGTGCGCTCTTATTTTACAGGATCACATGATGGTAAAACGCTTCGACTTGTCAATGAAATCGAGGATTTTGAGTATATCGTCACGTCCTCCGATATGGAAGCTTTGCTGCTGGAGATCAATCTAATCAAAAAGCATGACCCGAAATACAATATCATGCTTAAAGATGATAAATCATATCCGTTCATCAAGCTGACTGCTGAAAGGCATCCTAAGCTGATCATTACCAGGAAAGTCAAGAAGGATAGCGGCAAATATTTTGGGCCATATCCGAATGTCCAGGCGGCGAACGAGACGAAGAAGCTGCTGGATAGGATTTATCCGCTCCGGAAATGCTCGACGCTGCCCGACCGAGTCTGCCTCTATTATCATATGGGACAATGTCTTGCGCCTTGCGTCAAGGACGTCAGCAAGGATGAGTATAAGCAGATCACGGATGAAATCACGAAGTTCCTGAATGGCGGCTACAAGGATATCAAGGAAGATTTGAGTGCTAAAATGGCCGCCGCTGCCGAAGAGTTGGACTTTGAACGAGCGAAGGAATTCCGCGATAAAATCGCCCACATCGAGGCAACAATGGAAAAGCAAAAGATGACAACGACTGATTTTACGGATCGCGATGTGTTTGGCTATGCTGTTGACAAAGGCTGGATGTGTGTACAGGTCTTCTTCATCCGTCAGGGGAAATTGATTGAGCGAGAAGTTTCCATGTTCCCAATTCACAATGAACCCGAAGAGGATATCCTCACATACCTGGGACAATTTTATTCGAAAAACGAGCATTTCAAACCGAAGGAAGTTTTGGTTCCGGAGGGCGTGGATCTTGAACTGGCAGAAGGGCTGCTTGAAGTAAAGGTCCTGAAGCCGCAGCGCGGAAAGAAGAAGGAGCTTGTCCACCTCGCATCCAAGAATGCAGGGATCGCTCTGAAAGAAAAGTTCTCGTTAATCGAGCGTGATGAGGAGCGTACCATCAAGGCTGTTGAAAATCTTGGCCAACAAATGGGCATTTACACTCCTCACCGGATCGAGTCTTTTGATAACTCCAATATCCAGGGAACCGATCCGGTATCAGCGATGATTGTTTTTATCGACGGCAAGCCGGAAAAAAGGGAGTACCGCAAATACAAGATTAAATCGGTCAAGGGCCCGGATGATTATGAATCAATGAGGGAAGTCGTAAGGCGCAGGTATACCCGTGTCTTGAGAGAGGGGTTGCCCCTCCCGGATTTGATTATCATCGATGGCGGAAAAGGCCATATCGAGTCCGCTCGGGATGTACTTGAAAATGAGCTGGGACTTGATATTCCAATCGCTGGGCTGGCCAAGGATGACAAGCACAGGACCTCCCAGCTGCTCTATGGAAACCCGCTGCAGGTGATCGAACTGCCTCGTAACAGCCAGGAATTTTACCTGCTGCAGAGAATCCAGGATGAAGTCCACCGGTTCGCGATTACTTTCCACCGCCAGCTAAGAGGCAAAAGTGCTTTTCAGTCATTGCTCGATGATATTCCAGGCATAGGCGAAAAGCGCAAAAAAGCCCTGTTGAAGCATTTCGGTTCGGTGAAAAAAATGAGGGAAGCCTCTGTGGAAGAGTTGAATGCTGCTGGTCTTCCGGCAAATGTTGCAGAGGAACTCTTTCAGAAATTGCAGAATTAATGTAGCATTCTATTTTTAGGTGTGCTATAATGATAAAAATTTCATATAGCTATCACTTTAGAGCATTAAAGTGAAGATAGAGGTGCGAGCTTCAAGAGTAAAAGTCTGGAGAATTTTAGGATTCAGAGATGGGCTTTGAAAGGGGATGTTCGCCGAAGTGAGAAAATGCCTATCCATTTTCACGCTGGTCCTTCGTTGAACAAACGCTGGATTGTCAAGATTGCCATCTTGGAGTGCTATCTCATGTTGCAGCGTATATACACGTTTATCAAGCAATGGGAGCCACTTCCATTGCTTTTTCTGTTTTTAAGGGCTATTTTTGACAGAATTACATATGCGGCGGAGTCATGGAAACTCTATTAGAGGCAAAATACAGAATGAAGAGGCAGGGGAAACCTATGGGATTGATTGTACAGAAATTCGGTGGAACATCGGTCGGCAATGTTGAAAGAATCAGGAATGCGGCAAGCAGGACAGCAGAAGAATTGCAGAATGGCAATAATGTGGTCGTAGTCGTATCAGCAATGGGCAAGACGACAGACCATCTTGTTGATATGGCAAATGATATTTCAAGCGCGCCATCGAAAAGAGAGATGGACATGCTGCTGACAACAGGCGAGCAAATTACGATCGCGCTATTTTCAATGGCATTGGCGCAAAATGGCATTGATGCCGTTTCCTATACAGGCTGGCAGGCTGGAATCAAAACGGAAGCTGTCCACGGCAACGCCCGGATTGTCGATATTGACACAGACAGGATTGCCAGGGACTTAGAGACTGGCAAGGTGGTCATTGTCGCCGGATTCCAGGGTGTTACGGATGACGGTCAAATCACGACACTTGGCCGCGGCGGCTCAGATACAACGGCAGTTGCTTTAGCAGCGGCACTGAAAGCTGATAAATGCGATATCTACACAGATGTGACCGGCGTGTTCACGACCGATCCAC
Source organism: Mesobacillus sp. LC4 (assembly GCF_053543455.1). Classification (NCBI taxonomy): domain Bacteria; kingdom Bacillati; phylum Bacillota; class Bacilli; order Caryophanales; family Bacillaceae; genus Mesobacillus; species Mesobacillus sp. LC4. The sequence continues at coordinate 65,839 of NZ_JBGCUB010000001.1, forward strand.
GATATGTGAAAAGTGCGAGGAAGCTGCTGAGCGTTTCCTATGATGAAATGCTAGAGTTGGCCAATCTAGGGGCAGGCGTGCTCCATCCGCGTGCGGTGGAATTCGCGAAAAACTATGGATTGCCACTTGAAGTAAGATCCAGCATGGAAAAAGAAAGAGGCACGATCATCGAGGAGGAGAATGAAATGGAACAGAATCTAATCGTACGCGGAGTAGCGTTTGAAGACCAAATCACGAGAGTATCAGTCCTTGGAGTCAGCACTTCATTAAAAGGACTTTCAACCATATTCACAACACTTGCACAGAACCACATCAATGTCGACATCATCGTTCAGAGCAGAACTGAAGCAGGGTTAGCCAACATTTCGTTCTCCATCAAGAGCAACGACCTTCCAGAGGCACTGGATGTATTGGAACGTAATAAAGAAACATTGAACTACCAGGCCGTTGAATCTGAAACAGGCCTCGCAAAAGTGTCCATCGTCGGTTCAGGCATGGTTTCCAATCCTGGCGTGGCCGCAAAAATGTTTGAAGTCCTCGAAGGAAACGGCATCCAGGTGAAAATGGTAAGCACATCCGAAATCAAGGTTTCAACCGTCGTTGATGAAAAACAAATGGTAAACGCAGTAGAATCACTGCACGAAGCATTTGAATTATACTCAGAAGCGGTTAAGACGAATTAAGAAAAGCTTTCCTGGTGTGTGGCCAGGAAAGCTTTTATGTATCATGCATGATACGGAAACGTAAAAGCCAATAAATATGCGGATAAAAGGGAGAATCGAAGAATTATCGTTACACTAAAGTGGAAAATGTACGGATAAAAGGGAGAAGTGAAGAATTACCGTCACATTAAAGCGGAAAATGTGCGGATAAAAGGGAGAAGTGAAGAATTACCGTCACATTAAAGTGGATAATTTGCGGATAAAAGGGAGAATCGAAGAACTACCGTCACATTAAAGCGAATAATGTGCGGATAAAAGGGAGAATCAAAGAATTATCGTCACATTAAGACGGAACATGGAGCGAAAACGAGACAACTGTGGATTCGAAATAATACATGGAAAAGGTCATTAGCGTTAATAAGGGCACAGCAACGGTTTTGCTGTGCCCTGGCATAATTCATTACTAGTCAATCAAATCACCCTTATCCCATTTGATCGTGAACAGGATTTTCGCTGATTTTTTATTGGGGTGTTCAAAGGCTTCTGTTGTAACATTTTTCTGCTGTTCCATTTGCTGGGCAATGAAACCTGCTTCTAGCTGGAATGTAGCGTTAGGGTTGTTTTTCAGTCTGGAGGAAATGAGCTCGCTGCTAAGTTCAAGCACCATTTCTCTTCGGGATTCTTCTTTGATGGTCAGTGTGCCCCAGCCGGCATCCTGGAAAAAGCGGATGGTTTCGTCAAGGGTTGATAATGGATATTTTCGGGCGAGGCGTTTTCCGGCCCAATACAGGATTTCAGCTGTGTCTTTGCCAAGCAGTTCCGGCAGGAGGACTTCCCTGATCAATTCATATCCAAACGCAGGGACAGCCAGTGGATCGCTATCGTTTTTTTGCTCAGAAGTAGTTATTTCACTCATGTTCTCCCCTCTTTCTATCACTCTATTATAAACAATTTGCCGCGAAAACATTAAATTAAAAAGTTGTTAAATTTTGTATGGTCTATGAAATTCTATAAACTTTTTCCATATTTATACCATACCCGAAACTGGGATCGTCAAAATTATTGTATTGAGAATTTTTTAATCAGTCGGTTCCTATAGGCAATAGTATTATTTTAATATACTCTTTCATACGTTTAAATAATTAGAAAGAGGGATTTTTACAATATCAATATATTTTAAAAATTTTATTTATATAAGCATTTTTATGTATCCGTTTTCTTGACGCTCTATTATGATGGGAGTAAAATGAACATGTCACATAATTGTAAGAAATGCTTATTTTACGGTGTTGGGTTGAATCAGTCTATTAGGTTAATAGAGATGGGGAGAAAAGCCCGAACATCACGGCCAAATTTCAGGGGGGTATACTTATGGCAGGTAGACAAGAGTTTTATTGGCGGAGGCTGCATTCTTTGCTGGGTGTCATTCCAGTGGGTCTTTTCCTTATGCAGCACCTTGTAGTCAACCATTTCGCTACAGGGGGAGAAGAATCATTCAATAGCGCAGCACATTTTATGGAGCAGTTGCCTTTTAGGTACTTTTTAGAAATTTTCATTATCTTCTTACCATTATTATTCCATGCGATTTATGGTCTTTATATTGCTTTTACAGCGAAAAACAATATAGGCCAATATAGCTATTTCAGGAACTGGATGTTCATGCTACAGCGTGTTTCTGGTGTGATTACATTGATTTTCGTAGCTTGGCATGTATGGGAAACTCGTATCGCGGCAGCATTTGGTGCAGAAGTTAACTTCCAGATGATGGAGACGATCCTATCTTCTCCATTCATGCTATGGTTCTATTTGATTGGTGTCATCTCTACAACTTTCCACTTTGCGAACGGATTATGGTCATTCTTCGTGAGTTGGGGAATTACAGTAACACCGCGTTCACAAGTGATTTCCACTTACGTAACGATCGGAGTTTTCATTGCGCTTTCCATCGTAGGTGTCCGCGCAATCCTGGCATTTGTATAAGCTGTTTCCACGGGCTGCAATCCGAAGCCTATGCTGGAAAAAGAATTACTATTGAACGGATATGAAAGACAGACATGGATTTAAGGGAGTGAGTCACGATGAGTAAAGGTAAGGTGATCGTAGTCGGCGGCGGCTTGGCTGGCTTAATGGCTACAATTAAAGTTGCAGAAACAGGAACTCCTGTTGAACTGTTTTCTCTAGTGCCGGTAAAACGTTCCCACTCTGTATGTGCACAGGGCGGAATCAACGGTGCAGTAAATACAAAAGGTGAAGGTGACTCTCCATGGGAGCACTTTGACGATACAGTATACGGCGGGGACTTCCTTGCGAACCAGCCGCCAGTTAAGGCAATGGCTGAAGCAGCGCCTGGTATCATCCACCTTCTTGACCGTATGGGTGTCATGTTCAACCGTACGCCAGAAGGTTTGCTTGATTTCCGCCGCTTTGGAGGAACTCAGCATCACCGTACAGCATTTGCTGGTGCGACAACTGGACAACAGCTTCTATACGCTTTGGATGAGCAGGTTCGCCGCCATGAAGTGGCTGGTTTGGTCACAAAGTACGAAGGCTGGGAATTCCTTGGAATAGTTAAGGATGAGGAAGGTGTGTGCCGTGGAGTCGTAGCACAGAACCTGACTTCAATGGAAATCAAATCCTTTGCTGCTGATGCTGTCATCATGGCAACTGGCGGCCCTGGGATCATTTTCGGTAAAACAACGAACTCTGTTATCAATACCGGATCAGCTGCAGCGATCGTTTACCAGCAGGGCGGTTATTACGCTAATGGTGAATTCATCCAGATTCACCCTACAGCAATCCCTGGGGATGATAAACTCCGCCTGATGAGTGAATCTGCCCGTGGTGAAGGTGGACGAGTATGGACGTACAAAGATGGTAAGCCGTGGTACTTCCTTGAAGAGAAGTATCCTGCTTATGGAAACCTTGTACCGCGTGATATCGCGACACGTGAAATCTTTGATGTGTGCGTAAGCCAGAAGCTTGGCATCAACGGTGAGAACATGGTTTACCTTGACCTTTCACATAAGGATCCTAAAGAGCTTGATATCAAGCTTGGCGGTATCATTGAGATCTATGAGAAATTCATGGGCGATGATCCAAGAAAAGTTCCTATGAAAATATTCCCTGCTGTTCACTATTCTATGGGCGGACTATGGGTGGACTATGATCAAATGACCAATATTCCTGGCTTGTTTGCTGCAGGTGAGGTTGATTATTCACAGCACGGTGCGAACCGTCTTGGAGCCAACTCATTATTGTCAGCAATCTATGGCGGAATGGTAGCAGGTCCAAATGCGATCCGTTACATCAATGGACTTGAGAAGAGCTCTGACGCTATTTCTTCTGCTCTATTCGATGATGCTGTCAAGATGGAAGAAGAGAAATGGAACAACGTCATGTCACTTGATGGCACTGAGAATGCATATGTCCTTCACAAAGAGCTTGGCGAGTGGATGACGGACAATGTAACGGTTGTTCGCTACAACGACAGACTTCTGAAAACAGACGAGAAAATCGTCGAGTTGATGGAGCGCTATAAGAATATCAATATTAACGATACTGCAAAGTGGAGCAACCAGGGTGCTGTATTCACACGCCAGCTTCAAAACATGCTTCAGCTTGCACGTGTTATCACAATCGGTGCTTATAACCGTAACGAAAGCCGTGGGGCTCACTATAAACCGGAATTCCCTGATCGTAATGATGAGGACTTCTTGAAAACTACTATGGCGAAGTTTGTTGATGCAAACTCTGCTCCAGCATTCCATTATGAAGAAGTAGATACTTCATTAATCCAACCGCGTAAGCGCGATTACTCTAAGAAGAAGGGGGAGTAATAAGGCATGTCAGAGAATAAAACTGTTACTTTTGTAATCAGCCGTCAGGATACTCCTGATTCAGCCCCTTATGAGGAAACGTTTGTATTAGATTACCGTCCAAATATGAACGTCATTTCGGCACTGATGGAAATCCGACGTAATCCTGTAAATTCAAAAGGTGAAGCAACGACACCTATTTCCTGGGATATGAACTGTCTTGAAGAAGTTTGTGGTGCGTGTTCAATGGTCATCAATGGCCGCCCGCGCCAATCATGCTCAGCACTGGTTGATCAGCTTGAGCAGCCGATCAGGCTTGAGCCAATGAGAACATTCCCGGTTGTCCGTGATCTTCAGGTTGACCGCAGCCGTATGTTCGACTCATTGAAACGCGTGAAAGCATGGGTTCCAATCGACGGAACTTATGATCTTGGCCCTGGCCCTCGTATGCCAGAGAAAAAGCGCCAGTGGGCTTATGAACTTTCCAAGTGTATGACTTGCGGTGTCTGCTTGGAGGCTTGTCCTAACGTAAACGACAAGTCCGATTTCATCGGGCCGCAGTCATTATCACAAGTGCGTCTCTTTAACGCCCATCCAACAGGTGCTTTGAACAAAGGCGAGCGACTTGAAACAATCATGGGAGACGGCGGACTTGCAAACTGTGGTAACTCACAGAACTGTGTCCAGTCTTGCCCTAAAGGCATTCCATTGACCACATCAATCGCAGCCTTGAACCGTGATACTACATTCCAGTCATTCAAGAACTTCTTCGGAAGCGATCAAGTTTAAAGAAAAGCTCAAGCGCCTTGTTCAGACCCGACAAGCGCTGGAGGGCCGACCAGTGAAGTCGTTCTTTGACTTCATTGAGCGGACCGAAATCGATATGTATAGCCGACTGTCCAGAAACGCAGAAACTGGAGACTCCGACAAAGAAGCGCTTTTTGCTTCTGCCGGCGGAGTTGAAGTTTCGGAGTTTCTAGGAGGCGACACTAAACAAGCGACTCGAGGGTCTAGGCGCTGGAGCTAGACACTAATCCAGGTGTGAAAAAAATTTATACTTTGTATAAAAACGAACCTCCTTTCCCTGGAAAGGAGGTTTTCCTTTTAGCTAAAATAGTGCTTTTTCCAGTCTGGTTCTCTTGATATACTTTTCTTAAAAGTCATGAATAGGAGCGGTATATGAAATTTACAAAAATATTGGCAATCCTGATTGTCATTAGTGGAGTGATTGTCCTAGGGGTAGGATTATTTCAGCTGTGGGACATTAAACAGCAGGAGAAGATTTCCCTGGCAACGGCGAAAGAATTGGTTAAGGAAGATAAGCCAAAGGCTTCAAAAGAAGAATTCATGCCTGAAATCGGAGAGGCTTCCGGATTGCTGGTGATACCGAAGATAGAAGCGGAATTGGCTATAGTGGAGGGAACGGATGCTGACGATCTCGAGAAGGGTGTTGGCCATTATGAAGGCTCCTTCTACCCTGAGGAAAATGGACAAATCGTTCTCTCCGGCCACCGTGATACAGTTTTCCGAAAAGCAGGGGACCTCGAATTGGGTGATCAACTTACGATGAAAATGCCTTATGGTGATTATACGTATGAGATAACGGGCACAAAAATTGTCAGCGCAGATGATACCAGTATCATTACCCTCCAAAATACCGAAGAAGAGCTCATTTTAACAACCTGCTACCCGTTCAGTTATGTTGGCGATGCACCCGAAAGATATATCATCTATGCAAAAAGAATATTGGATAAAAACTAGATAAACCAGCCTGGAACTTTCCTGTGCTGGTGTTTGTTTTTCCTTTTTTATTCCCAAAACAAAGAAATAATTTTATAATAAAGAAAAGAATGAATGTTCATTCATTTTACGGGAGGTTTCAGCATGAAAAAGATGGAGTACATTAATGAGATTGTAAGCTGGGAAGAGGAATTTGATTTTTTTTATCCGGTGAAGGTTCGATTTTCGGAAACGGATATGTTCGGGCACTTAAATAACACCGTTCCCTTTACATATTTTGAACAGGCGAGGATTGAATACTTCAAGAGCCGGGGATTCATGCAGGATTGGGTGAAACCAGAGAATGAGACGATTCCGGTCGTTGCCGATCTGCAATGTGATTATGTAAGCCAGATTTTCTTTGATGAAGACCTTAGAATATTTGTGAAAGCCAACTACATTGGGAATTCCTCAGTGGACCTTCACTATATGGTCAAAAAAGCCGATAGCTCGATTTGTCTGACTGGCAGGGGGACAATTGTACAAATTTCCAAGAGGACGGGAAAGGGAGTATCCTGGACAGAGGAAATGAGGCAATTATTTTTGGAAAGCAAAAAATCAGTTCTTAAATAAGATTTACGTCTAAAAAAAATTGGCATGAAGTCCCTTAAATGTTGTCACTACACTTCTTTCCTTCACATATGATATTTTGACTAAATTTATACCCACCCCGCAGTTCACAGCTGGCGAAGGCAAGGAGGGTTACAATACTTGAAGGAAAATGAATATACTCACAAGCCATTACTCACTAAACGCGAAAGAGAAGTTTTCGAACTGTTAGTACAAGACAAAACAACAAAAGAGATCGCTAGTGAATTATTTATCAGCGAAAAAACGGTTCGGAACCATATTTCAAACGCCATGCAAAAGCTTGGTGTAAAGGGGCGTTCCCAAGCTGTTGTAGAGCTCCTGCGTATGGGAGAGCTAGAACTTTAATCATGACCGGCCGACCTGGATAAGGGGGGCCGGTTAAGATGTTTAAAGGGGTAAAAACAGAAGGGAAACTTAATTCTGTCTTGAAATTTGCTCGAAAAAAGTAGAAAATAAGGGCAATAGATAAAATCTTCTCAGCTTGGAAACAAGTTTTATGATAAAGGAAAAAGAATTCTTAGGAGTTGTTACGGATGAAACTTGAAGGGGTAGAAAAGAATCAGGGGCTGGAGACAGTAGCTGATATCGAAAAGGATTTACGGTACATATCAGGCATCATTAAGCAGAAGGGACGCGAACTTCTTAGCAATTACACGATCACCCCTCCCCAGTTCATTGCCCTGCAATGGCTATTTGAGGACGGAGATATGACGATCGGGGAACTGTCGAATAAAATGTTCCTTGCCTGCAGTACAACCACAGATCTAGTGGACAGGATGGAGAAGAATGAACTTGTTGTCAGGGTGAAGGATCCCAATGACAGACGTGTAGTCCGCATCCATCTTTTGGACGAAGGTGAAAGGATCATCGATGAAGTGATCAAGAAACGACAGTTATACCTTCAAGAAGTTTTGAAGGACTTTTCAGGTGATGAAATATTATCCCTTAAAGAGGGCTTAGCGAAATTACATCAAGAAATGCGAGAAGAATGAGGCGAGTTTTTTGAATCGACCAATCGGAATCATTGATTCAGGAGTAGGTGGGTTAACGGTTGCCAAGGAAGTGATGAGGCAGCTCCCGTATGAACAGATTATCTATGTCGGTGATACGGCTCGCTGTCCGTACGGACCAAGGCCAGTTGAGGAAGTAAAGAGGTTCACCTGGCAAATGACCCGATTCCTGCTTGAAAAGAATATTAAAATGCTTGTCATCGCATGCAATACAGCGACTGCCGTGGTACTTGACGAAATAAGGAATGAACTCTCGATTCCAGTGTTAGGTGTCATTCAGCCAGGTGCGAGGACAGCGATCAAGGTAACGGACAATTATAAAATTGGCATCATTGGAACTGAAGGCACGGTAAAAAGCCGTGCATATGAACATGCATTGAAATCCATCAATCGAAGGACGGCGATTGAAGCACTTGCTTGCCCAAAATTCGTGCCGCTCGTAGAAAGTGGAGAATACGATGGACGGGTTGCAAAGAAAGTCGTAACTGAAACGCTTCAGCCATTGCGGGGCCAGGGGCTGGATACATTAATCCTGGGCTGTACCCACTATCCTTTGCTTGAGCCGCTCATTAAAGAAGTGATGGGGCCAGATGTCAAGGTGATCAGCTCAGGCGAGGAAACAGCGCGTGAGGTGAGCACCATCCTCGGGCATAACGATATGTTTGCCGACAGGGAGGAACTTCCGGAGCATTATTATTACATGACGGGCTCAAGGACGATTTTCTCATCCATAGCATCACAGTGGCTCGAGAGACCGATTGAACATGTTGAAAAAATTAGATTAGGTTAAGGTTAACTAGGCTTCCGGTGACGGAGGTCTTTTTTATTTTTTTGACTCGTTATCATTCATTGTTGATTTTGGTGTAGGTATGAGAACTCATAAGCGGAGAATTTTCTGCTATTGTGTAAAGCGGACGCTTTTTCTGCAGAAATAAGCGGAGAATTTCCGGTTAACTGCACTAACTAAGACGATATTCAGCTTTTTGGTTTAAATAAACGGAAAACCTCCCCTTATACTTAAGGAAATAAGGATATTTCCCAATTTAAGCGCAATTTTTCCGTTTACTTTTTGAAACATTTTGAGATTAACAATCGGTTATAACCGAGTCGTTTTCTTTATCATCAATTAATTACTAAAATCTTCTCAAAGGCGGTCTAAAATATCCAGAGGCTCGTATACATATTAGTACAAACTGTCTTTGGAGGGATTTATATGTCAAAAAATAAAAAGGCTGTGGTCGTTACAGCTGCTACACTGGCAACTACGGTATTCCTATCTGGCTGTGGGCTGTTCGGGGGCGAGGAAAAGAAAAAGATTGATCCTCCTCAGGATGTCACGCTCATGGAAGATGGAGAGGCACTTGATGAAAATGTTACTACAGAAACAGCTGAGGATGGAAAAGAAGCGGTTGAAACATCCATTCAGACAGAATTGTATTTGATTGATAAAAATGGTTATGTCGTCTCGCAGACGATGGGACTTCCGAAAAAAGAGGGAGTCGCCCAGCAGGCTCTGGAGTACCTTGTGGCAAATGGGCCTGTCGAACAAATGCTTCCAAATGGCTTCAGGGCCGTCCTTCCAGCTGACACACAAATGACAGTGAACATCAAGGACGGAACAGCAACCGTTGATTTTTCAAAGGAATTTGCAACCTATAAAAAAGAGGATGAAAAGAAGATCCTTCAGGCTGTAACATGGACGCTCACCCAATTCGATACTGTCGATGAAGTGAAGCTTCAGATGAATGGCACTCCTCTTGAAGTAATGCCTGTAGGCGGCACTCCGATTGGAGGAGAGCTGAGCCGTGCGGATGGCATCAATGTGGACAATTCCGATGTTGTTGATATCACAAACACGAAAGCAGTCACGGTTTATTATATTGGCGGTGAAGAAGGTGCGTATTATTATGTACCAGTAACGAAGCGTATCAGCAATGCTGTTAAGGATAATATCACCACGATCGTCAACGAGCTTGTTGAAGGGCCGGCGTATGCATCCAATCTTCTCTCCGACTTCCAGTCAGGCGTGAAGCTGCTTGACGCACCTAAGGTTGAGGATGGCAAGGTGACATTGAACTTCAATGAATCCATTTACGGCAGCTTTGAAGAAAAAATGGTCTCTGAACACTTGCTGAATTCGCTTGTGCTTTCACTTACTGAACAGACGGGTGTAGAGAGTGTAGCCCTTACGGTGAACGGAAAGGCTGATGTCCTTACAGAATCGGGAGAAAAACTGGCAGAGCCAGTCACAAGGCCTGAAAAAGTAAACACAGGTAGTTTTTAATAGCTAAATTTTGATATACTAATTAAAGACATCCAAAGAGGCAGGCGTATTTCCTGCCTCTTATTTATATTGTGGTTCAAAGGCAGGCTGCCTGCCTTTTATCATGCGAAGGAGGACACTTATAATGCGATTTGATGGGCGTGAACCATTGCAATTAAGACCAATACATATTGAAACGGATTACTTGAAACATCCAGAAGGTTCGGTACTGATCTCTGTTGGGGATACGAAGGTGATCTGCACTGCCAGCATAGAGGACCGCGTTCCGCCATTCATGAGGGGAGCGGGCAAAGGCTGGATCACGGCAGAATACTCGATGCTCCCGCGTGCTACCGAACAAAGGAATATACGTGAGGCGGCAAAAGGTAAGATTTCCGGAAGAACGATGGAAATCCAGCGTTTGATTGGCAGGGCATTGCGCGCTGTCGTCAATCTCGAGGCTATAGGAGAGCGGACAGTTTGGGTCGATTGTGATGTCATCCAGGCAGATGGCGGAACGCGTACCGCTTCGATCACAGGTGCTTTTGTTGCGATGGCTATGGCTCTTGAGAAGCTGAGCAAGCAAAAGAAGTTGTCTGCTTTTCCAGTGACAGACTTCCTTGCTGCAACGAGTGTAGGCGTTTTAGAGAACGGTGAGGTTGTGGTAGATTTGAATTATGTCGAGGATTCTGCTGCCCATGTCGATATGAATGTTGTCATGACTGGAAATGGGGAATTTGTTGAGCTGCAGGGCACTGGGGAAGAAGCGACTTTTTCATACAGCCAGCTGCAGGATCTTTTAAAGGCTGCACAAGATGGAATTTCAGAACTTTTCGAGAAACAAAAGGAAGCACTCGGAGAAGAATTGACTGCCAAAATTGAGGGCGGAAAACGGAGATAGGAGAGATCTCAAAATGGACTCAGTCATTATCGCGACAAAAAATAGCGGAAAAGCAAAGGAGTTTGAGAACCTTTTTTTACCAAAAGGGTTGGCGGTGAAAACTCTACTCGATTATCCAGAGCTAGAAGATGTGGAAGAAACAGGTTCAACTTTTGAGGAAAACGCCATACTAAAAGCTGAAACGATTGCTAAAAGCCTTGGTGTGAGAGTGATCGCGGATGACTCCGGGCTTGAAATTGATGCATTGGAAGGCCGGCCGGGTGTCTATTCGGCACGATACGCAGGTCTTGAAAAAAATGATGAAAACAATATCGACAAAGTTCTCGATGAACTCCAGGGTGTCCCTGATAGCGAGCGCACTGCAAGATTCTGCTGCGCACTTGCGATGGCAGAGCCTGGCAAGGAGACGGTGACTGTATTCGGGACGTGTGAAGGAAGAATCCTCGGGGAGAGACGCGGTACCAATGGTTTTGGCTATGATCCGATTTTCTTCGTTGAGACGAAAGGGAAATCGATGGCTGAATTGGCATCAGACGAAAAAAACAAGATCAGCCATAGGGCAAATGCGATCAGGAAGCTGGATGAGCTCCTAAAAGAGCGTGAGGAACGCAATGAGTAGGGTGCTGATTGTCAGTGATAGCCACGGGTCGACTGAGGTGCTTGAAGGAATTGAGAATCTGCATGGCAATGATGTGGACTTGATGATTCACTGCGGAGACTCAGAGCTTTCTGAAAGTGATGCTGCGATTGTGAATTTCAGTTCGGTGAAGGGGAATTGCGATTTTTATGGCAATTTCCCTGATGAGGAGATTCATGTGATTAATGGCGTGAGAATTTTCGTGACACATGGGCATCTATACTCAGTGAAATCCACACTGGTAAACTTGTACTATAAGGCAAAAGAACTGCAGGCTGATATCGTCTGCTTTGGGCATTCTCATTTGCTGGGAGCAGAAATGGTGGATGATGTACTGTTCATCAACCCTGGAAGCATCAGGCTTCCACGCGGCAGAACTGAAAAGAGTTATGCCATACTCGAGCTGGAAAGCGGAAAAGCGATATTGCGAATCTATGACTTTGGAAATGGCGAGATTTCTGCGTTGAGACAAGAGTTTTCACTTCACAAAACAAATTAAAACTACTATAATGATTTTCTGAGGGGAGCCAGCAGGTTTCCCTCAGAAAAAAGTTTTTGATTTTTTATTGACATTTAGTTATTTGGCTAATATAATAAATCTTGTCTTTAAAAAACAACCACGTCCCAGTAGCTCAGCCGGATAGAGCATACGCCTTCTAAGCGTACGGTCGGGAGTTCGAATCTCTCCTGGGACGCCATTTAAACTACATACCTTAACTCACCTTTTGGGTGAGTTTTTTTTTATGCCTTGAAGTTTTGTCCATCCTCAGGAACTGAGGTCAAAACACATCCTGAATAAAAAATTTATTTTTTTGTAAATGTGAATATATCAACAATGTAAGCGGATACAAATTAACTAACTAATCTAAATTATCAAATAATTTAGAAAAAGGGTGTTGACGAGGGGGTGAATTGGGCGTAAGATAATCCTCAAATAAAAAAACAAGTTAAATGCATCGAAAGTGAGTCATAGTTTTCTATTCAATTTTTGGATAATGTAAAACTGTATTTTTTTAACCTGTGAATTTAATAATTTAAAGCGTCTATTTGTTAAAGGAGTGTTTATTGTGCCCGATCAGTGGATTTACTTAAACGGGGAATTCGTCACCAAGGAAAATGCTAAAGTTTCAGTATATGATCATGGATTTTTATACGGAGACGGTATTTTTGAAGGGATACGGGTATACAGCGGCAATATTTTCAGGATGGAAGAACATATGGACCGGCTTTACCGGTCAGCCAAGTCCATCATGCTGAACATGCCACACTCCAAGGAGGATTTCACCGGCCTGGTTGTTGAAACGGTGCAACGGAATCAACTGAGAGATGCTTATATCCGAATTGTTGTCTCCAGGGGTGTCGGTGACTTAGGACTTGATCCTTTTAAGTGTCCGAGCGCGAACGTGGTCATCATCGTTGAGCCACTGGCTATTTTCCCGAAAGAGTTGTATGACCGAGGGTTGGAGATCGTGACAGTCGCGACAAGAAGAAATCGTCCAGACGTATTGAGCCCGAAAGTGAAATCGCTGAACTATTTAAATAATGTTCTTGTGAAAATCGAAGCTCATCTGGCAAATGTAAGTGAAGCGCTAATGCTGAACGATCAGGGATATGTTGCAGAAGGTTCCGCGGATAATATTTTTATCGTGAGAGGCAATACATTCCTCACACCGCCAGGTTATGTAGGAGCTTTAGAAGGCATCACCAGGAATGCGGTTATCGATATTGCTAAAGATCTAGGGTACGAGGTAAAGGAGGAACCATTTACCCGCCATGATGTATACACAGCCGACGAAGTTTTCCTTACAGGAACGGCAGCAGAAGTGATCGCGGTCGTCAAAGTGGATGGAAGAGTCATCGGCGATGGAGAACCAGGAGCGCATACACAGAATATCTTGCGTGAGTTCAGGGCGAAAGTAGTGGCAGACGGAATTCAGGTTTATTCGGAAAAAGCGCATCAGGTTAGTTAATAATCTAAAAGCCAAAAGCAATAATTGAATAAGGATAAAGCGAGGACAGGGACAAGTAATTTATTGCGATCAGCATGCACAGAGAGCCGGGGTTGCTGGAAGCCGGTGATGCCGCAATAAATGAACTCACCCTGGAGCGCCAGTTTGAAAGGAATCCTAGTAAAACTGGTCGAGTGCTTGGCACTTGTTATCAAAACCGGCAGCTGAGGCTGTCACGAGCGCACGCTTAAAGCGTGAAGAAGGGTGGTACCGTGGAACAAGGAGATAAAGCCTATTCCATCCCTTTGCCTAGGGCAACCTTAGGCATATGGAGATGGATGGGCTTTTTTATTTTGTAAAAATCAAGTGAGTTAAAAGTGGGAGGTTCGATAAATGGAAGCAGCCTTGCAGGAAACAAAGGCGAAAACAAAAAAGGTAAGCGGTGCAGATTTACTGATTAAGGCCCTGGAAAAGGAAAATGTCGAAGTCATCTTCGGCTACCCAGGAGGAGCTGTCCTTCCGATTTACGACAAACTCTATGATTCTAAAATTCTTCATGTGCTGCCAAGGCATGAACAGGGAGGGATCCATGCAGCTGAAGGATATGCGAGGGTCAGCGGGAAACCTGGCGTGGTGATAGCTACTTCTGGACCGGGAGCGACCAATATCATCACCGGCATTGCCGATGCGATGATGGATTCCTTGCCGCTGGTCGTCTTCACTGGCCAGGTTGCGACAGGGGTGATTGGTACAGACGCCTTCCAGGAAGCAGACATCCTTGGGATCACCACACCAATAACAAAGTACAACTATCAAGTCCGGGATATAAAAGACATTCCGAGGATTATCAAGGAAGCATTTTATATCGCGACAAGCGGAAGACCTGGCCCTGTGGTGATCGATTTTCCGAAAGACCTTGCAGCGGGTGTAGCGGCAGTGCCAGCTGAGGAGGAAATCCAGCTTCCTGGTTACCAGCCGACAACGGAGCCTAATTACCTTCAGGTAAGAAAACTATCGGAAGCAGTAAGCAGGGCAAAACGGCCGGTCATTCTCGCCGGGGCAGGTGTTCTCCATGCAAAGGCTTCAAATCTACTAAAAGAATATGCAGAGCAGCAAGACCTTCATGTTGTCCACACCTTACTGGGGTTGGGAGGCTTCCCGGCTAATCATGGATTATTCCTTGGGATGGCGGGCATGCATGGCTGCTATACAGCCAATATGGCGCTTTATCATTGTGACCTGCTGATCAATATCGGAGCAAGATTCGATGATCGTCTGACTGGAAATCTAAAGCATTTCGCTCCAAAAGCTGCTGTTGCCCATATTGATATCGACCCGGCTGAAATCGGTAAAAATGTGCCAACGCAAATTCCGGTCGTCGGTGATGCCGGAGAGGCGTTAAGACAGTTGCTTGGTCTTGAAGGCAGTCCACCTCAACAGGAAGATTGGGCAGAATCGCTATCAGCCTGGAAGAAGGATTTCCCATATCATTACGAAAACAGCGAAGTACTTAAACCGCAAAAGGTGATGGAACTCCTTTACGAAAAAACGGAGGGCGAAGCGATTGTAGTGACAGATGTCGGCCAGCATCAGATGTGGGCGGCCCAATATTATCAACTCCAGCATTCAGATCGATGGGTGACATCAGGAGGGCTCGGGACAATGGGATTCGGCCTCCCTGCCAGCATCGGCGCACAGCTGGCAGACCCGGAAGCCTGTGTTGTGGCCGTGCTAGGAGATGGCGGCTTCCAGATGTCAACACAGGAGCTCGCGGTCATTGCTGAATTTCAGCTTCCTATCAAAATAGCGATATTCAATAACAAGGCGCTTGGGATGGTTAGGCAGTGGCAGGAAATTTTTTATAAAGAAAGATATTCACACAGTAAAAATCCGGTACAGCCATCTTTTGTAAAACTGGCCGAGGCCTATGGAATCAAAGGGTTTGAAATCCACTCCGAAGCAGAAGCGCACATGATCCTGGATAAGGTGATGCACGACAAAGAACCGGTGCTGCTCGATTTCAGGGTCGATGGAGCTGAAAATGTCTACCCGATGATTGCACCCGGGAAAGGAATCCACGAAATGGTGGGAGTGAAGAAATGAAAAGAATCATAACAATGACCGTGTTGAACCGGCCAGGAGTACTTAACAGGATTACAAATCTATTTTCTAAGAGGAACTACAATATTGAGAGCATTTCGGTAGGCCTTACAGAACAAAAGGGAGTCTCGCGCATTACCTGTGTTGTCCATGTGGAGAATGATGGAATGGTCGAACAGATCACCAAACAGCTCAATAAGCAGATTGATGTCCTGAAGGTTGCGGACATCAGCGACCAGGCGATTGTCGCCCGGGAGCTCGTCCTCTTGAAGGTGCCCGTCCTGCCGCACAATCGAGCAGAGATCTATTCGATCATAGAACCATTCCGGGCCTCGGTCATCGATGTCAGCAAGGATAGCATCATCATCCAATTGACAGGCGAAACGGAAAAAATCGAGGCGTTTATCGATTTGATTAAACCATATGGAATCAGAGAGTTGGCTCGTACAGGAACGACAGCATTCCCAAGAGGGAACCAGCGGACCGGACAGCAAAAATCGTTTTCTTTTGTTTGATGAAATTCATTAGCTTTTCACAAACAACTACGATGATGCTAATTCGAAAGAAATCAGCATTAATAGAAGTGCAATAACCGAGTAGAAATCAGCAATCAATCAGAAACTAAATTTTTTTTCGGAAAGGGAGAGGTAAAATGGAGAAAATGTACTATAACGGTGATGCAAATGAGGCTTATTTTAACGGAAAAACAGTGGCAGTAGTTGGTTATGGATCACAGGGTCATGCACATGCCCAGAATCTTCGCGACAGCGGGGTTGAGGTTGTCATCGGTTTGAGAAAAGGGAAGTCATGGGAGAAAGCGGAACAGGATGGCTTCGATGTTAAAACAGTTGCCGAAGCTGTGGCAGCAGCAGATGTAGTCATGATTCTGCTGCCGGATGAGAGGCAGACTGCTGTTTATAAAAATGAAATCGAGCCTCAGCTGTCAGGCCAGGCACTTATGTTTGCCCACGGTTTTAACGTGCATTTTAACCAAATTGTCCCTCCTGAAAGCTGTGATGTACTGCTTGTCGCACCAAAAGGACCTGGGCATTTGGTAAGGAGGACGTATCAAGAAGGAGCAGGCGTGCCGGCATTGTTCGCGATCCATCAGGATGTGTCAGGCAGTGCAAGGGAACTTGCACTTGCGTATGCGAAAGCGATTGGTGCGCTGAGGGCAGGGGCACTGGAGACAACCTTCAAGGAAGAAACCGAAACAGATCTTTTCGGTGAGCAGGCTGTATTATGCGGCGGTTTGACATCGCTCGTGAAAGCAGGCTTCGAAACACTTGTCGAGGCAGGTTATCAGCCAGAACTGGCCTATTTTGAAACGATGCATGAATTGAAGCTGATCGTCGACTTGATGTATGAAGGCGGACTCGAAGGAATGCGCTATTCAATTTCTGACACTGCTCAATGGGGAGATTTTGTCAGCGGGCCGAGAGTGGTAAATGACCAGGTGAAAGAGGAAATGAAAAGAGTTTTGAGTGATATCCAGGAAGGAACTTTCGCCAAGGGCTGGATTGAGGAAAATGAAAACAACAGACCGGTCTTCAATAGCATCAATGAAAAAGAAAATCGCCACCAGATTGAAGAGGTGGGAAGAGAACTGAGAAAGATGATGCCGTTTGTCAACAAACAAAAGCAGAGAGAAGTGGCTGCCAGTGCGAAAAATTAAAATATTTGATACGACATTGAGGGACGGTGAGCAGTCAGCCGGGGTCAATCTGAATTTTTCCGAAAAGCTTGAGATTGCCAGGCAGTTGGAGAGATTGAATGTTGACATTATTGAAGCGGGGTTTCCGGCTGCATCCAAAGGGGACTTTGCTTCTGTGGCTGAAATTGCACGCCAAATCAAAGGATGTTCGGTTACAGGGCTGGCAAGATCGGTTACAACGGATATCGACGCTGCTTGGGAAGCATTGAAGCATGGAGCAGAGCCAAGGCTTCATCTATTCATCGCTACTTCACCCATCCACAGGGTACACAAGCTAAAGCAGACAAAAGCTGAGGTGGTAGAAACAGCGGTAAGAACCGTGAAATATGCGGCAGCCAAGTTTCCGGTCATTCAATGGTCTGCTGAGGATGCCTGCCGCACAGAGCTTGATTTCCTTGCTGAAATCGTGGAAGAGGTCATCAAGGCTGGTGCAAAGGTCATCAATATTCCTGACACTGTCGGTTATATATCTCCGCAGGAATACGGCCAAATATTCACTTACTTGCGAGAGAATGTTCCTTCTATTAGTAAAGTGGAACTTTCGGCACATTGTCATGATGACCTAGGCATGTCGATTGCCAACTCGCTTGCAGCAGTGTCAGCAGGGGCTTCGCAGGTTGAAGGAACGATCAACGGTATCGGTGAGAGGGCAGGAAACGCGGCACTCGAGGAATTTGCTGTTGCGCTCCATATCCGCAAAGATTTCTACCAGGCGAAAACGGGACTGAACCTTAAAGAAATCAGCAGAACAAGCAGCCTTGTCAGCAAATTGACGGGTATGACGGTACCAGCGAATAAAGCCGTGGTTGGCAGAAACGCCTTTGCCCATGAGTCGGGAATCCACCAAGATGGGGTTCTGAAGGAGAAAACAACCTATGAAATCATCTCACCGGAACTTGTTGGCTTGCAAAATAACTCGATGGTTCTCGGAAAGCATTCTGGACGCCACGCTTTTCGGAACAGGCTGAACGAAATAGGACTGTCAGTTCCAGATGATGATATCAATCAATTATTCTCCGTATTCAAGGAACTTGCAGACAGGAAGAAAGAAATGACGGATGACGACCTCGTGGCCATCATCCTCGAAGAGAAGCTGTCAAAAGAACAGCAATATTATCGTCTTGATTCCATCCAGGTCCAGTATGGAACGAACCAGGTACCCACGGCGACCGTTACATTGTTTGGCTGCCAAAATGAAAAAATCCAAGAAGCCTCCACAGGGTCAGGCAGTATTGAAGCTTTATACAATACGCTTGAAAATTGCATGAACGAAAAAGCAAGATTGCTTGATTACCGGATTCAGTCTGTTGGAGCCGGCAGGGATGCCCTCGCCCAGGTGTATGTAAAGCTGGATTTCGGCGGTATCGAGACGAGTGGCAGAGGCCTTGCACAGGATGTACTCGAAGCTTCAGCAAAAGCTTACTTAAATGCAGTCAATAGAGTTCTATATATGGAAGAAACAAAGAAAGTCGCAGTCAACGGTTAAAAAATACATTTAAGAATTCGGAGGCGAATGGAATGGAAAAAAGGATCGCAATCCTGCCAGGAGATGGCGTAGGCAAAGAAGTAAGCAGGGGGGCGGTTACCATCCTCCAGGCAGTTGCTGAGCTTTTCAACCATAAGTTCCAGTTTACTTATGGAGATATCGGCGGAGCATCAATCGATGAATTTGGAACCCCGCTCCCGGAGCATACCCTTGATCTCTGCAAGGGAAGTGACGCCGTCCTGTTAGGCGCTGTCGGCGGCCCTAAGTGGGACCGGATGCCTGGTCATATTCGCCCTGAAAAAGGACTGTTGAAAATCCGGAAAGAGCTCGGGCTTTATGCGAATGTCCGCCCGGTTCAATACTACTCTAGCATTTCCGAAATCTCGCCGCTGCGCAAGGAAGTCGTTGAAGGAGCTGACATGATAGTGGTCAGGGAATTGACCGGCGGACTTTATTTTGGAAAACCGAGTGAAAGATCGATCCAAAAAGGCGAGGCATCTGTGGTAGATACATTGTATTATCAGAAAAACGAGATGGAGAGAGTCATCCGCTATGCATTTGAGCTAGCTGCCATGAGAAAAAGTAAGGTCACTTCTGTAGATAAGGCGAATGTTTTAGAATCGAGCCGAATGTGGCGCGAGACAGCAGAAGAGGTGGCTAAGGATTTTCCAGATGTCCAGCTTGAGCATATGCTGGTCGATAATGCCGCGATGCAGCTCATCAAGAACCCGCGCCAGTTCGATGTGCTGGTTACTGAAAATATGTTTGGTGATATTTTAAGCGACGAAGCATCCGTGCTGACCGGCTCGCTAGGCATGCTGCCATCTGCCAGCGTTTCGGCTGCTGGGCCCTATCTGTATGAGCCAATCCATGGTTCCGCACCAGATATCGCTGGTATGAATGCCGCTAATCCAATCGCGATGATCCTGTCAGCCGCAATGATGCTTCGTCTGTCCTTCGGTCTTGAAGAAGAAGCTGAAGCGATTGAGAATGCCGTACAGCAGGTACTGGACGCTGGCAGCAGAACCCGCGACATTGCCGTATTTGGCACACCATTTTTAACAACTGAAGGAATGGTCGAGGAAATCAAAGCCGCACTGCTGGACAATGAAGCGATCCTGAATATCATGAGTGCTTACGCATGATGAAAGAGTCCAACTCGAAAATTTAAACTTGTCAATTTTGCGATTTTTACAGCGATGGCTTTTCGTACAAATACAAATGCATCTAAAAAGGGGAGGGTATTATTGGGGAAAACAATCATCGAAAAAATTTGGGAGAAGCATGTAGTGCGCCGGGAAGAAGGCAAACCGGACCTGATGTATATCGACCTGCATCTTGTTCATGAGGTAACCTCCCCGCAGGCTTTTTCGGGACTGAGGCTGAAAAATAGGTCAGTTAGGCGGCCGGATTTGACGTTTGCGACCATGGACCACAATGTACCGACCGTCAACCGGTTTGAAATCAATGACCCTGTTGCCAAAACCCAGATGGATACGTTAAGGAATAATTGTCTTGAATTCGGCATTACCCTGGCCGACCTTGACAGTCCTGAACAAGGCATCGTCCATGTCATCGGGCCAGAACTGGGGCTGACTCAGCCTGGAAAGACGATTGTATGCGGGGACAGCCACACTTCGACGCATGGAGCGTTCGGAGCACTGGCATTCGGAATTGGTACGAGTGAGGTTGAGCATGTGCTGGCCACTCAAACGCTCTGGCAAATGAAGCCGAAGACACTGAAGGTCGAGGTGACAGGCTCGCTTGCACCGGGAGTGAGCGCAAAGGATCTCATTCTATCCATTATCAGTAAGTATGGAGTCAATTTCGGTACTGGTTATGTCATTGAATTTTGCGGCGTGGCCATCAGGAAGATGTCGATGGAGGAAAGGATGACCATCTGCAATATGTCGATTGAAGGAGGGGCTAAGGCTTCTCTTGTCGCCCCTGATGATAAAACCTTTGCTTATTTAAATGGAAGGAAATATGTTGAGCAAGGAGATGCCTTTCTCGATCAAATTCTTGAATGGCAGCAGCTCAGCTCTGATGATGACGCTGAGTATGACTACACCATCACGGTAGATGGCAATTCCATCGCGCCGATGGTCAGCTGGGGTACTAATCCATCAATGACTGCGCCGGTTACGGACAGAGTGCCATATCTGGCTGAATGCGTTAGTGAGGCAGAAAGAAAGTCCGTTCAAAGAGCGTTCGAATATATGGGGCTGACGGAGGGGCAGTTGATTACAGATATTAATGTAACGAAAGTTTTTATCGGTTCCTGCACCAATTCAAGAATAGAGGATCTCAGGGCAGCCGCCGAGGTGGTTAAAGGGAAAAAAGTTGCCTCTGGAGTCAATGCGATTGTCGTACCTGGTTCTCAGCAAGTAAAGAAGGCAGCAGAAGCAGAAGGAATTGCCAAGGTTTTTATTGAAGCGGGATTTGAATGGCGTGAATCCGGCTGCAGCATGTGCCTGAGCATGAACGCAGACACTGTGCCAGCTGGCGAGCATTGTGCTTCCACTTCTAACCGCAATTTCGAAGGCAGGCAGGGTGCAGGCGCACGTACCCATTTAGTCAGCCCGGCAATGGCAGCGGCTGCCGCACTTCATGGACATTTTGTCGATGTCAGGTCAATGGCCGGAATAACGGTTTAAATTTTTTCCAAATTAAGGTCGATAGTGCAATTAATAAGATCAATGGTGCAATTAATGGAGTAATTCGTTCAATTAATAGCCTTGAGCGTGCAATTAACGGATTTATTCGTGCAATTACCGTGATTGAGTAAGAGAATAATTTTTCCAGCAAAGAATTCACCTGTAAAAAATGACCCGAAACGGTATCTTTCGGGTCATTTTAGTACTAATTTGCTGAATGTAGTTTTACAAAAATATATTTTGCAATGAAAGGAGCCTGCAATGTCTGGATTTACAGAACTAAAGGGAAAAGTCGCTGCAATGGACAGGACTAATGTGGACACGGATCAAATCATTCCAAAGCAATTCCTAAAGAAAGTTGAAAAAACGGGTTTTGGACAGTACCTGTTCTATGACTGGCGCTATCATTCAAACGGAGAGCTTAATGACCAATTCGAACTCAATCATCCAGATAACGAAGGTGCATCCATTTTAGCAGCGAATGAGAATTTTGGCTGCGGTTCTTCCAGGGAGCACGCGCCATGGGCGTTATTGGATTACGGTTTCAAGGTGGTGATCGCCCCGTCATTTGCTGATATTTTCAAACAAAATTGCCTGAAAAACGGAATCCTGCCGATTGAACTGCCATTAGAAGATGTATCCTTTTTGCTGGAGAAAGCAAGCGGTCGTGAGTATGAAATGACTGTATCGCTTGAACAAAAGCGAGTTTATGACAATCAGGGATTTGAGGCGAATTTTGATATCAGTCCATACTGGTATAATATGCTGCTGAATGGCTGGGATGAGATTGAACTCACCCTCCAGCTTGAAGAAAGCATTAGAGACTATGAGCAGAAGTATATAGAAAAAGTAATCTAATAAGATGGATTCACAGGCGATGCTTGTGAATCTTTTTGTTTTTTCAGGAATTCGTGCTAAACTTTCTAAAAAAGCGGAACAAATGAAGAATAGAGTATTGAAATTTCTAGAGTGAACTAATATATGTAAGGCGGTATGTGTATGAAAAAACAGGAATCAAATAAGGATAATGTGATCCTGTTTCCCGGCCTGGAAAAACGTCTGTTGGAAAAGGGCCTGGATTATTTAAAAGAGCATAGGTACAGGGATGCAATTCAGTATCTGGAACAAGCCTTGGAGCATGATCCTGAGAATAGTGACGTATTCATTGGCCTTGCTCTTGCAAATTATGAAGCAGGCAATGCCCAACAGGCGAAGGAAATCGTTGCGAAGATGCTCCGAGGAGGGCTGGGTGACTACATACAAGTGATTGACATGTATCTCATGATCCTGGTCCAGTTGAATGAGTACAACGAAATTGTTACGACCATAGAAGCTCTTCTGGAAGAACGAGAGATCCCGGCTGAAAAGCATGAGCACTTCATCACCATGCTTGAATTTGCCAAGCGGATGCTGAATGGCGAAACGGAAATCGAGTCCTTTGATAGTTTTGAAGAGGAACCTGAAGAGGAAGAACTTAATCTATTTAATTACAAGAATCCGAACGACCAGGTAATGGCGGCTGCGGGTCTCGCAAAAGTGAATATCCGTCCCTACATTAAAAAGGTAAGGGAGTATATCGCATCCGAGGAAGGCCATCCCTTCTTGAAAACCATGCTGCTTAATATATTGAAAGAACAAGAATATGCTGAAGAAATTCCGGTCCATAAATTCAGTTGGACAGCATCCTTCAGACCAGATCAATTACCTGAACTAAAGGAGTATATCGAGACCAGTGGAGTCATCCAGCTATTAAGCGATGAAATCGAAAGTGATGATCCTGTCCTATTTGAAAATGTACAAAGATTGATCGAGCGATATTTCTTTTTGGTTTATCCTTTTGACCTGCCGCTCGGCAAGGCTTCGGCATGGGCCGCTACCTGCCATTATATCGCCAATGAGTATTACGGATTTGAAGATCCGCTAGAGTCATTTGCTGAAATATACGAAAGCGAAGTTGAGGAGACTGAACAGGTTCTGGACTTTATCCGGAAGCTAGAAGAAATTTCTTACCCGATAATATAGTCCAAGCTGTTGAAACGAAATAATCCTGTGTTATAATGTAGTGGTTGTATTATGTAAAAATCATTCTATTTTACATTTAATCTGGAATATTGCTTGGTAAACAAGAGTATTCATCGTCGAATTAAAATGACAATAGATTATTGTTGGAGGGAACTATATGTCTGCAAAGGTAGAAAAAAGAGAAGGGAACCAAACGGTTCTAACAATTGAAGTAGATGCAGAAAAGGTCAATAAAGGTCTTGACGCTGCATTCCAGAAAGTCGTTAAGCAAATTAACGTACCAGGATTCCGTAAAGGGAAAATGCCTCGCCAAATGTTCGAGAAGCGTTTCGGCGTAGAGTCTTTATATCAGGATGCAATTGATATCCTTCTTCCAGAAGCATATGCAAATGCAATCGACGAAACTGGAATCGAGCCAGTTGACCGCCCTGAAATCGATGTAGAACAAATCGAAAAGGGCAAGAGCTTGATCATCAAGGCAACTGTTACAGTTAAGCCTGAAGTAAAGCTTGGCGAGTACAAAGGACTTGAAGTAGAAGCATTCGACACAAACGTAACAGATGAAGAAGTAGAGAACGAATTGAAAGCAATGCAAGAAAAGCAAGCTGAGCTTGTTGTTAAAGAAGAAGGCACAGCTGAAAATGGCGACAGTGTGGTCATCGATTTCGAAGGATTCGTTGATGGCGAAGCTTTCGAAGGCGGCAAAGCTGAAAACTATGCACTTGAACTTGGTTCAGGTTCATTCATCCCTGGCTTCGAAGAACAGCTAGTTGGAACAGCTACTGGCGAAGAAAAAGATGTAGAGGTTTCTTTCCCAGAAGAATACCATGCAGCTGAACTTGCTGGTAAGCCTGCAACTTTCAAAGTGAAAATTCACGAAATCAAAGGAAAAGAACTTCCAGCTCTAGATGACGAGTTCGCTAAAGATGCTGACGAAGAAGTTGAAACTTTAGATGAGCTTAAGACGAAGATCAAAGATCGTCTTGCACACGATAAAGCACACCAAAAAGAACACTTCGAACGTGACACTGTTGTAGAAAAAGCAGCAGCTAACGCTGAAATCGAAGTTCCTGAATCAATGATCAACACTGAAATCGACCGTATGGTTAACGAATTCGAACAGCGCCTTCAAATGCAAGGCATGAACCTTGACCTGTACTACCAGTTCTCTGGTCAAGATGAAACTGCTCTTCGCGAACAAATGAAAGAAGAAGCTGCTACACGCGTTCGTGTAAATCTGACTCTTGAAGCTATCGCAAAAGCTGAAAACATCGAAGTTACTGATGAAGAAGTAAGTGCAGAGCTTCAAAAAATGTCTGAAATGTACAATATGACTGCTGATCAAATCCAAGCAGCACTAGGCGGAAGCCTGGATGGAATCAAAGGCGACCTTCAATTGAAAAAAGCAGTTGATTTCCTTGTAGAAAACAGTAAAACTGTTGCATAATAATAGAAAAGCGTAAGCGCCTTGGTCAGCCCCGGCAAGCACTGGAGGGCCGACCGGTGAAGTCGTTCTTTGACTTCATTGGGCGGACCGAAGTGACTCGAGGGGCTAGGCGCTGAAGCTAGACATTTCTCGAAGTGAATTTTATACTTAGTTTATAAGATAGAAACAAGGCGCGAGTAAATCGTGCCTTGTTTTCTACAATTAACACCGATATACATACATAATTTTTTAGCAATTTGCTCTAAGTCGATTTAACGGCTCGATTTATGGATAAGATGAGTTAGTACATATTTTTTTCGATTCATAAGCGCGAAACAAAAACGGCCGAGGGTTATTATTTCCTGTACTATGGCAAAATGTGATACAATGCAATACATACCTGCTCGATAGCAGCAGAAAAACTGTTACTTAACTGATCGTTTGCTTATGAATCGCAGCTTTATATATGTTTAGAAGTACTCAAGGGGTGAAGGCATTGTTCAAATTTAATGATGAAAAAGGGCAGCTCAAATGTTCTTTCTGCGGCAAGACGCAGGATCAAGTCCGCAAATTGGTGGCAGGGCCAGGCGTCTATATCTGTGACGAGTGTATTGAATTATGCACAGAAATCGTTGAAGAAGAACTTGGCACCGAAGAAGAAGTGGAGTTCAAGGATGTTCCGAAGCCACAGGAAATCCGCGATATTCTTAATGAGTATGTAATTGGCCAGGATCAGGCAAAGAAAAATTTATCTGTAGCCGTTTACAATCACTATAAGCGTATCAACTCGAACAGCAAAATCGATGATGTGGAACTGTCAAAGAGTAATATTGCGATGATTGGGCCGACAGGAAGCGGTAAAACTTTACTTGCCCAAACATTGGCACGTATTCTTAATGTTCCGTTCGCAATTGCGGATGCAACATCATTGACGGAAGCGGGTTATGTTGGAGAAGATGTTGAAAACATTCTTCTGAAACTGATCCAATCTGCTGATTACGATGTAGAAAAAGCCGAAAAAGGAATCATTTACATCGATGAAATCGATAAGATTGCCAGAAAATCCGAAAACCCTTCTATTACTAGAGATGTTTCCGGTGAAGGCGTACAGCAGGCACTATTGAAAATTCTTGAAGGAACAGTTGCGAGCGTACCGCCACAAGGTGGACGAAAGCATCCTCATCAAGAATTCATCCAAATCGATACGAC
This sequence comes from Mesobacillus sp. LC4, assembly GCF_053543455.1. NCBI lineage: Bacteria > Bacillati > Bacillota > Bacilli > Caryophanales > Bacillaceae > Mesobacillus > Mesobacillus sp. LC4. Next base: position 92,060 of record NZ_JBGCUB010000001.1, read on the forward strand.
GAATATCCTGTTCATTTGCGGTGGAGCATTCGACGGAATCGAGCAGATCATCAAGCGCCGCCTTGGCCAGAAAGTCATTGGCTTTGGTTCAGAAAAGAAAGAGGAAGATCTAGACAAGAAGGAATTGCTGTCTAAAGTACTTCCTGAAGACTTGCTGAAATTTGGGTTAATCCCTGAATTCATCGGTCGTCTTCCGGTAATTGCCAGCTTGACTCCACTTGATGAAGAAGCGCTAGTCGAAATCCTGACAAAACCGAAGAATGCTCTTGTAAAGCAGTATCAAAAAATGCTTGAGCTAGATGATGTCGAGCTTGAATTCGAAGACGATGCCCTGATTGAAATTGCAAAGAAAGCAATTGAACGCAAAACAGGTGCGCGCGGACTTCGTTCAATCATCGAAGGCATCATGCTGGACGTCATGTTCGACCTTCCTTCACGTGATGACATTGTTAAATGTATCATCACAAAAGAAACAATCGAAAACAGCATGCCGCCAAAGCTAGTGCTAGAAGACGGAACAGTACTTAAAGACGAAAGAAATTCAGCTTAATAACTCAGATCCCGGTGAATATTCACCGGGATTTTTTTCTTTAGAGGACCCCGCATTGAAAGTTGTTAAAAGAAAGGGCAACTTAAGACAGGTTGGGTGTTAAAGGAAGAAAAGCTGTCAAAAGTTAAGGCAACTTAAGACAGGTTTGATGTTAAAGAAGGAAAAGCTGTCAAAAGAAAGGGCAACTTAAGACAGGTTTGGGATGAAAAGAAGAAAAGTTGTCAGAAGTAAGGGCAACTTAAGACAAGTTGGGTGTTAAAGGAAGAAAAGCTGTCAAAAGAAAGGGCAACTTAAGACAGGTTAGGTGTTAAAGGAAGAAAAGCTGTCAAAAGAAAGGGTAACTTAAGACAAGTTGGGTGTTAAAGGAAGAAAAGCTGTCAAAAGAAAGGGCAACTTAAGACAGGTTGGGTGTTAAAGGAAGAAAAGCTGTCAAAAGAAAGGGCAACTTAAGACAGGTTTGTTGCTAAAGGAGGACAAGCTGTCAGAAGAAAGGGCAACTTAAGACAGGTTTGTTGCTAAAAGAGGAAAAGCTGTCAAAAGTAAGGTCAGCTTAAGACAGATATAGTGGTGTGGGCTGAAATGGTGTCCGAATCTTCTTCAAATCTACCGGAGAATCGGAAAATCTATTCATTTCACTGCCATACCAGTGTCTCTCCAGATGGGAAAATTCACTTGAAAATATTGTTTATTCCAACACTCTCAGGGAGATACTAGGTTAAAGCCAATAGTATCAACTTACGGGAGGGAATATAATTGAGTTGGACCGGAATCGCCTTGTTCATACAGCTGTTTTTTGGAATCATCATCGGGCTGTATTTCTGGAATTTACTTAAAAATCAGCGGACTCAAAAGGTATCAATTGATCGGGAATCCCGAAAGGAAATGGAACAGTTAAGGAAAATGAGATCGGTTTCCTTGAGTGAACCGCTAGCTGAAAAAGTCAGACCATCAAGCTTCAGGGATATTGTTGGACAGGAAGATGGAATTAAGGCACTAAAAGCTGCCTTATGTGGACCGAATCCTCAGCATGTCATCATTTATGGACCGCCTGGAGTAGGGAAAACAGCTGCGGCCAGACTGGTATTGGAAGAAGCTAAGCAAAACGAAAAATCCCCCTTCAAAAAATCTTCAGTATTTGTTGAGTTGGATGCCACGACGGCTAGGTTTGATGAAAGAGGAATCGCCGACCCATTGATCGGATCTGTTCATGATCCAATTTATCAAGGAGCCGGTGCGATGGGCCAAGCGGGTATTCCACAGCCGAAACAAGGTGCTGTTACCAATGCACATGGCGGAGTATTATTCATTGATGAAATTGGTGAACTGCATCCTATCCAAATGAACAAGCTTTTAAAAGTATTGGAAGACAGGAAAGTGTTCTTGGAGAGTGCGTATTATAATGAAGAAAACACGCAAATACCAAGCCATATCCATGATATCTTCAAAAATGGGCTCCCGGCAGACTTCCGTCTTGTCGGAGCAACGACGAGAACTCCAAGTGAAATCCCTCCGGCAATCAGGTCGAGATGCATGGAAGTATTTTTCCGTGAGCTAACCCAGGAGGAAATTTCTGAAGTAGCAAGGAATGCTGCAGAAAAAGTACAGCTGACTATGAGTGGAAAAGCGATTGAGATTTTATCGAATTATGCCCGTAATGGACGTGAAGCCGTTAATATGGTGCAGATTGCCGCAGGATTGGCAATAACAGATGAACGGACCTATATTAAAGAAGAGGAAATTGAATGGGTGGTCCATTCAAGCCAGCTGACGCCAAGGATGGAAAGACGGATTAATGAAAAATCAGCAGTCGGCCTAGTTAATGGCTTGGCTGTGTATGGTCCCAATACAGGCGCACTTCTCGAAATCGAAGTGACGGTCATCAAAGCAAAGGAAAAAGGGTCCATCAATATAACTGGTATCGTCGATGAAGAGAGTATTGGCGGACAGGGAAAATCAATACGACGTAAGAGTATGGCGCGAGGTTCGATTGAAAATGTCATCACTGTCCTTAGGTCGATGGGCGTTCCAGCCGATGAATTCGACATCCATGTCAACTTCCCTGGCGGCACTCCAATCGATGGCCCTTCTGCCGGAATCGCAATGGCGACAGGGATTTATTCAGCCATCTATAAAATCCCGATGGACAATACGGTCGCGATGACAGGTGAAATTAGCATTCACGGCAATGTGAAGCCAATTGGCGGTGTCTTTCCTAAAGTGAAGGCAGCAAAAAAAGCAGGTGCCAAAAAGGTGATCATTCCAAAAGAAAATGTCCAGACGATTCTGAATGAAATCACCGATATAGAGATCATTCCCGTCACCCACCTGAATGAAGTATTTGAAATTGCCCTTGTAAAAGATCATCCAAGAGAGCAAATCATTAAAGCAGCCGATGAATTGACTCAAAAAGAGACGAGCTAATCAAGCTCTTTTCTCCTAAAAAGCATTCATTTTGTGAAGGAACTTAGGTAATTTAATCCTAGCAGAATAGTTTGAGAATAGAGCCCTTAAAGAAGAACGCTTGCCGGCGTTCTTTTTTAAGGCTTTTTTCCTAATCAGCGTGCATTATGGGTCAAGATGGCATCTGCTAATCAGGTAGCTACAAATCTCCAAACTCTCTTAAAAAATTTCGCACAGCAATAAAGTGGGTTTATTTTTCCATGAAAAAGGAAAGAGGGTATGGGACGGTATATCAGATCCTTCCCAAAAATAATCTCGTCTGCTTTCGAAAGTAACTTCAGATGTGGACATATTTTCACATGAATATCAGGATACTAATCAATGAGGCTTATCGGTGCTGATATTAGACACTTGAAAATAAATACGATAGAATTGAACAACAAAGTATTATTATACTTATGGTTTGATACAATGCATGTTGGAGGTGCAATGTCATGGCGAATAAAAACGAACACACTGTCCCTCTCCTGCCGCTGCGCGGTTTACTTGTATATCCGACGATGGTCCTGCATTTGGATGTGGGGCGTGAAAAATCGGTACAGGCACTGGAGAAGGCAATGGTGGATGACCATTTAATCTATCTCACAACCCAAAAGGATATATCCATAGATGAACCAGGCGAAGAGGATTTGTATCAGATGGGTACATTGACTCGCGTCAAGCAAATGCTGAAGCTCCCGAACGGAACGATCCGTGTATTGGTTGAAGGATTGTCGAGAGCTGAAATCATTGAAATTTCTGATGAAAATGACCATTTCTCCTGTAAGGTAAGGACGTTCGAAGACGATGAATCCAAGGATGTCGAAGATGAAGCATTGATGAGAACGATGCTTGAGTATTTCGAACAATACATAAAAATGTCCAAGAAGATTTCTGCGGAAACGTATGCATCTGTTTCAGACATTGAGGAGCCAGGCAGGATGGCGGATATCATCGCCTCCCATTTGCCTCTTAAGTTAAAAGAGAAACAGGAAATTCTTGAGACGATTGAGATCAAGGAACGGATGAATCGTGTCATTGAAATCATCCATAATGAAAAAGAAGTTCTGGGCCTTGAGAAGAAGATTGGCCAGCGGGTTAAGCGTTCGATGGAACGGACCCAAAAGGAATATTATCTGCGTGAACAGATGAAGGCAATTCAAAAAGAGCTTGGTGAAAAGGAAGGGAAGACAGGAGAAATTGCTGAGCTGACCGAAAAAATCGAGCTTGCTGGCATGCCTGAAAATGTGAAGGAAACAGCTTTGAAGGAACTTGACCGTTATGAAAAGGTTCCGACAACATCAGCAGAAAGTGCCGTTATCAGGAACTATATCGAATGGCTTGTTGCTTTGCCGTGGTCAAAATCGACAGAGGATGACCTTGATATCAGCAAGGCAGAAAAAATCCTTGATAAGGACCATTATGGACTTGAGAAGGTAAAGGAAAGAGTTCTTGAATATCTGGCAGTCCAGAAGCTGACAAACTCTTTGAAGGGACCAATTCTTTGTCTGGCTGGACCTCCAGGAGTCGGTAAAACGAGTCTTGCAAGGTCGATCGCGAAATCCCTGAACCGTAATTTTGTAAGGGTTTCTTTAGGCGGAGTCCGTGACGAGTCAGAAATCCGCGGGCACAGAAGGACATATGTCGGCGCTATGCCAGGACGGGTCATCCAGGGGATGAAAAAGGCAGGTACGATTAACCCTGTATTCCTTTTGGATGAAATCGATAAAATGTCCAGTGATTTCCGCGGTGATCCATCTGCTGCGATGCTCGAGGTACTGGATCCGGAACAGAACCATAATTTCAGCGATCATTATATTGAAGAGGCATATGACCTATCAAAGGTCATGTTCATCGCAACAGCCAATAATCTTTCGACTGTACCAGGTCCATTGCTGGACAGGATGGAAATCATCAATATTGCTGGCTATACAGAGCAGGAAAAGCTGCATATTGCCAAGGACCATTTGCTTCCTAGACAAATCAAGGATCATGGTCTGTCAAAATCACAGCTGCAGATGAAGGATGAAGCCATTACAAAGGTGATCCGTTATTATACTCGTGAATCAGGTGTACGTTCGCTTGAGAGGCAGCTTGCATCCATCTGCCGGAAAACGGCGAAAATCGTTGTTTCCGGTGAGAAAAAGCGCGTGATTGTCAGTGAAAAGAATGTTGAGGACTTCCTTGGCAAGACTAAATTCAGGTATGGGCAGGCTGAGCTGGAAGACCAGGTGGGCGTTGCCACTGGACTCGCTTATACAACAGTCGGCGGTGATACACTCCAGATCGAAGTCTCCCTGTCACCAGGAAAAGGCAAGCTTGTCCTTACGGGTAAGCTTGGTGATGTGATGAAGGAATCTGCGCAGGCTGCATTCAGCTATGTGCGTTCAAAAGCGAAGGATCTTGACATTGATCCTGATTTCCATGAAAAGAATGATATTCACATCCACGTTCCAGAAGGGGCTGTACCGAAAGATGGTCCTTCAGCGGGGATAACGATTGCTACTGCTCTCGTTTCTGCTTTATCAGGAAAGCCGATCCGCAGGGAAGTTGGAATGACAGGAGAAATAACGCTCAGAGGGCGGGTACTGCCAATTGGCGGTCTCAAGGAAAAATCATTGAGTGCACACAGAGCTGGCCTTACGAAGGTTATTTGTCCAAAGGATAATGAAAAAGATATTGATGATATTCCTGAAAGTGTACGTAAGGAGCTTGAATTCGTGTTAGTATCCCATGTTGATGAAGTATTGAAGCACGCTCTTGCTAGCGGTGATTCTCAATGAAAGTAAATAGTGCAGAAATCGTGATCAGTGCTGTAAGGCCGAATCAGTATCCGGAAGGAAATCTTCCGGAATTCGCCCTTGCAGGCCGGTCGAATGTTGGTAAATCTTCGTTTATCAATAAAATGCTGAATAGAAAAGCCCTTGCAAGGACTTCTTCCAAGCCAGGCAAAACACAGACCCTTAATTTTTACCTGATCAATGAAATGATTCATTTTGTTGATGTTCCAGGATACGGGTATGCGAAGGTTTCCAAGTCGGAACGTGAAGCCTGGGGCAAAATGATCGAAACTTATATCACCTCACGCGAACAGTTGAGAGCGATGCTGCTGATCGTTGATCTAAGGCACCCGCCTTCAAAGGATGATGTGATGATGTATGATTTCCTCAAGCATTACGACATCCCGGTCATTATCATTGCGACCAAAGCGGATAAGATTCCGAAATCAAAGTGGCAAAAACACTTAAAGATTACCAAAGAAACTCTTGATCTCGATCCGGATGATACAATCATTCTTTTCTCATCAGAAACTGGCGAAGGAAAAGACAAAGCCTGGTCAGTATTAGGAAGTTTCATGAGATAATCTATCTTAAAAGAGTAAAGACCCTCACCGTGAGTCAGATCATAGTGAGGGTCTTCTTATTTCTTTTTAATGAATAACAGGTAGACACCAATCAGGATCAATGCTGCAGGCCAAAATCTCCATGCGGTCGAAACTCCATTTTCCAATAAACCAAGCCATCCGCTGATTCTGTCATAAAACAGCAGCAATGCTGCTAAAATGAGAAAGAGGACACCGTGGAACAAGCCGTTGCCTGTTTTCTGGTATCGCAGCAAAAAGCCAAGGGCTATGATTAATATTAAGGCTCCAAGATGATCCGGCCAGAGTGAGAATTTATTGACCACATGAAAGTGGACACCGAATCCAACGAGTATCACGCCCGGAAAGATAGCTTCATAATCCCTGCCCCAATATCCCTGAACTAAAAAGGCAGCTCCTACGATGATCAGAAGTGTCGGCCACGTATAAAATTCATTGAACAACGAAACATTTTCCTGCTGAAGATAAAAATATATTCCGAATCCAATCAATATCATTCCGGGTATAATTCTTTGATTTTTCATTCTATCACCACTTCCAGAAAGGCTCACTTGAATTAAAGGACAAACTTTGATAAGGTACATTAGGGAGTATGTTTATTTGCTTTTGATATAGTATAAAAGTATAACAAATAAACAGAACAGATAGTTCAATTTAATCACTGCATTTATATATATATGTTTTTTCGAAAGTTGTTCACATTTACAACGTAAGAAGGAAAAAAACGTCATGTATAATTGCCTTAGCCAATTATGCAATTTCTATGTGGGGGTGTCAATTCATAATGCATATTATCGTTGTCGGTCTAAACTATAAAACTGCCCCTGTCGAAATCCGCGAAAGATTGACATTCAACGAGGCGAATCTTGGTGAAGCCATGAGTGCCCTTCAGGAAAAGAAGAGCATCCTCGAGAATGTCATCGTATCAACTTGCAACCGTACAGAAATATATGCCGTGGTGGATCAGCTTCATACAGGCAGATATTATATCAAAGAGTTTCTATCTGAATGGTTCGGGATCCCTCAGGCAGAATTTACTCCGTTCCTGTTCATTTACGAGCAAGACGGTGCAATTGAACATTTATTCAAGGTTTCTTGCGGGTTGAATTCCATGGTGCTGGGTGAAACCCAGATCCTTGGGCAGGTGCGTTCAAGCTTCATGCTTGGCCTTGAAAAGAATACGACTGGGACAGTCTTCAACCAGCTGTTCAAGCAGGCAGTCACGATTGCCAAGCGCGGCCATTCCGAAACCGATATCGGCGCGAATGCTGTTTCTGTAAGTTATGCGGCTGTTGAGCTTGCCAAAAAGATCTTCGGGACTCTGGACCAGAAGCATGTCCTGATTCTTGGTGCCGGGAAAATGGGTGAGCTTGCGATCCAGAACCTTCACGCCAATGGTGCGAAGAAGGTAACGGTCATCAACCGTACTTACCAGAAAGCCGAGGATTTGGCGAATCGTTTCTCTGGCATGGCGAAAACTCTGGATGAACTCCAAACTGCGCTTGTGGATGCGGATATCCTGATTAGTTCGACAGGTGCGAAGAACTTTGTGGTCACTAAGGATATGATGGCAAAGGTCGAGCAAAAGCGAAAAGGAAAACCATTATTCATGGTTGATATCGCTGTACCGCGCGATCTTGATCCTGAAATCGCGACGCTTGAAAATGTATTCCTTTATGATATTGATGATCTTGAGGGCATTGTTGAAGCGAATCTGCAGGAACGCCAGAAGGCAGCAGAGAAAATCTTGATCATGATTGAAAGCGAGATCGTCCAATTCAAACAGTGGCTGAATACACTAGGTGTCGTTCCGGTTATCTCTGCATTGAGGGTCAAAGCCCTTTCAATCCAGCAAGAGACGATGAATAGCATCGAGCGCAAATTGCCACATCTATCTGATCGTGATATTAAAGTCCTTAATAAACATACAAAGAGCATCATCAACCAGCTCCTTAAAGATCCAATCCTTCAGGCAAAAGAGCTTGCAGCTGGACCGGATGCTGATGAAGCACTGAATTTATTCGTGAAGATTTTCAATATTGAACAGCTCGTCGCTGAACAAGAAGGAATGAAAACAGCTGAAACCAAGCAGGTAAAAGTTCCTTCGCCTCAGGCTTCTTTTCAGCCGTAAGAGAGGTAATGCCCATGGGTGATCTTTATATTACACGTCTCCATGAAATAACCATTGTGATTTACGCGGCTAGCGTGCTCTTATACTTTATCGATTTTCTTAACAGTAACCGGAGGGCGAACAAAATTGCCTTCTGGTTACTTGCATTTGTATGGGGATTCCAGACGATTTTTCTGCTATTTTACATGTTCGATCAAGGCCGGTTCCCAGTATTGACGCTGTTTGAAGGGCTTTACTTTTATGCATGGGTGCTGGTAACCCTCTCGCTGGCAATCAACAAACTCTTAAAAGTAGATTTCATTGTCTTTTTTACAAATATTCTTGGATTCATCATCATGGCGATCCATACCTTCGCGCCCGTGCAATATGATTCCAATGTGATGTCAGAACAGCTTGTATCGGAACTGCTGCTAATCCATATCACCATGGCGATCCTGTCATATGGGGCATTTTCGATTTCGGTGGTCTTTTCACTGCTTTATCTCATTCAATATGACCTTTTAAAGAGGAAAAAGTGGGGTAAGCTGTTATGGAGGATCACGGATTTGACAAAACTGGATTATTGGTCATACATATTGAATGTCATTGGAGTACCGATGCTGATTCTGAGCTTGATCCTGGGGCTTCAGTGGGCGTGGATCAAAGTACCTGACCTTGCCTGGTATGATGCCAAGCTGATAGGTTCATTCATCGTTCTCGCTGTTTATAGCATCTACCTGTATTTAAGGGTTGGCAGAGAGATGTATGGAAAATCGCTTGCCCTTTGGAATGTCGCATCGTTCCTAATTGTTTTAATCAACTTTTTCCTTTTTGGAAAATTATCATCTTTCCATTTTTGGTACCAATAATAGGAGGCTATCATGAGAAAAATTATCGTTGGCTCAAGGCGAAGTAAGTTAGCATTGACACAAACAAACTGGGTAATAGATCAGCTGAAAAAACTAGGTGCTCCTTTTGAGTTTGAAGTGAAAGAAATCGTTACAAAAGGAGACAAAATTCTAGATGTCACTTTATCGAAGGTTGGCGGGAAAGGTCTCTTCGTAAAAGAAATCGAACAGGCAATGCTGGACAAAGAAATCGATATGGCTGTCCACAGCATGAAAGACATGCCTGCAGTTCTGCCGGAAGGACTAGTCATCGGTGCAATCCCAGAGAGGGAAGATCATCGTGATGTCCTGATCTCCAACGATCATGTTGCTTTTAAAGATTTGAAACCAGGTTCAGTCATCGGAACAAGCAGTCTGCGCAGAAGTGCCCAGCTGCTGGCACAGCGCCCTGATCTTGAAATGAAGTGGATCCGCGGGAATATTGATACAAGAATCGGAAAGCTCGAAACAGAAGACTATGACGGTATTATCCTTGCTGCTGCCGGCTTGAAGCGCATGGGATGGGCCAGTGATACAGTAACTGAGTTCATTGATGAAGATGTTTGTGTACCGGCTGTCGGCCAGGGTGCTCTATCAATCGAGTGCCGCGGTGACGACGAGGAGCTGCTTCAGCTTCTTGAAAAATTCACATCAGCGGAAACAAGCGCGACAGTTGGGGCAGAAAGAGCGTTCCTTCATAAGATGGAGGGCGGCTGCCAGGTGCCAATTGCCGGATATGCCTATCTTAACGAGAACGAAGAAATCGTCCTGACAGCACTAGTCGGTTCTCCGGATGGAAAGACCATCTTCAAGGAGCAGGTAACAGGAAGAAATCCAGAAGAGCTTGGTGAGCTTGCAGCTGACAAACTCATCAGCCAGGGAGCGAAGGACCTGATCGACAAGGTCAAACAGGAGCTTGATAGTGAATGATTTCAGCGAATTCGCTGCAAAATAAAACGGTCATGATTCCAAGGGGAAAGGCTCACGCGAAGTCTTTCTCCGAATTGGTTGCAAAAAATGGAGGGGTTCCGGTGGAAATCCCTCTTATTGCCTTTCAGCCGGTCAAAGCTTCTGAAAAATTACTTAAAACACTTACTGATATACATACGTACGATTGGATCATTTTTACGAGTAATGTGACGGTGGAAACCTTTTATACTTTTTTTAAAAAGGGAGAGGTTCTTCTGCCCAAAGTTGCCGTGATTGGCGAAAAAACAAAAGAAATCCTTGTGGACAAAGGTGCTAAGGTAGACTTTGTACCAGGAGAATATGTTGCCGAAGGCTTTATTGAAGAGTTTTTACCACATGTCCATCATGGCGAGAAGGTCTTGATCCCAAAAGGGAACTTGGCCAGGGATTATATCTCGTCCGCTTTGAAGGAAAAAGGCGCGATTGTGGATGAAATCATTATCTATGAAACTTTCCTGCCTGAAGAAAGCAGAGGCAGGCTCGTTAAGATGCTAACGGAAGAAACTCTTGATATACTTACATTTACAAGCCCTTCCACGATCGATCATTTTATGAAAATCGTAGAGGAACATAATTTAAGGAGCAAGCTGGAGCACTGCATCGTTGCCTGCATCGGTCCTGTATCAAAAAGGAAGGCAGAGCAGCGGGGATTGAAGGTCCATGCCGTGCCAGAAAAATACACCGTTGAAGAGATGCTGAAAAGTGTTGCTAATTTTATGAATATTGGAGGGTAATCCATGAAACACCTTGAATTTAGCCGTCACCGCCGTCTTCGCCAAACAGCGAATATGCGCGCGCTTGTACGTGAAAACTATCTTCGCACTGAAGACTTGATCTACCCGCTTTTTGTCGTTGAAGGAGAAAATGTGAAAAAAGAAGTTTCTTCAATGCCGGGAGTCTATCAATTATCCCTTGATAACTTAAAAGAAGAAATGACAGAAGTGGATTCATTAGGCATTAAATCCGTGCTGCTTTTCGGCGTACCTGACGAAAAAGATGAAGTAGGCTGCCAGGCTTACCATGACCACGGGGTCTTGCAGGAAGCAATCCGAGTCATCAAAAAGGATTTTCCTGAAATGGTCGTCATCGCTGACACATGCCTGTGTGAATACACAAGCCATGGTCACTGTGGTGTCATCGAGGATGGCAAAGTTCTGAACGATCCATCCCTTGAGCTTCTTGGGAAGACGGCTGTCAGCCAGGCAAAAGCCGGAGCAGATATCATCGCCCCGTCCAATATGATGGACGGTTTTGTTACTGCGATTCGTTTTGCATTAGATGAAGCAGGATTCCAAGATGTGCCGATCATGTCTTACGCTGTAAAATATTCTTCTGCCTTTTACGGCCCATTCCGTGAAGCGGCGGAGAGTACACCGCAGTTCGGTGACCGGAAATCGTACCAGATGGATCCGGCAAACCGTACCGAAGCGATGCGGGAAGCTGAATCAGATGTCATGGAAGGAGCAGACTTCCTTATCGTCAAGCCGGGCATGCCATACCTGGACATCGTCCGTGATGTGAAAAATAACTTTAACCTGCCAGTTGTCATTTATAATGTCAGCGGCGAGTATTCAATGGTTAAAGCAGCAGCTCAAAACGGCTGGGTCGATGAAAAAAGCATCGTCATGGAAATGCTGACAGGCATGAAGCGTGCCGGATCAGACTTGATCATCACTTATCATGCAAAGGATGCAGCTCGCTGGCTTAAGGAGCAATAATTTTAAAGCTGCCTTAATAAAGACTGGAACTGAAACGCCAGAGTCTATTAAATGGAAATGAGGGATAGTATGCGCTCATATGATAAATCGATTCAAGCATTCAAGGAAGCGACAGAACTTTTGCCAGGAGGAGTAAACAGTCCGGTTCGCGCATTCAAGTCTGTTGATATGGATCCTATCTTCATGGAAAAAGGAAAAGGTTCAAAAATCTATGACATTGATGGCAATGAGTATATTGACTATGTACTGTCATGGGGACCGCTGATCCTTGGACACACGAACGAAAAGGTTGTTGAGGGAATCAAGAAAGTGGCAGAGCTTGGGACAAGCTTCGGAGCACCGACACTTGTTGAGAATGAGCTTGCGCAACTAGTCATTGACCGCGTGCCATCAATCGAAATGGTAAGGATGGTATCTTCGGGCACTGAGGCAACGATGAGTGCATTGCGACTGGCGCGCGGATATACAGGCCGCAATAAAATCTTGAAATTTGAAGGCTGTTACCATGGTCATGGAGACTCATTGCTGATTAAAGCTGGCTCAGGCGTCGCTACACTAGGCTTGCCAGACAGCCCGGGTGTTCCAGAGGGAGTTGCCCAAAACACGATTACAGTACCTTACAATGATCTTGAAAGCGTCCGTTACGCATTCGAACAGTTTGGTGATGATATCGCTGGTGTGATTGTTGAACCAGTAGCTGGGAATATGGGAGTCGTTCCTCCTGTTGAAGGCTTCCTCGAAGGCTTGCGTGAAATCACGGCTCAGAATGGCACAGTACTTATTTTTGATGAGGTTATGACAGGCTTCCGCGTTGGTTATAACTGCGCACAAGGCTATTATAATGTAACGCCAGACCTCACTTGCCTTGGAAAGGTGATCGGCGGCGGGCTTCCGGTTGGCGCATATGGCGGCAAGAGAGAAATCATGGAGCAAATCGCTCCAAGCGGTCCGATTTACCAGGCAGGCACACTATCAGGAAACCCGCTGGCGATGACAGCTGGCCTCGAGACATTGAAGCAGCTGACGCCAGAGTCATACAAAGAATTTGAACGCAAAGCTGACATTCTTGAAAATGGACTGAAGGCTGCGGCTGAGAAATACGGGATTCCGCACACAATCAACCGCGCTGGATCCATGATCGGCATCTTCTTCACAAATGAAAATGTCATCAACTATGACGTGGCCAGACAATCGAACCTGGAATTCTTTGCAAGCTACTATCGTGAAATGGCAAACGAAGGAGTATTCCTACCGCCATCACAGTTCGAAGGATTATTCCTGTCCACAGCACACTCAGAAGAAGACCTGGAAAAAACAATACAAGCAGCCGAAAAAGCTTTTGCTAAGCTGCAGAATAAATAAGCTCATTAGACACTCTTCGATTGAAGGGTGTCTCTTTCTTTTCATGAAAATGTGATGAGTTGGGAATATAATAGGTTTTTAAGGAATATATTTATAGGCTCTGTTAAAGCTAAATGTCGTTTTTACATCCTGTTGATTGTAGTGGAAGGCGCGAAGACTCCTCGAAAATGCTAACGCATTTCCTTCGTGCGTGGGTAAGTTCAAGGAAGTAATTCAAAGTCCTGCGGGATCAGCAAGTCATCGGGAGACCCCGCAGGCGCCGAAAGCGCCGAGGAGGCTCACGGACTGCCCGCGGAAAGCGAAGTGCCTGGAACGAAAATCAACAGCCTTGATTAACAGAGCAAAGAATACTTTGTTTTAAGGGATCTATCATGACTTCTAAAGAATATATCATTCTATGTGTCAAGTACTGGACACAGCCAACCCCTTTTTATGTTCTAAATTATCATAAAAGTAAATACAGACTCATAAAGTGTTAATGACATAGTGATTTTACGTTTAAGGAATGAAAGGAGGAGTCGCTTTGTCTCAGGGGAATCAATCGTGCCTGCGATTTTCATTAGAAGAGTCTGTGTGGTTTCAAAGAGGACAGGAAGTCGCGGAGCTTGTCTCGATTTCACTCGATCCGAATATAACCATCCAGGAAAATGAACAATACGTATCCATTCGCGGATCGCTGGAGTTGACTGGGGATTATACATGCCGTGAACAGCAGCAAGAGGTTGATGATCAGATCTCAGCTCTTAAGTATGTGCATTCTGTGATGGAGAGGGAAGAAGGAGTCTATGAGTTCCTTCATCGTTTCCCGGTGGATATCACAATTCCTAAAAATCGGATTGAGAGCATTTATGACATTGATATTCAAGTAGAAGGATTTGATTATGAGTTCCCAGAATCAGACCGCCTGAAGCTGAATGCAGACCTAGCCATCACGGGCTTGTACGGCGAACAGCAGCATGAAGCCGAAGAGGATGCTGATAGTGAAGAGGCACAGGAACTGGAAGTCAGCTACAGGGAGGCTACTGCAGAAGTTGACGTCGAGGTTGAAACAGAAGCAGGTGCAGCAAATGATAGCCAGGAAGAAAGAGAGGAAGCAGACTTCCCAGAAGCTCCAGCCTATTCGTTTGTCCAGCAAAATGAGACTTTGAGTCAACAAGAAGAAGATACCTATGAAGAAGAACTTTATGCCCCTTTCAGGGCTGAAGCGAAGAAAACTGCTGCCGTAGAGGGCGCCTCGGAATCCGAACAACAGGCTCAACGAGAACCAGAGCTGGAATATGCTCTAAGTGATTTCAGAGGTGAACAGAAGCCCATAATGGAAGTCGAGGTTGAGGAAGAGGAGGTCGAGCTGGAGGCACCAGAAGAGCCAGTCTCAGAAAGTATGCCAGCCGAAGTGGAAGAGTCTCCCGAAAGCTCATCCTCTCCAGTATTGAAAAAGAAGAAGCCGAACATGAAACAAGGCATTTCCATTGCTGAATTCTTAGCGCGTAAGGAAGAAGAAACAGAAGTTGCTAAAATAAGAGTATGCATTGTTCAGCAAGGCGACTCGCTTCAATCGATTTCCGAACGCTATGATGTGCCAGTCCAGCAGCTTCTCCGGGTCAATCATCTGAGCATCGACCATGAAGTTCATGAAGGCCAGGTACTATATGTTCCTGGAGTAGCGGTTCATAATAATTAAATAAACATTTATATTTAGCAACGCCTTGTCCAAAAGGAGGCTGGTTGTCAGGGCTGGCTTGGCTGCTGGCTGGGATTGCTATAGCTTTTAGCATGGGCAGGTGTCTGACACCTGCCCAGCTGTATTTATTCGAGAATAAAAAGGTATAATCGTTAATTCGAGAATTGTCCAGCTACAGCGCCTAGCCCCTCGAGTCACTTCGGTCCGCCCAATGAAGTCAAAGAACGACTTCACCGGTCGGCCCTCCAGCGCTTGTCGGGGCTGACCAAGGCGCTTACGCTTTCTAAATATGAAATTCAGAAAGTAGGCGAGAGACCGATGGATGATCGCAATTTTTTAAAAGAAGAATCGGCAGTGTTAAAACAATACCCTATTAATCCGTATTTTGCAGAGGATTTTGGCAAAGTGAAAAAGGTCTATGCGAATTCAGGCACTTACGCTTTGAAGAAAATCCACCCGCATGAATCAACAGATTTTATCAAACATATCCAGCATCTTTACCAAAAAGGCTATAACAGGATTGTTCCAGTCTACCCGGCAAATGACGGACGTTATGCGGTACTGCATAATAAGTCACTGTACTATTTAATGCCGTGGATCCCGAATGAGACGAGAGAGGACCAGTCACAAAGACACCAGCAGCTGTTCAGGGAATTGGCGAGGATGCATACTTTATCAGTCAAGGAACTGGAAATCAGTGAAGAAGTGAAGCAGGAGCATTATGAAAAGACGTTAAAAGAATGGGAAAAGGAAGAAGAATTCATCAACGGATTCCTTGAAAGCTGTGAGGACAGAGTATATATGTCACCGTTTGAACTGACGTTCTGCCTGTATTATATACAGATCCGCCAGGCAATGCAGTTCGCTAAGCAAAAACTGGAGTCATGGAATGAAAAGACGAAGGTGCAAAAGAAAACGAGGACGGTAACTCTTCATGGTAAGGTATCTCCTGAACATTTCCTGTTCGATGAAAGGGGCTACGGATATTTCATCAATTTCGAGAAGGCCAGGCAAGGCTCGCCAATCCAGGATTTGCTTCCATTCCTGGCAAGGTCGCTGAAAACCCAGCCGAAGTATGGAGATGAAGTCATAGACTGGATCTATGTCTATTTAAAATACTTTCCATTCCGAGAGGATGAAATGCAGCTGTTCATGAGTTATCTGGCTTTTCCGTCAGGCATTATCCGTGTTGCGGAAATGTACCATCAGCGCAAAGTGGAAGTGGATGAAAGGAAGTTTGTCCAAAAACTGCAGCGGCAGTATTGGCTTTTGAGCAATACAGGCTACGTGGTGACCAAGATTGACGAAATGGAAAAACAAAAAGAACAGGCAAAACAAGAAGGAGCCCAGAGCTAAAAGATGCTCCAGGGCTCCTTAAATCATTTCGAATTTGATTGCCAGTGCAATCAGGATGAAAATTGTTAGCAAGAATACATCAAATGTTGACGGAAAAAACAGGGTGCGTATACCCTGGAAAACACAAAAAGGAATAATGAGCTGAGCGCATACTGCCCGTGCTGTCCTCGCCCACTTCGGGAGTGTATAAGGATTATACCTTCGTCTCTTCATCGTCATCCCTCCAAACAATCAGGTATCCCTTTTTCCATTCTATGAGTGACTTGCCCAAAATGTGCTTATTGCTCGCACATTAAGGTTCAAAAAGTATAAAATAATAAAAAATAGGAAATGATGATTGACGTCAATCCACTTTTTTGGGTAGTATATCTAGTATACAAAACACATAATAAAGCAAAGCTTTGACAGGGAAGAGTACATGAGCAGCCAGCTTCAAGAGAGGGAGTCCATTAGCTGGGAGGACTTCTAAGCCGGAACCATGGAAGGTCGCCCTTGAGCATCGCCTGGGAACGGATTTCTCTCAGTAACAGGCGACGGTGAAGAACCGTTATCCGTATTTGAGCCAGCAGCAGAACTCAGTTTTTACCGTTGCTGGGAAAAAAGGTGGTACCGCGAACAAACTCCATTCGTCCTTTTATGGCGAATGGAGTTTTTTATTTTTCAGGAAATGAATGGAGGAAAAATGATGGAAGAGAATTTGTCTATGCCGACTAAATACGATCCGTCTTCGATCGAGCAAGGACGTTATGAATGGTGGATCAAAGGTAAGTTTTTCGAAGCGAAGGACGATGATACGAAAAAGACTTATACAATTGTCATCCCGCCGCCAAACGTAACTGGAAAGCTGCATCTTGGCCATGCGTGGGATACAGCGCTTCAGGATATCCTGACACGAATGAAGCGCATGCAGGGATATGACGTATTATGGCTCCCGGGAATGGACCATGCGGGCATCGCAACACAGGCAAAGGTTGATGAAAAACTGCGCAGCCAGGGAATCAATCGCTACGAACTGGGCCGTGAAAAATTCCTTGACGAAGCTTGGAAGTGGAAAGAGGAATACGCACAACATATCCGCACACAATGGTCAAAGCTTGGATTAGGGCTTGATTACAGCCGTGAGCGCTTTACTTTGGATGAGGGATTATCAAAGGCTGTAAAAGAAGTTTTCGTTTCTTTATACCGCAAAGGCCTGATCTACCGCGGCGAATACATCATCAACTGGGATCCGGCAGCGAAAACGGCTTTATCTGATATCGAGGTTATCCACAAAGATGTCCAGGGTGCTTTTTATCATATGAGATATCCTCTGGCAGATGGCAGCGGCCATATCGAAATCGCAACGACAAGACCGGAAACGATGCTTGGCGATACAGCGGTTGCTGTCCATCCAGAAGATGACCGCTACAAGCATTTGATCGGCAAGACTGTCACCCTGCCAATCGTCGGCCGTGAGATCCCGATTGTAGGCGATGATTATGTCGATATGGAATTTGGATCAGGCGCCGTTAAAATCACGCCTGCACATGACCCTAATGACTTTGAAATCGGCAACCGCCATAACCTTGAAAGAGTTCTTGTCATGAACGAAGATGGCTCAATGAATGCTAAAGCCGGCAAGTATCAGGGAATGGATCGCTTCGAGTGCCGCAAGCAAATCGTCAAGGACCTTCAGGATGCTGGCGTATTGTTCAAGATTGAAGAGCATATGCACTCTGTAGGTCACTCTGAGCGCAGTGGTGCAGTAGTCGAGCCATATCTATCCACTCAATGGTTCGTTAAAATGCAGCCGCTTGCCGATGAAGCAGTCGCTCTTCAGAGTAAAGAAGAGAAGGTCAACTTTGTCCCTGAGCGTTTTGAAAACACCTATATGCGCTGGATGGAAAATATCCGTGACTGGTGTATTTCCCGTCAGCTATGGTGGGGCCACCGCATCCCTGCCTGGTACCATAAAGAAACAGGTGAGGTATACGTTGACCATGAACCGCCGGCAGACCCTGAGAACTGGGAACAGGATAATGACGTTCTTGATACATGGTTCAGCTCAGCGCTATGGCCATTCTCGACAATGGGCTGGCCGAATGAAGAAGCAGCTGATTTCAAGCGCTATTACCCGACAGCCGCCCTAGTAACCGGCTATGATATTATCTTCTTCTGGGTTTCAAGGATGATTTTCCAGGGACTAGAATTCACAGAACAGAGGCCATTCAAGGATGTATTGATCCACGGACTCGTTCGTGCAGAAGATGGCCGTAAGATGAGTAAGTCACTAGGAAACGGTGTTGATCCGATGGATGTCATCGACCAGTACGGCGCCGACTCGCTCCGCTACTTCCTGACAACAGGAAGCTCACCGGGGCAGGATCTTCGTTACAGCACCGAAAAGGTTGAGGCAACTTGGAACTTCGCGAATAAAATTTGGAACGCATCCCGTTTTGCGTTGATGAATATGAATGGCCTTAAATATGAAGAAATCGATTTGAGCGGCGAGAAATCAGTTGCCGACAAGTGGATTTTGACAAGATTGAATGAAACAATCGAGACTGTGACAAGACTTTCAGACCGTTATGAGTTTGGTGAGGTTGGCCGAGCACTTTACAACTTCATCTGGGATGACTTCTGTGACTGGTATATCGAGATGGCAAAGCTTCCGCTCTACGGCGAAGACGAAGCTGCCAAGAAGACGACAAGGTCCATTCTTGCATACGTTCTAGACAACACGATGCGCCTGTTGCATCCCTTCATGCCATTCATTACCGAAGAAATCTGGCAGAACCTGCCTCATGAAGGGGAGTCCATCACGGTTGCAAGCTGGCCGCAGGTTGACCCTGCTTTAACTGATAAAGAAGCAGCAGATGATATGAAGCTTCTAGTTGAAGTCATCCGTGCGGTAAGGAATATTCGCTCTGAGGTGAACACACCTCTAAGCAAGAAGGTAGATATGTTCCTGAAGGCAAAGGATGAAAAGACATTAAGCATGCTTGAAAGTAACCGTGGCTATATCGTTCGTTTCTGTAATCCAGAGAACCTGGAAATCGGACTTGAAGTCAACGCTCCTGAAAAAGCGATGACAGCAGTTGCTACAGGACTTGAAATCATCATGCCACTTGAAGGCTTGATCAATATTGATGAAGAAATCGCCCGCCTTCAAAAAGAAAAAGAGAAGCTGGATAAAGAAGTAGAACGTGTCCAGAAGAAGCTGGCTAATGAAGGCTTTGTCAAGAAAGCTCCTGAAAAGGTCATCGATGAAGAACGCGCGAAGGAAAAAGACTATCTGGAAAAACGTGCAGCAGTCGAAGCGCGCATCAATGAATTAAGAAACTAAAAATAGTAACTCTGAAGACGAACCATTTTGGTTCGTCTTCATCTTGAATTGAGGTGTTTATATATGTTTGAAACATATGAGCAAGCAATTGAATGGATCCATGCAAGGCTGCGTCTGGGAATGAAGCCAGGCCTTTCCAGAATGGAATGGATGCTTGAAAGGCTGGAGCATCCTGAAAGAAGGATCAAGACCATCCATGTTGGCGGCACGAACGGAAAAGGCTCGACCGTCACCTTTCTGCGCTCGATCCTGCAGACAGCTGGATTCAGGGTCGGCACGTTTACTTCGCCATATTTTGAACAATTCAATGAGCGTATCAGTATTAACGGCCACCCAATCAGTGACGAAGAATTGGTTGAGCTGACAAATGTGATCAAGCCGCTTGCTGATGAGCTGGATCATACCGAATTAGGCGGACCGACTGAATTTGAAGTGATCACCGCAATGTCCATTTATTATTTCGCCAAAATGTCTCCTGTTGATGTCGTCATTTATGAAGTGGGACTTGGCGGGCGTTTTGATTCGACCAATGTCATTCACCCGCTGCTATCGATCATCACCAGCATCGGCCTCGATCATACGGCAATCCTCGGTGATACATATGAACAAATAGCGTTTGAAAAAGCAGGAATCATCAAGAACGGTGTAAGCGTCATAACTGGAGTGAAACAGCCTGAAGCACTTGATGTTATTAAAAGAAAAGCACTAGAAGGTAAGTCCCCCATCTACCATCTGGGGAATGAATTCACAGCAAGTTCTAGGGAATCTTTGGAGCGTGGAGAAAAATTCACTTTTTCAAGCATGTTCGGCCAAATTCAGGACCTAAGTACCTCAATGATCGGTTCCTATCAGGTGGACAATGCTGCCTGTGCTGTAATGGCCAGCCAGGTCCTTGCAAGCTACTATTCGTTTATGATTGAGGAAGAGCATATCAGGGATGGGCTTATTCAAGCTTACTGGCCTGGACGTCTTGAGGTTTTAAGTGAGGATCCTTTAGTCCTGATCGATGGGGCTCATAATGAAGAAGGAATCAATGCGCTCGCAAGTGAAATTAAATCTCGATTTGCCGATAAAAAGATTAGTATCCTATTTGCAGCCCTGAAAGATAAAAAGTTGGACAAGATGATTGCAAGTCTAGAAGAGGCTGCTGACCAACTTACTTTTACAACCTTCGACTTTCCTCGTGCAGCTTCTGCGGAAGATTTAATGGAAGTTGGACCGAACGATGGAAATAAACAAATCGCAAATGATTATCAAGACTTTCTCTCTATGAAAATAAATGATTTGACTAAAGATGAAATCCTGATTGTCACAGGCTCTCTTTACTTTTTATCCGAGGCAAAGCCTTTCATAATGAACGTGTTGAAAAATAAATAAGAAAATTATGACATTGAACAAAAAGTTTGCTAAACTATTTAAAAAGTGCGACTTTTTACCCAGGAAGGAGGTGGATAGATAAAGATGACTCCCATGATCAAAAAATCAATATGGTTCAGCTGGCTGCTGATCGTGCCGGTTGGACTCTGGGTGACTTATCAAGTCTATCCGCCTCCAAGTGATCTACCTGTGTGGGAAGTTTTTGCCTTCCTTTTATTGATGGCTGTCGTGGCTGCCATGCCAATGGTTGTCAACAATACGCCAATCTTCCTGATCCAATGGGTGTCGCTAGCAGTATTCCTGACATACGGCATCTTTGTGGAAATGGTTTTGATGCAAATTTCTGTGCTGATATTGTTAATGAGACTTCGTGTCCAAAAGTCCGACACATATAGGTTCCCGCTGAATTCGTTAATGTTCTTTATTGTTTCATTAGTGAGCGGATTAATTTTTTACGCCCTTGGAGGGACACATGGAGAACATTTGGCCGACGATCCATATACTTATATTTTGGGAACGGTCTATGGAATTAGCAATTATGGAGTGAATACTTTATTCCTGATCCTTCTGCAAGCCATCGTCCTTAAACTGAAGGGACCTTATTTCGGAAAAGATTTCATTTGGGAAACCGTTACGACTTTGATCACATTCCCTGTAGGATTCATCCTTTATGAACTATACCAAAGTGAAATGGGACTCTATTCCCTACTGTTTGTTGGAATTCCTTTCGCCAGTTTGTCTATCATTCTCAGTCTCTATTATTCAAGCGGAAAGGTGAACCATTTTTTACAGAGTGCCGCTGAGATCGGCCACCAGTTGGCTGAGAGGCTGAAGTCGGATGATGTTCTTGACCTCTTCGTCCAAAAGGTGATCGAGATGCTTCCGGTTGACTATGCCTACATTTTGGATGTAGTGGATGAGAAAGAGCTAAAGCTGATCCATAAGGTAGAGTTTGGAGAAGTGATGGAGCCAGTTGCCGATCCTCTTGGAAAAGGCATGGGAATAAGCGGGCTTGTCTGGGCTGAGAAACAGCCTGTACTCTTCCATTCAAAAAAACAATGGAAGCATATTAATTCAGGCTATATCCCAGCAGGTGCTGAAAGCATTCTCGGTGTGCCAATCGTCAGGAACAACCAGGTGATCGGTGTCCTCGTCCTGGCCGCAAACAAAAAAAGGGCATTCGAAAAATCACAGCTGATGATCATCGACATACTATGCTCCCACTTTGCTATTGCTGTGGAAAATGCCAGACACCATGAAAAAACAAAGGAATACAGTGAACGTTGCGCGTTGACTGGACTGTATAATTATCGCTATTTTGAAAACATGCTGACTGCCGAATTCGAAAAATTACAATTTGGCCACAGGGACCTTTTATCACTCATCCTGCTCGACATTGACCACTTCAAATCCGTCAACGATACATACGGCCACCAAAGTGGAAACGAGATTTTAATAGAGTTAGGAGAACGACTGAGGAAAAAAATCGGCGGCATCGGTACCGTTGCCCGCTACGGAGGAGAAGAATTCGTCATCCTCCTGCCGGAAATGATGAAAGGCGACGCCCTTAAACTCGCAGAACAAATCAGGCTGATGATTGCCAACGAGCCTTTTACACTGCTGCAGTCGATGGATGAAGAAGGAAAACAATTATTAGTTAGCATTACTGCCTCAATTGGAGTGGCAACCGCCCCGCAAGATGCGGACGATTCTTTGGCATTGATCAGGCATGCAGACAGGGCTTTATATGTTGGTGCGAAGAGATCGGGTAGGAATAGGGTTGCGGAATATGTTAAGTGAAAAGGCTGATCCCTGAGGGTCAGCCTTTTCACATTATTAGTACTGCACTTTTATACCATCGTCAGGGTTGATGTACCATTCATCGTCCTGGGGGCGAGGACATGATTTGTTTTTGCCTGAAGGGAAAGGATTGTATTCAACTAGCTTATTATTATTATCAATATAATAAGTGTTTCCATATACACATAATGATGAATTACCGTTTACATAAGGATTATCAATCTTTGTAAAGAAGATTGCATCTCCATGAATTAATATAGTATCAGTACCTCGGAGTCCTACTTTATCTTTAAAATAGGCATTTCCATTTACAGTCAATTGGTTTTTTCCTCTCAAATCGACATCTCTTTCGAAATAAGTAGAGCCTGGATATATTTTTGTGCTCTTATGCCCAATTAATTCAATTCTATTATTTTCCTTAATATCAAAAGTACTTTTTTCAGGAGCTGTCTCTCCGACTTTGGAGATTCCATTCTTTCCAATAGTAATTGTACTTCTTAATACTTTTGTTTCTTTGCCTGTATTTCCTTTACTTTTAAACTTTACAAGAATCGTTTTGTCAGGCTTGATTGCCGATAATGACTCGAGGGTTACCTTATATTCGTTAAGTCCTTCCACATTTTTTGATACGTTAGTATAAACAGTCTGGCTTAATGCTGTTTGCAAGCTTGTATAGAAATAGGAATCATACTCTGGTGCATTTCGGTTCTTTTTCCCATTCCCGTTTCCGTTTCCGTTCCCGATAACTTCTATTGCTGCATCGGCTGCAGCATTAGAATCAAGAACAATTCCAGCCAAAAGCGTCTCGTAATGTGCCACCCCCATCTCTGCAAGATCGGTTGCTTTGTTAATTTCGTCTGTCTTATTGATTTGCTTTCGAGCAGACATGGCCATTCCAGTCATTGAAAGGGCAAGGGTGAAGGTGATAGTTATAATCACTAAGACAAGTACTAATGCATAACCTTTTTCATTTCGTACTATCAATTTAAATCGTCCTCCTTAATACCTTTTTACAGTTGTTTCCACTTCGTACGTCTGCCCTTTTTGATCAGTTAATAGTAATTTAATTGTTAAAGGTTGTTTAGCATCAATCTTTGTATTACTTATTGTTATTGGTGTTGGGTATCCAACCTTCAGATCCATTGAATAATCAGTATCTCCCACTAGATTATCTGCCGTAGTTACCCCTATATATGACTTCTTTGAAGAAGCATCATATTTGATCCAGTACGACTCATTTTTTTGGTGGTATTGCTTAATGGTTGTCAGTATGAGATTCGCTGTCTGGTCCATACTGTTTTTATGCGAAATACGATCGTAGTTATTATTGAATGTAAAAAACACTCCATAGATAATTCCTGAAACGATGAATAGTATGGCAATAGCTGCAAGAAGCTCTACCAATGACAATCCTTTTTCGTTATTCATATGGTCACCTTCTTATATATGTAAATGTTTCTGAAGAGCTGTCAGGATCATCATTGTCAATAATTGCTACTTTTACATTGACTAATTCTTCTACACTTGGTGTAAAATCAACCGATATTTTATATGAACTATTTATGGCTTGACCTAAAAAGGATTCCAAGGCATTCTTCTCAAAGCTACATTGGAAATCAGCGCATTCAGGGTTTGCTAATAACATATTTTTAGTGACATTAACTTCAATCAAATTCACAACCTGCTGAGCAGTCTGTGATGTAGAAAGCTTTTCTTCATTTTTTTTGACGAATAATGCTGACTGGCTGAAAAAACCGGCAAATGAAGTAAGTACAATTGTCAGTATGACAATTGATAATAAAACTTCAAGCAATGTCAAACCATCTTGGTTATCCAACTTTTTTCCCAATACTTTCTTCCCCTATCTTCTAAATCTATTACTTTTATTATACAATATAAAAAAATGAAAATTGTCATATTTTGAGATTTTCAGTTGTAATTATAAAATAATTGTATAATTTTTAGTTTTTTTTAGAAAAAAAGGGGTGGAATAATGGCTAATCTGGTATTTTTATTAATATCAATAGTTTTAACAGGTATCTTGATTTATGCAGTTCCCATGGGGCTGACAAGGAAAGAGAAGAATATAGCAATAGTAGGTTCAGTTCTTTTTGGTTCTTTTGGACTAGTTTCTGTGAACTTTGTTGGTTTATGGCAAGTTTTGTTGGTGATCGTATTGCTTGGAATGAGTGCGGGTTATATAATAGTAAGCCGGTTATCTGTTACTAAAGTACCTGTAAAGTTAAACGAGCGATTACATAGTAATGTTGACAATGAATCATTAGACCTTTACGGCAAGGTGAGTAACTTTGTTGATGAAAAAGACCATTCTGCGATTGAGGTTCTTCCAGCCAATAATAAAAATCATGAGACTTTAAACGAGATACAACCTTCTTTTGACGAAGATACTTCTTTTTTGGATGAAAGAAATGGCGTGCATATACCTCAAGTGGAATGGGTCAATCCAGCTCCAAATATGGAATTGGAAGACTGGATGGTTGAGCCTGAAAAAGAAAAAGCGTATGCCAGCATCCACTCTTAGAAACTATTAAAATTATCTGCCGGGAGGACAAGTTCGTGAAAAAGCAGCATATTATTAAGTTTTCGCTGATCCTTTCTGTTTTTTCTATTTTTATTTTCAGTTTTACATATTTTGGTGCATCTGCTTTTGGCTCCCGTGCATCCAGCAACCAGATTTTTTCAGAGAAAACATCTATAGGAAACGTGGACGTATCAGTTAAAACACCTGAAGAAGCAAAGGCTCTGATCGAAGCCAAAGTAAATGAGTGGGCTCAAGCAGCACAAATTAAATTACTTTATAAAGGTGAGACCTATACAATCGATCCATTGCATTTTGTTTTCTTGTTGGACGAATCGATTGCTGCCGCTCAAAGCGGTGTGCAAAATGACCTTTTAGTTGAATTGAAAAGAGAGGCTTTTAGTTCATTGGAAATACCAGAAACAGTGAGCAGCCAACTGGATGACGAAAGCCTGGTTAATGATTTAAGTACTGTTGGAAAAGGTCTGGTTCTTGCATCTGATTTCAGTCTGGAAAATTACCTTCCTGAAGAGAAACCAGTAACGATTACAAAATCATCTCTAAAACTTCCTGAAAAAAACAGTGAGATTAAAGAGCTGGCAGAAGCGATTCAAAAGATGGAAATTGCTCCTGAGTCTCATTTTTCATTAGCAAACTATGCCAGGGAAAATAACCTGAGAGAGACGTCTGCATACGCGTATAGTCAAATAGCATCCGCTTTATATAAAGCGTTACTATCAACGAATTTTACAATCGGAGAAAGACATATTAGCTCAGAATTAGCAGGTAATATCGAGCTTGGCTTCGAATCAAAGGTTGATCTCTCCAAGAATCTTGACCTTAAATTCTATAATCCTAACAAAACATCCTACACCCTTGAACTTAGTATAGACAACGAGGAATTACTGGTGACAATAACTGGGGCACCGCTGTTATATGAATATACTGTAAAGACATCGAATAAACAGGAGTTCAAACCAAGAACTATAAAGCAATACTCCCCATTGCTCAAGACTGGCCAAAAATCAGTTGAGAGTGAAGGAAAGCCAGGTTTTCTCATTACAGTTTCCCGTGAAATTCATGGGCGAAAAGGGGAACTGTTAGAGTCTGAATTCATCTCAGAAGATTTTTATCCACCTGTACACAGGGTTGAAATTTATCCGATTGCGCCGCCCGTTCAGCAAACTCCACCTGCTACTGATGCTGGAACTGTGACTGGAGCTGATACAGTGCAGGTTTTACCTCCTGCTGTTCCGGGTGAGCAAACAATGGATACTAATGACTCTACGGATAATAGCAGTGGTGGATCATCAGGTCAGGATGGAATCGCCAATGAGAATGATGATGAAGGCGGCCTCTGGGGAAAGCCGGACGAACAGCCTAAGTAATCTTTTAACCGGGAGCGATGATAAATGAGACAAACAAGAAAGCGGCTTGGGGATCTATTGGTTGAAACGGAAATCATCACGGAAGAGCAGCTGCAAAGTGCCCTTGCTGAAAAATCAGAAGGGCAAAAGCTTGGAGATGTGCTCCTCCAGAGAGGGTTTATTACCGAACAGCAACTGATAGAGGTTCTTGAGTTCCAGCTCGGCATCCCGCACATCAGTCTATTTCGGTATCCATTCGATACAAAGCTCTTCACTCTAATACCGAAAGAAATTGCTAAAAGGCGCCTGGTCATCCCGCTGAAAAAGGAAGGGGACAAGCTATTCGTTGCAATGGCGGATCCGATGGACTTTTTCACGGTCGATGACCTTAGGTTGTCAACAGGCTTTCATATTGAAACAGCCATCGCCACCAAAGATGATATTCTGAGGGCGATCAATAAGTATTATGATAGCAACGAAGGCTTTGAAGAACTTTTAAGTGCGAATAATTTGACTAAAGAAGCTGTAAAAGAAGAAAAAGTGAATGAGGTAGATTCACCAATCATCAGGCTGGTCAACCAGCTTCTCTCAAATGCGACAACGAGCAAGGCCAGCGATATTCACATTGACCCTCAAGAGACAAAGGTTGTCATTCGATACCGGATAGATGGCATTCTTAGGACTGAGAGAGTACTGCCTAAGCATATGCAAAATGTCCTGATCGCTCGGGTCAAAATCATGGCTAATCTTGATATCACAGAGAATAGAGTTCCACAGGATGGCAGGATCAAGGTGAATATAGACTTCCATCCAGTCGATCTCCGTGTATCAACACTCCCAACTGTTTATGGAGAAAAGGTGGTAATGCGTATTCTCGATATGGGCAGTACGCTGAATGATATTGAGAAGCTTGGATTCAATAAGCACAATCTTTCAAGGTTCATGGATATGATTTCCAAGCCTAATGGGATTGTACTGATAACAGGCCCGACAGGATCAGGGAAATCGTCTACCCTTTATGCGGCGCTTAACAAGCTGAATAGTGAGGAAGTAAATGTCATCACTATCGAGGATCCGGTTGAGTACCAGCTTGAAGGTATCAACCAGATTCAGGTAAACCAGAATGTCGGAATGACATTCGCTGCAGGGCTTCGCTCCATTCTTCGTCAGGATCCCGATATCATCATGGTCGGGGAAATTCGTGACAAGGAGACGGTGGAGGTTTCAGTCAGGGCATCCTTGACAGGGCATGTGGTTTTAAGCACGATTCACACAAATGATGCGCTTAGCTCGGTTACGAGGATGATTGATATGGGGGTTGAACCATTCCTTGTTGCTTCATCATTGAGCGGTGTCGTTGCCCAGCGACTTGTAAGAAAGGTGTGCCGTGACTGTGCAGAATCCCAAACGCCAACCAAACGGGAAATTGATATTTTTTCAAAAAGAGGGATCCAGATTGAAACAGTCTGGACAGGCAAAGGCTGTTCTTCATGCAATATGACAGGATATCGAGGCAGGATCGCTATTCATGAAGTGCTGACAATCGATGAAGATCTTCGGAAAGCGATCATGAACGAAGAACCAGTGTCTGTTTTAAAGGATATAGCGATAAAAAATAAAACAATCTTCCTGATCGATGATGGCTTGCTGAAGGTAAAACAGGGCTTGACATCGACTGAGGAAGTATTGAGGGTAGCTATTACAGAGTAAGCGGGGAAATGGGATGAGAGAAAAAATAGAGCATTTGCTTAGTTCCGGTTTCGAACTTAAGGCTTCCGACATTCATATCACTGTCGGTGTGCCACCGATTTTAAGAGTCCATGGGGAACTGAAAAGATATGGCACAGAGGTCATATTACCTGAAGATACAGAGGGCATGGCCAGGGCGATTATTCCTGAAAAACTTTGGGATCAATTTAAGTCAAAGGGTGAACTGGATTTCTCTTATGGAATTCCAGGAATCTCCAGATTCAGGGTGAATGCCTATCACCAGAGGGGATGCGTCTCGCTAGCAGCACGTGTAGTCCCAACAACCATTCCTACTCTTGAGGAACTTGCACTGCCTTCGGTTCTTAAGCGTATTGCGGAAAA
The DNA here is from genome assembly GCF_053543455.1 of Mesobacillus sp. LC4. Taxonomy (NCBI): domain Bacteria; kingdom Bacillati; phylum Bacillota; class Bacilli; order Caryophanales; family Bacillaceae; genus Mesobacillus; species Mesobacillus sp. LC4. The sequence goes on from NZ_JBGCUB010000001.1 coordinate 121,013, forward strand.
ACCGCAGGGACTCGTGCTTGTTACCGGGCCTACAGGAAGTGGGAAATCAACAACACTTGCCGCTATGATCCAGTATATGAATAAGAATATGCGCAAGCACATCGTCACCCTCGAGGATCCGATTGAATATCTGCACAAGCATGGAAACAGTATCATCGACCAGCGTGAAGTAGGATTTGATACCAACAACTTTGCAAACGGATTACGAGCGGCACTCAGACAGGACCCTGATGTGATCCTCGTTGGGGAATTGAGGGATCTAGATACGATTCAGACAGCGATTACCGCTGCTGAAACAGGACACCTTGTGCTCGGAACCTTGCATACATCAAGTGCGCCTGCGACCATCAATCGTATCATTGATGTCTTTCCTGCAGGCCAGCAAGCGCAAATTCGCATCCAGTTGGCTTCAGTACTGGTGGCTGTTATTTCCCAGCGCCTGTTACCGACTGTTGACAAGAAAAGCCGCCGAGGAGCAACTGAAATTCTTATTAATAACGCGGCTGTTGCCAATCTGATCCGCAATGAAAAAATCCACCAAATCATGAGCATTATGCAAACTTCAAAGGCTTTTGGCATGCATACACTTGAGATGAGTATTAAAGAGCTGGTTCAGCAAGGTATTATCTCGAGAGAATCTGCTGAACCATATTTACTAGAGAAGTTGGTGTAACATGGCAAGATTCAAATATTCCGGCCGTGACCGGACAAAAAAACGTGCAGGCACAATTACAGCAGGCTCTAAACGTGAAGCGCTAGAAAGGCTGCGAGAAGAAGGAATCAGGACGACTGAAATTGTTGAGGTTCCTGAAACACTGTTGACAAAGGATATTTCGATTGGTAATCCCGTCAAGCTTCAGCATTTGGTGATCTATCTCAGACAGTTTGCGACCCTTTTAAAAGCAGGCGTGTCAGTTGTTGAATCGACGAAAATACTGGCGAATCAAACCGATAGTAAAGCACTGAGAAAAACATTGCTGGATATAGAAGCGGAACTCAGGGAAGGGAACCAGTTATCCCAGGCTTCTGCCAAGCACGGGAGGATCTTCTCAGCAATGTATATCAACATGATCAAGGCAGGAGAAGCGGGCGGTAATATGGACGAAGCACTTGAACGCCTTGCAGACCATTATGAAAAACAGCATAATACCCGGCAGAAAGTAGTGGCCGCTTTAACATATCCAGCTGTAATTGCATTCATCGCAATTGGTGTCGTCATTTTCTTATTGGTTTCTGTTGTACCGACCTTTGTGGATATGTTCTCTGACTTTGGCGGGGAATTGCCTGCCATCACAAGGTTCGTACTCGGTGCAAGTGAATTCATGCAAGGATTCTGGTGGCTGATCATCCTTTTCGTTTTAGTTATTGTAGTCCTTATCATTGCAATGAACAAAAACAAGAAGACAAAATATTACCTTGATTATGCTCTGCTAAGAATGCCGCTATTCGGAAAGATGATGCAGAAGGCTGTACTGGCCAGGATGACGAGAACACTGAGTTCTCTTTTCACGAGCTCGGTACCGATACTTCAAGCTTTATCTATTGTTGAAAATGTTGTTGAAAATGAAGTGATTTCGCGTGTAGTTCGTCAATCCAGAGATGCGCTGGAAGTAGGGCAATCGATGACAGGACCGATGAAACAGCACTGGGCCTTTCCGCCGCTCGTCACACAGATGATTTCCATCGGGGAAGAAACAGGTTCCCTTGACGGTATGCTCGGAAAAGTTGCTGAATTCTATGAAAAAGAAGTGGAAACTAGCACCGATCAGCTAAAATCATTGATTGAACCACTTATGATCGTCGTACTCGCAGGCCTCGTTGGTACCATCGTCACATCCATCATGGTGCCAATGTTCGACATCTTCAATCATGTAAATTAAGATTAGCGAAAAATAGACAAAATCTACTAAAAAAATATATGAAATTACCAATCTATCCATTATAATATTGATAGATACATATTTCTTTAGTCGTAGGTAAAATTAACTAAAAAGGAGAGGTAAATATGTTTAAATCATTAAAGAAAAAATTGAAAGATCAAAGAGGTTTGACACTGATTGAACTATTGGCAGTTATTGTTATTTTGGGGATTATTGCGGCGATTGCGATCCCGAGTATTGGTGGGATAATTAATAAATCAAGAGAAGATGCAATTAAAGCAGATGCACTTCAAATTCTCCATGCTGCAAAAATGCATGTAACAGAAAATGGTGTCCCATCTGCTGCTCTAACTCAAGGACAACTAGAACCAAATTATATTGATGAGGTATCTACATTTACAACCTATAGTGTGACAGTTAATGGAACTACTTATACATTAGATGGAACTGGTACAAAAGGTGGGATCTCCATAACTTTTGATGACGCGACTAAGACATTAATTGAAACAGCAGCACGTGGAGCAACAACAATTGAGCCGTAATAGATTTGAGGTAATATTTTGATTTCTTTACTTTTTACGTACGGCCTCATCCTAGGCTCCTTCTACAACGTAGTAGGCCTGCGAGTGCCAGAAGGAAAATCAATTGTAGCACCTCGGTCATCCTGTCCGAACTGCGGGCATCAGCTGACGGCACTAGAGTTGGTTCCAGTTTTATCATATGTATTCCAAAGAGGGAAATGCCGCCGGTGCAAGGTAGGCATTTCTCCTGTTTATCCGCTGTTTGAGCTTTTGACTGGTGTGCTTTTTGCCGGTGCTGCCTGGATGATTGGCTGGAACGGCGAGCTGATTATTGCTTTGACTTTGATCTCGTTATTCATCATTATCACTGTTTCTGATTTAGAGTATATGATTATCCCGGACAAGGTGCTTCTTGTGTTCGCGGGAATCTTCATTATTGAACGTATTTTCATTCCTCTTGCTCCCTGGTGGGATTCTTTTACCGGTGCAGCAGCGGGATTCACTCTCCTCTTGCTGATTGCCTTTGTAAGCAGAGGTGGCATGGGCGGCGGCGACATTAAGCTTTTTGCCTTGGTTGGCTTTGCCGTCGGTTTAAAGATGATGCTGCTATCCTTCTTTTTCGCCACTTTTTTTGGCGCTTTTTTTGGCATCATTGCCATGCTTCTTGGTTTTGTCAAAAAAAAGCAGCCTATCCCATTTGGTCCGTTTATAGCGCTTGGTACAATCACCGCCTATTTTTTCGGAGCGCAGATTATCCAATGGTATCTTTATCTATTAAACTTTGGTTTTTAAACAAAGGAGTTTCAGACCATGACATTATCTCTTTTTTCTGGTAGAAGTAAGGTTGTTAATATCGTGGTCAATGACCATTCTATCCGTTATGTTGAATTGAAACAAAGAAATCCGGCTACTCCGCTTCATTATGGCCAGCGATACTTGCCGCCTGGAATTATACTGGATGGCAAAATTCAGGACTTCGATACATTGGAAAACATCCTTGATGAATGTCTTGATGACTGGAAGATTTCCAGAAGGGAAATCCGTTTTACGGTCCCAGATTCACTTGTGATCATTAGGAAGGTTTCCATTCCAGTTGATGTTAAGGAAGATGAAATCCATGGTTATCTATATTTGGAATTAGGTACTTCCATCCACCTCCCGTTCGAGGATCCTGTTTTCGATATCATCCCTCTTGGAATAGAGGACCAGAAACAGCAAATCCTTGTTTTTGCCGCACCAGAGCAATATGTAACAGAATATGCTGATCTGTTCAAAGCTATCAAACTTAAACCAATTGCCGCAGATATCTCACCACTGTCGATCTACAGGCTATACTATCAGCAGGCATTGAAGAGTGAAAATGAAATCCTGCTGACCGTCCAGTTCGACCTTGATGTTGTCAGCATGTGTGTGTTTGAAGAGCATATCCCGGTTTTTATGCGTCATATTCCTGGTGATTTGAAAGAGAATTGGAAGGTAAAGAACGGCAGGGGACGGTTCTCTGATCAGGAATTGGTGTATGAAGGGGAAGTTAATGAGATTACATTCCAGCTTGAAGATATCTACCGCGATATTGCAAAATTGATGGATTTCTATCATTATTCACTGACTCAAGGGAAAAACGAGGTCACAAGAATATTGCTTAATGGAGACCATCCTTTGCTTGACCGTATTCTCAACGATATGAAAGAACGATTCGGTATCCAGGTAGATACACTGAAAGTTCCCCTTCAGGGAGAAGCAACCGAAGAATTGCCGAAAGCATTTCATCTTGCATTGGGACTTGGATTGAAAGAGGTGTAAATGATGCTTGTAGAGATTAACCTTTTACCTAAAAAAGAACATAAGAAATCCTCGTCGCTCATGACCGCCCTTTTGATTCTTGCCCTATTTTCTGTGAGTGCTACAGTCGCTTTCATTCAGGGAAATAGCTATGATAATAAAATGGCATCAATAGATAAGCAAATTGAGACTGTCCAAAAACTCAACGAGGCACAGCAGGCGGAAATTGCCGAAGGAGACACTGGCAACTCTTCATTGAAACTGCAGGAAGCAGTAAAGTGGGCAGAGCAAGCCCCGGTGGAAACAGTACCGCTGCTCCGGAACGTCATTTCCCAGTTGCCGGAACGGGGATTTATCAAGAATTTTGAATACAGCAACTCTAATTCTGTCCTGATCACCATCCAGTTTGATGCTTCAAGAGATGCTGCGTATTATTTAAGCACATTGAAGGGTTCTGATTGGGTTGAGAAGGTCTCACTCTTAAATGTCATTGCGGTTCAAGGTGCTGGAAGCAATGAAAGTACTACGAATGCCACTGATCTTGAAAAAGATGAAGAAATGACTCTGCCTCGTTACACAGCGGAATATGAACTCACTTTTAAAGCTGATGTTTTCTTGAAAAATGGCAGTGTCGCTTCAAAGGGAGGGGATGAGACATGAACCTCCGTTTTGAAAAGAAAAATATCATGATCCTGGCGATTGCTGTATTACTGTCAGTCTTGGTTTACATTGGAGCATATTTCTTTTTTGTTAATCCATTAAAGGATAGTCTTGCTTTAAAAGAGAATCAATTGAAATCTGAGCAGCAGCTCAGTGAAAGCTTTGAAACACGCCTTGCAGCTGCAAAGGACGACCATGCAAGCACAATTGAACTGCAAAAGAAGCTCCCGGTTGACCCAATGGTTGAACAACTTGTGCTGGATCTTGAAAAAGCAGAAGTTGTTTCGAATAGCTACATAAAATCAATGGAATTCAACCAGGAACCAAGTGAAGCTCCAACGGCAGAAGCGGGTGAAACTCAGGGGACTGAAACAGTCACAGGAGAAGCAGTGGAACCTTTCAAGATGCCTGAAGGGATTGAGAAGACAGCTGTCACGATTACAGTTGAAGCAGATGGCTATTTTGAATTGGAGAAATTTATAGAAACACTCGAAAACCTGAAGCGCCTGGTTATGGTTGATTCTATTTCTTTCAGCGGTCCAGAGGAAATTAGTTCCCTTTCGGATGAAAAAAGCCCGATTGTCATGACTCTTACAATCAATTCTTATTACCTATCAGGACTGGATGATCTAAAGGAACACAACCCAAAAATCGAAACCCCAGCCCCATCGAACAAGCGCAACCCATTCCCGACTTTCGGCGATTACTCAGAGGATAATCTAGTAGAACAAGAGCAGTCGGAAGTTGATGACACCGAAGGAACGGACGAAGACTAAATCTAGTAAAAAAATTGACGAAAGCATTCTATAACAAGACGACAAAAGTCTTGTTATTTTTTTTTGCCATTATGATAGGATGGACAAAACACGAACGGGCAGGGGGAGGTACAAGCATTGGACAAGCAAGGTAAGACCATCACTATCAAGATTAATGGCAAAGACCGTCCGATTCAGGCTGATAAAAAAGTGCAGGATGATAAAAACAGTAAGAAATATAGTCAAAAAGGCGCTGATGAGAATCGTCAAGTTGATCAACCAAAGAGCAATAACTATCAAATCAATAATGTTCGCGAAGACCGAAGTAAGGTTTATCCGCTGGAAAATGAGGCAGCACTGAATGAAAGTGCTGCTGCACAGGAACAAAACGAGGATAGTTTTGATTGGATTTTGCCTGATCCCGTCGAAGAGGAAATCGTTAAAGAATATAAGATTGCCCCGACACACGAGAAAAAGCAGAAAAAGAAAAGCATTGGCATTTCGGTATGGAATCCTAAAATGAAACGTAATAACCGCCTTTATACGACAATCATCATGAATGTCCTTTTTGCCGTTTTGATTGGAACCGCGTTTGGAGTGACATTCCTGAAGTTCCTGCCGGCTGAGCCAGATACGGCAGCACCAGCAGTGACCCAGCCAAAAGCTGGGCAAGCAGAAGAAAAGCCGGCAGGGGGGAAGGAGTCTCTGGAGTTAACATCAATCCCTACCTTTATTGTGCAAAATGGTATTTTCACAAAAGAGGCTGACGCTAAGGTAAGAATGACAGCCCTTGCTGGACAGGGGATAACTGCTGAATTATTTCCTGTAAATGGACAGTTCGCCGTCTATTTAGGGACTGCAGGAAGCATTGAGGCTGCCAAACAACAGGCAGAGGCACTGAAGGCTAAAGGAGTAGAAGTTTTCGCAAAACCTTTCGAAATCGCAGGGGGAACAGCAGCCGGGTTAACAGCAGCTGAATCAGAATTCCTAAAGCAGGCGCCGGAAATCTATACGATCCTGTTGAACGGTTCCGCAGCTGCAGCGGAAGAGGTAAAAAAAGTTGAAGATTACCAGGCAAAGCTATCCAAAATGGAAGACAAGAGTATAGCAGATAAGGCTGTCCTAAAAGCAAAAGCGAGCATGGAGAAAGCAAGTGGAGCTTTTACAAGCTACCAAAAAACAAAGGATGCGAACCAGCTGGTGGAAGTGGAAAAAAGCCTACTGGCATTCCTTTCCGCATATCAGATGATAGGAAAGTAATATACCAGAATATTTTCCGGGAAATTGTACAAATTAACAGAGCCTTCGGCAAATTTCGCCAGGCTCTGATTTTTTTTGGCAATTTGATGACTAAAGATTGTTACAATTACTGAACTTTGTTAGTATTAGCTTGTATCTCCCTTTGATGCAAAAAGTAAAGAAAGGTGATTTTATGCAACGCCTCATTTTAGCCTCTTCTTCTCCACGGCGAAAAGAACTTCTTAAAAACCTCCGCTTGAATTTCGAAATCTCGAGCAGTGATGCAGACGAAAGTTTCAGTGAGACTTTAAGCCCGGCCGACGCGGTAATGGAGCTTGCTTCCAGAAAGTCGGGAACGGTGGTGCAGAATTTTCCTGATTGTTTCGTGATCGGATCAGATACTGTCGTTGTCCATGACGGCATGATCCTTGGGAAGCCTGAAAGCGGACAAGAAGCCTTACAGATGCTCAAAAAGCTGTCTGGGAACACTCATTCAGTCTACACAGGAGTATCGATCATATCCCCTGAGAAGGAAACGCGTTTCTATGAAAAAACAGATGTGACGTTCTGGGAATTGTCAGATGAAGAAATCGACATCTATATAAAGAGCGGTGAACCATTCGATAAGGCGGGCGGCTATGGAATCCAGGGATTCGGCAGCATGCTTGTTAAAGAAATCAGTGGGGATTATTACACAGTTGTTGGACTTCCTGTATCAAGATTGATCAGGGAGTTAAGAAAAATCGGATACAACCTTCCTTATTAAAAGAAAACCACAGAAACTTCTTCTACACTTCCCTCGTCATTATCCATGACTGGGAGGAAAATGTATTGACTACACATTCATTAATGATTAGAGATTATCCGCAAAATGAGCGGCCGCGGGAGCGATTTGTCCAAAATGGTCCCCAGAGCCTCTCCAATCATGAATTGCTTGCCCTCCTGTTAGGAACAGGATCACGGGAGGAGTCAGTTCTCCAGCTTGCAAACCGAATGCTTTCCCAGTTTGAGGGCCTCCGGCTTCTTAAAGATGCAACCTTGGAAGAGTTGACACAAATTAAAGGGATCGGAAAAGCAAAAGCGATCCATGTCCTCGCGGCTGTTGAAATCGGCAGGCGCATCGCCAACCATACCCTAGATGAACGCTATGTGATTCGCTCACCGGAAGACGGAGCGAAATATTTAATGAATGATATGCGCTTCCTGACACAGGAGCATTTTGTCTGCCTGTACTTGAATACAAAAAATCAAGTGATTCACAGGCAGACGATTTTCATTGGCAGCCTTAACGCTTCGATCGTCCATCCACGAGAGGTGTTCAAGGAAGCTGTCCGGAGATCGGCAGCATCAGTCATTTGCGTCCACAATCATCCATCCGGTGATCCGACTCCGAGCAGGGAAGATATTGAAGTCACCAAGCGGCTTGCCGAGTCCGGGAAAATAGTCGGAATTGAATTGCTAGATCATTTGATCATTGGGGAAAATAAATATGTTAGTTTGAAGGAAAAAGGGTATGTATGATACTAGGATTTTGATTGACGTTACGATATAATATAATTTATGATTTTTGCGGACAAGTTAAAATTTTGTCAGAAAATCTGCCTATGAACATTCAACTAATTTTGTTATAGATTGCCTGTTCTTTTATTGCATTTTTTGTTAAGAAAGGGAGATACACTATGTTTGGGATTGGTACAAGAGACCTTGGAATCGACCTTGGTACTGCTAATACACTTGTTTATGTTAAAGGAAAAGGAATCGTTTTAAGAGAGCCTTCGGTTGTGGCCCTTCAGACGGATACAAAAAATATCGTTGCAGTCGGTAATGACGCAAAGAACATGATCGGACGTACACCTGGGAATGTCGTAGCATTACGACCAATGAAGGATGGCGTCATCGCTGATTACGAGACAACAGCGACAATGATGAAATATTACATCAAACAAGCTACGAAGAATAAAGGCTGGTTTGCCGGCAAGCCATATGTCATGGTATGTGTTCCATCCGGAATCACTGCGGTTGAAGAGCGTGCGGTTATCGATGCGACTCGCCAGGCAGGCGCAAGGGATGCCTTTACGATTGAGGAGCCTTTTGCTGCAGCAATCGGAGCAAACCTTCCTGTATGGGAACCAACTGGAAGCATGGTTGTCGATATTGGTGGCGGCACAACGGAAGTCGCGATCATTTCACTCGGCGGAATTGTAACATCTCAATCAGTTCGCATCGCTGGTGATGAAATGGATGACGCAATCATCAACTATATCCGTAAAACCTATAATCTGATGATTGGTGAGAGAACGGCTGAAGCAATTAAAATGGAAGTCGGTTCTGCAGGAGATTCGGATGGCATTGAAAATATGGAAATCCGCGGCCGTGACTTGCTGACAGGATTGCCGAAGACAATTGAAATCACCGCTGAAGAAATTGCAAAAGCTTTGCGTGACACAGTATACGCCATTGTAGATGCTGTCAAGCTGACACTGGAAAAAACACCGCCAGAACTTGCTTCTGACATCATGGACCGTGGTATTGTCCTTACTGGCGGAGGAGCTTTGCTGCGTAATTTGGACAAGGTCATTAGTGAAGAAACAAAAATGCCCGTCTTGATTGCCGAAGATCCGCTGGACTGTGTTGCAATTGGTACAGGAAAGGCATTGGATCATATCGATTTATTCAAAACAAAAGCAAAAGAATCAAGGTAATAAGGAAGGGAAGCGGGATCATCCACTTCCCTCCTCTTCTGTAAACTATTTTTTTAGATTAGAGGTGTACATCCATGCCACAGTTCTTTTTTAATAAACGCCTGATAATGCTGCTTGTGAGCATTATTTTCCTCGTGGCATTGATTGGATTTTCTTTAAGGGAAAGAGAAGAATTGACATGGCCCGAGCAGTTTATCAAAGACTCGACAAGCTGGGTACAGTCCGTTGTTTCAAGACCTACGAATTATATCGCTGGTTTGATCGAAAACCTTCAAGACTTGCAAAATACATATCAGGAAAACAAAGAGTTGAAGAAACGCGTTGATGATATGGCCCGCCTTGAAGCGAAAGTATACTCCCTTGAAAAAGAAAACGAGGAGCTTCAGGAAATTTTAGATAAGCAAGAATCACTAGCAGACTATGAGCCGATCCAGGCTGTCAGGATTGCCAGAAGTCCCGAGCGCTGGAATGAGCTGATCATCATCAATAGAGGTGCTTCTAACGGTATTGAAAAAAATATGGCTGTCATCACTTCAAAAGGATTGATTGGCAAAATTAAAAGTACGACACCATTTTCAGCAACTGTGCAGCTCATCAGCTCGATTGACCCGACCAATAGGATTTCTGCCATCCTGCAGGCCGAAAAGCCGCTTTATGGCACGATTGAAGGATATGACAAGAAAAATGAGCTTCTTTTATTAAAAGGCTTGCCATTTGATGCGAAAATTGAAAAAGGACAGAACGTCGTCACTACTGGTATGGGTGGCATTTTCCCTAAAGATCTTCCAATCGGAAAGGTTGTCAAGGTTGTCCCGGATCAATTTGGTTTGAATCAGACCGCATACATTAAGCCTGAAGCAAATCTCTATGATTTGGAACATGTCATGGTAGTGAAAAAATCGATGATATCAGTTGATATAGAGGAAAGCTTGGAAGATAGCGAAGGCGAGGAGGAAGGCAATTGATCCGATTCTTGCTCCCTGCTCTTTTCGCTTTTTTATTCATTTTGGAAAGTTTGTTCGTAGAACTGCTGCCTGCTGAGTTATTCAACAGTGACCGGATTCTTGTACCGCATTTTCTCATGGCCGGGATCTTGTTTTTGACGGCCTACTTGAGTCCAAAGCATGGAATCCTTTACGGAATCATTTTTGGGCTTCTTTTTGATATTGTCTACACCGAAATCATCGGAATCTATTTATTCATGTTTCCGTTCATTGCTTACTTGATCGCGAATATGATGAGAATCCTGCAGACCAATATTTTGATCGTATCAATCCTATCCCTTCTTGGCATTACGCTTCTTGAGGTAGGAGTTTACGAGTTGATGCTTTTGATAAAAATTACTGACCTGGACTTTTCTACCTATGTTAAAATAAGACTAGTCCCTACATTGATTCTAAACCTTGCATTTATCATATTGGCTGCCTATCCATTTAAAAAGCAGTTCGAGAATGCTGCAGACCGGCTAAGAATCGATTGAATTCGCTGCCAAACTTTTATCGGAGCTATAAAAATACCGTACATGTATCCCGATTAAAGGAATTTGGCGGAGGGATGTCGAATTTCTTTCAGGTAAATAATTTTATTACAAAACAGCAGATAAATGTCCAGCTCCGGTGCCCAGCCCCTCGAGACGTTTCGGTCCTCTCAATGAAGTCAAAGAACGACTTCAATGTCAGGCCCTCCAACGCTATTCGGGGCTGACCAAGGCGCTTGCGCTTTTCTTATGAGGTGAACATCCAGTATGAAGAAATCACAAAATGTGACGATAAAAGGAACAAAAGATGGACTTACGCTCCATCTGGATGATAATTGCTCCTATGATGAACTGAAGAAGGAGCTTGACAGGAAGCTATCCAACTCATCACGTGTCCAGGAAGAGCAACAGCTGCTTTCCGTTAAGGTGAAAGTAGGCAATAGGTATCTTACAAAAGCTCAGGAAGAAGAGCTGAAAGACCTGATCCGGCAGAAGAGGAATTTGATCGTCGAGGAGCTGGTGACAAATGTGATCACCAGGGAGGAGGCTGACAAGCTTCGCCAGGAAACGGAAATCGTGCCTGTTGCCAAAGTGATCCGTTCAGGACAGGTTCTTGAAATAACTGGGGACTTGCTGCTCATTGGAGATGTCAATCCCGGCGGAACGGTCAAGGCGACAGGGAATATTTTTATCATGGGTGCTTTAAAAGGGGTTGCTCATGCAGGTTCTGAAGGCAATGATGAAGCAGTTATTGCGGCATCAGTCATGAAACCCTCGCAACTACGCATCAGTGATTGCATCAATCGGTCTCCAGACCATGTACCAGATGAAGAGAACCGTGTGATGGAATGTGCATACATATCAGACAGTCAACAGATTGTTGTTGATAGATTACAAGTTTTAATGAAGAAAAGACCTAATTTAACTAGATTCGAAGGAGGCCTCTAAATGGGAGAAGCGATAGTAGTTACATCCGGAAAAGGCGGGGTTGGCAAAACGACAACTTCTGCTAATATTGGTACAGCTTTGGCCCTTCAAGGCAAAAGAGTCTGCCTTGTCGATACAGATATCGGCTTGCGTAACCTGGACGTTGTCATGGGGCTTGAAAATCGCATTATCTATGATCTCGTCGATGTAATTGAAGGAAGATGCAAGATTCATCAGGCACTTGTAAAAGATAAACGCTTCGATGATCACCTATATTTGCTTCCAGCTGCACAGACTAGTGACAAAACTGCGGTCCAGCCGGAACAAATTAGGAAATTGGTAAATGAACTGAAGCAGGATTATGATTATATTGTCATCGATTGCCCGGCTGGAATCGAGCAGGGCTATAAAAACGCTGTTGCTGGTGCGGACAAGGCGATTGTCGTCACAACACCAGAGGTTTCCGCAGTCAGGGATGCTGACAGGATCATCGGACTGCTTGAAAAAGAAGAAAATGTTGAATCACCAAAACTAGTCATCAACAGGATCCGAAGCCATATGATGAAAAATGGCGATATGCTTGATGTGGATGAAATCACGACACACCTATCCATCGATTTAATCGGGATTGTGGCCGATGATGATGAAGTCATCAAAGCTTCGAATCACGGCGAGCCAATCGCACTGAATCCAAATAGCAAAGCATCCATTGCCTACAGGAATATCGCTAGGAGGATTCTTGGTGAGTCTGTTCCGTTGCAGCAATTGGATAATGATAATAAAGGCGTATTTTCGAAGATCAAAAAGTTCTTCGGCGTCCGCTAATCAATGGCATCTGCTCTCGCTTGTCCGAGGGCAGGTGTTTTTTTATTAAGAAAGAATGATTCCGTTCCTTACTCTAGTAACTTTTTCTGTGCCGACGTCGTTTGTTTTTTTATTGGTTCTGTTATAGAAAAATTTTGTTTGTTAACTCCTGTTGATTGTAGTGGAAGGCGCGAAGACTCCTGCGGGCTTAGCTGGTCAGGTGAGACCCCGCAGACGCCAGCGGCGGCGAGGAGGCTCACCGCCAGCCCCGCGGAAAGCGAAGCGCCTGGAACGAAAATCAACAGCCTAGTTTCGGAGCCTTTTTTCTCCAATTCCCATCACATTTTCCATTCATTGATTTTGTCATACTCTCGTTGGACAGGTCATAGACTTGTACTAACTTAGAGTACAAGGGGAATGGTGGGATTGTATGAACTCGAGAGCTGATGATATACGCAGAAGGATGATGAAGAGGAAAAGAGAGCGGGAAAGAATGGAGAAAATGAACCATAATCGCTTTTTTTCGACGGAGGAAGAGCGGCATGGTTTTGACCGGATTCCATCTTATGACATGGGTCCGGGGGAAGGTGGACACCCTCTATTCAAAAAGGAAGTTTTTTTATTCAAGGTGCTTGCTTCGGCGTGCCTCGTTTTGATCATTGCGATCATTTACCGCAGTCCATCTGAGAAAGCAGAAACAATCCAGCAATACGTGAAGCATACGATGGAACAGGAATTCCAGTTTGCTGCCGTTTCGAACTGGTATGAAGATCAGTTTGGAAAGCCTCTGGCTCTGCTTCCAGCCAAAGAAAGTGGTGAGGAAGAAAATAAACAGGATCTGGCTCCAGACAACCAGTATGCACTCCCTGCTTCCGGTAAAATCCTTGAAGATTTTGGCGACAATGGGCAGAGAATCATGATTGAAACGGGCAAAGGTGCCGGTGTTGAAGCCATGGATGAAGGCCTTGTCCACTTTGTCGGCATGAAGGAAGGGTTCGGCAAAACGGTCATTGTGCAGCATGCAGACAAGAGTGAAACATGGTACGGAAACCTCGACAAAATCGACGTAAGCCTCTATGAATATATTTCCAAGGGCACAAAGGTAGGAAGTGCGATGGACAGTACGGATGGAATCAAAGGTTCGTTTTACTTCGCTATTAAAAAAGGGGATGACTTCGTTGATCCTGTCCAGGTGATCAAGTTTGAATAAAGCCATTGAATTATTGCGAAAAATACACATCCATCCTTTGTTGTGGGTGATCATCGCCCTTGCTGTTGCGACCGCGCATTTTATAGAGCTGATGATGGTGCTGCTGATTATTTTTGTTCATGAAATGGGACATGGTGCTGCAGCTTCTTTTTTTTCGTGGAGAATCAAGAAAATCGCCCTGCTGCCATTCGGCGGTGTAGCGGAAATGGATGAGCACGGAAACAGACCGTTAAAAGAGGAACTGATTGTCGTCCTTGCAGGCCCCCTGCAGCATGTCTGGATGATGGCCCTCTCCTATTTGCTGTTTGCCGCAGGGTTTGTTCCGGAAAAATGGCATATGTTGTTCATCGAATATAATATGATGGTCCTTTTGTTCAATCTGATTCCAATCTGGCCATTGGATGGAGGCAAGCTGTTATTCATCCTGCTATCGTTGTCCACTTCCTTTCAAGAAGCCCATGTGCGGACACTGTATGTCTCAGCAGGAATACTGGCGCTTTTTTCGGCTATCCTTATCGTCATGGCACCAATGACATTGAATGTCTGGGTCATCATCGGTTTCCTGGCTTTCTCCCTGTACTTTGAATGGAAGCAGCGACGGTTCACATTCATGCGCTTTTTGATGGAAAGGCACTATGGAAAGAAGGTGGATTTAAGAGAGCTTAAGCCGATCAACGCAAACGAGAACGAAATGGTCGGACAGGTACTGAGTAAATTCCAGCGCGGCTGCAAGCATCCCATCATCGTCAAGCAAAAGGACGGCAAAGAAATGGTCATGGATGAGAATGAATTGCTCCATGCTTTTTTCAGTGAGAAGCTATTATCAGCTAAAATTGGAGATTTGCTTTACACCTTTTAAAATAGGATAATGAATGCAGCGCAGACACCTTTTGCGCTGCATTTTTTTTCGTAAGGAGAAACAATGAACAAGTTAATCATTAATGCAAATTCGAGAGAAAAGCGCTTTGCTATGGTCAAGGATGGCGAAGTCGAAAAAATATATATTGAACAGCCTGGCCAGCAATCGCTAGTCGGGAATATTTATCTGGGCATCGTCGAAAAAGTCATCCCGGGGATGAACGCGGCCTTCGTCAATTTTGGCGAAGAAATGAGCGGCTTCCTTCAAAAAGAAAAGCTCCCTTCCTATGTACTCTCAGATGACGAAAAGAAAAACAACCGCTCGATCTCTTCCTATGTGCATCAAGGTGAAAAGCTGCTTGTCCAGGTTGAAAAGGATGCGGCCGGCACAAAAGGGGCAAGACTGACGGCAGTGGTTGAAATACAAGGTGAGAACCTTGTCTATATGCCTCACGGAAAATACATAGCCGTATCTAAAAAGGCAGAATCACCCGAAACGAGGGATAAATGGAGAGAATTCGCCAGCAAGGTCAAAACGCCCGAGGAAGGTCTCATTTTCAGGACCGAAAGCCTGAGCCAGACCGAGGAAGCAATCATGCAAGAGCTTGATGAGCAGCGTCTTCAATACATTCAATTGAAAAAGGCCATGTCGGCAATGAAGAAGCCCGGAATCGTTCACAGCCGCGATTATTTTTTTGAGCAGGCTGTGGCAGCACTTCTTTCTTTTTCAAATGGAGAAGTGATTACGGATTGCCTTGATTTTAAAAAAAGAATGGAGCACTATATCACAGAAGATATAAAGATAGAGTTTTATAATGGGAAAGATCATATTTTCTCTTTTTATAAAATCGAACAGGAAATCGAGCGGCTGCTTAAAAGGATTGTCTGGCTGGAAAAAGGAGCTTATATGGTCATTGACCAGGGAGAAGCACTTACAATGATTGATGTGAATACAGGCAAGTTTTCCGGCAAAACCGATTTGCGTGACACGGTCATGAAAACGAATTTGAATGCGGCGGCCGAAGCTGCAAGGCAAATCAGGCTCAGGGATCTTGCTGGCATCATTCTGATCGATTTTATTGATATGAAGACCGATAGTGAACGGGACAAGGTGCTGAAACTCATTCAAAAAGAGCTGCACCAGGATGATCGCAGGACAAGGATCATCGGCTTTACCGAGCTTGGCATCCTCCAGTTGACAAGAAAGAAGACGAAGCAGTCGCTGGCCGAGACTCTGACTGAGAAATGCTGGACATGCGGGGGTACAGGAGAGGTACTAAGCACGGAATCTGTCGCATACAGACTCGAGCGCGCTCTGTGGGAGTACAAAAATTCTGATTATGAAGAAATTCATGTAGCCGCGACGAAGGAGGTCATGCTCTCTTTTTCCGGTGAAGCTGACATCCATAAATTGAGGCTTGAAAAAGCATTAGGCTTTAAGATAAGATTTTCTGTGTCAGACGCGGCGAAACCTTTTTATGAAATCCTTAAGGTTGGTGCTTCGACAGAACACGGTTGAACCAAAGCTGGCCTTTAAAAGAACACCGATTATTATGTTGACACTTTCGCTCGGCATATGGTAGTATTTTAATGTTATTGTTTGTAGCACCCGTGCTACAACCGCTCACACCAGGTAATTAAGATTGCATTTTGCAACGCCTGTTGATGGCGAGTCTGAGTCTAATGAGGAGGTGCACTGGAATGTACGCAATTATCGAAACTGGCGGCAAGCAAGTAAAGGTAGAAGAAGGACAAGCAATCTACATTGAAAAGCTAAACGCTGCTGAAGGCGAAACTGTAACTTTTGACAAGGTTCTTTTTGTAGGTGGCGATAACGTTAAAGTTGGTAGCCCAGTAGTTGAAGGCGCAACTGTAACTGCTAAAGTTGAAAAGAATGGCCGTCAAAAGAAAATCATCGTTTTCAAGTACAAAGCGAAAAAGAACAATCGTAAGAAGCAAGGTCATCGTCAGCCTTACACTAAAGTTGTTATCGAAAAGATCAACGCTTAATTAAGGCGGATTACCATGATTCGTGCAACGATTAATCGTACAAAATCCGGAAGCATCCAATCGTTTACGATTAGCGGCCACGCTGGATTCGCTGCCCATGGCAGCGACATTGTCTGTGCAGGTGTTTCGACCATCTCGATCGGAACAGTCAATTCCATTATTGGATTGACAGGTATCACCCCGGACATTGAACAGGGTGCAGATGGCTTTCTCCGCTGTGAAATCCCGGACAATTTGCCTGAGGATACACAGGGGAAAATTCAGTTGCTCCTCGAAAGCATGGTCATTACATTGCAATCGATGGAAAAAGAGTACGGAAAGCACATAAAATTAACCTTCAAAAAGTAGGAGGTGGAACAAATGTTAAGATTAGATCTTCAATTCTTCGCTTCTAAGAAGGGTGTAGGTTCAACTAAGAACGGACGTGACTCAATCTCTAAGCGCCTTGGCGCTAAGCGTGCAGATGGTCAATTCGTAACTGGTGGTTCTATCCTTTACCGTCAGCGCGGAACTAAAATCTACCCAGGTGTAAACGTGGGTAAAGGTGGAGATGACACTCTATTCGCTAAGGTTGATGGCGTCGTTAAATTCGAACGTCTTGGCCGTGACCGCAAGCAAGTAAGTGTTTATCCTGCAGCTCAAGAAGCGTAAGCCAAAGAGAAGCCCTAACCACTGCGGTTAGGGTTTTCTTGTATTTTATGGCTTTGAAGCTTCAGGGTATGAAATAGGATTTTTAAAAGCAATCCAACTTAAATACATAATTAGCTTACGCAGAATGGCTTTTTTGTTATACTTACACCAAGCAGTCTTATGAGTAGGAGTATGTGTATGAAAAAAGAGTGGGATACAATCGAGGTTTTGCGCCATGCACGCCATGATTGGATGAATCAGCTTCAATTAATAAAAGGGAATTTATCGCTGAATAAAGTGGACCGGGCTAAAGAGATCATTGAAGAAATTATCATGGAAGCCAGGCAGGATGCAAAGCTATCTAATTTACATCTTCCTCAGTTTGCCTCTACCTTGTTAACCTGCAATTGGGAGAATCATCATTTCCAATTGGAATATGAAGTAATGGACTCCCAGAACTTCCACAGATTAGATGACCAGCTGTTGACTGGCTGGACAGAGCAGCTTTTTGATACATTGAATTCTTCGATTGAACCATATCAGGAAAATCATCTCTCCGTCACAATTGAACCGCAGGAGAAAGGAATCGGGTTCTTTTTTGATTTTAGCGGAATAATAAAGGATAAAAATCGCTTAGAAAGCTTCCTCGACCAGCAGAACGGTGAAAAAATGAAAGTGATATCGGATGGCGTGGTCGATGGCGAATTGACAATAGAAGTTTTTATAGAATCACTCTAGGGAAACATATTAAGCGATAACAAATTTCAGACAGGTGGTAATGACATAATGTTTGTCGATCAGGTTAAAATTTATGTAAAAGGCGGGGACGGCGGCGATGGAATGGTCGCGTTCCGACGTGAAAAATACGTACCGAAGGGCGGCCCGGCTGGCGGCGATGGCGGTAACGGCGCAAATGTGGTCTTCCAGGTGGAAGAAGGACTGCGTACGCTGATGGATTTCAGGTATCAGCGCCATTTCAAGGCACCTCGCGGAGAGCACGGAATGTCTAAAAACCAGCATGGTAAAAATTCCAAGGATATGATCGTAAAAGTGCCACCAGGGACAATCGTGTCCGACGCTGAGACTGGCGCAATCATTGCTGACCTGGTAGAGCATGGCCAGAAGGCAGTTATCGCCAGGGGTGGCCGAGGCGGTCGTGGTAACTCACGCTTTGCTACACCAGCCAACCCGGCACCAGAGCTCTCAGAAAAAGGGGAGCCTGGACAGGAAAGAGAAATTGTCATGGAATTGAAGCTCCTTGCGGATGTTGGATTGGTAGGCTTCCCAAGCGTAGGGAAATCGACGTTATTGTCAGTTGTTTCAGCAGCCAGGCCGAAGATTGCAGAATACCACTTCACGACGATTGCACCGAACCTGGGAATGGTCGAAACAGAAGACGGCCGAAGCTTCGTTCTTGCGGACTTGCCTGGACTTATCGAAGGTGCACATTCAGGGGTGGGCCTTGGGCATCAATTCCTGCGCCATATCGAACGTACACGAGTCATCATCCATGTAATTGACATGGCGGCAACTGAAGGCCGTGATCCGTACGAGGATTATCTGACAATCAATAATGAATTGAAGGAATATAACTTGAGGCTGACAGAAAGACCGCAAGTCATCGTCGCCAATAAAATGGACATGCCAGATGCGGAAGAAAACCTGAAAGTGTTCAAGGAAAAAGTCGGGGATGAACATCCAGTATTCCCAATTTCGGCTGTTACAAGAGAAGGTCTGCGTGAGTTATTATTCGCGGTAGCTGACCTGATTGAAAAAACACCGGAGTTCCCGCTCATTGATGAAGAGGTATTGGAAAAAGATGAAAACCGCGTAATGTACAAGCATGAGAAAGCTGAACAGGAATTCCAGATCACCCGTGAGTCGGATGGAGCATTCGTCATTTCGGGTGACAGTATTGAAAGGCTGTTCAAGATGACTGATTTCTCAAGGGATGAATCTGTCCAAAGGTTCGCCCGCCAGATGCGCGGAATGGGCATTGACGATGCACTCCGTGAAAGAGGCGCGAAAGACGGAGATACAGTCAAGCTGCTTGAATATGAATTTGAATTCGTGGAATAGCCTTAAAGGAATTGAAAGGTCGATTAGCCAGGAACAGGTTAATCGGCTTTCCTTTATAAAAAAATGGTTATTTTAATTAATGATTCGGCAGAAAAGATAAAGAAGCTTTCAATCTAATGGGGTGTTGGAGATGAAGCAAAATCAAGATAGGAAGTTTTACCTTGTTCGTGAAGATGTCCTGCCTGAAGCGATGAAGAAGACACTTGAGGCGAAGGAAATGATCGAGCGCGGTAAGGCAGAGTCAGTCTGGGATGCAGTTCAACGCGTCGATTTGAGCCGGAGTGCATTTTACAAATACCGAGATACCGTGTTTCCGTTCCATACGGTTGTGAAGGAACGAATCATTACGCTGTTTTTTCAGCTTGAAGATCGGTCTGGGACACTTTCTGAACTGCTGAGCACCGTCGCTGCAGCAGGCTGCAATGTTTTGACCATCCATCAGACCATTCCTCTGCAAAGCAGGGCGAATGTAACGCTGAGCCTGAATGTCACCGAAATGAGTGTCGAAATGGACGAATTGCTCGCGAGATTGAAAAGACTGGAGTTCGTAGAAAAAGTCGAAGTGCTCGGATCAGGTGCTTAACGTCGAGCGTTTGTAGGAGGGGGGATTGGCTTGAATATTGGATATCTTGGGCCGGAAGCGACATTTACAGATTATGCTGCCCGGCAATTGTTTAAAGAGGCTAAGAGAATTCAGTTTGTGAGTATACCAGAATGCATGGATGCCGCTTCAACAGGAGAAATTGACGCAGCGATTGTTCCGCTTGAAAACTCAATCGAGGGTTCAGTCAATCTTACCATCGATTATTTAGTCCATGAAACAGATCTGCAGATTGTTGCGGAAGCGGTGGTGCCTATCAGGCAGCATTTGCTGATTCACCCAGACAATATGGAAAAATGGAGGGAAGCTGAACAAATATTCAGCCATCCACACGCGCTTGCGCAATGCCATAAATTTTTACATAAAGAATTCAAAGGAATTCCGCTCGAAAATATGTCCTCTACAGCCGCTGCGGCAAAATATATCAAAAAACATCCAGAACGAAACATCGCTGCCATCGCAAATAGCCTTGCTGCAGAGGAGTACGGATTAGTGGCGATTACGCAAAACATCCATGATTACAGCTATAATCATACTGTCTTCGCTGTGCTGGCAAAAGAAGGCCATGATATAAACATTGCATCAACTGAAGAGTACAAGACAAGCCTTGTGATAACCTTGCCATCAGATCGGGCTGGTGCGCTGCATCAAGTGTTATCTGCTTTCTCATGGCGTAAGCTCAATCTGTCAAAGATTGAATCACGCCCGATGAAAACAGGCTTAGGCAAATACTTTTTCATTATCGATATTAATTTGAAAATGGATGATATATTGATTCCGGGTGCGATTGCAGAACTGGAAGCATTAGGCTGCACAGTGAAGCTGCTCGGAAGCTATTCAAGCTATAAGGTATAAAAAAGATCCATCGCTTATGTGATGGATCTTTTTACATCTATTCCAGGTCGATTAATAATTTTTCTTTTCTAAGTGTTTCTTCTGCTTCATCCAGCGCTTTTTCAGTCGGAGCGGAGATCGTGTGCAGATGGATTCCGCCTGTTAACTCTGATAAGTAAGCGGCATTGGTTGCTCTGATTTTTTCCATGAACTGCTTTACTTCGTTCCGGTTTGAGACCATGATCGATGCAGTCAAATCCCCATACACGGGATGCTCGATTTTTACGTCCTTTACTGTGACACCTTGATCAACAAGAAGCAGGAGTTCTTCTTCTGTCCTTTCTGGGCCATGGGAAACGGCAATGGTCCTTTCCGCTGCAGTAGGACGGGAGGCATGCATATAGAGATATCCCTGACTAGTCGCAATGATAGGCTCGTTTTTAGCTTTAAGCAAGGTGATATCGCCAACAATGACCTGTCTGCTTACATTCGTGATGGTCGCAAGGTCACCTCCAGTAATAGGCTCACTGCTTTCCTGCAAGCGCTTAAGGATATAGGCGCGGCGTTCATCTCCGAGAATTTTCGTAGGTTCCTTCATACCGATCTCTCCTTCGACTTCTTCATTCGAGAATTTTACCATAAAATCGGCTGGAAGTTAAACGGACGGGACCTGTTTCGTGATAGCAGCAAGAATTTTCGCGAGTTCGACTGCATCCTCCTGACTAGTTCCCCTCCCGAATGAAATCCTGAAAAATTCCTTTGCCTCTTTTCCGATGATTCCCATCGCAGACATCGTCTTCGCTGGCGACAGCATCCCCGTATGACAAGCACTTCCCGTTGAAATTGCATACCCTCTGGAGTTGCATTCTAGCAGAACCAATTGCCCCTCGATGCCTTTGACCCCCATTCCGAGGATTCCTGGGAGTTGTTCCTCTCCTACAGAGCCGAAAATCTCGAATGAGTCTTTGGCATCTTTAAAGGTTTCAATGAAAGCCGACCTGAGCTTACTCATTCTTTCTGACTCAGCTGCCATGAGGGATTGCGCTTTTTGCGCTGCAGTTGTCATGGCAGCGATTCCTGGTACATTCACTGTGCCAGGCCTGAAGCCCTTTTCGTGCACAGTTCCTTCAATGTATGGCCTCAGGGCAAGCTTAGGATTGACATAAGCCACTCCGGTTCCCTTTGGTCCATAAAATTTATGGCCGGAAATGGACAGGGCATCTACTGCCTGTGCCAGTGGCGCCGTTGGGATTTTTCCGAAGGTTTGCACGCAATCAGTGTGAATCAGGATCTCTTTTGAGGAGCAGTATTCTGCAATGTTTTTTACCGGCTGGACAGTCCCGATTTCCGGATTTCCGTGCTGGACCGAAACAAGCACAGTATCCGGCCGGACAGCTTCTGTAAAACTGGCAAACTCAATTTTGCCACCTCTGTTCAATGGCAGGTAAGTGATTTCCCATCCTTCTTTTTCAAGCTTTTTCATAAGATTGTAGACAGAAGAATGTTCAGCTGCCCCGGTAATAATATGGTTTCCTTGTTTTCTTTTAGCAGAGAGGAGGGCCATGATGCCGAGATAACTCGCTTCAGAACCTCCGCTTGTAAAATAAATCCCCGCTTCTTCGACACCTAGCAGGCGTGAAAATTCCTGCCTGCAGCTCTCGAGGAGATTGGCAGCTGCACTGCCGGCTTCATGAATGCTCTGGCTATTTCCAAAGTACTTTGTAGACGCTTCAATGAAAATATTGGCCGCGTCCCGGTCAAGCGGGCAAGTTGCCGCGTAGTCGAAGTATTTCATAGGTTCGCTCCAGTCCATTATTATTTCGGGGATACCTATCCCCGTAAGGCTGATTTCAATTGAATTACTGTAATAAGTTGAATCACATGTTACGGAAAATAGTCTTTCGAACGAATCACGGTAACAAGTTGGGTCAACATGTGCCCGAAAACAGTCAACCGAGGGAATCACGGTAACAAGTTGAGTCAACATGTGCCCGAAAACAAGTATCTGTACGAATCACGGTAACAAATTGAGTCAACATGTGCCCGAAAACAGCCAATCGAATGAATGACGGTAACAAGTTGGGTCAACATGTGCCCGAAAACAGTCAACCGAACGAAACACGGTAACAAGTTGGGTCAACATCTGCCCGAAAACAATCAACCGAACAAATCACGGTAACAAGTTGAGTCAACATGTGCCCGAAAACAAGTATCCGAACGGATCACGGTAACAAGATAAGGCAACATGCACCCGAAGACAGGCATCCGAACGGATTTCGGTAACAAGTTGAACCAACAACTATCCGAAAACAAACTGTCTTCTTAAAGTTTTTACGCTCCATGCCATTCTTGCTATCTTCTTTGTCAAAATAAAAGTTCTTGTCAACAGTGTAAAACTGTGTAAATATAGATGTCAAGACACCTGTTAATCCAGGAGGCTATCAAAATATGAATCAATCAGATGTCATCATTGTTGGCAGCGGCATTGCCGCATTGCAATTGGCCAATAAATTATCAAAGGAATTAAATGTGATAATTCTCACAAAGGATGAAATGACAGCGGGCAATTCTTATCTCGCACAGGGAGGAGTTGCGGCGGCGGTTTCTCCGAGTGATGATCCGTACTTCCATTATCTTGACACAATAGAGGCCGGAGCTCATCATAATGACGCAGAAGCTGTATTTGAAATGACCAAAAAAGCGCCGGAATTGATAAAAGGCTTATGGCTATCAGGCTGTCGCTTTGATGAGGATGGAAATGGGAAATTGCTTCTGGGAATGGAAGGCGCACATAGTGAAAAGAGGATCGTCCACAGCGGCGGGGATGCGACTGGTAAGCATATGGTCGACTTTTTGCGGTCAGATTTGGATGCCAATGTTTCAATAGAACAATCCACATTTGTTTATGAACTGATTTTAAATAGTGAGGAAACGAGATGTATCGGAGTGAAGGCGAAGCTGGCGGATGGTAGGAATGCAGAATATTTGGCGCACCACATTGTCCTTGCTACAGGGGGGTGCGGTCAGGTTTTCAGTCTCACCTCGAATGCCGAGACGGCAACCGGGGATGGAATGGCGCTGGCCTATAGAGCAGGTGCAGAGCTGACCGATATGGAGTTCATCCAATTTCACCCTACGCTTCTTTATGTAGATGGAAAGACGAAAGGGCTTATTTCAGAAGCCGTACGAGGCGAAGGAGCCGTGCTTGTGACTGCAGAGGGAAAGCGGATCATGGATGGAGTACATCCGTTGAAGGACCTGGCACCACGGCATATTGTTTCCCAGACAATTTATGATTATTTGCGAAGAGGAAGTCAAATCTTTTTAGATATTACCAACCTCCAGGATTTCGGCATCAGGTTTCCGACGATCAGCAGCCTGTGTGCAGAGCATGGGATTGATATTGAAAAAGGGCTGATACCCGTCGTCCCTGGTAGCCATTTTATCATGGGAGGAATCAAGACGGACTTGCAGGGCAGGACGAGTATACCAGGATTGTATGCAATTGGAGAAGCGGCATGTACAGGTATTCACGGTGCAAATAGACTGGCGAGCAATTCCTTATTAGAAGGTATGTTTGTTGGCGGAAACCTTGCGGAGTGGATCAACAGCCATCCTGCAGCAAAAGAGCAAGAATGGAAGGTCTATAACCATTCCGGTAAAAGTTTTACAGATAAGCGTAATCACAGATTATTCTGCGGTGAACTTCCTGACATCGCCCTGCTGAAACAAACAATGATGGACAGAACGGGGATTGTACGTTCAAAAAAATTGCTAATCAAACAAAGTGAGTGGCTTGCCCAGTTTAATATGGATGAATGGCTTGACGCTGGGCTGGACCACATGCAGCCATCAGAATTAAACAGGCTGTTCATGTACATCACCGCTACTTTGATCACAAAGTCGGCTTTGGAAAGGACAGAAAGCAGAGGCGGGCACTACCGAGAAGATTTCCCGCTTGAGGATAACGCCAATTGGATGAAAAAACAAATCATCCATCAACGAAAAAAAGTAAAGGATGGTAAGCATGAATACAATCAAACTGCGCTTGCTACTTGAACAATTTTTTATTGAAGATATAGGTGAACGCGATGTCACCAGTGAACTGATTTTCGGAAAAGAAAACAAAGGAAGCATGGTGCTGATCGCCAAGGATGATGGTATTTTCTGCGGGGAGCAAATCATCCAAACAGGATTCAGGCTGCTAGATGAAAACAGTCATATCATCCTGAATGTAAAAGATGGCGAGAAAGTCGCCAAGGGCCAGGAACTAGCCTTAATCACCGGCAGGGTTTCAGACCTGCTTAAAGCGGAGAGGGTCGTCTTAAATCTTGTACAGCGGATGAGCGGGATCGCGACGAAAACCAATGAAGCTGTCTCCGTGCTGAACAGCACGAAAACAAGAATCTGTGACACACGTAAAACGACTCCGGGCCTCAGGATGCTTGAAAAGTATGCGGTACGCTGCGGAGGCGGCTTCAATCATCGATATGGGTTATATGATGCCGTGATGATCAAGGATAATCACATCTCTTTTGCAGGCTCGATCAGCCATGCAGTAAATGCCGTGAAATCGAACCTTGGGCATATGGTGAAGGTAGAGGTCGAGATTGAAACGAAAGACCAGCTTCTTGAAGCGATTGAAGCAAATGTTGACTGCATCATGTTCGATAATAGACACCCTGACCAGATTAAGGATTGGATCCATAATGTGCCAGCAGGAATTTTGACAGAGGCATCTGGAGGCATCACCCTCGATAACCTCCAAAGCTACAGTGATTGCGGTGTGGACTATATTTCGCTTGGGTTCCTTACCCATTCCGTAAAATCTTTGGATATTAGCGCAAAAGTGATGGCAGATACGAAAGGGGATGTACAGTATGAATATATTGGAGACGCTAGAAGCTAAATCGAAGATGCTTCCAGAGAAATACAGGAATATGTCCAACAATGAGCTTGAGGTCATGATCAGGGACATCAAGGCAAAAATGGGTAAGAAACTGTTCATACCCGGTCATCACTATCAAAAAGATGAAGTCATCCAATTTGCCGATGCGACAGGTGATTCTTTGAAGCTTGCCCAGCTTTCTGCGGATAACAGGGAAGCCGAGCATATTGTTTTCTGCGGAGTCCACTTCATGGCGGAGACCGCAGATATTCTAACAACTGAAAAACAGAAGGTTTATCTGCCAGATATGAGAGCTGGCTGTTCAATGGCGGATATGGCAGATATATATCAAACCGAAAGGGCATGGGATTACCTTCAGGTCTTGTTCGGCGACACCATTTTGCCGTTGACATACGTGAACTCGACAGCAGCCATTAAATCCTTTGTCGGAGAAAATGGCGGTGCGACTGTAACGTCCTCCAACGCAGAAAAGATGGTACGCTGGGCTTTTTCAAAAAAAGAACGCCTGCTCTTCCTTCCAGACCAGCATTTAGGAAGGAATACAGCTTTTAACATTGGAATCGGCCTGGACGAAATGGCCGTTTATAATCCGATTGACAACATTCTTGAGTATGATGGCCCGCTTGAAAATGTGAAGGTAATCCTTTGGAAAGGACATTGCTCCGTTCACGAGAATTTCACAGTGGAAAATATCGCTCAAGTCCGCAGCACCTACCCGGACATGAAAATCATTGTCCATCCTGAATGCACGCGTGAGGTTGTTGGTCTTTCTGATATGGCTGGTTCTACAAATTATATTATTGAAAACATCGAAGCTTCTCCTGCTGGTTCATCCTGGGCGGTAGGAACAGAAATGAATTTGGTAAACCGCCTGATTTCACAGCATCCTGATAAGAAGATCATTTCTTTGAACCCCCATATGTGCCCATGCCTGACAATGAACAGGATTGACCTGCAGCATCTTGCCTGGAGTCTGGATAGTGTTTACCAGGGACAGGAAATCAATCTTATAAAAGTGGATGAAGCTACTTCCTATAACGCGAAACTTGCGCTGAACCGTATGCTTCAACAATCCTAATCATCAATCCTTCCCGGACTGGGGAGGATTTTTTTTATGGGAAAAGCTTAATCTCCCGCTGAAAAACATAATTATTTACATAGAAGCATAAGTTTTTTTGAAGATTGTTAGCAATTTGCCCACACCAACATAGAATATATGGACTTATGCCATAGGAGGGAATCAGAGTGAAAATCCATATCGTACAGAAAGGGGATACTCTTTGGAAGATCGCCAAGAAGTACGGCGTGAACTTTGAAGAGCTGAAAAAGATGAACGCGCAGCTCAGCAACCCTGATATGATTATGCCCGGTATGAAAATAAAAGTTCCAACTGCTGGAGGAACAGTAAAAAAAGAAGCTCCAATCGCAGGTGGAACGCCTCAAGCAAAAATCAATATGGGTGGCAAAAAGGAAATGCCAATTGCCAAAGAGAAACCAATGCCAATGCCAGAAGTGAAGAAAGAAGTTCCAAAAGAGGCTCCAGTTAAGGAACAGCCGAAGAAGGAGATGCCAAAACCTGTTCCAAAGGAAGAGCCAGTTAAACCCTATAAACCAAAAATGCCAGTGCAAATTAAGCCTGAGATTGACATCAACAATTACTATATGATGAATATGGCTAATATGCAGATGCCGCCGCAGCCAAAACCGCAGCCAAAGCCCCAGCCAAAAGCGCAACCAAAAGCACAACCAAAGCTGCCGCCTAAGCCAGATAATATTTTCCCTGAAGTCAAACCAGAGGTAAAGCCAGAAGTCAAAGCTCCTGTAAAGCAGCAGGTAAAGCCAGAAATGAAACCGGAGGTAAAACCGCAGCTGCCGAAAACTGAGATGAAACCGAATGTGAAACATGAAATTAAACCAGAAATTAAAATTGAAAAGAATGATTTTATGGATGAATCACCATCCATGATGCCATTCATTCAAGGAGGTTACCAGCAGCCAATGATCCCTTACCCTTATAACAGTTATCCAGGGGCGCCTTCCATGTCAGGTCCAGCTTATGGCTATCCAGGAGCCCAGCAAATGCCTTATCCACAGGTACAGGGAGCTTCACAATATCCAGGGATGATGCCGAACATGGCGCTGCCTGCAGAAGATATCGAATCTTCATCCTTTGCGAACATGCAAATGCCGTTGAGCCCGGCTATGGAAAATATGCCTCATCAAGCTTCTCCACAAATGACAGGTCCTGTCTTCCATGGTATGCCAATTTCGCCGGTAATGCCTGGACCAGGCTACTGCCCGCCGTATGAGCAGGGATATCCGCAACAGATGCCATACATGCCTCAGGTAGCAGGTGCGATGGAGGATCAGATGCCAATGCAACCACAAGTTGGCGGAATGATGGATAATCAAATGCCACAGGTGGGAGGTATGATGGATGACGAATCTTCGGAAATGCCAATGCCTCAGATGCCGCAGGTAGGCGGAATGATGGAGAATCAGATGCCGTATCAGATGCCGCAGGTTGGCGGAATGATGCAAGGTCAGATGCCAATGATGCCACAAGTAGGCGGAATGATGGAGAATCAGATGCCGCATCAAATGCCTCAAGTGGGCGGAATGATGCAAGGCCAGATGCCAATGATGCCACAAGTAGGCGGAATGATGGAAAATCAGATGCCGCATCAAATGCCTCAAGTGGGCGGAATGATGCAAGGCCAGATGCCAATGATGCCGCAAGTAGGCGGAATGATGGAAAATCAGATGCCGCATCAAATGCCACAGGTGGGCGGAATGATGCAAGGGCAAATGCCAATGATGCCGCAAGTCGGAGGTATGATGGATAATCAATACCCGCAAGTTGGAGGTATGATGGATAATCAATACCCGCAAGTCGGAGGCATGATGGATAATCAATACCCGCAGGTAGGAGGCATGATGGATAACAAAATGCCACAAGTCGGTGGTATGATGCAGCCTCCAATGATGCCTAAGCAGGCAGTCCAGGGCGCAGGAACAGATTGTGGCTGCGGAGGCGGTGCTCCTTACGGTATGATGGGAGCAGGAATGCACCATCCTCACCACATGATGCATCAAGGCTATCCGGGAGCCCCGGGCATGCATCTGCATCCGCACCAAGGGTATCAGATGGGGATGGGTCCGCAGGGGTTCATGAATCCTTATGGAGCAGGTCCAATGGGCGGAGGTTATGGTATGCCGATGCCTCGGTTCGAAGATGAAGAGAGCAATGAATATTAACATTAACCGAGGGGGAGACGATTACTTTTTCAATCGTCTCTTCTCCTATTTAACCAGGAAACTTGAAGTTGAAATCAAAGAAATGACCCCATTGCGAGGGAATGTTTATCTCGTTGAAACAAGTAAGCAGCGGTTTATTTTAAAAGGGTATAAAGACCTTCGTAAATTAAAGATTCAAGAAGCATTCGCTTCATCTTTAAGAAAATCTGGTTTTGATCAATCTTACCAATTTTATAATCAAGATAAAGATCCTCTTCATTTTGAAGGGTCATTCTATGGATGTATAGAATTTATTGAGCATCATGAGAAGCGTTTTAATTATGGAATGCCATCAGACAGGGCTGAAGGAGTTGAATTGCTGAATAGATTCCATGACTATACCACGGTTCTCCACCCCTCTTATGCAGGCATGCTTCCGAAAACGGATTTAGCGAGAAAGTGGCTGCATCGAAAGAATGAATTCACGAAAAACCTTCCAATCGTTAGTAGCTATATAAATAAGGGCAGTACCGAAAAACTGCTGGAATGGGCGGATTTTTCCCTGAGGAATTTTGCGGACTTGAAGAAAGAGCTTGAGACAGAGTCTCCAGCTATCCTCCACGGGGATGTAGCCCATCACAATTTTTTGCGATCTAAGGCAGGAAAGCTGATGATCATTGATTTTGATCTGATCAGCTCTGGGTCAAGAGCATATGATATGCTGCAGTATGCTAATCGGATTCTGCCTTTTTTGGATTGGCAGTTTGAATCACTGGTAAAAATAAAACATTTGAACAAATGGCTGGATTCTGAGGCTTTCCTCTTCGGGCTTCTGTACCCTGCTGATATTTTAAGGGAGTGGAACCGCTTAGTGAGAGATCGAAATCATTCAAATCCGTATAGCCTGGCACCAATCGTGGAAATGACTGTCAGCCAGTTTCAGCAAAGGAAACAATTCCAGGAGGATGTGAAAGCAAGACTTGGTTTTTAGGTTAGATTTTGGACGTATCTGTCAGAATGAAAATCTGTCCCCATCCGCACTCTAATAATGAGCATGTAAAAGTGCTCATTATAGCTAGGATGGGGGTTTTTTGATTGAACAGGAGGATGTTGTTCGTACCTATAGCTTCCCTTCTTACGATTGGGCTGGCGGCTTGTAATGGTAATAATGATGCCGCTATACAGGACAGGAATGCCGACGGTGGGCAGCCACTTGGCTATTACTCGAATGAAAAAGGAAATGAAATAGACGTGATGGATGACCGGGAAGGTGGAATCACGGAAATTTTTGACCACAATTTTGGTAAAGAGGGTCTAGCCGGAGAGAATCGGAAACGGGCGATGCTCCAGTCCAGAGATGAAAACGGCAACCCTCCAAATCCAACTATCCCGCGTTCAGATCATGACCATAACTTTTTTCAGAGGGATAATAAATACAGCCGCGGCGATTTGAATTACCATGGACATTTGAGCGAGCATAGGGGCAGCGGCAAGGCAAGGATCTATTCGAACAACGAACAAGATAACGAAATGGCCCGCAAAGTCGGGATTGCAGCTGAATCAGTCGAGAATGTCGACAAGGTAAGATCTGTTTTATTCGGCAGGGAAGTAGAAATAGCAGTCAGCTATAAGGACAAGTCACAGAAAAAACAGACAGATAAGAAAATCAAAAAGGCTGTCCTTCCATATACGGAAGGCAGGGTGCTTCGTGTCATTGAGGATGAAGGTACCTTCAGCAGATCAAGGAATATAGACTATGACCGGCGAAATGGAAATCCAAGGGAAAGCATAAACTTCAATCCTTAATCAAAATAGAAGGCAGAGTATCCTCTTGCCTTCTATTTTCATGTATTTATTTAAAGGATAAATAAGTTTATTTTGGCTACACTATTAGTGAAAAAGAACAAATTTTAGCAAATAAGAGAGGTGGACAGCAATGGCTTCAATCAAATTATTAAAAGTATTAAGCTCAGCTGTTATTCTCCTAATCAGTCTATCGGGATACAGTTTAGTACTTCAGACAGAGCCGGTTTTTGCTGAGAAGCCTGAAGAATCAGTCGAGGAAAGCGAACCTCTAAAAGTCACCATCATTTTGCAAAGAGTCTATCTGGATGGTGAAATGAGTGAGGAACGGATTGTGGAAACCATTTGGTCCATGGAGGACTTCTGGGCCAAATATGACGAATGGCAGCTAGTCGACATGGAAGCCAATAAGGCGGTGTTCAGGCAGGAATATGATGATATTTCGCCGCTATTGAAGGCAAATGGTTATTTCGGTTTATCGGATGAAGGGGTCCTTACAATCTTTAATGGGAGACCTGAAGGTTCGAATATTATTCAATCTTTCTTTCAGATTGACCTCGGCAGACTTGAAAGTATAAAACGAGATCAATTGAAAAAGGGTATACCAATCCGGAATAAGCAGTGCTATGAAGAGGTATTGGAGACTTTTAAACCCTATACAGTGATTGAAGACAGTGAAGAGCCGGGCTGACTGGCTCTTATTTGTGTTTCACAAGGTTTTCAGAAAGGTCTGCTTTCTAAAAAAAATGTACATACGTTCGCCTTTTCGCATATTTTTATTCATACCTATAAAAGGAGTATGTTAAAATGAGTTACAGCAAAGCAGAGGGGCGAGAGTATTGTATGAATTCATAAAAGGTACCGTCGATTTCGTCGGTCCTGAATATATAGTGATTGAAAACAGCGGGATTGGATACCAGATCATGACACCAAACCCATTTGTATTTACAAAAGAAGCAGGGAAAGAGATTTGTATTTATACATAT
Source organism: Mesobacillus sp. LC4 (assembly GCF_053543455.1). Lineage (NCBI taxonomy): Bacteria > Bacillati > Bacillota > Bacilli > Caryophanales > Bacillaceae > Mesobacillus > Mesobacillus sp. LC4. Next base: position 152,917 of record NZ_JBGCUB010000001.1, read on the forward strand.
CATTATGTCCGTGAAGATCTCATCGCTCTTTATGGATTTAAGAATCGAGAAGAAAAGGCACTTTTCACAAGGCTGCTGAATGTTTCGGGAATCGGTCCGAAAGGGGCCTTGGCCATCCTGGCGTCAGGAGAACCCGGTCAAGTGGTTCAGGCAATCGAAAATGAAGACGAGACGTTCCTGGTCAAATTCCCAGGTGTAGGCAAGAAGACAGCCAGGCAAATGATCCTTGATTTGAAGGGGAAACTGCATGACCTTGTTCCAGATTATTTCCCTAACCTGTTCAATGCGGACGAGGTAGCAGCAACCATAAGCCAGTCTACCGAATTTGATGAGGCGGTGTTGGCACTCAAGGCACTTGGTTACTCTGAAAAGGAAATACGCAAAATCACTCCTGAGTTAAAGAAGGAAACATTGACGACGGATCAATATATCAAGAAAGCATTACAGAAGCTATTACGATAATGCTGAGTTAATATAGACTGATACGATTAGGTCGGTCAATCAGCTTATTAGAAGGGTGAGAAACTGATGGAAGAACGAATCATCTCCAGTGAAGCGGGCGACCAGGATGTTTCATTTGAGCAGAGCCTGCGTCCACAGACACTCAGGCAATATATCGGCCAGGATAAAGTGAAAGCAAATCTTGAGGTTTTCATTGAAGCCGCCAAAATGAGGCGGGAAACGTTGGATCATGTGTTGCTCTACGGACCGCCTGGTCTGGGCAAGACGACACTGGCAGCCATCATTGCCAATGAAATGGGCGTCAATCTTAGGACGACTTCAGGACCGGCCATTGAGAGGCCTGGTGACCTGGCAGCCATCCTGACGGCATTGGAACCGGGCGATGTCCTGTTCATAGATGAAATTCATAGGCTCCCAAGAACGATCGAGGAAGTACTCTATCCTGCTATGGAAGACTTCTGCCTTGATATTGTCATCGGCAAAGGGCCAAGTGCCCGGTCAGTCCGGCTTGACCTTCCGCCGTTCACGCTTGTGGGCGCGACTACCCGTGCCGGTTCGTTGTCGGCTCCTTTAAGAGACAGGTTTGGAGTTTTGAGCCGTTTGGAATACTATAATGAGAAACAGCTTACTGATATTGTCGTCAGAACGGCTGAGCTTTTGGAAACCGACATTGACTGGCCTGCCGCTCAGGAGCTGGCGAGAAGGTCCCGAGGCACACCGAGGATTGCAAACCGCCTCTTGAAGAGAGTGCGCGACTTTGCTCAGGTGCGCGGAAATGGTGCTGTAGAGGAAACTCTTGCCCAGGAAGCTTTGGAATTGATGCAGGTTGACACCCTGGGTCTTGACCATATAGACCATAAATTGCTCAAGGGCATCATTGAAAAATACCGTGGGGGCCCTGTCGGTTTAGAGACGATCTCCGCAACCATCGGAGAGGAATCGCAGACAATTGAAGATGTATATGAACCATATTTGTTGCAGATCGGTTTTTTGCAAAGGACGCCTAGGGGAAGAATTGTAACAGAGGCTGTATATCGATATTTTAAAATGGAGGTGCCTGAACGATGACAGGTGCAGCTAAGTTCGTGATGATCGCCGGTGCAGTGATTTTCGCCATCGGGTTCATCATGCAGTTTGTCAATCTGGGAAGACTGCCAGGAGACATCGTCATTAAAAAGGGCAATACAACCTTTTACTTCCCCATTGTAACGTCTATTCTGGCAAGCATCATCCTATCGGCAATCTTTTACTTTATGGGCCGATTCAGATGATAAATTCATCAAAAAATAAATAGAAACTTAGTAAGGGTGACAACATGAAAGTAGATTTATTTGATTTCCATTTACCTGAGGAACTGATTGCCCAGACTCCGCTTGAACAAAGAGCGGAAAGCAGGCTGATGGTCTTAAATAAAGAATCGGGCCATTTAGAACATGATATTTTCAAGAATATCAAAAGCTATCTGAAGCCGGGTGATTGCCTCGTCTTGAATGACACGAAAGTTCTTCCGGCAAGGCTTTTTGGCATGAAAGAGGACACGGGTGCTAAAATTGAAGTTCTTCTTCTGAAGCAGCTTGAGGGAGATGAATGGGAAACACTTGTGAAACCGGCAAAGAGAGTAAAGGAAGGCACGAAAATTATCTTTGGCGACGGCCTATTAACTGCAGAATGCACCGGAGAAGCAGAACACGGTGGCAGGAATCTTAAGTTTTCATATAGCGGCATCTTTTATGAAGTGCTTGAACAGCTGGGAGAAATGCCTCTTCCTCCTTATATTAAGGAGCAGCTGGAGGATAAGGACAGATACCAGACTGTATTCGCAAGGGAAAGAGGTTCCGCGGCGGCTCCGACCGCAGGCTTGCATTTTACCGAGGAATTGCTGGAAGAACTCAAGGAGATGGGCGTCCATATCGCCTTCATTACCCTTCATGTAGGACTGGGAACCTTCAGGCCTGTCAGTGTCGATTCCATTGAGGAACACGATATGCACTCTGAATTTTACCAGGTGACTGAAGGAACGGCATTGCTGTTGAATACAGTCCGCGAGCAAGGGGGCCGGATCATCACGGTCGGAACGACTTCGACAAGGACCTTGGAGACGATTGCAACGGCCAATGATGGTAAATTCGTCGCTGAAAATGGCTGGACGAATATCTTCATTTATCCTGGTTATGAATTTAAGGCAATTGACGGGATGATCACCAACTTCCACTTGCCAAAGTCGACATTGATCATGCTTGTAAGTGCTTTGGCTGGACGGGAAAATGTCCTGAATGCCTATAATAAAGCAGTGGAGGAAAGGTATCGCTTTTTCAGCTTCGGCGATGCGATGCTGATTTTATAGTTCTATCATTGTAAAATAAACACATAATTGAAATTGGACTTCTGGAAGGAGCTTAAACATTGTCAGCAATCCGTTATGAATTAATTAAAACCTGTAAGCAGACAGGAGCAAGGCTTGGACGTGTCCACACACCGCATGGTTCTTTTGACACCCCAGTCTTCATGCCCGTTGGTACACTGGCAACAGTCAAAACGATGTCACCTGAGGAACTGGTCCAGATGGGTGCTGGGATAATCCTGAGCAATACCTATCATCTGTGGCTTAGGCCGGGACACGAGATTGTCAAGGAAGCAGGCGGCCTGCATAAATTCATGAACTGGGACCGTGCCATCCTTACTGATTCAGGTGGTTTCCAGGTATTTTCCTTGAGCGAGTTCAGAAAGATCGAAGAAGAAGGCGTCCATTTCCGCAACCATTTAAATGGGGACAAGCTTTTCCTATCACCGGAAAAGGCAATGGAAATCCAGAACGCTCTTGGTTCAGACATCATGATGGCATTCGATGAATGTCCGCCATACCCTGCTGAATATGATTACATGAAAAAATCAGTAGAGCGTACCTCTCGTTGGGCAGAGCGTTGCCTTACAGCTCATCAGCGTCCACAGGACCAGGGATTATTCGGGATCGTCCAGGGCGGGGAATATGAGGAATTAAGAAAGCAGAGCGCAAAGGATCTTGTTTCAATGGACTTCCCTGGTTACGCAGTTGGCGGACTGTCAGTCGGCGAACCGAAGGATGTCATGGACAGAGTGCTGGAATTCACCACACCATGGCTGCCAACGGACAAGCCGCGCTATCTAATGGGGGTAGGTTCACCAGATTCATTGATTGATGGTGCCATCCGCGGAATTGATATGTTCGATTGTGTACTGCCAACTCGTATTGCCAGGAATGGCACATTGATGACGAGTGAGGGAAGGCTAGTTGTCAAAAATGCGAAGTTCGCGCGCGACTTCGGCCCATTGGATCCAAACTGTGATTGCTATACTTGCAAAAATTACAGCAGGGCCTATATCCGCCACTTAATTAAAACGGATGAATCGTTTGGAATTCGACTTACTTCTTACCATAATCTCTATTTTCTGCTAAAATTAATGGAGCAGGTCAGACAGGCAATCCGTGAAGACCGTCTGGGGGACTTTAGAGAAGAGTTCTTTGAGCAATATGGCTACAATAAGCCGAATGCCAAAAACTTCTAAATAAACTGCTTTTTAATAACGCTGTTCTCGCATAGCGTCAACAGCTTATGACATGAAAGGAGGGGAAATGAATGGAAGGATTAGTAGGTACAGTATTCCCGCTATTGCTGATGTTTGTACTATTCTACTTCTTGTTGATCCGCCCTCAGCAAAAGAGGCAGAAAGCGGTTCAGCAAATGCAGAGTGATCTTGCAAAAGGTGACAAGGTAGTAACGATCGGCGGTTTGCATGGAATTGTCGATGCACTTGATGAAGGCACTGTTGTCATCAAATGTGGAGACGGAAGCCGTCTTACATATGACCGCGCGGCAATCCGCGACGTCAGAGAATCAGCAGCAGGAGTATAATTTAAACGAATGGCTTTGTTAAAGGCAATGGTGTTTTTAAGCCCTCTTGATTGTAGTGGAAGGCGCGTAGACTCCTGCGGGATAAGCAAGTCATGGGGAGACCCCGCAGGCGCATAATGCGCCGAGGAGGCTCCCCGACTGCCCTCGGAAAGCGAAGCGCCTGGAACGAAAATCAACAGCCGAGTTTAACAGAACCAAACGAAAAAAGAAGCGAACCCGGTTCGCTTCTTTTTTTATGCCTTCGATGGCCCGCCGACGATGTTTACACCGAGGATGCCGCCCATCATTGCTGTAAGAATATAGCAGATATGATAGATGATTTGTTCAACTGAAAACAGGCTGTCATAACCCAGGTATTGGAACAGGAAAATAATTAAAGAATAAACCAGGCCTGTAGCTCCTCCAATCATCCAGCCTTTCTCTTTTCCGTTCCCGCCAGTGATAAAGCCGCCGATGAAAATGGATAAAAAAGAAATAGATGTCATGACGTACTGAAGTGAAGATTCCTGGACGGAAGTGAACTTTAAAAGAAGAGAAAATATCAAACTGCTCACGATTGCCAGAAGAAATATGGCGATCACCCCGTACAGGACGGCCTTTCCTAAACTTTTGGACTCCATTAACCCCTCTCCTCTCTGATCTAATCCCTCTAAACGAGAATTGCCTAGTACAAGCATATTCACGGAATTGGACAATTAGAATCAGTTTTTATTCAGGAATATCGTTAAAAAATACCGAAAGGATAAGTATTTTTTAAGTTGTAAGTTAAAGACTAAAGAGGAATGCTGTGTGAAGGGCGGGAGAAACGTGGAACAATATGTCATCATCCTTTTTAGGACAGTTCTCCTTTATTTATTGATTCTGTTAATTTTTCGTTTAATGGGAAAAAGGGAAATCGGTGAACTAAGCATCCTGGATTTAGTTGTCTACATTATGATCGCAGAAATGGCTTCCCTAGCCATTGAGAACACGAAAGACCCATTAGTTGACACCTTGCTGCCAATCAGTGTGCTTGTCATTATACAGATTACATTGGCGATGATGTCTCTTAAAAGCAAAAAGTTCAGGGATATTGTCGATGGGAAGCCGACAATTATCATCAATGATGGAAAAATCGATGAGAAAGCAATGCGTTCGCAAAGATATAATTTCGACGATCTGCTTCTTCAATTGCGAGAAAAGGATGTAGGCGATATTGCTGATGTAGAGTATGCCATTCTGGAGCCATCAGGGACCTTATCCATTTTTCAAAAGAAACAGGGAGAACAGGAAGGGCAGCAGGACAGCAGCAGCCTCGCACTTCCGTTAATCATTGATGGCGAGGTCCAGGAAGACAATCTGGGAATGATCGACAAATCGAGTTCCTGGCTTCTGGAGCAGCTGCGAAAACAGGGGTATGAAAATCCAGGTGAAATTTCTTTTTGCAGCTACCAAAATGGAAAATTCTATATTGATTTAAAGGACAAATAAAAACGTGGAGAAAATGTCCACGTTTTTTTTAATTACTTCTTAAAAAATGATGTTAGCACAGATTTCAATTTTGAAATCTCGTTCCTCCTGATCAAACCAAGTGCTACCGAAAGCGAAACGTACAGGATGCTTACAGTCCCTATATTTATAAGAATCCTTACTGCCAATGAAAGATTCTCATCAAGCCAATCCCAGAGCATGAAGCCTAGTGAACCTGAAAGAATGATGACTGCCAATACCTTTAGATAATCTTTTACATAAAAGGTGAATGAAACAGCCTTCAGCATGGTTGCGAAATGGAGGAGGGTAATGAGGACGATTCCCATCACCATTCCGAGTGCCACGCCATTAATGCCAAAAGCAGGCTGGCTCGCCAGCAGGAAAATGACAGCCGTCTTGGCAAGATTTCCGATCAAGCTGTTGATCATCGCGGCTCTAGCCAAGTCAAGAGCCTGCAATGCTGCCTGCAGCGGCCCCTGGAAATAGTAGAACAAGAAGAATGGCGCCATGAGCTTGATGAATTGCGAACCATTTGAGGTGCCGTACATCAATGTCATTAGCGGTTCGGCCAGTACATACAAAACGACGATCGCCAGGCCGCCTGTCAAAAGAGAAAATCGCAAAGATTGCTGCAAAAGATGTTCAATCACCCTCATTTTCTTTTGGGAGTTCGCCTCACTGATGGCCGGTACCAGTGAGGTGGACAACGAATACGTGATGAAGGATGGCAATAACAGCAATGGCATCGCGAAGCCAGTCAAAGCGCCATATTGTTTGGTGGCAGCTACCGCGGCAACACCGGCAATCGCCAGACTGTGCGCCACCACGATTGGTTCAAAGAACCAGGAAACCGAGCCAATCAGTCTTGAACCAGTAGTAGGCAACGCAATTTTCATAAGGTCATTAAAAGTCGATTTGCCGGAATTGACAAATTGAAAGAAATTTTTCCGAAGGCGGAAACTTTTCCTAAGCTTAAAGGTTGTCATTAAATAGATTAATGAAATCAGTTCTCCTATTACAGACGCAATCATGGCGCCAGCGGCAGCATATTCAATACCATATGGCATAAAGGTTTTTGTCAGTACAGCAATCAAGGTAATCCTGACAAGCTGCTCGATCACTTGGGAAATTGCAGAAGGGCGCATATTCTGCCTTCCCTGGAAGTAGCCGCGGAGAACAGATGAAATTGCTACGATCGGAACAATTGGAGCGATGGCAAGCAACGGCCATTGCGTCCTTGGATCCGTGAATAATGTCTCGGATAAGTATGGAGCAAGGAGAATCAGCGCCGGCGTAAAGATAATCGATAGAGATATAGTGGTAGCAAGGGAAACGACAAGGATTTTCTTGATTTTGCGGAAATCGCCTCTTGCCTCAGCTTCAGCCACATTCTTTGAAATGGCGACTGGCAGACCCAGCTGAGTAATCGTCACGACAAGCACCATGGTAGGGAAGGCCATCATGTAGAGACCAACACCTTCCTCCCCGATGAAGCGAGCGATGACAATCCGATTTATGAAACCAAGCACCCTCGTGACAAGCCCGGCTATAAGTAAAATAAATGTTCCTTTTAAAAACTTCGACATTCCGCTCCCTGCCTTCTCAAAAATGCTTATTTCATATACAATTAACTATATGCAAGAAAGTGGACAAAGCATGACAAGGTTAAAACATTAAAAGACTAGAAAATTGGACGAGGAGGCCAAGGGATGAATCCAAGCCATCAATACGGGCGGTTTTATAAGCAGATAAAACCAGCTCTGGAAAGCAAAATTGAAGAATTCAAAATATTCGGTTATGAACAAGTTGGTGAAAAAGAATTATGGGATTACCTCACGAAGAAAAAGTGGAAAAAACCGAAGGATGAAATACAGATGTACGAATTAGTAGCTGATATCTTATCAGCCAAAATTGGTGATATCATGAATTTCACAACAGTCGAAGCATTTAAATTAGGTGATTTTACAATGGATGACGAACAAGAACGGAAAGAGCTGCTTAAATGATGGGACTTTTGTTCATGAGGTCATACTAATATTCTTTCAAGGAACCGAAAAGCTTAATTGACAGTTTTTTTAAACTGTTACATAATTAGAATGCTATAAATTGGCTATCGTTTTTTTAAAAGTCTTATTGTTTAATTTGTCTGGCAGCATGTTTGTGCGAAGAATAAGGAGGATTTATACATAATGGTAAAACGCAGCCGCATCGTGGCCTTCTTTTTGCTGGTTATTTTAATCGGAAGCGCCATGGGTGCAACAACCCAGAATATATTGAAAGATATCAAGCTCGGCCTTGATCTGCAGGGTGGTTTTGAGGTTCTTTATGAAGTGACGCCTTTAAATGGTAAAGAAGGCGAGAAAGTGGACCGGGAAACCTTGAAGAGTACAGCACAAGCGCTTGAACGAAGGGTGAATGTGCTTGGTGTCAGCGAACCGAACATCCAAATAGAGGGTGATGATAGAATCCGTGTTCAGCTTGCTGGTGTAAAAGACCAGAATAAAGCTCGTGAAATTCTATCCACCGAAGCGCACCTGACATTCCGTGACGTGAACGACCGGGTGATGATGGATGGAAGTGACCTGGCAGAAAACGGTGCAAAGCAAAGCTTTGACCAGCAGAACAAGCCAAGTATCTCGATTACGTTAAAAGATGGAGACCAATTTGGAGAAATCACGAAGGAAATCCGTGACATGTACCCTGAAAATCAGCTGATCATCTGGCTTGATTTCGAAGAAGGGGTAGATTCCTATAAGGAAGAAAGGATGAAGCCAGAGCCTAAATTCCTTTCCAATCCAAATGTTGATAAGATCCTGAATCAAAAGAATGTTGAAATCACTGGTAATTTTACCATTGAAGAAGCACAACAGCTTGCTTCACTTCTTAACGCCGGATCACTGCCAGTTAATCTAGAAGAAACATACTCTACATCTGTAGGAGCGAAGTTCGGAGAACAGGCCCTAAATGAGACGGTTTACGCTGGGATCATCGGTATCCTTGCCGTTTTCGTCTTCATGCTGGCTTTATACCGTATCCCTGGAATTGTCGCAGTTGTTACATTATCTATTTATGTCTACCTCATCCTCCTAGTATTCGATTGGATGAACGGGGTGCTCACACTGCCAGGTATTGCAGCCTTGATCCTCGGGGTCGGTATGGCGGTTGATGCAAACATCATCACATATGAGCGAATCAAAGAGGAATTAAAAGTTGGCCGGAATATCAAAGCTGCATTCGACGCAGGGAGCAAAGGCTCACTGTCTACGATTTTTGATGCCAACATTACGACATTGCTTGCAGCGATTGTGTTATTCGCATATGGTACAAGCTCTGTAAAAGGCTTTGCAACCATGCTGATCATCAGTATCCTGGCAAGCTTCATCACTGCAGTTTTCGGAGCTCGATTGTTCCTGGGATTACTTGTGAACAGCGGTCTGTTTAAAAACAAGCCGGGCTTGTTCGGGGTGAAGCAAAGCGAAGTCCATGATATTTCAGAAGGTTTGGATACTCTTGACTTAAAAACCAGGTTCGATCGATTTGATTTTATTAAGAGCCGTAACAAGTTCTTTACGGCATCCGCTGTATTGATTGGTCTTGGCTTAATTGCACTTCTCGTGTTCCGCCTGAACCTTGGAATCGATTTCGCTGCAGGGACAAGGGTAGAAGTCATGTCTGACAGCAAGCTTACAGCCGAACAATTGAAAGAAGAACTGAAGCAAGTTGACTTGGAAACAAGCGATATTGTCATCTCTGGTGATAATAGCGAAATTGGCGTCGCTAGATTTAAGACGGTTTTATCCAAAGATAAAATTTCTGAGCTTAAATCACACTTCAAGGAAGAATTCGGAGCTGAGCCGAATGTTGGTACAGTTTCACCAACAATCGGTAAAGAATTGGCTAAAAATGCAATGATCGCTGTTGCCATTGCTTCGGTCGGTATCATTATTTATGTAACGATCCGATTCGAAATCTATATGGCGCTGGCTGCCATCATTGCACTTCTACACGACGCATTCTTTATCATTGTCCTATTCAGTCTCACAAGGCTTGAAGTAGACATTACCTTCATCGCTGCCGTTCTGACGATTGTAGGTTACTCGATCAATGATACGATTGTTACCTTCGACAGGATGCGCGAAAACATGGTCAAGAAAAGGCGTTTGAAGACACCGGAAGACATTGCCGAGGTCGTGAATACATCACTTCGCCAAACACTTGGCCGCTCGGTCAACACCATTCTGACTGTAGTCATAACTGTCGTGGCACTGTTGATCTTTGGCAGTGCATCCATCTGGAATTTCTCTTTCGCTCTGCTTATTGGCCTGATTGCAGGTACGTATTCCTCCATCTTCATCGCAGCACAGCTGTGGTATGTATGGAAAAATAAAGAGCTTAAGAAGAAGGGCTCAATCAAGACTTATAAGGAAAAGAAAGTCTACTCAGATGAGCCGCAAGTTTAAAATAAGCACGATCAAAATACCACGGAATTTTCCGTGGTATTTTTTATTCTTGGTTAGAACACCCATTTTTCAGGATAAAATAAAAGAAATGCCGCCAGACTAACTATGTTGAGAATAGCATGGGATTATCATACAACCTTTACAAAGGGAGGGATTTTGCTATTGGAAAAAGATGTTCGTTTCAAGAAAGCCGAATTTGCCGCAATGGTTGGCGTAGTCGGAAATATTGTACTGGCAGGGTTGAAGTGGGGTGTCGGGATATATGCGAACAGTAAAGCGCTTGTAGCGGATGCTGTTCATTCTGCTTCAGATGTTGCTGGTTCATTAGCTGTATACATAGGTCTCAAGGCTGCGAAAGCACCACCAGATGAAGACCATCCTTACGGTCATGGAAAGGCTGAATCCATCGCTGCTATCATTGTGGCCGTGTTATTGATGCTTGTAGGTGTCGAGATTGGCCGATCTTCGATAGAGGCATTCTTCCATCCTATAGAAGCACCGAAATCCATCGCAATTGTAGCTGTTGTCGTTTCAATCATCGTAAAAGAGGGAATGTTCAGATACAAGTTCAAATTGGGAAAACAACTGAAGAGTGATGCCCTGATTGTCAATGCCTATGAGCACCGTTCGGATGTATACTCTTCCATCGCAGCACTCATAGGGATCAGCGCCGCTGTCCTAGGCGGGATATTTGGGATAGGCTGGCTTGAATACGCCGACCCGGTTACCGGTCTGCTGGTTGCCTTGCTGGTCATCAGGATGGCATGGAAACTGGGTAAGGAGTCGATCCACAACACGCTTGACCATGTCCTGCACGATGAAGATACGGAAGAATTCAGAACGGTTGTACAGTCCATACCAGAAGTGAAAAAATTGGATGAATTGCATGCCAGGGAACACGGCCACTATGTTATCATTGATTTGAAAATATCTGTTGATCCACATATTACCGTGGAACAGGGCCACCGGATTGGAAAAAATGTAAAGAAGAAACTGATGGAAAATAAAAATGTCCAAAATGTTCTAGTCCATATAAATCCGTACAGTGAGAATGGAACTTCCGAAGATGGCGTAGATATTCAATAGTTCTCGAGGGAGGAGATTGTATGAAGTTTCAATGGACATTGTTGCTGGGACTTGCTTTTGCATTGATTGTCGCTGTCTTTGCCGTCATCAATGTCGACTCAGTAACAGTAAACTATTTATTCGGGGAATCTGAATGGCCGTTAATATTGGTTATCTTGGGTTCTGTATTGATGGGCGGCATCATTGTTGGCTCTGTCGGCCTGTTCAGGATGTTTGTGCTTCAACGCGAAGTAAAATCATTGAGGAAGAAAAACAAAACCTTAGAAGAGCAGCTGGCGCAAAAAGAAACAACCCAGGAAGACTCAGCACAGCATCAAATAGAAGATATCCATTAAACCGGTTAAAATGGCAGCATTCAATATGCTGCCATTTTAATATATTTGCTACTAAAACATTCATCCCACGGCACTAAAGCCCCCTATTAGCATTCATTGTCATTGAAACACTCTCGCTGCTTTTGTATAATGAAAAAGCTGAGAGGTGAACGTATGTTAAAGCCAAAATCAAGGTGGATTGTAAAAAAATCCGACCAGACAATAATAGATTCACTCGCCAAGGATTTGAACATAACTCATCTGACTGCTTCTCTGCTAGTCAATCGCGGACTGGATACCGTGGAAGATGCCCGGTATTTTTTATTTGGAGAAAAAAGCGAATTCCATGATCCTTTTTTGCTGAAGGACATGGATAAGGCGGTTGAGCGGATCAATGAGGCTATCGAAACGCAGGAGCCCATATTAGTATTTGGTGATTATGATGCAGATGGTGTGAGCAGTACGACGGTCATGATGAAAGCCCTTGATGAGCTTGGGGCAAACGCCGACTACTACATACCGAACCGTTTTACAGAAGGATACGGTCCTAATGAAAAAGCATTCCGAAGTGCCGCAGACAGCGGAGTTGGATTGATCATCACTGTCGATACGGGCATTTCTGCTCTTCATGAAGCAACTGTTGCCAAAGAGTTAGGCATCGACTTGATTATCACGGATCACCATGAACCTGGACCGGTCTTGCCAGATGCATTTGCGATCATCCATCCAAAGCTGGAAGACAGTGTATACCCTTTCAAGGATTTGGCTGGCGTCGGCGTCGCTTTTAAGGTTGCCCATGCGCTGCTAGGAAGGATCCCTGAGCATTTGCTGGAGTTTGCGGCTATCGGGACAATTGCAGACCTTGTACCTCTCATGGGAGAGAACAGGCTGATTGCCATGAAGGGAATAGAGAAATTGAAGTCGAGCCAGACGCATGGTTTGAATGCGCTGCTTAAACTCGCTAAGACTGATAGAGCTTCCATAGATGAAGAAACGATCGGGTTCATGATTGGACCGAGGGTTAACGCAGCCGGGAGACTTGGCAGCGCGGATCCTGCCGTGCAATTGATGATGACACAAGATCCGGAAGAAGCGATGATGCTTGCGGAAGAAATAGATTCAATCAATAAAGAGCGTCAAAACATAGTCTCACAAATTGCCGAAGAAGCAGTTGCTGAAGTAGAAATGAATTATCCAATTCATGATAATTCAGTCCTAGTCGTTGGCAAAGAAGGCTGGAACGCAGGAGTCATTGGGATTGTAGCATCCAAGCTTGTTGAAAAATACTACCGTCCAACGATTGTTCTTAGTTTTGACAATGAAAAGGGACTTGCCAAGGGTTCAGCACGCAGTATCGCCGGTTTCGACCTCTTTAAAAATCTATCAACCTGCAGGGATATTCTGCCGCATTTTGGCGGGCACCCAATGGCTGCGGGCATGACATTGAATTTAAGCGATGTGGATGATTTAAGGGCAAGATTGAATTCACTCGCAAAAGAGCAGCTTAAAGAGGAAGATTTAGTTCCGGTATCGCATATCGATGCCAGTATTGAAGTTAAAGAGATTACGATTGAAACAATAAATGAACTTGGAATGCTTTCTCCATATGGTGTGAGCAATCCTAAGCCAAAGGTCATGATTAATGAAGCTAATATTTCAACCCTGAGAAAGATAGGAGCAGATCAGTCACATCTTAAGCTGGCGCTGGAAGAGGAAGGTACTGTGATTGATGGGATCGGATTCGGATTCGGCCATCTTCATGATCATATTTCACCTAGCTCAAAGCTATCGGTCATTGGCGAACTGTCCATCAATGAATGGAACAATATCAAGAAGCCGCAGATTTTTCTCAGGGATGTAGCGGTCAAATCCTGGCAGCTATTCGATTTCCGCGGACTTAAAAGATTGGAAAAACTTCCTGACATGATTCCAGGGGATCATATCAAATGGATTCTCTTTAATCCTGTTTTGAAAAATAAGTTTTCACCTATTATCGGAGACTCGTTGGAAGTCGTTACTGCCGATGACCAGGCTCAACAAATCGAACTTGATCAATCATATGTTGTTCTATTGGATCTGCCTCCTTCCAAGGAGATACTGGAGAATTTATTTTCCGGTAAAAATCCGGGAAGGGTATATGTCCACTTTTATAAAGAAAGCAGTGATTTCTTCACAACAATGCCAACCCGTGAACACTTCAAATGGTTCTACGCATTCCTTGCCAAAAAAGGTCCATTTGATCTAAAACGGTATGGCGACGACCTGGCCAAGCATAGAGGGTGGACAAAAGAAACAGTAGATTTCATGTCGCAGGTGTTTTTTGAACTAGATTTTGTTAAAATAAACAATGGGTTTATTTCACTAGAAGAAAATGTCCCCAAAAGGGATCTGACTGAATCCAAAACATATCAGCACAAGGTGCAAGCATTCACTCTTGAAAATGAGTTGCTCTACTCTTCGTATGAGCAATTGAAGAACTGGTTTGACCAGTTCATTCAAGAGTCGGTGAAAAATGAGGAGGCAATTATTCAATGGATTTGAAACAATTTGTAACAATCGTTCCCGATTGGCCAAAGCCCGGCATTAAATTTAAGGACATCACAACCTTAATGGACAATGGCGATGCTTATAGATATGCAACAGACCAAATCGTGTCCTATGCCCGTGAAAAGCAAATTGATCTTGTAGTCGGACCTGAAGCACGCGGCTTTATTATTGGCTGCCCGGTTGCCTATGCACATGGAGTAGGTTTCGCTCCTGTCAGAAAAGAAGGAAAGCTTCCACGCGAGACAATCAAGGTCAACTACGGTCTTGAATACGGCAGTGACGTCTTGACGATCCATAAAGACGCGATCAAGCCAGGACAAAGAGTCCTGATTACCGATGACCTGCTGGCAACTGGCGGAACGATTGAAGCAACGATCAAGCTAGTTGAAGAACTAGGTGGAGTTGTGGCAGGAATCGCCTTCTTGATTGAACTTACTTACCTTGATGGCCGTAATAAGCTGGATGGGTATGATATTTTAACCTTGATGCAATATTAATCTGACAGGGTGCTTCATTGCGAAGTGCCCTTTTTTTATAGAAAAACAGACCATGTACAAAAAGTGATAACCAATGAGAGAACAGCCTATTATTAATCGAAATAAAATATCTTTCGACAATTTTTTTAATTTCTGCTGTAAAATCTCTTCCTTTCTCTTTACATCTTCGATTTTTTCTTTGATAATAGTAACAATCCTTTATAAGAATAATTATTGAATATAGAGGATCTTCACTTTTTTGTCCTTGGTTCCCGCTGGAGAGAAAATGCGGGTTAATATAAAGAAATTTAAATAAGGTGATCCTATGGCGAATGACCAGGTAATGACCGCAGAACAAGTCATTGACTGTACAAAATCATATTTGAATGATGAAAATGTTGAATTGGTAAAGAAGGCATATGAGTTCGCCAGACAGGCTCATCATGATCAATTCAGAAAGTCGGGTGAACCGTACATCATCCACCCAATTCAGGTGGCAGGCATCCTGGCCGACCTGGAGATGGACCCAGCGACGGTTGCTGCTGGTTTTCTTCACGATGTCGTCGAAGATACGGATGTAACTCTTGATGATATTAGAGTGGCCTTCAATGACGAAGTGGCTATGCTTGTTGATGGCGTTACGAAGCTTGGTAAAATAAAGTACAAGTCGCATGAAGAGCAGCAGGCGGAAAATCACCGCAAGATGTTTGTTGCAATGGCTCAGGATATACGTGTCATCTTGATCAAGCTTGCTGACCGTCTTCATAACATGAGGACATTGAAGCATTTGCCGAGTGAAAAACAGCGCAGGATTTCCAATGAAACACTGGAAATTTTCGCGCCTTTGGCCCACAGGCTTGGTATATCAAAAATCAAATGGGAACTTGAAGATACAGCTCTTCGTTATCTGAATCCCCAGCAATATTACCGCATCGTCAACCTGATGAAAAAGAAAAGGGCGGAGCGCGAGCAATATCTTGATGAAGTCATTGACGAAGTAAAGGAAAGGCTGAATGAAGTTTCAATCAAGGCTGAAATTTCAGGGAGGCCGAAGCATATTTACAGCATCTACCGTAAAATGGTATTGCAGAACAAGCAGTTCAATGAAATCTATGATCTGCTGGCTGTCAGGATTGTCGTCAACAGCATAAAAGACTGCTATGCCATCCTGGGAATCATCCATACTTGCTGGAAACCGATGCCTGGCCGTTTCAAAGACTATATTGCGATGCCAAAGCCGAATATGTACCAATCACTGCACACTACGGTAATTGGTCCGAAAGGTGATCCGCTTGAAGTCCAGATCAGGACAGATGAAATGCACAGGATTGCTGAATTCGGGGTTGCCGCCCACTGGGCATATAAAGAGGGCAAGCCAACGGAAGCATCAAACTTTGAAACGAAGCTATCATGGTTCCGGGAAATCCTTGAATTCCAGAATGACACTGCGAATGCGGAAGAATTCATGGAATCTCTGAAAATCGACCTTTTTTCGGATATGGTATTTATTTTTACTCCTAAAGGCGACGTCATCGAATTGCCTTCAGGATCCGTACCAATCGATTTTGCCTATCGGATTCACTCTGAAATCGGCAATAAAACGATTGGCGCCAAAGTGAATGGCAAGATGGTCACACTCGATTACCAGCTGAAGACGGGGGATATCATTGAAATCCTCACGTCGAAGCATTCCTATGGACCGAGCAAGGATTGGTTGAAGCTTGCTCAGACGTCCCAGGCCAAAAACAAGATTCGCCAATTCTTCAAGAAGCAGCAGAAGGACGAAAATGTTGAAAAAGGCCGGGAGCTATTAGAAAAAGAAATCCGCAATATGGATTTTGACGTAAAAGAAATTTTGACATCTGAGAACCTGAAAAAGGTTTCGGAGAAATACAATTTCACCAATGAAGAAGATCTGTTTGCTTCCATTGGATACAACGGAATAACAGCCCTGCAGGTTGCGAACAGGCTGACAGAAAAGCTCCGCAAGCAGCGTGACCTGGAACAGGAAAAGGATATTTCGAATGCTGTCTCCGAGCTTAAATCATTTACACCTGCTAAAAAGCGGGAGTCTGGTGTTCGGGTGTCGGGCATTGATAATTTGTTGATCAGGTTATCCCGCTGCTGCAACCCTGTACCTGGGGATGATATTGTAGGTTTTATCACAAAAGGCAGGGGTGTATCAGTCCATCGTTCTGATTGCACGAACATCCACACGGAGGATGCCCAGGCCAGATTGATTCCAGTAGAATGGGAGACCGGCTTGAATGACCGCAAGGAGTATAATGTTGATATTGAAATCAGCGGCTATGACCGCAGGGGCTTGCTGAACGAAGTCCTGCAGGCCGTCAATGAAACTAAAACCAATATCACCGCCGTTTCCGGGAAATCTGACAAAAATAAAATGGCAACTATCAATATGTCCATCGCCATCCATAATGTCAGCCACCTGCAAAGAGTCGTCGACCGGATCAAGCAAATTCCGGACATCTATGCTGTCAGAAGGGTAATGAGTTAAACCCATTTTTTCGAAAAGTGTAAGGAGATTACTGATGCGTTTAGTGATACAGAGAAGCAAAGAAGCAAAAGTGACAGTTGATGGGGAAGTAACAGGCTCCATAGACAAAGGATTTGTCATCCTTGTGGGTGTTACCCATGATGATACCGAAAAAGATGCAACTTTTCTTGCCGAAAAGGCTGCCAATCTCAGGGTATTTGAAGATGAAGCAGGGAAGATGAACTTGTCCCTCCTCGATGTAGGAGGAGAGATTCTTTCCGTTTCCCAGTTTACCCTGTATGGTGACTGCCGCAAAGGGCGCCGCCCTAACTTCATGGATGCAGCAAAGCCAGACCATGCAGAAACTGTATATGAAGCATTCAACACCTTCCTTGCCGAAAAAGGAATCAAGGTCGAAACCGGTGTATTCGGCGCCATGATGGACGTCCAATTGACAAATGACGGTCCTGTTACATTGATTATCGATAGTAAATAAGTCCAAAAAAGAATCCCAAGAGTGGGATTCTTTTTTTAGTATAACTGGACTTATCGATCGGAAAAACACCCTTATGAGTCAGTGAATGAAGTCATAAAGGTCTCTATCGAGCAGAAAGACACCCTTATGAGGTAGTGAATGAAGGCATAAGGGTATCTAGCGAGGGGAACGGCACCCTTATTGGTCAGTGATCGAAGTGATAAGGGTATCTATCAAGGGGAACGACACCCTTATGAGTCAGCTAATGAAGTCATAAAGGTCTCTAACGAGGGGAACGACACCCTTATGAGTCAGTGAATGAAGGCATAAGGGTATCTAACGAGGGGAACGGGACCCTTATGAGTCAGTGAATGAAGGCATAAGGGGATCTATCAAATTGAACGGCATCCTTATGTGTCAATTTGTTGAGACATAAGAGTACCTTTTTCAAAAATTAAGAGTTAGTACCCTCCAATCATATAGGTAAAGAAAGTTATTCCCTTATCTTCACACAGAAAAAAGACTGAAGACAGTTAGGTGTCTTCAGTCCGGGAACCGTGCTTAATTATTTTTAAAGTAGCGGGCAAGTCCTTCAAATATCCCGTTAGCTACTGCTTCCTGATATTGAGGTGTGTTGACAAGCACCTCTTCAGTAGGATTGCTTAAATAACCTAATTCCACGAGGACGGCCGTCTGCTTGTTTTCCCTAATGACGTGATAGTCGCCAAATCGGGTGCCGCGATCCTTCAACATTGTTTTGCTGACTACAGCTGAGTGAATTTGTTCACCCAGCGGTTTTTGTTTTGAATTATAGTAGTATGTCGTCATGCCCCTGACGGACCGGTCGTTGATGCTATCGTAATGGATGCTGATAAATGCGTCGGCATTATGGTAATGGGAGCTGCTGACTCTTGACGCAAGTGAAATATAATGATCATTGTTCCTCGTTAAGATCACGTTTGTGCCGGCAGCTCTTAGTTTGTCGTATAGAAGCTGGGCTGTTTTCAAGGTGAGCGTCTTTTCCAAAGTTCCTCTTACACCAGTTGTTCCATTATCCCGCCCGCCGTGCCCTGGGTCTATGACAATTGTTTTATTTTTTGTGTGCTTTTCTGCTCCGGGTCTCTCTATCTGCGGTGCAGTTCCTTGTACAGAAACGATCCAGCCTGCTACAAACCCGCTAGAGCCATTTGGCAGTGCGATTTTGTACCAATCTTTTTCGGCACTTAGGATTTCAAAGCTGTCTCCCTGATTCGCCCGGAAAATGACGGCTGTGCTTGTGCTAGGGCCCTTGCGTATGTTTGTCCCATTATGGAGCATAGACACGCTGCTGTTTTGAACGGACTGACTAGGTGCCGCTGCTGACCCGTTTTTCTTCTTTTCGAAAAACCAGCCAGCTGCCCAGCCTGTTTTGCCTGGCTTGTACTCAATCTTGACCCAATTGTTTTGTTCATCGAGAATTTTGAAGCTTTGCCCCTTCGAAACTGAACCAACCACGCTTCCATTCAACGAGTTCTTATCACGGACGTTCAGCTGTGAAGCTGTTACCGTCCCTGTGAACTGGTCAACAGGGATTGACGGCTTTCCGTTGTCTGGAGTTGATTTTCCGCCAATTTTCAGATACTGAGCGCTTACCCAGGCATTTTTTCCTGAGTAGGTAATTTCGGCCCATCCATTGGACTGGGAATGGACTGTAACTGCAGCGCCATAATTTAATTGTCCTACTTTTGCAGCGTTCAATGAAGGCTTTTCCCTTACATTCAAGGAGGTAGCCGTTACCGTCCCGCTTGTTTTACTACTGACTGCCGGCGCTTCAGTTGCTTTGCTCTCTTTTACAGATATGTATTCCTTTGAAACCCAACCCTGTATGCTACTCGTGCGCACTTCTGCCCAATTCCCGTTGAAGCTAAGGATTTCGACAGCTTGTCCACTGTTAAACGAGCCTACTACCTGGTGATTGGTGCCCGGGCCTTTTCTAACTCGCAAGCCATTGACGGTGACGCTTCCTGAACCGTTGGAATTTGATGAAACAGCTGGTGAAGCTACAGACGTGGGCGCTTCCTTAGCAGTGAACCACTCGGCAACCCATCCCTTCTTGCTGCCGCCAAGGCTGATCTGGATCCAATCGCCTTCTTTCTTGATAATCGAATACTTTTCTCCCTTTTTCACTGACCCTGATATCGGATAACTTAGTCCAGGCCCTGATCGTACATTCAAGCTCGTAGCCGTGATGGAGACGCTCCCATTATCGGCTTGAGCAGAATCAAAAGCTGGAAGGCTCCCAAAAATGAGCATCAAGCAAAGGATGACAGGAACCATTTTATTTCTGGGCAATGATCTCCCTCCCTCTCATTCTCTATAAAAATATATTACCTGATTTTTCCGTTAAAATCACGAGGACTTTTCTCTTATATCGGTATTGATTGAAAAAATATCAAGTGAAAAAGAATATCAAAAAACATGAAAAAATTTCACAGTCGATGGGAAGAATAGTAAGCAATAAACATTGGAAGGTGATACCATGCGGTTCAGTGAAAAAGGAAATTCTGCATCTTTCGGGGAGAATCAATTATTCGGAGTCGATTTCCACGATTTTATCCAGAAAGAACAGAGCGCCAACACAGTAGAATTAGCTTCGGAATTTGGGCTTTCTCTCCGTGATGTTAGAAAACTTAAAAAACAGATTGAACGTTCTTGAATTGTGCTTGACAAGGCCATTTGGACTCCGTATTATAATATAAATAAAATGTTATATAGAAAACATACCGTTGATGGAGCATAGTAGCCGTGAAACACGTGAAAAGAGAGGAAATGCCTTGGCTGAAAGCATTTCTGCATGATGACTTGGTGAATGAACACTCCGTAGGATTTTCTTTGAACATGGGCAGTCCCATCATTAGAAGAAGACGTAATCAGGCGTTAACTGTTAAAGAGGAAGTGCATTCATGCGCTTCAATTAGGGTGGCACCACGGGAATACAAAGCTCTCGTCCCTTGTTATTATGGCAAGGGATTGGGGGCTTTTTTGTATTCTTTTTTTTACATAAGGCTGGTTTTGCATAGTGTGTTGCTTTTTAAAAAGGGCTTTATGCGTTAAGCCCTGCTCAGGTTTAAGTAACGAGAACAGTAAAAATGCCTATAAAAATGATTTGAAATGAATGGAGGAGGATGCACTGTGTCTAATCAAATCAATATCCCACGCGGAACACAGGACATTTTGCCAGGCCAGACAGAGAAATGGCAGCTCATTGAAGTGAAGGCGAGAGAACTTTGTGAAAGATATCAATATCGGGAATTAAGGACACCGATTTTCGAGCATACAGATTTATTCAAACGAAGCGTTGGAGATACAACGGATATCGTCCAGAAAGAAATGTATACATTCACTGACAGGGGTGACCGCAGCCTGACGCTTCGTCCTGAAGGCACGGCAGCGGCTGTACGATCTTTTGTCGAAAATAAAATGTTTGGAAGTCCTAATCAGCCAGTGAAACTCTATTACATGGGACCAATGTTCCGCTACGAACGCCCGCAGGCTGGACGTTTCCGCCAGTTTGTCCAGTTTGGTGTCGAGGCGATGGGAAGCGCGGATCCAGCAATCGATGCTGAGGTGATTTCCCTTGCCATGTCTCTGTATAAGGAACTTGGCTTGAAAAAGCTTAAGCTGGTCGTAAACAGTCTGGGTGATAAGGAAAGCAGAAAAGCTCACAGGGATGCTTTGGTCAGCCATTTTCAACCTCGGATCGGAGAATTTTGCAGTGACTGCCAGAACCGCTTAGAAAAAAATCCTATGCGTATCCTGGATTGCAAGGCAGACCGTGACCACGAATTAATGAAATCAGCTCCATCCATCATCGATTATCTGACAGATGACTCTGCTCAATATTTTAATAAAGTCACAAAGTACCTGACTGATCTTGGGATTGAATTCGAGGTCGACGCGAATCTAGTGCGCGGCTTGGATTATTATAACCACACAGCCTTTGAAATTATGAGCGATGCTGAAGGCTTTGGCGCAATCACGACTCTTTGCGGCGGCGGCAGATACAATGGCCTTGTCGAAGAAATCGGCGGACCGGAAACACCTGGGATTGGATTTGCCTTGAGTATTGAAAGATTGCTTGCAGCATTGGATGCAGAGGGTGTTGAGCTTCCTGTTAATGAAGGAATCGATTGCTACCTCGTTGCATTGGGAGATGAAGCCAAGGATTATACTGTTGGTTTGCTCCACAATTTGAGAATGGCAGGTTTCTCTGCGGAAAGAGACTATCAGGATCGTAAAATCAAAGCTCAATTCAAGGCTGCTGACAGAATGAATGCAAGATATGTGGCAGTGCTTGGTGAGGACGAATTAAAAGAGAAGAAAATTAACCTGAAATCAATGGCGGATGGGGAACAAATTCAACTGCCGCTTGAGAGTTTCATTGAAAAATTCAAGGATATTTGTAAGTAGAGGAGGAGTTTCGATGTTTGGGAGATCATATTTTTGCGGTGAAGTAACGGAAGAGGCTATCGGTGAAAAGGTAACGTTGAAAGGCTGGGTGCAGAAACGCCGGGATCTTGGCGGTCTGATTTTCATCGACTTGCGTGACAGGACAGGACTTGTCCAGATTGTTTTCAATCCTGATGTGTCACCAGAGGCGCTATCACTCGCTGAGAAGGTGCGTACAGAATACGTTCTTGATGTGAAAGGAACGGTCATTGCCCGCAGCGAAGGAAGCGTCAATGAAAATCTAAAGACTGGAAGAATCGAAGTCCAGGCTGAAGAGCTTACAATCATCAACGAAGCGAAAACGACGCCTTTCGTGATTGCTGATAAAACAGATGTATCAGAAGATGTCCGTTTGAAATATCGTTATCTTGACCTCCGTCGTCCGGTCATGTTCGAAACATTCAAGATGAGGCATCAGGTAACAAAGGCGATTCGTGACTTCCTAGACGGAGAAGGCTTCCTTGATATAGAAACACCAATTTTGACTAAAAGCACACCGGAAGGAGCTCGTGACTATCTGGTACCAAGCCGGGTACACCCGGGTGAATTCTACGCTCTTCCACAATCACCGCAGATTTTTAAGCAGTTGATGATGGTTGGCGGCTTTGAGCGTTATTACCAGATTGCCCGCTGCTTCCGCGATGAAGACTTGCGAGCTGACCGCCAGCCGGAATTCACACAAATCGATATTGAAACAAGCTTCATGAGCCAGGAAGAAATCATGGGCCTTACTGAAAAAATGATGCAAAAGGTCATGAAGGATGTAAAAGGCCTGGATGTGACAGAGCCATTCCCTCGCATGGGCTATGAAGAGGCAATGAGCCGCTTTGGTTCTGATAAGCCTGATACTCGTTTTGGCATGGAACTGGTTGACCTTTCAGAAACGGTGAAGGAATCAGGGTTCAAAGTCTTCGCTTCAGCAGTCGCAAATGGCGGTCAGGTAAAGGCAATCAATGTTAAAGGTGCGGCAGCGAACTACTCTCGAAAAGATATCGACGCTTTGACAGAGTTTGTATCTGTATACGGCGCTAAAGGCCTTGCATGGTTGAAAGCGGAAGAAGATGGACTTAAAGGGCCTATCTCCAAGTTTTTCGGGGAAGAAGAGCAAACGGCGCTCAAGACAAAGCTTGAAGTCGAAGCTGGAGACCTCCTTCTTTTCGTTGCAGATAAAATGTCCGTGGTGGCAGATGCACTTGGAGCATTGCGCTTAAAGCTTGGTAAAGAGCTTGGCCTCATTGACCAGAGCAAATTCAACTTCCTTTGGATCACAGATTGGCCGCTATTGGAGTTCGACGAGGAAGCAGATCGTTATTTCGCTGCTCACCATCCTTTCACGATGCCAGCGCGCGAAGACTTGCCTTTACTGGAAAGTGATCCGGCAAGTGTCAAGGCACAGGCATATGACCTTGTACTGAACGGCTATGAACTAGGCGGCGGATCTCTAAGGATTTTTGAAAGAGACATTCAGGAAAAAATGTTCTCTGTCCTTGGCTTCACAAAGGAACAGGCAGTCGAACAGTTTGGATTCCTGCTAGAGGCATTCGAATATGGAACGCCTCCACATGGTGGGATCGCTCTCGGCCTTGACAGGATGGTTATGCTTCTTGCTGGCCGTTCAAACCTGCGCGATACCATTGCATTCCCGAAGACAGCAAGCGCAAGCGATCTTTTGACAGATGCTCCTGGTGAGGTAAGCGGATCACAGCTTGATGAATTGCACTTGTCACTAAATGTTAAAAAAGACTAGTAATATCCAGTGGCCATATTCTTGAAGTTCATTCGAGGCTGTGGTACTATAATAACAACAAACGAAGAGTCCTGATGTGTTCGTTGTTTAACCTGAAGTTTTGACCTAACATCTATCCTTCGGGAGTTCGCGTTTCCGGGCCGCGTAAATGCCTCTGGCTAGAGGACTTACAGAAATCCGGAACAGGGCACCCACCTGCTGAGAGCGGGTTCAAGACGAAGGCAACCAACACGACGGCACGATTGGGACTCTTCCTACATACGTAATTAAAACCATGCTGAAATGCATGGTTTTTTTGATGTCTCAAGCTTGTTAAGGACAAAATATGTATCTGGAAGGATATCTTCATAACGGCCAGTTTTTAAAATTTCAGGCTTGGATTTGTCCGATAGAGCTCCTCTAATGGACAAATAATAAGGGATCAGGCTTGAGTTTGTCCGATAGAACCCCTCTAATGGACAAATTTAGGGGAAACAGGCTTGGATTTGTCCGATAGCACTCCTCTAACGGACAAATAATAAGGGAACAGGCTTGAGTTTGTCCGATAGAGCTCCTCTAATGGACAAATAATAAGGGATCAGGCTTTTGTTTGTCCGATAGCACCCTTCTAATGGACAAATAATAGGGAATCATGCTTCGTTTTGTCCGATAAAACTCCTCTAAAGGACAAATTTAGGGGAAACAGGCTTTTGTTTGACCGATAGCGCCCTTCTAATGGACAAATTTCAGGAAAACAGACTTCGTTTTGTCCGATAGCGCCCCTCTAATGGACAAATTAAAGGAAAGCAGCCTTCGATTTGTCCGATAGAACTCCACTAACAAACACTTATTAGTAATTCATCCTACTTTCACTCAGTAGCACTGCCAAGACTTACATACACACTAATTCCTATAAAAATACTTGAAATTAATGAAGGGTATGTTATATTCAAAAGCGGGTATAGATAGTAACATTAATCTTAAATTTGGAGTGAGTATGGATGCTTCATCAATTTTCTCGCAATGAATTGGCCATCGGCAAGGAAGGCCTGGATATAATGAAGAATAGTACCGTCGCGGTTTTAGGAATAGGCGGGGTTGGTTCGTTTGCCGCAGAAGCTCTGGCAAGGTCTGGAGTTGGCAAGCTGATCTTGATTGATAAGGATGATGTTGACATCACGAATGTCAACAGACAGCTGATAGCGCTTCTTTCAACTGTTGGCAAGCAAAAGGTGGAAGTGATGCGCGACAGGATTATGGATATTAATCCTGAATGCGAAGTCGTTGCGTTGAAAATGTTTTATACAGAAGAAACATATGAAGAGATTTTTGGCTATGACTTGGACTTTATCGTTGATGCATCGGATACGATTTCTTATAAAATCCATTTGATCAAGGAAGCGATCAAGCGCGACATCCCGATGATTTCTAGTATGGGAGCAGCAAATAAAATGGATCCGACCCGCTTCCAGATTGCTGATATTTTCAAGACGCACACAGACCCACTTGCTAAAGTGATTCGTACTCGTCTGCGAAAAGAAGGCATCAAGAAGGGGATTCCGGTTGTATTTTCTGATGAAAGTCCAATCGTGATCCGCGAAGATGTCCGAAAAGAGGTCGGCAATGATAATGCAGAAATCCGGAAAGCGAAAATGCCGCCATCCTCAAATGCCTTTGTTCCATCAGTAGCAGGGCTAATCATGGCTAGCCATGTTGTCCAAGAGCTGTTGAAGGATATTGAAATTGAACGTGTGAATAGTTAAAAATAAGCGGAAGAGCCATAGAGGGCCCTTCCGCTTATTTTTTTTGCCCTGTAATTCTTTCATAAATCGCCGCAATTGCTTGTTCGAATTTACCGGTTTTCTTAGGTTTGTAATAGACCTTGTTTTTGATCCTGTCCGGGAGATACTGCTGTTTGACCCATCCGCCTTCATAATCATGCGGATATAAATAATCAACGCCTCTTCCCAGGTCTTTGGCGCCTTTATAATGGGCATCCTTTAGATGGTCAGGGACTTCGCCGCTGATTCCAGAACGGATGTCAGCCAGTGCCAAATCAAGAGCAACATAAGCAGAATTGGACTTTGGTGACAGACATAGCTCTATAACCGCATTGGCCAACGGTATTCTTGCTTCCGGAAAGCCAACCCTTTCCGCTGCTTCGATGGCCGCCAGCGTCCTTTGCCCTGCCTGAGGGCTTGCCAGTCCAATATCTTCATAGGCAATCACAAGGAGTCTCCGGTTAATGCTGACGAGGTCGCCTGCTTCGATCAATCTGCCAAGATAGTGGAGGGCGGCATTCACATCGCTTCCTCTGATAGATTTCTGGAAGCCTGACAGCACATCATAATGAGCATCGCCGTCCTTATCGTGTGAAAGGCTTTTTTTCTGCATGCATTCTTCTGCAGCGGCTTCATCTATATGAATGACCCCGTCTTCATCTGGTTCGGTGGAAAGCACTGCGAGTTCAAGAGCATTCAGTGAGCTTCTCACATCTCCTCCTGAGGCTGTGGCAAAATGGGTGAGCGCCGACTCGGTAATCTCAATCTTCAAGTCCCCCAGGCCTCTCTCATCATCGGTAATGGCCCGACGCAATGCCTTTTTTATATCCTCTGGTTCAAGTGGCTTCAGCTCGAAAATCTGGCACCTTGACCGGATTGCGGGATTGATTGCGTGATAAGGGTTGCTTGTCGTCGCTCCAATCAAGACAATCATCCCGTTTTCGAGGTAAGGAAGAAGGAAGTCCTGCTTCGCCTTGTCAAGGCGGTGAACCTCATCGAGAAGCAGGATCACCTTCCCGGACATTTTTGCCTCAGCAGCAACAACTTCCATATCTTTTTTATTATTGGTAACAGCATTCAGTGTCCTGAATGCGAAATTCGTGCTTCCCGCAATGGCGCTGGCAATCGAGGTTTTTCCGATGCCAGGCGGACCGTAAAGGATCATCGACGATAATTGCCGAGCCTTGATCATCCGATTTATGATTTTTCCTTCAGCTACAAGATGGGACTGGCCAATCACTTCCTCAATGGTCCTCGGCCGCATCCTGAAAGCAAGAGGTTTAAGATTCATGCTCATCGCTCCAATAACGCATATTTCGTATATATACAATAACACGAACGAGGGACTTGCGCATGGTACACGCAATTTGTGCTATAATTGCAAAAGCCTACCTATTGACTAAGGATTTTGATACTATTTATAGTGAGAGAATGCCATATGGGGCATTTAAATATATCTGATTATTACCACAACTTTTAAAAAATGGAATAGAGGTGCAATATGAAAATATCGACGAAAGGACGCTACGGATTGACGATCATGATCGAGCTTGCCAAAAAATATGGAGAAGGCCCGATCTCACTGAAGTCCATTGCGCAAACAAATGATTTATCAGAGCATTATCTGGAGCAATTGGTTGCACCGCTCAGGAATGCCGGCCTAGTGAAAAGCATCAGAGGAGCATATGGAGGCTATATACTTAGCTCAGAACCCTCTGCCATCTCAGCTGGGGACATCATCCGTGTCCTTGAGGGGCCAATCAGCATTGTCGAAGGGATAGAGGACGAGGAACCAGCCAAACGCGAACTCTGGACTAGAATCAGGGATGCAGTCAAGGACGTGCTCGACAATACCACAATTGAAGACCTCGCCAACCACTCCGACAACTTTGGCGAATCAGACGCTTATATGTTTTATATTTAGGTTTGCTTTGAGAAATTTGTTCTTGCACCTGGCAACAACGACAATCTTAAAAAATCTTCTGAAGAGAGGGTAAGACCTTGGAAAGAATCTATTTGGACCATGCAGCAACAACACCAATGCACCCAGACGTTCTGGCTGAAATGGTCAAGGTAATGGAAGCGGAATACGGCAATCCTTCAAGCATCCATCATTTCGGTCGTGAGGCAAGGAAAATCCTTGATGATACCCGTGATGAATTGGCAAAAAGCATCGGAACGAAGGGAAACAATATTATTTTTACGAGCGGGGGAACGGAAGCAGATAACCTGGCTATCATCGGTTATGCTGAAAGCAATCGCTCCAAAGGTCAGCATATTATCACGACCCAGATTGAACATCATGCTGTCCTGCACAGCTGTGAGGAATTGGAGAAGCGTGGTTTCGAGGTCACGTATTTGCCAGTAGATGAAAATGGACTGGTTTCTCTTGGAAAAATAGAAGAAGTATTACGTGACGATACGATTCTTGTGACAATTATGTACGGGAATAATGAAGTTGGCTCAATCCAGCCTATCAAAGAGATTGGTGGTATGCTAGCTGATCATCAAGCTGTTTTCCATACAGACGCAGTCCAGGCGTATGGCATTGAAAGTTTGGATGTAGAGGAACTGAAGGTTGACCTTCTGTCAGTTTCAGCCCATAAAATCAATGGTCCCAAAGGGATTGGCTTTCTTTATATCCGGGAAGGAATCAAGCTGTCCAGGCAGCTTTTCGGTGGTGAACAAGAAAGGAAACGCCGTGCCGGTACTGAAAATGTCGCGGCAATTGCCGGATTCCGCAAAGCGGTTGAGCTGTCTCAAAAAGAACTTGAAACAAAGCGCAGTTACTATAATGATTTAAGGAATAGGTTCATCAATCAACTCGAAATGAGCGGAATCTCTTTCCAGCTGAACGGATTGCTTGATAAATCACTTCCTCATATTTTAAACTTAAGCTTTCCGGGCACTAATGTCGAAGCGATGCTGGTCAACCTTGACCTATCTGGCATTGCTGCTTCTAGCGGCTCGGCCTGCACTGCTGGGTCAATTGATCCTTCCCATGTGCTGGTCGCTATGTTCGGAAAAGAAGCTGATGAACTGACAAATTCGATCCGCTTTAGTTTCGGGCTGCACAATACAAGGGAACAGATTGAAAAGGCAGCTGAGGATACAGTGAAAATTGTTCGCCGGCTTGCAAAAATCAACCAGGCTTGAGGGAAGAATAAGTTTTAAAGGAAGAGAAAAGAGGTGAAGCATAATGGAAAAATCACCTAAGGATACAAGAGTGGTGGTAGGAATGTCCGGAGGTGTTGATTCATCAGTTGCTGCGCTTATTTTGAAGGAGCAGGGCTATGATGTGATCGGCATTTTCATGAAGAACTGGGATGACACGGACGAAAACGGTGTCTGCACGGCTACCGAGGATTACGAGGATGTGATTCGCGTCTGCAACCAGATAGGCATTCCATATTATGCAGTTAATTTTGAAAAACAATATTGGGATAAAGTTTTCACTTATTTCCTAGATGAATATAAAGCAGGCAGGACACCGAATCCAGATGTCATGTGCAACAAGGAAATTAAATTCAAAGCATTCCTTGAACACGCAATGAACCTTGGGGCGGATTATTTGGCGACAGGCCATTACGCGCGAGTCGAAGATCGGGACGGGGAACGCAAGATGCTCCGCGGTCTTGATGAAAATAAGGATCAGACCTATTTCTTGAACCAGCTGAGTCAAAGCCAGATTGAAAAGGTTCTGTTTCCGATCGGCAATCTGGAAAAATCCCGAGTCCGGGAGCTGGCCAGAGAAGCAAACCTTGCCACGGCAACTAAAAAAGACAGTACTGGCATCTGCTTCATAGGTGAAAGGAACTTCAAGGAGTTCCTCGGAAATTATCTCCCGGCACAGCCAGGCAATATGGAAACGATGGATGGCCAGGTGAAAGGGAAGCATGACGGCCTCATGTATTATACAATCGGTCAGCGCCAGGGGCTTGGCATCGGCGGCTCGGGCGAACCTTGGTTTGTTGTCGGCAAAGACCTTGAACGCAATGTTTTGCTTGTTGAACAAGGTTTCCACAATGAACTGCTGTATTCAGACAGCATCACGGCGGTTAATGTCGGCTTTGTATCTGACAGAGAGAAGCCAAGGGTTTTTGAATGTACAGCGAAATTCCGTTATCGCCAGCCTGATAATGCTGTAACGGTCGAGCTTCAGGATGACGGAACTGCGAAAGTCCTGTTCAAAGAACCTATTCGTGCTGTGACACCTGGACAAGCCGTCGTTTTCTATGATGGTGATGAGTGTCTAGGCGGCGGTACGATTGACGAGATTTTCAAGAACGGAAAAAAACTGACATATGTCGGCTAATCCTGATCAAATCCCCGGCGGGACAGCTTCGCCGGGGATTATTTTTTGACGAGAATCTAGTGGGAATATTTCCGGGTTTATGAAGGCACCCACTAAGAGTCTAACCCCCCTTAATATGGTATACTTTCATGGAGAATGGAGTGTTAAAATGGATAAAAATCAAACAGGTATTCAGTTTATGCAAGAAGGAAACTGGGAAGAGGCGGCCAAGACATTTGCCGAAGCGATTGAAGATCATCCAGAGGACCCAGTTGCTTACATAAATTTCGGGAACGTTCTTACCGCAGTAGGTGACACCGAAAGAGCCATGAATTTTTTCGATAAAGCAATCAGCCTTGATGAAAATGCTACAGCAGCTTATTACAGTAAGGGAAGCGTGTATTACGATAACCAAAGCTTCGATGAAGCCAGAAAGATGTTTGAACTGGCCATGAAAAAAGGACTGGACAATGGAGACAACTTTTTTATGCTGGGGATGAGCCTTGCGCAGTTAGGCAGCAGTAAATTGGCTCTGCCATATTTACAGCGAAGCACCGAGCTTCTCGAAAATGATGCGGAAGCCCATTTCCAATATGGACTATGTTTAGCAAGGGAAGGATTTATCGATGAAGCGATTAAAGCGCTTGAGCAGGCAATCTCGCTAGACCCGGAACATGCAGATGCCCTGTATAATCTTGGGGTAGCTTATGGTTACAAAGAAAATGGGGATAAGGCACTTGAAATGTTCAACCGGGCATTGGAAATCCAGCCAGACCATTTGCTGGCAGGACACGGAAAGAAATTGATTGAAGGTCAGGACCTTCATTAATTAAAAGCCATTGGAAGGAAGGGGGAAGTACTTTGGATAAACAGGACTCGCTCGATTTGTTTTCAGAACAGGGTAAGTTTATGAAAGGAAAGCATCTTGTTACCATTTTTCATAATGAACAAAATCTTTATACAGTCCTTAGAATCAGGGTTGAGGAAACAAATGAGCAGTACGAGGATAAAGAAGCAGTCATAACAGGGTATTTCCCCCGGATTCATGAACAAGAGTCTTACGTATTCTTTGGCGAGATCAAAGAGCATCCTAAGTTCGGTGCACAATTCCATGCGACTCATTTCCGCAAGGATCTGCCACAGTCAAAGCAGGGTATCATCAGCTACTTGTCAAGTGATCTATTCAAAGGCATCGGAAAAAAAACGGCTGAGAAAATTGTCGATACGCTCGGAGAAAAGGCGATAACAAGGATAATTGAGAACCCGTCAGTGCTTGAACAGATTCCGAAGCTGGCATCTGAAAAAGCAAAGGAGCTGTATGACACATTGATGGAGCATCAGGGCCTTGAACAAGTGATGGTGGCATTGAACGAATATGGTTTTGGTCCTCAGCTGTCGATGAAAATTTATCAGGTCTATAAAGAAAAGGCGATTGAAGTAATTCAGAACAACCCTTATAAGCTGGTGGAGGATATCGAAGGCATCGGGTTCGGCAGGGCGGACGAGCTGGGGAGTCAGCTCGGCCTTACGGGTAACCATCCGGATCGGATCAAGGCGGCCTGTCTATATACTCTCGAGAGTTCTAGCATCCAGGGCGGGCATGTCTTCATGGAAGCAGAAGAGCTGCTCGTTGATGTGAAAAAACTACTTGAGGACAATCAGAATATAGAAATACAATTCACTGATATCTCGAATGAAATCATTAAGCTTGGTGAAGAAGGTAAGCTGGTTGCTGAAGAGCAGAGAATCTATTTGCCGTCCCTTTATTATTCGGAAAAAGGACTGGTTGTGAATATCAAAAGGATTCTTGAGCAAACAGAATATGAAAATCAATTTCCTGAATCGGAGTTCCTTCTTGCGCTTGGAGAGCTTGAGGAGCGTTTGGGTGTCCAGTACGGACCAAGCCAGAAGGAAGCAATCCAGACTGCGCTGATGTCACCGATGATGATTCTGACAGGAGGTCCTGGCACGGGGAAAACGACGGTCATCAAGGGAATTGTTGAGCTATATGCTGAGCTTCACGGATGTTCGCTGGACCCGAAAGACTATAAAAAAGAAGAGCCATATCCGTTCTTGCTGGCAGCTCCGACCGGCCGGGCGGCTAAGAGGATGACTGAGTCAACCGGATTGCCTGCCGTGACTATCCATAGGCTGCTGCGCTGGAATGGTGCAGAAGGATTTGACCATGATGAAGACCAGCCGCTTGATGGGACAATTCTGATTATCGATGAAACATCAATGGTTGATATATGGCTGGCTCATCAATTGTTCAAATCGCTGCCTGATAATATTCAGGTCATCGTGGTCGGAGATGAAGACCAGCTCCCATCTGTAGGGCCGGGCCAGGTCTTGAAAGATCTATTGGATTCAGGAAGGGTCCCGACCGTCAGGCTGACGGATATCTACAGACAGGCTGAAGGCTCTTCGATCATCGAACTCGCCCACCAAATCAAGAAGGGGTCCATGCCAGAGGATATTTCCTCACAACAGCCAGACCGTTCGTTTATTAAATGTACAACGAGCCAGATTCCCCAGGTAGTTGAAAAGGTTGTCGCGAATGCCAAAAAGAAAGGGTATTCCCCAAGGAACATCCAGGTGCTGGCTCCAATGTACCGGGGCCCTGCAGGCATTGACCGTTTGAATGAACTACTGCAGGAACTGTTCAATCCGAATGATGATGGGACCAGGAAAGAGCTTGCGTTTGGCGAAGTGAAATACCGCATCGGTGATAAGGTCCTCCAGTTGGTCAATCAGCCTGAAGCAAATGTCTTCAATGGCGATATGGGTGAAGTTGTCGCGATATTTTATGCTAAGGAAAACACCGAAAAACAAGATCAGCTGATCGTTTCTTTCGATGGAATTGAAGTCACCTACAACAGGCCAGACCTATCGCAAATCACTCATGCATATTGCTGTTCCGTGCATAAATCCCAGGGGAGTGAATTTCCAATCGTCGTCCTTCCGGTGGTCAAAAGCTACTACAGAATGTTGCGCAGGAATCTGATATATACCGCGATTACCAGGAGTAAGCAATTCCTCATACTAGTCGGCGAAGAGGATGCACTGAAAATGGGGATTGAACGCGGTGAAGATACAGCAAGGAATACAACGCTCGTCGAGAAGCTTGTACAATTGCTTCCTGAATTAAATGATGAAGAGGGAACAGGGGAACAAGACAAGCTAAAGTCGAAACAAAAGCTTCAAACTGAAGAACACATCGATCAAGACGAAGAAGTCGATTTTATCGACATCATCAAAAAAGCAGATCCGATGATCGGGATGGGAAACCTGACTCCTTATGATTTTATGGAGGAGAATGAGGCTTAAGAATCTGCAGCAATTGCAGGTTCTTTTTTTTAGAATGGAAATCCTTACACCACATGAATTTAGTATTGCGGCGGAAACTAAGGGTGTTCGGAAAGGCGGGACACACTTTTGCGGACATTTTCACTTTTAAAAGGACTGCCTGTATATGAATTGGCGAGTGGTCAAAAACTGGGCGAAGTTTGTGATGTGAGCATTTCTGGCAATGGAAGCGTAGTAGGCTTACTTGTAAAAAAGGGTGCGTTCATCAAGAAAACGTTTCAGGTCAAAGTGGATCAGGTTTCATCCTTCGGGGAAGATGGAATTATGGTGGAAGACAAGTCAGCCCTCGAGCGATTGGAGACAGAGCCCGAGTATACATTCGAGCATAATGAGAGCCTTGCTGGGAAGAAGCTTCTTACGAAAGATGGGGAGCAGCTGGGCTTATTGGAAGATGTATATTTCATGGAAGAATTGGGCACGATTGTAGGGTACGAATTAACGGATGGCTTTTTTTCGGATATCGCGAATGGGAAGCGTGTCATTAAGACCACTGGTCCGCCTGCAATCGGAAAGGATGCCATCGTCGTCACTGTCAAATCGAGATGAGGTGTCCTTATGTTAAGTTGTCCCAATTGCAGGAGCAAGGATATCGGTAAAATTGGCATCAACCAATATTACTGCTGGAATTGCTTCATCGAACTGTCTCTGAACAAAGGCTTGATCCATACCCATCAAGTCGAAGAAGATGGAACATTGAGCTCACTTGATGATTTATTTGAAGAAGATCAACGTCAATATGGCATGTAAAATAAATCGAAGAGGTGAAGCACATTGAATAAAATGTTAACCTCCGTAATTGCTCTTGGTGCTGGCATGGCAGTGTACAACTATACGTCCAACAATAATATGATGTCTGGCAGGAAGATGAAAAAGCTAGGCAAGAAGATGACCAAAGCTTTATTTTAAGATGCAGCGACAGTTTTAACGATAAAACCCCTGTAATTTATGCAGGGGTTTTTTCTACTTTGAATGCAGTGTGAACGTTCTAATAAGCATAAAAATCCCTACACACCGACTAAAATGCATAATCCGCCGCCTTTCTTTCAAGAATAAACAGGAAGGAGGGTGAAGATGATGAATATCCAGATGAAATGGTATTACCGGCTTGGATTCCTTCTCCTTTTATTTATTGTGCTTTTTGTTTTCATCAAATTGCAGGCCATATGGGTTCCGTTTTTGGAAATTTTGATTTCACTGCTTGTACCTTTTTCTGTGGCTGCCTTCATTACATATCTCCTCCACCCTATTGTGGAAGCCCTTCACCAAAGAGGGCTTCATCGCGGAGTTTCGATCTTGATCATCTATATTTTATTTTTTTGCGGAGCTGGTTTTGCTTTTTACAAAGGTATACCAGCAATGATTCGACAGCTGGGCGATTTAGCGGAGAATGCTCCGTATTTTGCCGAGCAATATAGGCAAATGGTCAATAACATTGTTGATCAGACCTCGACTTGGCCGGCAGGAATACACGAAAGGATCGAAGATGGCATTACCCGGTTGGAACAATGGCTTGATGGTGTGCTCGCAGGTGCGATGACATTCCTGATGGATATCGTTAATTCAATTTTGACGATTGCAGTCATCCCATTCATTGCTTTTTACATGCTGAAGGACTTTGATGTCATGAAAAAAGCGGCCTGGTATCTGACACCGCGACAGTGGAGGCAGCCAGGCACAAAGTTCCTTCACGAGGTCGATAAATCGCTCGGAAGCTATATCCGCGGGCAGTTGCTCATTTGTCTTATCATTGGTGTCCTTTCCTCCTTGTTTTTTTGGATGGCTGGAATTAGATATTCCCTGCTGTTAGGAGCGATCGTCGGGATCACGAATGTGATTCCATATTTCGGGCCGATTATCGGAGCGATTCCTGCTGTGATCATCGCAGCGACAATGTCCGTGAAAATGGTGCTTCTTTCACTCGTAATTGTCTTTTCACTGCAGTTTCTCGAGGGAAATATCTTGTCCCCGCTCATTGTCGGCAAAAGCCTGCATATGCATCCGCTGATGATCATGTTTGCGCTGCTGGCTGGAGAAGAGGTAGGCGGCATCCTTGGCCTTATTCTTGCCGTTCCTGTCCTGGTGGTCCTAAGAGCGGCACTCATTCATGCAAAAGACCATATCATACTTGAGAGAAAGAAAGAGCGTCCCTCATAATTTTTGCCAAGTCGTTTGACAAAGTGCAACAGGCTATATATAATTCGGCTATAGATTAATAATTCGAAAAATGTAGAAGGAACGAGTATGTTATAGACCATCGTCCAGAGAGGGATTCCCAGGCTGAGAGAATTCCCGGTGAAGGATAACAGAAGGCTATTCCGGAGTGCAGGCAAAACCTGCCGTAGCAGCTGCGTTAAAGCGTTTTTGAGAGATGGGCGCACGACTTTGCGTCCATAATCAGGGTGGTACCGCGAGCAAGCTCTCGTCCCTGTCCAGGGATGAGGGCTTTTTTTGTTGCCTAAAATCCCTGAAAGCTTAAATTTCATTTGGGTTTAGGAGGTTAGTTTTATGAAAAAACTGACAGGTGCTGAAATCAGAAAAATGTATCTTGATTTTTTTAAGGAGAAAGACCACGCAATTGAGCCGAGCGCATCACTCGTACCTCATGATGATCCTTCCCTTCTTTGGATCAACAGTGGTGTAGCCACTTTGAAAAAGTATTTTGACGGCCGTGTGATTCCGGCAAATCCGCGAATCACAAATGCACAGAAATCGATTCGTACGAACGATATCGAGAATGTCGGCAAAACAGCGCGCCACCACACCTTCTTTGAGATGCTTGGAAACTTCTCGATCGGTGACTATTTCAAGGTAGAAGCGATTGAGTTTGCATGGGAATTCCTTACAGATGAAAAATGGATCGGTTTTGATCCTGAAAAGCTTTCCGTGACCATTCATCCGGAGGACGACGAAGCATTCAATATCTGGAGAGAGAAAATCGGTGTTCCTGAAGAACGCATCATCCGCCTTGAGGGGAACTTCTGGGATATCGGTGAAGGTCCAAGTGGTCCGAACACAGAAATCTTCTATGACAGAGGACCTGAGTACGGCAATGACCCTGAAGATCCAGAACTATATCCTGGAGGGGAAAATGATCGTTATTTAGAGGTTTGGAATCTTGTGTTCTCTGAATTCAACCATAATCCTGACGGAACTTACACTCCGCTGCCGAAGAAAAATATTGATACAGGCATGGGGCTTGAGCGTATGGCTTCTGTCGTACAGGACGTTCCGACAAACTTTGAAACAGATTTGTTCATGCCAATCATCAATGCGACTGAAGAAATCTCCGGTGAAAAATACGGACAGTCCAAAGAGAAGGATGAAGCATTTAAAGTTATTGCCGATCACATCCGTACGGTAGCCTTTGCTGTTGGTGACGGTGCACTTCCTTCGAATGAAGGCCGAGGCTATGTACTTCGCCGTCTATTGCGCCGCGCTGTACGTTATGCGAAAAAGCTGAACATCAACCGTCCATTCATGTACGAACTTGTGCCTGTTGTTGGCGAAA
The DNA here is from genome assembly GCF_053543455.1 of Mesobacillus sp. LC4. Taxonomy (NCBI): domain Bacteria; kingdom Bacillati; phylum Bacillota; class Bacilli; order Caryophanales; family Bacillaceae; genus Mesobacillus; species Mesobacillus sp. LC4. Next base: position 189,757 of record NZ_JBGCUB010000001.1, read on the forward strand.
TCATGCATGACTTCTATCCTGAGGTAAAAGAAAAGACAGACTTCATCCAGAAGGTCATCAAGAATGAAGAAGACCGTTTCCATGAAACGCTCAACGAAGGCCTTGCGATTCTTTCCGAGCTGATCAAGAAGGAGAAAGAAAAAGGCAGCGGCATGGTTCAGGGTGCGGATGTCTTCCGTCTATATGACACATACGGTTTCCCTGTTGAATTAACAGAAGAGTATGCCGAAGAAGAAGGCTTGAAGGTCGACCATGAAGGCTTTGAAAAAGAAATGGAGCTTCAGCGTGAGAGAGCACGTGCTGCACGTCAGGATGTCGGTTCCATGCAGGTGCAGGGCGGCATTCTCGGGGACATTAAGGAAAGCAGCGAATTCGTCGGATATGATAATTTTGAAACAACCAGCAAAATCGTTGCTTTGGTCAAGGAAGGCGAGCGTGTTGAGGAAGCGAGCGCGGGCGACGAGATTCATTTCATCCTTGATGTTACGCCATTCTACGCAGAAAGCGGCGGCCAGATTGCCGATAAAGGAACCCTTGTAGCAAATGGGATCAAGGTATCTGTAAAGGATGTAAAGAAAGCTCCGAACGGACAAAACCTTCACCATGCAGTTGTGGAAGAAGGCAAGGTAACGAAAGGCCTTGAAGTCACAGCTCAAGTGGATCAGGAAAATCGTGCGCGAATCATTAAGAACCACACAGCAACACACTTGCTGCACCAGGCATTGAAAGATGTGCTTGGAGGTCATGTAAACCAGGCTGGGTCTCTTGTGGAACCTGACAGACTGCGTTTCGACTTCTCTCATTTCGGCCAGGTGACTGCTGAAGAACTAGAGCAAGTAGAGGCAATCGTCAATGAAAAAATCTGGAGAAGCATCCAGGTCGAAACGAGCTTCAAGCCGATTGCTGAAGCTAAAGCAATGGGCGCGATGGCATTATTCGGTGAAAAATACGGCGACATCGTCCGCATTGTAAAAGTTGGCGACTACAGCCTTGAGCTTTGCGGCGGCTGCCATGTTCCAAACACATCCGTGATCGGCCTGTTCAAGATTGTATCCGAAGGCGGAATCGGTGCAGGAACAAGAAGGATTGAAGCTGTAACAGGAGAAGCAGCATACAAAGTGCTGAATGATCAGATTACGATTCTGAAGGATGCAGCATCTAAATTAAAGACATCTCCAAAAGAAGTTGCAAACAGAATTGACTCAATGCTTGCAGAAATGAAACAGCTTCAGCGCGAAAATGAATCTCTTTCAGCTAAGTTGGGGAATATTGAAGCTGGAAGCCTAACTTCGAAGGTCAAAGAAGTGAAAGGAGTTCAATTGCTGGCAGCCCGTGTTGAAGCAGCTGATATGAACAGCCTGCGGAATATGGCTGATGACTTGAAGCAGAAGCTTGGTTCAGCAATCATCCTGCTTGGCATGACTGACGGCAATAAAGTGAACCTGATTGCCGCTGTGACAGATGACCTGATCAAGAAAGGCTATCAAGCTGGAAAATTGATCAAGGAAGCAGCAGCAATTTGCGGCGGAGGCGGTGGAGGCCGTCCAGATATGGCCCAGGCTGGCGGAAAAGACCCTTCAAAACTCGAAAATGCGCTTCAATTTGCCGAAGAATGGGTAAAATCAATTTGATATAAAAGTAAAGTAGTGTAGAATGAAGGTATCTTGAAGAAAATTTTACCGGCCATTTTTTAAAAGTGAGGTGCATTCGATGAGCTCGTTTGACAAGACGATGAGATTTAATTTTCCCGAAGAGCCTTTTGAGCATGATGCAAATGAAGTCCTGTTTCAGGTGTATGAAGCATTGCAGGAAAAAGGATATAACCCGATCAACCAGATTGTCGGTTATTTGCTCTCTGGCGACCCGGCCTATATTCCCCGCCATCGGGATGCCCGCAACATCATCCGCAAGTTGGAGCGGGATGAAATTATCGAGGAACTGGTTAAATCCTATCTAAGGAACCAGCGAGAGGGGAAATAAATTGCGGATCATGGGACTCGATGTCGGCTCGAAAACAGTCGGCATTGCCCTGAGCGATGAACTGGGATGGACGGCTCAGGGTCTTGAAACATTGAAAATCAACGAAGAAGAAAATGTGTTTGGTTTTGATGAAATTGGTAAAATAATAAAAGAGTACGAAGTCGGCAAAGTTGTCGTCGGGCTGCCTAAAAACATGAATGGCACTATTGGCCCGCGCGGAGAAGCTAGCCAATTCTATGCACGTGAATTGGAGGAAAGGTTCGGAGTCCCTGCCATTCTTTGGGACGAGCGCCTGACGACAGTGGCTGCCGAGCGAGTTTTGCTAGAGGCGGACATGAGCCGCAAAAAAAGAAAAAAGGTCATTGATAAAATGGCTGCAGTAATGATTTTACAAGGCTATTTAAATAGCCAAAATTAAATTGAGGTGACTACAATGGATCACGGCGAAAACAACATCACAGTAGTAGACGAAAACGGCAACGAACAATTATGCGAAGTACTTTTCACATTTGATTCCGAAGAATTCGGTAAATCATATGTGCTTTATTATCCAGTAGGTGCAGAGGATAACGATGACGAAGAAATCGAAATCCATGCATCTGCATTCACACCTTCTGAAGACAACGAAGATGGCGAACTAATGCCAATCGAAACTGATGCAGAATGGGACATGATCGAGGAAATGCTGGAAACATTCCTTGCTGAGCAGGACGAAGAATAAAATAGTAGAACAGGGACCAGGCGGATGATGCCTGGTCTTTTTTTTGTGGATAGGACAATGTGATAAACAGGAAGAAGAATCACTAGAAAGAGACCGTAGCAAGACTCTATTGGACAAATAGAGTGAAGAAAACAATGGAAATGTCCGATAGGAAGGGTCTATCGGACAAATTGAGAGAAGAAACCAGAGAAAGTGTCCGATAGAGTGGCTCTATCGGACAAACACAAGGGAGTACCACTGGAAATTGTCCAATAGACCATTTTTTACGCACAGCATTGGCCTCCCCCTACAAACAACCACTCGATAGTATGATGTGTTCCTCCTGGTCCGGCTGTCGAATCCTCAGTTTATTTGTCGTCATGAGTATTTTTTCGTAATTATTTGCAAATAGAAATAGAAAATATAGTATAATGATTCGAGATGTGATAATAGGGAGTATCCAGGAAGTTCGTATTGTTAACTGGAGGGGGAACTTATGTCTGACGAAAAAAATATAAAAACAGATAAAAAGAAGCTGATTACTGAGAAGTTAGTAGAGCAGCAAAAGGAAGCGAGAATTGTGAGGAAAATTGTTTTCATCACTTCCATCATGGCAATTTTGCTCATTGGGGCAATTGGCGGGGGTGGCTATTACTATATTAAAGAAGCCCTGAAGCCGGTGGATGAAAACAGCAAGAAAACAGTAGATGTCAATATTCCGATCGGTTCATCAACAACTGGTATCGGACAGATTCTCGAGGATAAAGGAATCATCAGAGATGCTCGAGTCTTTAAATATTATGTGAAGTTCAAAAACGAAGCTGGCTTTATGGCGGGCGACTATAAAATGAAGCCTTCCATGACGCTTCCTGAAATCGTCACAAGCTTGAAAACAGGGAAGGTCATGCAAGAAGTTGTCATGAAAATCACGATTCCTGAGGGTAAGCAATTAAAGCAGATTGCGGGTATTATTGCCGAAAAGACACAGCAGGATGAGGAAGAGATTTTCAAACAGCTGAACGATAAAGAATTCATCAATAAAATGATGGGCAAATACCCTGATGTTCTTACAGAAGAAATCCTGAAAGAAAATGTGAAGTATCCACTTGAAGGCTATCTGTTCCCTGCAACTTATCCTTTTTATTCTGAAAAGCCGACTGTCGAGGAAATCGTGACCGTCATGCTGACAAAGACAAAAGAAGTGCTTGGTGAATTCAGAGGCCAGATGGAAGAAAAGGAAATGACGACACATGAATTGATGACGATGGCATCACTGATTGAAGAGGAAGCAACAGAGAAAGTAGACCGCGATAAAATCGCAAGCGTCTTCTACAATCGCCTGGAAGAGGGGATGATGCTGCAAACTGATCCGACTGTCCTGTATGCACATGGCGAACATAAAGAACGGGTATTCTTTAAGGATCTGGAAATTGATGATCCGTATAATACCTATAAAATTCAGGGTCTGCCACCTGGTCCAATCGCTAATCCTGGGGTAATATCAATTGAAGCTACCCTGGCACCGGCTGATACGGATGATATGTATTTCCTGGCAACCTCTACCGGAGAGGTGCTGTTCTCCAAGACATTGGCAGAGCATAATCGCAAAGTGGATGAACATATCACCAATAAAAAATAACAGTAAATGAAAGGGAAATGCAGAAAGGTTAGCATTTCCCTTCTTATTGTGATAAAATAATACAAGTGTTTTTTCTAGGTTCAATAGTATGTCACTGTCTAGCAAAGGCTCTAAATGTGAGCTTAGATTTATTGATAGCGTGTATTGCAGAAGTAGGAGTTGTAGCTTTTAGCTGATGATCCTGTAAGGCAACGTTGCCTTTAGGTGTGCCCTCTTAAACTGTGAACGCTATTTTTTTCATGCTTGGACAGTCATTCTAATATATCTACTCTGGCTGAGTTTAAGCCATTGAATAGAGGTGAAGCAGCTTGCTAAATCAAGAGCTGCAAAATTATATAGATTCTTTAATACAGCCAAGAAATGCCCTCCTTACAGAGATGGAGGAATATGCAGATCAAAATGGTGTCCCAATCATGGAGCCTGCAGGTATTGAAACTATGCTCCAGCTGTTGAGAATCCAGCAGCCGCAAGCGATCCTGGAGGTAGGGACAGCAATTGGCTATTCCGCGCTAAGAATGGCATACTCCCTCCCGCTAACAAAAGTAGTCACTTTAGAGCGTGATGATGAAAGGTTCGAGCTTGCTGTTGAGTATATTAAGCGGGCAGGACTGCAGGAGCGGATTATCCAAATTCAAGGAGATGCCCTTGAATTGGAAGACGAAGTCGCCGGCCATGGTCCATTTGATGCTATTTTTATTGATGCAGCCAAAGGACAGTATAAGCGATTTTTTGAAATGTACTCCAGGTATTTAAATCCGGGAGGAATGATCATTACGGATAATGTCCTATTTAAAGGGCTTGTATATAATCAGGAAGCAGAAAGCAGAAGATTGCGCAGCCTGGTAAAAAAAATAGACGAATTCAACCGCTGGCTTGCAGCCAATCAGGAGTACGATACTGTCATCGTGCCGATAGGCGATGGTATAGCGGTTAGTAAGAAGAGGTGAACGGAATGAATAAACCTGAATTATTGGTAACTCCAAAGAGCGTTGAGGATATTATTCCACTGGCAGAGGCAGGAGCAGATGCTTTCTTGATCGGTGAACAGAAATTCGGTCTGCGTCTTGCTGGCGAGTTTAGCCGTGAAGACGTAAAGCAGGCTATCGAACTGGCACACTCAAAGGGCAAGAAAGTTTTTGTCGCGATGAATGCTTTGTTCCACAATGAAAAAATCGATTTGCTTGGTGAGTATCTTACATTCCTTAAGGATGCCAATGTGGACGGAGTCACATTTGGCGACCCGGCAGTACTGATGGCTGCAAAGGAATATACTCCTGATCTGAAGCTTCATTGGAGCACGGAAACAACAGGAACTAACTGGTATACTTGCAACTATTGGGGTAGAAAAGGTGCAAAACGCGCTGTTCTTGCAAGGGAAATCAATATGGATGCTATTGTTGAAATCAAGGAAAATGCCGAGGTTGAAATTGAGGTGCAGGTTCACGGAATGATGAACATGTTCCAGTCTAAACGACCATTGCTTGGACATTACTTTGAATATCAAGGCAAAGCGCTTGAAGTGGAGAACCGTAAACAAGAACGTAATATGTTCCTGCACGATAAAGAGCGTGAAAATAAATATCCTATTTTCGAGGATGAAAATGGCACTCATATCATGAGTCCTAACGATATTTGCATTATTGATGAACTAACGGAGCTTGTGGAAGCTGGAGTCGATTCTTTTAAAATTGACGGCATCCTGAAGAGCCCTGAATATATTCTTGAAGTCACGAAGCTTTACCGCAAAGCCATTGACCTGGCTGTTGAGGGTCCAGAGCAGTACGACGACGAAAAAGATGGCTTGCTGGAAGCAGCGGAAGAACTGCAGCCGCCAAACCGCCCGCTGGATACAGGATTCTTTTTCAAAGAGACGGTTTATTAACAGTAAGAATTATGAGGAGGTTGCGTAATGACAGCAGTAGCAGATAAAATCTCGCAGATTGTTGACGGTAAGCGTGTTATCGTGAAAAAACCAGAACTGCTCGCGCCAGCCGGTAATCTTGAGAAATTGAAGATTGCCGTCCACTATGGTGCAGATGCCGTTTTTATTGGCGGACAGGAGTATGGCCTGCGCTCGAACGCAGATAATTTCACTTTTGAGGAAATGAAGGAAGGCGTTGAATTCGCCAAGAAATACGGTGCGAGAATCTATGTTACAACAAACATTTTTGCCCACAATGAAAACATCGATGGTCTTGAAGACTATCTATTAGGCTTGAAGGGAGCAGGAGTGCATGGCATCATTGTCGCTGATCCTCTGATCATCGAAACTTGCCGCAAGGTCGCTCCGGAAATTGAAGTCCACTTGAGCACACAGCAATCCCTTTCAAACTGGAAGGCTGTTCAGTTCTGGAAGGAAGAAGGACTTGAGCGTGTCGTTCTTGCTCGTGAAACGAGTGCAGATGAAATCAAGGAAATGAAGGAAAAAGTCGACATCGAAATCGAAACCTTCATCCATGGCGCAATGTGTATTGCCTACTCAGGCCGTTGTACTTTGAGCAATCACATGACAGCACGTGATTCTAACCGTGGCGGCTGCTGCCAGTCTTGCCGCTGGGATTATGATTTGTACACACTAGAAGGAAATGAAGAGAACGCAATGTTTTCAGAAGGCGACTCACCTTTTGCGATGAGTCCTAAGGATCTTAAGCTGATTGAGTCCATCCCTCGCATGATCGAGCTTGGAATAGACAGCTTGAAAATTGAAGGCCGCATGAAGTCTATCCACTACATTGCAACGGTAGTAAGTGTATACCGTAAAATGATTGATGCTTATTGCGCGGATCCGGAAAACTTTGTCATCAATCAGGAATGGCTTGAAGAACTGGACAAATGTGCGAACCGTGAAACAGCAACAGCGTTCTTTGAGGGAGTTCCTGGGTATAAAGAGCAAATGTTTGGAAACCATAGCAAAAAGACAACTTTCGATTTTGCTGGTCTAGTGCTTGATTACAATGCTGAGACACAAATGGTGACACTTCAGCAAAGGAACTACTTCAAGCCTGGCGACGAGGTTGAATTCTTTGGACCTGAAATCGAGAACTTCACGCATGTGATTGATAAGATCTGGGATGAAGATGGCAATGAATTGGATGTTGCCCGCCACCCACTGCAAATCGTGAAGTTCAAGATGGACAAGCCTGTCTACCCAAATAACATGATGCGGAAGGAGAAGTAAATACATGGACCGCAAACCTGTTGTAATTGGTGTAGCCGGCGGCTCCGGCTCAGGAAAGACTTCTGTAACAAAAGCGATTTACGATAGCTTTAAAAGCCAATCAATCCTGATGATTGAGCAAGACTACTATTATAAAGACCAAAGCCACCTTCCAATGGAAGAGCGTTTGAAGACGAATTATGACCATCCGCTTGCATTTGACAACGATCTGTTGATACAGCATATCGAAAAGCTGCTCCGCCACGAGGCGATTGAAAAGCCAGTGTATGATTATGCCATCCACACTCGCTCAAGTGAAGTTGTCCATGTTGAACCAAAAGATGTCATCATCCTTGAGGGGATCCTGATTCTTGAGGATGAAAGATTGCGGAACTTGATGGATATCAAGCTCTATGTGGATACAGACGCTGATTTGCGGATTATCCGCAGGCTCCTTCGTGACATCAAGGAGCGCGGACGTTCAATGGACTCGGTCATTGAACAGTATGTGAATGTTGTCAGGCCAATGCATAACCAGTTCATCGAACCGACCAAGCGTTACGCTGATGTCATCATTCCTGAGGGCGGCCATAACCATGTGGCGATTGACTTGATGGTAACAAAAATTCAAACAATTCTTGAACAAAAATCATTTTTGTGACACAATAGCATAGATAATATGGACATGGAAGTACTTGAATAAAGTGCTTCCTTTTGTCCAAGGAAAAGGAAATGGTCCATAACGGCCCTATTTAACATGCGCGCCCTTGTAAGGTCGCGCTCCTGTATATTTTTCAGGATACATAATATAATAGTACACAATCTATTTTTTGGGGAATTGTGAAGACTAGAAGGAGTGAAGTATTTTGGCTACAGAAAAAGTTTTTCCTATGACACAGGCAGGAAAAGAAAAGCTGGAACAAGAATTAGAGCAATTGAAAACGGTAAAACGCAAAGAAGTGGTTGAAAGAATCAAGATCGCACGCAGCTTTGGCGACCTTTCAGAGAACTCTGAATATGATTCAGCCAAAGAAGAGCAAGCCTTTGTTGAAGGCCGTATCACCACTCTTGAAAATATGATCCGCAACGCAAAAATCATCCAGGAAGACGAAGTGAGCACAGATGCAGTCAGCCTTGGCCGCACAGTGACATTCGTCGAGCTTCCTGATGGCGATGAAGAATCGTATACAATCGTCGGTAGCGCAGAAGCTGACCCATTTGAAGGCAAAATATCAAACGACTCTCCGATTGCGAAAAGCCTAATGGGCAAAAAAGTAGGAGACGAAGTGACTGTCCAGACTCCTGGCGGTGAAATGAACGTCCGCATTACAACAATTAAGTAATACCATATGTTTGAAACATGAGCACCTCGTCAACACTTTTGACGAGGTGTTTTTTATGCGTAAAAAAAGAATGGTGGCCTGGATTTCGATTTGTATCGCTGTCTTTGCTCTGCTGATGTTACGGCTGGCGCAGCTGCAATTATTTGATACAGAGTCCTTTTCCAAGCATGAAATAAATTTGATTGAAGCGAGTGTCAAGCAAAGGTCACAGGAAATGGTTGTAGACAACGGCCGTGGGAATTTCCTAGACAGGACAGGAGACCCATTATCCTTTGAAACTTCATCCGTACTCGTCCTGTTCCCATTTTTGAAAAAGATCGACTGGGAAGCAGAAAAGGTGGCAAGGACATTAGGTGTATCTGCTTACTCTTTGAAAAATGCAGTGGAAAATTCCAAGGAACCATTTGCTTTTGGTAATCCGGATCCGGTTATTTTGACCAAGAGTCAAATGGAAACCATTAATGAAATGGAAATTCCGGGAGTATTTGCTGTGGAGCGAAAGTACCCAATGGAGAAAGTACCGGCTGCCCAACTTCTAGGAATCATTGGGGAGAATGAGACTCTTCTGAAGTCAAGATATGGAGAGAAAGATTTGCTGCCAAGGACCTTGATTGGTCTCTCTGGACTGGAAAAAAGTTTTGACGAGTTCCTCGTTGCTGAAGGAAAATCAAAGCTGGTTTATCATGTCGATGGCGAAGGAGCACCATTATTCGGGATCAATGTTAAATACATAGATCCTGCAAACCCATTCTATCCAATCAATCTGCAGACTTCGATAGACAAAGACCTGCAATTGCTGCTAGAGGAGAAGGTGGATCAGCACAAGATCAATAGAGGCGGCGTGGTGCTTCTGGATATTGAAACGAACAGTATACTGGCAATGGTGTCAAGGCCTGTCATTGACCGTAAAAAACCTTTTAACGACGAGGGAACTGAAAATATGATGGTCAAGCAGCATATCCCTGGTTCCGTCTTTAAAACAGTTGTCGCAGCAGCAGCGATTGATCAGGGGCTTGATGATCCTGCCAGGGAATTTGATTGCAGCAAGACAATCAGCGGGGCACCGGATTTGAAATATGACTATGGATTGCTTAATTTTCAAGATAGCTTTGCAGTGAGCTGCAACCGGACATTTGGAGAAGTAGCCCGCGAGCTCCAGGAGCAGGACCCCAATATCCTTGAAAAATACGCAGAGAAGCTATCAATCACTGGAGGTGTAGGGTGGAAAGGAGACATTTTCCATCTAGAAGATTTCAGCCAGATCCAGGACGAGGAAAAAGGCAGGGTATTTTTATCGGATGAAGCGAGGAAGGATAAGAATTTTGCCGCATTGTCCGGAATTGGCCAGCATGAAGTGAGGGTGTCCCCTCTTGCTGTGGCAAACATGATGGCAACGATCGCCAGGGGCGGGGAAAAGGATATGGTCAGGGCAGTACTGTCGATCCAGTATCAAAATGGTGCTGAAATGAAGGCATTTCCTAGACAGCAGCTTGAAGGAGACAAACTATCACCATTCACCGCAATGAAACTCCAAAAACTTTTACGAGAGGTCATTGTGAACGAGCAAGGTACTGGAAGATGGTTCAAGGATTTGCCATATGCTGTGGCTGGAAAGTCAGGGACTGCAGAAACAGGGATTTACATAGACGACAAACAGCTGCACAATAAATGGTTCGCCGGCTATTTTCCCTACGAGAAACCAAAGTATGCTCTTGTAACGGTCAACTTAGGGGTTTTAGAAAATGAAGGCGGGGTCAATCCTCTTTTTGCAGATATAGTAAAAGAGGTCTATGCATTCAATCATGGTAGCTCGGCTGAAGGTCCTGAAAACAATTGAACCATCATTAGATGAATATAAAATCCTTCAAGTTTGCCCCCAGTCATGGTAGAATGTTGACAACCTTATAAGGGAGGGAAAGATCTTGAAGCACGATGATTATGAGAACCTAAATGAGGGGTCACGTTCTCAAATGAGGGCAAAACGCAGAAAAACGAACCTTATTTTAAATAGCTTGATTGTTGTCGTTATCCTGTTGATTGGAATTGTCTCATTTAACATTTTCTTCAGTAATGATGAAGGGGTTGCCGACCAAAACGATGTTGGTGCTGAGAAGGAACAGGCCGCAGCCTCTCCGGATAAAAAAAAGGACAGCAAGGCTAATGACAAAAAAGACGATAGCCAGGATTCCGATAAAAAGGATGAATCAGCTTCAGAAGAAGCAGACGAGGAGTCTGCAGAGGATGAAGAATTGGCTGATCCAATTGTGACAGAAGGCGGAAGTGATGCCAATGTGAAACAAACGATCGAGAATCCTGAGTGGAAACCGGTTGGCACTACCCAATCGGGTGAACATAATACCGTATTTGACCAGAATGCAGCAGACTGGCAGGAAATGATCTTAGCCTATTCCTATGCTACAGGAATCGATAAAGATAACATGACAGTATGGTGGAATGAAAATGGCGGTGCGCCTAATACAGCGGTCGGAACGATCTCTCAGAAGGGCAGTGACCAGACATTCAGAGTTTGGATTGAGTGGGTGGACGGCGAAGGCTGGAAACCGGTAAAAGTGGAAGAACTGATTCAAAATGATAAAAAACAATCGTAAAGCTGGAAGGGGGCTGAAGAAGCGGCCCCTTTATTTTTTTGCCTTGAAGTGGACCACTGCGGAATAGAACAGTCTGCCTTTATCATCTAAATGCATCTGGTGGGACACATGGTGGACTGATAGCATGATTGCTTTATTGATTTCAATTTGCTTATTGATTTTTTGTTCCAGAGATTTCAGGTCGACCGCTTCAAAAAATTCAACCTTGTCTTCTATTAGTTCAAACTGGAAGTTCATAGATTCCATTCCCCTTTCGTATTCAACTTATCGACACAAATAAAATAGCAAATTCTCTATAAAAATGATACATTTTTTGATAAATTAAAACGATAGGCATATTTCCGGTACTACCACCGAATTCTAGTAAGTAAGCGTTTTTTACATAGGAGAGATTAAATATGACAAGAAAGTTATTTTATAATGGCACAATTATTACCGGTAATACAAACAATGAAGTTTTTACGAACGGTGCCATTGGCGTTGAAGGAGATAAAATCATCTATGTGGGCACTACGCCTGATGATCTTGCTTCTTATGATGAAAAAATAGATTTAAAAGGGAATATCCTGCTCCCGGGCCTCGTCAATACGCATGGACACACGCCAATGTCATTGCTGAGAGGCTATGCGGATGATTTGCATTTACAGACATGGCTGGAGGACAAAATTTGGCCGCTTGAAGCCCAATATACACCGGAGCATGCAAAATGGGGTGCAAAGCTATCCATTCTTGAAATGATTCGCACAGGTACTACCACATTTGTTGATATGTATGACAATATGAACGAAATCGCCAAGGCTGTTGAGGAAGCAGGCATTCGTGGAGTTCTGTGCCGCGGTATAATCGGCTTTGGTTCAGAGGAGCTTCGACAGAGCAAGCTTAAAGAAGCAGCAGATTTTGCGAAGAGCTGGAATAACGGTGCAAATGGGAGGATCACGACGATGCTGTCACCGCATTCCCCATATACCTGCTCACCAGAGTATATCACTCAGATCATTGACAAAGCGGTTGAGCTGAATGTTCCATTGCATACGCATATGTCAGAAACGAAATTCGAAGTAGACAAGAATATCGAGGAATATGGTGCTACACCGGTGCGTCATCTAGAGAAGCTTGGATTCTTTGACCTCCCTTCGCTTGTTGCCCATGCGGTCCATGTGAATGACGAGGATATTCAAATCCTGGCCGAAAAAGACGTCAAAGTATCACATAACATCATCAGCAACCTTAAATTGGGCAGCGGAATTGCACCAGTTAGCAAAATGCTGGAAAAGGGAGTCACCGTCAGCCTTGGTACAGACAGTGTTGCTTCTAACAATAACCTCGACTTATTTGAAGAGCTGAAAGCTGCAGCAACTGTCCATAAAGGGCTTGCCCAGGATGCGACGGTCATCACTGCTCAGGAAGCTTTACGGATGGCAACAATCAATGGCGCAGAGTCCCTCTGGCTGGAAGAACGGATTGGATCTCTTGAAGCAGGCAAAGATGCAGATTTCATTGTCGTGAACTCCAATCAGTCATTCTATTATCCTAAGCATAATCCACTATCCCACCTTGTTTATTCTGGCTCAGGACGGGATGTAAAGGATGTCTATGTCCAGGGAAAACAAATCCTGGATAATGGACAATTCAAGACGATTGATGAAGAAAAAGTCCTTTATGAAGCAAATCGAATGTCAAAGCTCCTTTCATAGGATTTTAAAAATAAGTTCGAGGTCTGGAAAGTATAGCGGAAAGCTAAAAACAGAATGTAATAAGAACATTGGAGGTCTCAATAATGAGCAGAATTGGTATTATTGGTGCAATGGATGAAGAAATACAGCATATCCTTGACGCCATGAAAGATTATGATGAAAAAAAGAAAGCAGGCATTACTTTTTATGTCGGCACTTTCAATGGATATGACGTTGTATTGTGTAAATCTGGAGTAGGGAAAGTGAATGCAAGTGTATGTACTCAAATCCTGATCGATGAATTTGCTGCATCACAGATTGTTTTCACAGGAGTAGCGGGTGCAGTGAACCCTGAACTGAAAATAGGCGATATCGTCATTTCCACTGATTGTGTACAGCATGATATGGATGTTCGTGCGTTGGGCTTCAAACTAGGGGAAATCCCTTATACAGAAGTTTCTGTATTTAAAGCAGATGAGAAATTGGTAGACTTGGCCATTTCAGCAAGCAAAGAAATAGTCGAGGACAAGAAAATCGTCAGCGGCAGGATTTTATCAGGCGACCAATTCATCGCCGACCGCGATAAAGTGAAGTTCCTGTATGAGGAGCTCAATGGTTATTGTACAGAAATGGAAGGTGCAGCAGTAGGACAGGTTTGCAGCATGAACAACATCCCATTCGTGATCATCAGGTCAATGTCCGACCAGGCCGATGGCTCAGCAGACGTGAACTTCCTGGAATTCACGAAACTCGCGTCAAAGAATTCGTTTGAAATCGTCAATGAGATGGTCAAGAACTGGAAGCTTTAATTAATCTGAAAAACAAATCTTTTTTTAGCGTGGAAATTATTCCACGCTATTTTTTCTTGAGGGAAAACTTGGGAGGGGCGCAGGTTAGAAAAAAAACCAGTGGGACTCGCTAGCTTTCTGAGAAATAGCCCTAGGTTCGTACAAAATCGCAGGAGGAGCGGTTTCGTTTGTCCAAAGTAGTGGCATGTTCGGACAAAATCCCAGGAAGAGAAGCTGGTTTTTGTCCGAAGTGGTCCTAGGTTCAGACAAAATCACAGCAGAAGCAGGCAGTTATGTCCGAAGCAGCCATAGGTACAGACAAAATCCCAGGAGGAGCCGCCAGTTTTGTCTGAAGTAGCAGCTATGATGCATCCAAATAGAATAGCATAACCTTAAATCACCTCAAATCATATCTCAACTCATTCTTTTTCCAAAAATTACATACATAAAATACGTTTAAAAGATGTTACAGTAGGGTTGTGGTTAAGTCTATTAAAATGCAGGTGATAATGATGAAGGCTAAACAACTCTATGAAAAAATGGTTGATTTCAAACAGTTTGCTACAGTCCTGCTTGCTGTGGGAGTGTTCTTTTATCTAGGCACGATCATTCCGTCTGAAACGAAAGTGATGACAGATATATATATTGCTACTGGAGCTTCCGCTGGATTCCTTGCTGGTTCCATCGTATTCTTTTCTTTCGCCAAAAAATACCGCAATCTGCTGATTGAGTCAGAAGAAGGCCAGGAAATGCTGATGAAGAAATAAACGTCCTTGCGGGGGCGTTTTTTTTGTTGGAATTTGACGAATCTTTTTTTGGAAAAAGTGACCAAAAAAGGTTTACAAACTAATCTGAAGTGGATATACTTACCAATGTGGTTAAATAATTCAAAGGAGGTCGAGTGAAATGATCATGAATGGATACTGGAATAACGCACAATCTTCATATCGCAATACGCATTCGACCGGATCGGACTGGATTATTTAAGCTGTTTTTTGACACTTATACATCCATGGCCGCAGGGAGAATCGTGCCCTGTGGCTTTTTTGTGCCCGTTTTGCCGCAGGGGAGGAATCCTTGCGGCTTTTTGGGGTGGAAATTTAAAGGAGGTGAACTCATCATGACCTTAAATATCTTGTTTTTTACAATTACGATTAACAAACGCCAAATGTCTTTAGAAGAAATTCGCCATAACGAAATGGTTGAAAAAATGGTTGAAGACAATAAAACTCGTCAAACAATGCTGCGCCCGTTTTAATTCATTTGAATAATTAACTAAAGAAAGGTGGAAAGAAAATGATTTATGTAATTCAAAGAAGACTGGCTAGCTTATGGGTGGAGAAGGACACCACCTAACGACGGAGTCGGGAGGTAAATTGTATGTCACTGCATATTTTGCTCTTAACACTAATTTTTAAGAAAAAGAAATCTCATCGTTAACAAAATGTTCACAACCTCTTCCTTTTAGCACCGTCTTTATATGATAAATTTGGTGTAAACACGGGTGAATGCTAAAGGGGTGATAGGCATGTTTTTGATTGTCATGGGATTGGTAATCTGCGGAGCTGTCGGTCTTGTAGTTGCTGCAGAAGTGAGCGTAGAATAGGATGTTCAAAAGGTATCAGCCAATACTGGGTTGATGCCTTTTTTCTTGCTTAAATAGCATAAAAAAGAAACCCGGGGTAGCCTCCCCGGGTTTTCGTTATTGCCCTTTATTCTTCTTCTTTTCTTTCTCCGCCCGATAAAACTCATGGAACATCTTCATCAATGCCCTTTTCTCGATCCTGGATACATAACTTCTTGAAATGCCGAGTTCTTTGGCAATTTCACGCTGTGTTTTTTCCTTTTTCAAATCAAGACCAAAGCGGCCAACGATGACCTCTTTTTCACGTTCATCGAGGACATCGATATATTCTTTTACTTTTTCAAGCTCCATATTGAGTTGGATGGTATCAATGACATCTTCTGATTCGGACTTCAGGACATCGATCAGTGAAATTTCATTTCCTTCTTTGTCCTGGCCGATTGGATCGTGTAAGGATACATCCTTCTTGGTTTTCTTCAATGCTCGCAAATGCATGAGGATTTCATTTTCAATACATCTGGCAGCATAGGTTGCCAGTTTGGTGCCTTTGCCTTCCGAATAGCTCTCGATAGCCTTGATCAGGCCGATTGTTCCAATGGAAATCAAATCCTCTGAATCCTCGCCGGTGTTTTCGAATTTTTTCACGATATGTGCGACAAGTCTCAGGTTGTGCTCAATCAGCATGTTTCTGGCGTGTGGGTCGCCATTGGCCATTAACCTTAAGTACTTTCGCTCATCAGCTGCAGATAACGGTTGAGGAAATGCATTGTTTTTTACATACGAAACAAGAAGGATCACTTCTTTAACTAAGTACCCGAGTGCTGTAAGTATGCCCGACATGTTTCCACCCCCGCTTTTTTAGGCTTTCGCCTATAATAAATTCCTATGTCTGAAGGGGGACGATTGTGTCTGTCCTTATAAATATTTTATGTTGGAAATTTAAGGGATATTATAGTTCGGAAGAATCAAGAGTTAATTCTATGGACACCTTGTTTTGTCACTTTTTGGACTAAGAACGTTCACATAAAAGAAACAGACATAGATATGGGGGTATGGGTATAATTCAAGTGTAAGGTAAATCATTCGATTTCATTAGGAGGAAATAAATTATGGAACAGCAAGCCCCATCTTTAGCCGTTATTTTATTATCTGAGGATCTTGAAAAGTTACACGCTGGTGCATTGGTAGGATCGGTTGCTTCAATGTCAGGCATGACTGTGAATGTATTCGTCACAATGAACGCATTGAAATCCTTCCGCAAAGACAGCTTTGATAGCACTGATTTCATCACTGGAACGATTGGCAAGGAAATGCTGGCAAAGAAAATTCCATTATTCGATTCACTTTTACAGGAAGGAAAGGATATGGGAGAACTTAACATTTACGGTTGCGCATTAGCAATGGACATCATGGATTGGCAAGAAGAAGACATGATCGATGTGTTCGATGGAGTGATCGGGGTTACAAAATTCCTGGGAATGACTCAAGGAGCAACAGTTATTACGATGTAAGCTGCATAAAGGGAAAAAGTGAAACGGCGTGCAGGCCTTTCAACCATTTCCCATTCATGCAAAATGAAAAAATCTTCTCTTATTCTAACATAAAACTTAACTATACAGGAGGAAAAAATCATGAGTGAAGTACAAGTGACTAAATCAATCGATGCAAGAGGGGCATATTGCCCGGGACCACTAATGGAATTGGTAAAAGGAATCAAAACAGCACAAGTTGGAGATGTGGTAGAAGTACTTTCCACTGATAAAGGCTCAGCAGTTGATATTCCTGAATGGGTCAATAAAATGGGCCACGAAATTGCCTACCTCGAGAATGAAGGCGATGAATTCAAGATCGCAGTTAAAAAGGTAAAGTAAAAGATTGCTGTTTATTCAGTAACAGCCTTCATCAAAGAAACCAATAAAGAGGTGTGGACCAAATGACAAAGAAAATTGTGGTTCTTGGGGCCGGCAGCGCGGGTACAATGGTCGCAAACAGATTAGCCCGCCAGCTTGGGGAAGAGATAAAGAAGCGTGAAGTCGAAGTGACTTTGATTTCCAATACAGAAAAGCATATCTACCAGCCAGGATACTTATTCATCGCTTTCAATGAAAAGCCATCAGAGCACTTCATCAGGAAACAGGAAACACTCGTTCATCGACATGTGAACCTTGTGTATGATGACGTTGAGAAAATCGACGTCGAAAAGAAGACAGTCAAAGGGAAGAAGCAGTATCAGTATGACTATCTTGTCATCGCAACCGGATCACATCCTGATTTCGATAGTGTACCTGGTTTAAAAGAGGGAGCGCATAACTTCTATACACTGGATGGTGCTGAACGTCTGCGCGAAGATCTTGCAGCGATGGAAAAAGGAAGAATCCTGATCACCATCGATGTGCCTCATAAATGTCCAGCTGCTCCGCTTGAGCTGGCATTGATGCTGGATGACTATTACCGCAAGAATGGCCGTCGCAAGGATATTGAAATTAAATACGCTTATCCTATCGGCCGTATTCACTCACTAGTACCAGTTGCTGAGTGGGGATTGCCACAGTTTGAGAAGCGTGATATCAAATATGAAACATTCTTCAATCTTGAAGAAGTGGATCCAAAACGCAAGGTTGCGATTACGATGGACGGCTCTGAACACGAATATGACATGCTTATTACGATCCCGGCACATACTGGCGCAAAAGCAGTGATTGATTCAGGTATTGGAGATGAGTCCGGTTTCATTCCGACGAATCGTACAACTTTGAAAATGATTGGCCAGGATGATGTATATGTAATTGGCGATGCGACGAACCTTCCAATCAGCAAAGCTGGTTCAACAGCACACTATCAGTCTGAATCGTTAGTTGCCAACATCATTAGCAGATTGACTGGACGACCGGAAACTGCTGTCTACAATGGCAAGGTAGCTTGCTTCCTTGAAAACAGCCTTGAAGATGCCAGCATGATTACATTCGATTACAATAACCCGCCGCAGCCAGCAGAAACGTCTGACCTGCTTCACTGGTTCAAAGCAGTATACAATGAGCTTTACTGGTTAAATGCCAAAGGGATTTTATAGAAGGGGTGGTTGAGATGGCTACAGAAACACCTCAAGCTCAACAAAATGCTCAACATAAAATCGTCAGCTTCACAGATGCAGCCATGAATGCGGTGACCGGGGAAATGGTCTCGTCGATTGCCGAAACAGGCGTAAAGATGGTCGAGATGGCCGATGATCTGCTTCAGCCTGAAACACTTTCCTTATTAAAGACCCTTCCTGAGGTGGCTGAGAACCTCGAGCGTACTTTGATGGAAGTGAAACGCATGGAAGAAACAGGTGTCTTGAAATCTTTGATGCAGCTTGCGGATATGGCAGCTGCCATGAAGGGTGCGATGACTGGCCCGATGGTGACCGATATGGCTGAGAAGGCAATTAAAGGCGTAGAACTTGCCGATTCCTTCGTCCAGCTGGGAGCCATTGACCTGGTAGATGGAATTCTTGCTGCTTTCCATCATGCTCAAGAGGAAACAAAGGATAAAGAACCGTTGTCATCCATGCAGCTTATGAAGGCTGTCACACAGAAAGAAACTAGGGAAGGCATGACATTAATGATCTCCTTCCTGCAAAACCTGCCTAAACAATTAAATAAATAGAAAAGGAGAGGGGACTTCCCTTCTCCTTTTTTCATTATTATTATAGGCTGTTTGGTTTTGATAATCGCTTTTCGTACATGTCCTAGAATAGAAGGTAAAAAGAGCCTTACTTATAAAGTATATCGTTTTTCATCTCTGTCAGTTTTGCAAGGACTTCATTGATGTCTTGTTCCGAGACATCGAATTCCCTGAGGCTGGCAGCCAGGTGGTTGGCGATTGCACCAAAGTGCTCGTCATTCAGGTTCATCCCTTTATGTGCGAGCTCCATGCTTCTTCCAGAATATTGGTTAGGTCCCCCTAACGCCCAGCTTATAAACAGAGATTGGTGCCGGCGCTGTTTTTCCATGTCGGTTTCCTTGAAAAACTTGTTCACTGTTTCATCAGCCAAAACCTTTTCGTAAAACACATCCACTACTTTTGAAATGGCATCCTGTCCGCCCAGGCGATCATATAAAGTTTCCAAAAGTTAATCCTCCTGTCTAAAAGATAACGTCTCTATTATCTCTCTATAACCAATAGATTATGAACGAAACCTCAAGAGGAGGAAACTAATCTTAATTTATCCATTTATAGCCTACGCCCCAAACGGTAGACAGATAATCGTCCGCCGCAAAACCAGCTTTGCGGAGTTTATCCCGGAGGTTCCTGACGTGTGAATCGATCGTCCGGTCTTCGGTATCGACACCATAGCCCCATATAGTGGAGATTAAATGTTCTCTTGTGAAGACTTTATTGACGTTTTGCAGGAAAAGGCTGAGAAGGGCAAATTCCTTTGGGGTAAGAGGAATTAATGTGCCATTGAACTGAACATCATAGGAATCTATGTTCAGTTTTAATCCATTGAAAGAGAGCAGAGGGCTTTTACTATTTTGTCTCCTCAGTACTGCCTCAATCCTTGCAACCAATTCACCTTCATCAAATGGTTTGGTGATATAGTCATCGGCACCGGTTTTCAAGCCACGCACAATGTCAGGCTTCTCACTCCGGGCAGTAAGCATGATGACGGGAATATCCCAATGTTTGCGAATTTCATTGCATGTCTCCCAGCCATCCATCTCAGGCATCATGACATCAAGCAAGACAAGATCTGCAGTGTAGTCCTCAAGAAAGCTGATGGCTTCGGTACCAGAATTTTTTTTGATGCATTTATATCCTAATGGTGTTAAATACAGCGCAAGCAAATCAAGCATACGCGTTTCATCATCTACTAACAGAATCGTAGCCATTTCAAAACTCCTTGCAAAATGATTGTTAAGTTCATCCTACATGAAAAGTAAGGAAAAACTGTGCATATATAACGAGTTTTACATAAAATTTTTGAAAAGGTCCGCGAAAAGCCCAAACCAAAATGGACAGATCCCCATAAAGTAATAACAGGATACAGTAAAGGAGTGTGAAAGTATGCCTTACGGTTACTATCCACCATACGGTGCCCCTTATGGAGGTTATCCGGGTTATTACGGCGGAAGTGGTGTATGGTTTGCGCTGTTCATCATCCTGCTGGTCATCGTCCTGATTTTTGGCGGATGGTGGTATTTTTACAGTTAGAAGGTTCAAAGGTTTATCCTGAAAAGGGGTAAACCTTTATTCTTGATTCTGCCCATATATCCCCCATTTCGAATCATTTAATATTCTGGTCAAGGCCATCACTATAGAAGCCCAAAACAACAGATTCGGAAAAATATCCGAAAAAATAGAAATTTTAGAAAAATAACATTATAATAATATGATAGAAAAAAAGGGGGATAATCAATGTCGAATACATACTCAGAAGTCTGGGACCTAGACGTATTTTTTGAAGGAGGAAGTGCTTCTCCGGAATTTGCTGCACATCTAAAGGAAGCAGGAGTGGAAATCGAGCAATTTAAAAAGGAAGTTGAAAACTGGCAGCCTGCTGACCAAGAAAGCGAGAGAACCAGACTGGAGAGCCTCGTAGGAATGTTTGATAATGCGGCAAGGAAGGTAAGGCAGGCAGGAGCTTTTGTCAGCTGTTTGCATGCTCAAAATACAAACGATAAGAAGGCTGGACAATTAAAGGCAGCTGTCACTGAACTTAGTGCGTCCTTGCAGACAGCACTTACCAAATTTGATCAGAAGCTATCCGGTTTTTCGGATTCTGTCTGGAGTGAGCTTGTCCAGGAAGGGCTTTTACAGGAACTTCGTTTTGTGCTTACAGAACGTCGCGAACGGGCAGCGGAAAGGCTTTCCGAAAAAGAAGAATCGGTCATCAATGCATTGAGTGTGGATGGCTATCATGGCTGGGGGCAAATGTACGACCTTCTAGTTGGCAACACGAAAATCGATTTTAACGGCGAAAGTCTATCTGTAGGACAGGCAGCCAATAAGCTTTCTAATGCTGACCGATCTGTTAGGAAAGAGGTTTTTGCTCAATGGGAAAAAGCATGGGGAGAGAATGAGGAAGCTTTTGCGAAGACACTTAACCATCTTGCAGGCTTTCGCTTGAATGTCTATAAGCTCCGCGGCTGGGAAGCTGTATTGAAAGAGCCGCTAGACATAAATAGGATGAAAAAAGAAACACTCGATGCCATGTGGGAGGTTATTTCCGACAATAAGGAGCCATTTGTTCAGTTCCTGAACCGCAAAGCAAAGCTGCTTGGACTGGACAAACTGAGTTGGTTCGATTTAGATGCACCGATTGGCAGCACCGAATCGAAAATGTCCTATCAGGAAGGTGCAGATTTCATCGTCGATAACTTTGAACAATTTGGCAAGGAGAATGCTGACTTTGCGAGAATGGCGTTTGAAAACAATTGGATTGAGGCAGAGGATCGTCCTGGTAAGGCTCCAGGCGGATTCCACACTTTCTTCCCGGAGAGCAGCCAATCGCGGATTTTCATGACGTACTCAGGCACTCCATCCAATGTTTCTACACTTGCCCATGAGCTTGGACATGGTTTCCACACCTATGCCATGCGCGATTTGCACTTGCTTAATCGTAATTATGCGATGAATGTTGCTGAAACCGCCTCTACTTTCGCTGAAATGATTGTTTCCGATGCTTCTGTCAAGAACGCGAAAACAAAAGATGAGAAGCTGAGTCTGTTGGAAGATAAAATTCAACGTTCGGTAGCGCTTCTGATGAATATTCACTCAAGGTTCCTGTTTGAGACGAAATTCTATGAAGAACGCAAAGAGGGAGTTGTCACCGCAGAAAGGCTGGGAGAATTGATGAAGAATGCCCAGACAGAAGCATATGGTGGTGCACTGGATGAGTATCACCCATTATTTTGGGCTTCAAAGCTGCACTTCTTTATCACGGGAGTACCTTTTTACAACTTCCCGTATACCTTCGGTTATTTATTTTCACTAGGGATTTATGCGCTGGCACAGGAAGAAGGCAAGGGGTACGAAGAGAAATATATTGCTCTATTGAAGGACTCCGCTTCTATGACAGTTGAGGATCTTGCCCAAAAGCATCTGAACGTCGATCTGACGAAAAAGGAGTTCTGGGAAAAAGCTGTCCGTATGTGCGTGGAGGATGTCGAGGAATTTATCGCCTTGATTGAGGAGTAATCAGCTTGCCAGGGATGTAACATCAGTTTTCATGTTCCAATTTCTAAAAACGTACGAAAACCCAGCCATGAGGCTGGGTTTTTATACTTTTCTCAGCTTGAAGGGACTGACCATCAACAGACTGAGAGCCATCATTATGAACAGGAATGTTTGAGGAGGAACGTGAGGAATGGCCAGGAAGCTCAGTGTTGCCAGCACTCCTGCTGCAGTAATCGGCAATCCTGTGAAATACCCTGTATTCTCGGTTATATTGAATCGTGCAAGGCGGAAGGCCCCGCAGCCTATATAGAAAACGATAAAGAAGGCTCCAGGTGCGCCAAAATCGGATAAGATGCCCTGATAGATTAAAAGTGCGGGCGCAACGCCGAATGATATAATATCACTCATTGAATCTAACTGCTTTCCAAGTTCAGATTCAATGTTGAGTTTTCTTGCGACCATGCCATCAAAACGATCGGCCAGGGCGGCTATGAAGATCAGCAAGAGGCTTAAATTCAGATTGCCGTTAATGGCAAAAATGATGGCAAATCCGCCCAAAGAAAGATTTGCCAATGTGAGCAGATTGGCTGTCTGGGATTTTACTTTCTTGACAGTTGTGTCAAGTACACCATGAAGAAACATATAGATTTCACTCCTCATAATCGGAAAGGGAACTAGCACATTGGGTTATTATATAATAATATATAATTCTAAGCTGATTATGCTTTTTCGTAAAGATTTCTTTTTGATACTTTTCGAAATGTTTGATGTATTTCGGAAAATAAAAACACATTTTCGGGTGCGACCATAGATGAAATCGGAGGTATGAACATTGTTGCAATCCATATATCGTATTCTTATAGAATTGACGAATGGGAAATGGACTTCTGCCATTTTGCATAAATTCGCAAAATCCAAAAGCAGTAAAAGAATTATTCCTTCCTTTGCCAAAACGTATAACATCAATCAGGAAGAAATGGAAAAGCCTATCGGGGAATATGAAAGTCTTCATCATTTTTTCATCAGGAATCTGAAAGAGGGAGCAAGGCAAATAGATCAGGATCCTCTGTCAGTCGTTAGTCCAGTTGATTCAGTAATCGAAGAGGTGGGCGAAATTGCAGCTGATAAAACCATTACGGTAAAAGGAAAGGTTTATTCCATCTCCGAAATGCTGGGCAATGATGATGCGATGGCAAGATATGAGCAGGGAACTTATATGATTTTTTACCTGAGTCCAAGCCATTACCATCAAATTCATAGCCCGGTGAATGGAGAGGTAACCAATCAATGGACTTTGGGATTGAAGTCATACCCCGTAAATAAAATGGGGTTGAAGTATGGAAACTACCCATTGTCTAAAAACTACCGGAAAATTACTGAGATCAGGCATAATGCTGGCATGGCAGCTGTCATTAAAGTAGGAGCCATGTTTGTCAATTCGATTGAAACAACACATGAAGGATCGAAGCTGGACAAAGGTGATCAAATGGCATACTTCACCTTCGGCTCGACTGTAGTATTGCTGTTCGAAAAAGGTACGATTAACCTGATGCCGGAAATAGCTCCTCCCTATCCTATTAGGTATGGTGAAAAAATCGGCACATTAATGGGACAAGGCTGAAGACTGAAGGGCACAGGCTGAATCTGTGCCCTTCACCAATGTTAATAAGTTCTTATTGCAAAAAAAAAGCCCTTTTAGGGGGCTGTCAGGATGAGGCTTTAATTCGGTTAGATAATGAACGCCGGTGGATTTCGGTTTCAATCAAACGAATAAACTCATAGCTTAAATTCAATTCTCTTGCTTTAAAATATGACTCGATCAACAGCTCGTCCGACAGTTTACGCATTCCAGTCATTCACCCCCAAAAAGGTTATACTAAAACAGATGTTAATTGCATATAATTGTAAGTTGTTTTGTTCTACCCTTACTCTATCAGAATGAAACTTGGAGAACAACTGTTCTAATTATCCACATACAGCGGTGGATAACCTGTGATTAATTTGTTTATAAATGGGAAATTAGTAATAGAATCAATGTGTATTTTGTGCATAAGGTTATCCACAGGGCTGGAAAAGCCTGGATTTTGTCGAAAAGTTTTTTGGGATATTTTAAAAAAGTTCAAATTTAAAGCGAATTGAGTTTGGTTTTATCGACCAATAGAGAGGTTTTGTTTTTAATTTATCTACATTTAAATGTTTGTTTTGAATACGAGGATAAAATTGGGTATGATGTTAACGGTATGATAGGAATTTAATTAATGAGGTGTAATGAAATTGCTAAAGCATTTTTTGCCCGATCAGCATGTGAAAAATATTTTTGAAATCACCCCCGAAAGCCTGCATGAAAAAGGTGTGAAGGGTATCATCACTGACCTTGACAATACACTCGTTGAGTGGGATCGTCCCTATGCGACGCCGATGCTTATTGAGTGGTTTGATAATATGAGGAAAAATGAAATACTCGTAACAATTGTTTCAAATAATAATGAGAAAAGAGTAAAGGCATTTTCGGATCCTTTGCAAATTCCATTTATCTTTCAAGCGAGAAAACCGATGACCCGTGCGTTTAATAAAGCATTAAAAGAAATGGGATTGCGCAAAGAAGACACGGTTGTAATAGGTGACCAGCTTTTAACCGATGTACTTGGCGGCAACAGAAGCGGTTTCCATACTATTCTTGTTGTTCCTGTTGCGCAGACAGATGGGTTTGTGACTAGATTCAACAGGAAAGTGGAAAGAAGAATATTAAATTGGTTCAGGAAAAAAGGAAAGCTGAATTGGGAGGACTAAGATTTGAGTGAGCAAATAAACTGTACAGGCTGTGGCGTCATCATCCAGACAGAGAATCCAGAGGAATTAGGCTATGCTCCAGCTTCTTCATTGGAAAAAGAGGTGGTTGTCTGCCAGAGATGCTTCCGTTTGAAGAATTATAATGAAATACAGGATGTAAGCCTGACGGATGACGATTTTTTAAAGATATTGAATGAACTAGGCAGCAGGGATGCCTTGATTGTCAAGATTGTCGATATCTTCGACTTCAATGGGAGCTGGCTGCCTGGTATCCATCGTTTTGCCGGGAAAAACCCGGTATTACTAATCGGCAATAAGGCTGATCTCGTACCTAAATCAGTCAAACAGCAAAAACTGATTGACTGGATGAAAAAGGAATCAAGGGAATTGGGGCTCAATCCGATTGATGTATTCCTCGTCAGTGCAGCAAGAGGCTTCAATATAAGGGAATCAGCTGCGGCGATAGACGAATACCGTAATGGCAAAGATGTTTATATTGTCGGCTGTACAAATGTAGGGAAATCTACTTTTATCAATAGGATCATCAAGGAAGTGACAGGCGAAGGTGATATAATCACTACTTCACACTTTCCTGGAACGACCCTTGATATGATTGAAATTCCGCTCGAGGATGGCAAGGCGATTGTCGATACACCAGGTATCATCAATCACCATCAGATGGCACACTACGTGGATAAGCGGGATTTGAAGTTCATCACGCCTAAAAAAGAAATCAAGCCGAAGGTGTATCAACTGAATGAACAGCAGACTTTGTTTTTCGGCGGACTGGCCCGATTCGATTACATCTCGGGAGGCAGAAGATCTTTCTCCTGCTATGTCCCGAATGAAATAAACATTCATCGGACAAAGCTTGAAAATGCTGATGAGCTGTATAAAAATCATGCCGGGGAGCTTCTGACTCCTCCACGCCGTGAGCAAATGGACGAGTTCCCTGAACTTGTCCGCCATGAGTTTACCATCAAGGAAGCCAAAACAGATGTTGTTTTCTCAGGTTTGGGCTGGGTAACGGTCAACGATGCAGGCGCGAAAATTGCCGCGCATGTCCCTAAAGGCGTCAATGTGATGCTGAGAAGGTCACTTATATAGGAACCAAATTTAAAGAGGAAGGGCGGGAGATGAAATGAAAAAATTATTCGGTGTCATTGGCGATCCGATTGCGCATTCGATGTCTCCTGCCATGCACAATGATTTATTTGAGCTTTATGGAATCAATGCCGTTTATCTGCCTTTCCATGTGAGCAAAGAAAATCTTGAGGCTGCAGTTAAGGGGTTGAAAGCGCTTGGTGTGAGTGGATTCAATGTGACCATTCCGCATAAGACAGAGATCATCCCGCACCTTGATAAAGTTGATCCATTAGCAAGGGCAATCGGAGCGGTCAATACAGTCAAGAATGAAAATGGCCTCCTGGTAGGTTTTAATACGGATGGTCCTGGATTCGTTAAAGGGCTTGAATACTTGGCTGCTGACCTTGGTTCAAGGTCAGCTTTGATTATTGGTGCGGGCGGTGCTGCAAGAGCTATTTATTTCTCAATGGCACAGGCCGGTATTGAAAAGATTGACCTTTACAATCGGACTGCTGAAAAAGCGAAAGAGCTTGTCGGCTCTTGTCCATACGAGGTCGAATCCAAAGTTATTGATAAGGAAACAGCTGAAAAGTCACTGGCCGATTATCAGCTGATCATCCAGACAACTTCAATCGGGATGGTGCCTGATACAGAAAGTTTGCCGCTTTTACCGGAAAACTTAAAGCAGAATACGATCGTTAGTGATATAATTTATAATCCATTGCAAACAAAGTTTTTAAAAGAAGCGGCCAAAAGGGGCGCCGCCGTCCAGAATGGTGTTGGAATGTTCGTTTTCCAGGGGGCGCTTGCTTTTGAAATATGGACAGGGATATTCCCCGATATCGAAAGAATGGAAGCAAATGTTTTAAGAAATTTAGGAGGTTAACATATGTTAACAGGTAAGCAGAAACGTTTTTTAAGATCGAAAGCCCATCATCTTACGCCAATTTTTTAAGTTGGTAAAGGTGGGGTAAATGAGAATATGGTCAAACAAATTGCTGACGTGCTAGAAGCAAGAGAGCTGATCAAGGTGAGTATCCTCCAAAATTGTGATGAGGATAAGGATACTGTGGCTGTACAGTTGTCTCGCGGTGCGAAGGCAGAGCTTGTCCAGGTAATCGGAAACACCATTGTTTTATATAAAGAGTCTCGTGAAAATAAGCAAATCGTTCTTCCAAGATAAAGACTGGGAGGTGCCTGTTTGAAGAAAGTTGGCATTTTAGGCGGAACCTTCAACCCGCCGCATACCGGACATTTAGTGATTGCGAATGAAGTGCAGCATGCCTATGGACTGGATGAGGTTTGGTTCATGCCGAATCAGGTGCCGCCTCATAAAACAGTGGATGAGCCCATCAGCCAATCAGACAGGCTGGCTATGCTCGAGCTTGCCATTGCTGATAACAAGCAATTCAGAATTGAAAAAGCAGAACTCGAGAGAAGCGGCCCATCTTACACGTATGAAACGATGAAAATATTGAAAGATATGTATAAAGAAATTGATTTTCATTTTATCATTGGCGGCGACATG
The DNA here is from genome assembly GCF_053543455.1 of Mesobacillus sp. LC4. NCBI lineage: Bacteria > Bacillati > Bacillota > Bacilli > Caryophanales > Bacillaceae > Mesobacillus > Mesobacillus sp. LC4. Next base: position 217,793 of record NZ_JBGCUB010000001.1, read on the forward strand.
GTTGAATATCTGCCCAAATGGCATAAAATTGATGAATTAGTGAGAATGGTCAAGTTTGTGGGAGTCAGCCGGCCTTCATACAGCACTGAATCATCTTATGATATTCTTTACGCAGAGACACCGCAGATGGATATCTCATCTAGTATGATCAGAGAAAGAGTAAAAGGCGGCAAAAGTATTCGCTATCTGCTGCCCGATGCGGTGAGGGTTTATATAGAGGAGCATGGTTTATATGGAACGTGAACAAGCGCTTCAAATTGTGAAGCTGCAACTAACTGAACATCGCTACCAGCATACTCTTGGTGTGATGGAGACAGCCATCAAGCTTGCAGGGAAATATGGAGCAGATATAAAGAAAGCGGAAATGGCTGCTATTTTTCATGACTACGCAAAATTCCGCCCAAAGGATGAAATGAGGCGGATCATCGAAGAACAAAAAATGCCTGCAATCCTGCTTGAGTTTAACAGCGAGCTATGGCATGCCCCGGTAGGAGCCTACCTTGCAGAAAAAGAAGCTGGTATTGACGACAAAGAAGTTCTTGATGCAATCCGTTATCACACATCAGGAAGGATCGGCATGTCGCTCCTGGATAAAGTCATCTATCTGGCCGATTATATTGAACCTGGCCGACATTTTCCAGGTGTCGATGAAGTCAGGAAAATGGCAGAAGAAGATCTGGACAGCGCATTGGTCCAATCAATGAAAAATACGATCCAATTTTTAATGAAGAAAAACCAGCCGGTCTATCCGGATACATTCAATGCATACAACAGCATCGTACAAAATTCAGGAGGTTGATTTAATGAGTGAGCGCGAACTATTTATTACAGCGGTAAAAGCAGCAGACGATAAAAGAGCAGAAGATATTATGGTACTGAATATGAAAGGCATCTCATTGATTGCCGATTACTTTGTCATCTGCCACGGGAATTCAGATAAGCAGGTACAGGCTATTGCCCGTGAAATCAGAGAAAAAGCAGAAGAACAAGGACATAGCCTTAAGAGGATGGAAGGCTTTGATGAAGCGAGATGGGTGCTGATCGATATTGGTGATGTGGTTGTCCATGTCTTCCACAAAGAAGAGCGAAGCTACTATAACCTTGAGCGCCTATGGGGAGATGCTCCGATTGAAAACGTGCAGAGTGAGTTAAATTAATGTCTTACGAACGTTTCGCTTATTTGTATGATGAACTCATGCAGGATGTTCCCTATGATGAATGGGTTTCGATTGTAGAGGCATACAAAGAGAAATATCAAGTGAACGGAATGAAGCTCTTCGACCTCGCATGCGGAACCGGGGAGCTGTCTGTTAAATTTGCACAAAAGGGCTATGAAGTGACTGGCGCAGACTTATCAAGTGATATGCTTTCCGTTGCCCAGGCAAAGGCTCAAGCACAATCGCTGAACATACAATTTTTTCAACAGGACATGACCGAGCTTGATGATTTAGGTGAATTCGATATCATTGGCATCTTTTGTGACTCCCTGAACTATCTAGAAAATGAGCAGGCAGTCCGGCACACCTTCGAAGGTGTCCACCGTCTTTTGAAAAAAGGGGGCTTATTCCTGTTTGATGTTCATTCAGTCTATAAAATGGAGCATATTTTTGCAGATGCGACCTTTACCTGGGATGATGAGGAAATCACTTATATTTGGAATAGCTTCAGGGGCGAAGGTACCCAAAGCGTGGAACATGAGCTCACCTTCTTCGTCCTTGATGAATCGTCAGGGAAATATGACCGAGTCGATGAATTGCACTACCAGCGTACATATCCCGAGAATACTTATGTAAAATGGCTAGAACAAGCAGGCTTTGCAAATGTTGAAGTAACCGGGGACTACACCATGAAGTCTCCAGAACCAACAGCAGAGCGGTTGTTTTTTGCGATGATAAAAAAGTGAATTAGAAAGGCTCCCAGTTCTTTGGGAGCCTTTCTTGTGCTAAATTTGTCACATTTATAAAGAAGGATTTAAAAGACCGATAGAGAAATCTTTAAGGACGGAATTGTTCTTCCGTTTTTTCAAGTTCCTTAGCGAATTTCTTATGTGTGGCCTGGAATAATTTTTCAAACATATCTCCCGTTTCACTCTCGAGTACCGTGATTCCTTCTCCTGTTATGCCGCCTTTCACGCAAACCTTTTCCTGTAATGTTTGTAACGTATAATGGTTTTGCTTCAGAAGTTCTCCTAAGCCAATGAGCATCTCACTTGAAAGCTTGGTGGCAGTTTCCTGGTCAATTTCCGTTTCCTTGACAGCGCCATTTATAAAACTCTGGACAAGATGACTGAAGAAAGCCGGACCGCAGCTGACAATATCAGATGCCACTCTAGTGATCTTCTCCTCGATTTCCAAAGGTACGGATACCTTCTTGAAGAGAGTAAACAGTGCTTCCCTCCATTCTGTACTGCATCGGCTTCCAAACGAGAATAGGGAAACACCGGCAAGGGCCCTATTCGTGATGCTTGGTATTATTCTCATGACAGAACAATTCACTTTGCTTTCAATTTGCTCCACACTGATCGGACTCGTTATCGAAATCACGCATTTATCCCTTGTCAGCACAGGGTTAATGGACTCGAGGACTCCCAATACATGATGAGGCTTCACACAGACGAAAATGGCGTCAGCATTTTTAGCAACTTCTGTTGCATCCTTTCCAACTGATAAGTCTGGATATATTTTTTGAATCTCTAAAGCTTTTGATAATGTTCTGTTTGTGATCGTCATTGAAGAAGGGGAAACGGCATTCCCATCAATGAGAGCTTCGGCGAGAATTCTCCCCATATTCCCTGTGCCTATAATCCCTAATTTCATAACCCTTCCCTCCTCCATACATTTATTCTCCTATATCCATATGATTTCAAATTTTAGATTATGACATATAGAAAGGTGTTGACCCTTTGTGGACTGGATCAAGGAAAACAAAATCTATATTATTGCCGGATTGAGTGTACTCTTATTTTTTTTCTATTCCTCCTTCAGTAAAGAAACAGAATTGACTGAAGTGAATGAAGGAGGAACTGCGATGGTTGTTAACGAGGAAATGGGCACAGAAGAAATGGACAAAACGCAAGCCGAAGAAGAAACAATTACCATGATGGCCGATATTAAAGGAGCTGTCGTCAATCCGGGCGTTTACCAAATTGAAGAGGGAGGAAGAGTGATTGACTTAATTGAACTCGCGGGAGGGCTTGGACAGGATGCTGATACAGCCGCCATCAATTTTGCGATGCATGTACATGATGAAATGGTGATATACATACCGAGGATCGGTGAGGAGTTGAATGCTGTATTGCCAGCTCAATCGGGTGAGAGTGCAGGAAAAGGCAAATTGAACCTGAACTCTGCGCAATCCGAAGAGCTGCAGACATTGCCAGGTATAGGCCCTGCAAAAGCAGAAGCTATTATTGAGCACCGTGAAACCAATGGTCCATTCAAATCGATTGATGATTTAAAAGAAATTAGTGGGATCGGGGATAAAACGTTTGAAAAATTGAAGGATCACATTTCGGTAAAATAGCTGCATTGAAATTGACTCTTTTCTGATAAGTATTAAAATTAGAGAAAAGGAAAGAGAATTTTATTTGCTAAGCCTGTACATATTTAGAGTCTTCAAGAGGGGGAAAACAACATGGAAAGAAAGAGTTGGGATCAGTACTTCCTGGATATTGCAGAGGGAGTTGGCACACGCTCCACCTGTCCAAGACTGCATGTAGGATGTGTGATCGTAAAGGACAAGCATATTGTATCAACCGGTTACAATGGTTCCATACACGGACATGACCATTGTGAGGATGTCGGATGCCTGATCAACGAGCAAGGACGATGCATCAGGACCTTGCACGCAGAAGAGAATGCAGTCATTCATGCCGACAGAGGTCTTTTAAAAGGAGCAACAGCATTCGTAACCCACGAGCCTTGTGAAAAATGCTCCAAGACGCTCGCGCAGGCAGGGGTTGCAAGGATCGTGTACCGCAGTGCCTATCCTAACAAGTATAATGAGCTATTCTTAAGGGATGTAGAGGTTGTCCACCTATCTAAATAAATAGAATAAGGAATAAAAACATGAAGCCAATTACATTTGGACCAATCCAAGGGCAGCTGTTTTATTTTGCAGCTGTCTCCTTATTGGGGCTGATGACAATGACGGGCAATCAGTTCGTATACGGTTCATTATTCCTGCTTGTCATCATCCTGTTAAAAAAACTGAAGAATTTTCCTCATGGCAATCTGCTGTTAGTGGGAAGCTGCTATCTTTTATTTATAACAGCAGGATATATTGATTCTGTTCATTTTGAAACAGAATATACCGGCATGGAAAAAAGCTTCTTAATTCTTTTTGATGAAGAAATCCATGTGGAAGGTGATCTGCTTTTTGTCTATGCGAAAGCAATGCCATCCAATGAAAAGCTTGCTGTAAGATACAGAATCAAGTCATTATCAGAACAACAGTCAATTCAAGAACTCCTCATTCCTGGAATGTCTTGTCAGGCTTTCGGGAGCCTCAATAGTCCATCACCTGCCAGAAACCCCAACGCGTTTGATTACCAAAAATATCTTCAACATAATAAAATATCCTGGACCTTGGATGTCGATACACTATCTCTTGAAACCTGCTCTAAACAAACAAGTACTTTAACAGCTTTGAAAGCATTCAGGCAAAGAGAAATTGCCAGGATAAAAGATATGTTGCCGAAGGAGACTTCAGCTCTTGCTGCAGCGCTCATCTTTGGTGAAAGGAATCTATTCGACCCTGAAACAGAGCGCTCATTCCAGAAAATCGGAATCGTTCATTTGCTTGCCATTTCCGGCCTTCATGTCGGCTTGCTCACAGGGATGATGTATTTTATTTTTATCAGGGTGGGGGTGACAAAGGAGAAAACGGATATTTTACTAATGGCTTTCCTGCCGATTTACGCTATAATAACCGGGCTTGCTCCTCCGGTAGTCAGGGCGGCTGCGATGCTGATGATATTGATCGGCTCACGGCGTTTGTCGCTGAGAATGACGCCGCTTGACGCAGTATGTGCTGCCTTTATGATCATGATGCTCTTCCAGCCTTCAATAATATACGATACTGGATTTCAACTCTCTTTCGCAGTCAGCTTCTCCCTGGTCATTTCAGCACCAGTCATTCTGAAAGCCTTTCACTCATTCTTACAACAAACAGCTGCAGCTTCTTTTATAGCCCAACTCTCAAGCCTCCCGGTCATCCTTTCGACCTTTTACGAAGTTTCTGCCATCTCGGTTTTCGCCAATCTCCTGTTCGTGCCGCTATTCTCATTCGTTCTGTTACCGCTTTTATTGATTTCCTATATCATTTTGTCTTTTGCAGGAGCGTTGCCTGAATTCTATTTATATTTACTGGAGAACCTGATACACGGTGTTAATCTTCTAGCCATGCGACTGTCTGAACTTCCAATGTCAGCACTCATCATAGGAAAGTTGGAACCAATCTTCCTGATTGCGCTAATCATTCTGATTCCGGTATTTTTTTTCAAGTGGGAAGAATTTGTTTTTAAAAAATCAAAACCGCCTCTATGGCTTTTTGCTGTTCCATTAATGCCGATAGTAATGCAAATTGTATTGCCCTATTTAAATCCATACGGGCAGGTAGTCTTTCTGGATGTCGGTCAGGGTGACAGCATCTTCATTCAGATGCCGTATAATCAAGGGAATTTTCTAATAGATACAGGTGGTGTCGTTCCTTTTGTAAAAGAAAACTGGCAGAAGAGCGGAGACCCTTATGATCCAGGCAAAAAAATTCTCGTTCCCTTTTTGAAAAGTGAAGGGATCAGGACCGTGGACAAATTGATTTTGACACACGGTGATGCAGATCATATAGGTGGAGCGAGAGCTTTATTGGAGGAAATACAAGTACAGCAGCTGATCGTACCGCGTGTATCGGACCGTTCAGATTTAGAGCAAGATATAATGAACATAGCGAGGAAAAAAGGGACGGATGTTTATTATGCCGGCATGGGAACTGGATGGAATACATCCCAAGGAGGCTTCTTCATTCTGAACCCAAGTGAAGTCATTGGAGACAGAAACGAGCAGTCCATAGTTCTCAACGCATCGATTGGCGGGAAAGAATGGCTTTTTACAGGAGATTTAGGTATCGAAGGAGAAAAGTTATTGAGTCAGAAAATAAGTGAAATCGATATTGATGTTTTAAAGGTAGGCCACCATGGCAGTAAATATTCCAGTTCAGAGCTATTTCTGGAGGAAACAACTCCTGATTTTGCAGTCATTTCTGTCGGAGAGAAAAATCGGTATGGTCACCCGGGGAAAGAAGTCCTAACAAGGTTGGAGGGACACAGCACCCGGGTTTTCAGGACTGATGAAAATGGAGCAATCATTTATAAGTTCAAAGGAGATTCAGGAACCTTTTCAACACAACTTCCATAGTATATAGAAGAACGAACCGTTCTCTCCCCTGATAATCACAAAAACATGAAAAGAGACTGCATTTTAATAAAATGCAGTCTCCGTGACTTTATCCTATGTAGCCGTGATTAACCCGCGATTAACTGCACGACTGTCGCAATAATGAACATTGTTGCAAAGAATCCAAAAGAAACGATGAATCCAACACCTGAGTCAACAGCGTCATTACGATTGCTTTGGACATTTTCTTCGAATTGATTCACAGTCAATCCCCCCTATTAATTCTATAATAGTATAAGCGATTCAAATTAAAAAATCCAGTGTTTGTCTGCTTACTGTGCTATTGGAAATTCCAGAACTATTTTGGGCGCTTTCCTATATTGTGTGCCATGTACCAAGAGTTGTCACAAATACTTTTCCCGTCTGCGGCTAAAATAATCTTAACTTCGATGCACCGCTGCGATATAAGTATCCTAGGTCTTATACCGCAGCGTTCAATATAAATAGGGGAATTGGCCCGAATCGAGGGTCAATTCCCTTAGAATGCTTGTCAAAATGTCCAAGCTTCTTTACGATAGATATATGGCAAAACTGGATTGAACGGAGCGAAAACAGTGGTATTGGACATTTGGAAAAAAATCAGCAAAAAACAGGTGGACCCTGTTTATTTAATGTTTGGAACAGAAACCTTCCTGATAAATGAAACAAAACAGCTTCTCGTGGACAATGTATTGGATGAAGAAGAAAAAGATTTCAATTTCTCGGTTTACGACTTAGAAGAAACCCCGATCGAGGCAGCGCTGGAAGATGCCGAAACTTTCCCTTTCATGGGAGAAAAGCGCTTGGTCATCCTACAGAATCCAGTCTTTTTGACATCAGAAAAGTCAAAAGGAAAGGTTGAACATAATCTGGCGAAACTGGAAGAATATCTTTCCCAGCCAGCACCTTATTCAATTGTTGTTTTTACTGCTCCATATGAGAAACTGGACGAGAGAAAAAAAGTGACCAAGGAATTGAAGCGGAAGGCTACAGTGATCGAAGCAAAGAAGCTGAGTGAACAGGAAACAAAAGCCTGGGTTAAAGAACGCGCTGCTGCAAACGGCGCTGTAATTGATAACGATGCAATTGAGCTGCTATTGACACTCGCAGGGACGAACTTGTTCATGCTGACTTCTGAAATTGATAAATTGGCGCTTTATGCTGGTGTAAACGAGCCAATCAGCAGGGAGATTGTCGACCGCCTGACTTCAAGGTCATTGGAGCAGAACATATTTGCACTCGTTGACAAGGTTGTTCACCGAAATGTTGAATCAGCTTTAAGGATCTATTATGATCTGCTGAAACAAAATGAGGAACCGATCAAGATTCTTGCCGTGATTACAGGGCAATTCAGATTGATTTATCAGGTGAAGGAGCTGGCACGCAAGGGTTATGGCCAGCAGCAGATTGCCGGGTCTCTGAAAATCCATCCATTCAGGGTGAAATTGGCAGCCGGTCAGGCAGGCGCATTTTCAGATGAGGAACTGACTAGGATCATGAAGCTTCTTGCCGACGCGGATTATCAGATGAAAACCGGCGGCATGAAAAAAGAAATGCTGATTGAAATGATTTTATTCCAGATCAATGGCAGGAAATGATCAATTACATAGGAGACAAAATAAAAAAACGACCGTGACTGGTCGTTTTTTTATTTGCTGTATGAAAAAAATTAGCCGTTAGCATTCAATTTTTTCATAAGACGGGCTTTTTTGCGGGCAGCTGCATTTTTGTGGATAAGACCTTTAGCTGCTGCTTTATCAAGCTTGCTTGCTGCTTGAGCGTAAGAAGCTTTAGCTTCAGCGTCGTTGTTCACGATAGCTGATTCAGCTTTTTTAACTGCTGTACGCATAGTAGATTTAACAGTGATGTTGTGAGCTCTGCTCTCTTCACTTGTTTTTACTCGTTTAATTGCAGATTTAATGTTTGGCATTCCGTTCACCTCCTAAAAAGCATCGAGATTTTATGGAACTCGACATTTCCAGTACATTTCTTATTTATTAAGAACAAATGATATTTTATCAAACAGGGGTTAATAATGCAATACTCTGCTTTAATTTAAGTCTAGTGTATCGTGAATGTTTTTTTATGTAAAAGGAAAAGATAGGCAATAGTATGCTGTTTAGCAGCCAAACTGCGTTGGGAGGAATGCGATAATGAAGGAACCAGTAGACTTGAGCATGTATTCAATCAGGACTGACCTGGCTGTGGAAGCCAGGGAGATGGTGCTGGCAGACCAGGGAGCAACCGTTCACACCCAGGAAAATCTCTCCCATATTGAAGGAGTCATTATAAAAGAAAAAGAAGAAAATGATATAAAAATATCCCTGGTAGAGGTGACGGCTGAGGGTGAAAAGAACCTTGGCAAGAAGCAGGGGCAGTATTTGACAATTGAAGTGGTGGGCATACGCCAGCAGGACACCGAATTGCAAGGGAAAGTAGAAAAAGTTTTCGCAAACGAATTTGCCCATTTCATCAAACAGGCCGGAATCAAGGAGAATGCATCCTGCCTTGTTGTTGGCCTTGGGAACTGGAATGTGACCCCAGATGCTTTAGGCCCGATCGTTTGTGAGAATTTGCTGGTAACTAAGCATTTATTTGACCTCCAGCCAGAATATGTGGAGGATGGATATCGCTCTGTTAGCGCGCTTTCTCCCGGGGTGATGGGGTTAACGGGTATCGAGACCTCTGATATTATTTTTGGCGTCGTCGAGAAAACGAAGCCGGATTTTGTGATTGCAATCGATGCGCTCGCATCTCGATCGATTGAAAGGGTCAATTCAACAATCCAGATTTCAGATACAGGTATCCACCCTGGATCGGGCGTAGGCAATAAGAGGAAGGAAATAAGCAAGGAAACCCTTGGGATTCCTGTGATTGCCATAGGAGTCCCTACAGTTGTCGATGCTGTCTCAATCACGAGTGATACGATTGATTTCATTTTAAAACATTTTGGCAAGGAAATGCGAGAAGGCGACAAGCCCTCAAGGTCACTTGTGCCGGCAGGAATGAGTTTTGGGAAGAGGAGGAAGCTGACAGAAGAAGATTTGCCGGAAGCAGAACATCGTCAAACCTTCCTCGGAATGATAGGAACACTGGAAGATGAAGAAAAAAGGAAGCTGATTTACGAGGTTCTCTCTCCATTGGGACACAACCTGATGGTGACTCCTAAAGAGGTGGATGTGTTCATTGAAGATATGGCCAACTTGATCGCGAGCGGTCTCAATTCGGCGCTCCATTCAAAGGTCGACCAGGATAATTCAGGCATGTACACACATTAGGGGAATTTCATCCAGTTTTATTTCAAATTCGTTACGTTGGGATTCGGAGTTCTATCTTTTCTAGCAAAGTCATAACATTTACTAGACTTGCACTAGAGAGGTGGAACAATGAGACTTAATAAACGATCTGGAATAATTGTAGCTGTCCAAGGGACTCAAGTTGTAAAAGCAGCCTTAGCATTTGTGTTCTTTCTCATTGGGATTTTTTCAATTAGCGGAGCGATGACTTCACTGCGGCCTGAATATCGGATCACTTCAGATTCAGTTAACCAGGCCGCGAATAACCTGAATGGCCAGCTGCTGTTCAGCCTGATGGGCTGGGAAAATCATCAATTCCTTCAGGCGCTGCCAGAGGACTATAAGACACCGAAGCTGTCGAATGTTATGTTCAAGCTTTCTACTAATATCAATTTGGATGACCCTCGCAGCTTGCTAGGAAGGGAGCTTCCGGGATTCTCCCTTTTTGATGGAAAAATATTAGTTGCAGGTGAGGGGACGAATTATACGAATATGCCGATGGAATCGGCCCCGCCCGTGGATGTTTTGAAGGCAGAGCAGGAAGCCGCATTGCAGAATACTGAAGACCTCACATCAGGATCTCAGGGAAATACGACAGCACCGCCGCTATCCACCGGAGACCGTAAAGCCGTCTATATTTACTTTACACATACTAGAGAGTCGTACCTTCCATATTTAAAAGGAGTGACCGATCCGAACATGGCCTATCACTCACAGGTGAATGTCACGAAGATAGGCGATCATCTAAAGTCCAGCCTGGAACAGCGGGGAATCGGCACAACGGTAGATAAAACTGATGTTATGGCTACTCTCAGCAAGAAGGGGCTTGGGTTTGGAAAAGCCTATCAGGAATCGCGGCCGGTTGTGCAAGCTGCGATGGCCGGGGATCGGAACCTTCAATACTTCATCGATATCCATCGGGACGGATACCGCAAAGATAAAACGACGATCCAGATCAATGGCAAGCCATACGCAAAACTTGCATTTGTCATCGGCGGGGAAAATGCCAACTACGAAAAGAACCTTGCGCTCGCACGGGAACTGCACAATCTTCTTGATAAAAAATATGGCAAGGGCTTAAGCAGGGGAATCATCGAGAAAAAGGGTGCCTCAACGAATGGCAAATTCAATCAGGACTTGTCCGGAAATGCATTACTAATAGAGTTTGGCGGCGTTGACAACACCTTCGAAGAGCTGAACAGATCCGCCGAAGCACTTGCAGATGTCTTCAGCGAATTCTACTGGCAGGCGGAAAAAGTAGATGCCCCATCGCAGGAATCTGCAGACAAACAATAACGAATCGGTAAGGTGATCGAGATGAAAATGTTTATGCTAAAAAGCTTCATGCTTGCTTCTTTAATGTTCTTATCCGTGTTGTTCGGCATGCAACAGGCAAACGAAGGCATCCATAAAATGAAAGGCTACGAAGACCCTGAATTCAAAAGTGCGTTCAGCGTAAACGAAAAGGAAAACGGAAGCTTCGAAACCGCCATCTTAGGAAACGACATTTCCAGCCATGACCTCGAACGAAAACGGAAGAAACTAGAAGAAATGAAAGCATTCAATCTCTTCTCATCACTAGGAAAAAAGCTGGCAGACGGAATATCCACCGTCGTCGAGAAAACAGTGGAATTGATTACCGGGAAGTGAAGAGAACAGCGGGCTTTGGCCCGCTGTTTTTTCTTGTGCGGAGATCGTCTTTTACGGATGCCTATTAAGGAGGGATGTAGCTGGCAAACTCCACATGCTGGGAAAGGGGGTCAGCAATAGAGCGGCTTGGGACCTCAGAACTCCATTTACTGGTAAAAGGTGTCGTCAATAAGGCGTATTGGAACCCTGAAAATTCAGATACTGGTATATGATGTCACCAATAGAGCGTATTGAGACCTCGAAACACCAGATACTGGAAAGCGGTGTCGCCAATAAGGCGTATTGAGACCCCTTAAAAACCAGATATTGGTATATGATGTCACCAATAGGGCGTATTGAGACCTCGAAACACCAGATACTGGAAAGCGGTGTCGCCAATAAGGCGTATTGGACCCCTGAAAAACCAGATATTGGTATATGATGTCACCAATAGGGCGTATTGAGACCTCGAAACACCAGATACTGGAAAGTGGTGTCACCAATAAGGCTTCTGGGACCCCTGAAACACCAGATACTGGTATATGATGTCACCAATAGGGCGTATTGAGACCTCGAAACACCAGATACTGGAAAGTGATGTCGCCAATAAGGCGTATTGGAACCCTGAAAAACCAGATACTGGTAAATGTTGTCGCCAATAAACCTATTTGCCCCCAAAACAAAAAAATAGGTCACCAACGAATAATTGGTGACCGAAAATTCATTCATAATATGACCATTGGCCATAACCTGAAATTATTAAGTTCTCCTTTAGTGTCTGTCTGATGGTTCTCTTTGGAAATAAATCGCCAGTCCATTCATAGATTGTGTTGGTTGATAACTTTTCAGATGGATACAGAACCTGATACTCCTCAATACTTCGCACCAACGCGCTTTTTGTATTCACAGGCTTTCCGCATTTTGGACATGTTAGGATCAGTGAGTGATATTCTGCTATTCCCGTCCCACATGCCTGGCAAAATACACCCTTTCGAAGCTGTGAATATTCATAATGCGGCACCTTGCTAAAAGGGGATTTCGTAATATGTGAGGCTAATATCTTTTCGGACAATCCTACATGCTGGTGGTTCAAAGCAGACATCTGCTTATTCATTTTTTGGATAAAACGGTTGAGATTTGTTGGAAGAATGATACGGCTGTTAAGAGGGGCCTGGTACAATGTGAAATCGGGATTGACGAAAACGAGATAGGGCTCGATGGGGATTTTAATTCCGAAACTATTAAAGAATTGTCTCAGGAGTGAAACGTTTCTGTCTAGTTGAAGCAGTGGATTTTTAACTTCGTTCCCGTTGATTGTCTTGAACTTATTATCTTCAAAATAATACTCTCCTTCGAAATTCTTCACTTCGAAAAGGTAGGAGAGTCTCTGGGAGATCATCAGTGAGTCAATTTGATAATGTGAATGATTCTGTTCAAGCAGCAAATCATTAAGGATCAGTGATTGAATAACTATTTGTCTCAGGTACCCATCAAAAATCACCTCGCCTTCAAACCCTTTTTGAAGATTCAAATAATACTACTTCTCTTTCTCTGGTAAATCCATCCGTGTGTTCAAGGCCTTGAGAACTTTTAATTCATCAGACTCATAGCGTTCTTTTATAAACATAATCCATCTCCCTTCTTACAATACATTCTACCTAATAAGTTCCCAATTTTCTGTGAACATTCTGTGGACTCACAGGCCAGCCCAATTCAGGCCCCCCTCCGCTGCCCTTCCTCTTAAATTTATTGAATCTTGATATTCCTGCTGATATAATCAACAATAGTGTACATGCGCGAGTATAGTAGGAGTGAACGCAATGAGCAGAGAAGATAGACTGAATAGACAAAGTAAAATACGAAATTTTTCGATTATCGCCCATATTGACCATGGTAAGTCCACTTTGGCTGACCGGATCCTGGAAAAGACGAATGCATTGACTGCGCGTGAAATGAAGGATCAGCTTTTGGATTCCATGGATCTTGAGCGCGAGCGTGGAATCACGATAAAATTGAATTCCGTCCAGTTGAAGTATAAGGCGAAGGACGGGGAAATCTACACGTTCCATTTGATTGATACCCCAGGACACGTCGACTTCACATATGAAGTATCCCGAAGCCTGGCAGCCTGTGAGGGAGCCGTCCTCGTTGTTGACGCTGCGCAGGGAATTGAAGCACAAACTTTAGCGAACGTTTACCTAGCTATCGACAATGACCTGGAAATCGTGCCGGTCATCAATAAAATCGATTTACCAAGTGCGGATCCTGAGCGTGTCAGGAATGAAATTGAAGAAGTGATCGGTCTGGATGCTTCTGAGGCTGTTCTTGCCTCCGCAAAAGCAGGTATCGGAATTGAAGAAATCCTCGAACAAATCGTCGAGAAGGTGCCTGCACCGCAGGGAGACCCTGAAGCTCCTTTAAAAGCATTGATCTTCGACTCCTTATATGACGCCTACCGCGGAGTAGTTGCATATATCCGTGTCGTTGATGGCACGGTAAAAGTAGGCGACAAAGTCAAGATGATGGCGACAGGCAAAGAGTTCGAAGTAACGGAAGTTGGCGTATTCACGCCAAAAGCGACTCCATCAGCAGAATTGACTGTCGGGGATGTAGGCTTCCTAACTGCGGCAATTAAGAATGTAGGCGATACCCGTGTTGGTGATACGATCACCAATGCGAAAAATGGAGCTTCTGAGCCACTGCCTGGTTACCGCCGCTTGAATCCAATGGTATATTGCGGTCTGTACCCGATTGACTCAGCCAAATTCAATGACCTGAGGGAAGCTCTTGAAAAACTTGAGCTTAACGATTCAGCTCTACAATTCGAACCGGAAACTTCCCAGGCATTAGGCTTCGGTTTCCGCTGTGGATTCCTCGGACTCCTTCACATGGAAATCATCCAGGAGCGTATCGAGCGTGAATTTAAGATCGATTTAATCACGACTGCGCCAAGTGTTATCTATGATGTCATCATGACTGATGGAACTGAATTGAAGGTAGACAACCCGTCTAACATGCCAGATCCTCAGAAGATCGACCGTGTTGAAGAGCCTTATGTAAAAGCAACAATGATGGCGCCGAATGACTATGTTGGTGCGATCATGGAGCTTTGCCAGGAAAAGCGCGGCATCTTCATCGATATGCAATACATGGATGAAACACGTGTCAGCATCGTATACGAAATCCCGCTGTCAGAAATCGTTTATGACTTCTTCGACCAGCTAAAATCAAGCACGAAAGGCTATGCTTCTTTCGATTACGAATTAATTGGCTATAAGCCTTCCAAGCTCGTGAAGATGGACATCTTGCTTAACGCTGAAAAAGTGGACGCATTGAGCTTCATCGTTCACAGAGACTTTGCATATGAACGCGGCAAGGTAATCGTGGATAAGCTGAGAGACCTCATTCCGCGTCAGCAATTCGAGGTGCCGATCCAGGCGGCTATCGGCCAAAAGATCGTTGCCCGCTCGACAATCAAAGCAATGCGCAAAAACGTATTGGCTAAATGTTATGGTGGGGACATCTCACGTAAGCGTAAGCTTCTTGAGAAACAAAAAGAAGGTAAGAAGCGCATGAAGCAGGTTGGTTCTGTTGAAGTGCCGCAGGAAGCCTTCATGGCAGTCCTCAAGATGGACGATAACAATACGAAGAAATAAAATAGCAGGGGAGGCTGGATGTGCTTGTTAAACCAAGCGATTCTAGCCTCTTTTTTCAATAATCAAGGCAAAGTTGCCTCATAGGAAGTGAATCATTGATGAAATCAGCTTATATCCATATACCGTTCTGCCATCATATTTGCCATTATTGCGACTTTAATAAAGTCTTTATGAAAGGCCAGCCTGTCGATGATTACCTCGATGCCCTCGCTAAAGAAATGAAACTGACTGTCCAAAGTGACCGGGATATGCTCGATACAATATTCGTTGGCGGCGGAACACCGACCGCGCTGGATGAAAGGCAATTAGGAAAGTTGGTTCAGTCGATCCAGAATCAGTTGAACTTCAATAATGAAACAGAGTATACATTCGAGGCGAATCCAGGCGATCTGTCAAAAGAAAAGCTGGCCATCCTGAAGGATGCAGGAGTCAACCGCCTGAGTTTTGGAGTACAAACTTTTAATGATGAGCTTTTGAAAAAAATCGGCCGCAGCCACCGGGCAAAAGATGTGTTCGAATCGATTGAAAATGCGAAAGCAGCAGGTTTCGAAAATATCAGCATCGATTTGATCTATAGCCTTCCTGGCCAGACAAAGGATGATTTCATCGAGTCGATTCAAACGGCTTTTTCCCTAGGACTAGTCCATTACTCTGGTTACTCATTGATTATTGAACCAAAGACGGTGTTTTACAATTTAATGCAAAAAGGCAAATTGGCAATCCCTGGCGAAGATGCCGAAGCGGAAATGTATGAAACACTCATGGATCAAATGGAAAAACACGGTCTAAATCAATATGAAATCAGCAATTTCGCGGTCCCTGGCTTCGAAAGCAGACATAATCTCACCTACTGGAACAACGAGGAGTACTACGGTTTTGGTGCTGGAGCCCATAGTTATGTAAGTGGGATGAGACAGTCGAACTACGGGCCGCTCAAAAAGTATATGGAACCTATCTCCAGAGGTGAACTGCCGATCATGGATGCCCATAAGACAACGCTTGAAGAGCAGATGGAAGAAGAAATGTTCCTCGGTCTCAGAAAGACAAAAGGTGTCAGTGTTCGACGATTCGAAGAAAAATTCGGCCGGAACCCCATCCAAATATTCTCTGAACAACTTGATGATTGGACAAAGAAAGGTCTGCTGAAAACCGATAACGACACCATCTCCCTAACAAGACAGGGGCGTCTTCTCGGCAATGAAGTTTTTCAATCATTCATCGGGGTATCAAATCATTGACATCCTCAGCGTTTATTGATAAATTATTTTTAGAATTAGCACTCGTTCTTATAGAGTGCTAACAGAGGTGATGATGTTGTTAACAGATCGTCAGGTGCTCATTTTGCAGGTGATTGTTGATGACTTTATTCGTTCAGCTCAACCGATAGGTTCAAGGAGCTTGTCGAAAAAGGAAGAAATTAATTTCAGTTCGGCAACAATCCGAAATGAAATGGCGGATTTGGAGGACATGGGATTCATTGAAAAAACCCATACTTCATCTGGAAGGATTCCATCCGAGAAGGGATATCGTTTTTATGTGGATAACCTTCTGCTGCCACAGAAAGTGAATCGCTCCGATATGGCGGCGATCAAATCCATTTTTGCTGAGCGTATATACGAACTGGAGAAAATCGTCCAGAAATCAGCGAGAATTTTATCAGAAATGACGAATTATACGTCGATTGTTCTTGGACCGGCTGTAAAGGACAACAGGCTTAAGAAATTGCAGATTGTCCCCTTGAATAAGGACACGGCTATCGCCATCATCGTAACCGATACAGGGCATGTAGAAAATAGGATGTTCCATTTCCCGACCAGCATTGATCCATCAGATGTTGAAAAAATGGTCAATATCCTGAATGACCGACTGGCAGGCGTTCCGCTTACCAATCTGAATTCGAAGATCTACAAGGAAATCGCTATGCTGCTCCGCCAGCATATCAGCAGTTATGACACGCTCCTCAATACCATCATGGATACACTGAACATGCCGGCAAGTGAAAAGGTGTTCTTTGGCGGTAAGACGAATATTCTCAGCCAGCCAGAGTTCAACGATGTCGATAAAATCCGCAACCTGATGAATATGATTGAACATGAAGATGGTTTATACCATCTGATCAGACAAAATTCAGCCGGAATCAATATCAAGATTGGCACGGAGAATGATAACTCTGCAATGGAAAATTGCAGCCTGATCACGGCCACGTATTCAATGGGAGAGGAAAAGCTTGGATCCATCGCGGTTTTAGGACCAACACGAATGGAGTATTCAAGAGTCATCAGTTTGCTTCAATTGATCAGTACAGATTTGTCCAAGGTGCTTACGCAGCTGTATCAAAATAAATAAGCATGGAAATATTGATTAAGGGTGGAGCAGCCTGTTCCATCCTGAATTCTCATGTGTTTTCTACTGAAGCATGTTTGCTTCGTTGAAATATAAATCAATCCGGGCACTGCCTGGAACAATGAGGCATCAAATGCCGCGACACTTTTAGGGAGGTGAGTTAACTTGACAGAAGAGAGAAACACTGAGCAAGAATTGAACAGCCAGACGGAAGAAGAAACGGTTGAAGAGGTTTTTGCCGAAAACGAAGCTTCTGAACAAACGGAAGAAATTCCAGCTCATGAAGATCAGCAAGACCCAATGGAGCAGAAAGTGGCTGAATTGGAAGGCAAGCTTGAGGAAGCTGACAACCGTTACCTGCGCCTTCAGGCTGATTTTGACAACTTCCGCCGCCGTTCAAGGATTGAACTTGAAGCGAGCGCTAAATATAGAGCCCAAAACATTATTACTGATCTGCTTCCGGCCATCGATAACTTCGAACGTGCACTGAAGATGGATGTGGATAATGAACAGGCGAAATCCCTTAAACAGGGAGTGGAAATGGTTTACCGCAGCTTGCTTGACGCCCTTAAGAATGAAGGCGTTGAAGTCATTGAAGCTGTAGGCAAAGAATTTGACCCGCATCTTCATCAGGCAGTGATGCAGGCTGAAGATGAAAATTACGGTCCTAACATTGTGGTTGAAGAATTCCAAAAAGGCTATATGCTAAAGGACCGCATCATTCGTCCAGCAATGGTAAAAGTGAACCAATAAAGAGCCTACATAAAAGATCCAGGAGGTAATTGAAAATGAGTAAAATCATCGGTATTGACTTAGGAACAACTAACTCTTGTGTAGCCGTATTAGAAGGCGGCGAACCAAAAGTAATCCCTAATCCAGAAGGTAACAGAACGACTCCTTCTGTCATCGCATTCAAAAACGGCGAACGCCAGGTGGGTGAAGTAGCAAAACGCCAGGCAATCACTAACCCAAATACAATCATCTCCATCAAGCGCCACATGGGAACAGACCATAAAGTGGAAGCTGAAGGCAAAGAATACTCACCACAGGAATTATCAGCTGTCATTCTTCAATACTTGAAGTCTTATGCTGAAGACTATCTTGGTGAGCCTGTAACGAAGGCTGTCATCACAGTACCAGCCTACTTCAATGATGCAGAGCGTCAGGCAACAAAGGATGCAGGAAGAATCGCAGGTCTTGAAGTTGAGCGTATCATCAACGAGCCAACAGCTGCAGCACTTGCTTACGGCCTTGATAAAATGGATGAAGACCAGACAATCCTTGTTTATGACCTTGGCGGCGGTACTTTCGACGTTTCCATCCTTGAATTAGGCGATGGCGTATTCGAAGTAAAATCTACTGCAGGTGACAACCGTCTTGGCGGAGACGATTTCGACCAGGTCATCATTGACTATTTGGTAGAACAATTCAAAAAAGAAAACGGCATCGACCTTTCTAAAGACAAAATGGCTCTTCAGCGTCTTAAAGATGCAGCAGAGAAGGCGAAGAAGGATCTTTCTGGTGTAACTTCTACACAGATTTCCCTTCCGTTCATCACTGCAGGCGAAGCTGGACCGCTTCACCTTGAATTAAACATGTCTCGCGCTAAATTCGAAGAGCTTTCTGCAGATTTGGTAGAGCGTACTATGGGACCAACTCGCCAGGCACTTAAAGATGCTGGCTTGAGCCCATCTGAACTGGATAAAGTTATCCTTGTCGGTGGATCAACACGTATCCCGGCTGTTCAGGAAGCAATCAAGAAGGAAACAGGAAAAGATCCTCACAGAGGTGTGAATCCTGATGAAGTTGTAGCCATGGGTGCTGCAATCCAGGGCGGCGTTATTTCTGGAGACGTGAAAGACGTAGTTCTTCTTGATGTTACTCCGCTTTCACTTGGAATCGAGACAATGGGTGGCGTGTTCACTAAGCTGATCGACCGTAACACAACAATCCCAACTTCAAAATCACAGGTATTCTCTACAGCTGCTGACAACCAGACGGCTGTTGACATCCACGTGCTGCAAGGTGAGCGTTCAATGGCTTCTGCCAACAAGACACTTGGCCGCTTCCAGTTGACGGATATCCCGCCGGCACCACGCGGAGTACCTCAGGTCGAAGTTACATTCGATATCGACAAAAACGGTATTGTAAACGTTCGTGCGAAAGACCTTGGAACAAACAAGGAACAACAAATCACTATCAAGTCTTCTACTGGCTTGTCTGATGATGAAATCGACCGTATGGTAAGAGAAGCGGAAGAGAACGCTGAAGCTGACAAGAAGCTGAAAGAAGAAGTAGAACTTCGCAATGAAGCCGATCAGCTAGTCTTCACTACAGAAAAGACTTTGAAGGACCTTGAAGGCAAGGTAGATGAAGAAGAAGTCAAGAAAGCGAACGAAGCAAAAGATGAGCTGAAGGCTGCAATCGAAAAAGGCGAAATCGAAGAAATCCGCACTAAGAAGGACGCGCTTCAAGAAATCGTTACAAACCTAAGCGTCAAGCTTTACGAAGAAGCAGCCAAGCAACAACAGGCACAGCAAGGCGCAGAAGGCCAAGAAGGAACAAAGAAAGACGACAATGTCGTAGACGCAGAATTCGAAGAAGTCAACGACGATAAATAAATTATAGATACTCAGAGGCTCTGTTATTTACAGTCTTACTTTTTAAACGTCTGTTGATTGTAGTGGAAGGCGCGAAGACTCCTCGAAAATGCTACCGCATTTCCTTCGTGCGTGGGCAAGTTCGATGATGCCCAATCAATGTCCTGCGGGATGAGAAAGTCATGGGGAGACCCCGCAGGCGCTTAAAGCGCCGAGGAGGCTCCCCGACTGCCCGCGGAAAGCGAAGCGCCTGGAACGAAAATCAACAGCCCTGTATAAAGAACCATCCCAAAAGTCAAAGTCAGGTCATACTTGGCTTTGGCTTTTTTAATGTCTACAGTACTGCTATAAAATCTTAGAAGTTGTTTAGGTAAAAACCTGTTGATTGATTCGCCTGGAACGGAAATCAACAGTCTAATATTTCAAAACTAATGAAATAAAAAAGAGTCACAAAATACTGCATATCAGATACTTTAAATATTGCGTATGAATGTACGGGAATGTTAGAATTATCTTTATGTGAAAAGATTCGGGAGTGGTAATCATGAGTAAACGGGATTACTATGAAGTCCTCGGAGTCAGTAAATCGGCTACGAAGGATGAATTAAAGAAAGCCTATCGCAAGCTTTCTAAGCAATTCCATCCGGACATCAATAAAGAGCCGGGAGCAGATGAAAAATTCAAAGAAGTTAAAGAAGCATACGAGGTATTAAGTGACGATCAAAAGCGCGCTCACTATGACCAGTTCGGCCATGTCGACCCTAACCAGGGATTTGGCGGCGGCGGTGACTTCGGAGGCGGTTTTGGCGGTTTCGAAGACATTTTCAATTCTTTCTTTGGCGGCGGTGGCGGCAGACGCCGTGATCCTAACGCGCCAAGGCAGGGTGCCGATCTCCAGTACACAATGACCTTGAAGTTCGAGGAAGCTGTTTTTGGCAAGGAAACGGACATCGAAATTCCTCGTGAAGAAGAATGTGATACATGTGACGGAACTGGAGCAAAACCAGGAACTAAAGTGGATACATGTAAACACTGTCATGGCAGCGGCCAGATCAGCGTGGAACAAAACACTCCATTTGGACGTATTGTTAACCGCAGAGTTTGTCACCACTGTAATGGAACAGGGAAAGAAATCAAAGAAAGATGTAAGACATGTTCCGGAACAGGAAAGGTTACAAGAAGGAACAAGATACATGTTAAAATCCCAGCTGGTGTCGATGATGGCCAGCAGCTGAGAGTGGCAGGAAAAGGAGAAGCCGGTATCAATGGTGGACCTGCAGGTGATCTTTATATTGTCTTCCACATCAGGTCTCATGAATTTTTTGAGCGTGACGGCGATGATATATACTGTGAAATGCCGATTACCTTTGTCCAGGCAGCACTTGGTGATGAAGTTGAAGTCCCTACACTGCATGGTAAAGTGAAATTGAAAGTTCCTGCTGGAACACAGACAGGTACAAAGTTCCGCTTGAAAGGAAAAGGGGTACCGAACGTCCGCGGGTATGGTACAGGAGACCAACATGTCCTTGTCCGTATCGTGACTCCAACCAAACTGTCTGAAAAGCAAAAGCAGCTTCTCCGTGAGTTCGCCGAAGTGAGCGGTCAGTCTCCTCTTGGAGAGCAGGAAGAAGGCTTTTTTTCCAAAGTAAAACGTGCCTTTAAAGGTGATTAATCGAATGGAGTTGGTATAAATGAAATGGTCTGAAATCAGCATTTTAACTACAAATGAAGCGGTTGAGCCGATTTCCAATATCCTGCACGAAGCAGGCGCGAGCGGGGTTGTAATAGAAGATCCGCTGGAGCTTGAGAAGGAAAGAGAGGACCAGTTCGGGGAAATATACCAGCTTAATCCAGATGATTATCCGGAAGAAGGAGTTATCGTAAAAGCTTATCTGCCGGTAAATAGTTTTCTTGGAGAAACAGTCGATGAGATAAAAGAAGCGATCAATAACCTGATCATCTACAATATCGATATCGGGATGAATAAGGTATCAATCAGTGAAGTGAATGAGGAAGAGTGGGCAACTGCCTGGAAGAAATACTACAACCCTGTGAAAATCTCTGAGAAGTTCACGATCGTTCCAACTTGGGAGGATTATACTCCAGTCAACACAGATGAATTGATCATCGAGCTTGACCCGGGAATGGCATTCGGTACAGGAACGCACCCGACAACTGTCATGTGTATCCAGGCCCTGGAAAGAACTGTCCAGCCTGGTGACCGTGTCGTGGACGTTGGTACAGGATCAGGTGTCCTTAGTATTGCAGCAGCTAAGCTGGGGGCAGGAAAAGTGGAAGCTATGGATCTGGATGATGTAGCAGTGCAGGTGGCAAAACTCAACCTTAAACTGAACAAAGTCCACGATGTGGCAACCATTTCACAAAACAATCTTCTTGACGGTGTTGAAGAAGGGGCAGATATTGTCGTAGCGAATATCCTGGCAGAAGTGATTTTACGTTTTGCTGATGATGCAGGCAAGGTCGTGAAAAATGGCGGGTACTTCATCACTTCTGGCATCATCCAACAGAAGAAAGAAGTTGTCAAAGATGCAATGATCAATGCTGGCTTTGAAATAGAGGAGATAATATCTATGGAAGACTGGGTTGCGATCATCAGCAAAAAGAAATAATGTAGAAAAAGGGGAACGGTTTATCCCCTTTTTTCTATCTTGTTAAATGTTATGTATTCAATCTATTAGATGTCTAGCTCCAGTGCCTGGCCCTCTAGAAGCTTGTCGGGACGGCTCAAGGCGCTTGCGCTTTTAGGAAAGCAGGTGCTATGGTGCAGCGGTATTTTATTGAAAAACAAGCGAATATGGAAGAGTTCAATATTAGCGGCGACGATTATCATCATATTGTACGTGTCATGAGGATGAAGGCTGGGGATGAAATCATCTGTGTCACGCCTATGGGAAAAAGCGCAGTTTGCCAGATTGCAGAAATTACCGATGAAATCGTAGTGGCAAACGTTGTAAAATGGGAGGATGGGACTACCGAGCTTCCAGTCCATGTCGTTATTGCGAGCGGTCTGCCCAAAGGGGATAAGCTCGAATTGATTATCCAGAAGGGTACTGAACTAGGTGCCTTTGAATTTGTCCCTTTTACCGCATCCCGCTCAATTGTTAAATGGGACGGCAAGAAGGCTGCCAAAAAGGTTGAACGCTGGCAGAAGATTGCCAAGGAAGCTGCCGAGCAATCGCATCGCAGCCATGTTCCAGCAGTGAGGGAACCTGTCAGCCTCAAAGAATTAATTAAATTGAGCGATGAGTATACGTATAAACTGGTTGCTTATGAGGAAGAGGCAAGGGAGGGCGAAGCGTCGGTCCTTTCTTCTACTCTCGCGAAATTGCAGGAAGGAGACAGTCTCCTGATTGTATTCGGTCCTGAAGGAGGACTTACATCCGAGGAAGTTGTCCTATTAAGTGAAAATGGATTTTTAGTTTGTGGTCTCGGGCCGCGCATTTTGCGTACAGAAACAGCACCGCTATATGCCTTGTCTGCTGTTTCCTATCATTTTGAATTATTGAGGTGAAGATAATGCCTACAGTTGCTTTTCATACACTAGGTTGCAAGGTTAACCACTACGAAACAGAAGCCATCTGGCAATTATTTAAGGAACAAGGATACGAGAGGGTAGAATTTGAATCTACCTCAGATGTTTATGTCATCAACACTTGTACGGTAACGAATACAGGGGACAAGAAGAGCCGCCAGGTCATTCGCCGGGCTGTGCGTAAGAATCCGGACGCTGTTATTTGTGTTACGGGCTGCTATGCGCAGACCTCCCCTGCAGAAATCATGGCGATTCCTGGAGTAGATATTGTCGTTGGAACACAGGACCGTGTTAAAATGCTTGAGTATATTGAACAGTACAAGCAAGAGCGCCAGCCAATCAATGCTGTAGGAAATATCATGAAGAACCGTGTTTATGAGGAATTGGATGTACCGGCATTTACAGACCGTACAAGAGCTTCATTGAAAATCCAGGAAGGCTGCAACAACTTTTGTACTTTCTGTATCATTCCATGGGCACGCGGTTTGATGAGATCCCGTGATCCACAAGAGGTCATTCGCCAGGCGCAGCAGCTTGTTGATGCAGGCTACAAGGAAATCGTCCTAACCGGTATCCATACAGGCGGATATGGTGAAGATATGAAGGATTACAACCTTGCAGCACTTCTTAGGGATCTTGAGGCTCAAGTAAAAGGCATAAAGCGCCTGCGCATTTCCTCTATTGAAGCAAGCCAAATTACAGATGAAGTGATCGAGGTAATCGATCAATCGAATATCATCGTCCGTCACTTGCACATTCCGCTTCAATCCGGATCTGACACAGTTTTAAAACGTATGCGCCGCAAATACACAATGGAATTTTTCGGAGAGCGTCTTGACCGACTGAAGGAAGTATTGCCAGGCCTTGCCGTGACATCTGATATCATTGTTGGTTTTCCTGGTGAAACGGAAGAAGAATTCATGGAAACCTATAATTTCATCAAGAAACATCAATTCTCAGAGCTGCACGTCTTCCCATATTCCAAACGGACAGGTACTCCTGCTGCAAGAATGGAAGACCAGGTGGACGAAGAAGTGAAAAACGAACGCGTACACAGGTTGATCGAGCTTTCCAACCAGCTGGCTAAGGAATATGCTTCTCAGTTTGAAAATGAAGTGCTAGAAGTCATCCCTGAAGAGATTTACAAGGAAGAACCAGAGAGCGGACTATATGTAGGTTATACAGACAACTACTTGAAAGTGGTTTTCCCTGTTACCGAAGATATGATTGGAAAAATCGTGAAGGTCAAAATCGCAAAAGCAGGCTATCCTTTTAATGAAGGACAATTCGTCCGCGTACTGGACGATGAAACTGTAGCTGAACACGCCGTTATATAAAGAGTTGTGAAAGAGCTGGCAAAAATGCCAGCTCTTTTAATGTTTTTAAGGGTACATTTAGATAGGTATTGACCAGGATTAAGATATATCGGCGGAAATATAAATATATCGACCACATTTTAGAATATATCGGCGAAAAAATAGATATATCGACCACATTTCATTTTTTGATGTCCAAATGAGTTTTCAAAACCTAAACACGTTTCTCCCTCCCGTGAATGAATTCAATCATCCTGCCGAATTTCTCGGCGACAGGCAGTACAAGCAAGGAAGCGATTATATTATAGATGACACTCACATGCGCCAGCTGGACTTCTGGTCTTGTGGCAGTCAAGGCAGCCAATGAGGCAATTTGGTCAATGAATGGATAGAAGACTGCAGCCCCAGCGATATTCAGCCATACATGGGCAAATGCTGTTAGCCTGGCCTCTTTTCCAGCACCAATCGACGCCAGCATCGCGGTAATGCATGTCCCTATATTGGCACCAAGCATCGAGGCTACTGCTGAATCCATGCTTAAAGTTCCTTCAGACAGAAACCCCATGATTATTCCAGTCATCGCTGTACTGGACTGGATCATAGCTGTAACAACCATGCCTGTAAAAATGCTTATTAAGTGGCTATTGTTCAAATTGGCGAGGGCGTGATCGACAATTGGAAGGCTGGTCACAGGATCAGCGAGGAAGGTGAAGCCTCGCATTGCTGCAAAAACAGCTGCAATCCCAAATGAAATGGCTCCAATATTCCGCCAGGTTTTATTTCTCATTACCATTAAGATAGCGCCGATGACAGCAAAAGGCACGATAAAGGCGTCGATGTTGAACGTGATGATTTCAAGTGTGAAGGTTGTCCCGATATTTGAGCCAAGAATGATACCGATTGAATTCGAGAACTTCAGCAGGCCTGCAGAAATCAAGCCGATCGTGATGACCATGACAGCCGAACTGCTGTGCAGGAGGGCTGTAACGATGGTTCCGGCAATCAGCCCTTTTATTGGTGTATCGGTCATGTGGGCCAGCCAATTCTTCATCCTGCTTGCGGATAAATCGAATAAGCCTTTTCGAAGCAATGTCATTCCTCCGATGAAGACGGCAAGGAATAATAGGAAAAATAATAGATAGACCATCGTACTCCCCCTCCCATTTATATGTATGAAGAGGCAGACAGGACATGCTAATAAAATTTGCAGACAGTATGTTATTGTGCAAAAGTACATATTCTAAAAACAAGGGCTAAATACAGTTGACCTCCTGCCAGTGTTATATTATAATTGCAAGGTACATGGTTTCCATGTGTTTTGGTGTTAGTGTGTTGTGCTCGGAGGGAGGGAAAGAGAATGTCTAAAACTGTCGTTCGTAAAAACGAATCGCTTGAAGATGCTCTTCGACGCTTCAAACGTACTGTATCTAAATCAGGTACTATCCAAGAAGCTAGAAAGCGCGAATTCTACGAAAAACCTAGTGTAAAGCGTAAGAAAAAGTCTGAAGCTGCTAGAAAACGCAAGTTCTAAGAGAGGGTGGAATAACTTGAGCCTGCTCGAGCGTTTAAATAATGATATGAAACAAGCGATGAGGAACAAAGAAAAGGACAGACTCACGACGATTCGGATGGTCAAAGCATCCCTGCAGAATGAAGCAATCAAGCAGGGCAAGCAGGAATTATCCGAAGAAGAAGAGTTAACTGTACTTTCTCGTGAAGTGAAACAACGCAAAGATTCCCTCCAGGAATTTGAAAAAGCTGGTCGTCAAGACCTCGTTGAAAAGATACAAACAGAACTAAAGCATGTCGAAATTTACATGCCACAGCAGCTTAGCGAAGAAGAAGTGACGGAAATCGTCAAAGAAGCTATCGCGGAGACCGGTGCGGCATCGAAAGCCGATATGGGTAGAGTAATGGCTGTCCTTATGCCTAAAGTAAAAGGTAAAGCAGACGGATCTCTCGTTAATAAACTTGTACAACAACACCTTTCATAAAAAGCTCGAAGGCCGCAGGATATTCTTGCGGCCTTTTTAGCGCATACTAAAAGCTGTCCTAACATAATTAATTTTGCTATGTAATTGTCTATACAAAGTTGCGTATTCTCTTGTAATTTCTACACAGTTTGGAATTTATATGGCGAACTTGAGCCTCTGCCTCCGCAAAAGGTCACATAGAAAGATTCTATAAGCCCAAACAGAGGCTCGAGTTCCTAAAAAGGTCATAGAAAAAGGTTCTATGAGCCCCATTTGTGCTCCAGCTCCACAATGGGCTAAATTGAACATTCAATATCCATGGTATGAAAGGATTGGCGGAATATCTTAACATCAAAAATGAACATTTCAATTCAAGTTAAATAATTTAAAAATCTGTAGGAAATCTTTGAAACCTTTTGGTGTTCAAATGCGTATTACCGCTATGGCCTTATTTTAATGAATGGAGGTGCCGAATTGAAAATAAAATCAGTGATTGCGAGCATCATCATCCTCTTGTCACTTGCCAGCTGGATCAATCCGTTTACTGCAGATGCTGATCAAAAAGTAGTCTATGTGGTGCCGATTGAAGAAACAGTCGAAAAGGGCCTGCTTGCCTTCCTGGAAAGAGCGGTGGAGGAGGCGGAAGAGGCTGGTGCGGAAGCAATCATTTTTGATGTGCATACACCTGGTGGAGTCGTTGATGCCGCTGATGGGATAGGCAAACTGTTGACTGGTACTGACTTGAAAACTGTTGCCTTCGTCAATAAAAAAGCGTTATCCGCCGGTGCCTATATTTCCTTGAATACAGACGAGATTTATATGGTTCCTGGGGCAACTATGGGATCAGCTGCAATAATCGACCAGCAGGGCAATACTGCTGGAAAGAAAGCGGAATCTTACTGGTTCGCTGCCATGAAGGCGGCTGCCGTTGAAAGTGGAAGGGATCCGATCTATGCCCAGGCGATGGCTGATGACAGCATTGATCTTCCTGAACTCGGGGCAGGCAAGGGTAAGCTTCTGACTCTTACGGCAGATCAGGCACTTGAAGTCGGTTATTCGGAAGGAACGGTAAAAAATCTTAACGAATTATTAAATAAACTGGGTTATGAGGATGCTGAAATCAAGAATGTGAATGAGACTTTCGCGGAAAAGCTAGCGAGATTCATTACACATCCTGTAGTGATTCCAATCCTGATGACAGTCGGCAGCCTTGGGTTGGTTCTTGAACTTTACTCTCCGGGATTTGGTCTGCCGGGTATTGCCGGTTTATCAGCATTGTTATTATTTTTCTATGGGCATATGGTTGCTGGGCTCGCTGGTTTCGAGACATTGATTTTATTCGCACTTGGTGTCGGGCTAATCTTGCTCGAGCTCTTCATACCAGGTGGGATAGCCGGAACTATTGGTTTATTAGCGATCATAGCGAGCTTTTTCATGGCCTCCGCCAATGTGATCCATATGGGAATATCGTTACTGATCGCATTGACTGCGTCCATCGTTTTATCTATTCTGATGATAAGGGTGTTTGGAAAAAAGATGAAATTTTTCAAAAGAATCATACTGACCGATTCAACAAGCACTGAAAAGGGTTATGTATCCAATAAAAACCGCCTGGAATTGATAGGCGTAGAAGGAGTCACATTGACTCCCCTCAGGCCATCTGGAACGATTGTTGTGGAGGATGAACGCATAGATGCAGTCAGTGAAGGTGGCTTTATAGCAAAGGGGAAGAGAGTCAGGATTGTCAAAACCGAAGGCTCAAGGATTGTAGTTAGAGAAATTGCGGATATCTAATTTGTTCTTTCATTAAGGGTTCAATGGGGTACTCATGCCGCAACGAATCAATGGAGCAACAAGTAGAGATAAAAAAACCAGAGGTCTTTGAGATTCAAAGACTGTGGAATAATATTTTTAGGAGGCAGTTCATATGGAAGCAGGTACAGCATTTGTTTTAGTTGCCATTGCACTTGGGATCATATTCCTTGGTGTTTTACTGACATTCGTTCCGGTAATGCTATGGATTTCAGCATTGGCAGCAGGTGTCAGGGTCAGCATTTTCACGCTGATTGGTATGAGATTGAGAAGGGTTATCCCAAGCAGGGTCATCAATCCGATGATCAAGGCGCACAAGGCAGGTTTAAATGTAACGACGAACCAGCTTGAAAGTCACTATCTTGCGGGAGGTAATGTTGACAGGGTAGTAAATGCCCTGATTGCAGCGCACCGTGCGAATATTGAGCTGTCATTCGAAAGAGCGGCAGCGATTGACCTTGCTGGCCGTGATGTACTGGAAGCCGTACAAATGAGTGTAAATCCAAAAGTAATTGAAACGCCATTCATCGCTGGTGTGGCCATGGATGGGATCGAAGTAAAGGCGAAAGCCAGGATTACAGTTAGAGCGAACATCGACCGTCTTGTCGGGGGTGCTGGTGAAGAGACAATCGTTGCCCGTGTAGGCGAGGGTATTGTATCGACGATCGGTTCTTCTGATAACCACAAAAAAGTGTTGGAAAATCCTGATATGATTTCGCAAACAGTCCTATCAAAAGGTCTTGATGCGGGGACGGCGTTTGAAATTCTATCGATCGATATCGCGGACGTTGATATCGGCAAGAACATCGGTGCCGAGCTTCAGACAGAGCAGGCAGAAGCCGATAAGAAGATTGCCCAGGCGAAAGCTGAAGAGCGTCGCGCAATGGCTGTAGCACAAGAACAGGAAATGAAAGCGCGCGTAGAGGAAATGAGAGCGAAAGTTGTCGAGGCGGAAGCAACTGTACCATTGGCAATGGCAGAAGCGCTTCGTGAAGGCAACATCGGTGTAATGGATTATATGAATATCCAGAATATCGAAGCAGATACAGATATGAGAGGCTCTATTGGCAAGCTTACAAACAATAAAAAAGATGATAAAAATAATAATTGATGGAAGAACCCGTTAAAAGAAAGGGGGGCTGCTCATGGAACTTTTATTTGAATTGTTCAGCAATCCTATAGCCCTGTTTATTTTGATCGGGGTCATCTCCAGTCTTTTTAACAAAAAGAAGACGGATGGTCAGCAGCCACAGCGCCGTCCGGTCAGGCCGCCTGGTCCGATGCAACAGCCTGGACCAGTAAGGCAGCCTCGTCCTGCGCCTGCCAGGAGACAGCCGGCAGAGGCAAGGGTTGAGCCTGCGCCTCCAGTCGAAAAAGATTATGAGCCTCGTCAGGATTCTCGCAGGGAAACCGAACGAAGCCGCGAATCTGGAAAGCGCAATTCTGGTGAAACTGGTGTTGAAATCATTAATGATCTCCAGCAGGTTTATCTAGAGAGAAAGCTTCAGGCAGAGGATCTTACCAACAAAGAGAGATCCAGTAAAGGCAGGATGTCTGCTGGTGAATCGTCAGGTCGATTGAATCAAAAGAGAGACCAAAAAGTATCAGAGGTGGTCATCCAGCCAGACAGGGACACGCTGGTAGAGGGAATAATTTGGGCTGAAGTCCTTGGCAAGCCAAGGGCAAAAAGGCCGTACAACCCGGTCAGGAGAAATTAGGCAAAGGATTTGCCTGCCATCCTGCAGTCTTGGAAGAATGCGCAGCCATAAAGTTAAAAATAGTGCTAGAACCTCCTTTTTTCTCATACATATGAGATGAAAGGGGGTTCTTTTTTTATGGCAAAAAAATGGGGCCAGTACGTACGAAAATGGATGACACAAAAGATGGATCTTCCTCAAGATGTCATGATGGATCTCCCTAGAATCACGATGATTGGGCAAGTCCATATTTATATAGAAAATCACCGGGGTCTGCTTGCGTTTTCGGATGGAGAAGTGCGCCTGATGATAAAAGGGGGCCAGCTTCTCGTCAAGGGAAAGGCATTTGTGATCAAGACAATATTGCCTGAGGAAATTTTGCTCGAAGGAAAAATAGATCAGGTTATTTATATAAATGATTGATTAAGGGGGAGCATAATGAAAAACCAATGGATCCACACCTTTTCTGGCACAGTTAAAGTGAAATTGACAGGAAAGGGAATAGAAAGATTTTTAAATCAGCTGACACGAAATGGTGTTTCGATATGGAATGTGAAAAAACATGGATCTGAGGCTGTCACCTTTTATGTCAATCTTCAGGATGTGAAAAAACTCAGGATTCCGGCAAGGGACAGCAACTGTAAAATCCGTTTTTTAGAGAGGGCAGGCGGCCCTTTCTTTTTAAGGAAATTATGGACAAACAGTGGTTTTTTGGCCGGTGCATTTTTATTTTTAGCTTTGATGATCCTCCTGTCAAATATGGTTTGGGGCATCGAGATAAAAGGAGCGAGCCCTGCGACTGAACATCAGATTCGCAAGGAACTGGACAGACTGGGGATTGGCGTCGGCAAATTGCAGTTTTCTTTAGATAGTGTGGAAAGCATCCAGAAGGAGCTGACAGATAAAGTAGGGGCCCTTACTTGGATCGGTGTGGAGTTGAAAGGGACGACCTATCATTTTCAGGCTGTGGAAAAAAGCGAACCGAAAAAAGCAGAAGCCATAGGGCCGAGGCACCTGGTCGCAAAACGAAAGGCAGCCATCTACAAGATCTTTGTCGAAAAAGGGGAACCTGTTGTTGAAGTGAATGATTATGTTAAGCCTGGCCAACTTCTTGTTTCCGGTCTTTATGGTAAAGAAGATGATTTGAAGGTAGTTGCCGCTGAAGGGAAAATTCTTGGTGAGACCTGGTATACAACAAAGGTGGAATTGCCGTTGAAGAGCACCTTTCAGGTTTATAACGGAAATGAAAAAAAGAAATATTCAATTATAGTCGCGGGTAAGGCTTTGCCTGTATGGGGTTTCGGCAAACCTGAGTTCAGTGAATATGAAACCGAAGTGAGTGAACAGCCGGTGAAATTCTTTAGATGGGAACTCCCTTTAAAGGTGGGAAAAAAGACCCTCAGGGAGAGGGAGCAGGTAACTCGCATATATTCGAAGGAAGAAGCAATCGAAAGTGCAAAAGATTTGGCGAGAAAGGATATAAAAAACTACCTTCCTGAAAATGCTATCATTAAAGGGGAAAAAATTTTACATCAGTCAATTGAGAATGATAAAGTAAAGCTAACAACACATTTTACAATCATTGAAGATATAGCAGAAGGACAACCAATTATCAAGGAGACTGAGAATGACAGAAGACTTAAAAACGATGGAAATACAACTAGCGAACCCAACTGAAGCCATTTCATTATTTGGCAATGCAGATATGAACCTTAAACTGATTGAGCAGGAGCTTGGTGTCTCGATTGTGACCAGGGGAGAGTCAGTAGGTATCTCTGGACCAGAGGACAAAGTGGAAATGGCACAGGCTGTTTTGCAAAATCTGCTCGCTGTGATCCGCAAAGGGATCAGCATCAGTCAAAGAGAAGCTGTTTACGCAATTCAAATGGCTGAAAAGGGAACTCTGGAATATTTCAAGGATTTATATGATGAAGAAATCAGTAAGAACGTTAAGGGTAAATCGATCAGGGTCAAGACTCTTGGCCAAAGGCATTATGTGAATGCAATCAAGAGCCGGGACTTGGTTTTCGGCATTGGGCCGGCTGGTACTGGTAAGACGTATCTTGCGGTCGTAATGGCAGTCACAGCGCTTAAAAATGGGACAGTGTCCAAAATCATCCTGACCAGGCCGGCTGTAGAAGCAGGAGAAAGCCTTGGCTTCCTTCCGGGAGACTTGAAGGAGAAGGTTGATCCTTATCTTCGCCCATTATATGATGCCCTTCACGATATTCTTGGTACGGAACATACAACGCGCCTGATTGAAAGAGGTACAATTGAAATTGCGCCTCTTGCCTATATGAGAGGAAGAACACTCGATGATGCATTTGTGATCCTGGATGAGGCACAGAATACGACTCAAGCCCAGATGAAGATGTTCCTGACTCGACTGGGATTCGGATCTAAAATGATCATTACTGGGGACACCTCACAAATTGATTTGCCAAAGGGTGCTAAATCAGGTTTGGTTGAAGCAGAAAAAGTACTGATGAATGTCTCTGGAATATCCTTTGTTCATCTTGAACAGGCTGATGTAGTAAGACATCCACTTGTCGGCAGGATCATCGAGGCATATGGTAAAAACGAATAAACCATCTAAGTCCGCTCTTGATAAAACGAGGGCGGATTTTTGCAATTATTGAGGGTAAAACGGTTCTAGAACTGATATTGACAGACGTAATCTCAAATAGTGGTGAAAATTCCAGGGAAAACTGATATGATGGAACATAAAGTTAGTCTATTTCCCAGTTATTCTCAAACTTGTTCCTATGGTTTTATTTAAGAAAGTCTATATTTCCCATTGAGAAGTGTCTAGGTTAGTTGCATAGGCCCTCGACTCTGTCCTGAAAAAAAGTCAAAGGCGGGATTGGTCAAGGCGCTTACGCCTGTTCCTTTATAAAGGGAATTTTGCACTTAGATTAATGTCTAGCTCCAGCGCCTAGCCCCTCGAGTCGTATCGGTCCGCCCAATGAAGTCAAAGAGCAACTTCAATGGTCGGCCCTCCAACGCTTGTCGGGACTGGTCAAGGCGCTTACGCTTTTCGCTTTATAAATGTATGAACTTTTTGAACTAAGATTAATGTCTAGCTTCAGCGCCTAGTCCCTCGAGTCGCTTCGGTCCGCCCGATGAAGTCAAAGAACGACTTCACCGGTCGGCCCTCCAGCGCTTGTCGGTACTGGTCAAGGCGCTTACGCTTTTCTTATAGGAGGGCTGTATATGGAAAAGCTGCAGGTCCAGTTAACTGCCATATTGAATTTGTTGAATATAAAGATTTTCAGGGTTTTGTTATTTTTGCTGATTGGTGTTGTGATGTATTCAGCGATGTACAGCAATGTAAAACCTGAAAAGCTTAATTTGGAGTTATTCTCTGTGGCGGAGAAAACCATCAGGTCGCCTATTACCATCGAGGATAAGGAAAGCACGGAAGCGAACCGCAGGGATGCTGTCGAGCAAGTCAATGATGTTTACAGAGTCAAGAGTGAATATGCTCAGAACAGGGTGGATTTAATCACTTCCATTTTCGGCTCAGTTTCAGAAGTCAATAATGAAGTGCAGGAAGAGATCAACCAGAAGAAGAAAACAGCTGAAGAAGCAGGTGTGGAAGATGCTCCTGTTCCTGAAGGTCCTTCAAAAGAAGAAAAACTGGCTATGTTAAAAACGAAGTTGACTGAGAGTGAAACAAAAAGTTTATCAGACGAAGTGTTCATTGCTTTGCTTCAAGCACCGAAGGAAGAATTGCTGGTTGCCAAGGACCTTACGGTTACGGCAATTAATAATACGATGAAGCACAGTGTTCCAGCAGATGAGGTGGAGAATGCGAAGTTAAATGTAGAGGAAGAATTGAAGTATACCAGTTTAAGCAGCAGTTTAAAAAAAGCTGTGATTGAGCTTGGCCGCTATGCAGTCGTCCAGAATGAATTCTACGATCCGGAAGCAACTGAAGATCAGCGCCAGCAGGCTATGGACAGTGTGGAACCTGTCAGGATCCTTGAAGGTCAAATACTTGTCGATGAAGGCCAGCTCATCAGCAGGGATGTCTATAAAAAGCTCCAGCTTGTAGGTCTGTTAGAAAGTGAAAACTCCTATAAGCCTTTTATCGGGCTGGCTATGCTTGTAGCTTTGATTCTTTTTTCCTTGTTTGTTATTTTTAACGAAATGGAAAACGTGGATAAAAAGCAGAAGAATCTTTTGATTTTCAGCATCATATTCATTACTTCCATTCTGTTGATGAAGCTTGTCAGTCTATTTGATGAATTCGAGTACTCGGAGATTGGCTATCTTTTTCCGGCTGCAATGGGAGCAATGCTGATCAAGATGCTGATTAATGAAAGACTGGCTTTGTTTCAAATGGCAATCCTGGCCGTAACAGGATCAATCATCTTTAATGAGGGGATAACTGGAACGCTGAATGTTACCATCGGAATCTATATTTTAATCAGCGGCCTGACGGCAATTTTATTTCTGCAGAAACAAAATCGTCGTTCGAAAATCCTTCAGGCAGGAATGTTTGTATCGGTGGTTAATCTGGTTGTGATCCTTTCGATTTTGTTTTTAAGGAACAGCCAGTATTCTGGTCTGGAATACGGTTTTTATTTTACTGCTGCATTTGTTTCCGGAATCGTTTCGGCTGTTTTGACAATCGGTTTGCTCCCATTCTTCGAAGCAGGGTTTGGCATTCTGTCAACATTAAGGCTGATCGAGCTTTCCAATCCGAACCACCCGCTCTTAAGAAAAATTCTCACAGAAGCTCCGGGTACTTACCATCACAGTGTCATGGTTGCCAACTTATCAGAGGCGGCTTGTGAGGCAATAGGAGCGAACGGGCTTCTGGCCAGGGTCGGATGCTATTATCATGACATCGGAAAGACGAAACGCCCGCAATTCTTTATTGAAAACCAGATTAATATGGATAATCCACACGATAAATTGCCGGCTTTGACAAGCAAAAATATCATTATCGCCCATGCTACTGACGGAGCTGAGATGCTTCGTAAGCACAGGATGCCAAAAGAGATCATTGATATCGCAGAACAGCATCATGGTACAACTTTGTTAAAATATTTTTATCATAAGGCGAAGCAAGGCGGGCATGAGGTGAAAGAAGAGGATTTCCGTTATCCAGGACCGAAGCCGCAAACAAAAGAATCTGCAGTCATTGGGATTGCGGATAGTGTGGAGGCTGCAGTGAGATCAATGGCGCACCCGACACATGAGCAAATTGAAACGCTTGTACACAATATTATTGGGGACCGGTTGCAGGATGGCCAGCTGGGTGAATGTGATATCACCTTGAAAGAGCTGGATACCGTCGCTGATACGCTTTGTGAAACACTAAAGGGAATCTTCCATTCTAGAATTGAATATCCAGAAATGAATAAGCAGAAGGTGAAGCAGGCATGAGTTTAGAAATCGATTTTTTGGATGAAGTAAATGAATTATCTGATCAGGAAATAAATGAAATAGAAAAATTATTGAATTATGCGGCAGAGAAGGAGAATGTCCAGGAGGGCAGTGAACTTTCCGTAACATTCGTGTCGAATGACAGAATTCAGGAAATCAACCGTGAATACCGTGACAAGGA
Source organism: Mesobacillus sp. LC4 (assembly GCF_053543455.1). Taxonomy (NCBI): domain Bacteria; kingdom Bacillati; phylum Bacillota; class Bacilli; order Caryophanales; family Bacillaceae; genus Mesobacillus; species Mesobacillus sp. LC4. The sequence continues at coordinate 253,677 of NZ_JBGCUB010000001.1, forward strand.
TCGGCCGACAGATGTCATTTCATTTGCTCTTGAGGAAATGGGTGAAGGAGAGTTGGAGATTGTGGGAGTGGATATGCCAAGGATCCTGGGTGACATCATTATTTCCATTCCAAAAGCTAGGGAACAGGCGGAAGAATATAACCATCCATTCATGCGGGAACTTGGCTTCCTTGCGGTCCATGGCCTCCTGCATTTATTAGGCTATGACCATATGAATGAACAGGATGAAAAACAGATGTTTGACAGACAAAAAGAAATCCTGGATGGGTTTGGGCTTGGCCGCTGATAAACAGAGGAAGCATACACTTGCTTCCTCCTTCAAATTTGGTTTCGAGGGAATCGCAGAAGCGGCAGCAAAAGAACGAAATGTCCGAATCCACATAACGATCTCCGTTTTGGTCATTATAGCGGGATTTGTTTTTTCGATTAACAAGTTCGAATGGATTGCCATCATATTATCCATTGGCGGCATGATCTCGATGGAAATGATGAATACGGCAATAGAAAGAACGGTTGATATGTATACGAAAGAATATCACCCGCTTGCCAAGCAGGCCAAAGATATCGCTGCCGGTGCCGTCCTGGTTTTTGCGCTTGCAAGTGTCATGATTGGAATTCTTATTTTTCTGCCAAGATTATTAGCATGGTTTAATTAGTTGTCCGTTTAGGGCAACTTTTTTTATCATGATAGTCCTATGAAAAATACGATTTGCCCTGGCGATCTCAACAAAAGTTTTTTGATGTTTTTTTAACCATATTAGACTTTATATCATTTCAACTTCGAGAATTGTCCAGCTCCAGCGCCTAGCCCCTCGAGACGTTTCGGTCCGCCCAATGAAGTCAAAGAACGACTTCACTGGTCGGCCCTCCAACGCTTGTCGGGGCTGACCAAGGCGCTTGCGCTTTTCTTATTGTCCAGCTCCAGCGCCTAGCCCCTCGAGACGTTTGTCTAGCTGCGGCTCCTAACTCCTCGAGACGTTTCGGTCCTGTCAATGAAGTCAAAGAGCGACTTCACTGTCAGGCCCTCCAACGCTTGTCGGAGTTGGGCAGTCGCCTCCGCTTTTCGAATTGTCTAGTGTCGCCGCCTAGAAACTCCGAAACTTCAACTCCGCCGGCAGAAGCAAAAAGCGCTTCTTTGTCGGAGTCTCCAGTTTCTGCGTTTCTGGACAGTCGGCTATACTTTTCGAGTTCGGTCCGCCCAATGAAGTCAAAGAACGACTTCACTGGTCGGCCCTCCAACGCTTGTCGGGGCTGACCTAGGCGCTTGCGCTTTTCTTATCATGTTTGAACAAATTTGAAAACAGGGAAAAACTTAAGTAAAATATCATCACAGTGTAAAAACAATGCTTGTATGTTTTTAGAAAATTTAAAATTTTATATTTCATTTTTGCTACAAACGATGAAATCACACTGAAAATAAGTTAAAATAAAGTGGAGAAGGGAAATACAGTATGAATTTTAATAATCAAGGCAGTAACAACAAATCTCACAAATCAGGCTTCATTTCCATTATCGGAAGACCTAATGTAGGAAAGTCGACCTTTCTTAACAGGGTGATCGGGCAAAAGATTGCGATCATGAGCGATAAACCGCAAACGACCCGAAATAAGGTGCAGGGTGTCCTTACGCTTGATGATTCACAGTTGATATTCATAGACACACCAGGAATCCATAAACCAAAGCATCGTCTTGGCGATTTCATGATGAAGGTAGCACAAAACACATTGAAAGAAGTGGATCTGGTATTGTTCATGGTCAATGCCCAGGAAGGATATGGACGCGGTGAAGAATTTATCATTGAGAAACTTCAGAATGTAAAAACACCCGTTTTCCTTGTCATCAATAAAATCGACCTGATCCATCCTGATGAGCTAATCAAACTAATTGAGTCCTACAATGAAAAGTTCAATTTTGCTGAAATTGTTCCGATATCTGCTCTTGAAGGAAACAATGTCGAAAAGCTTCTCGAGCAAATCAAGGTGAGAATGCCGGAAGGGCCACAGTTCTATCCCGCTGACCAGGTAACGGACCATCCTGAACGTTTCATTGTTTCTGAATTGATCAGGGAAAAAGCACTGCATTTGACAAGGGAAGAAATTCCTCATTCGCTTGCTGTTGTCATTGAAAAAATGGAACGCCAGCCGGAAAAGGAAATGGTGCATGTCATGGCAACTATTATTGTTGAAAGGGACTCCCAGAAGGGAATCATCATTGGCAAGCAGGGCGGTATGCTGAAGGAAATCGGTAAAAGGGCACGTCATGATATCGAGAATCTGCTCGGTACGAAAGTGTTTCTGGAATTGTGGGTAAAGGTGCAGAAGGATTGGAGAAACAAAGCTACACAGCTTCGTGACTTCGGATTCAGGGAAGATGAGTATTAAGCCTGTTTGGCGAATGCTCCCTCATTAACATATTAACGGTCCGCAAATATTATTCATTAATAGGATTTACAATTTTTACGTGACATGAAAATCTGATTGACAGGCTATGATATTCATAAGGATTTGGGATAGATAAATTGCTAGTGAAAAAACGAAAGGTGGGGTTTTCGATGTTGGATTTTACCTGGAAGGTGTTTTCGCAGACAGGTAACATTGACACATATCTTCTCTTTAAGGAATTAGAGAAAGACGATCAAGAAATACCCGGTTATCAGGAGGAAGAACTAGCAGAAATTGATTTTCCAATCTCATAGGTTTGTCTGTAGTAATGGATGGTGACAAAAAATGCTGCAGAAATGTGAAGGCATTGTCATTAGAACGACAAGTTATGGCGAGAACAATAAAATAGTTACCTTATATACAAGGGAATTTGGTAAAGTTGGTGTGATGGCAAGAGGTGCTAAAAAGCCTAATAGTAGGCTTTCTGCTGTCACCCAACTTTTTACTTACGGACAGTTTCTTTTTCAGGCAAGTTCAGGTCTGGGCAGTCTGCAGCAGGGGGAAATGATTTCATCAATGAGATCGATCCGGGAGGATATTTTCCTTACTGCGCATGCCAGCTATATTGTCGATTTGACTGATAAAGTGACGGATGAAAAGAAATCCAACCCATTTCTGTTCGAATTGCTTCTTCAGACGCTGAATTTCATGAATGAAGGCTATGATATGGAAATTCTCACTTTTATTTATGAAATGAAAATGCTGAATGTCCAGGGACTCTATCCTATTCTGGACAAGTGTGCAAATTGTGGCAATACAGAGGGTGAGTTCAATTTTTCAATCAGGGAGGGCGGTCTGCTGTGCCATCGCTGTTTTGAAATGGATCCATACAGGATCAAGACCACGCCAGGTACTGTAAGGCTGCTCCGCTTATTTTACTTGCTGGATTTAAGCCGTCTTGGCAATATATCAGTTAAGCCAGAAACGAAGCTTGAGCTGAAAAAGGTTATTTCGGCATATTACGATGAATATTCTGGACTGTATTTAAAAACAAGGAAATTCCTCGATCAAATGGATTCTTTCAGGGACCAACTGTAACTATTGACATTGCATTCTCTTTTCGCTATCATTCAAATCAAAAGCTTTTCTTATTTGCCGATGGATCATTGTAAGCCATCGTACAAGGAAAAGATTTCATCATAATTACATATGTTGCGGTGAAGGAAAATAGTACTTAAATCCCTCTGTATTAGCGAGTCCGGGTATGGTGTGAGCCGGATTGCAGAAATTAAGGAAGGCGTTCCGGAGCGACATCGAATTTAAAGAGGCTGCTCTTTGCAGCAAATAGGGTGGAACCGCGGGTAAACTCTCGTCCCTATGCATGAATTAGATGCATAGGGGGCGAGAGTTTTTTTATTTGGATATAGGTTATTCACAGAAAAATGATTAGAAAACTCGATTCAAAATTTTCGGAGGTGTTTAAAGATGAATATCCAGAATATGATTTTAACATTGCAAAAACATTGGTCTGAACAAGGATGCGTCCTTATGCAGGCATATGACACCGAAAAGGGTGCCGGAACGATGAGTCCATACACATTTTTAAGGGCGATTGGACCTGAACCATGGAATGTCGCGTACGTTGAGCCATCACGCCGCCCAGCTGATGGCCGCTACGGAGAAAATCCAAACAGGCTTTATCAGCATCATCAATTCCAGGTGATCATGAAGCCGTCACCGGACAATATCCAGGAACTGTACCTTGATTCGCTAAAAGCATTGGGAATCGATCCCCTTGAACATGATATCCGTTTTGTAGAAGACAATTGGGAAAATCCATCACTAGGATGTGCTGGTCTTGGTTGGGAAGTATGGCTTGACGGGATGGAGATCACGCAATTCACTTATTTCCAGCAAGTAGGCGGCCTGGATTGCAAACCGGTATCCGTTGAAATTACTTATGGAATCGAGCGTCTTGCATCCTATATCCAGGACAAGGAAAATGTCTTTGATTTGGAATGGACAGAAGGTTTTACTGTAAGAGATATATTTGGACAGCCAGAATATGAACACTCAAAATATACGTTTGAGACATCCGATAAAGATATGCTTTTTAATCTTTTCAGCATTTATGAGAAAGAAGCAAATCGCCAGATGGATGAAGGTCTTGTCCATCCTGCCTATGACTATGTCCTGAAGTGTTCCCACACTTTTAACATTCTAGATGCCCGCGGAGCGATATCCGTAACTGAAAGGACCGGCTATATTGCCCGTATCCGAAATCTTGCGAAGAAAGTAGCGAAAACTTTTTACGAGGAAAGAGAGAAATTAGGCTTCCCAATCATTAAACGGAAGGAGCAGGTGGAAAATGACTAAACGTGATTTATTACTTGAAATCGGTCTGGAAGAAATGCCTGCAAGATTTATTACTGACTCCATAAACCAGCTTGCTTCCAAGGTGGAGAAGTGGCTGAACACGAATAATATCGGCTTCGAAGAAATCAAGCTTTATTCCACACCGCGAAGGCTTGCATTGCTTGTCCTGAATGTTGATGAGCGTCAGGAAGACAGTGAGGAAGAAGCGAAGGGCCCTGCTAAAAAAATCGCTATGGCTGAAGGTGGAGAGTGGTCTAAAGCAGCAATCGGCTTCACACGCGGCCAGGGATTGAGTGTTGAGGATATTTATTTTAAAGAAATCAATGGTGTTGAATATGCTCACGTAAAGAAATTCATCAAAGGGAAGGAAACCTTTGAATTGCTTGTAGAGTTGAAAGGGATTATATCTGGACTGACATTCCCTAAAAATATGCGCTGGGCCGATCGTGAGCTTCGTTATGTACGTCCGATCAAATGGCTTGTTGCGATGTTTGGAAATGAAATCATTCCATTTGAAATCGCTGGTGCTGAAACTGGCAGCACAACCAGAGGCCATAGGTTCCTTGGGGAAGGAGAGATTGTCTTATCCAATCCTCAGGAATATGAAGAAGCATTATTAGGGCAATATGTAGTTGCTGATGCTCAAAAGCGCAAAGAGGCGATTATTTCACAGCTCGAAAAAATCGAGGAGGAGAATGGCTGGGCAGTTCCGGTTGATGAAGATTTGCTGGAAGAAGTCAATAACCTCGTTGAATATCCAACAGCCTTATATGGCCGTTTTGAAGATGAATTCCTGGAAATTCCGAGCGAAGTCCTGATCACTTCCATGAAGGAGCACCAACGGTACTTTCCGGTGAAATCAAAGAGCGGCGACTTGCTGCCTCATTTCATTACAGTCAGAAATGGTGACCACCTCCATATAGAAAAAGTAGCTCGCGGAAATGAGAAAGTTCTTAGGGCGCGACTCGCGGATGCAGCATTCTTCTATAGAGAGGATCAAAGAATGCAGATTGATGCAGCATTGGACAAATTGAAAAATGTTGTATACCACGAAGAGATTGGAACGATTGCTGAAAAGTCAGAACGTGTTCGCAAGCTTGTAGGCTTGATTGCTGATAGAATGGAGTTTTCGCCTGAAATCTTGAAAAATGCTGATCGGGCAGCCCAAATCAGCAAATTCGACCTGGTTTCTCAGATGGTCTATGAGTTCCCGGAACTGCAAGGGATCATGGGTGAAAAATATGCCTTGCAAAAAGGTGAGAAACCAGAGGTAGCAGCGGCAATCAATGAGCATTATATGCCTCGCAACGCAGAAGATTCAATTCCAGGGTCTCCAGCTGGAGCGTTGGTTGCGATTTCGGATAAACTGGATACCATCGTGGCGTTCTTCTCACTTGGCATCATCCCAAGTGGCTCCCAGGACCCTTATGCTTTGAGAAGACAGGCAACAGGGATTGTCCAGACGCTGATTGAAAAGAAATGGAACATCTCACTGGAAAACCTTGTAGGCCTATCGCTAAATCTTGTAACAGAAGCAGGAATCATCAAACGAAATGACGAAGAAGTGTATCACGACCTTATCCAATTCTTTAAGCTGAGGGTCAAGCACTTGCTGCAAGAGCGAGGCATCCGCTACGATTTAATCGATGCAGTACTTGGCGGTGAAATAGGTATTGTGTCAAAACTTATTGAAAAAGCGGATACTCTCCAGGATGCCAGCAGGAATGAAGGCTTCAAAGAAAGCATCGAGGCATTGAGCCGGGTTCTGAACATTGCAAGCAAGAAAGATGTACTAGGTGATATCGATCCTGAGATATTCGAAAGCGATTATGAACAAAAGCTGTACGAAAAGTACCTGGATCTTGGCAAGAAGGCTGAGGACGGAATGGACGCAGCCTCCTATTATCAGTTACTGGTTGACATCAAGCCGGCAATCAATGACTATTTCGAGCATACGATGGTCATGGCAGATCAGGCCGAACTACGTGAAAATCGCCTGAATCAAATGGCAGCACTCGCGGTGTTAATCATGAAACTTGCGAAAGTAAATGATATTGTAGTCAAGTGATCATCCGCTGATCAATCGATGCAATTGAGTGCCTTCCTTAAGGGGAAGGCACTTTAACAACTATGATCTTGTAGAAATCGTCATAAAGCTGTAAAAGGTTTTGAAAATTTATCTCTTCTGTTTACCTCTTGTGGTATATAATTATTTTAATAGCGCAATCTCAGGAGCGTAATAATTGATTTCATGAGGAAGCACAATCGTAGTTTGATTGTGAGATTTGAGAAACAGTGCGAGAACCAGCTATATTAAAATCTCCCGATGGGTGGTGAGGACAATCGAACTGAATAAACGCCAGGAGCAAATTCTGCAAATCGTAAAAGATAATGGACCAATCACAGGTGAGCATATTGCTGAAAAGTTAAATCTGACAAGAGCTACGCTCAGGCCAGACCTTGCCATCCTGACGATGTCGGGATATTTGGATGCCAGACCACGTGTTGGTTATTTCTATACGGGCAAATCTGGTAATCAGCTGCTTTCAGAGAACCTAAAAAAAATTCTCGTCAGAGATTATCAGTCTATCCCGGTAGTCGTCCCTGAAAATGTATCTGTATACGACGCAATCGTTACGATGTTCTTAGAAGATGTCGGCACTTTATTTGTGGTCGATAAAGGTTCAAAGCTAGTAGGTGTCCTTTCTCGCAAAGATTTATTGAGAGCAAGCATCGGAAAGCAGGAGCTGACGACCTTGCCGGTTAATATCATCATGACAAGGATGCCCAATATAACTGTTTGCCGCCGTGAAGACCTGCTTATAGATGCTGCCAAGGAATTGATTGAAAAGCAGATTGATGCCCTTCCAATCATTAAAGATACCGATGATGGATACGAGCTAGTAGGAAGGTTGACCAAGACAAACATTACAAAGGCTTTCGTAGCCTTGGCTGAAGAATAAGAAGCAAATAGAGAAGGGGTTGGTCAAAGATGAGTAAAACACCTATTATTTATGTGGTTTCTGATTCAGTCGGCGAAACAGCAGAGCTTGTTACGAAGGCTGCCATTAGCCAATTCGAGCATTTGGATGTTTCACTTAAAAGGTTTCCTTATGTGGAAGATAAAGTACATATTGATGAAGTTATTGCGATGGCGAAGCATGATGGAGGGATGATTGCGTATACATTGGTCAAGCCTGATATCAGCGATTACCTTCAAGAGTCTGCTGCAAAGGAGGGCATCTATGCCTGTGACATTATTGGCCCGCTCATGCAGCAAATACAGGTCCTTAGTGGCGAGACCCCTTTGTATGAACCTGGTCTTGTCCGGAAACTGGATGAAGATTATTTCAAAAAAGTCGAAGCAATTGAATTTGCAGTAAAATACGATGACGGGCGAGACCCAAGAGGAATACTGAAAGCGGATATCGTCCTCGTGGGAGTCTCACGAACATCAAAAACCCCATTATCACAATACCTGGCCCACAAACGCTATAAAGTCGCGAACGTACCGCTTGTACCTGAAGTGGATCCGCCAGAAGAACTCTTCCTTGTTCCAAAGGAAAAGTGTTTTGGACTGAGAATTACGCCTGATAAGTTGAATCAAATTCGACGAGAGCGGCTGATTTCGCTTGGTTTAAACGATCAGGCAATCTATGCCAATATCGAAAGAATCAAGGAAGAGATTGAATATTTTGATGGGATTGTTGAAAAAATAGGGTGTCCAGTCATTGATGTAACGAACAAAGCGGTTGAAGAAACAGCAAATGTCATCCTGAATATGGTCCGTAACAAGAAAATGGACGAATAGCACATATTTTTTATGTGCTTTTCTTTTTGACGGTTCTCTTTACTGAATTAATGCATTAGCCAAGAAAAAATAATGGAAAAATAGGCTTTCTTATACTATAATAAAAAATTGTGATAAAAATGTATCTGTTTAGGTTTAGACTGGACAGATTACGAATAAACTATTTACTATCAGTTGTCAAGATATTGACCGCGAAAAAATTCGACAAAATTCCCTTAAAAAAATCCATTCCTTAAGAAGGAATATGCGGAGTGATGTAGAATTAATACTAGTAAAATCAACAGTCAGACCCTTTTTGTTGATGCAGACTCTTGCCCGGTTATTAAGGAAATTGTCGAAATTGCTTCGAAGTATTCCATCGAAGCTGTTTTTGTGGCCTCATATGCTCATATGAAGAACGATCTTCAAGGGCAGAACTGGGTTTTTGTCGATTCTCATAAGGAGGCTGTAGACCTTTATTTAATGAACCACGTGAAAAAAGGTGATTTTGCGGTGACGCAGGACATTGGTCTTGCTTCTACGCTTATTGCGAAAGGGGTTTATGCCATCTCTCCAAGGGGAAATTTATTTGAAGAAAAGGACATTCAGACTGCTCTTGACTTAAGATATCTTTCTGCGCGGGCACGAAGGCAAGGATCCTATGGAAAAGGGCCAAAGCCCTTTACTGAAAGAGATAGGGAAAAGTTTATAAAGGAATTGAACAAGCTTTTATTGAATTTTAAGGTATGTTCAACGAATCACAACTAATTAGAGGTCATGCTTATGGCAGAGAGGATTGCCGAGGAAAAAGTAAATGAAATCCGGCAAGCGGTTGAAATAGTCGATGTCATTGGTGATTATGTCCAATTGAAAAAACAAGGCCGCAATTATTTTGGGCTTTGTCCATTTCATGGGGAAAACTCTCCGTCATTTTCAGTTTCACCTGATAAGCAGATTTTTCACTGTTTTGGTTGTGGAGCCGGCGGGAATGTCTTTTCATTCCTGATGGATATCGATGGTCTGTCGTTTCAAGAAGCTGCAGTGAAGCTCGCGGAAAGGGCTAACATTGAACTGAAACTTGAAGGTCAGGCTGCAGGCAGAAATCCACAACTGCCTGAAGGTTCCAAGCAGATGATTGAAGCGCATGAACTATTGCGTAAATTCTATCATCATTTGCTTGTAAACACAAAAGAGGGTCAGGATGCCCTGGAATATCTTCTGAACAGAGGATTCACACAGGAGTCAATTGACACCTTCCAGATTGGCTATGCGCTGCCATCATGGGATTTTGCGGTTAAGCTGCTGGAGAAACGGGGATTCTCGCTCGAAATGATTTCCAAAGCAGGATTGATCATTCAGCGGGAAAACGAAGGTACCTACTTTGACAGGTTCCGGAACAGGATCATGTTTCCGATCCTGGATCATCAGGGAAATACGATTGCGTTTTCAGGGAGAGCAATGGGGGACGAAGAGCCCAAATACCTGAACAGTCCCGAAACGCAAATCTTCAATAAAAGTAAAATTTTATATAATTTTCATCTCGCCCGCGGCTCAATTCGAAAGCAGCAGCAGGCTGTACTTTTCGAAGGCTTTGCCGATGTTATTTCCGCTAACCGTGCAGGCGTAGAAAACGGTGTTGCCACAATGGGAACATCTTTGACCGAGGAACATATTTCCTTGCTCAAAAGAAACGTTCAAGCTGTAACGGTTTGTTACGACTCGGACAAAGCTGGTATTGAAGCAGCATTCAGGGCGTCAAACATGCTGTCAAAAGCAGGGGTTTCTGTCAGGGTTGCCATGATGCCTGATGGAATGGATCCGGACGATTTCATAAAAGTGCATGGCGAGGACAAATTCAGGAACGAAATAATTGGTTCCAGTGCCACTTTGATGGCATTTAAATTAATATATTATCGCCGTGGGAAAAACCTTCAGAATGAAGGAGATCGACTTCAATATATCGAAGAAGTACTTAAAGAAATAAGTACACTCGATAAAGCAGTCGAAAAAGACCTGTACTTGAGGCAGCTTGCGACTGAGTTTTCGCTTTCTTTAGATGCATTGATCCAGCAGCTCAATCAGTTGGTTCAGGTATCGGCTCCAAAAAAGCAAAATCAACCGCGACCGGAATCAAGACCTGTAAGCTATACAAGGAAGACGGAACTAAAGCCTGCCTATCATACGGCCGAAAGGCGAATGATCTTCCATATGATGAAAGATGCCGATGTGGCATATAAGGTTCAGGAGCTGCTTGCAGGAAATACATTGAACATTGATGAACACCAGGCTATTATTACTTATTTATTTGCATACTATGAAAAAGGACATGATCCTGACCCGGGAGCGTTCTTAAATTATCTTCAGGATAATAAGCTAAAAAGGGTCGTTGCTGATATTGAAATGATGCCTCTTAATGAGGAAATCAGTGACCAGGAATTATCTGATTATATCAAGCAGGTCTTGAATTATCAAAAAATGTTAAAAATAAAGGAAAAAATGGCAGAACAAAAACAGGCAGAACGACAAAACGATTTCTTGCGCGCTGCGGCGATTGCCACTGAAATTATCCAATTGCGCAAGACCTTATAGAAGCTTATGCTGATTGTTTTTGATTTTTGGAAGGAGGGGGACATATGGCTGAAAAGTCAGCCCGTTCTAAAGAAGTCACCGAAAATGAAGTGACAGTTGAACAAGTGAAAGACCAGTTAACAGCAATTGGCAAGAAAACAGGTGTCCTTGCTTATGATGATATCGCAGAAAGGCTATCAAGCTTTGATCTTGATTCCGATCAAATGGATGAATACTATGAGTTCCTTGGTGAACAAGGGATTGAACTCGTAGGTGAAAGCGATGAGGTTGAAGACCCTGACATCAAACAGCTTGCAAAAGACGATGAAGAATTCGACCTGAATGACTTAAGTGTCCCGCCGGGAGTAAAGATCAATGACCCGGTAAGGATGTATCTAAAAGAGATTGGCCGTGTCGACCTGCTCTCTGCAGAAGAAGAAATCAATCTGGCAGAAAGAATCGAACAAGGCGATGAAGAAGCGAAAAGACGGCTTGCAGAAGCTAACCTTCGATTGGTAGTAAGTATCGCCAAGCGTTACGTTGGCCGTGGAATGTTATTCCTTGACCTGATCCAGGAAGGAAACATGGGCTTAATTAAGGCTGTAGAAAAGTTCGATTACCGTAAAGGTTTTAAATTCAGTACCTACGCGACATGGTGGATTCGTCAGGCCATCACACGTGCCATCGCTGACCAGGCGAGGACAATCAGGATTCCTGTCCATATGGTGGAAACCATCAACAAATTGATTCGTGTGCAAAGGCAGCTCCTTCAAGATTTGGGACGCGAACCGACACCTGAAGAAATTGGTGAAGACATGGACCTTTCCCCTGAAAAAGTACGTGAAATCCTGAAGATTGCCCAGGAGCCAGTATCCCTTGAAACACCAATCGGTGAAGAGGATGATTCCCACCTTGGGGATTTCATCGAGGACCAGGATGCTACTTCTCCTTCAGAACATGCCGCATATGAGCTCTTGAAGGAACAGCTGGAAGATGTCCTTGACACGCTTACAGACCGTGAAGAGAATGTCTTAAGACTCCGTTTCGGTCTTGATGATGGACGCACACGCACTTTGGAAGAAGTGGGTAAAGTTTTTGGCGTTACACGCGAGCGTATTCGCCAAATTGAAGCGAAAGCACTTCGTAAGCTAAGACATCCAAGCCGCAGCAAACGATTGAAAGACTTTTTAGAATAGGATTGCCAAGGAATAATTTACTTTTTAAAATAAAAGTAAATTATTCCTTTTTTTATGAGCTAATATCATTTCTAAGTTCAGATCATCAATAAGACAGGATGTGCCCAAATATGGATGACCATCGCAGGAAAATCATCACCAATGAGATTAAGTACTGGAAGCAAAACAGGATGTTGCCGGAGCACTATTGTGACTTCCTTTTGAACTTGTATACAGAAGGAAGTGAGGAAGCTGAACTGCCTCAGCAAAAAAGACCGAGAAGCACTACAGGATTGGGAAGTTTTATCCTGGTAGGGTTGTTATCGCTTTCAGTTTTTTTATTTTATTTTACTGAATTGTCGCTCTTTTTGCAAACTGCCTTCATCATTTTTTTTGGAATTACGACCCTTTCAGCAGTTCTGTACATGTTGAAAAAATCTTTTTTTGATTTGATCCCATTATTAACTTCAGCACTTTTGTTATTGATCACATCAGTTCAGGCAGCTGAAATAATATTTCCTGAGCACCCCTTGTTGTTGTACATCGTTGCGGGCTTGAACTGTATATTGTGGATTGCAGCAGGGACGAAGTGGAACATGGTGAGCTTTAAACTCTCCGGAACCTTAGGGTTAATTGTCCTAGTAATTGCTATATTTATATAATTTTTAACAATTTAAAAGTTTTTAAATGTTGAGAAAATTGTTTATTCACCTTTATAATGAAGAATGTAAACGCATTCAATGTTTTAAGGGGGATGGAAATGAATTTTGATTTAATATCAGAACAAGCCATGATTAAAAGGACGATTAAAGAATTTGCGGAGGAAGAAGTTGCTCCAGGAGCGATTGAAAGAGATAAAACAAAACAATTCCCGACAGAAATCTTCAAAAAGCTCGGAGAACTAGGAATGCTGGGTTTGCCGTTCCCTGAGGAATATGGCGGAGCCGGTGCTGATACGGTTAGTTTTGCGATTGTAACGGAGGAATTGAGCAAGGCTTGCGCTTCAACCGGGATTACATACTCAGCCCATATATCTCTCGGTGGCGCACCTATCAATCTATTTGGTACAGAGGAACAGAAACAAAAGTACCTTGCACCAATCTGCTCAGGTGAATCACTGGGGGCTTTCGGACTGACCGAACCTAATGCAGGCTCGGATGCTGGAGGTACACAGACAACAGCGAAAGAAGTGGATGGAGAGTACATCATCAACGGCAGCAAGAACTTTATCACGAATGCAAGCTATGCCAAACATCTCGCAATGACAGCGATCACGGACAATGTCGATGGGAAAAAGGAAATCAGTGCGATTATCGTGCCAACCGATGCACCTGGTTTTTCTGTCATTGATAATTATGAAAAAATGGGATTGAATGCTTCCAACACGACTCAGCTTGTGATGGAGGACGTACATGTTCCGGTTGAAAACCTTCTTGGTAAAAAAGGAGAAGGCTTCAAGCAATTCCTTGTCACGCTGGACGGCGGCAGGATTGGAATAGGCGCTATGGCTGTCGGAGTGGCTCAGGCCGCTTATGAAAAAGCCTTGCAGTATGCGAAAGAAAGACAGCAGTTCGGCAGGTCGATATCACAGTTCCAGGCTATCCAGTTCAAGCTTGCTGACATGGCAATGAAAATTGAACTTGCACGCAATATGGTCTACAAGGCTGCCTGGCTGAAGGATCAAGGGCGCCCATTCTCGAAGGAAGCTTCGATGTGTAAGCTGTATGCTTCTGAGATTGCGATGGAAGTGGCTGACCAGGCTGTCCAGATCCATGGAGGCTACGGCTATATGAGAGAGTACGAAGTAGAACGTTACATGAGGGATGCGAAGCTGCTGGAGATCGGTGAAGGCACTTCAGAAGTCCAAAGAATGGTGATTGCAAGATTAATTGGCTGCTAAAAGGGTATCCTATATATGCTTTGTACAGAAAAACTTCATCAAACGATGGAGTTTTTTGTCTAAATTGTGAACAAGTGTGACAAAGTTTGCTTTTTTACTTTCCCTGTAAACGTTTTTCAAGTAAAATAATATCTGTGTGAAATCATTATTTAAGATTTGATGTTGTACATAAAGGAGGGTATATGATGAATCGTAATCCAATTATCCCGTTCGTATTGATCATGGTGATGGGGATCGGCTTGATGTTCTTGCTTTCTTTCAAGGGTGTAGGGGATTCCAAGGACCTTGCAAAGGAAAAAGAAGGCGGCGAAAAGACCGAAGAAACAGCTGAAGTGAACCCTGAGGAATTTTACCAGCAATCTTGCGCAGGCTGCCACGGAAACCAGTATGAAGGTGTATCTGGCCCAGCCTTAAAAGGTGTTGGCAGCAAGTATTCCAAAGAAGAAATTCAGGACATTTTGGTTAATGGTAAAGGAAACATGCCACCAGGAATGGCTGCAGGCAAGGAAGCAGAAATGGCAGAATGGATTGTCAATGAATTGAAGTAATCTTTAAAGGCTCTTTGCATAGCAGCAAAGGGCCTTTACTTTTTTCACTCCTGCATAATTGGACAATAGGCATCGTGTTTCATATACTTAAAAAAGCAAAATACGATTTAGTAGGTGACTTGTATGAATACTGAAAGACTCTCTGACCGGCTTGAAGCCGTTGCAAATAATATTCCCCAGGAGGCGAAGCTGGCTGATATTGGTTCTGACCATGCGTACCTTCCTTGTCATGTTGTAAAGAAGGGAGTGGTTCCAATGGCGATTGCTGGTGAGGTCGCTGAAGGTCCATTTCAATCTGCCATTGAACAAGTACAGGAAGAAAAACTCACTGACAAGATTTCAGTCAGAAAAGGGGACGGACTGGAAGTCATTGCCCCCGGAGAAGTGGATTGCATTACCATCGCCGGTATGGGCGGTACATTGATCTCAACGATCCTGGAAAAGGGGAAATCAAAATTAGAAGGAGTCAGCAGGCTTGTCCTCCAGCCTAATGTTGGCAGCTTTGCTGTGCGCAGATGGCTGATTGACAATGGCTGGGAGCTAGTCAAAGAAGAAATCCTTGAAGAAGATCGGAAAATTTATGAGGTCCTTGTAGCTGACAAGGGGGAATCGTTTAAGCCGTATCAGGATATTAACCTTGATTCTGGCATTCTGTTTGGTCCATTTTTGCTTAAGGAGAAGTCAGCAGTATTCAAGGATAAGTGGAATGCAGAAAAGCGGAATTGGGAGCGTATCCTAAAGCAGCTGGATGATGCTGTGCAAAATGATGATACAGAGAGCAAGAGGCAGGAATTGAAAGCTAAATTGAAGATGGCAGAGGAGGCGTTACAGTGAAAAAAGTGAATGGGCATGAAGTGATTCAGCTTTTTGAACAGTTTTCCCCTAAAGCATTTGCGATGGAAGGCGATAAGGTCGGTTTGCAAATCGGAGCATTGAACCAGCCCGTCGAGAATGTCCTCGTAGTTCTTGATGTAACAGAGGAAGTGGTGGAGGAGGCGATCGCCAAGAACGCTCAATTGATCATCGCCCACCATCCGCCCATTTTCAGGCCTTTGAAAAAAATCGCAACGGACACTCCTGCAGGAAGAATGATTGCCAAGCTGATCAAACATGACATCGCGGTTTATGCAGCACATACAAATTTGGATGTAGCAAAAGGCGGAGTGAATGACCTGTTGGCTGCTGCGCTAGGATTAAAGAATGCTCAAGTACTTATACCTACTTATGAAGATCAACTGAAGAAGCTTGTCGTTTTCGTGCCGGAGGAGGATGCTGAGAACCTCCGTGAGGCATTAGGAAATGCAGGTGCAGGAGCAATCGGCAATTATAGCCATTGTTCATTCTCCGGAGCGGGAGAGGGACGGTTCCTCCCAGGAGAGAATACAAATCCTCATATCGGCGAACAAGGGAAGCTTGAAGCAGTCAAAGAAGTACGTGTAGAAACTGTATTTCCCCAAAGTATGGAAAAAAAAGTCATTCAGGCTATGATAAAAACCCATCCTTATGAGGAAGTCGCCTACGATATATATCGACTTGAAAATACAGGAGAGCAACTGGGACTTGGCAGAATCGGACAGGTGGATGAGACGACTCTGTCCCAGTTTGCCGATGTTGTAAAGGAAGCTTTGGGTGTCGATAAAGTACGCGTTGTCGGTGACTTGAATGCAAAGGTGAAAAAAGTAGCTGTCCTTGGCGGTGATGGCAACAAATATTACTCACAGGCGAAATTCCGCGGGGCTGACGTCTATGTAACAGGGGATATTTATTACCATACTGCACATGACGCGCTGATGGCAGGCTTGAATATGATTGATCCGGGGCATAATGTAGAGAAAATCATGAAACATGGAGTAGCTGTTGTGATGGAAGGACTATGTAAAGAGAAAGGATACGATGTCAAGTTCATTCCATCAGAAATTGGGACAGATCCATTCACCTTTATTTAGACAGTAATTTGATTGTGGATACCTTGTTGGCATCAGTTTCGGCAGAATGATACCAGCTGCGCCCGAAACCTGTTTTGAGCACCATTCTGGCAGAGGGATATATGCCGGCCAAAAGTCGATTGGGCCTTCAGCTAGGTGATCCCACAATAACGAAAATACAAGAAAGCAGCCTGAAATTCCATTCAGGCTGCTTTCGTCCAATTATACGTTTGCCCCTGTCTTTTTGACCTTTGGAAGGATTTTGTGAAGGGGTACTTTTTTCTCTTTCATCCAGGTTGTCTCGTTTTCTTTATCAAACTGTTCGAGGAAAGTAATGACCTCTTTTGTGATCGGAGTCGGAGTCGATGCTCCTGAAGTGACTGCGACTGTGTCAGCATCCTTTACCCATTCGATATCCAGCTCGGTAATATCAGCAATCCGGTATGCTTTTGTACCAGCTATTTCTTCGGATACTTGAGCGAGACGATTTGAATTATTGCTCTTAGGGTCGCCAACGACGATAAGGACATCTGCTTCCTTAGCCTGCTCCGCGACTGCCTCCTGGCGTACCTGTGTTGCCATACAGATTTCTCTGTGGACCTCTGCATGAGGATATTTTTCTTTCACGCTTTTCATGATGTCGGCAACGTCCCACTGGCTCATCGTTGTCTGGTTAGTGACAATCAACTTTTCAGCTTGAAGATTTAAAGCTTCCACATCTGATGCCGTTTCCACAAGATGAACGATTCCTGGTGCGACACCAACTGCTCCTTCAGGTTCGGGATGGCCTTTTTTGCCGATGTAAATAACCTCGAAACCTTCCTTTTCCTTTTCCCTGATCAGGTTATGGGTGTTTGTCACGTCAGGACATGTCGCGTCGATCGAGACTAGCCCCTTTTCCTTGGCAAGCTCCCTGACTTCAGGTGAGATTCCGTGTGCTGTGAAAATAACTGTTCCGCCATTAACTTTTTCAAGGATTTCCTTGCGGTTGTTTCCATCTAATGTAATGATGCCTTCTTCCTCAAATGCATCAGTGACATGCTTATTATGGACAATCATACCAAGTATATATATTGGACGCGGCAAGCTTTTATCCAATGCAGCATTACGTGCAATGACCATGGCATCAACAACACCATAGCAATATCCGCGTGGCGATATTTTAATTACATTCATTGAGTCATCCTCCTAAGAATACACCTCTGATTCTTTCTTTTATTATATAAGACTTGCAGAAAGAATACAAAAGCGACTTTCCAGAAGGAATGAATTAACTATTTACTGATTTATATGAACAATTTTGGAGAAGAACCTGAGTTATTGCTTTGTTTTTTTATAGGCTTTTGGTGTGTTGGGGAACTAGAACCATTCTTTTTGGATTTTTGTGGTTTTTTCTTTCTTTCAACCTTTTCATTCGTCTCTGTTTCAGCCGTTTCTGTTTCAGGCGTTTGTTCATCAGCATCTGGGAGGTCTTTCAATCCTCTGTACAACTTCCACATCGAAGGCAGATTTCGGACAAGTGGACCGTATTGCTGAATCATCGGTCCGAATTGCTGTGCTGTGCTAAGAACTTTTTGAGTGTTGGTGAGAAACCCATTCAACGCAGATGGATCAGCGAGCGATTTAAGGATTCCACCGCCGGATGCTGCCCCCCGTGTTGCTGGATTTCCCCCTGATAACAAACCTGCGGCACCATTCCGCTGGTTATTTCCTTTTCCGAGTATTTTTGAAAGCAGTCCGCCGCCTTGCCTTGCACGCTGATTCCTGCCCGCCATCCGCGGTATCTGGCCCTGTGGCATCATGGGACCAGGACCAGGGCCGAATGGGTTCGAATACATCTGTTGCTGACCCATTCGCGGGCCTCCCATCATGCGGGGGCCCTGAAAGCGATTTTGCATTCCGCGCATATTCATACGGGGTCCTTGAAGCATCGTGACCCCTCCTTTCCCTATATTTCATCTCCTATTAGCGTATGCAAAAAGTCAGGAATGGTTTAAAGAAAAAAAGTCTGCTGCCAACAGGTTTGTTTTTTTTATAGGAAAGGTTAAGATAGTACTGATTGGAGATTTTCTGCAATCTTTATTATAATTACAGGATGAACCTGAAAAAGAACAGCTTTCGGAACAAGCTGTACTCCCGGATACATTGGCGGGACAGGGTAAAAGAAGGAGATTTTCAATGAGTGAAACAAAATTTAAACGTTATGAACTGAAGCCGTTCATTATAGATGCAATCAATAAACTAGGCTTTTACGAGCCGACTGAGATCCAGGAACGTCTGATCCCGACTGTGCTGAAAGGCGATAGCGCAATCGGTCAATCGCAGACAGGAACTGGAAAGACGCATGCCTATGTACTTCCGATCATGGACAAGCTAGATCCTTCCCGAAATGAAGTTCAGGCAGTGATCACTGCTCCAACACGTGAACTTGCAAATCAGATCTACCATGAAGTCTTAAAAATCGCTGAACACGCTCCGGAAGGCGAACAGATTACTGCCCGCTGCTATATTGGCGGAACGGACAAGCAAAGAACAATTGAAAAGCTTAAGACACAGCCGCAAATCGTTATAGGCACACCAGGAAGGATCAATGACCTGGTGCAGGAAAACGCCTTGTTCGTCCATACAGCCAATATTCTAATTGTTGATGAAGCAGATTTGATGCTTGATATGGGATTCATCGAGGACATTGACCAGTTTGCATCCCGCATGCCTGAAAAAATCCAAATGCTTGTTTTTTCAGCGACGATCCCTGAGAAATTAAAACCATTTTTGAAAAAGTATATGGAAAATCCGAAATATGTTCAAGTCGATCCGAAACAGGCTACTGCAGAGAAAATAGAACATATCCTTCTGCCTGCTAGGCATCGGGATAAAATCGGGCTAGTCCACTCAGCTCTTCTGGCATTCAACCCTTATCTAGGAATTGTGTTTGCCAATACGAAGAAAAAAGCTGATGAGATTGCTGATGGTCTGATTCAAAAAGGACTGAAGGTCGGCCGTATCCATGGAGACCTGAGCCCGCGTGAACGTAAACGCGTCATGAAGCAAATCAAGGACCTGGAGTTCCAATATCTTGTGGCGACTGACCTGGCCGCCAGAGGAATCGATATCCAGGGAATCAGCCATGTGATCAACTATGAGCTGCCGACTGATCTTGATTTTTATATCCACAGGGTAGGAAGGACTGCACGAGCAGGTTCCTCAGGAATTGCTCTCACAATTTATGAGCAGAGTGATGAAGATGCATTGGTGCGTCTCGAAAAAATGGGCATCGATTTTAAAAATATCGATTTGAAAAAAGGTGAGTTCACCGAAATCGAAGAGCGGAACAGACGCCTGAACAGAAAGAAGAAGGAAACTGCAGGCGAAGCAAAGGCGAAGTCGCTCGTTTCCAAGCCTAAAAAAGTAAAGCCAGGCTATAAAAAGAAAATGAAATACGAAATGGATAAGATTAAAAAGCGTGAAAGCCGTATCCAAAAAAGAAATAAATAATGGACGTTAGGGAGAGATCAAGATGTTAATTGGCTCACACGTTTCCATGAGCGGAAAAAAAATGCTGCTGGCAGCAAGCGAGGAAGCTGTCTCTTATGGAGCAAATACCTTCATGATCTATACAGGGGCACCTCAGAATACAAGAAGAAAAAAAATCGAGGACCTGAATATAGAAGCAGGCCGCCTGCATATGGAGCAGAACGGCATTCATGAAATTGTCGTACATGCTCCTTATATCATCAACATTGGGAACACACAGAATCCTGATACCTTTGATTTAGGAGTAAGATTCCTACGGAGCGAAATCGATCGCACAGAAGCAATCGGGGCTAGGCAAATCGTGCTCCATCCAGGTGCACATGTTGGGGCTGGCACAGAAGAGGGCATAAAAAAAATCATTGAAGGACTCAATGAGGTTCTGACAAGCGATGATAAGGTTCAAATCGCACTTGAAACGATGGCCGGAAAAGGTTCGGAGTGTGGAAAATCCTTTGAAGAACTTGCGATGATCATGGAAGGCGTCACCCATAATGACAAGCTGTCTGTCTGCTTCGATACTTGCCATACACATGATGCCGGTTATCCAATCGTTGAAGATTTTGATGGTGTCCTGAATGAATTCGATAAGATCGTCGGTCTGGATCGATTAAAAGTGCTTCACATCAATGACAGCAAAAATGAAGTCGGGATGAGGAAGGACCGTCATGAGAATATCGGATTTGGCCATATCGGATTTGACGCGTTAAACTACATTGTCCACCATCCGCAATTGGCACATGTACCTAAAATTCTCGAAACCCCTTATGTTGGTGAGGACAAAAACAATAAGAAAGCGCCTTACAAGCATGAAATTGACATGCTGAGAAACAAACAATTTGATGAGAACTTGCTTGAACTTATCAAGAATAGTTAATCATATAAATGAAATTAAAGCTGTGGAACAAGCATTCCACAGCTTTATTTTGTTTTATAAATGGATGCGCAATAAATTAACATGTCTGGTAATAATGCAAACATCAACATAGGGTGATGAAGGACAAAAACAGGCCGGCAAAAGGAAAAAGTGTCCATCATAAGGGTGATGACGGACAAAAACGGTCGCGCAAAAGGAAAAAGTGTCCGTCATAAGGGTGATGACGGACACATGTCTTATTTAGTGAATTTAACAAAAAGTTTGTTGACTTCTTTTGCTGTTTCAGGGCTGGTGATTCTGGCAATTTGTTTGATAAGGGCAGTTCTTTCTGAATCAATAAAGATGTTCACTTTTTTGCCTTTTAAGTATCCGGCGATTTTCTCTGCTTGTGGCCTGGTAATGGAGATGTTGAATTGTTTTGCGTATTTCAGCAGTTCATCAGCCGTAATGTTGCCTATTTTGTGATTAATGATATTTTCAAATATAGCCAAAGATCATCACTCCTTCATAGTAGGGTATGTGCCCAGTTCTGGATTCGTGACAATTTTCTCGAGTTATTTTGTTTACAATATGGTCTGTAAGAGATATACTACTAAAGGTAAATCGGAATGATTCTTATTTTTCGGGTGATAAAAAATGGACTCTAATAAATACATCGTCCAGGTGCAGGATCTTTATTATAGATATGATAAAGAAAATGTTCTTGAAAATATAAATCTGTCTATTCAAAAGGGAAGCTTTTTAGCGATTGTCGGACCCAATGGCTCAGGCAAGTCGACATTGCTTAAGCTGATGCTGGGATTGATCAAGCCACAGAAAGGTTCTATCTCCCTGTTTGGACATGATATTAGCAAATTTAAGGAACAGCATAAAATTGGCTTCGTTTCTCAGAAGGCAAATTCTTTCAACACAGGCTTCCCTGCTACTGTATTTGAGGTCGTGGCCAGTGGGCTGACGAAGAAGCTAGGCCTTTTCAACTTTTTAAAGAAAAGTGATCATGCAAAAATAAAGCATGCTATCGAGTCGGTCGGGATGGGGAAATTTCTCGACAGGAATATTGGAGAGCTTTCTGGTGGCCAACAGCAACGGATTTTCATCGCAAGGGCTTTGGTCAGTGAGCCTGAACTCCTGATTTTAGATGAACCAACAGTAGGTGTGGACGTTCAAAACGTCAACTCTTTTTATGAAATGCTCGAAACGCTTAATAAAGAGAAAGGGATCACTTTACTTTTGGTCACTCACGATATTGGTACGATTTCAGAAAAAGTCACGAATGTTGCCTGCCTGAATAAAAACATGCATTTCCATGGAAGTGCCGAGGAATTTGAACAAATGAAGCTCAATGATGTTTCAGAGATTTATGGACATGATGTCCATGTCTTGACACACGATCATCACCATCACGAAGGAGGGCACCTTCATGATTAGCGGACTGTTGCAATATGAATTCTTGCAGAATGCTTTTTTGACTGGTATGATCATTGGCGTTATTGCTCCGCTTCTCGGTGTTTTTATCGTCGTCAGAAGACTTTCTCTTATAGCGGATGCCCTCAGTCATGTGACACTGGCGGGGATTGCGGCGAGTCTGCTGCTCGAGAAAAAATTCTTGATTTTCAGTGGGTTGAATCCTCTTTACATGGGAATGGCTTTTTCAGTTGGAGGCTCATTGTTCATCGAAAAGCTGCGTACTGTCTATAAACATTACCAGGAACTCGCGATTCCTATCATCCTTTCAGGGGGAATCGGACTTGGGGTCATTTTCATTTCGCTGGCTGATGGCTTCAATACAGATTTGTTCAGTTATTTATTCGGAAGCGTGAGCGCGGTAAGCAGGGCTGACCTATGGACTATCCTCATTATCAGCATCCTGGTCATAGCGCTTGTTGTTTTATTGTATAAAGAACTTTTCCTATTATCATTTGATGAGGAATATGCTAGGGCGACGGGTATTGCCGCAAAGACGCTCCACTTTATCTTCATTGTTATGGTGGCATTGGTGATCGCAGCATCAATGAGAATCGTGGGTATCTTGCTGGTCTCTTCCCTGATGACTCTGCCAGTTGCTGCGAGCATCCGTTTCGCGAAAGGCTTCAAGCAAACCATCTTCTATTCCATCCTATTTGGTGAGGTATCAGTATTGGGCGGTTTATTCCTGTCCTATTATCTGGACCTTGCTCCAGGCGGAACGATTGTTATGATAGCAGTACTCATCCTTGTGCTGGCGATTTGGCTAAAAAAACGTGCAGCAACAAGATCCATCTAACGGGGTGATTTCATGAATGTGAATGAAGCAATGAACCTGTTGAAGGAACAGGGATACAAACATACCGGTAAACGTGAGGATATGCTCCAGCTGTTCTCTGATAATGACAAATATTTGACTGCTCGTGATGTACTTGAACAGATGAAGGGAAATTACCCAGGCCTGAGCTTCGATACCATCTACCGCAATTTGAGCGTATTTGCTGAATTGGGGATTCTTGAAATGACAGAGCTATCTGGTGAAAAGCATTTCCGCTTCACCTGCTCTCACAAAGAGCATCATCATCACTTCATTTGTCTTGACTGCGGGAAAACGAAGGAAATTGAGACCTGTCCGATGAGGAATATCGAAGCAAGCTTCAAAGGCTATGATATATCGGGACATAAGTTCGAAATATATGGTCGATGCCCTGATTGCGTCCAATAACTTATAATGAAGAAAAAAATAAAAAAACGGCCATGCAAATGGCCGTTTTAACTATTTTTGTGCCAATTTTCTACCCATTCATTCGCTTCCTGCCAATTGTTGACACGAATCACTCCATCAGGAATCGGTTCCTGGTTATAAGGAGTGTTGAAAAGAATCACCGGGATACTCAGTTCTTCATGGAGGTTTACTGCATTATCATGTTTATCTTCGAAAAATATATCCACATCGTATTTGCGGGCTGCCTCGATTTTATCATGTGAGCCAATCAGGTGGATGTCATGATATTTAAGTTCATTTACGGAGAACCATTCTTTCGTCAGGTCGAGTAAATGTCTGCCTCTTGCACTGATAAAATATAGTTCGTGCTCATTCTCCCAGCTCTTTAGAATATCCTTGGCTCCTTCTGCTAAAGGAGATTTAGAATAAATGACAGGTTCCATTTTTTTAAACCAGGCTGCGAATTCTTTTTCGGAAACCGATACCAAGGGCATAAAATCATATTGCTTGATATCATCCAGTGTAATATTCAAATCGAATCCTTCATTTAAATAAGGTACAAATGTAGTGGGACAAGTGACTGTACCGTCAATATCTATGCCGAAACGTTTTTTCATCCATCTTCTCCTTAAACATTCTTCTTTCTTTCATCTTACCAAATATGGATAGTCCACAAAAGATTTACTTTCTCAAGATTTAGTCAAACATTGCCATGATGAAATCCTCTCTGCTCGTAAACAATAATAAATGCTCCACTTAAGAAAGCGAGGGATTAAAGTGGCAGACCAAGAACGAAAACAGAGAGGTACCGAATATATCACTGAACCTAAGCAGGATGTCATCACGATCAGGGATGCGCGTGATGAAATATACCAGGAAGAAACAGCAACAGAACTGTATGCTCCTGCACGTGATGAACATTACCAGGAAATGACTGCGATAGCCGGACCTGAACGTGATGAACACTATCAGGAAATGACGGCAATCGCTGGACCTGGACGTGATGAGTACTATCAGGAGATGACAGCAATTGCCCGTCCTGGACAGTACCAGGAAGAAACAGCGGCAGAAATTGCTGCTCCTGCCCCACCTGCGATTAACAGAAGGTCAGAAGAGGAAAGTACAACTGGAGGACGAGGGCTTGCTTACTCAGCTCTTGCTCTATCGATCTTGTCGCTGTTTATTTTACCTGTTCTTTTTGGAGCAGCAGGGATTGTCCTTGGTTTCATGGCTCGCAGAAGAGGATCCGCTATCGGAAGCTGGGCCATAGGGATTGGGACAATCTCAATCTTAGTCGGTATCTTTATCCTGCCGTTCTTCTGACGGTGATATAAGATTGCCAACAAAAAATGCCCGGGAATCATTTCCCGGGCATTTTGATTGGTTATTGCTGAAGAGCAGCTTCACGAATCTTTTCTTCAGCAATTTTATCGATTTCTTTCTTAAGTTCTTCAACCATTGTTTCTTCAGGCACTTTACGGACAATCTCTCCTTTTCTGAAAAGAAGTCCTTCGCCTCTTGCCCCTGCAATGCCGATATCAGCTTCACGTGCTTCTCCAGGGCCGTTAACAGCACATCCAAGGACAGCGACCTTGATCGGTGCCTTAATCTTTGAGATGTACTCTTCCACCTCGTTGGCGATGCTGATTAGATCGATTTCAATCCGTCCGCATGTTGGGCATGAAATCAATGTTGCAGCATTGGCTGCAAGGCCAAATGACTTTAACAATTCTCTCGCAACTTTTACTTCCTCCACTGGATCGGCGCTTAAAGATACCCTGACAGTGTTTCCGATTCCCTTGCTGAGAATCGCTCCAAGGCCAGCAGCACTTTTCACAGTACCTGCAAATAAAGTCCCTGATTCCGTGATCCCAAGATGAAGCGGATAATCAAAAGCCTTTGCTGCTTTCTCATATGCTTCAATCGCCAGGTTTACATCAGAAGCCTTCATTGAGACGATGATATTGTGGAAGTCAAGATCCTCAAGGATTTTAATATGGTGCAAAGCACTCTCTACCATGCCATCCGCTGTAGGGTAGCCATATTTTTCGAGGATCCTTCTTTCAAGAGAGCCCGCATTAACACCGATTCTGATCGGGATACCGCGTTCTTTTGCAGCTTTTACGACAGCCTCTACCTTCTCTCGCTTGCCGATATTTCCCGGGTTGATCCTGATTTTATCAGCTCCGCCTTCAATTGCTTTAAGTGCAAGACGGTAATCAAAATGGATATCTACAACAAGAGGTATGTTAATTCTTTTTTTGATTTCTGATATGGCATTGGCTGCTCTTTCATCTGGACAGGCCACGCGGACGATCTGGCAGCCCGCTTCTTCAAGGCGCATGATTTCAGCAACGGTCGCTTCGACATCATGCGTCTTGGTTGTCGTCATACTCTGGATGACAACTTCATTGTTGCCTCCAATGGTTAAATTCCCTACCTTAATTGGGCGGGTTTTGGTACGATGTATAATTTCACTCAACAGTGATTCGCTCCTTTGAAAAATGGAATTCATGAAAATGTTCCTAAAGTTGCATAACCCCATTTTATCAATTCTTTGCTCAAATTGACAAGGAAAGACTTCAATTGTTAGCCTTTGCTAATTTTGGCTGCTGTAGTCCGGGAATTTATAGGTGTTTCCGAACTTGATCTTTTGGGGATCTGTTCCATTGTTCAACTTTTTGAAGTCCTCCACCGCTTGTGAGACAGGAACGTCAAGTGGACTTTCTAAATATCTGTCAATGACTGATAGTACTGTATCACCAGGAAGTACTTCATGCTCGAAAAATGGAGTTTCTTGTGAACTTTGTACTTCTGCTTTCTCTGCCTTATGTTTTGTCGCCATTTCAGGTTCCTGCATTTTTGCCGCTGGAAGGGTCCCTATGCTCAAATCATTGTAGACTGCGTAAGCTAAGATCAAGAAAAGAAATAAACTTGCCAGTTTTTTCATGGGACCTTCCTCCTTTAATGCTTATATCATTATTTATGCGGGTGGAATAGAGTTAAGAACCAATTTGATAGAAAAAATGAAAGTTTTAAAAAAAGAATTGAATAAGTAGGATGCATTCTAATTGAGAGACTTCATTTGTTTAAGAAAATGAATAAAGGGGCAGAAAGAAAGAAAACCATAGGATAAGGCAAAAAAAATACGCCAGAGGCGCATTTTTAACTTTCCTTAGGGTCAATTGCACGCAGTTCTTTAATGGCTAAAAGCAGCATCATTGAAGCTACAAACCAATTGACTGAGAAACTGAAGGGCACTTCTGTTTTTAAAAATGCCATGATCGTAAAAAATATAGTAGGGAGTGCTGTACTATATGCGGCCATTCTCCATAAATGTCTGTATTGCAGCTTTCTGCCAGCGAGATTTTTTAAAAGAAGTCCAAAAAGGGCTAGTAGAGACACCTCAATGAATTTCATCCCGCTTGAAAAAACATAGACGACAATAAACAATAGGACCAGCAACACGGGAAGTGAAGATTCAGCGGTGTCGACAAGTGAAATGAGGTCATCCTTTGTCATCGTTTCACTAGAGAACAGAGAGTAAGGAACAGCATTGGTTTCTCCACCGGCAGCAAGAACGATTTCTTCCTGAAGCATGGCAACATTCGCATCCATTCCAGTCAGCTCTCCTTGATCAATCGCGCCGGTTGGATCAAAAATTAACGTGAAACTTCCATTTTTGATGGTTAAAGGTGCTTTTATGTCGGATTGCAGTACACCCTCTTCAATTGTGAAGGAGGGAAGGTCTTTTTGGATCGATTGCTTTACCGTGCCTACAGCTTCTGAGATACCCGCAAACATATAATAGACAACTGGCAAGATAGAAATAAGTGTAAGCAAGAAGACGAATAAGATAGTTTTGCCTATTCCCTGAAATCTTGCGTCCGCTATTACCTTAGGGGAATACATGCTTTTTGCGATTTGTGTGAAGATATTCATAGTTACACGTCCTTTAATAGAGATACACTCCCTATTTTAGCTTTTGAAGCAGTTGAATAACAACCATTTTAAAATTGCTTTGTAACATTTCTGTAACATAAGGAGGAAATGTTAAGGTATTGTAAATTCGCTGCTTAAATAGTTTACTTTTCATTAATATTTCCTTCATAATAATCATGTTTGTAGATGTTTGTCGAAATAAATCTAGGGGTTGAAAAAATGGAATTGAATTTACAAGAAATGCTGTTTGAGTTCTTTGGTGGACTTGGTATCTTTTTATACGGCATTAAATTCATGGGTGATGGTTTGCAGAAGTCAGCGGGGGATCGATTGCGTGATGTCCTGGACCGCTTTACAACAAACCCCGTCATGGGTGTTTTAGCTGGGCTTATTGTTACTGTATTGGTCCAGAGCAGTTCTGCCACGACGGTCATAACTGTAGGACTTGTTAGTGCAGGTTTCATGACACTGCGCCAGGCGATTGGGGTCATCATGGGCGCAAACATCGGAACGACTATTACCGCGTTTATTATTGGTATTGATGTGGGTGAGTATGCGTTGCCAATCATTGCCGTTGGTTCTATCCTTTTGTTCTTCTTTAAAAGTAAGAAGGTACATAATATCGGACAAATCGTTTTCGGTTTTGGTGCCTTATTTTATGGTCTCGAGTTGATGAGCGGAGGAATGAAGCCGCTTCGAAGTCTCGAATCATTCCATGATTTGACAGTCGAACTCAGCTCTAATCCATTCTTGGGAGTTGTAATCGGTACAGTTTTCACTGTAATCGTGCAAAGTTCAAGTGCGACGATTGGTATTCTTCAGGGATTGCATGCTGAAAACCTGATTAACCTTGATGGAGCTCTGCCAGTTTTATTTGGTGATAACGTTGGAACGACGATTACTGCTGTACTTGCAGCAATTGGTACTTCTGTAGCAGCAAAAAGAGCAGCTGCAACTCATGTGTTATTTAACTTGATCGGTACGACACTGTTTTTAATTCTTTTAAAGCCCTTTACTTTTATAATAGAGATTCTAAGAGACAATCTTTCTTTGAATCCAGAAATGACCATAGCATTTGCTCATGGGCTTTTCAATACAACTAATACGCTGATCCAGCTGCCTTTTGTTGCAGCACTTGCATTGATTGTAACGAAGCTTATTCCTGGTGAGGATTCAATCGTTGACTATAAGGCTCAGCATCTTGATCCTGTTTTTATTGAGCAATCTCCATCTATTGCTCTTGGGCAGGCCAAGGAAGAAGTCCTGCGCATGGGTAAGTTTGCGTTAAAAGGACTAGAAGAAACGAATGAATTCCTAAAAACAAAAAATACAAAGCATTCTAATAATGCTTTGCAGCTGGAAGAAGCGATCAATAATCTTGATAGGAAAATTACAGATTATCTTGTAGATTTGTCAACAAGCTCTTTATCAGAGCATGAATCAGAAGAGCATAGTATGCTGATGGACACAGTTCGAGATATTGAAAGAATCGGAGATCATTTCGAGAATATTGTAGAACTGATTGAGTATCAGCAAGCCAATAAAGTGAAGATGACCGATACGGCTATGGAAGACCTGGAAGTGATGTTCAACCTGACTGTTAGTACTGTGGAAGAAGCGCTTCAGGCATTGGACCAAAAGAGTCCGGAAGCTGCCAAAGCAGTAGTCACAAAAGAAGATGAGATTGACAGAATGGAACGTACGCTTAGAAAGCAGCATATCCTTCGCATGAACGAAGGTCAGTGTACAGGACAGGCTGGAATCGTATTCGTAGACATCATCAGCAACCTGGAGCGAATCGGTGACCATGCAGTAAACATCGCTGAATACGTTTTAGGCGAACAGAAATAGTGGTAAAATAAGCAAAGGGAAACCTTTGCTTATTTTATTTCACAATCAAAAAGGATGGAATGAATGGAATATATTTATTGGATAATCATTGGAGTGTTATTCGTTGGAGCTTTTGCAAGTTTGGTCGTGCCAATCTTGCCTGGTGTCCTTTTAATGTTAGGCGGCTTCATCCTTTACGGCTTGTTTTTTTCATTTGAGCCTTTTAACTGGTTATTTTGGTCCATTCAGGGACTCTTTGTTGCTTTGTTATTTGGAGCTGATTATGTTGCTAATATTATAGGGGTAAAAAAATATGGCGGGAGCAAAGCGGGCATGTGGGGAAGCACAATTGGTTTGCTAGTCGGTCCCTTTGTCATTCCGATCCTCGGAATCCTGGTTGGTCCATTTTTGGGAGCGGCACTTGCGGAACTGCTCGTTAATAAAAAGAACCTGAATGAAGCGATTAAGGTTGGCTTCGGTTCTGTCGTTGGTTTTGTCAGCAGTGTGGTGACAAAAGGAATCATCATGACCATCATGATTGTTTATTTCTTCATACTTATATAAAAAAATCGTGCTGGTGTGCAGCACGATTTTTTTATATGGACGGCAGTTTCGTCCTTAAGGGTATTTACATTTATTTGAGATGCAGAAGGAAGAACCTTCATAATCGTATCCTTATGCGACAGAATCGCATCCCATAAGGAAACAATTCAAAGCGAATTGTACCCTTATGTGCAGCATCGCATCCTATAAGGTAACAATTCAGAGCGAATCGTACCCTTATGCGGCAGTATCGCATCTTATAAAGTAACAATTCAAAGCGAATCGTACCCTTATGCGGCAGTATCGCATCTTATAAGGTAACAATTCAGAGCGAATCGTACCCTTATGCGACAGTATCGCATCTTATAAGGAAACAATTCAAAGCGAATTGTACCCTTATGCGGCAGTATCGCATCTTATAAGGTAACAATTCAGAGCGAATCGTATCCTTATGCGGCAGTATCGCATCCCATAAGGTAACAATTCAGAGCGAATCGTACCCTTATGCGGCAGTATCGCATCCCATAAGGTAACAATTCAGAGCGAATCGTACCCTTATGTGGCAGTATCGCATCTTATAAGGTAACAATTCAAAGCTAATCGTACCCTTATGCGGCAGTATCGCATCCCATAAGGTAACAATTCAGAGCGAATCGTATCATTATAACGAATTGTCGATGTCCATAAGGGCTCCTTTAAGAGGATAAAACCCTTTCTGAGTGTTTCTGTTTCCATATGGGCATTATTAGCACGGTTGATTAATTAAGCCCGCAAATTTCGAAGGAGCAGTTCTGGCAATCGACTTCTCTTTTTAAATAGGCGAGGTTTTTCACTGTGAATTTAAGCTGATCGTAAGCGATGATGTCTTTTTCGCGTAATTCCTTGAGCATCCTTTGAATCACTTCGCGTGTTCCATATGTGAGGTTCGCCAGCTCCTGATGGGTGAGGGGCAAATCAATCAGGATGCCTTCGTCTGTCATCACGCCATAACTGTTGCACAGTCTTATCAGAATGGAATATAAACCGCCTTTTTTACCATTCATGATCAGGTCCTGGCATTTCATCTGAGCTTTGAGATACCTGGTACTGAGCCAATTGACCATGGCGTTCATAGCGGTCCTATCATTGATGATGAATTCCTCGAATTGCTCCCTTTTTATCATGAGGATTTCGCATTCTGTTAGTGTCTTTGCAGAAAAATGATAACGTGGATTGTGTTTGAACAACTCATACTCTATGATCATTTCTTCGCCATTCAGGATTTTGAGGATGAATTCCTTTCCTTTCATATGGATACGTCCAACCGAAACGCTTCCGCTCAAGATGACATAAACATTCTCTACATGTTCATCCTCCTGAAAAAGCATCGTGTCTGGCTTGATTTTTTGGATTGTTTCCCGGTCGATGAAGTTCTGCAAAATTAAGCTGTATAATGATATGTTTTTGTCCATCAAGGTCGTCTCCTTATTAAGCCTTTCTATACTTTTGATTTAAAAGAATTGTTGTT
The DNA here is from genome assembly GCF_053543455.1 of Mesobacillus sp. LC4. Lineage (NCBI taxonomy): Bacteria > Bacillati > Bacillota > Bacilli > Caryophanales > Bacillaceae > Mesobacillus > Mesobacillus sp. LC4. The sequence continues at coordinate 285,259 of NZ_JBGCUB010000001.1, forward strand.
ACTGTGTCAATGGTGTATTGGTAATAAATGTAAGTTTAATCCTTGGGATGCGACTTATATCGTTGACAGGACGGCTTTCTGGCAATATTGACGATTTTCTGAAACTTTAATGGGAAAGAGGATTTGATCACTGGTACGGATCCATTTAAAGAACACATTTTCAATAATTATGATGCTAATGAAAATAAAAGGCATAATCTTCGAAGAAAAGGGGATATTAAACTCGTTCTATAAAGCATTTTATTTGAAACGATTACCGTTCTTTGGTAATCTAAACTAGAAGCACTTTTAGAACAATTCTAATTACTGAATTGTAAGATAGATTTGTTCGGAAAGTGAAAACGATACATAGGAGGATGTTAAAAATGGCATTTGAATTACCACAATTACCTTACGCATATGATGCACTTGAGCCACACATCGACAAAGAAACAATGAATATTCACCACACGAAGCACCACAACACTTATGTTACAAACCTTAACAACGCTTTGGAAGGAAACGAAGAGCTTCTTTCTAAGTCTGTTGAAGAAGTTGTTTCAAACCTTGATGCGGTTCCTGAAGCAGCACGCACTGCAGTTCGCAACAATGGCGGCGGACATGCGAACCACTCTCTATTCTGGCAAGTGATTTCTCCAAACGGAGGCGGCGAGCCTGCTGGAGAATTAGCAGAAGCAATCAACTCTAAGTTTGGCGGCTTCGAAGGCTTCAAAGAGGAATTCTCTAAAGCTGCAACTACTCGCTTCGGATCAGGCTGGGCTTGGCTTGTTGTTAACAACGGTGAGCTTGAAGTGACTAGCACTCCAAACCAGGACTCTCCATTAATGGAAGGCAAGACTCCAATCCTTGGACTTGATGTTTGGGAGCATGCATACTACCTGAACTACCAAAACAGAAGACCTGAATACATTGGTGCATTCTGGAACGTTGTTAACTGGGAAGAAGTTAGCAAGCGTTACGCTTCTGCAAAATAATAATCGTTGATATTAGAGAGGCTGGTAATTTGATGCAGCCTCTCTTTTTCATGCCCTTTTACGGTCCTTAAAGACTGTCGGGAAAAACTGAATAACCCCCTTTACTTTGTTAGAAACTACCCAAGAGAAAAGGGGAGTCGATCATGAGCAAAGTAAACAAATTATTAGGAGACATTGAACTGACAAAGGATTTAGCGCTCCTATTGATTATTGGGGGATTGTACTCATTGAGCATTGCCCTTTCGAATACCTTTGTTAACATTTATTTATGGAAGCAATCAGGTGAACTGGCTGATCTCGCAATGTATAATTTATCAATTGTTGTAGCCCAGCCGCTCACTTTTATACTTGCTGGAAGGTGGGCTAAGAAAGTCGACAGGGTGATAGTACTTCGAATCGGTGTCATTTTTCTGGCGTTGTTTTATGTAACAGTTTTGCTTGTTGGCACCAAAGCTTCTGAATTTTTGCTGCTATTAGGTGTGCTGCTCGGTATAGGATATGGTTTCTATTGGTTAGCCTACAATGTCCTTACTTTTGAAATTACTGAACCGGAAACACGAGATTTCTTTAATGGTTTTCTGGGAATCCTCGGTTCAGTCGGAGGGATGATTGGACCAGTAGCTGCAGGATTCATTATCTCCAGGCTTGAAAAATTGACCGGCTATACAGTAGTATTCGGACTTTCATTGGGACTGTTTTCAATCGCTGTATTGCTTAGTTTCTTCCTGAAACGCAGACCAGCACACGGGAAGTATTGGTTCCAGCGAATCATAGCAGAAAGAAAACATGATAAAAATTGGCGAATGGTTACAAATGCTCATTTTTTCCAAGGCCTGAGAGAGGGAGTATTTGTTTTCATTGTATCGGTTTTTGTTTTCATTGCCACTGACAGTGAGATGGCGTTGGGTACTTATGGACTGATCAATTCGGGGATTTCATTTCTTGCCTATTATTTTGTCTCAAGAATGTTGAAAAAGGAATACAGAAAAAAAGCAATCCTTGTGGGAGGAATCCTTCTTTTCCTCGCCATATTCCTGATTGTTTTCCAGGTCACATATTTCCGGCTGTTGCTGTATGCGGCTCTGATTGCAGTTGCTTATCCATTGCTTCTCGTCCCGTATGTTTCAATGACTTATGACGTTATAGGGCGCGGCTGGAAGGCGGCTGAAATGAGAATCGAATATGTAGTTGTCCGCGAGTTATTTTTGAATCTTGGCCGGGTTTCTTCTATATTACTATTCCTGGCTTCGATCCGTATCTTCAATGAAGAGCAGGCAATACCGATCCTCCTTGTCATTCTTGGGAGCGGCCATACATTGATTTACCTTTTTATCAGGAAAATCCAATTGAAGGCACCAGCATAACCGGGATGACTCCCGGTTTTTTTATTATTAATGGAAAATATTTCTGACGCGGTTTATTGATAGTAAAAGACATCCATATTCGATAAAATAATATATAGTGCATATTTTGGGACATACAGACTGAAGAGGTGGGAGAGGCTTGAACAAAAAGAAAAAAAAGACACATGTTCCATTCAGGCTGAATATGGTTTTTTTCGCGGTATTTGTTTTATTTTCAATGCTGATTTTAAGGCTTGGCATTGTTCAAATTGTTTACGGTGAGGATTTCAAACGGGAAATAGAGCGGACGGAAGATGTGACCGTGAACAATCCTGTTCCTAGAGGGAAGATGTATGACCGGAACATGAAGCCGATTGTTGATAATACGCCTAGTAAGGCAATAACGTATACAAAGAGCCAGAGCACTGATACAAAGGAGATGCTGCTGGTCGCAGAACGACTTGCAAAACTGATATCTAAGGATTCCGAGGATGACTTAAAGAAGGTCAGGGAACGGGATAAAAAGGATTACTGGATTTTAAGGAATGAAGAGCGTGCCCAAGAAAAAATAAATGAAAAAGAATGGGCAGAGTATGATGAAAAGAAACTGGATGATAAAGCACTTTATAATCTGCAGCTTGATCGGATAACGGAAAAAGAGTTGAATGAACTAACGAAGGATGACCTGGAGATTCTCGCTATTCTACGTGAGATGATGAGCGGATACGCACTATCTCCGCAAATCGTCAAGAAGGATGTAACACCTGAGGAGTTCGCTATAGTCAGTGAAAATCTCGAAATGCTGCCAGGCGTCGACACAACCACGGACTGGGAGCGTCAATATAGCTATGATAAAACGCTGAAATCCATTTTAGGGAAAGTAAGTGACTCAGAGAAGGGTCTTCCGAGAGAAAAGCTAGAGTATTATCTGGCTCGAGGGTACAGCCGGAACGACAGAGTGGGTCTAAGCTATATCGAGCAGCAATACGAGGATGTGCTGCACGGGCAGAAGGCAAAGGTGAAAAACATTACGGACAAAGGCGGAAACGTTCTTGACACACAGGTGATTACTGACGGACAGCGAGGAAAAGACCTTGTGCTGACGATCGATATGGACCTTCAGCTCGCTGTGGAGAAAATCATCGAAGAAGAATTGGCAAATGCGAAGCAGCAGCCTAGAACTGGGCTTCTGGATAGGGCATTTGTTGTATTGATGGACCCTAATACAGGTGAGGTCTTAACGCTTGCTGGAAAGCAGATCGTTAGGGATGAAGATACTGGAAAAACGGTCATGCAAGATTTTGCGAGCGGAAATTTTACAACTTCTTACAACGTTGGGTCAGCTGTTAAAGGAGCAACGATTTTAACAGGATTCAATACCGGGGCAATCAGTCCGGGTACACAGTTTTACGATACACCAATTAAAATTGCAGGCACGAATCCAAAAAAATCATGGAAAGCAGGCCTGGGTACTCTTGATGACCGCAATGCTCTAAAGGTGTCGTCTAACGTATACATGTTCAGAACGGCGATTAATATCGGAAAAGGAAATTACAAATATGATCAGCCTTTGTACCTTGAGCCCCAAGCGTTTGACACAATGAGGAATTATTTCAGTCAATTTGGCCTTGGCACAAGGACAGGTATAGACCTGCCAAATGAAATGGTCGGTTTCAAGGGCGGAGATACAGGTCCTGGTCTCTTGCTTGACTTTGCCATTGGCCAGTATGATACGTATACAAACCTTCAACTGGCACAATATGTTTCAACGATCGCAAATGGAGGCAACAGACTTCAGCCAAGGATCGTCAAAGAAATCAGAGAGCCAGTTATGAAAAATAATGAAGTGGGACCAGTCTTGAATGAATTTGAACCTGTCATCCTGAATAAGGTCGATGGCAAACCAGAATGGTTTGACAGAGTCCAGGAGGGTTTCAGAAGGGTTATGCAGGAGCGTGGCGGTACAGCCTATGGAGCATTTTATACGGCCGATTACAAACCGGCTGGCAAAACGGGGACAGCACAAGCTTATTATGATGGGCCAAAGAGAAAGAATTATGAATTGCCACCAGAAGTAATGAACTTGAGTTTGGTTGCGTATGCCCCATATCAAAATCCGGAAATTGCCATGGCTGTCATGGTACCTTGGGCGTATGAAGGAAATCAGGGTCATCATGCGAACAATGATATCGGACGGAGAGTCCTTGATACGTACTTCGAACTGAAGAAGAAGCGACTTGAAGGAAACATGAATCCTGAACAGCCAGTCCAGGAAATTGAAGAAAAAGAAGAAGGAACGGAGCTTTTAGAGGAAATCGAAGCGGAAACAGAACAATAAATCCTATTCTTAAACTGTCTCAGATGAGGCAGTTTTTTTTATTCATGCTGGGCATACTATCAGCAACCGGAAAATCCTTTGTATGTAAATCGACAGAATTACACAAAATACACCCGAATTTACAAAACCTTTACATTCAGTTAAAACAACGTTAAAAAAATAAAGTTATTCTTATTTCTGTAGGACATAACATACATTCACATCTCTTAGGGGGAATTGAAGAATGAAAAGTTTTAAAAAGATGAGTCTGTTTTTAATGCTGGCAGCTGTTATGGTATTTGCTGCAGCTTGTGGTGGTGGAGATAATGAAGGTGGAAACGGTGAAGAACTAGAAGGCAGCGTCGTCATCGATGGTTCTGGTACTGTTTATCCATTCATGGCACGTATGGCAGAAAATTATATGGGAGAACAAGAAAATGTCTCTGTTGAAGTAAGCCGCTCCGGAACATCGGCCGGTTTCAAGAAGTTCCTTGCAGAAGATGGAACAGACTTCAATGATGCTTCCCGCCAGATTAAGGAAGAAGAAAAAGCAGAAGCAGAAAAACTTGGTATTGAAGTACAGGAAATGAAAGTTGCACTTGATGGTATTACAATTGTCATCAATAAAGATAATGACTGGGCTACTGAGCTTACTGAACAAGAAGTTAAAGATATATTCCTTGCTAGTGCTGGAAAGAAAAAATGGTCTGATGTCCGTGCTGACTTCCCGGATGAAGAAATAAAAACCTATGGTCCAAATGAAAACCATGGAACATACGAATTCATGTTTGAAAAAATCCTTGAAGAACAGGATCTTCCAGAAGACATTAATCTTCAGCAGGACTACTCAACTCTAGTTGACCTTGTTTCTAAGGATAAGAATGCAATTGGTTTCTTCGGTTATGGTTATTATGAAAGCAACCAAGACAAGCTTTCTGCGGTAAAAGTCGACTTCGGCAATGGCCCTGTTGAGCCGTCTTTGGACACTATCAAAGAAGATGGTGACTATGCTCCATTTACTCGTCCGGTTTTCACATATTTAAATGTGAACAATGCTAAAGAAAAACCGCAAGTACTTGATTATGCTATTTACACAATGAACAATGCACAGGATGTTGCAAAAGAAACTGGTTTTGCACCATTATCTGACGAAGATGTAAAAGCTGTTCTTGATACATTGAATGGCATGAAGAAGTAATGCCAGACACACGAGAAGATGAGAGGTCTAACCTTCTCATCTTCTTGCGTGTGAATATGTAATATTATTTTCCCTTGGGTACTATTAGGAAAATTCTTCCTTGGATGAGAAGAATGAAAGGGGTTATTCACGTGGCAAAAAGTGTTGTCCGAGCTCACGGCCAGAAGTTGAATGTTCGTGAACTCATACAGGAAAAGAAAAGTACCAAGAGCATCACCAATACAACTGAAAAATTAATTCCTAAAATACTATTTGGTATTGCAGCAATATCCGTTTTTACGACAATTGGAATTGTACTTACATTATTGACCGAGACGATCGCTTTTTTTAAGGATGTTCCCTTTATTGATTTCTTCACAGGCACTAAATTGAAGCCGCTCGGTGAGAATGCTGTATTTGGCGTATTGCCTTTGCTTACTGGTACACTCATATCCACGGTAATTGCGATGCTTGTAGCCATTCCGGTTGGATTGATGACAGCGATTTTCCTGAGTGAGTATGCTTCTGAGAAGACTCGCAGATTATTGAAACCGATCCTTGAAATTTTGGCAGGGATTCCGACAATTGTTTATGGTTTCTTTGCTTTTACTTTTGTAACACCATTACTAAGATCATTTATTCCCGGTCTTGAACCGACAAATATATTGAGCCCAGGGATCGTAATGGGAATCATGATCATTCCGATGGTTGCCTCTTTATCGGAAGATGCAATGAGTTCTGTGCCGAATGCCATGAGAGAAGGTGCATTGGCTCTAGGTGCCACTAAGCTTGAGGTAACATGGAAGGTTGTCATACCGGCAGCTATTTCAGGTATCATTGCCTCATTTGTGCTCGGGATATCAAGGGCAATTGGCGAAACGATGATTGTTGCGATTGCTAGCGGCAGTTCAAAGAACTTCACCTTCGACGTAACACAATCGATGCAGACTATGACGGCGTATATTGTAGAAGTAACTGGCGGCGAGGCAGCTGCTGGAACAACTCTGTATTACAGCCTTTATGCTGTTGCGATGACATTATTTGTGTTCACGCTGATCATGAACCTTGTAGCTCAGTATATCTCTCGCAAGTTCAGGGAGGAATATTAAAATGAAATATGTAGATTCAACTCAAGTCCAGAAAAAAATGGGTTCCAGGTTATTGGCAAATAACCTTGCAAAAGGGTTATTCTTTTTTGCCACACTTTTCGGTCTGATTGTTTTGGTTGTTTTAATCTACCGTGTTTTAAAAGATGGTTTACCATGGGTAAACGTGGATTTCCTGATGAATAGACTATCAACTGACCCAGAAAGAGCCGGTATATGGGGAGCGATCACAGGGACACTTTGGTTGATGGTGGTAGTGGCTCCGGTAACAATGCTCCTTGGAATCGGAACAGCGATATATCTTGAAGAATATGCAACAAAAGGCCGTATTTCTTCTTTTATTAAAACGAACATCTCTAATCTGGCAGGGGTTCCTTCCGTGGTATTCGGGATCCTTGGATTGACTGTATTTGCAAGAACTCTTGATTTAGGTTCTGTAGTACTGGCCGGTGGATTGACTATGGCTTTGCTTGTCCTTCCTGTCGTGGTTGTGGCAAGCCAGGAAGCGATTCGGGCTGTTCCTCAATTCCTCCGCGAAGCATCTTTTGGCATGGGTGCGACTAAATGGCAGACAATCAAGAATGTTGTTTTGCCAGCTGCATTGCCTGGGATTCTTACTGGTGTCATCCTTGCACTCTCGCGTGCAATCGGGGAAACTGCACCTCTTGTCGTTATAGGCATTCCTGCACTGTTAATACCTATTCCAGACGGAATCTTTGATAAATTCACGATATTGCCAGTGCAAATTTATTACTGGACAATTGACTCAGCTCTTGTTGCTGAATATGCCAACCTGGCAGCTGCAACGATTGTCATTCTGTTGCTCGTTTTATTTGTGATGAACTCAATTGCCATTTTGATCCGTAATAAATTCCAAAAGAGATATTAGTCTGGGAGGATTGAACTTATGTCATTAGTAACAGATAAGGAAAAGGCTACTGTAAATACAAACACAATGAAAGAGGAAGCTCAAAAGGTTGTATATGAAACAAAGGATCTTAACCTATGGTATGGAGAAGGTCACGCGTTGAAAAATATCAACCTTGCGATCAATGAGAATGAGGTAACAGCCATCATCGGACCGTCTGGTTGCGGTAAGTCAACCTATATTAAAACGTTGAACCGAATGGTTGAACTTGTTCCGACTGTGAAAATTTCTGGTGAGATTTTATACAGGGGGAGAAACATCCTTGAAAAATCCTATCAGGTTGAAGATTTAAGGACGAGTGTAGGAATGGTATTCCAAAAGCCAAATCCGTTCCCTAAATCCATATATGATAATATCGCATATGGCCCTAAGATTCATGGTATCCGTGATAAAAAGGTTCTAGATGAAATTGTTGAAAAAAGCTTAAGAGGGGCTGCCATCTGGGATGACGTAAAAGATCGGTTGAACCAGAATGCCTATGGCCTGTCTGGCGGCCAGCAGCAGCGTATCTGTATCGCCCGTGCGCTTGCCATTGAACCGGATGTCATCCTGATGGACGAACCAACGTCAGCACTTGACCCAATTTCGACCTTGAAGGTTGAAGAACTTGTCCAGGAACTAAAAAAAGACTACAGTATCATCATTGTTACACATAACATGCAGCAGGCCGCACGTATTTCGGATAAAACCGCATTCTTCTTGAATGGTGAAGTCATCGAGTTTGCTGAGACTGATAAGATTTTCTCAAATCCATCGGATAAGAGAACAGAAGATTATATAACTGGACGTTTCGGTTGATCGAATTTATTTCATTTGGAAGGATGATGATAGATGGTAGTAAGAGGGAAATTTGATGAAGATCTGAAGACACTGCACGGAAAGTTGCTCGAACTTGGTAACTTTGCGGTCAGTGCGCTTAACCAGTCATTAGAAGCTCTCGAGAAAAAGGATATTGAACTTGCTTTGAAAATTCTTGAAGATGATGCCCAAGCGAATCTCCTTGAAGAGGAAATCAATGACTTTGCTATCCTTTTGATTGCGAAGCAGCAGCCTGTAGCTGTGGATTTAAGAAGGCTGATTGTCGCGATCAAGATTGCGACAGATATCGAAAGAATGGCAGACTTCGCCGTTAACATTGCGAAATCGACGATCAGGATTGGAAAAGAGCCGCTTGTAAAGCCAATTGAGCATATTAAGCAAATGCACCAAATCTCTCTTGAAATGCTTAAACTGTCATTAGAGGCATATAATGAAGAGGATCTGGGAAAGGCGCGGCAGGTTGCACAAATGGATGACCAGGTAGATGACCTTTATGGAGAAACAATAAAGGAACTATTGAAACTTGCGCAAACGAAGCCTGAACAGCTGGCGCAGATCACTCAGCTTTCCTTTATCAGCCGTTATCTTGAACGATCAGCAGACCATGTAACGAATATAGCCGAGAATGTCTTTTACCTTGTAAAAGGAAAGAGATATGATCTTAATCAATAAGGATGAAGGAGCAGGGATTCCCTGCTCCTTTTTAAATTCTAAAAGAAAGACCCTCCGAAAGAGGGCCTTCATCATTATCTATTTTTTGTGATGATCTTGGCGATCTGGTGATAATCCAGGCCGCTGGTCAATTCGTATTTGCCGATTTGAACCTTAGTATGGTAACCCTGATCAATCAGGAATCGCTCGAATTTTGTTTCGTCGTCGATGATTTCCTGGCTTGCCAGCATGGTCGCGACATCACCTGGTGACATCCCGCCGGCGATTATGAGGGTGAACTTCTTTTCTTCCTTTACTTCTTCTGCTTTCTCAGCAGGAGCTTCTTCTTTTGGTTTTTCTTCTTTTACCACTTCTGCTTTTTTCTCGTTAAGTTTGGCATATTCGCCGCTGCTCAACACTTTATAGCCTTTTTCTTCAAGAATCTTCTTGGCATCTGTAACGCCAACTTCCTTCTCTGGCTCTTTTTTGGCGATCACGCTGCTGCCCGCCCAGAGAAAAATCGCTGCAAAAATTAGTCCTAATGCGAATGCTTGAGCTGTTCGTTTATTCATACGATCTGTCCTTTATCAACAAATTCATTAATGATTTCCTGGACTTCCTGGTTTGTGAGAGATGATTGCTTAGCAATTTGATTTATATCCATCCCTTGCTGGGCAAGTGACCAGACTTGGTTTTTAATGATTTCGTGTATTTGCTTTTTCCCAGTATGAAATGAAGATTGCTTTTCCAGAGTGGTATCACTAACAAGCAATTCTTCCTCCAATACTTTAAGCTTTTTCTTGATTTGGTATAGATCCTGGATTTGTTGGATTGTCAGCTGGTCGATTTCTTCTCGCAATTCTTTGTAAGGATCCTTTAAAAAGAATGAAATGACGAAAAGAAGCACGGCCAGGACAAAAAGGCTGGTGATTATATAGCCCATCTGTTATTCCTCCCGAGCTGTTATTAGAACACATAGAATTAGTTTACCATTCAAGTTTGGATAATTCGATTGATATTTTTTTCCTGAAAAAAAATGATAGTTTTGTCTTATTATGATTTCCAATCGTTGTAAAGGCTGTCGAATCCCCTCCAAATTTGTAATCCTAAAAGACTACTGAAAAATAATTGGAGAGTTCGGCACAGAATACCAAGCAAGCTGCAAATTGCGACAATTTGCGTTCATTGTAGCGGGCAGAGGAACATGCTAACATAAATTTAACGAATATATTTTCACTTCTATTCATATAATAGTTCATTTGGAGGTGCATCGTGACAGAGAGGCAACATAAATTATACAAGCTTCAGGATCAGTTAGTTGCGAGAAGCCTTTCGCCTGGAAAGCTGCTGGTTTACTGGCAGCTGCAGGATGAAAAAGTGAAGTTCATTGGTGATTACTTTTATATACCGGAAGACAAGATTATCAGGAGCCTGCGCTTATTTGAACAGGGTTCCAGAAGAGTCCTCCAGGAGGTGATTCTTCGTCCAGATGTGTCAAGCTGGATGTTCAAGGGAATCAAGCACAACGGTAATTATTATGTTGAGCTGGGAGTTAAACGCAGTCTCGAGACGTTTTTGCCATTATTACAATCCAATTCGATTATTCTGGATGGCAGCAACCAATTAACAACAGTTCAGCCACCTGCACCCGGGTGGGTTGGTAAGGTGAGCACCTACACCTATTATGAGAATCTGGAAGGGAGCATCCACAAGTGAAAGCCATCGAGAATAAAGAAAAAACTATTTTAATGCTCTCATGGGAATATCCACCCCATATAATAGGCGGGCTTGCCAGACATGTACATGCATTGTCAGATGAGCTTTCCAAAAGAAATCAGCAAATACATGTTCTCACGAGTAAACCAAATGATAGCACAGACTATGAAAAACAAGGGAATGTTCACATTCACCGTGTAAATCCCATCAACGAACAGGATTCCGATTTCCTCTCCTGGATGGCAGGGTTGAATGTTGCCATCATCCAAGAGGGATTGAATATCGCAAACCATATTGAATTCGATCTTGTTCATACCCATGACTGGATGACGGGAGCTGCAGCAGCTTTTCTGAGCAAAAAATTGGAGATACCACTGATTGCAACAGTGCATGGTACGGAGTTTGGGCGGAATAAAGGTATTTTTTCGGATCTTCAGCAATTTATTGCAAACAAAGAGAATGAACTCTGCCATGATGCAGATGAAATCATCGTATGCAGTGATTTTATGGAAGCTGAGGTCATCTCTTTATTCAAAGTCCCGATCGAAAAAGTTACTGTCATTCCAAATGGGGCAGTTTCAGGCACAGTGGAGCAGCCAGCTTTCGATATCGAGGAGTTATATCCATTTATAAAAGGTAAGAAGCTGATTTTCTCCTTAGGAAGAATTGTTAAAGAAAAAGGGTTCCAAACCTTGATTGCTGCTGCAGGCCTGTTGAAGCATAAGCAAATGGAAGTATGTTTTGTGATAGCTGGTAATGGGCCTCTATTAGACTGGTACAGGGAAAAGGTCAGGGAGCTGGGACTCGATGGATTTGTCCATTTTATTGGCTTCATAAATGAAGATATCCGGACAAGCATGATGATGAGAGCCGATCTCGCTGTTTTTGCAAGCAGTTATGAGCCATTTGGACTTGCGGCTGCTGAGGCACTTGCTGCAGGTGTCCCGACTGTCGTCGCGAAAACCGGAGGAATGCAAACATTGATCGAGGATTATCAAACCGGATTCTATATGCAGCCAGAGAATGAAAAAAGTCTTGTCCACATTATAGAATGGATTCTTGAAAATGAAGCCTTGACTAAAGTAATCGGCCGAAGAGCTAAGGAATCCATCAATGAGAAATTCAGCTGGGCACAAAATGCGAAGGATACAGATACACTATATATAAGTGCGTTATCAAAAAATTGCCAAAAGGAGGGTGTTAGATGAAGGTGAATGCTTATCTCCAAATCGACAATGAAGAAAACTACGAACGGAGCAGAAAACCACTGATTTTCAGTCCAGGCATTTGGGTGAATGGTAAAGTGTATTGGCTTGGTAATATGACGGAGAAACTTCTGCCCCAGGAAGATCTATCGATACGAATCAAACAAGCAAATGTCCACTCAAAGGTTGATTTTTTCGATCTATATGTCACCAACCATTCGAAAGTGGAAAAAGAAGCGAGGCTGATTTTGATGCAGCGCCATGCAGAAAGTGCCACCGAACAATTCAGCTTTGTTTCACCAAATGAAAATGTGATTTTTCATTTTGCGGATAAGAGGGTATACCTCGTAAATGGAGTGAATGGCAATGGAAGGATGAAGCAGTGTACAGTGCAGCCGATATGGAATGTGAGCACTGAACGGCTTTGGAATTGCCGGAAAACAGGGAAGCTTAATTATCAGCCAATGGCAAAGGGTTCAGCAGCAAGTCTGTTCTCACTTGATCTGAAAATGAACCCTCGTGAAACACAAAAAAGCAGCTGCTGGATGATTGAAGGGGATGAAAAAAATACAGTAGTTCACCTGAATACAATGCTTTTAAAAAACACACTAGCAATTCCCGACAAAAAGTGATATTATAGAAAAGTCGTATGCACGAACCTAGCTTGAATAGTTTGGAGGGAAATTACATGCGTGTAAATATTACATTAGCTTGCACAGAATGCGGAGAGCGCAACTATATTTCTAAAAAAAATAAGCGTAACAACCCAGATCGTCTTGAGCTTAAGAAATACTGCTCTAGAGATAAGCGCGCAACAGTACATCGCGAAACAAAATAAGCAGCGGGATTTTTCCCAGCTGCTTTTTTGTTTGTCTAAAAATCTAAAAATCATTTCTTCGATGCTTCCAGGAATGGTATTGTTAATATATATATAGTCCATACAGATGTGCAGAAATCAATACATAAAGTAGCCTATAACGTTTGGGGGAAGCATGAATGGATGCAAAAAAAGCCCTGAGAAAGGGCATGAAAGAGAAACTAGCAGAGCTGGGCAAACCTGAATATGAAGATCTGTCTTACCGGGTTGGACAACAGTTGTTTCAAACCGAAGAGTGGATTGAAGCTTCAACAATCGCTATTACGGTTTCCAAGGCTCCAGAGGTTGATACATTCCAGATTATCAGGAAAGGCTGGGAACAGGGGAAAAGGATGGTCGTCCCAAAATGCGAGCCAAAGACACGTCAATTAAACTTCAGGGAACTGAAGAGATTTTCTGAACTGGAATCAGTCTATTATGGTTTATTGGAGCCGATCGTCTCCGAAACGGAGTCAATAAACCCTGATGAAATCGACTTAGTGGTTGTGCCTGGACTCGCTTTTTCAAATGAAGGATACAGGCTCGGGTTCGGAGGAGGATACTACGACCGTTTTCTGGCAAACTATCAAGGAAATACGGTTTCTCTGGCTTTCGTAAACCAAATTGTTCCAGAAGTTCCTGTTGAAAGCCATGATATCCCGGTACGAAAAATAGTCAGCAGCGAAGGAGTCATCATCATTGGGGATTGACCAGCTGTTGGTAATTGGGTTTATTGCTATATTCTCCGCGGCTTCAGGGTTTTTAAAATTATTGAAACCATCGGGAGCTTTTGCTGCTTTTTTCACCGGTTTGTCCGTATGGGCAGGATTCGGTTTGAAGGGGCTTACCTTAATGGGAGTTTTTTTTCTCACCTCCAGCCTTCTGTCCAGGTATAAAAGTAAAGTGAAGGAACAGCTGGGAGAAATACATGAAAAAGGTTCAGCGAGGGATTGGGCCCAGGTAGCTGCAAATGGTGGAACCGCAGCGTTTGCAGGTGTGGCCAATTTTATTTCACCTGATCCGGTTTGGCTACTTGTACTTGCCATCTCCCTTGCCAGTGCCAATGCAGATACATGGGCCTCTGAACTTGGTGTTTTGAGCAAACAGCAGCCAATATCAATTAAATCATTTATAAGGGTGCCACGGGGAACCTCAGGTGCGGTTTCTGGTTTTGGCACGGCAGCTTCAGCAGCAGGTTCCTTGTTGATTGCTTTAACCGCTTTGTTACTTTTCGACTGGGCTCCTGGTCGGGCTTTATTTGTGTTTATTTTCGGATTCTCAGGGTCGTTGGTAGACACATTGCTTGGTGCCTATATTCAATCCGAATTCAAATGCGTTCGATGTAATGTTCTTACTGAAAAATTAACCCATTGCTCCATGCCAACCAAGCAGGTTTCAGGTTTTAGCAGAATGAACAACGACGCTGTGAATTTCATCTCATGTTTCACAGTGGCTATGTTGGGAATGTCATTATATAACCTGTTTTAAACCAGCCGAATTGAAATGTAACAAAATGTTTATAATGATAACGTTTACTAAGGAAGAAAAGTTATATATTCAGATGAGAAGAAAAAGTACAATCAAATTAACAAATAATTATGCAAGGTGGGATCCTAGATGAAAAATCACGTGAATCGTGTTGTCCTTGTTGGAACAGGCTTTGTTGGTTCGAGTTATGCATTTGCGATGGTCAATCAGGGAGTAACTGAAGAATTAGTGCTTGTCGACCTCAACAAGGAAAAGTCTGAAGGAGACGCGATGGACTTAAACCATGGAATGGCATTCGCTCCTTCCCAGACGAAAATATGGTTTGGCTCCTATGCTGATTGCAAGGATGCAGACTTGGTTGTCCTTTGCGCAGGTGCCAATCAAAAACCTGGTGAAACAAGGCTTGATCTTGTGGAAAAAAACTCAAGAATTTTTAAGAGTATTGTTGATGAAATCATGGCAAGCGGTTTTGATGGGATTTTCCTAGTGGCAACAAACCCGGTTGATATCCTAACATATGCTGTCTGGAAATACTCCGGCCTGCCAAAGGAACGTGTCATCGGTTCGGGGACGATTCTGGATACAGCAAGATTCCGATTCTTGCTGGGAGACTATTTCAAAGTCGATACCAGGAATGTCCATGCCTATATCATTGGAGAACACGGAGATACGGAATTGCCTGTTTGGAGTCATGCTGATATAGGCGGCAAGCCAATCGCAAAAATGATGAAAGATCAGGAACATTATAAGCATGATGATCTAGAGGAGATTTTCACCAATGTACGTGATGCTGCCTATCATATCATCCAGCGTAAAGGAGCTACCTATTATGGAATTGCCATGGGTCTTGTCCGCTTGACCAAGGCGATCCTTCAGGATGAAAACTCTATTTTGACCGTTTCAGCCCAACTAAGCGGCGAATATGGCCATGAAGATATCTATATCGGGGTGCCAGCTATCGTTAACCGCAACGGAATCAGGGAAATTGTTGAGCTTTCCCTTGATGAAGATGAACAACAGAAGTTTGACCATTCTGTGGGAGTATTGAGAAAAGTAATGGATTCCATCATATAAGTATGGATGGATGGGCTGCTGATCAATGCAGCCCTTTTATTTTGCAATTTTGTAACCGCTTTCTTCTATTATATATGCATCTTTTGCAAGTAATCTTAAAAGTTGAGTGGATAAAAAGTTGGATTAAATACCAAAATAAAAAGGGAGGGATTAATATGGCAAGGAAAATGGTCTCGATCTTTATGCTTGGACTGGCTGGCTACTTTGTTATTGAAAATAGGTACAGGCTCATGAATATGCTTCTTGGCAACAGGTTTTTACGCCGAGTGGCTGTGGGTTCAATCATGGGGATGCCAGGTATCAGAATCAAAATGATGAATTCATTATTCTCAGGACCTTCAGAGTTTCAGTAAAAGACCTTGTCAGGTCTTTTTCTGTTTTAAAGCGTTCATGATATCTTGAAGACGGAGCTTTAGTTTATAATCATTTTATAGAGGAAAAACAAGATACATATTAACGGCAGGGACCGGAGCAGGAAAGTAGGGGAGAAGTTGGCTTTTTTGGAAGAGTATTTGTTTTGGAAGGTCACGGAATTCCTGATTGTGAAAAAGGAGTATCGTATCCTCCAGCTATCGCAGGACCATGGGGAGTTGTGGCTGGAAAAGACAGAAAACAAGCATTCGCAGGTAGTTCGCCTGTTGCACTATAATCTTGATTGGAGCAACTGGCTCCATCGTGATATCAAAATGACTTCTGAGAATGGAGACAGAATCCGCAGGAAGCTCGCTAAAGGAGAGTTGAAGATTCTAAACCTTTACTTTAGCGCCTATCCACCTGTGGATGATTATGAATTCAGGATTGATGAACCAGCTCTCTCGGATAACGGCAAGGTGACGGTTGATACCATATTAGTGGAAAGATCTAATGTATATGATGCTTTAAGTAAAATAGAAAAAAGATTCGATGATGAAATAAAGATTGAGCTGGCAGAGGAGTTTTCGGAGGATGATGTAGAGTCCATAAAGAAGAATGCCCTGTCCAGTGCGGTTAGCCGGGCAAAGGAAGAGCAATCCATCTTCAATTATGGGAAGCCTTTTTTTACCTATATATTCATTGCAATCCAAGTATTAATGTTTCTCGTTCTCGAGGCAGCTGGTGGCAGCACGGATACATCAACCTTGATTAAATTCGGTGCCAAATTCAACCCGCTCATTCTAGAGGGAGAATGGTGGCGCTTTTTCACACCGATTATCCTCCACATTGGGCTGCTCCACTTGTTTATGAACACCCTGGCTTTATATTATTTGGGGACGATGGTTGAAAGGCTTTACGGGAACATGAGGTTTTTATTTATTTATATCCTTTCTGGTTTCAGCGGGGTGTTGGCCAGTTTCATTTTCAGTCCTAACCTTTCGGCTGGGGCGAGTGGCGCAATCTTTGGCTGCTTTGGCGCATTGCTTTATTTCGGTGTTGCGAAGCCAAGGCTGTTTTGGAGGACATTGGGGCTGAATATCCTTGTAGTGCTTGGCATCAACCTTGCCTTTGGTTTCACGATTCCTGGGATCGATAATGCAGGACATATTGGAGGACTTGTTGGCGGATTCGTCTCAGCAGGCATTTTCCACCTCCCTAAAAAGAAACGGCCATTGCTGCAAACCGCCTTTCTATTCGTTACGATTTCAGCAATAGCTTTAACATTGCAATATGGCTTTAGCGGCAAGGCCAATATAGTGGATGAAAGTTCGATCTTGGTGCTTGCCCAACAGCATATTAAAGCGGAAGAGTATGAACAGGCTAATGATCTGCTGTCAGACTATCGCAAGTCGGAGACACTTTCGGCCGAATCATTATTTATGCTTTCTTATACTGAAATCAAGCTTGGCAGGCTTGAAGACGCAAAAAGGAATCTACTTAAGGTAGTTGAATTGGCTCCGGATTTTCACGAAGCTTATTATAATCTCGCGTTAATATATTTAGATGAAAAAAGCCTGGAGGAAGCCCAAACCTATGCAGAAAAGGCAGTAGAATTAAACCCTGGGCAGGAAAGCTACCGCAAAACACTTGAGCAGATCAATCACTACCTTGAAGAAGCTGCTTGAGCACGATGCTCTCTCCAGCACCAGTTTGTGTCACAACTAGTAGATGGCTTTTATCTTTTGATACCAGAATCAAAGGCATGGTACTGTCAATCGGGTCTACGACAGTGCCATCGCCTTTTTTTATGCCCAGATAATAATTCTTATATAGCCCCTCCCATAGCTTTCCAATAATATTGGCTGTATCCTTTTGTGTAAATCCATTTAGAGGCTGGTCCTCATACTGTCTGATTGTATCGAGGGGGACTACAATATAATTCTCGATCCTAAACCCAAACGTTTTTTCAGCCTTTTTCAGACTTTTACTTAGTTTGTTGCTTACACTCTGATCCAGTACCTTTTTCCATTCTTTCTCCTGTTTGCTTTTGGCGACCGAAAAAGACTGGAGTGGGCTGAAAGGAGAATCAATCACATACAGCATGTCATCAGACATTCTTTGCGCGCTTGTGATTTTGTCCCCGTCCCCATGAAGTTCTGAATAATGAAAAGTGATGGCGTCATATTTTGCACTTTCCCCGCTTGATATGAAGTCTTGCTGCTCTACACCTGCAGTCTCTTCCTCCCACTTGGCAAACTTCCCTTTCAAAAGGCCGTTAACAAACAAGAGACCCATATCCTGTCTCAAGTATGCTTTCTGGTCCAATGTTGACTGTACCTTCCAATCAACAATATGTTTATTATCCTTTTTATCTTTTTGCAAATGTAACGATGTGATTGCACTTTTGTACTTTACTGCTTCATTCAATGGAAAAAAAGTGATCGTCTCCTCCGTACTGTTTATATTCTGAAGCTGGATCATCAAAGCTGAGACGGCTATAGCCAGTGCACTAATACCCAAAAATAAATACTTTTTCATCAGCTCACCCTTTTCAAATTATCAGGAGTCGGTATAACCACTATATGATACTTGTCCTTAACACATGCAATGAAGTATGATTTTCTCTTTATTTGTCTAAGATGGTGAAAGAAGTGGACAGGAAAATATTGGCCTGTATGAATGGTAAAGGTGATTCCTGCATAGAAGGATACTCATTTCAATTCAATCCTGTTCCAAGTGAACGAAAAATAAATGGGAAAAGTTTGTAAAAGAGCCTTAATGAAAGGTGTTTGAATAGAGATGGCAGAAAAACCAAAGCATCCCGTACATGAAAGCTTAAAAAAGAATATTGAATTTTTGAAAGAAGAACTTGGAATCGACAAGAGTTTTGATGTCATCCAGCTGGATGTAGAGTACGCTGGCAGAGACATGGCATTGTTTCTGGTGGATGGCTTCGTAAAAGATGATATCCTGCTGTATATCATGCAATTGCTGGCGAAGCTCGAGCCAGGAGCACTGGACGTTGAAACCCTCAAAAAGCTGGTCAAGACGTACATACCTTATGTAGAGGTAGAAACGACTGATGATCTTGATAAGGTTGCGGATATGGTACTCGCTGGTCCAACTGCTCTGGCTGTGGATGGCGTGGCAGAAATCATTCTGATCGATGCAAGAACATATCCTGTCAGGGGACCGCAGGAACCGGATACAGAAAGAGTAGTCAGAGGTTCGAGAGATGGTTTCGTGGAGACACTGGTATTCAATACCGCCCTTACAAGAAGGAGAATCCGTGACCGCACCTTGAGAATGGAGTATATGCAGGTCGGCAGGAGGTCCCAAACCGATATCGTCGTCTGTTACATAGAAGATATTGCCGATCCGGATATGGTCAAGAAAGTAAAGGACTCTATCAGTAAAATAGATACGGATGGATTGCCGATGGGGGAGAAGACCCTTGAGGAATTCATCTCTGGCCATCACTGGAATCCATTTCCCACAGTAAGGTACACAGAGCGGCCAGATACCGCGGCCACACATCTGTATGAAGGGCATGTCTGCATCATTGTGGATGGATCACCAAGTGTCCTGATTACGCCAACGACCTTTTGGCACCATTTGCAGCATGCTGAGGAGTACCGTAACAAGCCGGTAGTCGGAGCTTACCTGCGAATGGTAAGGTTCCTGGCTGTGTGGGCATCACTGTTTTTACTTCCACTATGGTATTTGTTCGCAGTCAAACCAGAATTGCTGCCAGAGAAGATGGCCTTTATTGGGCCGAATGATCCAGGACAAATTCCTTTATTTCTACAGTTTTTCCTGATTGAAATTGGAATCGATGTGCTCAGGATGGCCGCCATCCATACACCGACCTCCCTGGCAACAGCGCTAGGACTTGTCGCTGCTCTGATGATTGGACAAGTGGCGGTCGAAGTCGGCCTTCTTACAAATGAGGTCATCCTTTATCTTGCCATTGCCGCAATCGGGACCTTCGCAACGCCAAGCTATGAAATGAGCCTGGCAAACCGGCTAGTGAGAATATTCTTGTTAGTGCTGACTGCGGCATTCCAGCTTTATGGATTCCTGATCGGCGTCTTGCTGTTCTTCATCTTGCTCGCAAGAATGAAATCCTTCGGTGTACCATACCTGTGGCCGTTCATTCCATTTAACCCAAGGGCGTTCCGAGACGTGCTCCTACGGTCACCGATTCCATTAAAGAACAGGCGGCCAAGAATACTCAAACCACAGGATCCAGATCGATAGAAAAAAGCAGCGCTCAATCTGAACACCTGACAGCATTGTCAGGTGTTTTTTAAATGCACAAAAGAGCTGAAATAGGCGAGAAGGGGGATTCATCCCCTTAGGGCACAATTAGGCGAGAAATGTACCCTTATGAAGGGAAATCCCATCCCCTAAGGGTACAATTAGGCGAGAAATGTACCCTTATGAAGGGGAGTTCCATTCCCTAAGGGTACAATTAGGAGAGAAATGTGCCCTTATGAAGGGGAATCCCATCCCCTAAGGGCACAATTAGGCGAGAAATGTACCCTTATAAAGGGAAATCCCATCCCCTAAGGGCACAATTAGGCGAGAAATGTGCCCTTATGAAGGGGAGTTCCATCCCCTAAGGGTACAATTTGGTGAGAAATGTGCCCTTATGAAGGGGAGATCCATTCCCTAAGGGTACAATTAGGAGAGAAATGTACCCTTATGAAGGGGAATCCCATCCCCTAAGGGCACAATTAGGCGAGAAATGTACACTTATGAAGGGTAGATCCATTCCCTAAGGGCACAATTAGGCGAGAAATGTACACTTATGAAGGGGAATTCCATTCCCTAAGGGCACAATTAGGCGAGAAATGTGCCCTTGAGGTAAAATTGCATCCCATAGGGGATATTCGGTATGAATCATATTCGAAAATCTTTACAAATGTGTAATGCGCTTTCTTATTTGTCATAAAATCTTCTCCTGCATACTTGAGGAGGCATAGAGTATCCTTTATACTAAAGTAATGAAAGCATGTTCTTATTTTCACAAACATTGAGGGGATTACGTTGAAGACGATTTATGACATCCAGCAGTTCCTGAAAAAATTCGGGACAATTATTTACATAGGTGACAGGGTGGCGGACTTAGAACTCATGACTGCCGAACTGAAAGAACTTTATAATTCCCAATTGATTGAGACAAAAGATTACCAGTCTGCGATTTTACTTTTAAGACAAGAAATCCGTCTGGAAACAGAAAAAAAACGCAAATGAGAAAAGGTGACAGAAAATGGCTGAAAAATGGCTTGTAGGGGTAGATCTAGGTGGAACAACAACCAAGCTTGCTTTCATAAGCATGTATGGCGAAATCCTTCATAAGTGGGAGATTCCAACAGATGTTTCAAACGAAGGAAAAAATATAACAGTCAATATCGCCAAGGCTATTGACGCAAAACTTGAGGAGTTAGGCCATTCCAAAACTGAAATCATTGGGATTGGCATGGGCGCTCCTGGCCCGGTTGACCTTGCGACCGGTGTGATTTTTGAAGCAGTGAACCTTGGATGGAGAGAGCCATATCCTTTGAAAGACCTGCTTGAAGTCGAAACCTCGCTTCCGGCTGTAATCGATAATGATGCGAACTGTGCCGCACTGGGTGAAATGTGGAAGGGTGCAGGAAATGGTGCCAAAGATCTTGTGTGTGTCACCCTGGGAACAGGAGTAGGCGGCGGTGTCATCACAAATGGGGATATCGTTCACGGAGTGAGTGGCGCTGCAGGTGAAATCGGCCACATCACTTCAATGGCTGAAGGTGGAGCGCCGTGTAACTGCGGCAAAACTGGCTGCCTGGAAACCATTGCATCTGCAACTGGAATTGTCAGGATTGCTACTGAAGCCTTGAACAAAGAATCTTCAACCGGAGAACTGGCAACAGTGTATAAGGAAACAGGCTTTGTAACGGCGAAAGATGTTTTTGATTCTGCGAAAAGGAACGATCAATTGGCGATGAAAGTCATTGATTCAGTGGCTTTGCATTTAGGAATTGCACTTGCCAATATCGCCAATACACTTAATCCGGAAAAAATCGTCCTTGGCGGAGGAGTTTCCAAAGCAGGGAATGTCCTTCTCAATCCGATAAAAGAAGAGTTTTTGCGCAACTCTTTTCCTCGAGTTGCTCAATCAACCGAAATAAGTATCGCTACATTGGGAAATGATGCAGGCGTGATTGGGGCTGCATGGTTGGTCAAGAACAAAATTAGACAAGAATAACTAGCTGCAGGGAGTTTTCAGTGAGAAAACTCCCTGTTTTTTTATGAGACAAAAGTTTCAATTTTCGGAATTTGGGCATTCCTGAAACTTTTTAAGGTTTAATTCGTCTAAAGTAGTGGAAAATCACAATAATTGGTCTATACTTTTTTACTTTAATTTTGTTTGCTTTTTAGAAAAAAAAGTATTAAGATTATCTTTGATTCTTGAGCAAGTGGAAAAAATAACCTAAAAATTCCCACATCTGTTATATTTGACAGGGAGGTAATAAGCAAAATGAAGAAGAATACATGGACTAAAGCATCCATTGTTGCTATTGCGACGATCCTGCTTTGGCTAAAGACGTATATTGCCTATAAAACTAGCTTTGATATAAAGATTGAAAACTGGAGACAGGAAATCATTCTGCTCATGAACCCCTTAAGTTTCCTGATGATCATCCTGGGAATCAGCATGTTCATGAAGGAGAAGGCTCAGAAACGCTACATTTTAATAACAAGTTTCATAGTTTCAGCTATCTTGTTCGCTAATGTAGTATTCTACCGTTTCTTCAATGACTTCCTGACAATCCCTGTGCTTTTCCAGACGAGTAATATGAGTGATCTGGGCAGCAGTGTAACCGAACTCATCAACATCAGCGATTTGTTTTATTTTGCAGACTTGCTCGTGTTGGCTGTTCTTTTAAAATTCAAACCAAATCTAATCGTATTTCGTGAATATACAAAAGTGGACCGCAGATCTTTCTTCCTTATCGCGATTGCGATTGCATTCTTTAACCTGGGAATGGCTGAAACTGAGCGGCCTCAGCTATTGACAAGAACATTCGATAGAGAAATGCTTGTTAAAAATATCGGAACGTACAATTACCACCTGTATGATGCTTACTTACAATCTAAGTCATCCGCACAGAGAGCAATGGCTGATGGCAGCGAGCTTGCAGACATTGACAACTATGTGCGTGCAAACTATTTACCGCCTAACGATGAGATGTTTGGTATAGCAAAAGGGAAAAATGTCATTCTAATATCAATGGAATCCACCCAGAACTTTGTCATAAACCAAACAGTGAATGGACAGGAAATTACCCCATTCCTGAACGATTTCATCAAAGATAGTTATTACTTCAATAATTTCTATCATCAGACTGGCCAGGGTAAAACTTCAGACTCTGAATTCCTGGTTGAGAATTCACTGTATCCATTAAGCCGAGGTGCTGTTTTCTTTACCCACTCTGGCAATGAATATTCTGCAACACCAGAAATCTTGAACGAAAATGGCTATTTCACGGCTTCTCTGCATGCGAATAATAAGAGCTTCTGGAACCGTGATATCATGTATCAATCACTGGGCTACGAGCGCTTTTACTCCTTGCCGGATTATGAAGTGAAAGAAGAAAATTCAGTAGGCTGGGGCATGAAAGACATTGAGTTCTTCCAGCAATCTGTTGACCATTTGAAGGCTATGCCAAAGCCGTTCTATTCAAAGTTCATTACGTTGACGAACCATTTCCCATTCGAACTGAATGAGGAAGACCGTTTTATCGACCCTTATACGTCAAATGATAAGACAGTCAATAATTATTTCCCAACTGTACGTTACCAGGATGAGGCTCTTAAGCTATTCATCCAAAAATTGAAAGATGAAGGACTTTACGAAGACTCAATCATTATTTTATACGGTGACCATTATGGGATTTCAGAGAACCATAATAAAGCGATGAGTGAATACCTTGGCAAGGATATCACACCTTTTGAAAGCACCCAGCTTCAACAAGTGCCGTTGATCGTCCATATTCCTGGGCAACAAGGCAAAGTCATGCCTACGGTTGGCGGACAGATTGACCTTAAGCCGACAATCCTTCACCTATTAGGAATCGATACAAAAAATAACATCGATTTTGGTTCAGACCTATTCTCGAAGGACCGAAATGATTTCGCTGTTCTTCGTGATGGCAGCTTCATAACGAAGGATAATGTATTCACAAGAGAAACTTGCTATGATAAAGCAACTGGTGAACCGACTGATAACGCATCTTGTGAGCGTTACTTCGATCAAGCAAAGAACGAGCTTGAATTCTCCGATAAAATCATTTACGGTGACTTACTGAGATTTTATGACGAGAAAGATACTGACAAAGAAAATGGTTCATCAAAGTCAAATGAATAATCAATAGAAAACCTGCGCCTGAATATAATTTGGGTGCAGGTTTTTTGCTAACTTTATAGTGGAAATTAACCTGAATCAATGAGATATTACATAGTGCAGAATAACAGTTTTTTAATAATGGGAGAATTTATAAAAAAACAGGTTTTCATGCAGTGTAAAATGATTTACTAATTTTTCAAAATTGATTGAAACATTTCGGCGTTTCTAACGTACAGATATATACATTGTTTAAAAAAGGGGGGGCTGAGGTGAAGAACATCAAGGAAAGTACATATCGTATACCTTTGGTTATATGGGGGATCATGATCATCATCACTTCTGCAACGGCCCTTTCTGGCTGCACTCAGAAACTTGAAGGTTCATTACATAAAAGAGCGGACCATAGTGTGGATAGGATAAGAGAACTGCCGTCTCCTTCGTTTTTAGGAGAAGGAATTATTCCTATTGAGATTGGTGAGGAGGAGGAATTCTATAAATCAGCAGGGTGGCTGAGTGGTTCAGAAATCCTCTATGTTTCAAATAAAGGAGAACAAACTTCTTTGCTTTATTCCTACAACCTCGGGACAGGAAAGGGAGCATTGCTTTATAGAAGTGATGAGCCAATCATAACAGCGGTACCAAGTCCAGATAGGAAAAAGGTTCTCATCCATAGCTCTGCATCAGAAGAAGGCCTTCTGACGATCATCAATTTGTCAGGTGAAGAATTGTACTCTACAAGCATTCAATCATATGAAATAACATTTGAGTGGAATCCGTTCGATGAAAATTTGATTATGATATCTGCTTTTACAGAAGAATGGGACTTCAAAAGTTATTTGCTGGATTTGAGGAACAATAAGCTAGATGAGATTAAACTTCCAGAACCTTTTGTCAGGTGGATTTCTGAGGATGAACTTGTTTATCAGGAATGGGACGAAGAAGGGATGGAGCTAACAGCACCACTAAATTCCTTATCACTTAATGAAAGCAAGACGGAAACTTTGTTTGAGGGTATTTATCAGTTCGATTCTTTAGGGCCGTATTTAATGACTGTCAAAGTGGATGATGAAAAAAATCCAGGTTTGGGATTGTATTCATTTTTCAGGAGTGGGGACAGACAGGTGGCCAGTTTTACAGCACCTTTGCTAACCTCTTTTTCTGGATGGGTCGTTCCATTTTATGATTTAATGGAAAATGGGAAGGGTTTTATCTATCTGAAGGCAAACAGTATGGGAGATGCCGATCTATATGAGGGCGGATATAACTTGATGCGTTATCACTTAGAATCCCAAAAAGAAGAAGTGGTGCTTAGCGAGCTGGCTAACGAACCACTTTCCTGTTCACCTTCGGGAGAGATGTGCCTGTATGGATTCCAGCTCGAAAAAGTCTTGAATATTGAGACAAACGAGATGTTTGACCTCGTTTACTAATTGAATTTGCAAGGAGAGATTATGATGGCAATCGTCGATGTAACAGTTATACCAATCGGAACGGAAACACCGAGTGTGAGTTCTTATGTAGCAGATATCCAAAAGATACTTAAGCAATATGAGGAAAAAGGGGAAATTCAATATCAGCTTACGCCGATGAATACTTTGATTGAAGGTGAGCTGCCGGTTTTGTTTGAGGTGATCCAGGCGATTCATGAAGCACCCTTCAATGCAGGAATCCAGCGTGTGGCCACAAATATCAGGATTGATGACAGGCGTGATGTGAAAAGAAGGATGCAGGATAAGGTAGACAGAGTAAACGAATTGTTGAAAAAGCAGTAAATGAAAAAGGCCACCTGCTATAGGTGGTCTTTTCATGTGTCATAAAATTAGTGCGCTACTGGGAAGCCGTTGTTAAGGACCGTCATGACTGTGAACCAGCCAATAACCAAGAAAGTTCCTCCACCAAAGACGATTCCAAGAATGTTTTTGTTTTTAAGCGCTGAGAAAGTTGCATAACCGGCAAGCAGTGTGACTAAAGCCAAGATAATTGCCAATCCCATGATAAAAGCCCCCTTCATAATTAGGCAGACATAAGCCTGTTTGTTGAAAAAGTTGATTGAAATTAGGCGGCAGCCTGTTATGTAATGACAAGCATACACTCGTTTTATATTTTATATTTTTTTACACCATTTGTCGAGGTCTAAAAACTCAACTTTTACTTCATATGCCTTTACTATACCCAATATCAGGTCAGTATAATGGTTGATGGAAAAATAAATACTTTCCGAAGAGGTATACACGAGATGTTCCTCCAGCTGAATAAGAGCCATCTTAATCTGGGCATTACTGCCATCTATAATCCTGTAGGCTGAAAGATCATTAGTATATAAATAAGTATCAGTACCAGTGTGAAATCCATAATCATAAAAATCCGCTCCGGCAGATCCTTCCACTTTTATCAGTTGATGTGTATCTTCATGAAGGTCAGCTTCTGTCAGCAATGCTGAGGCTGCTTCCGCCATTTGTTGCTGTCCATAAATATAGATATTTCCATGAACAAGTTGCGGAGGGGCTTCTGACAGAAGTAACTGTTCAAATTCAGGCAGTTCCTTGATTATAGGGTCGGCCTCAATAGCAAAGAAAATTTGCATTTCATCGTCTCCTTAGTGTTTTATTGGAGAACACCTAACCATTATGAATGTGTGAATTTAGGTTAAACACCGTTTGTTCAGAAGATGGCTACAAGCTGTTTCAATCGCAACCCCTGAAAACTTGCCTGACAATAGTGTAAAATAAATATATTAATAATACCACTAGAAGCTGGAGGCTACTTTAATGAAATGGAAACAGATTCCCTTAGGTCCTTTACAAACAAATTGCTATATCGTATACGATGAAAACCAATCATGCCTGATTGTGGATCCAGGAGATAATCCGAAAAAGCTGGCAACAGTGATTGAACAGCTGGAATTAAAGCCGGAAGCAATTGTTCTGACACACGCTCATTTCGATCATATTGGTGCGGTGGATCGTATAAGGGATAAGTATGGTATCAAAGTTTATATCCATGAAAACGAGAAAGACTGGTTACCAGATCCTGCCCTGAATGGTTCCAGGCATTTCATGTTGAACGAGCCGATAAAAGCGCGGGCTGCTGACTACTTGATTAAAGATGAGGGTACCATGTCAATTGGGAGTTTTAAGTTCGAAGTGTATGAAACGCCAGGGCATTCTCCAGGAAGTATCTCAATGTATTTTCCAGAAGGAGAATTTGTACTGGCAGGTGATGCCCTTTTTA
The DNA here is from genome assembly GCF_053543455.1 of Mesobacillus sp. LC4. NCBI lineage: Bacteria > Bacillati > Bacillota > Bacilli > Caryophanales > Bacillaceae > Mesobacillus > Mesobacillus sp. LC4. Next base: position 312,893 of record NZ_JBGCUB010000001.1, read on the forward strand.
ATGGAAGCATCGGAAGGACAGACTTGCCGGGTGGAAACCATAATCAATTAATCAGAAGCATTCATGATAAGCTTCTGGTACTTCCAGAACAAACAGAGGTGCTATCTGGACACGGACCGACGACTACGATTGGTTTTGAAATGGATTCCAATCCGTTTTTAAACGGATTTTAAAGATCGCAGCATGATGAAGAAGACTAGAAAAGCCCTTCTCAAAGAGAAGGGCTTTCCTGGGGGATGTTCTATTCATATCATGGGAGGGGATATAGTTAAGCTACTACTAAAACAATATAATATCGAAAACACTATGTCAATAGTGAAAACTTTTTTCAAGGAGTTAATATGAAAGAAATAATTAAACAGTATATTGAAGCCTCTCCAGAAAAAATGATCTCTTATGCTGAGTATATGGAGCTTGCACTTTATCATCCTGAGGCAGGCTATTACATAATGGAACGCAAGAAAATAGGCAAAGAAGGCGACTTTTATACATCCAGCAATGTAGCTGATGTGTTTGGCAAATTGATAGGAAAGTGGTATGCGAAAAATGCCAGAGCCCTTTGCTTGCCGCCGTCTGTTTGTGAAATAGGCGCTGGCAATGGGCGATTTGCCAGGGCATTCATTCAAGGCTGGAATGAGGTAAATGAGGAAACGCTTTGCTATTGGATTGTGGAAGCGAGTCCTTATCATCGAAAGCTTCAAACAGCAGAGTTGAATGGCTTGGAAAACGTGGACATCCTTTATGGAGATGCATTTGAAAACACTGGCATGAAGCAAGGTCTGGTTTTTTCTAATGAATTATTTGATGCTTTCCCGATCCATGTCATCGAAAAGTGTGAGAGTGTAGTCAACGAAGTTTTTGTAAGATATGAAAATGGACAACTTGAAGAAGTCATGATTCCGGTAGTGAACGAAAAAATGAAAGCTTTCATAAATGACCAGGGAATAGAATTGGCTGAAGGGCAAAGGATGGAGATACCTCTTTCGTATGAACCTTTCATTAAATCGATTTCAGAGAATATGACAAAGGGAATCATGTTGAGTGTAGATTACGGTTATACGAAAGAAGAATGGAAGCACCCAGCTCGCAGGCGCGGAAGCTTGAGAGGATATTACCAGCATCAGATGCATCATGATGTTTTGCAGCATCCAGGTGAAATGGATATTACAAGCCATGTGCATTTTGATGCACTTAAATTCATTGGTGAAAAATACGGCCTGAGCTTTCTGCAAAAAATGAGGCAGGATGAATTCCTGATGGCTGCGGGGATATTAGAAGAGCTTGCGGAGCACAACGATCCTAATCCTTTTTCTGAAGCAAGCAAGCGCAATCGTGCAATTCGGAGCCTGATCTTGCCAGGAGGGATCAGCCAGTCATTTCATGTTATCGTACAGGCTAAGGGAATGGGCGGCATGAAAAAACTATTTTAAAAAATAAAAAAAGCGATGGATCGCCATCGCTTTTTTTATTTGGGTTTAACAATCGATCAATGTCCAGTTCCACCTAATGGCATCATAAATGTTGACCAGTAAGTAAATCCAGCAAAGAAAATTGTTAAGTATGCGCCGAAGACGTATATGTACATACGCTCAGACAGTTTCAAGTAGCTTAATAACAAGAAAAATCCAGTTTGACCAAAGAAAATCAAGGACGTCGTATACATGTCACCCAAGAAAAACATGACAGCAAAGATTCCCGTCCAGAATCCTAAAACTCTGTACATACGATCCAAAGATATCCCTCCTTTACCCTACAAGTCCATCACTATCATATTATAAAGTAAAGTGGAGTGAAAAGTAAACAAGGATTGATTATTGTGCAATAACTGCTTGATATGAACAAGAGTCACAGCCCGTGAACATATTCTCTTTTTCGATCAATTCAATCTCACCAAAGAGGGATTCGAACATTCCGCGCAAAAATTCATAGTGCATATTGCAGACTGTTTCTGTATGATCCATTGCCACTTCCTTGAATGGACAGTTAAAGATCTGAAAGTAAATTTTAGTTTTTTCACTGTTAGGTTCGAATTCAGGATAAAACCCAGCTAGAGTTGCCGCATTTTTGATCGAATTCAACTTATGTTCAAACGTCATTTCAGCGGACATTTGCGGGTGGCGTGCTAGTTCCTGATCCATCAGTTCTTCACCAAAACGTTTACCTGTCATGTACAATGCCTTTTTTCCAGCTTCTCCAAGTGACATCATGGTGGTCATTGCGATTTTGGACAATAACTGATAATCACGGAAAGGGAAGTGCAGCTGGATCACTTCATCTGATAGACGGTAAAGTCTGCTTGGACGGCCGCCCTTGCCAGTCTTTTTCGTTTCGGATATCAGCATGTTGACATCTTCCAGTTTTGATAGATGCAATCTTGCTACATTTGGATGAATATCGAAATTATCGGCGATTTCCTGAACAGTTACATCCTTATGCCTTTTTGTGATGTATTGATAAATATAATAACGCGTTGGATCAGACAAAACACTTGTAATTTTTAATGTTTGCTCCACCTTAGTTCACCTCAGACCACTAATTTGCCTTCATTATAATACAGAGGAAAATAAGGTTTACACTGTTTACACTATATGTTTAGAAAATGTTCACAACTAAATGGCGAAATGATGACAAAATACTATACAAATGTTATACAAAAGTTATACAATGTGTATATAAGATAATTTTGTTCGCCAGGAGGTTAACTTAATGGAAGAGCTGACGTTTTATTCATATCCAAGTTGTACTTCATGCCGTAAAACAAAAAAGTGGCTGGTCTCTAACAGCGTGAAATTCAAGGAACGTCATATGTTCAAAGATACTCCATCGAAAAAAGAATTAATGGAAATTTTATCACTGACGACTGAAGGCTTGGATGAACTGCTTGCCACAAGAGGAGAAACCTATAAAAACCTAAATATGGACATGGAAGACCTGCCACTTTCAGAGGTAATTAAACTAGTCATTGAAGAACCGAAGCTGCTTAGACGCCCAATCTTGACAGATGGGAAAAAGCTTATAGTCGGTTTTAACCCTGATGCATTGAAAAAAATTGCTAAATAAAAAACGGAAGCGCTATGCTTCCGTTTTTTATAGGGACTGGGCTAGCTGGATTCGAACCAACGCATGACGGAGTCAAAGTCCGTTGCCTTACCGCTTGGCTATAGCCCAATAATATGACTTGTTGACGTTACGGTAGTTAGTATAAATAGAACTGTCACTATTTATACATATTTAAGATCGATTTTTTGCAGGAAGAGAAGGGGGTGTGGCGAATTCCTTTTCTATAACCCAAAAAGGTGGTGCATGATTATTGTCAAATCAATTGAACAGCTAGCGGACAACGTCCTGAAAGATGCTTTAAGAAGTGGCGCGTCGGATGTACATATTATCCCTCGCGAGAAAGACACACTGATTAAGTTCAGGCTAGGCAATCAGCTACTCCCCCGGTACACACTTGAACAGGTTGATTGTGAGCGCCTCATTTCCCACTTCAAATTCACAGCTTCAATGGATATTGGTGAAAAAAGACGTCCTCAAAGCGGTGCTTTCACGTATCAATTCCAAGAAATGAAAATCGGCTTAAGGATTTCCACGCTTCCAGCCTACCAGAGCGAAAGCATGGTCATACGACTCCTTCCCAAACAAAATCAATCTCCTTCTTTCCAAATTTCTTTATTTCCATCCACATCAAAAAAACTGATTTCCCTTTTAAAACACGCACATGGTTTAATCATTTTTACTGGACCGACCGGCAGTGGAAAGACGACTACCTTGTATTCCATGCTTTCCGAAACTTCGGATATAGTCAATCGTAATGTCATTACACTTGAGGATCCGATTGAAAAACCGAGTGATACAGTTCTCCAGGTCCAGGTCAATGAACGGGCTGGCATTTCATATTCTGCAGGCTTGAAGGCCATTCTCAGGCACGACCCGGATATTATCATGGTTGGGGAAATTCGGGATAAAGAGACCGCGGAAACGGCTATCAGGGCCTCGCTTACAGGTCATCTCGTACTGACGACGATGCATACAAGGGATGCCAGAGGAGCGATTTACAGGCTAATTGAATTCGGGATCAATTGGCTTGAAATTGAACAGACATTGATTGCAGTGACGGCACAGAGGCTCGTTGAATTGAAGTGTCCGTACTGTGAAGGGGGCTGTTCGCCATTTTGCTATTCATCGGGCAACGGAAAAAGAGGGAATGTCTTCGAAATCCTTACGGGGAAGGATTTATCTGCTGTACTGAAGGAAGCAAAGGGGGAGAGCCAAAGCTATCATTACAAGACACTCAAAGATGCGATCCGGAAAGGAATCGCTCTGGGGTTCATCAAGGAGTCCGAATACCAGAGGTGGGTTCTCAATGATGGAGAGTAAATGGCCTGTCGCTGAACAGGCCAGGTTTCTCAAACGGACAGGGGAATTGCTGTCGCGCGGTTATTCACTGGCTGAAGCGATTGAATCCATGACTTTTTATTTGGAAAAGAAGAGAAAAGCTGAGGTTAGGAAAAGCCTAGAAAAGCTGCGCGAAGGATTTCCTCTTTATTTGATTCTGGAAGAATTGAATTTTAAAAGGGATCTTGTCAGCTATGTTTATTTTGCTGAGCAGCATGGGGGCCTGGCCCGGACCCTTACTGAAGGCAGTGATATGGTCATTAAGCGAGACGCAGATTACCAGAGATTAAAAAGGCTTGCAGCTTATCCATTACTGCTTTTGATGCTTACATTCAGCCTATTCTTTTTCGTCAACAGAATCTTGCTTCCGAAATTCAACTCACTCTTTTTAGACATGAACCTTGCTCCGAACATCTTTATGAAAACCATCGGGGCAACCGCCTCATTTCTCCCAAACTTGCTCTATATTCTTCTCAGCCTCCTCACATTGCTTGTTTTATACTACTTCTCGAGCTTTAAAAACATCCATCCAATGAAACAAAAAATGATGCTTGTCAGGCTGCCGATTGCCGGAAAATTTGTCAGGCTTCTTTACTCACACTATTTCTCTGTCCAGTTAAGCTATTTGTTTTCTGGCGGACTTTCCGTGCTTGCGGCATTGAAGGTGTTTGAGCAAAACGTGCATGAACCATTCGCAAGGGAAATAGGGAAGGATATGATTTCAAAACTGGCTGCCGGCCAGGATTTTGACAAAGCAGTTGGAGAGTATCTGTTTTTTGAGGCAGAGCTGCCAAGGATTATCAAACATGGGCAGGAGAACGGGAAGCTTGACCAGGAACTTTATTTTTATAGCAGGCATTGCCTGAAAGAACTTGAAGAAAAATCGGAAAAAGCGATGAAGACAGTGCAGCCGATTTTGTATAGCTTCATCGGCTTGCTCGTCGTTTCATTGTACCTCGCCATATTGCTGCCAATGTTCCAGATGATGAAAGGTATTTAAGCATTTATTGATGCGGAAAAAAAGGAGAATGCATGATGAAAAACCAAAAAGGTTTCACTTTGATAGAAATGATGATTGTTTTGCTCGTGATTTCTGTTCTGCTAATTATTACAGTCCCGAATATCGCTACACATAGTTCAAATATCAATTCAAAGGGCTGCGAGGGTTATATAAAAATGGTAGAGGCTCAAGTGCAAGCATATAAGATCGACAACAATAGCATTCCTACCTTTGATCAGCTTAAAACGGACAAATACCTGAAAAACACCGGTTCCCAATGTCCAGACGGTAAAACTGAACTTGTGATTAATTCTGATGGTTCGGTGCTGAAGAAAGAAGAGAGCACTGTCACCGGACCATGAATCACTCTGGCGGGTTTACTATGGTTGAAATGCTGATCGTGCTATCAGCCTTCTTGATGCTCTCCCTTATATCTGCGTTCCTGTTTTCACCCCAGAAGGACTTGCTCGAAAAGGAGATGTTCTTTTCTCAATTAAAGTCCGACCTTCTCTACGGCCAGCAATACGCAATTTCCCATCAAGAGACCATTACCGTTCATATCATGCCGGAAAATAATTACTACTATATCCGCGGAATGGATTATACTGCGCCATACCTGGCCAAAAGACACTACTCACCCGACATCATCGTGGAAAAAGGAACGATGAATTTGATGTTCCAATATAAGCCGGATGGGAATATCGATAGCTTTGGGTCTATTTACATCATTGCAGGTTCGAAAAAATATAAGATGATGTTTCAGATTGGAAAGGGCAGATTTTATGTTTTGGAAGAATGATGGTTTTTTTCTGAGTGAGATGCTGTTGTCGCTTGCCGCTTTTTTCATGGGTACTGCCATCTTGCTGCCGATTGCCATACAAATTGTCAATCAGACAATAGAGTCCGAAAAGAGTGTTACAGCCAGCCATTTAATATATGACGAACTGATGTATTTGAAAATTGAAGGAACATATTCGGGTAGAGAATATATCATTCAGAATGGCGACCGCTATGATATCAAGGTCACTAGTAATGAGGGAGATACCTCGTGGGAGGTTTGCGTTCTATATGTTGATTACGCTAATCAGCAGCAAAAAAAATGTGTGCCTTCAGAGTGAACGAGGCTTTACGATGGCTGAGATGCTTTTATCTGTCCTTCTATTTTTGTTGATTGCCTCGATGCTGCCTTTAGGGATGAAAATCATCCTTGATCATCGAGTTACAGAGAGTATGGAGAGGAAAATGGAGTGGGAGATCTTCAGCAGCCAGGTGAAAAGAGAAATCCGCTCAGCACAGCAAATGACTGTCCAGCCAGACAAATTGCTGATGAAGGTGGATGAGCAGGTCATTCTTTATGAAAAATATGCTAACAGTATGCGCAGGAGGGTGAACTATCAGGGGCATGAAATTTTGATACAAAACATTTCAAGCTTCAGTTTTAGCAAAATAGCTGATGGCGTAGAGATAAAAGCTAGGGATATAGAAGGAACCTATTATTCGGTCAGGGTTCAACGATTTTACCAAGCAGGGGGTGTGGAACCATAAATCAAAAAGGTTTTGTTTATCCACTGACGATGATTTTTTTGCTGTTGATGTCATTTTCTTTGCTGATATTGACAGATAATTATGTCGCTGGCAAAAAATTCGCGAAGGAAACAGAAGCGATCCGGCTGCAGGAATACTATATGCTATGCTCGGTCAAACAGACGGAGAACATGAGGAGCGAAGGCTCTTTACCTGCTTCAGGTACATTGGAGTATAAGTTAGGATATGTTAGCTTTCAAAAGCAGGATGTTTCAAGCAGCGTGGAAGAGGTCATTTTTAATCTTAAACTTGAAGGCGGGGAGAAAGCTCTGGGTATCGCGCAATATGACAAGAATACTGGGGCAATGATAAGATGGAGAGAAAAGAAATGATAGGTGATAAAGAGATATGGAAGCAATCTATCTGATTGGGTTCATGGGATCGGGGAAAACTACTGTTTCACAGGAATTGGCCAAAAAATTGGAAGTGGATGTTTACGACACAGATTTGGAAATTGTCAAAAAGGCCGGAATGACAATCAATGAAATCTTCACTATTAAAAGCGAAGAGGAATTTCGTGGTCTGGAGTCAGAGGTCTTATATTCAATGCCGAATGCAGATGCCGTTGTCGCCACCGGGGGTGGAATTATTGGGTCGGAAAAGAACAGGGGATTTTTAAAAGGAAAAAAGAATGTTGTTTTCCTCCATGCAGATTTCAGCGCTATTATGGGCAGGCTCAAGGGTGACGACACCAGGCCTTTATTAAGCAAAAATAATATGGAAGCTGCGGAAAGACTGTACAGTAGCAGGCTTCCTTTATATAAAGAAACGGCAAATATTGAGATTGATACTTCCGAGAAAACAGTTTCTAGGATTGTCGATGAAATCATCCAGCGTATGAAAAACTAACTCCTGGTTATACTTGATAACGTACGGAGGATGGTGTAACTATGAAAACCAATGATTATGTGAAATATCTTACCCAGACTGTTGTAAAATATATTGACCAACCGAAAGAAGAACGCCAGAAGATGAAGCAGGCAAAAAAAGAAGCAGAAGCTACCTTTATGTTCAGGTGGTTTGGCATCCTGCCATTTATGCTGATGTCGAGCATCAAAAAGAAAAAGAACTAACTGGAAAACCCGGCTTAAACTATAGCCGGGTTTGTTTTTTAGGGACTTGTCATCATAAAGCACGATCTGTTAAATAAAACAATCCCCCATTGACAATTTCGATATTGATTTTGGGTTCATATTGCTCCTGTAATGCAGCTTTTTCCGTGTTATAGCTGTCAGACGCTTCTTCTTCATTTTCATAGAAGTGATGAAGCAGTTCCAGATCCTTCTGCCAGCGTTTTCTTGCCTCTTCCGCCCACGTATGATCCTCTTGCTCGACCCCGGCATTCAGAAATGACTGGATTCTGTTCACGCCGCTTTTTGGCTTGATTAGTGGAGAGAGTGTATAGGCGTAGTCCGGTATTTTTGAACTAAGCGGCAGCTTCAGTAATTTGTCATGAAAGTCTTCTACCATCCTGCCATTGATCAGCTGCAGTCCGATTGAATGGAAAACATCACGCTTTCTGTCACACTGATAGGATATTTTCATATTCAGACCAATCCAGGGGATAAGTGGTGTCTGGACTGGAAATTGGTTATTTTGGTATAAACGGATATAACCGGCCAGGTTTCTGGTCGATGCAAAAATTTGATGAAGCCGCGGTGATCCAAAGTGGATGACCTCACCTTTCATATCGTCCGGCGCCTGCTGTTTATTGGTTATGAAGGTCAGCTTCATTGGGTTGGGGACGCCGCCAGTCTTCTCAAGATAATGCCAGTAAAATGGTCTGTACATCAACTCCTTGTCAAGATCCACCGTCAGCTGCACTGTCATATAACCCTTGTTATTTTCAACCAATTCACAGTTATTCGCGGTAAAGTATCTTTCGAGAAAATTATGGATTTCCTGTTGCTGCACGCTGATTTCCCTCCTTCATTTCCTCTGCGAACTGAATCATCGATGTCAGGTTCTCCATCTTGATCCGAATTTCACCATCAGAAGCCGACTTTCCAAAAATATCGGTAAGATGATCTTCTATATTGCCAAACTCCAATTTGGTCAGGATGTCATCCAGTTCTCCGATGACTTTCTCAAACAAGTTGATCTTTTCGTATAGCAGTTTCAGTACATGTTCTTCGACTGTATCTTTTGTCGCGAAATTGTAAATTTTTACATCCTTCTCCTGCCCAAGGCGGTGAATCCTTCCGATCCTCTGCTCAAGTCTCATCGGATTCCACGGAAGGTCGAAGTTGATGATATGGCTGCAGAATTGCAGGTTGATTCCTTCACCGCCAGCTTCCGTTGCGATCAGGACTTGGACATTCTTCTGGAAGAGCTCTCTCATCCAATCCTTCTTGCCGCGTTTGAATCCTCCTCGGAAGGGCACTGATGTGATGCCATTTTGCTTAAGGAACCATTGAAGGTACAGTTGGGTGGCCCTGTACTCGGTAAAAATAATGACCTTGTCATCAATCTGCTGGATTAATTCCAGCGCTTTTTCAGCCTTGGAATTCTTTGTTACGGCCTCTACACGTTTGATCAGCTGTGCGATGGTGTTTTGGAAGCCGACCGATGGATTCTCCTGTCTTTGAAGCATGTTCCTGAGTGTGTAGAAAACTGCTTCCCTGCTGCTGCATGCTTCCCGCTGAAGCGTCATTAATGAGAATTGGCTTGAGTTTAGTCCGCTTTCAGAACCTCTTAATGATTGAATCGAATCGTAAAGTGCCCGTTCTTGTTCCGAGAACTGTATAGGGATGGTTTCGACATGGCGCTTGGTCCATTCGATTCCAGTATCAGCCCGCCTGTTGCGAATCATCACTTTATTGACCAGTTCCCTGAGGTGTTCGTCATCATTTACTGACCTGGCGTCCTTTTTATATTTATCAAAAAATGCCGTTTCACTGCCTAAATGTCCAGGTTTTAAAAGAGAAACGAGATTGAAAATTTCTTCAATCCGGTTTTGTATTGGCGTGGCAGTCAGAAGCAGGCAAAACCTTTTCTTGAGATTTTGGACAAATTCATAGTTTTTTGTTTTATTATTTTTAAGCTTATGAGCTTCATCAATAATGATAAGGTCATAATTTAAATTATTGATGATATCTCGGTGCGGCACACGTTTAGCTGTGTCGATTGAAGATACGACAACATCACACTGCTCCCATACGTAACTTTTCTTTTGGGCTATTGCAGGAATATGGAACTTGGTATTCAGCTCCATGGCCCATTGCGAAACAAGGGAAGCAGGAACAAGAATCAATACTTTTTTGACAAGCCCCCTGATCATGTATTCTTTCAAAATCAATCCAGCCTCTATCGTTTTTCCAAGACCGACCTCATCGGCAAGTATGGCTTTTCCGTTCATGTTTTCAACGACCTGTTTCGCTACCTCCAGCTGATGCGGAAGGGGAGTGAGTTCCGGTAGATGCGATGGTGCCTGAAGTCCCTCGAATTCCGGGATGATGGTATGTTTTTCTATCTCCACGGCCAGTTTGTATAGCTCCCAATTTCCCCAGGGCCCGTCATTTTCAATTCTCCCAGCCATTTCGTCCTGCCAGGAAGAATCAAAGTTAATTTCCAGAGTCATTTTATCCACCTCTTTTTAAGTATAAATATATTGCCGAAATTAGCTCTCTAATGGTAGGATGAAGTTAGCTTTTGAATGTTTTGAAATTTGTCATTTTATAGTCTTAAATAGTCAGTTTGCAGACATGTGTAATAACGTCTAGCATGCCCAATTGTGAAAATAATATAAATGCGGATGACAACAAGGGGAGAGACTACTTTAGTAGCGCCGAAGGAGCAAGCAGACTTTGTGAATCTCTCAGGCAAAAGAACTCTTGTTTGACGCATCTCTGGAGAGCGCTTTTTTAGTGGGAGCCACCAAAGGGGAAAGCCTTTACAGGTAAACTTTCAGGTGAAAGGACAGAGACCTTCTCAGAATCAGAGGGGGTGCTCTGTCCTTTTTTATGGCTCCAATGGCAATTGCCTCAACTAAAAACGTTCACAAACTGATTTTTTAGCTATAGGACGAAGGGGGATACATAATGACTGAATTAAAACGGACACCGCTATTTAATGTGTATAAGGAATACGGTGGAAAGACGGTTGATTTCGGAGGCTGGGAACTTCCTGTCCAGTTTTCGAGCATCAAGGAAGAGCACGAAGCAGTTAGGACAAAAGCTGGTCTATTCGATGTTTCTCATATGGGAGAGATCGAGGTAAAAGGCCCCGATAGTCTGGATTATTTACAAAAGTTGATGACGAATGATGTTTCAAAACTCAAAAACGGCGGAGCCCAATACACAGCGATGTGTTATGAGACAGGTGGCACTGTTGATGATTTATTGGTTTATAAACTTGAAGATGAGCATTATCTGCTTGTAGTCAATGCATCCAATATAGAAAAAGATTTCGATTGGATGAATGATCACCTTGAAGGGAATGTTCAAATCGAGAATTTGTCCGAAGGCATGGCGCAGCTTGCGTTACAAGGCCCGCTTGGTGAAGGAGTCCTGCAAAAGCTTGCAAAGGATCATGACCTAAGCACAATCGGTTTCTTCAAGTTCAGTGAGGAAGTAGACCTGAACGGCAAGAAAGCGCTTGTTTCACGAACTGGATATACAGGAGAAGATGGATTTGAAATCTATTGCGATGCCGGGGATGCTGTAAGCCTCTGGAAGGAAATCCTTGAAGCAGGAAAAGAAGAGGGAGTCATCCCATGCGGCCTTGGTGCCAGGGATACATTACGCTTTGAAGCCAATCTGGCACTATACGGCCAAGAGCTTTCATCAGAAATCAGCCCGCTTGAAGCTGGGATTGGTTTCGCAGTTAAGCTGAATAAAGAAGCTGATTTTATTGGAAAAGAAGCGCTTAAGCAGCAAAAAGAAAATGGACTTCCTAGAAAGCTTGTCGGCATTGAAATGATCGACCGCGGGATTCCTCGCCATGGGTATCCAGTTTACAAAGGGGATACTCAGATTGGCGAAGTCACTACAGGCACGCAATCCCCGACGCTCAAGAAGAACATTGGGCTTGCACTGATTGATACAAGAGAAACTGAGTTAGGCAATGAAGTGGAAGTTGAAATCCGCGGCAAGCGTTTAAAAGCTGCTGTTTCTGCTACACCTTTTTATAAAAGAGATAAAAAGTAAAAGCCGGAGAGGGGAAAAAGTTATGAAGCATCGCTATTTACCGCTGACTGAAAGTGATAAAAACGCAATGTTGGAAAGCATTGGCGTTTCATCGATCGATGAATTGTTCAGCGATATTCCTGAAAAAGTCCGTTTTGCCGGAGAATACAACATCAAGCCAGCCAAGTCAGAAACAGCACTGATGAAAGAGCTGGCACAGATGGCTGCGAAAAATGCCGATTTGAAAATGAATTCTTCATTTATTGGCGCAGGTGTCTACGACCACTACATTCCAGTGATTGTTGACCATGTCCTTTCACGTTCTGAGTTTTACACTGCGTATACGCCATACCAGCCGGAAATCTCTCAGGGTGAGCTTCAGGCGATCTTTGAATTCCAGACGATGATCTGTGAATTGACTGGCATGGAAGTTGCGAACTCCTCTATGTATGACGGCGGCACAGCATTGGCTGAAGCTGCAATGCTTAGCGCGGGCCATACGAAAAGAAAGAAAGTATTGATTTCTAGTGCTGTCCATCCTGAATATAAGGACGTAGTCAGGAGTTATGCTAAGGGCCAGTACATTGATGTTGTCGAAGTACCGCATAATGATGGCGTCACTGACCTTGAAGCACTGAAGGATATGGCAAGTGAAGAAGTAGCAGCTGTCATCGTCCAGTATCCAAACTTCTTTGGCGGCATCGAATCAATGAAGGAAATCGAAGCCATCGTTCATGAAAATAAATCATTATTCGTCGTATCCAGCAATCCTCTTGCATTAGGTGCATTGACGCCTCCTGGTAAGTTCGGTGCTGATATCGTTGCCGGAGATGCACAGCCATTCGGAATTCCGACAGCATTCGGAGGTCCTCACTGCGGATACTTCGCTGTTTCTGGAAAGCTCATGAGAAAGGTTCCGGGCAGACTAGTCGGACAGACGAAGGATGATCAGGGACGCCGTGGATTCGTATTGACACTTCAGGCGAGGGAACAGCATATCCGCCGTGATAAAGCGACCTCCAATATTTGTTCGAACCAGGCCTTGAATGCGCTAGCTGCCTCAGTGGCGATGACTGCTCTAGGTAAAAAAGGTGTTCGTGAAATGGCTGTTGCCAATATCCAAAAGGCACATTATGCGAAAAAAGCTTTTAAAGAAAATGGCTTTGAAATCGCATTCGAAGGCCCGATCTTCAACGAGTTCGTCGTCAAGCTGAATAAACCAGTAAAAGAAGTGAACCAAAAGCTGCTTGAAAAGGGCATTATCGGCGGTTATGACCTTGGACGTGATGATTCCAATCTCGACAACCATATGCTTGTTGCGGTAACAGAGTTAAGAACAAAAGAAGAAATCGATATGTTTGTAAAGGAAATGGGGGATATCAATGCATAAGGAAGATCAGCCACTCATTTTTGAATTAAGCACACCAGGCCGTGTCGGCTACAGCCTTCCGGAAATGGATGTTCCGGAAACAGATTTATCAGAGCTTTTGCCAGAAGGTTTCCTTCGTGAAGAAGAGCCAGAACTTCCTGAAGCTTCCGAGCTTGATATCATGCGCCATTACACTGCATTATCCAAGCGTAACCACGGTGTAGACTCCGGATTCTATCCGCTTGGTTCTTGTACAATGAAATACAATCCTAAGATGAATGAAAATGTGGCACGCTTCAACGGTTTTGCGCATTTGCATCCATTGCAGGATGAAAGCTCTGTCCAGGGTGCTCTTGAATTAATGTACGACCTGCAGGAACATCTGATTGAAATCACTGGTATGGACGAGGTGACTCTTCAACCGGCTGCAGGTGCTCACGGTGAATGGACGGGCTTGATGATGATCCGTGCCTATCATGAAGCGAACGGCGATCAGAACCGTACAAAAGTAATCGTTCCTGACTCTGCGCACGGAACGAATCCAGCTTCAGCAACAGTAGCTGGTTTTGAAACAATCACGGTTAAATCAGATGAAAACGGTCTGGTTGATTTAGAAGACCTTAAGAAGGTTGTGGGTGAAGATACAGCTGCATTGATGCTGACAAACCCGAACACACTTGGTCTATTTGAAGAAAATATCCTTGAGATGGCAGAGATTGTCCACGGCGCAGGCGGAAAGCTTTATTATGATGGAGCGAACCTGAATGCCGTTATGTCAAAGGCGCGCCCTGGCGACATGGGCTTCGATGTTGTTCACTTGAACCTACACAAGACATTCACAGGCCCTCATGGCGGCGGCGGACCAGGTTCAGGCCCAGTCGGTGTAAAAGCAGACTTGATTCCATTCCTTCCTAAGCCAATCGTGACGAAGCAGGATGGCGTTTATAAATTCGATTACGATCGTCCGCAGTCGATTGGAAGGGTTAAGCCTTTCTACGGAAACTTCGGCATCAATGTCCGTGCATACACGTATATCCGCACAATGGGTCCAGATGGCTTGAAAGCCGTTACGGAGTATGCCGTACTGAACGCGAACTATATGATGAGAAGACTTGCAGAGTACTATGATCTGCCATTCAACAGACACTGCAAACACGAATTCGTCCTCAGCGGCAAGCGCCAGAAGAAACTTGGCGTCCGCACATTGGATATTGCAAAACGCTTGCTAGATTTCGGCTATCATCCGCCAACCATCTACTTCCCATTGAATGTAGAAGAAGCGATCATGATCGAGCCAACAGAAACAGAATCCAAGGAAACTCTTGATGCCTTCATCGACGCAATGATCCAGATTGCAAAAGAAGCAGAAGAGAATCCGGAAATCGTCCAGGAAGCCCCACACTCTACAGTAATAGGCCGTCTGGATGAAACAACAGCTGCAAGGAAACCGGTATTGCGTTACCAGAAAGCTGAATAGAATGATGTGAGTCCTGCCAGTTTTGTTATTGGCAGGACTTTTTTTGATTCTGTTGTGGTGGCGTATCTAAGGCGACTTCGGACAGGTTTGGAGGAAATCAGAGGAAAGCTGTCCGAACTCGAAGCAACTTCAGACAGGTTTGAAGGAAATTAGAAGAAAGCTGTCTGAATCTGGAGTAACTTCAGACAGGTTTGAAGGAAAACAGAGGAAAGCTGTCCGAATCTGGAGCAACTTCAGACAGGTTTGGAGGAAATCAGAGGAAAGCTGTCTGAATCTGGAGTAACTTCAGACAGGTTTGAAGGAAAACAGAGGAAAGCTGTCTGAATCTGGAGTAACTTCAGACAGGTTTGAAGGAAAACAGAGGAAAGCTGTCCGAACTCGAAGCAACTTCAGACAGGTTTGGAACAAGTCAGAGGAAAGCTGTCTGAACTCGAAGCAACTTCAGACAGGTTTGAAGGAAATCTGAGAAAAGCTGTCTGAATCTGGAGTAACTTCAGACAGGTTTGAAGGAAAACAGAGGAAAGCTGTCCGAACTCGAAGCAACTTCAGAAAGGTTTGGAACAAGTCAGAGGAAAGCTGTCTGAACTCGAAGCAACTTCAGACAGGTTTGAAGGAAATCTGAGAAAAGCTGTCCGAACTCGAAGCAGCTTCAGACAGGTTTGGAAGAAAACAGAGGAAAGCTGTCTGAACTTGAGGTACCTAAACATTTTTATTAGAAGAAGCTAAACCGATAAGAGTAAAAAAGCTAACCCCCCAGCATTCCTGCTGAGGGGTAATTTTATGGGAAGATTTCTTATTTAGCTTTGACTTTGCCGCCCCATTTTTTGAAGCCGCCTTGTAGATGATTCAGATCCTTGTAGCCTTTTCTGTAAAGCAGCTGTGCAGCACGTCCGCTGCGGGAACCGCTCTGGCAGTAAAGGTAAACAGGCTTGTCCGGCCTTATTTCCTTCAGGCGAGCTTTAAGTTGGGTAAGCGGAATATTTCTTGCGCCTAGAATGTGTCCACCTGCGAATTCATTCGGTTCACGGACATCAATCAATTGCGCCTTACGATAACCGGCTTTGAATTCTTCCTCTGTCAGGGTATTGAGAATTTTTTTCTGGCGGAAATACATAAACACAGAGTATAGAATTACCGCAACTGTCAGGACGATTAAAAAGATAAGTGTATCCAAAACATATTTCTCCTTTCAAGCTTAGCTGAGCCACTTATAATTATATAAGCCTTCATGGCAGAGAGCAAAGGAAATTCGTAAATTTCTTTAAATCATCTTGCTTTGCTTTTGAAATTTATTTTGTTAGACTAAAAAAATCTTAGCTTAAAACTTTTTTAAATGGGGTTACTTAGTATGAATAAAGAGGTATGGGGATTTATTGATTCAGGTGACTGTTCACCTTCTTTTAACATGGCGCTTGATGAGGCCTTGCTTGAATGGCATGGTGCCGGAAAAATTCCTCCGGTGGTCCGTTTTTATGGATGGAACCCGGCGACACTTTCAGTTGGCTATTTCCAAAAGATTGAAAGAGAAATTGACATGGATGCTGTGAAGCAGCACGGTCTTGGTTTTGTAAGGCGACCTACTGGTGGCAGGGGCGTTCTGCATGAACATGAACTTACATATAGCGTGATCGTAACTGAGGAGCACCCAGAAATGCCAAAGACAGTAACAGAAGCATATAGGGTGATTTCAGAAGGGATTTTACAAGGATTCCAGAAGTTAGGTCTGGAAGCTTATTTTGCTGTACCAAAAACCTCTGCTGATAAAGAAGCGTTGAAAAACCCACGGTCTGCAGTTTGTTTTGATGCTCCAAGCTGGTATGAGCTTGTAGTTGAGGGCCGTAAAGTGGCAGGCAGTGCCCAGACCCGGCAAAAAGGGGTTATCCTCCAGCATGGTTCCATTTTGCTTGATTTGGATGAGGATAAGCTATTCAGTCTGTTCAAGTATCCGAATGACAGGGTCAAGGAAAGGATGCAGCGAGCCTTCAAGACTAAAGCTGTAGCAATCAATGAAATCAGCAGCCGCAAGATCGACCTTGAAGAAGCAAAAAAAGCATTCAAAGAAGGTTTTGAAGATGGCTTGGGCATTACTTTGGAGCCATATACTTTAAGTGACGAAGAACTGGATTATGTAAATGCACTGGCTAAAAATAAGTATGAATCTGATGAGTGGAATTTTAAGCGATAAAAATATTTTAAAAGCGGATTTCCCGCTTTTTTTGTTTTTATCCAGTATTTTCTAGGCTCTGAGGATTTATAAAAAGTGCAACCCTCGAAATTTGTTGTTTTTTATCATTTACTGAAGAAATTCTACTTTTCTCTCTGAATACCTCGATTTTTTAATAGTTTTCATGTTTGACAAATTCTATAACATCTGACCTAAACACCATATATAGTGTTGTCGAAAATAAAATATATACTATATATTGATTTTTGATGTTTCGATATGATAACGTAAGGGTAATTCAAAAATGCAGCTAGAATTACATACTTCTAGTAAGACATTAGAGAAAAGATATAACCGTAGAAGGAGTTGTAGAAATGTCTGTAACTATTGGACAAAAAATGAGCCTGGATGTAGAAAGCCTGAACAAGGATATCAAGCTGTTCCCGCAGGTTCACCCGATTACCTCTGACATGAAACTTACCCACAAAGGCGTCTCCCGATTAGTCATGCTGGACCGCTATACTTTTAAAGACACTGAAAAAATTACTCTATCAAATGGTGATTTCGTCGTTCTCACCATCAAAGAGGACCCAAAGTTTCCAGCCCGTGGACTTGGATTCATACTAGATATTGATTGGGAGAACAAAACAGGTAAAGTGCTTGTAGACGAAGAATTCCGCGGGGTGCTTGATGATCCTGAAGAAGCTTCGACCGGTGTGATCAAACGTTCACTGGACGTCATTGAAAAGCCGCTCGAAGTATTTTACGAGCAAATTGCGAAACGGAATGCGACAGGGCTTGCAGCAGTTGAAAAAACAGAGGAAAAGCGCCAGGAATGGTTTGAGAAGTTCTATCAGGAACTAGTATCGATGAATTTCATCCCGGCAGGCCGCGTCCTTTATGGAGCAGGTGCAGAAACAGATGTTACCTACTTTAACTGCTACGTTATGCCGTTTGTAAAAGATTCCCGTGAAGGCATCTCCGAGCACCGCAAGCAGGTCATGGAAATCATGAGCCGCGGCGGCGGAGTAGGAACGAATGGATCGACGCTAAGACCGCGCAACACACTTGCCAAGGGCGTAAATGGAAAATCATCCGGATCAGTCTCATGGCTTGATGACATTGCCAAGCTGACGCATCTTGTAGAGCAAGGTGGATCCCGTTAAAACCATGGCGGGATTAAAATCTCGTGAATTGCTGGAACACCCTTAGAGCCATATTAACTACAACGTGACTGGTAACGGTGAGCGTGAATGTTGAAAAATAATATGGATTGGGCAATCAGCAGCGAAGCATCTTTGGAAACAAAGATGAACGTTCAACGACTATTGAAATCACCTAAGGATTACCAGATAATCATAAACATTATGAAAGAAGGTAGCTATTATGGAATCTATGGTGAAAGTAAACCTTGAGAGTCGGCGACGACCTTATGGGGCACGAGACAAGGAAGAATTGATAAGTGCGATTACTGATTATCACGATAAAGGTTACAGCCAAGTCGAAATTGCAAAAAAACTTAATTTAAGCCGTGGAACAATTTTGAGATGGAACAAAGAGTTGAGTTTTTTAACACCAAGATTACCTGGGGATGCGGGGAAGCTGAAAAATAAAATTCACCATTATGATGAAAATTATTTTTCGGATATTAGGACGCCTAATCAAGCTTATCTTGTTGGATACATTTTGGGCGATGGTACTCTAATTGATCGAAAGAAATCTAAACGATTAGTATTAAGCTTAGCTGAAGTAGATAAACAATTGATTTTTGATATTGCTAAGGAACTAAACATGGTTAATCAAGTTAAGTTCCGGAAGTCGACCACATTAAGAGAACAAAATAAGTTTACATTACCAATAAGTTCTACCAAGATTTGTAACGACTTAATAAATCTTGGTATAACACCTAGGAAAACAGGTAATGAAAAATGGATAGACTTCAACAATAGCAATCTTCAATGGGCTTTTCTAAGAGGTTTCTTTGATGCTGATGGACATATAAGAGTTTATCGTCGAAATGGATTTCTTAAAGTGAGAATAGGCTTTACTGGATCCATCTTTATGATGGAGTCGATCTTGGGTTATATGAAATCTCATAATATTGGCTTAAAAGTTAATGCAATTTGTGCTAAACAGGGTTGTAATGATTTGTACTTTTCGAGTATTGGTGATGCGAAAAAGATTTATGGTTACCTTTATCAAAATGGAGATTTAAAACTTAATCGCAAATTTCATAAATTTTCTTCTTTGATGATATAGTCTGATCTCGCATGAAAGTGTGAGAGCCTGGCAGAAATGACCAGGCCCGTTCAAGTGAACGAGTAACAAAAAGCGTGGAGCACAGATGATAATGTTAGCGGATTGAAAGATGCACTAGTCCGCGTCGTTTAGAAAATGAACGACTAGAAAATCGGGTGAATTGCAGGGAACTCCTTAGAGGCAGGCAAGCCACAACGTGACTGGAAACGGTGAGCGTGAGGGCCTAAAAATTGCTTGCATTGGACAATCTGCAGCCAAGCGTCATTGGGCAAAGGTGATGGCGAAGGTTCAACGACTAGAGAGTGAGTCCCAACAATAAACTCTCATAAGCGCCCGACCCCTAACAGACCATGCTGAGGGTGATGATATAGTCTAGTCCGGCTGCAGAGCAGCGAAATATTCCGAAAGGAACGGTAGGTACGTGGCATCCTGACATTGTAGAATTCATCATTTCAAAAATGCAAAATCCAAGGATCCTTCGCTTCCTGATTGAAAACACAAACGATGATTCAATCAAAAAAATGGCGAAGGAAAAGCTTAAATTCACTCCTATGACGTTGCAGGAAGAAGCAATGTACCAGGGAATCGTTAACTATAAGAGCATCCCGGGTTATGGCGGATTCAGCGCAGATATAATCAAAGCTGCTGAAGAAAAGCTTGCAACAGGCGGAACGTATACCGTCCATAATTCAGAATTCCTTACAGGTGCGAATATTTCAGTCACCCTGACAAAGGATTTCATGGACGCAGTTGAAAATGATGTTGATTATGAACTTCGTTTCCCAGACGTGGAAAGCTATGATGCTGATACAATGAAGGAATATAACGAAGAATGGCATAAAATCGGCGACGTCCGCGAGTGGGAAAAGCTCGGATATAAAGTGCGCACCTACAGAAAAATCAAAGCTAAAGAATTATGGAACCTGATCAATATCTGTGCTACCTACTCTGCAGAACCAGGCATTTTCTTCATCGACAATGCCAATGATATGACAAACGCACAGGCATATGGACAAAAGGTAGTAGCGACAAACCCGTGTGGGGAACAGCCTCTCGCACCAAATTCTGTCTGCAACCTTGCTGCTGTGAACCTTGCAGAAATGGCGGACAAGGATACAAAGACAGTGAACTTTGAAAAATTAAAACGCACTGTTGAAGTTGGCGTGCGCATGCAGGACAATGTCATCGACGCGACTCCTTACTTCCTTGAAGATAATAAAAGACAAGCATTAGGTGAACGCCGTGTTGGTCTTGGAGTAATGGGACTGCACGATCTTCTGATCTACTGTGAAACAGAATACGGTTCAGAAGAAGGAAACCAGCTTGTTGATAAGGTGTTTGAAACAATCGCGACTTCGGCTTACCGTGCATCCGTTGAACTCGGGAAAGAAAAAGGAAGCTTCCCATTCCTTCAAGGCGGTACAGAAGAAGAAACAAACAGACTTCGCCAGGCATTCACGAACACTGGTTTCATGAAGAAAATGCCGGAAGATATTCGCGCGTCAATCCTTGAAAACGGGATTCGCAACTCTCACTTGCTGACTGTTGCTCCCACGGGATCAACTGGTACAATGGTTGGCGTTTCAACAGGCCTTGAGCCTTACTTTAGCTTCTCTTACTTCCGCAGCGGCCGTCTTGGCAAGTTCATCGAAGTAAAAGCTGATATCGTTCAGGAATATCTTGACCGTAATCCGGAAGCTGATCCTGAGAGCCTGCCGAATTGGTTCGTCTCAGCGATGGAATTGGCGCCTGAAGCTCATGCTGATGTTCAATGTGTCATCCAGCGCTGGATCGACAGCTCGATCAGCAAGACGGTCAATGCGCCGAAGGGCTACAGTGTAGAACAGGTTGAAAAGGTATATGAGCGTCTGTATAAAGGCGGAGCGAAGGGCGGTACCGTTTATGTTGACGGCTCCCGCGATTCTCAAGTACTGACGCTAAAAGCGGAAGAAAACACGATGGAAGAGGAAATCGACAAAAAAGAAAAGCAAAAGCAGCATGTTGTCCTTGTCGACACGATCAATGAATTGCGTTCTACCAACGTAACGATCGGCTCTGAAGTCGGCAACACCTGCCCGGTCTGCCGCAAAGGTGAAGTAAAAGAAATCGGCGGCTGCAATACATGCACAAACTGCAACGCACAGTTAAAGTGTGGATTATAAGAAAAGCGTAAGCGCCTTGTTCAGCCCCGACAAGCGGTGGAGGTCCGCCCGTTGAAGTCGTCCTTTGACTTCATCGGGCGGACCGAAGCGACTCGAGGGGCTAGGCGCTGGAGCTGGCCAAGAAAAGCGTAAGGAGGATGGAAATATTTTTTCCATCCTCTTTTTTCATTTCTGCCCATACTAACAATACTGACTTATGGAAATGAAATGAGGAATGGAAGATGAAAGCTTTTGAACCACAGCTTGTGTACATCGAACCGAGGGCTTTGGACTATCCGCTAGGACGAGAACTGAAGGAAAAGTTCGAGAAAATGGGGCTGGAAATCAGGGAGACGACTTCGCATAACCAGGTTCGTGGCATCCCTGGTGACAATGAACTTCAGCAGTACCGGAATGCTAAATCAACTCTTGTTGTCGGTGTCAGGAAAACATTGAAATTCGATACCTCCAAGCCGTCAGCTGAGTATGCGATTCCGCTTGCTACCGGGTGCATGGGACATTGCCATTATTGCTACCTGCAGACAACGCTTGGAAGCAAGCCTTATATCCGTACCTACGTGAATCTCGATGAAATATTCGACCAGGCACAAAAATATATGGATGAAAGAAAGCCGGAAATCACCAGATTTGAAGCCGCCTGTACATCCGATATTGTCGGAATTGACCATTTAACCCACGCCTTAAAGAAAACAATCGAATTTTTCGGGGAGTCGGAATATGGGCAATTAAGGTTTGTAACTAAGTATCATCATGTCGATCACCTGCTTGATGCAAAGCATAATGGCAAAACGAGATTCCGTTTCAGTGTCAATGCCCGTTATGTGATTAAAAACTTCGAACCTGGAACATCATCCTTTGATGAAAGACTGGAGGCTGCAAGAAAGGTGGCCCAAGCCGGATATCCGCTTGGCTTCATCGTTGCCCCAATTTATATTCATGAAGGCTGGAGAGAGGGCTATCACGAATTATTTGAAAGACTTAGCCATTCACTTGAAGGCATCGACTTGACAGGTTTAAGTTTTGAACTCATCCAGCATCGATTTACGAAGCCTGCTAAAAATGTGATCCAAAAAAGATATCCTAAGTCCAAGCTAGAAATGGATGAAGAGAAGCGCAAATATAAATGGGGACGATATGGCATTGGTAAGTACGTCTACCAGAAGGATGAAGCAAAGGAACTTGAAGAAACGATCCGAGGTTATATCCATTCGTTTTTTCCGGAAGCAGAGATTCAATATTTCACATAATCATAAATTTTTTTTAACTTGTACGCCGTACTATTTTGCAAATGAACCGCTTAAAGATGTAAAGATGGGATTACATCGACGGGAGTGGCTCATATGTATATTGACGGCGTTTTTTCCGGCGGAGGAATCAAAGGGTTGGCATTGGTTGGTGCCTGTGCCGCAATTGAAGAGCGAGGGTTCCGTTTTAAAAGGGTCGCAGGGACCAGTGCGGGTTCCTTGATTGCTGGCTTGCTAGCAGCTGGATATACGAGTGATGAGATGGCAGGAATCTTGGATGACCTTGACTTGAAAAAATTTCTCGATTCAAGAAAAACGATCTTCCCATCAGCATTGACAAAATGGCTTTTTGTTTACTGGCGGCTGGGTCTTTATAAAGGGGACGAATTGGAGTGTTGGATAGCGGAAAAGCTTGCTTCCAGAGGTCTGCGCACTTTTGGTGACCTCGCTCCGGATGCATTGAGGATTATTGCATCAGATCTCACCAATGGACGGCTGCTTATTCTGCCGGATGATCTCCCCAAGTATGGTGTTGATCCACGGACTTTCCCGGTGGCAAGAGCAATCAGAATGAGCTGCAGTCTCCCATTCTTTTTCGAACCAGTGAAGCTGCGTGACCGTGTCGGAGTTAATATTGTCGTCGATGGGGGAGTGCTAAGCAATTTTCCGATGTGGTTATTTGATAAAGACAATGTAAAAAAAGTTCGCCCAGTACTTGGTGTCAAACTCAGCCAGAATCTGATCCAGCAGCCTACCAACAAAATAAAAAACGCCCTTAATATGTTCGAAGCCTTGTTTGAAACGATGAAGGATGCCCATGATTCCCGATACATCTCGAGGAAACATGAAAAAAATATCATTTTCGTTCCGACGGAAGGGAACTTGACTACTGAATTTCAGCTTTCAGATGAAAAGAAACAGGAATTGATCGATTTGGGAAAGACGAGTGCGGAGAAGTTTTTTAAATCCTGGTGTTATTAACCATGCTTCCGAAGAGAGGCAAATCGATCGTAACAATGCAGAAGCCGTTTTTTTCTTCAGGTATAAAAGTAACAAAGCTTACGCAAAGAGCCTTATAAAACACAAAAATCGAGCTTAAAACGAAGCCCGATTTTTTTTTCTGCTCTTTTTACCGTCTATGACCGTTAAATGCGACGCATCCTTCTTTTTGCTGCGAGCGGATGCGAGCGACCTTATTTTTGAACGTTTAGAAGAGACGTTAGCGTCTTTAGTCTGGAACCGCTTTTTAGATCGCTTTGCTGCTTTTTGGAATGCACGTTGCTGCTGACGTCCCGAGCTTGAACTTGTCAAGCGGGTGACAAGGAAATAAATTAACGCACCAACCAGGGCGATTGTTGCAAGCATGGTAAGGATACTTAGGGGATCGGTCAATAATGTAAAGGCGAAACCAAAGATTGCAAGAACGATCAGTCCTGAAACAATATACGTAGAAGCACGATTCTTCAATGAAAGCCACCTCCCTACTAGCATCATGAGCAATTTTTCCAGCTTTTAAACTTGCCAACGATTACTTTATACAAATTCTCCGATTTTATACGCTTCTCCTGCTACTTTTTCCTATTTAAATGCGCTTTAAACGATGATTTACATTTTCTTCATTATTCGCGTCCATATGATCTGTTAGTTTTATTTTACTAAAAATGAACAAAAACCTCTATATCAAGGTCGCTTCCTGAACAATTTTTCCTGTTGTGCAATTCATTGGGGAGTCCGGGACATACTAAGGTTGGAGGTGCAACCAATGGCAGAAAATAATGAAAACCTTGAACAAAATCAAAGGGAAAAACCAATGTCTTTCATCGCGATGAGCATAGTAACCGGTTTATTTGGAGGGATTTTTTGGAGTTCACTTGCCTATTTAGCTTATATCTTCAACTTTACAGAAATTCGTCCCAATGTCATTCTTGAGCCTTGGGCATTAGGGGCCTGGAAGGAACAGTGGCTGGGTACAGTCATATCCATTGTTGTGATTGGTCTTTTTTCAATTGGTGCGGCCATGGTGTATTATGCCTTGATGAGGAAGCTTAAATCAATTTGGGCTGGTGCAGCATTTGGGTTGGCCTTGTTTTTCCTTGTATTCTACGTGCTGAATCCTCTCTTTCCCGGGATCAAACCGTTTTGGGACCTATCAAAAGATACATTGGTCACATCGATTTGCTTTTATGTCCTATATGGTGTGTTTGTTGGTTACTCCATATCATATGAGGAAAATGAAAATCGTAACCTGGAGAAAAATCAGCACGAAGTTAACTCTTAAGGCTCTCGAGGTAGTGTTAAGGAAATCAATTATGATAGAATGTTCTTATTGAACATTCTTTTTTTACGGGAGCTGCCATGAAAAAAATACTTTTGCTAAACGGCCCAAATTTGAACCGCTTGGGAAAAAGGGAGCCGGGGATATACGGTGTCAGGACACTGAAGGATTTAGAAGATAAGATCATCCGTCTTGGAGAGGAAAGCAAGGTTGAGGTTACTTGCTTTCAGTCGAACCATGAAGGAGAACTGATTGACAAACTCCATGAAGCAGAAGACACTGGTATGGACGGCATTATTTTTAACCCAGGAGCTTTCACGCATTATAGCTATGCCATCAGGGATGCAATTGCAGGAATTGATTGTCCCGTTATCGAAGTACATATTTCCAATGTTTATCAAAGAGAGGAATTCAGGCACAAGTCAGTGATTGCTCCAGTATCTGTTGGTCAAATTGCCGGTCTGGGCGTTCTTGGCTATGAATTGGCGCTTGAAGCATTTGTAAGGGAAACAGAAGGGGAGGAATAGGTTATGGAAAAAATTCAAAAATTACGTGAGAGCTTTCATAGGCTCGGAATCGATGGAATGCTTGTCACTAGTGATTTCAACCGCAGATATATGACTGGTTTCACTGGTTCCGCAGGTATGGTGCTGATCAGCGCTGAAAAAGCACTATTCATCACGGATTTCAGGTATACTGAGCAGGCAGCAAAACAATGTGAAGGCTACGAAGTCGTCCTGCACAAAGGATTGATCCAGGATGAGGTTGCAGAGCAGGCCAAAAAGCTGGGGATCAAAAAGCTTGGCTTTGAAGAAAATCATGTTACATATTCTGCTTACAAAACCTTTGATAAGGCTGTGGAAGCTGAATTAGTGCCTGTATCAGGCGAAATCGAAAAGTTACGCTTGATTAAGACTGATTCAGAGATTAAGATATTAAAGGAAGCAGCAGCCATCGCAGATGCTGCGTTTACACATATACTTGAGTTTATCCGTCCGGGCAGGACAGAGCTGGAAGTATCAAATGAACTGGAATTCTTCATGAGAAAACAGGGAGCAACATCCTCTTCGTTCGATATCATTGTAGCTTCAGGCTACCGTTCCGCACTTCCGCACGGAGTAGCAAGTGACAAGGTTATTGAAACAGGGGACTTTGTAACCCTGGATTATGGTGCCTATTATAATGGGTATGTATCTGATATCACACGTACATTAGCCGTAGGAAGCCCTTCAGATAAGTTAAAGGAAATCTATGATATTGTACTTGAAGCTCAGTTGCGTGGAATGGCAGGCATCAAGCCGGGCATGACAGGCAAAGAAGCTGACGCACTAACTCGCAACTTTATCACTGAAAAAGGCTATGGAGAGTATTTTGGCCACTCTACAGGCCATGGAATCGGTCTCGAAGTACATGAAGGACCTGGTCTGTCTTTCAGATCTGATACAGTGCTTGAGACTGGTATGGTTGTGACTGTCGAGCCTGGAATCTATATTGCTGGTCTGGGCGGGGTAAGGATAGAGGATGATACTGTTATAACTAAAGACCATAATGAGTCACTGACACATTCAACTAAGGAACTCATCATACTATAGGACACATTAGGAGGACAAACAATGATTTCAGTTAACGATTTCCGTACAGGTTTAACAATCGAAGTGGACAATGGCATTTGGCGAGTACTTGATTTCCAACACGTAAAGCCAGGAAAAGGAGCAGCTTTCGTTCGCTCAAAGCTTCGTAACCTTCGTACTGGAGCGATTCAGGAAAAAACATTCCGCGCTGGTGAGAAAGTAGCGAAAGCACAAATTGAGAACCGCAAAATGCAATACCTTTATGCGAGCGGTGACCAGCACGTATTCATGGATAATGAATCTTATGAGCAAATCGAATTGCCAGGTTCTTCTATTGAATATGAGTTGAAATTCCTTAAGGAAAACATGGAAGTACACATCATGCAATTCGGCCACGAAACTCTTGGTGTCGAACTTCCAAACTCTGTAGAACTTGAAGTAACAGAAACAGAACCTGGTATCAAAGGTGACACTTCTTCTGGCGGTACTAAGTCTGCGACATTGGAAACTGGCCTTACAGTACAGGTTCCATTCTTCATCAACCAGGGCGACAGACTGATCATCAATACAACAGATGCATCTTATGTATCACGTGCATAGAAAAGCTTAAGCGCCTTGATCAGCCCCGACAAGCGCTGGAGCTAGACAATTTTCGAAGTGAATTTGACATATTCTATTATCTAAAAGCCTGCTGAAAAGCAGGTTTTTTTATTTGATAAAAGCTTTGTTAATAGCCATTGTTGATTATGGTGTAAATAATATGAAATTATAAGCGGAGAAGTTCCGGCTATTGAATGGATGACCCATAGTAAGCAGAAATAAGCGAAGTTATTCCGGTTAACTGATGTAAATAGGCAAAAATTCAACGATGCGGATTAAATAAACGGAAAAACGACCCTTATTCTTTAGGAAATAAGGGTCGTTACCAATTTAACCGGAATTATTCCGGTTATTTTTCAAGGCTGTGAAATTAACAACCCGTTATAGTTGAGCCATATGAAAATAAGCATCTCTAATTTTTGAGATGCTTCCTGGAGTACTATTGAATTGTTTAGGTTTATTGCTCTATTTCATATTTCCACTCATTCATTCCGCCGGTCATATTGTAAATGTTCTTGAAGCCGTTTTCTACGAGGATTCCGCTTGCCTGGGTTGAGCGGTTGCCGCTGCGGCAGACTACTAAGTATTTTTGGTCTTGATCAAGCTCGGAAAGCATGCTTTCGATGACCTGCAAGGGGACCAATTTAGCGCCCGGAATATGTCCAGCAGCGAATTCATCAGGAGTGCGCACATCCAAAACCTGAACTTCTCCACTGTCAATCAGTTCTTTTGCTTCGTCGACTGTAACATCTGTATAGGAACCGCCGGAACAGCCGGTAATCAACAAGATAAACATAAATGCCGCGAATATTTTTTTCATGGTGATCTCTCCTTCGTATACTTATAGAGGTATTTTAACTTAAAAATTCAAAAGTGGGTATAGACAATTTGTGTCAGGGAGCAGTATTTTCTTTATACATAAAAAAAGCCGGGCAGTATGCCTGGCTTTAAACATCTATTGACTTATATACGTTCCTGTCACAGTTGCTTTGATTTCCAATCTTCCCGGCTCAATCGGAGTTCCGCTTTCTTTGCTTGTACTGAGTGATGCTACCAGGAATGGACCTGGCGAACCTTTCTGAGTTTCCTCGGTAATCGAAAGTGGGGAAATTGGAGTTTGGATTCCCAAAGTCCGTGCTACTGTTTGGGCTTTGTTAAAGGAGTCCACCACTGCCATTGAAAGAGCCCTATTATATAACTCCTCCGGCTCAGCAACTGAGAATTGAATGTTCATGATCTCGTTGGCACCATTTTCAACGGCTGTGTCAATAATCAGGCCAGCCTTTGCGAGATCCCTGATTGTGATACTGTATAAATGTGTAACTCGATATCCTTGGAATAATTGTTTTCCGTCTTCATAGGTATAGATCGGATCAATACGAAAATCTGCTGTTTTCATATCCTCCTTTGCAATCCCGAGATTGCGTAAGGATGCTAACATAGCATTAGATTTTTCGGCATTTTCGGCCTGTGCACTTTGCAAATTTTGATTTTCGGTACGAACGCCAACCGTTGCGGTTGCACGGTTTGGCGCTGCGAATACCGAGCCTTCCCCACTAACGGTAATTTTTCTCCCATTTCCAGCACCATTGCCACGGTAGCCAGTATTCAAACCATTAACCATCCATGATCCCTCCACACTTCCTTTTTCTATTACCTATTTCTATGTCGGCTTGGAGAAACAAATAACGTTCATAGAAAAAAGCATGGAATGGATAAGAGGATATAGAAAGAACTTACTCTCCGGCTCCAGGTGCTTTGTCCGTGTCATTCTTATTATTGTATTTTGTATCATTAGTCGGCGATTCCTTAGGACTTCTTCCGCCTCCAAGGTAGGAAGCACGGTCGGCTCTCTGTGCTTTTTGGAACTTCTGGTGATCATTATTCATCTTTATCAACTCCTTTCATTACTATTCTTTTCGATTAAAAGCGATATTATTTCCTCTGTGTCAAGACAGTTCCTAACCTATCAACACCTGGATATCATTTTTAAACCATCACAAAACAAATCTGCGTCTCAGCCAATCACGAATCTGCTCGTCATAAAGTGTCCAAGCAGGCATACATATTAAGTAAGCGTATTGTCAGGAGGATTAATGATGGAGGATATCTTATCTTTTTTGCCGAAACGAATTGCCGAATTGCTGGATGCAGTTCCTCCTAATGATCAAGATGGGATGGAAGAAGTGCGGATACGGATTAACAGGCCGCTTGAAATAACGGTAAGAGGAAAACCTCAATTCCTGCCGTATATCATTCCGCCTGAGGATGCTGTCCAGCTGTTGAACAAGCTAGGGCATTTTTCTATGTATACATTGGAGGAAGAATTAAAGCGAGGCTATATCACTATTGCCGGAGGCCATCGTGTCGGACTGGCAGGCAAGGTAATTCTTGAAAATGGCTTTGTAAAAGCAATTCGGGATATATCATCCTTTAATTTCCGGATTGCGAGGGAAAAAATTGGGATTGCAGAGCCTTTGCTTCCTTATATTTATGAGAATGGCTGGAAGCATACGATGATCATCGGGCCGCCACAGACAGGAAAAACAACGCTGCTCAGGGATATAGCAAGAATGATCTCAAGCGGAGTTCCAAGTAAAAAATTGCCTCCTCTTAAGGCGGGCATTGTGGATGAAAGATCAGAAATAGCTGGATGCGTGAAGGGAGTCCCACAGCTTACATTCGGACCTAGAGTAGATATCCTGGATTCCTGCCCGAAGGCCGAGGGGATGATGATGATGATTCGCTCGATGAGCCCGGATGTCCTGGTTGTTGATGAAATAGGCCGAAAGGAAGACGGAGAAGCGATTCTTGAAGCCGTTAACGCAGGCATTAAATTAATCATGACTACCCATGGAGATTCGCTCGAGGATATCAAAAAAAGGCCAACTTTGAAACCAATCCTTGAGATGGGGATTTTTGATCGATTTGTGGAGCTCGGAAGAATTTCTGGCCCGGGAACCATCACCGCAATCAGAGAAGCCAACGGCAAAGAAATGCGCCATAAAGTGAGAGTGACATAAAAATGATCAAAATAATTGGTGCGATATTGATTATCCTGGCAACGACTTGGACAGGTTTCGAGGCTTCCAGACACCTTAGCGAGCGTCCAAGGCAGCTTCGGCTTCTGAAGTCAGCCCTGCAATCCTTGGAGGCTGAAATCATGTACGGCCATACACCGCTCCATGATGCCTCAAGAAAGCTGGCTGCACAGATGTCCAAGCCTTTATCCTGGTTCTTTGAATCTTTTTCTAAAAAGCTGACAGAATCTGATACGACGGTAAAAGCCGCGTGGGAAGACAGCCTGAAAGAGGTCTGGAAAATGACCGCATTTAAACAGGGAGAGTTCGAGATCATGAAACAATTTGGTGAGACGCTCGGCAGGCATGACCGTCATTCTCAGCAAAAACAGATCCTGCTGACGATCTCCCATCTGGAAAGAGAAGAAGCGGATGCCTGCGAAAAACAAATGAAATACGAAAAAATGGTGAAAAGTATCGGCTTTTTATCAGGCTTATTATTAATCATCTTACTGATGTAGCGTTTAGGAGGAGGACAAGATGGGTCTTGAAGTGGATATTATTTTTAAAATCGCAGGGGTAGGCATCGTCGTAGCATTTTTGCACACTATACTCGATCAGGTGGGAAAGAAGGAATATGCCCAGTGGGTAACCTTATTTGGGTTCATTTACATCCTTTTCATGGTTGCCTCTATTGTCGACGACCTCTTTCAAAAAATTAAATCAGTATTCCTATTTCAAGGGTAGGGGAGGGCTTTGCCATTGAGATCCTTCAAATAACAGGTGTAGCACTGATCGCGACTTTCCTGGCCCTCATTGTTAAGGAACAAAAGCCAAACTTTGCTTTCTTGCTCATCGTGTTCACGGGTTCAGCAATCTTCTTATTTCTGGTAGACCAAATATATCAGATCATTTCAATGATCCAGAAGCTGGCGGCAAATGCCAAGGTAAATCTTGTCTATGTAGAAACGATCCTTAAGATCATCGGAATTGCCTATATAGCCGAATTCGCTGCACAGATCACAAAGGATGCAGGGCAGGGGGCTATAGCTTCCAAAATTGAATTAGGCGGTAAAATTCTAATTCTCGCCATGGCCATTCCGATTCTCACAGTCATGATCGAAACAATCATTCGCTTGATTCCAGGCTGATCGCGAGCTTTTTAAAGAGGTGAATATAGTTGAAGCAGCGTTTGCAGTTCATACTTGGCATTGTATTGATCCAGTTATTTTTTTTCATTCCGGGTGTACAAGCTGCTGGTGACGAAGAAGCAGCCAACACATTGATCAATCCAGATAAAATCGCCGGTGCCCAGCTTGAGGATTTGAATATCGATGAACTTAAAGGATTCTGGGAGGATATTATCAACAAATACGATGGATATTTACCAGTAAGCCAGAAAGGCAGTCTATATGATTTTATCAGCGGTGAAAAAAAGTTTTCGCTGAAAGAATGGTTCAAAGGGATCCTGAATTTCGCTTTCCATGAGTTTATCGTCAATGGGAAACTATTGGGTTCCCTAATCTTGCTAACTGTTTTCAGCATGTTCCTTCAGGCCTTGCAGAATTCTTTTGAAAAAAGCACCATCAGCAAGGTTGCTTATTCGATTGTGTTTATGGTTTTGATCATCATAGCGCTTAATAGCTTTCACGTCGTGGTTGATTATACAAATGACGCAATCGGGACGATGATTCAATTCATCCTGGCATTGATCCCGCTGCTCCTGGCACTGATGGCTACATCAGGAGGGCTGATATCCGCAGCTTTCTTTCATCCAGTCATCCTTTTCATGATGAACACAAGCGGCATGTTCATTCAATATGTAGTGCTGCCGCTCTTATTCCTATCAACACTGTTAAGTATCGTCAGCATATTGTCAGAGCAATACAAGGTCACACAGCTGGCCAGCATGCTCCGTAATTGGAGTGTCGGACTTCTGGGGATTTTACTGACAGTGTTCCTTGGGGTCATTTCTGTTCAGGGGGCATCTTCAGCGGTAACGGATGGAGTCACGGTCAAGACGGCAAAATTCATCACTGGCAATTTTGTCCCGGTAATCGGCCGTGTATTCACGGATGCGACGGATACGGTCATCAGTGCATCGATGCTGCTTAAGAACACAGTCGGTATCGCAGGTGTAGCGATTCTGTTGATCATTGCCGCGTTTCCAGCAGTAAAGATCCTTATGGTTGCATTTATTTATAAATTTGCTGCTGCCATCCTGCAGCCTTTAGGTGGCGGACCGGTCATTACTTGTCTGGACATCATCAGCAAAAGCATCATCTATGTTTTTGCAGCCCTGGGGATTGTTTCCCTGATGTTTTTCCTGACAATCACTGTGATTATTGCCGCTGGAAATCTTACGATGATGGTGAGGTAAGGAGGGAGAAGGAATGGATTTTATAAAAGAATGGATTACCAATATTATCATCTTCATACTCCTGGCTACTGTCCTTGACATGCTTCTGCCAAACTCGAGTTTCCAGAAATATACGAAAATCGTTACAGGCTTGATTTTGATCGCCATCATCCTGTCTCCAGTGATGAAATTATTCACTTCTGACTTTGAAACAGCAATCGCTTCAATGGGCCAATTCAATAGTTTTGAGGATGAAAAGATAAAAAATTCAATAGAATTTCAGAAAAAAGAAATACAAGCATCCCAGCATGCATATATTTTAGAAACAATGGCTGTCCAATTGAAAACAGCCGCAGAGGAGGAGTTGATGGAGCAGCAAGGAATGGAGATTGCTAATATCGAGCTTGAAGTAAATGATCAGGATCAGCGGCCTTTCCCTGAAAACCTGGAGTATGTCATCGTGCACCTGAAAAAAGCCGAAGATGAGGGAGAGACTGTGGCAGTAGTAAGAGAAGTAGAAATTGATACGAACGCACCCCTTCCATCAAAACAAACCTCTCAGAATACAGATCAAATATCTTCTCTTCTGTCAGAGAAATGGAATGTTCCTGAAAAATCAATTCAAATCATGATAGAAGGGGGGAGTGACGAGCATGGACAATGAGAAAGGTCCCCTAAGCTGGCTTAAGAAGCAATTGAACAGCAAAGACGGGCCGCCAGAAAAGAAATCTGGCAAATACCAATACTTAATGATTGTCGTCTTGTTTGGCGCAGCCATCATGCTCATAGGCAATATCCTTGGAGACCAGAAACCTGAAATGGCAGTTACAGCTTCGAAGGAATCAGGAGCTGAAGAGGATGCTGCCGTATTCGGGCAAAAGAAATCGGCAGGGAATGACGTCATTTCCGAGTATGAAGAAGCATATGAAGCCCAATTGACCGAGATGCTGGAAGGAATCAATGGGGTCGGTGAGGTCACCGTTTTTGTAAACGTGGATGCTACGGACAAGAAGGTTCTTGAGAAGAATACGGTCATCCAGTCACAGACGACGGATGAAACCGACCGTGAAGGCGGTAAACGTAAGGTTCAGGATGCTTCACAAGATGAACAGCTGGTCATCATCCGCAACGGCGAAAAAGAGGTTCCAATCGTTCTCGAGACCAAGAAACCAGAAATCAGAGGTGTCCTAGTGGTAGCAAAGGGCGCTGAGAATATACAAGTGAAAAAATGGATTATCGAGGCCGTCACCAGGGCTTTGGATGTTCCGAATCACCGGGTGGCAGTCATGCCTAAAAAATCTAAGGGGGAATAATAAATGTTATTAAAAAAGCAAACAGTGTGGCTATTGACAATGTTGAGTCTTGTAGTGGTGTTATCGGTGTATTATATCACTGCACCTGAACAGCAAAAATCGGATTTGGCCGGTGTAGAAGAACAGAAGGCTGAAGGAACAGAAACGGCAGCAACTGAATCCAAGGATGGAAAAACAGTGATCTCTGGCATTGCAAGTGATGAAAAGTTCGAAGCACTTCGCATGAAGCTTGAAGAACAACGCACGAAAATGAAGGAAGACCTTCAGTCAATCGTCGCTTCCACTGACCTGCCAGCTCAAGACCGCAGCGATGCAATTGAGAAGATGAACGAGCTTGATGAAGTAGCTCAAAAAGAATTCACTCTTGAGACATTGATCAAGTCCATGGGTTATGAAGATGCCCTTGTACGTGCGGACGGAGAGAATGTCCGGATCACAGTAAAAGCTCAGGAACATTCAAAATCAGCCGCGAACGAAATCATCCAGATGGTTCGTACAGAGCTAGGCTCCCTGCAGAATGTAGCAGTTCAATTTGAGCCAGTAAAGTAATGGGGAAATGCAAAAGGGAAGGCTCATCGCCTTCCCTTTATTTATTTTGCAGCTTGATCAGGTTATCTAATGATTGGTGTGCTGCTTCCACAGATTTAAATAATTGTTCATGATGTTCACTTTGAGATAAAGCAGCTGATGAAATCTCTTCCAACGCCGCGCTTGCCTGCTGGATGACGGAGCTGAAGCCGGTAATGGAACTTTCGATCGCCATCGAAGAATCCACGATTGTCTTTATCAGTTCTTCCTGCTCAGATATATCACCCTTTAAATCTTTGAAAGTTTGATGAATTAATTGGAATGCTTCCATTGTTTCTGCTGCTAGTTCAAGGTTCTGTGTCAGTTTTTCAGCGGTTAGGTTGACTCCTCCCTTTGTTTTGGAGGTATCGCTCATGACGTTTGTTAAGTTTTCGGTAATCTGGGTCGCTGTATGACTGGTGATGTCCGCAAGCTTCCTTACTTCTTCTGCAACGACAGCGAATCCTTTGCCGCTGTCTCCGGCACGAGCAGCTTCGATGGATGCATTCAGTGCTAACAAATTAGTCTGGGATGCGATTCCCTGGATATCTGCTGCAAAGTTAACTGTTTCTTTAATCAGCGCGGAAAGAGATAGAATGTGTGAATTGACATTCTGCATGTTTTCATACGATGCTGTCAATTCTGATATCAGATTGGACATTAGATCATCACCTTTATCTGAAACCCTTTCAGCAGCCATTGCGTCATGATGCAGCTTTTCGACAAGGGTTGATGTCCTGGTGATGACCTGATTTGTTTTTTCAAGAGATTGAGTAATGTCCACGACTGAATCTGACTGGAGATGGATTCCTGCAGAAATCTCTGCGACAGACTGTGTCATTTCCTTTGAAGATTGATAATTTTCCTTACTCTTGAATTTTACGTCATCAATCAGGTTTGCGATGCTTCTTGTATTACTTTCGATTACTGCCCTTGTCTCTAAATCCTTGTTTAATAGATTCTCCGTATCCAGCTTTGCAGACTCAATCGTTTGAGAAAGCTTTTTAGAAATGGAAAACTGAAAGCCGAGCATAACGGTGACCAGCATGTACAAAAGATAGATTGTTACATAGTTTTTTGTTTCCAGCGGCAGCGAGTCATGATGCAGCCATGTGAACAAGGAGATGATCATAAATCCAAGACCAGATGCCAGGAATAGCAATCTCCTGTCCATATAGATTGCTGCTGTAGCAAGGATGAAATAAAGAAGGGTATAGGCGGTTGGCGATACGCTAGTTTCCATGATCAGGAACAAAACCGCAGAAACGATAACAACGGAAAGATAAGGAATGAGAGTTGTTAACCTTTTTGTATAGTGGAGCAATGCAACTGCTGCTACCCCTGCACCCCCGCCGGCGATGATGGAGAGGATTACGGCAAGTTCTTTCTGCATGGCAATATCAACTACTGCCGCCAAAATGACAGATACGAGAGTGGCTTTGACGATTAAAGAATTTTTCCTTTCCAAATCCTCTTTTTTAATTTCTTCAATATTTTTCATGAATTGTATTCTCCTCATATTCAAGCTAATGTAATATTCGATAGAAATTTTGGGATTCCTGTCGTATGAATTCACTTTTTTTTCAGAAAATATTAAAATAGAGAAGGAAGACAAGAAACATTGTTACATATTGAAGTTTTACATGGTATTATCGTATAGTATTAGTATCTAGTCTTAATAATCGAAAAGGACAAGGGGTGCCCAAAGATGTTAAAAGTACAAGAAATCAGAGAATTAATCAAACTAGTAGACCAATCAAGCATTGACGAATTTTCATATGAATTTGAAGGATCAAAAATTAAAATGAAGAAGCGCGGAGAAGCTAAATCTGTAGTTGAGCATGTACAGCCAGCCGCTCCAGCACCATCTCCACAGCCGGCTCCGGTCGTGCAGGAAGCTCCAAGACCAGAGCCAAAGGCAGAGGCAGCGGCGGTCCAAGAATTGAAACAGGAGGAAGTCCAGGATACATCCAACTTACATAAGATCGTCTCACCGATGGTCGGGACCTTCTATCAATCTTCTTCACCTGAAGCGGATGCATATGTCAAGACGGGCTCGAAGGTGAGCAAGGATTCGATTGTATGTATCGTTGAAGCAATGAAGCTTTTCAACGAAATTGAGGCAGAAGTCAATGGGGAAATCGTAGAAATTCTTGTTAAAGATGGACAGCTTGTAGAATACGGCCAGCCTTTATTCCTGGTTAAGCCCGAATAAGGAGCGATATTGATGATAAAAAAATTACTGATAGCCAACAGAGGAGAAATAGCAGTCCGGGTCATCCGTGCCTGCAGGGAATTGGGGGTTGAATCCGTAGCTGTCTATTCGGAAGCTGACAAGGAATCTCTCCATGTTCAGCTTGCTGATGAGGCATACTGCATCGGCCCAAAGGCTTCAAAGGACAGCTATTTGAATTTCACCAATATAATCAGCGTAGCCAAGCTGACAGGATGTGACGCAATCCATCCGGGATACGGCTTTCTTGCCGAGAATGCTGATTTTGCAGAGCTTTGCAGGGAGTGTAATATCACATTTGTCGGTCCATCCCCTGAAGCGATCCAAAAGATGGGGACGAAGGATGTTGCAAGGGAAACGATGAAGCAGGCCAATGTACCGATTGTGCCAGGTTCGCAGGGAATCATTGAAAGCACGGAGGATGCGGTCAGCCTGGCAAATGACATCGGTTACCCGGTGATCATCAAGGCAACGGCTGGCGGAGGCGGTAAAGGAATCCGTGTTGCCAGAACGGAACAAGAGATGATCAAAGGAATCAATATTACCCAGCAGGAAGCGATGACGGCGTTTGGAAATCCAGGTGTATATATCGAGAAATATATCGAAGATTTCCGCCATGTAGAAATTCAGGTACTTGCAGACAGTTACGGCCATACCATCCATCTTGGAGAGCGTGACTGTTCAATCCAGCGGCGACTGCAAAAACTGCTTGAAGAAACACCATCACCAGCCCTTGATGGCGAAATCAGGGCCGAGATGGGTGAAGCGGCAGTCAAAGCAGCGAAAGCAGTTGATTATACAGGTGCTGGCACGGTAGAATTTATATATGATTACCGCAATCGCAAATTTTACTTCATGGAGATGAATACCCGCATCCAGGTTGAACATCCTGTAACTGAAATGGTTACTGGTGTCGATTTGATCAAGGAACAGATCAAGATTGCCTCCGGCGAAAGGCTGAGCCTTAAGCAGGAAGACGTCCAGTTCAACGGATGGGCGATTGAATGCCGGATTAACGCAGAAAATCCTGCGAAAAATTTCATGCCATCTGCAGGCAAAATCAAAATGTATCTCCCTCCAGGCGGTTTTGGTGTTAGAATAGATTCAGCGGCATATCCTGGTTATACAATCCCGCCTTACTATGATTCAATGATCGCGAAGGTCATTACTTATGGAAGCAGCAGGGAAGAAGCGATTGACCGCATGAAGAGAGCGCTTGGTGAGTTTGTGGTTGAAGGCATCCACACAACCATACCGTTCCACCTTAAGCTGCTCAACCATGAAAAGTTCGTGGAAGGGCAGTTCAATACGAAATTCTTGGAAATGTATGATGTGATGTCAGAAGAATAATAGGAGGTTCTAGCCATGAGTGAACAGCAAAATTTACTTGAAATGAGCCATGATGAAAACGGCCTGGGTAAAGTGGAAATTGCACCTGAAGTAATTGAAGTCATTGCCAGCATCGCTGCATCCGAAGTAGAAGGTGTCATGCAAATGCGCGGCAGCTTTGCAGCAGGAGTAGTTGAAAGACTTGGCAAGAAAAACCACGGCAAAGGTGTAAAAGTCGAGCTAGTCGAAGAAGGAATCAAGGTTGACGTGTACTGTGTCATGAAGTTTGGTGTATCGATTCCTGTGGTTGCGCAGAAAATCCAGGACAATATCCGCCAGGCATTATTGAACATGACGGCACTTGATGCAACGGAAGTCAATATCCACGTAGTCGGTGTCCAGTTCGAAAACCAAAAAGTAGAACCAGAAATCGAACAAGAAGTTTAACCATCAAACCAAAGGCATAAATATGCATGCCTTTGGTTTTTTTTGTACTGTTTTTTCAAGTGCTCAGGATTTAGTTGTCCTAAGTAGATATGGGTTAGGACAAAGTTTCATGGTTTGTGCAGAAGTTGTCCGAAGTAGCCTCAAGTTCGGACAAGATCTCGTGTGGAAGAGGGAAAGCTGTCCGAAGTAGGCCCAAGTTCGGACAAGATCTCGTACTGAGGAGGGAAAGCTGTCCGAAGTAAGCCCAAGTTCGGACAAGATCTCGTGCTGAAGAGAAAAAGTTGTCCGAAGTAGCCCCAAGTTCGGACAAGATCTCGTGCTGAGGAGGGAAAGCTGTCCGAAGTAAGCCCAAGTTCGGACAAGATCTCGTGCTGAAGAGAAAAAGTTGTCCGAAGTAGCCCCAAGTTCGGACAAGATCTCGTGCTGAGGAGGGAAAGCTGTCGGAAGTAAGCTCAAGTTCGGACAAGATTTCGTGCGGCAGAGGAAAAGTTGTCCGAAGTAGCCCCAAGTTCGGACAAGATCTCGTGTGGAAGAGGGAAAGTTGTCCGAAGTAGCCTCAAGTTCGGACAAGATCTCGTGTGGAAGAGGAAAAGTTGTCCGAAGTAGCCTTAAGTTCGGACAAGATCTCGTGCGGCAGAGGAAAAGTTGTCTGAAGTAGCTTCAAGTTCAGACAAGATCTCGTCCTGAAGAGGAAAAGTTGTCCGAAGTAGCCTCAAGTTCGGACAAGATCTCGTGTGGAAGAGGGAAAGCTGTCCGAAGGAGGTCCAAGTTCGGACAAGATTTCGTACTGAAGAGAAAAAGCTGTCCTAAGTGAGCTCGAGTTCAAGACAAAATCCCAAGCTCACCTGCAAAAGCTGTCAAAACTACTCCCAGCACACATTCTAACATTAAAACTCCCTTAGCTTATAAGAACTATTTACGTTTGTTTTGATTAACTTTTTTCTAAAAAGTGAAAAATAATAGGAAATCATGCGTAAAGAGATATGATATGCTATTATTTTGTTAGAATCAGACAAGCCATAAAGGAGCTAAGGAATTCAATGAAAAGAAGAACAGCACGAGAAAAGGCGTTACAAGCCTTATTCCAGATTGATATAAGCAAGGTGGAGGTTTCAGACGCAATTGAGCATGTGCTTGAAGAAGCGCCAGGAGATGATTATCTGAACAAGCTTGTGAACGGCACAGTAGAGCACCAGCAGGAAATTGATGAGGAGATCAAAGTATACTTAGAAAAGTGGTCACTTGATCGTCTTGCAGCCGTTGACAGGAATCTCCTTCGCCTCGCCGTATACGAATTGAAGTATTGCAACGATGAAGTACCGATGAATGTCGTTCTTGATGAAGCAATCGAAATTGCTAAATTATATGGGGATGACCAATCCAGCCGATTCATTAATGGTGTTCTGTCCAAAGTAAAGCAGAGCATTTCCTAAGACCATTGGGAGCAGGCAGGTTGGACCTTCCCTGATCATATAGGGGGAGAAAGTATGGCTGCTATAATTATTGATGGAAAAGAAATTGCCCAAAAAAAGAAACTTGAAATCGCTGACCAGGTCCAGGAGTTGAAAAAACAGGGAGTAACTCCGGGTCTGGCGGTAATTCTTGTCGGTGACAACCAGGCATCAAGAACGTATGTCAATAGCAAGCAAAAAACCGCAAGAGAACTAGGTATGCATAATGTCTTGATTGAGTATCCTGTTTCCATTACTGAGCAAGAGCTTCTGGCTAAAATTGATGAACTCAACAAGGATGAAGAGATTCATGGGATTTTAGTGCAGCTTCCGCTTCCAGAACATATAAGTGAAAAGAAACTGATTGAAGCCATTTCACCTGATAAAGATGTTGATGGTTTCCATCCAATCAATATCGGGCGAATGATGACTGGCCAGGATGCCTTTTTGCCATGCACACCATATGGTGTCATGGTCATGATGAAGGAGATCGAGATGGATCTTGCCGGAAAGCATGTGGTTGTCGTTGGCAGGAGCAATATTGTCGGAAAACCGGCAGGCCAACTTTTCCTGAACGAAAACGCAACTGTTACATATTGCCATTCAAGGACAAAAGACTTAAAGGAATATACAAAACAGGCAGATGTCATCATAGCTGCAGTTGGGAAAGCGGACTTGATTACAGCTGACCATGTAAAGCCAGGGGCTGTGGTCATAGATGTTGGTATGAACCGCAACGAGCTAGGCAAGCTTTGCGGGGATGTAGCTTATGACGAGGTCAAGGAAAAAGCTGGGTATATCACTCCTGTGCCTGGCGGTGTCGGTCCAATGACGATCGCCATGTTGATGTATAACACGTTGAAGTCTGCAAAGAACCATATGAATAGACTTCAAAACTCAAATCTATAAGGCGTGATTCTGTCCATATCTGTTATAAGTTAGAAACTGAAAATCCACTTATGTTAAGTGACGAATCGGGATTCTAAATTTATAATGGGTATGGGCAGTTTTTTTATGAGATCAATGTTTTACAAAAAGGAGTTTCTAAATGGATAATCAGCGTTATCTAACAGTCAACGCGTTAACCAAATACATAAAGCGAAAATTCGATGCAGATCCGCATCTTCAAGGGGTTTATATCAAAGGGGAAATCTCCAACTTCAAAAGGCATTCAAGCGGACATATGTATTTTACGCTTAAGGATGAGAAAGCAAGGATTCTTGCTGTCATGTTTGCGGGTGCTGCGAGATCCATGAAGTTCAAGCCTGAAAATGGCATGAAGGTCCTGGTTAGAGGAGATATTTCCGTATACGAAGGCAGTGGCCAGTACCAGGTATACATTAAGGAAATGAAAACCGATGGAGTAGGCGACTTATTTGTCGCATACGAGCAGCTTAAGAAAAAGCTTGAACAGGAAGGCCTTTTCTCATCGCAATACAAACAGCCTATTCCAAAATATCCAAAAGCTGTCGGAATCGTTACTTCTCCAACTGGTGCAGCAATCCGCGATATCCTAACGACAATCAAGAGAAGATATCCCATTACCAAGGTGCTCATTTTCCCGGCCCTGGTACAGGGAGAGCAGGGTGGCCCTTCCATAGTCAAAGCAATTGAAAAGGCAAATGAAAGGGAAGACATTGATGTTCTGATTATCGGACGCGGAGGCGGATCGATTGAGGAACTCTGGAACTTTAATGAGGAGTCCGTAGCAAGAGCGATTTTTGCTTCTAAAATCCCAATTATATCTGCTGTGGGCCATGAAACAGACTTCACTATTGCCGATTTCGTTGCAGACATGAGAGCACCGACGCCAACTGGTGCGGCTGAGTTGGCCGTTCCTCATATCCAGGAACTGATCGAAAGGGTAATGAACCGGGAAACCAGGCTGATGCGAGCAATGAGGGAGAAAGTGTTCTTCCAGCAGGAGCGATACCAGCGGTTCATCAGGTCTTACGCTTTTCGCTATCCAAGGAAGCTGTATGAGCAAAAGCTTGAGCAAGTCGATAAGCTGACAGAATCGCTGACCCGCGGAGCTGGGAAATTGTATTCTTCGAAAAATGATGCGCTTCTTCAGTTGAAGCGGAGATTGGATCGAAGCCACCCGGAAGAGCTGAGGAAGCTTTCAGCTGACAGGCATTTAAGGACAACAAGAGCTTTGAACCGTGCGATGACGTCCGTCTTGTCTGAAAAGCGAAAAGAATTCAACGGTATCGTTTCTACGCTTGAAGCATTAAGCCCGCTGAAAATCATGGACCGTGGCTACAGTCTTGCGTACACAGACGAAGGGGAACTGATAAAGACAGTCAACCAGGTGAAGCCTGAACGGAAAATAAACGTAAAGCTTTCTGATGGAAGCATTCAATGTATCGTCACAGATATCGAGGAGAGTGAAAACAATGGCAGATGAAAAAAAACTGAGTTTTGAACAGGCAATGGATCAACTTGAAAGCATTGTAGAAAAGCTGGAAGAGGGAGATGTGCCTTTGGAAGAAGCGATCTCTTTTTATAAAGAGGGAATGGAATTATCCAAACTTTGCCATGATAAGCTAAAGAATGTGGAAGAACAACTAGCCCAAATCATTACTGAAGATGGACGGACTGAAGGTTTCTCCATAAACGAGGAGGAATAGTATTGCATTCTATTTCACTTAATTCTTTTACCAGTAAATATAAGGCTCTTGTCGAGGAACGGTTAAGGGAGGCGGTCGGTGCCCTGGAGACACCGGAAAATCTCGCGAAGGCGATGCTTTATTCGTTGGAAGCAGGCGGGAAAAGAATCCGCCCGCTGCTGGTCTTCGCAGTTATCGATGCATTCGGAAAGGATCCGGAAAATGGAGTAGATGCAGCAGCGGCGATCGAAATGGTCCATACGTATTCCTTGATTCACGATGACCTGCCGAGTATGGACGATGACGATCTAAGAAGGGGAAAACCGACGAATCATAAAGTATTCGGTGAAGCCACTGCCATATTGGCAGGGGATGCCCTTTTGACATTAAGTTTTAACCTACTAGCTGAAATTCCTGAAGAATCAGTACCAGCCAACATTAAACTGGCGTTGATCAAAGGGCTGTCAGCTGCTGCAGGTGCTCATGGTATGGTGGGCGGTCAGGTTGCAGATATGGAAGGTGAAAATAAGAAGCTCACACTGGAGGAGCTAGAATATATACATATCAACAAAACGGGTAAGTTACTGGAATACAGTATTATTGCCGGAGCTGAAATTGCCGGGGCGACTGCCGTGCAAAAGGAAATACTGTCAAAGTTTGCTTATCATATAGGCCTAGCATTCCAAATACGGGATGATATCCTCGACCTTGAGGGCAGTGAGGAAATGATCGGCAAGCCGGTTGGAAGCGATACAGCAAATGAAAAAAGCACGTATCCCGCACTGCTTGGAATAGCGGGAGCAAAGGAAGCGCTTGATTACCACTTACGAAGCGCGAAAGAATCCCTCGGCAATAGCGGTCTTGATGTTGGGTTACTTGATCAAATCACTGATTTGATCGGACTGCGCAATCATTAGCAGTCATTGAGAATTATTCGATAGTGTGCTATAATTGGCTGTTAGCACGGTAGTGTTGGCAGCTTTTTTTACATAAGGATGCTTCGCTTTGATGTGCATTGGCAGTATATACATAAATCATTGTGATTTAATTGGGACGTGACTCTTTACGTCGAGGCTTCTTGACAGTGATGAGCCTCCATGCTATTTCAGGATAGTGAGAAGTTCACTACATAAATCAGCCATATTTCCATGTATAGCTTGAAAAGCCTTCATTACTTAATATATGTTATTACTAACAACTTTTTGAGATATGGAAAAAATTGCGGAATAATAAGTCAGAAATGAAAGTGAGTGGTCCGAAAATGGATCTTTTATCAATAAAAGACCCTTCCTTCCTGAAGAATCTTTCGAAAAAGGAATTGGAGGAGTTAAGCAGGGAGATTCGGCAGTTCTTGATAGAAAAGTTATCAGTTACGGGAGGACACATAGGACCTAACCTGGGTGTTGTCGAGTTAACGATTGCCCTCCATAAGTGTTTTGACAGCCCGAAGGATAAGTTTCTATGGGATGTTGGTCATCAATCCTACGTGCATAAAATCCTGACGGGAAGAGCGTGCCAGTTTGA
Source organism: Mesobacillus sp. LC4 (assembly GCF_053543455.1). NCBI lineage: Bacteria > Bacillati > Bacillota > Bacilli > Caryophanales > Bacillaceae > Mesobacillus > Mesobacillus sp. LC4. The sequence continues at coordinate 356,974 of NZ_JBGCUB010000001.1, forward strand.
CACGTTAAGGCAGCATAAAGGGTTGTGCGGTTTTCCAAAGATGGTCGAGAGTGAACATGATGTCTGGGAAACTGGGCATAGTTCTACTTCGCTTTCAGCTGCTATGGGAATGGCGATTGCCCGTGACCTGAAGGGCGAAAACACGCACATCGTTCCGATCATCGGTGATGGTGCCCTTACAGGTGGAATGGCTTTAGAGGCGTTGAATCACATCGGGCATGAAAAAAAGAAGCTTATAGTCATTTTGAATGATAATGAAATGTCAATTGCCCCTAATGTAGGAGCATTGCACAGTGTACTAGGCCGCCTTCGCACTGCTGGCAAGTACCACTGGGTAAAAGATGAACTGGAATATTTGTTGAAAAAGGTGCCTGCAATTGGCGGTCAGCTTGCTTCGACTGCTGAAAGAATAAAGGACAGCTTAAAATATCTCTTTGTATCAGGAATCTTCTTCGAGGAATTAGGGTTCACCTATCTTGGCCCTGTAGATGGACATGATTATGACGATCTATTTGAAAACCTTGCATATGCTAAAAAGCAGGAAGGACCTGTTTTATTGCATGTCATTACGAAAAAGGGCAAGGGATACAATCCAGCTGAAAACGATAAAATTGGCACATGGCATGGAACGGGACCTTATAAAATGGAAACCGGTGATTTTGTGAAGCCTGAATCTGCACCTCCAGCCTGGAGCAAGCTGGTTAGTGAAACAGTAAGGAAAATTGCGAGGACGGATGAACGGATCGTGGCTGTGACACCAGCGATGCCTGTTGGTTCAAAGCTTGAGGGCTTTGCCAGTGAATTCCCTGACCGGATGATTGACGTTGGAATTGCTGAACAGCATGCAACGACTTTTGCAGCCGGACTGGCGACGCAAAATATGAAGCCATTCTTGGCGATCTATTCAACCTTCCTGCAGCGTGCATATGACCAGGTCGTCCACGATATTTGCCGCCAAAACTTGAACGTATTCATCGGGATCGACCGTGCAGGACTGGTCGGCGCAGACGGAGAAACACATCAGGGTGTGTTTGACATCGCCTTTTTAAGGCATTTGCCTAATATGGTATTGATGATGCCGAAAGATGAAAACGAAGGCCAGCATATGGTATACACCGCAATTAAGTACGACGATGGCCCGATTGCAATGCGTTATCCACGAGGGAATGGACTAGGTGTGCCGATGGATGAAGAGTTGAAAGAAATCCCGATAGGTACCTGGGAGGTACTTCGTGAAGGGGAAGACGCGGCGATTCTGACATTCGGGACAACGATTCCAATGGCAATGGAAGCAGCAGAAATACTTGCAAAACAGGGAGTATCTGTAAAAGTAGTCAATACCCGCTTTATCAAGCCTCTCGATGAAGAGTTGCTGATTGGCATCCTGAAAGAAAATATGCCGATTTTAACAATCGAGGAAGCGGTTTTGCAGGGTGGATTCGGAAGCTTCGTGCTCGAAACATCGCATGATCTGGGCTACCAGCATGTAGAGATTGACAGGATGGGAATCCCGGATCAATTCATTGAACATGGCAGTGTCGATAAGCTTCTTGAGGAAATTGGCATGACAACAGAAGATGTCGTCTTGCGTTTGCAAAAGCTGGCGAGACAGAAACAAAAAAGGGCGTAGCAAATGAAAATCAAAAAGGAAAGATTAGATGTACTGCTGGTTGAACGCGGTCTTGCGGAGACAAGAGAAAAAGCCAAAAGGACGATCATGGCTGGTCTTGTCTACACGAATGAGAATCGGCTGGACAAACCTGGCGAAAAGGTTAGCAGTGACATACCATTGACAGTAAAAGGAAATGTACTTCCGTATGTTAGCCGCGGTGGCTTGAAGCTTGAAAAGGCATTGAAGGTTTTTGACCTAGATGTTCAAGGTAAAACACTGCTGGACATCGGTGCTTCGACAGGCGGCTTTACCGATTGTGCCCTTCAAAACGGAGCTGAGATGTCCTACGCTTTGGATGTCGGGTACAATCAGCTTGCATGGAAGCTGCGACAGGATGAACGTGTCGTTGTGATGGAGCGGACAAACTTCCGCTATGTGAAACCGGAGGACCTTATAAAGGGGATGCCGAATTTCGCAAGCATTGATGTATCATTCATATCCCTCCGTCTCATTTTGCCTGTGCTCAAAACCTTGCTGGTAACAGGCAGCGATATCGTTGCTCTCGTCAAGCCGCAATTTGAGGCTGGAAGAGAACAGGTTGGCAAAAAAGGAATCGTCCGTGACAGGAAGGTGCACGAACAAGTTCTGGACAGGATTATTTCTTTTTCAATAGAAGAGGGCTATGATGTGCTGGATTTGAGTTTCTCGCCGATCACAGGCGGAGATGGCAATATTGAATTCCTGCTGCATCTTCAGTGGAACGGCACAGAAGAAGAAAAAGGGAAGCTGATGCTGAAGACCCAGCTAGAAGCAGTCGTCACAGAAGCTCATTCTGAACTAAAATCAAAACAAACTACTGAAGAAGAATAGGCAGAATCTGCCTGTTCTTTTTTGTGTGGTTTTGAAAGTACTGAAATTTATTATAAATTTTTTAAAAAACAGTTCACCACTTTGTCAATTCCATCGATAACTTTTGCCGAAAGTCCACGAATGATTGTACATTCTGTAGAAATCGGCTAACATATGAGTATATGAAATGTTTCGGATATATCCAGGGGTGATATTAATGAATAAAGGACAGCGACATATTAAAATCCGCGAATTAATCGCGAGTAAGGATATCGAGACGCAGGATGAATTGGTGGACCGGCTGAAAGCTGCAGGCTTTAATGTTACACAGGCGACAGTTTCTCGTGACATCAAGGAACTGCATCTTGTGAAGGTTCCTTTGATTGATGGCAGATATAAATACAGCCTTCCGGCGGACCAGCGTTTCAATCCACTGCAAAAACTAAAAAGGTCGTTAATGGATGCTTTTATCCGCATCGATCAGGCCGGCCATCTTTTAGTGATGAAAACCTTGCCTGGCAATGCCAATGCGATCGGGGCATTGATTGATAATCTCGATTGGGAAGATATTCTTGGCACGATTTGTGGAGACGATACAATCTTGATTATTTGCCGTACTCCAGAGGATACTGAGCAAGTCACAAATCGTTTTCTCGAAATGCTGTAAATGAGGTGACGTTTGCTTGTTAAATGAATTATCGATACGCAACTTCGCAATTATTGAATCATTATCCGTTTCTCTTAATAAAGGACTGACCGTACTAACCGGGGAAACAGGGGCCGGGAAATCCATCATCATTGATGCCGTTCATCTCCTTGTGGGAGGAAGAGGCTCGGCGGAATTCGTACGCCATGGTGAAGATAAAGCTGAAATTGAAGGTTTGTTCCACCTTGAAGGGGAGAATCATCCAAGTTATGCAAAGGCAGCCGAATTTGGCATTGAAATTGAAGATGCGATGATTGTCTTGAGAAGGGATATTTCGGCGTCTGGAAAAAGTGTATGCCGCATCAACGGCAAGCTGGTCACGATTGCAGTCCTGCGTGAAGTGGGCTCGACACTGATCGATATCCATGGTCAGCATGAGCACCAGGAATTAATGGATGAGACAAAGCATATCAATCTTCTTGACCAATTCGGTGCAGAGGAAATCCTGCCTGCGCTGCAAGAATACCAGCACGTTTTTCGATCTTTTGAACAAACACAGAAAAAGCTGAAAAACTTAAGTGAAAATGAGCAGCAAATGGCTCACAGACTCGATTTGATTCAATTTCAGCATGATGAAATCCTCTCGGCTGACCTAAGGTTAAATGAGGACGAGGAACTTTTTGAAGAGAAGCGTAAGCTCAGCAACTTCGAAAAGATCTATGAGAGTATCCAGACCAGTTATTCGGCATTGCAGGGTGAGCAAAAGGGCCTTGATTGGATTGGCCTGGTCATGGATAATCTTCAGAATGCAGCAGATCTTGATCCCGACTATAAGAATGTTGCCGACACAGTAGCGAACAGCTTTTATATGCTTGAAGATGCTGCAAGGACAATCAGGAATGAATTGGATTCACTTGAATATGATCCGAAGCGCTTAAATGAAATTGAAGACAGGCTGAACGAGATCAACCAATTAAAACGGAAATATGGAAATACGATCGAAGAAATTCTTGAGTACTCCTCTAAAATAGAGGAAGAAATCGAAACGCTTCAAAACAAGGAAGTCCATATTGGTCAGATGGAAAAAGAGCTCACCTCACTTAAAAAGGATCTGCGAATCGAGGCCAATAATTTGACTCAAACCCGCAGGAAATATGCTAAAAAACTGACGAAATTAATTCATAAAGAATTAAAGGAACTGTATATGGAGAAGACGGTATTCGACCTTAGGATTGACGCAGATCCTGACCATTTCCATAAAAATGGCTCCGATAAGGTCGAGTTTTATATCTCTACAAATCCGGGCGAACCTCTGAAGCCTTTGTCAAAGATTGCATCCGGCGGGGAACTTTCACGGATCATGCTAGCCTTAAAAAGCATCTTCTCAAAACATCAAGGTGTCACCTCCATCATTTTCGATGAAGTGGATACAGGAGTCAGCGGTCGGGTGGCTCAATCAATCGCTGAAAAAATTTACAATGTCTCGACTGGGTCACAGGTTCTTTGCATTTCCCATTTGCCTCAAGTTGCCGCAATGGCTGATACCCACCTGTATATCGCAAAGGTCATCAAGAATGGCAGGACAAAAACTTCCGTCACTCCGCTGTCCTCATCTGAAAAGGTAAAGGAGATTGTCCGGATGATTTCAGGAGTCGAAGTTACTGACCTGACGAAACAACATGCAGAAGAATTGCTGAAGCTTGCACAGAATATGAAGGCAGTTACATGAAAAGCTATCCATAAAGGGTAGCTTTTTTATTTTTATACAGGTTATAAATGCGGGGAGACGAGGCAAAATTAAAGATGTAGCCATTTCGATGTGTGTGGACTAGAAGCGAGGAGAGTGAAATGATTTGAAGAAAGATTTTCTCAGAAAATTTATTGGTGGAATTCTCCTTGTTTCATTAATTGCTTTAGGATTTGCAAAGCCAGTACAAGAATATTTATCCATTCCAGGGGATATAACGTTATTCGAGGGGCAAAAGCTTGATTTCCAGGCAAATGCAGTCCAGGTTACTGCCCCAGTTAAAGACTCAAGCATCGCTGTGGACCAAAAAGAAGAGACCTTCACCCTTGAGGCAAAAAGACATGGTAAGGATGAAATGGTCCTTGAATTAGCAGGCTTCCCTGTTAAAAAAGTCGATGTCAATGTCCTTAAGGATTTCAAGGTCAGGCCAGGCGGTCAATCTATAGGAGTAAAATTGAATACGGTTGGTGTCCTTGTGGTCGGACATCACCAAGTGCAGGCTGATGAAGGAAGAGTGTCGCCAGGTGAAAAGGCTGGCATAAAAAAAGGCGATATTATCACTGAAATCAATGGGCAGCAAATTGAAAAAATGGCCGATGTCGGTCCGTTTGTAAAGCAGGCGGGTGAAAACGGCAAGCCATTGGATGTTGTAATCAAAAGGGAAAATGAAATAGTCAAAACTCAACTCCAGCCTGAAAAAGATGTAAATGAGAACACCTATAAGCTTGGATTGTATATACGCGATTCAGCTGCCGGTATTGGAACAATGACATTTTATCACCCGCAGTCCAAAAAATATGGTGCCCTCGGACATGTCATATCGGACATGGATACGAAAAAACCTATTGTCGTTGGAGATGGGCAAATTGTCAGATCAACGGTAACTTCGATTGAAAAAGGCGGGAAAGGAAACCCCGGTGAAAAGCTGGCTCGTTTCTCATCTGATCGGGAAGTGATTGGGAATATTAAAAGAAATAGTCCTTTTGGTATCTTTGGAGAACTGAACAAGGAGATTACAAATGGAGTTTTTGATAAGCCTCTTCCAATAGCTCTTTCTCATCAAGTGAAAGAAGGTCCGGCAAAAATTTTGACAGTTGTAAATAATGACGAAGTAAATCTTTTTGATATAGAGATCGTCAGCACCATCCCGCAAAAGTTCCCAGCAACGAAGGGTATGGTGATTAAAGTGACTGATCCAGAGTTGTTGGAAAAGACAGGTGGCATTGTCCAGGGGATGAGCGGAAGTCCAATTATCCAGGGCGACAAGCTGGTAGGCGCTGTCACTCATGTCTTCGTAAATGACCCAACCAGTGGATATGGAGTTCATATAGAGTGGATGCTGAATGAAGCAGGCATCGACATATACGAAAAGCCAAGAGAGCAGGCAAGTTAATATCAGGAATTCGGCGGCGGCATACAGCCGCCTTTTCTTTGTGTTCAACTGCCCATGAAAAGCGAAGTTCCTGTAACGAAAAACAGACCAATACACGCAAAAATCAAGATTATTCGACAAAATCACCAACCTTTTTTTGTCAACTATCGAAATAAGTCGAAAAACAAAGGAAAATGAAGCATTTATAAGAAAATATTCCTTTTTTAAGAAAAAATTAAAAATAAGAGGAATTTCTGTTGCATTGTCGAATTAGTCATTTAGAATAGAATTTAGAGAAGAAATATTTGTGATCATAATTGGATTTGAGGAGGAACCAAGTAGTGAACAAAATAAAAGTATGCGTTGTTGATGACAACAGAGAATTAGTAGGTCTTCTAGAAGAATATATTTCTTCACAGGATGATATGGAAATTGTAGGAGTTGCCCATAATGGCCAGGAATGTTTGGAGATGCTTGAAGATACAGATCCTGATGTCTTGCTTTTAGATATTATTATGCCGCACCTTGACGGATTAGCGGTCCTTGAAAGACTTCGTGATGTGAAGAAGGGAATCATGCCGAATGTTATCATGCTGACAGCATTTGGCCAAGAAGATGTTACGAAGAAAGCGGTAGAGCTGGGGGCTTCCTATTTCATCCTAAAGCCGTTCGATATGGAGCATCTCGCAGGGCATATCCGCCAGGTAAGCGGCAAGGCGAAATCAGTAGCCCGAAAACCTTCTTCATCCATCAACTATGGCAGGTCAAATGCCGAACAGAAGCCTAAAAACCTGGATGCAAGCATTACAAGCATCATCCATGAAATTGGCGTCCCTGCCCATATTAAAGGGTATATGTATTTGCGAGAAGCCATTTCAATGGTATATAACGATATTGAACTTCTTGGCTCGATCACAAAAGTCCTCTATCCAGACATCGCCAAGAAATTCAATACGACTGCGAGCCGTGTGGAACGTGCCATCCGTCATGCCATTGAGGTTGCCTGGAGCAGAGGGAATATTGATTCCATTTCTTCTTTGTTCGGATATACTGTTTCGATGTCAAAAGCAAAGCCGACAAATTCTGAATTCATCGCCATGGTCGCAGACAAACTTCGTCTGGAACACAAAGCTTCTTGAAAGAGTTAGGCAATATTTAGCTATTTATTCATATTATTACATTGAACATCTTACTTTAGCACTGACTTATCGAGCTAAAGTAAGGTGTTTTTTAATGCCTGTATATTGGCATTCTTCGAGTTTGAACATTATCATGTATTTATAGTGGGGAATCTCTGTAAAACCCATCCATTAAAAAACGCCTTAAAAGGCGCATTGAGTTTATTTTTCTTTGTCTTTTTCTAGCTCGGATAATTTTTGAATGAGGATATGCTGGGGCATATGCATGATTTGTTCTATTGGTACTCCCAGTTTTTCTGAAAGCTTTACAGCAGTTTCAGCAGAAATATGCAATGGTCTCATTGTTTATTACCTCCAAATTGAAAAGATAGGTGTGATGGTTCATGACTCTTATTTTAGCACATCGTGGCTTTGCGGCAGAATACCCGGAAAACACAATGCTTGCTTTTAAAAAAGCCGAAAAAGCAGGTTCAGATGGCTTAGAGCTCGATGTCCAAATGACAAGAGACGGTGAGCTTGTTGTGATTCATGATGAAAAGGTGGATCGGACTACCGATGGAACTGGGCTGGTAAAGGACTTCAGTTTAAAGGATTTAAGAAAGTTGGATGCCCGTTTCAAATTCAAGGAATCACCAAAGAAAGAACAGATTCCTACTTTGGATGAAGTCCTTGAATGGTTATCTGGAACCGGGATGATCTGCAATATTGAATTGAAAAACAGTATTATTCCTTATACAGGAATGGAAGAGAAGGTTATAAATAAGGTTAGGCACTATAATTTATCTGACAGGATCATCATTTCTTCCTTCAATCATTACAGCATTGTCCATAGCTATTTATTGGCTCCGGAAATTGAAATCGCCCCTTTACTATCTGAAGGCTTATATATGCCGTGGATATATGCGCAGTCAATCAAGGCTAGGGGATTTCATCCTCACTGGAGGGCAGCGCCGGATCAAATTGTCAGTGCGTCCCTTGAGAGCGGAATCGAAGTCAGACCTTATACGGTAAATAAAGAATCTGAGCTGGAAAGATTGTTCAAGGTAAACTGCAGTGCTGTTATAACGGACGACCCAGCCAAGGCTAAAAGAATTAGAGAAATGCAGTCTACGCCGTAGAACAAGAAAAAGCCAAAAACTGTTTTCACTTTAGTTTTTAAAGTTAGAGAAAAAATAAAACAGGCCTGATTTCTAATCAAGGCCTGTTTTGCTTTTTATTGCTATCAGGAATCCGGAAAATTGCCTGGACTTTATTTCTCTTTCGATCACGATGCAGGATAAAACCAGCGATGAAACCCAGTCCTGCCAGGAAAAAGAGTAGGCCGGCAAGGAATTGAAGCCACAAAAATGGGAAAGGTGACTGCAAGATTCCAAACACCATATCGCGCATCAGTTTTACCCCTAAAGCAGCAATGACACCTGGTATCAACATAATGATTAATGCTATGATCCTGATCATTTATTTTCCCCTCGATATTTGTCCTTATTTAAAAAGTATACTTAACCCTGTGTTTTTCCGCAATATAAGTTCCTCTTAGTGAATTATGTACAGAAGAGTTAGAAAACAAAGAAATTTGTCAGCGCATACAAAAAGAATTACAATGATATTGAAAGATTTTGCAGACTTCAAAGATCTTCCGTGAAATATTTTTCTAGATATGTGGTGGATATTATGCAAAAAGTAATGATAGTAGGAGCAGGTAAGGGCGGCACGGCTATTCTCGATATTTTCAAACAGACTGCAGATGTGGTTGCTGTGATTGATATAAACCCTGATGCTCCAGGGATTATCGCAGCACGTAATGCAGGGATTCAGACAGGGGCAGACTGGCATAAGTACATTTCAGATCAGTTGGATATCATCATTGAAGTGACCGGTGAAGACGATGTCTTCAGGGAATTAAGGGATGCTCGCGGTAAAAACACTGTGCTGATACCAGGAAGTGTCGCGTTCCTTTTGGCTACCCTTTTGGAAGAAAAGGAAGAACTAATAAAAACTCTCAGGAAAATTACATATGAACATGATTTGATATTCAATTCTTCTGGTGATGGCATGGTGGTCATCAATACAGAAGGAATCGTAACCTTGTTCAATAAAAGCGCAGAAAAAATAATTGGAACAACAAAGGAACAGGCAGAAGGGAAACATGTCTCCGAAATCATACCCACAAGCAAGCTTCCAAGAGTGCTCAACACCAGGAAGGTAGAGTCCAATCGGGAATTGTTGCTGCCTAATGGGTCGAAAATCATCACGACAAGGATCCCGATCATTGACGAAAATGATCAATTGATTGGCGCGTTCTCTGTATTTAAGGATATTACTGAAGTTGTGAACCTTGCGGAAGAGATAACGAACTTAAAAGAAATCCAAACCATGCTTCAGGCGATCATCAACTCCAGTGATGAAGCTATTTCTGTAGTAGATGAAGATGGCCGGGGAATCATGATCAATCCAGCTTATACAAGGATAACCGGGCTGAAGGAAGAAGAAGTAATCGGACAGCCGGCAACCGCTGATATTTCTGAGGGCGAGAGCATGCATATGAAGGTGCTTAAGACGAGACGGCCTGTCCGTGGTACGGCGATGCGGGTTGGACCGAATAAAAAAGAGGTTGTTGTCAATGTTGCGCCGATCATCGTAGATGGGAAGCTTAAGGGAAGTGTCGGGGTCATCCATGATATGTCGGAGATCCAGAGCTTGAACCGTGAGCTGACACGAGCGAGGCAGATTATTAGAACACTTGAAGCAAAATACTCATTTGAGGATATTATCGGCCAATCGGAAGAAATGACGATTCCAATTGAACAAGCTAAGCTTGGGGCTAAAACCCCTGCAACTGTCCTCCTTCGCGGGGAGTCAGGAACAGGAAAGGAATTGTTTGCCCATGCGATTCATAATGCGAGCGACCGGCGGTTCAACAAGTTCATCCGGGTTAATTGTGCAGCAATTTCAGAATCACTGCTCGAAAGCGAACTCTTTGGATACGAAGAAGGTGCTTTTTCAGGCGCAAAACGCGGCGGGAAACGGGGATTTTTCGAGGAAGCCAATAATGGCAGTATCTTCCTTGATGAAATCGGCGAATTGCCTGCCAATACCCAGGCAAAACTGCTCCGAGTCCTTCAGGAAAGAGAAATAGTCCGGGTGGGTGGAACAAAACCCGTACCGATCAATGTCAGGGTCATAGCCGCGACAAATATGAACCTTGAAAAGGCGATTGCAAATGGCAGTTTTAGAGAAGACTTATATTATCGGCTAAACAGGATGCCGATTCATATACCTCCACTTAAAAGGAGGAAGGAAGACATTCCGCTCCTGTGTGAAAGGTTAATCCGTAAAATCAATCAGGATTATGGACGTAACGTCGAAGGAGTTTCAGAAGAAGCCATTAGGAAGTTGATGGAATATGATTGGCCAGGGAATGTAAGGGAGCTCGAAAATGTCCTTGGACGCGCGATTATATTTTTGAGTTATAGCGAGACGATCATTCGAATCGAACATTTACCGGAATTGCAGAACAGCCAGGTTAAGGATAAGGAGGATAACATTGGTCCGTCAATCCCGACCGAAACGCTTGCAGTCCAACTTGAGGAGTACGAAGCGAAAGTCATTCTGTCAACTCTTAAGGCGGTAAAAGGGAACAAAACGGCTGCCGCGAAAGCTTTAGGTGTTTCAGTGAGGAATTTATATTATAAGCTTGAAAAATACAGAATTGAAGCAGATAGCATGCAATAAATTTCACACTCTGCAATATGTTGCACAAAGTTTTCGGGCAAAAGTAAAGCGTTTTCACTATTTTAAGTTGGCACAGTTCTTGCATACTTAATATAGTGGCGATGCGAGAAGAACAGAAGGGGTTGAAACAGGTCATGAAACTAGACTCACTCATCAGCATGGCATCCCAAGAGGGCAGGAAAACAGTAGCCGTTGCAGCCGCTGAAGATTCTGAGGTTTTAAATGCAGTTGCCAGAGCTGTTGAACTGAAGCTTGCCGATTTCCTTCTTTATGGAAACGAGGAAGAAATTGAGAAGATGATTGCGGCGAAGCATCCGAGCCTTGGAGGCAGCAAAGGTGTTAAAATCATTTCCGCACCAAATAATTATGCCGCTGCAGAAATGGCTGTGAAAGCAGTCAAAAATAATGATGCCAATGTCGTAATGAAGGGGAATATCCCTACTGCGGTGATTTTAAAGGCTGTCCTGAATAAAGAATATGGACTTAGGACTGGGGCTGTTCTTTCTCACGTGGCGGTATTCGAGGTGCCTGGCTACGATCGATTTACAATTGTAACCGATGCAGCGATGAACATTTCGCCTGACGTTGAGCAAAAAGCCCAAATCATCAAGAATGCAGTAAAGGTAGCTCATTCTATAGGTATTGAAATGCCGAAAGTGGCACCGCTTGCAGCCGTGGAAGTGATCAATCCTGCGATGCAGGCAACCGTAGATGCTGCATCATTAACGATGATGAACAAAAGGGGACAAATTCAGGGGTGTATTGTGGATGGTCCGCTTGCCCTTGATAATGCGGTTTCGCAGATTGCTGCAGAGCATAAGGGAATCAAAAGTGAGGTTGCCGGCAAGGCGGATATACTCTTGGTCCCTGCAATCGAGGTTGGAAACGTCCTTTATAAATCATTGATTTACTTTGCCAATGCAAAAGTTGGCGCAGTCATTAGCGGAGCTAAAGCTCCAATCGTGTTAACATCCAGAGCGGACACTGCTGAAAGTAAACTATATTCACTTGCATTAGCGTTATGCTCTGCTTCTAAATAATTTACATAAAACAGGGGAGGAATTAGAAATGGAAATTTTCAAGTATCTAGAACAGTACGATTATGAGCAGGTTGTATTTTGCCAGGATAAACAGTCAGGATTGAAAGCAATCATCGCAATTCATGATACAACTCTTGGACCAGCTTTGGGTGGAACTCGTATGTGGACTTACGCATCAGAAGAAGCGGCGATCGAAGATGCACTTCGCCTTGCTAAAGGCATGACATACAAAAATGCTGCTGCTGGCCTCAACCTTGGCGGTGGTAAGACGGTTATTATCGGTGATCCTCGCAAAGATAAGAATGAAGAAATGTTCCGTGCATTCGGTCGTTATATCCAGGGTTTAAACGGAAGATATATCACGGCAGAAGATGTAGGCACGACTGTGGCAGACATGGATTTAATCCATGAAGAAACAGACTATGTAACCGGTATCTCACCAGCATTCGGTTCATCAGGCAATCCTTCACCTGTTACTGCATACGGCGTGTACAGAGGGATGAAGGCAGCTGCTAAGGAAGCCTTCGGCACGGATTCCCTTGAAGGAAAAACAATCGCTGTCCAAGGTGTGGGCAATGTAGCATTTAACCTTTGCCGTCATCTGCATGAAGAAGGTGCTCAGCTGATTGTTACAGATATTAATAAGGAAGCAGTACAAAGAGCTGTTGAAGAGTTCGGGGCTAAAGCAGTTGAACCGGATGATATCTACAGCGTGAACTGTGATATTTACGCACCATGTGCATTAGGCGCAGTAATCAACGACGAAACGATTCCTCAGCTAAAAGCGAAGGTCATTGCCGGAGCTGCCAACAATCAGCTTAAGGATACAAAGCATGGAGATATCATCCATGAAATGGGTATTGTATACGCACCTGATTATGTCATCAATGCAGGAGGCGTCATCAACGTTGCGGATGAGCTTTACGGCTACAATGCCGAAAGAGCAATGAAAAAGGTTGAAACCATTTACAACAATATCGAAAAAGTAATCGAGATTGCAAAAAGAGATGGGATTCCTACTTATAAAGCGGCTGACCGTATGGCAGAAGAGCGAATTGAAAGTATGCGCAATTCTCGCAGTCAATTCCTGCAAAACGGCCATCATATCCTAAGCCGCCGTTAATAAAGGCTCTGTTCATAATTTTAGTTGCTGAATAGATAACGGTTTTCGATTTTAAAGAAGACTTTATGGCAACAATTTATTTGAAGCAGCCTAAAACAAGGCTTACGCAGAGAGCGCTGAATATTTGTTTCGGCGCCTCTGCTGTTTCCTATATGCTACTGACGTATTGCGGATCTTTTTTATTCCGCAAGCTAATTGGAGGTTTAACTGTGCAACAAACAGAACATCGGATTCTAGTCATCAATCCAGGATCTACATCAACGAAAATTGGAGTCTTTGACAATGAGGTTTCGGTTTTTGAAAAAACGATCCGTCACGATTCAGCTGTCATCAACTCCTATGAAACCATCATCGATCAATACGAATTCAGGAAGAATACGATACTTGAAACGCTTGATACGGAAGGGATCAACATTTCAAAATTAAGTGCTGTTTGTGGGCGCGGAGGGCTTTTGCGGCCCATCGAGGGCGGAACATATGCAGTGAACAATACTATGCTCGCAGACTTGCGTGCAGGTTATTCCGGCCAGCATGCTTCGAACCTGGGAGGTATTCTTGCATACGAAATCGCCTCAGGTTTAAACATACCTTCCTTTATTGTCGACCCAGTCGTGGTGGATGAGCTTGATCCGGTTGCCCGGGTATCAGGATTCTCCCTTATTGAACGAAAAAGCATTTTCCATGCATTGAACCAAAAAGCAGTTGCCCGCAGGGTTTCGAAAGAACTCGGCAAAAAATATGAAGAGCTGAATTTGATCATAACTCATCTTGGAGGCGGGATCACTGTAGGGGCCCACAAAAAGGGAAGGGTTGTCGATGTGAATAACGGTTTGCATGGGGATGGTCCTTTCAGTCCGGAACGTGCAGGCACAGTACCGGCAGGCGACCTTGTGGAGCTATGTTTTTCTGGTGATTACTTCCGGGGAGAAATCATGAAGAAACTTGTCGGACAGGGTGGCCTGGTTGGGTACCTTGGAACGAATGATGCAGTGAAGGTCGAAAAAATGATTAACCAGGGAAATAAAAAAGCAAAACTTGTTTATGATGCGATGGCTTACCAGGTAGCAAAGGAAATTGGCTCTGCAAGTGCCGTCCTTGCTGGGAAAGTAGACGCGATTGTTCTTACAGGGGGTCTTGCGTACGGTAAAGAGTTCGTTCAGGCAATCTCTGAAAGAATCAACTGGATTGCGGATGTTATTGTCCATCCTGGTGAAAACGAATTGCAGGCACTCGCTGAAGGTGCGATTCGCATTCTTCGCGGCGAAGAAGAAGTGAAAGAATATCCTGGCAAGTAGCTAGCTCGCAAAAGGGCTGGCATGCCTGATTGGTAAGTCAATTAATACAAAAAAACATAGATAGAGGAGGGAATGAGATGGCTCAAGAATATGATTTGGTCATTCTCGGAGGCGGTACAGGCGGATACGTTGCAGCAATCAGAGCTTCTCAGCTTGGCTTGAAGACTGCCATCGTTGAAAAAGGAAAGCTAGGCGGTACATGCCTGCATAAGGGCTGTATCCCGAGCAAGGCATTGCTCCGCAGCGCTGAAGTATATGCGACCGCAAAGAAAAGTGAAGAATTTGGCGTGACGACAGGAGAAGTTGGCGTCAATTTCGTAAAGGTACAGGAAAGAAAAGAAAAAATCGTTGAGCAGTTGCACCGTGGTGTACAGCACCTGATGAAACAAGGGAAGATTGATGTATATGAGGGACTCGGAAGGATCTTAGGTCCGTCCATCTTCTCACCAATGCCGGGAACCATTTCTGTTGAAATGAACAGTGGCGAGGAAAATGAAATGCTGATTCCTAAGAATGTCATTGTTGCGACAGGTTCTAGACCAAGAACATTGCCTGGACTTGAAGCAGATGGCCAATATGTAATGACATCCGATGAAGCACTTGTCATGGAAGACCTGCCAAAGTCCATCATCATCGTCGGAGGTGGCGTAATCGGAATTGAATGGGCGTCCATGCTTGCTGATTTTGGATCTCAAGTTACCGTCATTGAATATGCGGACCGTATCGTTCCAACTGAGGATAAGGAAGTTTCGAGAGAGATGCAGCGGGCGATGAAGAAAAAAGGCGTGAAAATCATTACAAGTGCAAAAGTCTTATCTGAGACACTTCAAAAAGGTGATGGAGTCACGATCAGCGCAGAGGTTAAAGGTGAAACGAAAGAATTCACTGCTGAAAAATTGCTAGTCTCTGTTGGACGCCAGGCAAATGTTGAAGGAATCGGCCTTGAAAACACTGAAATACAGCTTGAGAGAGGCTTCATCCAGACAAATGAATTTTTCCAGACGAAGGAATCTCATATATACGCAATTGGCGATGTCATCGGCGGCCTGCAGCTTGCTCATGTTGCATCCCATGAAGGGATCGTCGCTGTCGAACATATAGCTAATGAAAACCCACATCCTATTGATTATACCCTTGTTTCCAAATGCATCTATAGCTCTCCTGAGGCGGCAAGCGTCGGTTTGACGGAAGATGAAGCAAAAGAAAAGGGCCATGATGTAAAGACAGGGAAGTTCTCTTTCAAAGCAATCGGAAAGGCGCTTGTATATGGAGAGTCTGACGGATTTGTAAAAATCGTTGCTGACAAGGAAACCAATGATATCTTAGGTGTCCATATGATTGGGCCGCATGTAACCGATATGATTTCTGAAGCAGGACTTGCTAAAGTTTTAGATGCAACACCATGGGAAATTGCCCATACAATCCATCCGCACCCGACATTGTCAGAGGCCATCGGCGAAGCTGCCCTGGCTGTGGATGGCAAAGCAATCCATTCTTAATATAGATTATCAACAAGAGCTCTTTTCCCTGCGAAAAGGGCCTTGTACGAACAATTGGGAGGTATAAAGATGGCAGAAAATCGTCACGCTGCACTTGGCTTAAGTGATGAAAAAGTTATGGAAATGTATGAAACAATGCTGTTGGCCCGCCGGCTGGATGAGCGGATGTGGCTGTTGAACCGTGCCGGAAAAATTCCGTTTGTTATTTCATGTCAGGGACAGGAAGCGGCACAGGTAGGAGCTGCTTTTGCTCTGGATCGTGAAAAGGATTATGTGCTTCCTTACTATCGTGATATGGGTGTGGTCTTAACTTTTGGCATGACTGCAAAAGACCTGATGCTTTCTGGTTTTGCCAAAGCGGAAGACCCGAACTCTGGCGGACGCCAGATGCCTGGACATTTCGGGCAAAAGAAAAATCGGATCGTAACAGGTTCATCACCGGTAACTACACAGGTTCCTCATGCTGTCGGAATCGCTCTTGCAGGAAAAATGGAGAAGAAGGACCTGGTAACATTCGTTACGTTTGGAGAAGGATCTTCCAACCAGGGAGATTTCCATGAGGGAGCAAACTTTGCTGGCGTCCATAAACTTCCAGTTATTTTTATGGTTGAGAACAATAAATATGCAATTTCAATACCTTACGAAAGACAGGTTGCTGCTGAAAAGGTTTCCGACCGTGCGATCGGATATGGTATGCCAGGTGTCACTGTCGATGGAAACGATCCTTTAGAAGTATATAAAGTGGTCCAAGAAGCTGCTGACCGCGGACGCCGTGGTGAAGGGCCTACACTTGTCGAGGCTGTCTCCTACCGTCTGACTCCGCACTCATCAGATGATGATGATCGAAGCTACCGCGCGCCAGATGAAGTTGCACAGGCAAAGACGAAGGATCCGATCATTACCTTCGGCGCATATTTAAAGGAAAATGGCATCATGAATGATGAAAGTGAAAAGGAAATCAACGATCGAATCATGAAGCTGGTCAATGAAGCAACCGATTATGCTGAAAATGCACCGTATGCAGAGCCTGAAGATGCTCTGAAATACGTATATGCGGAAGAGTAAGGGGGAACGAAAATGGCGGTAATTTCTTATATAGATGCAGTGACATTGGCAATCAAAGAAGAAATGGAAAGAGATCCGAGAGTTTTTGTCCTCGGTGAAGACGTAGGTAAAAAAGGCGGAGTATTCAAAGCTACACAGGGGTTGTACGAAAAGTTCGGAGAAGACCGGGTGATCGACGCACCGTTGGCAGAGTCGGCTATTGCAGGTGTCGGGATCGGTGCGGCCATGTATGGCATGCGCCCTATCGCAGAAATGCAGTTCGCGGATTTCATCATGCCTGCAGTAAACCAGATCATTTCAGAAGCGGCAAGAATCCGTTACCGCTCTAACAATGACTGGAGCTGTCCAATGGTCATCCGTGCTCCTTATGGCGGAGGTGTCCACGGAGCGCTTTACCATTCTCAGTCTGTTGAAGCCGTGTTCGCAAATCAGCCTGGTTTGAAGATTGTTATGCCATCAACACCTTATGATGTAAAAGGATTATTGAAAGCAGCAATCAGAGATGAAGATCCGGTATTGTTCTTCGAACACAAGCGTGCTTACCGACTGATCAAGGGAGAAGTTCCTGAGGATGATTATGTTCTGCCGATTGGCAAAGCAGACGTGAAGCGTGAGGGAGAAGATATCACCGTCATCACTTACGGTCTTGCAGTCCACTTTGCACTGCAGGCAGCTGAAAGGCTTGCCAAGGACGGAATTTCTGCTCACATCCTTGATTTGCGTACGGTATACCCACTGGATAAGGAAGCAATCATCGAGGCTGCTTCTAAGACAGGGAAAGTTCTTCTTGTGACGGAAGACAATAAAGAAGGAAGCATCATGAGTGAAGTGTCTGCCATTATTGCTGAACATTGCTTATTTGAATTGGATGCACCAATCAAGAGACTGGCAGGACCGGATGTACCGGCAATGCCTTATGCTCCAACAATGGAGAAATACTTCATGATCAATCCGGATAAAGTTGAAAAAGCAATGAGAGAGCTTGCTGAATTTTAACATATTCATGTTGAAAATAGAATGATTGGAGAAGGAGGTCAAACTGTGGCAATCGAACAAATTAAAATGCCTCAATTAGGTGAGAGTGTAACGGAGGGAACAATCAGCAAGTGGATGGTTTCCGTTGGTGACAAAGTAAATAAAT
The DNA here is from genome assembly GCF_053543455.1 of Mesobacillus sp. LC4. Classification (NCBI taxonomy): domain Bacteria; kingdom Bacillati; phylum Bacillota; class Bacilli; order Caryophanales; family Bacillaceae; genus Mesobacillus; species Mesobacillus sp. LC4. Next base: position 375,234 of record NZ_JBGCUB010000001.1, read on the forward strand.
ACGATCCACTTGCAGAAGTCATGACCGATAAAGTAAATGCTGAAGTACCATCTTCATTTTCAGGTACAATCAAAGAATTGATTGCTGGTGAAGGAGACACGCTGGCAGTAGGGGAAATCATCTGCACCATTGAAATTGAAGGCGGATCGTCTGATGAAGCACCAGCAGCTGATGCTGCTTCAGATTCTGCATCTTCTGCAAGTGCAAGTGCAGCACCTGCATCAGCAGCGGAAGAAGGAAGCAAGGCTAGATATTCACCTGCAGTCTTGAAACTGGCTCAAGAAAATAATATCGACCTATCCCTGGTTAAGGGAACTGGAGCGGGTGGAAGGATCACACGCAAAGACCTTAAGCAAATCATTGAATCCGGCAATATTCCACAAGCTTCAAGCCAGAAAGAAGCAGTAAAAGAAACTTCACAAGTTCAGCCGGCCGCTACAGAGCCTGCAACACAAGCTCAATCAGCAGCCCCATCCCAGCCTGCTGCACCTGCACCTTCAGTTCCGGTTGCTGCCGGTGACATTGAAATTCCTGTAACAGGTGTCCGGAAGGCGATTGCCGCTAACATGCTTCGCAGCAAGCATGAAGCTCCGCATGCATGGACGATGGTTGAAGTGGATGTGACGAATCTTGTAGAGTACAGAAATGGCCTTAAAGATGACTTCAAGAAAAAAGAAGGCTTCAACCTTACTTTCTTTGCTTTCTTTGTGAAGGCCGTTTCTCAAGCGTTGAAAGAATTCCCGCAAATCAATTCCATGTGGGCTGGCGATAAGATCATCCAGAAAAAGGATATCAATATCTCCATTGCAGTAGCGACCGATGATGCACTTTTCGTACCTGTCATCAAGAATGCTGACGAAAAAACAATTAAAGGCATTGGCCGTGAAATCAATGAGCTTGCTCAAAAGGTACGAGCAGGCAAGCTTCGTTCTGAGGATATGCAAGGTGGAACCTTCACTGTCAACAACACAGGTTCTTTCGGTTCTGTCCAATCAATGGGAATCATCAATTACCCGCAGGCAGCGATTCTCCAGGTAGAATCAATCGTTAAGCGTCCTGTGGTCATGAATAATGGCATGATTGCTGTCCGTGATATGGTGAACCTCTGTCTGTCACTTGATCACCGTGTACTGGATGGCCTCGTTTGCGGCCGTTTCTTAGCAAGAATCAAAGAAATTCTTGAAAACACCTCAAAAGAGACAACATCTATTTATTAATAAAGTTTGTTTTTGCAAACAGAAAGCGCCCAGAAAATTTCTGGGCGTTTTCGTTTTTATTCTGCCAACTCATGCAAATGTCCTTCGTTGCTAGAAAAGGATTCGTATACTAAAATAGAAGAGTGTAAAAATTAGAATTTTACTACAATTTCAGTGAAGGGGGGAAAGCTGTCTGAAATATGGACAGTAGGGTTTATGACGATTGAAAATATGAAGGCGACCTCGTTCAAAGATGCAACATTTGAAGATTGGCAGGAAAAAGCTGCAGCTTCATTGAAAGGCAAACCGATTGATTCACTTTATACGAATACATATGAAGATATTACTCTTAAACCACTTTATACAAAAGGAGATCTTCCAGGTGAACTGGCAGGAGATCTGCCTGGTCAGGGAGATTATAGAAGAGGGATCCATTCTCTTGGATACCAGTCCGAGTCCTGGCATATAGCAAACCGCCTATTCTACAACAATCTCGGTGAACTGAAAGAAAAAATCGATCAGGCGCTATCAAAAGGACAAACTGCCATTTCTTTTGAGGTAAAACCAGAATTGTTTTCCGATAATTCAGCATTGATGACACTCATCTCTTCCATAGATAATAAGTACCCCATGAGCTTGGATGCTGGATTGCTTCAGACGCCATTGCTGGCAGCTCTGACAATTGCCAGCAAGGAAGCTGGCACGTCGGAAAAGCCAACGGGTTTCGTTGCAGCGGATCCAATTGCACAGGCAAGCGTGATTGGCGGACTGCCAACAGAGGAAGATGAATTTTTTGCGGATTGGGCAAAGGTGCTTGAAGAAGCAGCTCAGCATTTGCCAGAAGTAAAGACGGTACTCGTCAATAGTGTCCCTTACCATAACAGCGGAGGCAATGCTGTGCAGGAACTGGCAATCACTGTTGCCACAGGAGTTTATCTACTCCAAAAGCTGCTGGACAATGGATGGGAGTTAAAGAAAGCGTTATCAAAGATAGTGTTCCACTTTGCGATTGGCTCTAATTTCTTCATGGAAACTGCCAAGCTTAGGGCAGCGAGGCTTCTGTGGAGCAAAACGGCAGAAGCTTTCGGTGCAGAACCAGAAGAGCGTAAAATGGTCATATCCGCAGAAACCTCAAAGTTCACTAAAACTATTTTCGATCCATACGTGAATATACTTAGGACTGGGAATGAAGCCTTTGCTGCTGTTTTAGGAGGAATCCAGTATCTTCATACCGATAGCTTTAATGAACCTTCGGGTACGGTGAATCTTTTTTCCGAAAGAGTTGCCCGAAATACGCAGCTGGTGCTTAAATCTGAAGCGCATCTTGAAAAAGTAGCCGATCCCGCAGGCGGTTCCTGGTATGTCGAGTCACTGACAAAGGAATTGGCTGAAAAAGCGTGGGAACTATTCCTAGAAATGGACAGCAGGGGCGGTATATATGAAACACTGAAATCAGGCTGGCTTCAGGAGCAGATTTCGCTTACTGCGGAAGCCCGTGAACAGGACATTGCTACGCGTAAAAAGAGCGTAATTGGGACGAATGTTTATGCCAACCTTTATGATGTTATCGCTGAATCTGGAGTGAAGGGGTTAAAAAGCAATTATATGATAGACTCCCTTGATTCTGCCATCAGTAAAATAACGTCTGACAGTTCTCTATTAGAGAGCTTTAAAGAAGTGAAACCAAGCTTTACATCTTTAAAATTAAATAGACTAGCAGCACCTTATGAGGAATTAAGGTTTAAGGCAAAAAAGCTGGAAAGCCAAGGTGTTCAACCCAAGGTCGGCTTGATTTGCCTTAATGAGTTGAAGAAGCATAAGGCAAGAGCAGATTTCATTTCCGGATTATTATCTGCTGGAGGGATTCATGCTGAGAGTAGCCGGGAAGTGGACTCCATTTCAGCAGCTATTGAGTTCATAAACTCTTCAAAAGCCAAACAGTTTGTTATATGCGGCGATCAGTCTTCCTATCATTCTTTTGGGCCTGAGCTAGCAAAGGACATTAAGAGAGAGCACGATGTAAAACTTTATCTGGCAGGCATCCCTGATGAAAATCAAAGTGAATGGAGATCTGCCGGAATTAAGGAGTTTTTACATGTAAGAAGCAATGCATTACAAACTCTATCATCAATGCTTCAGGATATGGAGGTGGAATCAAGTGCAAAAGCCTGATTTTAAGAAAGTCCGTTTGTTTGCTGAGGAAAAGGAAGTCAGCAAGGAGCAAGTTGATCAGCAGGTACAACAGGAAATCGATGATCTTTTGTTTGAAACGAATGAGAAGATCAAGGTTAAATCAGTGTATACAAAAGAAGATGTAACTTCTTCAGAACATATGGAAGGTATGCCGGGTCTCCCTCCTTTTACAAGGGGACCGTATCCAGCCATGTATGTTAACCGTCCATGGACGGTAAGACAGTATGCAGGCTTTTCCACTGCGGAAGAAAGCAATGCGTTTTACAGGCGCAACCTCGCAATGGGACAAAAAGGTTTGTCTGTAGCCTTTGATTTGGCTACACATCGAGGTTATGATTCCGACCATCCCCGGGTTGAGGGTGATGTAGGAAAGGCTGGAGTAGCAATTGATTCGATATTGGATATGAAGGTTCTGTTCGACGGAATCCCGCTTGACCAAATGTCCGTGTCAATGACAATGAACGGTGCTGTGCTTCCTATCATGGCGTTTTTCATTGTGACGGCCGAGGAACAAGGTGTGACACAGGACCAGTTATCCGGGACGATTCAAAATGATATCCTGAAAGAGTATATGGTCAGGAACACATATATTTACCCGCCGGAAATGTCGATGAAGATCATTGCTGATATTTTTGAGTATACTTCAAAATATATGCCAAAATTTAACTCAATCAGTATCTCAGGCTACCATATGCAGGAAGCCGGGGCTCCTGCGGATATTGAACTGGCATACACGCTCGCCGATGGGCTTGAATATGTAAGAACTGGCCTTAAGGCTGGGATCGACATCGATTCTTTCGCACCAAGACTAAGCTTCTTCTGGGCGATCGGCATGAATTATTTCATGGAAGTAGCAAAAATGAGGGCTGCCCGTTTTATCTGGGCAAAAATGATCAAGACATTCAATCCGAAGAATGAAAAGTCGATGGCCTTGAGGACACACTCGCAAACATCAGGTTGGAGTCTAACCGAGCAGGATCCTTATAATAACGTGATCCGGACATTGATTGAAGCACATGCAGCGGCAATGGGCCACACTCAATCGCTGCATACCAATGCCCTTGATGAAGCCATTGCGCTGCCGACAGATTTCTCAGCACGCATTGCGCGTAATACACAGCTATTCCTTCAGGAAGAATCGGGGATTACAAAGGTCATTGATCCATGGGCAGGCAGTTACTATGTTGAGAGTTTGACAAATGCGCTGATCGATCGTGCCTGGGAGCATATTGAAGAAATCGAAAGTCTTGGCGGCATGGCGAAAGCAATTGAAACCGGACTTCCAAAAATGCGGATCGAAGAAGCAGCGGCAAGGCGCCAGGCCCAAATTGATTCTGGAAAAGAAACAATCATCGGCGTGAATAAGTTTAAGCTGGAGCAGGAGGACCCTCTCGAGATCCTGGATATTGATAACACCGCCGTTCGTGCGAAACAGATAGAAAGGCTCAAGCAGTTGAAAGATAGCCGTGATGAAGAAAAAGCCCATTCAGCTCTTGATGACTTGACAAGGGCGGCTGAGAGTGGAGAAGGCAACCTTCTGGAATTTGCAGTAAGGGCTGCTCGGGCAAGAGCGACACTTGGAGAAATATCAGATGCAATCGAAAAGGCGGCTGGAAGGCATAAAGCGGTCATCCGTTCCGTCAGCGGAGTGTATAGCACGGCCTTCACAAATGGAGAGGAAATAACCGAGGTTCAGCAGATGACTGAAGAGTTCCTTGAAAATGAAGGACGCAGGCCCCGCATCATGATAGCGAAAATGGGACAGGATGGACATGACCGCGGAGCAAAGGTCATTTCTACCGCTTTCGCTGATTTAGGTTTCGACGTGGATATCGGCCCGCTTTTCCAAACGCCTGAAGAAACAGCAATCCAGGCAGTTGAAAATGATGTCCATGCCATCGGAATCAGTTCTTTGGCGGCTGGACATAAAACATTATTGCCTCAGCTTGTGAAGGAACTGAAAAAATTAGGCCGCGAGGATATTGTTGTCATTGTCGGGGGCGTAATCCCTGCTCAGGATTATCAATTCCTTTACGAAAATGGGGCAAGCGCGATCTTTGGACCTGGAACGGTCATCCCAGTTGCGGCTCAGAAGGTTTTACGGACGATTTATGGGCGCCTGGGCTATGAGGAAGTGTCTAGTTAATGACTGATGAAAAAAAGCCCGAATGGTTCGATCCCGAAAAGGCGGATTCGTTCTCCAGCGTTGTGAAACCAGGAGTGGCAGCAGGAAATACCGAAAGTTCCGCTGTGAAATCCGGGCGTTTCGTCAAGAAAAAGAATGTACCAAGGATTGATCCAGTTTCCTTAGCTGAAGACATCAAGGCGGGAGGCAGGACAGCGCTGGCAAAAGGAATCACATTGATCGAAAGCAATGCGGAGCATGACTTTCAAACGGCCCAAACTCTTTTGCAGAAGCTTTTGCCAGAATCAGGACGGTCCATCCGTGTTGGAATCACAGGTGTGCCGGGGGCGGGCAAGAGCACGTTCATCGAAAGCTTTGGCAGCTATTTATGCGGCATGGGTCATAAAGTTGCTGTGCTTGCGGTAGATCCTACATCAAGCCTGACTGGCGGCAGCATCCTCGGAGATAAGACGAGGATGGAAAAGCTGGCCCGAAATCCACGGGCATTCATCCGGCCATCCCCTTCAGGAGGAAAGCTTGGCGGAGTCCACCGTAAAACAAGGGAAACAATGCTGTTATGTGAAGCAGCCGGCTTCGATATCATCCTGGTTGAGACGGTTGGAGTTGGGCAAAGTGAGGTCATTGTCAGGGATATGGTCGATTTTTTCATGCTTCTCGTCCTGACAGGTGCCGGAGATGAGCTCCAGGGAATGAAAAAAGGAATCATGGAACTTGCGGATGCCGTCATTGTGAATAAGGCAGATGGCTCAAATGAACAATCAGCGAAAAAGACGAAAGAAGAGTATAACCGAATCCTTCATTTCCTGCAGCCTGCTACAAAGGGATGGCAGACAGCGGCCCTGACCAGCTCGGCGTTACAGGACAAAGGAATTGAAGAGATATGGACAACAATCAGAGCCTTTGAGAGTTTTACCAAAAATAACGGGATATTTGATGAAAGAAGGCGACTTCAGACAAAACAGTGGCTGAATGATATGATCATCGATCAGCTGCAGGCAAGTTTCTTTCATCACCCGGAAGTTAAATACCTTCTTCCTAAGGTGGAAAATGAAGTCATCTCAGGAAACAGGCCAGTCGCATCTGGAGTCGAGGAATTATTTAAAGCATTTTTTGAGGCAAAGAAATAAGCTGTCCGATTTTGGGCAGCTTTTTTGCTGGTAAAAAAAGCGGACAACAGAATGTTCTGTTGTCCTTCATCTAGGGAGTTTAGGGGTATGGATCTAGCTGTATTGTTACCTTTCCCGGAATTCTTGAGAGTTAAACATACTTTGAAAAATTAATTTTAATTGGTATCATATATTTATGTACTAGTTACTATTCAGCAGAGGAGAGATGTATCGATGAGTATGGATTTCAATTTTTTCATGAATGATGTAGTCCGCCAGGCCCGCCAGGAAATCGTGGCAGCAGGATATACAGAATTAACTTCCGGTGAGGAAGTAGAACAAGCTTTGGCTAAAGAAGGCACAACACTTGTAATGGTAAACTCAGTTTGCGGTTGCGCCGGAGGAATTGCTCGCCCTGCAGCAGCACATGCTGTTCATTTTGATAAGCGCCCTGACAACCTTGTAACAGTTTTCGCCGGCCAGGATAAGGAAGCGACAGAAAAGGCGCGCAGTTATTTCACTGGCTATCCGCCATCATCTCCATCTTTCGCTTTGCTTAAAGACGGCAAGCTTTGCACAATGGTCGAACGCCACGAAATCGAAGGCCATGACCCAATGCAGGTAGTGAACAAACTGCAAAACGCATTCGAAGAATATTGCGAAGAAGTATAATGACTGAAGAACCCCGCATTGCCGGGGTTCTTTTTTTGTGGTGAAAACTCTTGTTATTTATATTTAAAAATATTATTGCATATTTATTAATATGTGTTAAAATACATTTTAGTTAATAATTATTAGTAGTTATTCATTAATTTACAAGTTTAATAGCTAATATATTAATAAAGTTGTATAAAAATAACAGAATGGACATTATAGGGGGAAAACAACAGATGAAAAAAGCAATTTCAGTTTTTATGATGAGCATTTTATTAATGGGCATTCTCACTGCATGCGGGACAAGCACTGAGAAAACTTCAGGTGACGGCGGTAAGGAAAAGAAAGTCCTTACAATGGGGACTTCAGCTGACTATCCGCCATTTGAATACGTGGAAACAGCAACAAGCGATGAAATCATTGGTTTTGACGTAGACTTAGCCAATCTGATTGCAAGTGAATTAGGATACGAAGTAGAAATTAAGGATATGGACTTCAATGGCCTTATCGGAGCAATCCAGGCAGATCGCGTTGACTTTGTCATGGCAGGGATGACTCCAACTCCAGAACGTAAAGAGAACGTAGACTTCACAGATGTTTACTATACAGCACAGCATATGATCGTTTCTGCGAAGGACAGCAATATCAAATCAATTGAAGATTTAAAAGGTAAGACTGTAGGTGTCCAGCTTTCATCCATCCAGGAAGAAGAAGCTGAAAAAATTGCCGAAACAGTAGAGATCAAGATTGAGAAACGTACAAGAATCCCAGAATTGGTCCAGGAAATCAAAGCTGGACGCATCGATGCAGCGATTATTGAAGATACAGTGGCAAAAGGCTATTTCGACAATAATCCCGACCTTGAAGGATTCACGATTGAAGACGGAAGCGAAGAAGAAGCGGGTTCAGCAATCGCGTTCCCTAAAGGAAGCAAGCTTACCGAGGAATTCAACAGGGTCCTGAAAGAAAAAATGGAAAACGGTGAAGTAGATAAGTTGATCGTTAAATGGTTCGGCGGAGAAAAGTAAGAATCAAAACAGGCGTTCAGAATGCTATTGTTTTCTGGGCGCCTTTCTCCTTCATGAAATAGACAGAGAGGGCTGTTAGAATATGGATCTAGATTTTACCGCCATCCTTCCTTCGTTGCCATATATTCTGGAGGGAATTGGCGTCACTCTGAAAATAGTTTTGGTAGCAGGGCTTCTGGGCTTTGCGTTTGGTATTATTCTTGCAATCTTTAAAATCAGCAAATACAAAGCGCTCCATTGGTTCGCTGATGTTTATACATCCATCTTCCGCGGTACACCGCTCATTTTGCAATTGATGATTATTTACTATGGAGCTCCGCAGATCCTCGGCTTTGAAATTTCATCCTACACAGCTGCCGTCGCATCTTTTTCTTTAAACTCGGCAGCCTATATTTCTGAAATCATCCGTGCAGGAATCTTAGCAGTGGACAAAGGACAGAAAGAAGCAGCTATGGCTCTAGGTGTTCCTGGCAATCGAATGATGCGTGACATCATCCTTCCTCAAGCCCTGAAAAATATCCTTCCTGCGTTAATGAATGAGTTCATCACCCTGACAAAGGAATCGGCAATCGTAACGGTTATTGCAGTAAATGATATCATGCGCAGGGCTTATGTTGTTGGCGGAGAGCAGTATAGATTTTTCGAGCCGCTGATTTTTGCCGGCCTGATCTATTATCTCATGGTCATCTCCTTGACATTCATTGGCAAGCTGGTTGAAAGGAGAATGAGACAAAGTGATTAAAGTACAAAATCTTCATAAATCATTTGGCAAGCTGGAAGTATTAAAAGGAATTTCAACCACAATCGAAAACGGAGAAGTTGTTGCCATCGTCGGGCCTTCAGGTTCAGGAAAATCAACTTTCCTTCGCTGTCTTAATCTATTGGAGCAGCCGACAGGCGGCCAGATATTGATTGGGTCAGAGGATATTACCGACAAGAAAACGAACATTATGAAAGTCCGTGAAAATGTCGGGATGGTGTTCCAGCACTTCCATCTGTTCCCGCATATGACCGTGCTGCAAAACATTACGTATGCACCGATTAAGGTTAAAGGTGCAGGCAAGGCCGAAGCAGATAAACAAGGTTTGGAGCTTCTGAAAAAAGTAGGACTCTCCGAAAAGGCAAATGAATATCCAAACAGGCTGTCAGGAGGCCAAAAGCAGCGCGTAGCCATCGCACGGGCGCTCGCGATGAACCCGGAAGTCATGCTGTTCGATGAGCCTACTTCCGCATTGGACCCGGAAATGGTTAAAGAAGTACTTGAGGTAATGAAGTCGCTCGCCCATACCGGGATGACAATGGCGATCGTGACCCATGAAATGGGCTTTGCCCGTGAAGTTGCGGATCGAGTGCTCTTCCTTGATGGCGGGGTATTGGTCGAGGATGCACCTCCAGCAGAATTCTTCAGCAACCCGAAAAGCAGAAGGGCAAAAGAGTTTCTTGAAAAAATGCTATGATTCACTTCCATTGCTTTTATAAAGGATAACGAATCTGATAAACTAATGGATGACCATGTCTGGGATGTGGTCATCTTTTCATTTTTATTAATAAATATCGTGCATTGCCCGTTTTTTATTTCTGGAATGAATTTCGGTAAAAGAAAGCGCGCTGCAATGCCTGTTGTTCATTTTTGGAATGTTTTTTGGTAAAAGGAAAGGCTCTGCATTGCCCGTTTGTCTAATTTTAAATTGATTTAGGTAAAAGGAGCATTTCATAAAGGAAATCCGCTTTGGATGGTCTGGAAAGTTATTAGACCTTAAGTTTTTTGATGGGAGAATACATTGTGAAATTCAGAATTGGTTATCGTACGTTAAAAACAGCGCTTGGGACGGCGGTCGCCATCGTCATTGCCCAGTTTCTCGGTTTTGAAAATTATGTTTCTGCGGGCATCTTGACGATTCTTTGTATCCAAGTGACAAAGAAGCGATCGCTTCAGGCATCCTGGCATAGATTCCTGGCCTGTGTCATTGCTATGGCGTTCTCCGCTGTGTTCTTTGAGGGAATCATGTACCACCCTATTGTCATCGGAGTGTTGCTGCTCTTTTTCATTCCGACTGTCGTCATGTTCAGGGCAAAGGAAGGAGTCGTTTCCAGCAGTGTCATCATCATGCATATATACTCTGCTGGGAAGGTAACAACAGGTCTTTTACTTAATGAACTAGGAATCATCACGATCGGAATTGGTGTTGCGCTGATCATGAACTTGTACATGCCGAGTGTCGACAACAAGCTGGAGGCATACCAAAGAGACATCGAAGCACAATTCAAAAAGATATTCAGGGAGATTGCCCTCTATCTTAGAAAAAACGATTCAGATTGGGATGGAAGGGAATTGACAGAGACTGCAAGAATGATTGAAAAAGCAAAGAGTCTCGCAATCCAGGATGTCGAAAATCATTTCTTGAGGGACGAAAATTTGTATTATCAATACTTTAAAATCAGGGAAAAGCAATTTGAAATAATAGAGAGGGTACTGCCTTCCGTCACTTCGATTCCCCGGCATGTAGAGCAGGCCAATATGGTCGCTGGTTTTGTCGAGGAGCTCGCTAAAGGAATTCACCCGGGGAATACGGTTCTGTTTTATCTTGAAAAATTGTTGAGGATGAAAACGGAATTTGAGAATATGGAGCTTCCAAAAACACGGGAGGAATTCGAGGCAAGGGCGGCCCTGCTTCATTTTGTGAATGAGATGGAACAATTTCTCTTGCTGAAACGGTCCTTTAAAGGTTTGAAAACGAGCGAGGATAAAAAGGAAGCTGTCGTGACAAACTAACGGAAAAAGACCGCGGAGGAATCATCATGCCAGTGTTTATTTCTATGCTTCTAGCAGCTCTCGTCTTTTCACCTATTTGGCCTCTGGGACAAAATCCGCTTCCCGGGGACCCATTCGTGATTGTGAATAAAAAAACGAACGAGGTCGCTCTGATCAATGAAAATAGAGTGCAGACAGTTGTCAGTGCGGCTACTGGCAAATCCGAGGACCTGACTCCTGAAGGGCTTTTCACCGTCACTGTCAAAGCACCTGATCCCTACTATCGTAAAAAGGACATCCCGGGTGGAGACCCCAAGAACCCTCTCGGCAGCAGATGGATCGGATTTGACGCTGAAAATACAGATGGCCGGACATATGGAATCCATGGGACGAACGACCCCTCAAGCATCGGGAGAAGGGTATCACAGGGCTGTGTCCGCCTTCAAAATGAGGCAGTTGAATCATTGTACGAGTACATACCTTTAGGAACAAAGATTCTGATCACATCGACCTCTAAAGATTTTCTAGAATTAGGCAAGGAATATGGAGCAATCGACCAATAGAAAAGGGCTGTCACAGCGACAGCCCTTTTAATATTTATATTAATTATAGAAATGTTGATAATCCCATAAGAAGGGTTGAAGCAAGCATAGTAAAAAGCATGATGTATACTACGACCTTCCTGACATTGGTTTTACGCATTAAGGAATCCCCCTTCCAAAACTCAAGCATTCTTCCTCTACTATTTTACATCCCAGTGTTGATTTGGACAACCCTTTTAGCAAGGCTTGAATGCCAACCTTTGATAAAATTTATGATAGTGTAAAAGTAAAGTGATCTTAATAGCATGATAATCCTAATTGTTCTAATGAATGTATTGTTCATTAAAATAAGGAGGAATTATGACATTTTTGTCGAATATTAAAACAGTTAAATATATTTAAATAATATTTGGAGGGAATTACATGATTAAAAAGGTCGACCATATCGGCATTGCTGTCAAATCTATTGAGCATGCCCTCCCATTTTATACAGATGTGCTGAAGTTGCCATTACTTGGGATAGAGGATGTAGAAAGTGAGAAAGTCAAAGTAGCATTCCTGAAAGCAGGGGAAACAAAACTTGAACTCCTTGAACCTTTATCTGAGGAGAGTGCCATCGCAGGTTTTATAGAAAAGCGAGGGGAAGGAATTCACCATGTCGCACTTGGCGTAGATTCAATCCAGGAAAGAATCAATGATATGAAGGAAAATGGAATCAGGATGATTCAGGATGTTCCTAAGAAAGGTGCAGGGGGAGCGTTGGTCGCATTCATGCATCCAAAATCGACAGGAAGTGTTTTATACGAACTTTGCGAGAAGAACGGGGAGGCGGAATAGAAATGCCAGACATCTATGAAAAAATCAATGAATTATATGATAAACGCAGGGAAATCGAACTGGGTGGCGGTGACGAGCGAATCGAAAAGCAGCATGAAAAAGGCAAGCTGACTGCTCGTGAAAGAATCGATTTACTTGTCGATCCAGGCAGTTTTGTGGAGTTGAATCCATTCATCCAGCATAGGAGCACAGACTTTGGACTTGAGAACCAGAAGGGACCTGGGGATGGAGTTGTAACCGGTTACGGTAAGGTGAATGGCAGGCCGATTTATTTGTTTTCCCAGGATTTCACCGTGTTTGGAGGAGCCTTGGGTGAAATGCATGCAAAGAAAATCGCCAATGTAATGGATCTGGCAGCTAAAAATGGTGCTCCATTCGTGGGGTTGAATGACTCTGGGGGAGCGAGGATCCAGGAGGGTGTCGTTTCACTTGATGGATATGGGCATATTTTTTACCGCAATTCTATCTATTCGGGGGTCATCCCACAAATTTCCGTGATCATGGGTCCGTGTGCCGGTGGTGCGGTTTACTCTCCAGCCATTACTGATTTTGTTTTCATGGTCGAAAAAACGAGCCAGATGTTCATCACTGGTCCTAAAGTAATTGAAACGGTTACCGGTGAGAAAATTTCTGCGGAAGACCTCGGCGGTGCAATTGTACATAACACGATCAGTGGGAATGCTCATTTTCATGGGCAGTCAGAAGAAGAAACATTAGAGCAGGTAAGGCTGCTGTTAAGCTATCTGCCGCAAAGCTATGAAGAAAAGCCACCGAGACTGGAGGCAGATGCTGAAGATGACTACAGGCCGGATTTGACAGATGCCATTCCATTCGATGCGATAAGGCCGTATGACGTGCGTAAAGTGATTGAGCAGGTAGTCGATGCCGGCTCATTCCTTGAGATACAGAAGGATTTTGCCAAAAACATTGTCATTGGTCTGGCAAGAATTAAAGGCGAGGTCGTCGGTCTTGTCTGCAACCAGCCTAAGGTGATGGCAGGCGGACTTGATATCGACTCTTCCGATAAAGCATCCCGTTTCATCAGATTTTGTGATTCTTTCAATATTCCAATCATCACTTTTGAGGATGTAACAGGATTCTTCCCAGGTATCAAGCAGGAGCATGGCGGCATTATCCGTCATGGCGCGAAAATCCTTTATGCCTATTCAGAAGCAACTGTTCCGAAGCTTACCGTTATTTTACGAAAAGCATACGGGGGAGCATATGTTGCCCTGAACAGTAAATCCATCGGAGCGGATCTTGTGTTTGCATGGCCGAATGCTGAAATTGCCGTCATGGGGCCACAGGGAGCTGCCAATATTATTTTTGCGAAGGAAATTCAGAACAGCGATAATCCTGAGCAGACCAGGCAGCAGAAAATCGATGAGTACCGTGAAAAATTTGCGAATCCATATGTCGCAGCAAGTCAGGGAATGGTCGATGATGTCATCGATCCGCGGGAAACACGGATCAAATTAATTCAGTCTCTTGAAATGCTCCGGACAAAGAAGGAAGACAGACCAGGCAAAAAACACGGCAATATCCCACTGTAGGATTTTGTGTTTGGTATTGGGATTCAATTAGCGTTATACTCTAGAAGTATATACATAATTGGAGGTCGGCTAGGATGATAAATAACGAACGTTTATTGAATGAGTTTTTAGAGCTTGTCCAAATTGACTCTGAAACAAAGTATGAAACTGAAATCGCACGCGTCCTTAAGAAAAAATTCGAGGACCTCGGTGTTGAGGTCTTCGAGGACGATACAACTGCTCAAACTGGTCATGGTGCCGGAAACCTGATCTGTACTTTACAAGGTACAAAGGAAGGAGTAGATACAATCTACTTTACTTCCCATATGGATACGGTCATTCCTGCAAAAGGAGTTAAGCCATCGATTGAAGATGGTTATGTCGTGACAGATGGAACGACGATCCTTGGTGCGGATGACAAGACCGGCCTGGCTGTCATGCTTGAAACAGTGCGCGTCTTGAAGGAACAATCAATCCCGCATGGTACAATCCAGTTCATCATTACAGTTGGGGAAGAGTCCGGTTTAGTTGGTGCAAAGGCATTGGATTCTTCATTGGTAAAAGCCAAATATGGATATGCACTCGACAGCGATGGCAAGGTAGGAAACATTATTGTTGCTGCACCTACACAGGCAAAGGTAGCAGCTGTCATCCATGGAAAAACGGCTCATGCAGGCGTTGCTCCTGAAAAAGGTGTGTCCGCGATTACAATCGCTGCCAAGGCTGTTGCGAGAATGCCGCTTGGACGTATCGATGAAGAAACAACAGCAAATATCGGCCGTTTTCAGGGTGGAACACAGACGAATATCGTATGCGACCATGTAGAGATTCTTGCTGAAGCGCGTTCTTTGATTCCTGAAAAGATGGAAGCGCAAGTGGCAAAAATGAAAGAAGCGTTCGAATCAGCTGCTCAGGAAATGGGCGGCAAGGCAGATGTCGATGTCCAGGTCATGTACCCTGGCTTCAAATTCGGAGAAGGCGACCTGGTTGTTGAGCTTGCTAAAAAAGCAGCTGTAAAAATCGGCAGAAGCTCCGAATTGCTCCATAGCGGCGGCGGAAGCGACGCAAATGTCATTGCAGGTTTTGGTGTCCCAACCGTCAACCTTGCTGTAGGATATGAAGAAATCCACACAACGAATGAAAGAATGCCAATCGAAGAGCTCAACAAGCTTGCTGAAATGGTCATTGCATTGATTGAAGAAGTAGCAGCACAATAATACCTTAAGGACCTCCCAGTTGGGAGGTCCTTTTTAAACACGGAAAAACCATTGGGGAAGAATTGGAGTGTTAAGAATTCTGCAGACAATTTTGTGCGGCAGTTTAATAGACATTTCGGATGGAACACGAAGGCAAAATGTCCAGGAACCATGCTTTAATAGACATTTCGGATGGAGCAAGAAGTCAAAATGTCCAAGAACCATGCTTTAATAGACATTTTGGAGAGAGCAAGAAGTCAAAATGTCCAAGAACCATGTTTTAATAGACATTTCGGGTTGAAGAAGAAGGCAAAATGTCCATTAAACTTGCTCATTCTTCAATAATCCTAAAGATGGCCCTGAAGAATCCGATATAATACTTGGAATGGTCCACAGAATAACAATCTGAAATCATATGACGATTAACAGAGCAATAGATGGAAATTAAATTAAAGGAAGTGTACTCCAAATGGCTGATAGCAATAAGACGGTTGTATTCCAGGCAGGAAATGAAGAATACGCTTTTCCGATTCTTTATGTCGTTTCAATTGAAAAAATGGAAGGGATGACAGCGATTCCGCATATGCCTGATTATGTCACCGGAATCACAAAGGTAAGGGGAGATTTGATACCGGTCATTGATCTTGAAAAGGTCCTTTACCATCGGGATATTCAGGCGGATGACAAGACGAGACTGATCGTGCTGGAGACTTCGGATATCTCTTTGGGAGTCCTCGTCAGAGATGCAAAGGAAATCCTTGAAATTCCCGACGAAAACATGAAGCAGCCAGGACTTATCGCCTACCAAAACACAAAATTCATTACGGGAATCGCCAATTTGGATAAACGAATTATCATGATCATTGACCCGCAAACCCTGATCACTTCACTAGAAGGAATCAAAGAAATCAAAGACTATATGAAACAGCAAAAGCAGGAAATACATAATTAATGGCATCAACAAAACAAGCTGACCCCATCTAAACTGGGCCAGCTTGTTTTCTTTTATAGTTTGAAGCTGGAGAATGACTTTCTCAAGTCTTCGGCCATGTCAGACAGCTTGTTGGATGATTCCAACAGCTCTTGCATTGTAGCATTTTGTTCTTCGGTTGTTGCGGCTACCTGCTCCAGGAATAATGCGGATCTTGAGGAAGCAGTTATCACTTCATTGGCTGACTGCATCATTGATTCCATTTTTTCATTTGCATTCATGACGGCACTGCTAACAGTGTTTCCCTTCAAGCTGACCTCTTCAATCGATTGTGCTATTTCCGTGAAGATTTCTGCCACTTTTTCTACAAGTTCATTTCCTTTTTGTACGGTCGTTTGGCTTTCCTCCATGACGTTTACGGCCTGGTTCGTTTCTTTTCCTGTCTGTTCAAGAATGGTGCGGATGCTGTCTGCCGCCCCAGCTGATTGTTCGGCCAACTTGCGGACTTCCTGCGCCACGACACCAAAACCTTTCCCATGCTCTCCAGCTCTTGCTGCTTCGATTGCAGCATTTAGTGCAAGCAAATTGGTTTGATTGGAAATATCTGTGATGATTTCAATGATTCTATGAATTTCCAGGGAATTGTTTTTCAGTGAATGAATCACACTCGCTAATTCTGAAACTTTTCCATTAATCTGGTCCATCTGTTCTGTGACGCTAAATGCATATAGTTTGCCTTCCTCGATCTTATCCTTCGTGCTTGATGTTGTATGAAGTGTATCTTTTAGTGAACCAGTGACTTCAATTAATTGGGAAGAAACATCTTCAACCGCTTCATTTGTACGTTCTGAGATTTTCACTTGTTCGTCAGATGAAGAAGCCACCTGCATGATGGATGCTGTAATTTCATTATTGGCTTCAGTCGTTGCCTCCGCATTAAGTTTTAAGTTCCTGGACATATCATTTACCTGGTCCGATGATGCCAGTATACTGGTAATCGAACTTTTCAAGTTCCCTGATAATTGGTTCATGGCGATGATGATTTGCCCAACTTCATCCTTACTCTTCGCTTCCAATGCTTGGACATTCAATTCACCATTAGCGAGTCTCTTACAATAAGCGACCACATTTTTGAGGTTCTTGCTTATGTTGCGAGAGACAAAGTACATTGCTACTGAAGAGAGGATGAAGGCTATTATGATAAGAATGAACGTATTTCGGATCATCGAGGCAATCGTAGAATGAGTTTCCTTCATGATGCTGGTACGGTCATCAAGAATCGATTTCCTGAGTTCATTAAGCTTATCGATGTTCATATCGCGAATGGTTTCAGCCTTGTTGGCCAGACTGATTTGGGTGAAAATATCTACCTGTTCGCCGTTAGTCTTGAACTCTTCAACGGTCCTTAAAATTTCATCTTCCCAGATTTTGTCCATATGCTTATCTGTTTGGACAATTGCATTGAATAAGCTTTTGGCTTCCTCTGTTTTTACGTTGTTTTTTAACTTGTCAGCAGAGCTGTTAAATTGATCCGTTTCTTTTTTGTATAGTGTAAGAAGCTCTGGTTTTGGTTCGGTTATGTAGTCAGTGATAATGATATACTTCTGACGAAATGTCGCTCCCATTTCACTGATCATGATTGCATAATCACTTTTCTCCTCAGCAAGATTAATCGCTCCTTGAAGATTTGTTAAAACCGTTGATAAATAAATAAAGCTGCCCAGAAATATGACCATTATAAATGCGAAAACGCTTGCATACTTTCTGCCAATTGACCAATGCTGCATAAAAATTCCCCCATCTTTTCTTTATCCTCATGGTTATTTATCGGTTTCGGTAAAAGAATATTAAACGTTTTGAGGCTTTTCTTCACATAATGTTCAAAACTGTACCCTGATCTAAATTCAATCCCGATATAAGTAATCAATGAGCTTTTTTGATACACTAGAAGGGAACGTATATTTGGGAAGTGGGATCATGAAAGAAATGTATCCAAAAAACGGCAAAGTCATTTTGCATGTTGATATGAATAGCTTCTATGCCTCAGTAGAAATGGCTTACGATTCTGAATTGAAGGGAAAGCCACTGGCTATTGCCGGCAATCCTGAAGAAAGACGCGGAATCATTGTCACGTGCAGTTATGAAGCGAGAAAGGTCGGCGTCAAGACAACAATGCCTTTATGGGAAGCAAAAAAGCTTTGCCCAGAATTAATCATAATGAAACCGAACTTTGATAGATACCGTACAGCATCTGCGGCAATGTTCGATATTTTGCGCCAGTATACAGAAGCTGTAGAACCTGTTTCCATTGATGAAGGGTATATGGATATAACGGATTGCTCTGAACTGGGCGCCCCTCTTGAAATCGCAGAAAGCATCCAAAAGAGAATTTATGAGCAACTTGACTTGCCTTGCAGCATCGGGGTTGCACCAAACAAATTCCTGGCGAAAACGGCTTCCGATATGAAGAAACCAATGGGAATCACTGTTCTAAGAAAGCGTGACATCCCGCGGATTCTCTGGCCGCTCGAGGTCGGGGAAATGCATGGAGTAGGAACAAAAACAGCGGACAAACTAAAAAGTATTGGAATCAATACAATAGGCGGGTTGGCAGCTGCAAATGAAATCCAGCTGAAAGGACTGCTGGGCATAAATGGATTACGATTGAAAGAAAGAGCAAATGGACAGGACAACCGCCGGGTGGATCCCGATTCTGTCTACGATTTCAAGAGTATCGGCAACTCGACAACGCTGCCCCGTGATATTTCAAATCAGCATGAGCTCCTGAAAGTTCTTGATGTCCTTTCAGGGCAAGTAGCGGCAAGGATGAAAAGGAAGGAAGCTGTCGCCACTAGCCTTAGCGTGATGATCCGCTTCAAGGACAGGAAGACGATCACCAGGAGCCAAAAGCTGCAGAACCCCGTATCGAAGCAGGACGAAATAGCCGCGGCTGCGAAAACGCTTTTCCTGAAGCATTGGAATGGAGATCCTATCAGGCTGCTGGGAATCACGGGAACGGACTTGCTTGAAGCAGACAAAGCAGTCAAGCAGCTTGACCTTTTTTCTTATGAGCAGGATGCCAAAAAGGAGCCGCTGATCAATACGATGAGCCAGTTGCGTGAGAAATACGGCAAGAGCATCATTGAAAGTGCGGGTTCTCAGGTGAACAAGCCCAGAACCAGCGAGAATCCGGGGGCTGGGACGAGCTTCAATAAGGATTTCCTCCAGGGGCGTAAAAAAGATAAGAAAGATTTTTAATGACGTTTAGCATAACCGGGTTACGTCAAAATAAAAAGGGACAAACCAGATTGTTTGCACCAGTTTGTTTTCATTGTTAAATTAGTGTGTATGTCTAAAAAACTATTTTAAAATGAAGGGAAGTTATCATATGTCAAAACAGCAAATCGGAGTCATTGGCCTTGCTGTCATGGGAAAAAACCTTGCCATGAATATCGAAAGCAGAGGCTATTCTGTTTCAGTATATAACCGGTCCAGGGAAAAGACGGATGAAATGCTTGAGGAAACGAAAGGCAAGAAGGTCGTCGGAACTTATTCTATCGAGGAATTTGTTCAATCTCTTGAAAAACCAAGAAAGATCCTTCTGATGGTGAAAGCTGGAGCAGCAACGGACGCGACGATCGAGCAATTAAAACCTCATCTGGAAAAGGGAGATATCATCATTGACGGCGGCAATACATATTTTGCTGATACTCAGCGTCGAAACCAGGAATTGAGCGAGCTTGGACTTCACTTCATCGGCACTGGTGTATCTGGCGGTGAGGAAGGGGCACTTCACGGACCTTCCATCATGCCTGGCGGACAAAAAGAAGCGTATGACCTCGTGGCCCCAATCTTCCAGGATATCGCTGCTAAGGTTTATGGAGAAGCTTGCACCACTTACATTGGCCCTGATGGAGCAGGACATTATGTGAAAATGGTACACAACGGAATTGAATACGGAGATATGCAGCTGATTTCTGAATCCTATTTTATGTTAAAGCATGTACTTGGATTGAATGCTGACGAGCTGCATGAAGTATTTGCAGAATGGAATAAAGGTGAGCTTGATAGCTATCTGATTGAAATTACGGCTGATATTTTTACAAAGAAGGATGATGAAACCGGCGAACCACTTGTTGATATGATTCTTGATACCGCTGGCCAGAAAGGCACTGGAAAATGGACGAGCCAAAGTGCGCTTGACTTAGGGGTGCCGCTGCCAATCATCACTGAATCTGTTTTCGCTCGCTTCATTTCAGCAATGAAACAAGAGCGTGTCGAAGCAAGCAAAGTCCTCTCTGGCCCTGAAGCAAGATTATTTGATGGCGATCGCGATGCATTCATTGAATCCATTCGAAAGGCACTTTATTTGAGCAAAATTTGTTCTTATGCTCAGGGATTTGCGCAAATGAGAGCGGCGTCTGAAGAGTATGGCTGGGATTTGAATTACGGCGACATTGCGATGATCTTCCGTGGAGGCTGCATTATCAGAGCTCAGTTCCTTCAAAAAATCAAAGAAGCATACGATCGGGATCCAGCTCTTAAAAACCTGCTGCTCGATCCATACTTCAAGGAAATCGCAGAAAGCTACCAGCAATCATTGCGAGAAATTATTTCGGCAGCCGTCATGAACGGCATACCGGTGCCTAGCTTCTCCGCAGCACTTTCTTATTTTGACAGCTACCGTACTGAAACACTGCCTGCCAATCTGATCCAGGCACAGCGCGATTATTTTGGTGCCCACACGTATCAGCGCATTGACAAAGAAGGAATCTTCCACACTGAGTGGATGGAATAACAAAGAGGCACAGCGAATTCAATGTTCGCTGTGTTTTTTATATTATAAAAAAGTTAATTCAGCTGCAGGGAGGGTTTTTAAAAGGGCCAGTCGAAACCTTTATTGGATGGTATTATGATTGGAGGGATTCAGTATGGCAGAAGATTATCCAGTTTTACAGGGGGCAGAACCGTTTTATTTTGAAGGGAATTCTGTAGGCATATTGGTTTCGCATGGTTTTACCGGATCCACACAGAGTATGCGGCCGCTGGGAGAGGCATTTGCTGCTGCAGGATATACTGTTTGCGGACCACGATTGAAAGGTCACGGTACACATTATGAGGACATGGAACAAACAACCTATCAGGATTGGATCGCATCGGTAGAAGAAGGATTTAAATGGTTAAAAGCACGATGCGATAAGGTTTATGTAACTGGGCTGTCAATGGGAGGAACATTGACTCTATACATGGCTGAGAATTATCCTGAAATCAGGGGAATTGTCTTGATCAATGCGGCCATTGACATTCCCGCAATGGAGCCGGTCCTCCAGCTGGAAGGAACAAGATTTCTGGATGCTATTGGTTC
The DNA here is from genome assembly GCF_053543455.1 of Mesobacillus sp. LC4. Taxonomy (NCBI): domain Bacteria; kingdom Bacillati; phylum Bacillota; class Bacilli; order Caryophanales; family Bacillaceae; genus Mesobacillus; species Mesobacillus sp. LC4. The sequence goes on from NZ_JBGCUB010000001.1 coordinate 396,712, forward strand.
AGATATCAAGAAACCGGGAATTACCGAGCTTGCTTACGAAAAAACTCCTGTTCAATCCATTAAAGAAATATTGCCTTTTATGAAAGCCGTAAAACAAGACCTATCCAAGGTTTCTTGTCCAGCTTTAATCCTTGTTTCGGACGAAGACCATGTTGTCCCGCCTGATAATTCACAAAAGATTCATGAGGAGATCAGCTCTGAATTAAAAGAAATCATTTACTTGAAAGATAGCTTTCATGTGGCTACTCTCGATAATGACCAAAAAAAAATCATTGATAATACGCTCGCATTCATCAAAAAAACACTAGGTTAAGAGGTGAATGTATCATTGCTTGCGGAGTGATCCGCAAGCTTTTTTGATCCAGTTCTACAGAAGATAAACCAATCATGACTCTGAATAAGAGGATCTTTTCTCGCCTTTTAGCCAGCTCCGCATGCAGAGCCAGGTGATTAAACTCAAAATCACCAATAAACTTTCCAAAGAAAAAATATACCATGGATAAGGGCCGAGTAAATCCAAGAAACTTGGGCTTTTCGGTTTATGACGTAAAAACCAGTAATTTCCGTCAGCTGTCGTATTAATGAACAGGATGACTGGCAGCAACATATTGATAAAGAGCACAACTTTTATGACCGATCTGAAGGTAGGGTAATAACCTTTAGCCCAAAGAAAATAAAGAGTCACCCATACAATCATCATATGAGCATAGAAAAAGTGGAAAAATCGGAAGTGAGGAAAATCATAGGTTAATGCGGGTGTTATTATGGCTTGTGTTGCCCCTAATAAAGCAATGAAAAATAACAGTTCAAAAAGTATTTTTTTCCTGGTCAGTAATAAACCAATCGCGAGCAAGAGCCCAATATTGCATAATTCCAGAGGCATTGACCGTCCTAATTTCCAGACAGCATGCTTGTACATCCAAAGGTGGTTGGTGATCTCTATCAATATTAATGACAGGGCTGTACCCAGTTCTGCTTTTCTCCACCGCTCAAGACTTAATTTCTTTCGGTGAATGAAAATGAGAGAGCAAACCAAAAAAAAGATCGTTAGGGTCACATAATGACTCAAAGAAAACATATCAAAGTTAAAAGCTTTATTGCTATGACCAAACCACTCCATGCTTACACCTCTAGTCTGAAATAGAACAAACATAAGTTATCCTTTTTCGGTCATTTTTATGTAGGCTCATACCAATAAACTTGCTGTTGACGCAAACAAGGAATATTCATTTCAGAAGAGGAAAAAGTGAAACCAAAATATATTCAATGCGTAATAGTACTATAGCTTAAAACAGGGAGATGAATTTCATGCAAGGTAATGGCTGTATTAAATGTGGAAGCAGGGATGCAGGGCAGAAAGATGTGGCAATGACGGGGACGGGCTTGTCCAAGATGTTTGATATCCAAAACAACCAGTTCACCGTTGTCTATTGCAAGAATTGCGGATACTCGGAGTTCTACAATAAGAATGCATCTGCTGGATCCAATATTCTTGATTTCTTTTTTGGAGGCTGATGATCGTCTCACTTCAGCTAAGGAAACACCAAAAATCCCGCCTGTAATATGGGCGGGATTTTTGGTGTATAGACTTAAACTTTATTGCTTTCTCAACCAATTATAAAAACAAATCTATATTCAGCAGTTCCCTCGAAAAGAGTCCTTTTTAACAATTTTCCACGTCGATTTCAGTGATTGGCCACCAGAAGAATCCATCTTTCTCAAGCAGCTTGTCTGCTGCGTCAGGACCCATTGAACCGGATGCGTAGTTCGGGAATGACGCTTCCTTCGTGTTTTCCCAGACCTCTGAAATATTATCAACGAAACTCCAGGATAATGCGACTTCATCCCAATGTGTAAAGTTAGTTGCATCACCGCGCAATGAATCAAACAGCAGCTTTTCGTAAGCTTCAGGTGTGTTCAGACCGTCAATGCCTTTATTGGCATAATTCAGTTTTACAGGGGTCGCATCTGTGCCCTGGCCGGATTTCTTGGCATTCAGATGGAGCGTGATTCCTTCTTCAGGCTGGATATGGATCACAAGTAAATTTGGGTTGACCGTCTTTTCAGGCTGATAGTACAGATCCATTGGGATATCCTTGAATTGAATCACGATTTTCGTTGACTTGGCCTTCATTCTTTTTCCAGTACGGATATAGAATGGCACTCCAGCCCAGCGGAAGTTATCAATCATCAACTTTCCTGCTACGTATGTTTCTGTATTGGATTCAGGATCGACCATTTCCTCGTTGCGGTAAGCGGGTACGTCTTTTTCATTCATGACGCCTTTGTCATACTGTCCGCGAACAAAGTATTCATTGACTTCACCGTCTTTTATTGGGCGGAGGGCACGGAATACTCTAACTTTTTCCGAACGAATTTCATCAGTTGTCAACTTGATCGGCGGCTCCATCGCAAGCAAAGAAACCATTTGCAGCATATGGTTCTGGACCATATCCCTTAGTGCACCGCTTTTCTCGTAATATCTTCCGCGTTCTTCGACTCCAAGAGTTTCACTTGATGTAACCTGGATATTTGAAATGTAGCGGTTATTCCAGAGTGGTTCGAACATCGCATTCGCAAAACGGATAACTTCGATATTTTGGACCATTTCTTTTCCAAGGTAGTGGTCGATCCGGTAGATTTCATCCTCGGTAAAAGCGGTTCGGATTTGTTTGTTCAACACTTTGGCTGACTCAAGGTCATGTCCGAACGGCTTTTCAATGACTAGGCGTTTGAACCCGGAAACATCGGTAAGCTTGTCCTTCTTTAAATGCTCAGCAATTGTTCCAAAGAATTCTGGTGCCATTGCCAGGTAAAAAATTCTATTGCCGTTAAGTCCATAGTGGCTGTCCAATTCTTCCGAAAGCTTTCCTAGGGCAAGATAAGAACTAGAGTCAGTTACATCATGTGAATGGTAATAAAACTTGGAGACAAACTCGTCGATATCCGCATTTGTCTTTGTGTCCCCATTTTCCTTGACGGATTCTTTTACCTTAAGCTGGAATTCCTCGTTAGAAAGTGCTCGGCGGGCAACGCCTACGACCGCGAATTTGTCCAGTTTTCCTTTTTTAAACAAATTATAGAGGGAAGGAAACAATTTACGGTTTGCCAGGTCTCCCGTAGCCCCGAAGATCATGATTAAAGCTGTTGGTTTTTCGGTATGTGCCACAATATAGAACCTCTCTTTTATGTGAATTTAAATGTATGTAGAAAAAAACACTTTACAAATACAAAATTTTATCTGTTTCAAGCACAATTAGCAACTGTTTGAACTGTATTTAGTTTTCTTCCAATTGCCTGGAACTATCCCATTGTGGTTAAATCCGTCGTTTAGTTTAGATGTATTCAGGGGGTTGTGATATATTGAAAGAAAAATGAACCTGCCTGTAAGGATTTCAGGTGTTTGTACGAGAGGGTGTTAGCAATATGGATGTATTTTTTCTTGGAACAGGTGCGGGTGTTCCTGCCAAGCTGAGGAATGTAACCTCAATCGCCTTGAAATTGCTGGAAGAACGGGGAGCTGTCTGGTTATTTGACTGTGGAGAAGCAACTCAGCATCAAATTTTACATACCAGCATTAAGCCTCGCAGGATTGAGAAAATTTTCATCACCCACCTCCATGGAGACCATATTTATGGTTTGCCGGGACTTTTGTCCAGCCGTTCCTTCCAGGGAGGGGAGTCGAGGGTTACCGTATATGGACCTCCCGGGATTAAAGAGTATATCGAGGTGTCTTTGAAAATTAGTAAATCCTATTTGAAATATCCAATTGAAATCATCGAGCTGGAAGAAGGCGTCATTTTTGAAGATGAACAGTTCATAGTGGAAGCAAAACTGCTGGAGCATGGAATTCCTTCCTATGGGTATAGAGTAAAAGAAAAAGACCGTCCAGGGACTCTCCTTGCTGACAAGCTACAGGCAGCAGGGGTTAAACCAGGTCCGGACTACAGGAAAATCAAGAATGGTGAAGAAATCATACTGGATGATGGAAGTGTCATCAACCCTGCGGATTTCGTCGGCCCGCCGCAAAAAGGCAGAGTTGTCACGATTCTGGGTGATACAAGAGTATGTGAAAATGCTGGATTGCTTGCGCAAAATGCAGACCTTCTCGTCCACGAAGCAACCTTTTCAGCAGATGAAGGCACACTTGCTTATGAATACTTTCATTCGACCACTCTGCAGGCTGCAGAATCAGCATTGAATGCCAATGTGAAAAAGCTTTGCCTGACTCATATTAGCTCGAGGTATGACCGGAATGACTGGAAGGAGCTTGAAGCGGAAGCCCGGACAGTGTTTGCCAATACTGTAGTATCGGAAGATTTTATGGAAATCTCCGTCTCTTATGACCATGACTGAGTGAAGGGGTGTAATGATTGAAAACAATCTATCTTGTACGACATGCAAGTGCAGCTGGACAGCCTGTTGACTCTCCCCTGACTGAACAGGGAAGGAAACAGGCGCTGGCGCTCGTTGACTTTTTCAAGCAAAAAGAAATAGATATCATCTATTCAAGTCCTTTTAAAAGAGCGGTCGATACAATCAGGCCACTTTCTGATTCAAGAGGAATAAGAGTTCAAGAAGATGACAGACTCGGAGAAAGAGTGCTCAGCACGGTCAATTTTGAGGACTGGCGGGATAAATTAAGACAAAGTTTTGAAGACTTCGAGCTTGTATTCGAAGGTGGGGAATCCCATTCAACAGCGATGAATCGAGCGAAATCCTTGATTGAGGATTTATTATGTTCAGATGATGACCATATTCTACTGGTCAGCCATGGCAACATGACCACATTGCTCATGAGGTACTTCAATGAGAGCTTCGGATACGACTGCCTGTTGGAAATGACGAATCCAGATGTTTTCGAACTGGTCGTTTCTAGTGAAGAAACAATGCTTAATCGAATTTGGGATGATAGAATTTGAGTTATTGTTTGGCTCGTCGTTTTTCGGCCAGGTATGAGAAATCCATAAGCGGAGAATTTTCGGCTATTGTATAGAGAGACCGCTTTTGAAGCAGAACTAGGCGGAGACATTCCGGTTAACTGATATAAATAAGATGAATTCCAACGATTTTGATTAAGTAAACGGAAAAATGCCCTTTATTTTATGAAAATATGGGGCTTTTCCATTATAAACGGATTTTCTCCGTTTATTTTTCTTATACGGTGAAAGCCACCTTCAGTTTTTACAGCGCCTAGAGTTTAAGATCGGAACCCAGAGGGAATTGGAAAGTGATGGGACTATTTCCATCAAGCCAACAACATGAGAACTGGGGGAATTGATATGGAGTTTTTGCTATTATTCGGTCTTCATCTTTTTATCATGGGTTCGCTGGTCCTTTTGCTCAGCGGGATCATCACTTTTCTTTTTCCAAGGTTAAATTTTCTCATCACCATATCATTATTCGGAATAGTTGGTTTTCTGTATGCCTACATTTTTGAAGTAATGGACCTTGCGATATTTGCTGTGTTTTTCAATATGATTCTCGCCTTGACCGCAGTAGGCCTCGTCAAATTGGGATTTTACTTCAAAAAGGTTGCCGACAGGCAGGGTGAGAAAATAGCCTAACCTTTAAAACCAGGAGATTTCCTGGTTTTTTTATTTTATTTGACAATCAAACACTCATTTGAATAAGATATAATCAAAAGATCATTTGAATGATACCTGACAGACATCCTGTACCTTCAACAAGTGTCACTCTGAATAGTCTGAGGCTTTTGAGAGTGAAAGATAAATAGTTGTTTCATACTATGATTCTGGGTGGAGAGGATAACATGAACAATTCGTGGAATAAGCTAATTTACAAGGGCTGGGCCCCAATTTATGATCAGTTTTTCAATGCTGGTCCATTTTCAAAAGCAAGAGACAGCCTGTTTAAAGAGATTCATTTCCGTCCGGGAGACAGAGTACTGTTCGTAGGGGTTGGCACTGGGGCAGACATCGAGAGATTACCATATGACCAATTGGAGATTACGGCAATCGATTACTCTGAGGATATGCTGCAGAAAGCAAAAGATAAATTCAGGGATACTTCGATCACCTTTTTAAAAATGGATGCCCAACAGCTTGAATTTGCCGATGCATCATTCGATTATGTGATCGGTAGCTTGATTTTATCAGTAGTGCCCGACAGCAAAAAGGCGTTTCGCGAAATGGTCAGAGTTTGCCGCAGGGAAGGTCTAGTGGTAGTTTTCGATAAATTTGCAGAACCCGGCAAAGCACTATCTATTGGCAAAAAAACACTCAGACATGTGATTAAGCTGCTCGGTACGGACATCGGCGTGTCATTCGATGACATCAGCTCAACAGAAAGAGCCAGAGTAAAGCTGATTGCAGATGAAGGAGTTATGTTCGGTAATATGTACCGGAGGATTTTACTGGAAAAAGTCTGTTAAAATGAAGGATTCCATAGAAAAGAGGCTGTTTGAAGACAGCCTCTTTTCTATGGATGTATAAAGTTGTCTCGCTTTAAGGCCATGACGGACAAACTCAGGAAATACACAGGGAAGTGTCCATCATCAAGGTGACACGGAAGAAATCCATGAAACTGGTTTTAAGCAAAAAAAGGCTATCCAAAGTAATACTCTGGAAAAGCCTCTTAAGAATAAATAATTTTTATAGATTAAAATATCCATCCTCGCTCATATTGTTTAGGTGGTTCAATGCTTGTGCCAAGCTCTTTGGCTGCTGTTCTTGGCCAGTATGGGTCACGCAGTAATTCGCGTGCGATGAATATCAGATCGGCGCGTTCATTCTGGAGGATTTCTTCAGCCTGGATCCCTGTGGTGATCAAACCGACCGCGCCGGTAGCCACATTGGCTTCATGCTTGATTTTTTCTGCGAATTTAACCTGGTAGCCTGGATAGGCATGAATTCTTGCAGGTACAACGGCACCTGAGCTGACATCAATCAGGTCAACTCCCAGTTCCTTTAGTGACGCACCAATTGTTACATAATCATCGACAGTCAAGCCTTCGTCATGATAATCACTTGCGGAAACCCGGACAAGAAGTGGCCCATCCCAAACCGTTTTTACTTCTTCAAGTATTTCCTGAAGGAAGCGGAAGCGGTTTTCGGCAGTGCCGCCGTATTCATCTTCTCGTTTATTCGTAAGCGGGGAGAGGAACTGGTTGATCAAATAACCATGTGCAGCGTGAATTTCGATGACTTCGAAACCAGCGCGCTTTGATCTCTCGGCAGCCAGTCTGAACGCCTCGATGGTTTCCTTGATTTCCTCAACCGTCATCGCCTTCGGTTCTTTATACTTCTCGTCAAAGGCTAGGGCAGAAGGGGCGATGATTTCATCACGTAATGCTGCTTTTCGGCCGGCATGTGCCAGCTGGATGCCAGCCGCGGCACCGCTCTGCTTGATTTGTTCCGTCAATTTTGTCAGGCCGGACACATGTTCATCGCTCCAGATACCCAGGTCCTGATGCGATATCCGGCCCTGAGGAGTGACTGCAGTTGCTTCGAGAATGACCAGGCCAACCTGGCCGACGGCGCGGCTTACATAGTGTGTCATATGAAAGTCAGTGACGATTCCGTCTTCTTTTTCACATGAGTACATACACATCGGAGCCATGACAATCCTGTTTTTTAAGGTTAAATTTTTAATTTTATATGGGGAAAACAATTTCTTTTCCAATCCAGAAGCCTCCTTTTATTTCGGTATACAAAATATATTTTAAGTATAACAGGGCTCAATCAGGAAAGGAAAAATTGTACTCAACGCAATGTGTTTTTTCTTAATTCGGCAAGCGTATATTTCGTCCCGCGCCAGATGATGCCACCTCTTTTAAAAGTCAGGTAGCTGGCTCTCAGGATGGAGAATATGAACAGCAGGGCAGTGAACGGAAGGACAAAGAACAGCCATGGTGAAAATCGTGTCATCTTCTTTGTTACCATCACATAAAGAAAAGCCAGGAATACGAGATTAACGGCACTGAGGAGTGCAACTGATTGATTGCTTGAAAAAAGAGTAAAGAAAGGTACCACCTGGGAAACAAAGACCCCGAACACCGAAAACAGCACCATGCTGATCCTGTAGTGAAGGCCGGCGAAGGTGTTCTTCTCCAGGCCTGCTAAAGCATCCCTTAAGCTCTGATACCACTCCACTTCGATGAGCGTCATAGCGGTGACAATTCGCTGCTTGAGGCCTAGTCGCTTTACCATCATTCCCAGCTGCAAATCATCATCAGGCCGCATCTTTATATATTCATGTGTACCGACTTTCTCATAGGCCGACCGGGTAATCATATTAAATGCACCGATCCCGACTCCCGTTTTCGAACGTGGATTATTGCCGAGCCATGGCCGCTTGTAATAAGAAAAGCCGAATAAGAAGAAAGCAACAAAGGCCTTCAGCCAGAACGGCTTTGCGCTGAGGTTTGGGGCGGCGGTCAAATGATCAAGGCCATGTTTCTCGAAATAGCCAACTCCTTTAGAAAAAGCCTCTGGATGATACAAAACATCGGCGTCTGTAAATAAGATTAGATTCCCTGTCGCATACTGATAGCCTTTATAGAGTGCGTGGTTCTTGCCAAGCCACCCATCTGGCAAACTCTCGATATGGATTACTTTGATTCTCGAATCGAAGCTTTTCAGGTTTTCCATCACTTCTCCGGTGCCATCCTCGGACCGGTCATTGACCAGGAGCCACTCAGTATTTTTGTAGGTTTGGTTCAGCTGCGTGCGAACGCTTTGTGAAATATGTTCTTCTTCATTCCTGGCAGCCACGATCACGCTTAGCTTTTGTCCCTGCGCGACAGTCTCGGCCTTTTCGAGCGAATCCAATTTCCTGAAACCAATCAAGGCATCGATTGTCGCCAAAATCCAAATGATTAAAGTTAACGACAGTAAGGTTAGAATCACCATGTACACGTCCCTGTTGTTTTTCTCCATTGTAGAGAAACAGGGGGCACTTTTCAATTCTTATAGCGGGCGGTTTGCAGCTGCCAGTTGATCGCCAAGCAGGTGGCCAAGCCTTTTTGATTGAGCGGTGGCTTCCTTGATGCAGGATACGAAAGCTGATTGGACGCCATGCTGCTCGAGAATGGTGATGCCTGCTTCCGTCGTGCCTCCCGGGCTGGTGACCTCAAAGCGAAGCTGGGCTGGCTCTTTGTCAGATTGCGTCAGCATCTCAGCTGCGCCCAGCAGCGTCTGGATAATCAGCTGCTTTGCTGTCTGCTTTTCGAGACCGATTTCAGCCGCGCTTTTTTCCATCGCTTCCACAAGATAATAAATATAGGCAGGGCCGCTTCCTGATAGCCCTGTAACGGCATCGAGCTGGTATTCCTCTACAATCGTCGTCAGGCCTACAGTGTTAAAAAGCTCCTGCACCAGCATCCTTTGTGCTTCACTTACATGGGAGTTCACTGCCAGGGCAGTTGCCGATTTGCCAATTGCTGCCGAGGTGTTTGGCATCGCCCTTACCACAGCGAGCGATTTTTCTGCAGCCCTTTCAATGGCATCGATCGAAACTCCAGCGAGTACCGAAATGATCAGCATCCCCTCGGGTAAATAAGATTTAATCTCCTCAATCGCACCTGCTGCATCTTTGGGTTTCATGGCCAGGACGACTGCATCAGCGTCTTTAAAAAGCATTTCATAGTCATATGTCGCTTTTATTCCGTATTTCTGCTTCAGAGTTTTTAATCTGTCTGTATCCTGTCTATTCGTGACCCACATTTGCTCTCCCGGAAGAAGCCCGCTTGCCCCTATTCCGGAAATCATCGCTTCTGCCATCGAACCAGCCCCAACAAAAACAAGCTTCTTCATCAAGATCGCCTCCATAATATTTCTTCGTTTGTTACAACTTTCACTGAAAAAACAAAAAGGCCCTTCATCCCAAAAAAGGACGAAAGGCCATGCTTCCGTGGTACCACCTTCATTCACTTCCTCGGCCAGCGCCGAATAAGTGCAGCTCAATATCCGTTAACGCCGGCTTACGTCCAGGTTTGCCTGGCAGCTCGCAAGGTAGGGTTCAACATGAAGAGGGCGGCGGAGCCTTTCAGCCGGCGGACTCCACTCTCTGGCACCATTCCTGTCTACTCGTCTTGCTCAAATGCTTTTAAAAGTTTACGAAATTTTAATAGTGATTATGCAAGATGGACAACCCTTATGTCAAGTAGTATTTTAATTAATTTTTAGTTTTTTCAGAAAATATAAAGTCAAAATAATGACAATTGACTGCTTTAAATGTAAACTTATTTTTATATTGGAAAAATACCAAGACCCGGTAGGTTAATTGATTATCTTTATAGTCAATCAGTTTATCTTATAGAAAAATAATATTTTGGGGTGTATGGATCATATGGCTGAATGGAAAGATGGAATTGCCAAACTGACTTTGCCGACGCCTTTTCCGGTCGGTGATGTGAACGCATATTTAATTAAAGGGGACAGATTGACACTTGTGGATGCCGGTACGAAAACGGAGCAGTCCTGGGAGTCGTTCAAATCCCAGCTTGCGGATTTGAAACTGAAGCCGGAAGATATTGAACAGGTCATCCTGACACATGATCATCCGGACCATGTAGGAATGCTGGATTATTTATCGCCAGATCTCAGCGTATTTGGCCACTACCTGAATGAAAGGTGGATCAACAGGACTTCTGAATTTGAGAAAGAACATCAGGAGTTTTATGAGGAATTCTTTTTGCAATCAGCAATACCACAACAATATTTCGTGCCATCGATGAAAATCATGAAAAAGACATTGGTATTTTCATGCAATCGCTCGTTGACTGGGACTATTTCGGAAAATGACGTTCCGCCAGCGCTGCCAGGGTGGAGGGTGATCGAGACACCGGGACATGCCCAAAGCCATATCGTGCTCTTGCGCGAAAAAGACGGCACAATGATTGCCGGGGATACAATCCTTGCGGGGATTTCACCGAACCCATTGCTTGAGCCGCCGCTGCCAGGCGAAACGGACAGGCCAAAGCCGCTGGTCCAATATAATATGTCATTGAAAAAACTGCAGCAGTACCCGATCGGACTAGTATACACCGGTCATGGAACGGAGATAACAGAATTGCAAAGCCTGATTGAAAAAAGGCTGGCCCGCCAGCATGACCGGGCATGGCAGGTAAGGGGAATGCTTGAAGGCAGGGAGCTCACTGTATTTGAGATTTGCAAACTGCTCTTCCCGACAGTTTATGAGCGTGAGCTGAATCTGACCATTTCGGAAACAGTCGGCCAGCTTGATTATTTACAATCCCTGGACGCAATTTCAGTCAGGGAAGAAGGTACCTCCTTCGTTTATACAGCAAAATGAGGTGAATGAAGATGCCATCCTTAAAAGGGAAAAATATTATCATTACCGGAGCTTCCGGGGGAATAGGGGCCGAGATTGCCACACTTTGTGCAGCGCGCGGTGCGAATCTCGTCCTTTTGGCCCGGAGCATCGATAAACTGGAGAATTTAAAAAAGGAATTACAATCGAAGTATGCAATCAATGTCCATGCCCAGCAGCTGGATGTGTCAGATCCTGAAGCAATCAAGCGGGTCTTCACAGAAGTGCTTTCAGATATCCGCTATGTGGATATACTGGTCAACAATGCAGGCTTTGGCATTTTTGACTATGCACACGAAGCGAAAATTGATGATATCAAAACGATGTTCGATGTCAATGTCGTCGGCTTGATGGCATGTACCTCGATGGTGCTGCCTGCAATGAAACAGAGAAGAAGCGGACATATCATCAATATTGCTTCCCAGGCTGGCAAGATTGCCACGCCTAAGTCAAGTGTCTATTCAGCCACAAAGCATGCCGTGCTTGGATACACAAACAGTCTGCGGATGGAGGTTGCTGATGACAATATCTATGTCACTTCAGTCAATCCTGGCCCAATCGCGACGAACTTCTTTGAGGTCGCGGATAAACAAGGAACCTACGTCAAAAACGTTAAACGTTTTATGCTGCAGCCAGAATACGTGGCGAAACAAGTAGTCAATCACATGATGACGAGAACACGTGAAATCAACCTGCCTCGCTGGATGAGTCCAGGAAGCATTTTTTATTCTTTGTTTCCACGCACATTTGAACTTTTCGGCAAAAGGGTTTTCAATCAGAAATAAGCCGTCGATGATCTGTTCCAAAAGAATACCTTTGATGACCGCCTTGGAAAATTTTTGGCGGTTTTTTCAATTTTTTAAAACTTTTTTCCGGGTTCGATGTCTAATTGATAGAGACAAAGTCAGGGGGAGACATTTTGGAGCTTCAAGAACTCGTACAGAGAGCAAAAAAAGGAGATGAAGCGGCATTTTACGAATTGATGCAGCTTCATAAAGTGCGCCTGTACCGGATTGCCCTCAGCTATCTGAAAAATAGCGAGGATGCGGTCGAAGCGCTGCAGGAGGTAACCTACAGAGCGTTCCGTTCAATCCGGAAAGTGAAGGAACCGCAGTATTTCACGACATGGCTGACCAGGATTCTGTTGAATTACTGCAATGATGAATTAAAAAAGAGGAAGAGAATCCTCATCAGCGATGATCTCATCAGCTTGATGGGCGCCGATCACCAGTCCAGCTGGCTTGAGGTCGAGGAAGTCATCGGCAAGCTTGATTCCAAAACAAGGCAGGTCATCGAATTAAAATATGTTCATGATTTTAAAATCAAGGAAATCGCCGAGATACTCGAATGTCCAGAAGGCACCGTGAAGACTTGGCTGAATAAAGGGCTGAAGGAACTTCGCGGGCAGCTCGAAGATAAGGGAGGATTGGGCTATGCTTAATGCCGAAGAAAAAAAGCTGACACAGGCTCAGGCCGCACTTGAGAATATCGAAGTTCCGGAATTGCAGCTGGATGGGGCCATCGCAGCCGGAATCAGCAAGGGGAAAAGGAAGCGGAAGAAAAACCTTTTCGTCATTAGGACATTTGCATCAGCAGCGATCCTGGTATTTGTTTTTACCGCGTTGCTGAGGACGTCAGAAACATTTGCTACGTATGTCACCGCGATACCTGGGATGGAAAAGGTTGTCGAGCTTGTCCGCTATGATAAAGGGCTGACAGCAGCCGTTGAAAATGATTTTGCGCAAAAAATCGGTGTATCTGATGAACATGACGGCCTTAAGGTCACATTAGATTCGGTCATTGTCGATGAGCAGATGATGGTGATGTTTTATAAGATTGATTCTTCAGGCGGGCACAAGAAAATTTCGGTTGAGAGCCTGAGATTGACCGACAGTGATGGAAATAACATCGAAGAAACCATCTCTTCTTTTGGCGGATGGATAGATGATTCACAGAATAACGAGCAGCTGCTTCAGGCAACATATGAGTTTTATGGAAACAACCTTCCGGAAAATTTGAAACTCAGTATTGAGCTTGCTGAAGGAGAAGCAGAAGATGGCCAGCCACTGGCTAAGCTTGATGACACGTGGGTACTTCCATTTTCGATTGATAAAGAAGCATTCAAGAATAAAAAAGAAGTGTTTGAGTTAAACGAGACAGTCGAGTTCGAAGGACAGAAAATCACTATTGAAAAAGTGTCCATTTACCCTACGAGAATTGGGGTTACGGCCCATTTTGATGAACAGAACACCAAGCATGTTTTTGGCTTTGAGGATTTGAGGCTTGTGGATGAAACAGGAGAAGAATGGGCTGCGACCAACAATGGAACCATCATCAGCCATTCGGAGGAGAACACGAAAGAGTTTTACCTGCAGAGCAATTATTTTAAAAAACCAAAGGAGCTTTTCCTTCGCTTCAATTCTGTGCGCGCACTTGATAAAAAGGAGCTTGAGATCATTGTTGATCCCGATAACCTGGAAATCGTGAAGGCTCCAAGTGATGGCCGATTACTTAAAGTCAGCAGGGAAGAAGATCAGTTGATGCTTACCTTCCAAAGGAATTCAAAGGAAGGACATACCAATATTTCTTTTGAACAGGCAGTCGATTCGAATGGAGATGAAATTGGTGACGGCTCTGCGTCTTTCAGATGGAGCACGAATGAACTGCCGGTTGATATTTTAATCCCTTACTTCGGTGAAGGAGCAGCACCGGGCCCTATTACCCTAAAGCTGAATGACTATCCCGCAACAATCAAAGGCGAAGCAAATATCAAGTTAAAATAATCAAAGGCTGTCCTGTTTGCAGGGCAGCCTTTGCCATTCCGGAAATTTTTTTACGTTGATAAAAATTCATATACCGCATCATTGATGATGTCATGAAAATCTGCCTCAGGTTCCTCTTTTTTCTGTTCCACAATCTTTATGTGAATCTCATCGAATTCCGCCTCGCTGAACGGCAGTGAACCTTCATGACGGTACTGGACGAAGCATTTCTGGAGCATTTTACGAATGAGTTCTTTATCCATCTAAACAGCACCTCTCCACCTGATTATACTCGGAAGCTTGCTCTGGAAACACCCTTCCGTAAAAATCTCCATTCCTGGCATCACTCACCATTTACACCTTAATTAAGTCAGTCACCCGGAAAATTACCATTGAAACCGAACGCATATTCGCTTAATATAATGGGTATAATGAAACAGAACAGATGTTCTTATTTTTGGCAGATGCCCTGCGGAAAGGAGAGAAAGCATGGTCGATTACAGCGAAATGCCGCAAAACAAAATTTTATGTGTGGATATGAAGAGCTTCTATGCGAGTTGTTCCGCCGTGATGCTCGGCCTCGACCCTCTTGACTGCTACCTGGCTGTCGTAGGCAATCTTGACCGCCCGGGAAGCGTCGTCCTCGCAGCCTCACCGCGTTTGAAAAAGGAGTTTGGCATCAAGACTGGATCACGGAAATTTGAAATTCCCGATGATCCGCGGATTGTTGTCGTTGATCCACAGATGTCCACCTACCTGCGAATCTCTACAGAAATCTCCCGCGTATTCAATCGCTATGTCCCGAAGGAAGCCATCCATACCTACAGTGTCGATGAAAGCTTCATAAAGGTAGACGGAGCTTCGAAGCTTTGGGGAGACGCGGCTTCAATCGCAAAAAAAATCAAAGACGATATTGAGCGCGAATTCCAGCTTCCCTGTGCAATTGGAATCGGGCCGAACATGCTGATGTCGAAGCTCTGTCTCGACCTTGATGCAAAGAAGAAGGGCATTGCTGAATGGACCTATGACGATGTCCAGACAAAGCTGTGGAACGTCTCACCTCTTAGGGAAATGTGGGGAATCGGCCGCCGCGTCGAGAAAACTTTGAACAGCATGGGGATTTTTACAGTCGGCCAGCTGGCCCGCTATGATCTTGAGAAGTTGGAGAAAAAGTTCGGCATCATGGGCAACCAGCTGTACTGGCATGCATGGGGAATCGATTTTTCGGATATCGGCGCGCCAATCATGGAAGGGCAGGTCAGCTTCGGAAAAAGCCAGATCCTGCTTCGCGACTATAAGGAAGAAAAGGAAATCAAGCATGTCATCCTCGAAATGTGCGAGGAGGTCGCTCGCAGGGCAAGGAGCCATGGGAAAGCAGGCCGGACCATCAGCTTCGGAGTTGGCTATAGCCAGGATGAATTTGGCGGAGGCTTCCATCGTTCAAGGACAATTGATGAGCCGACAAATATCACGATGGATTTATATCGTGTCTGCCTTGAGCTTTTTGCCGAGAATTATGCAGGAAAAACGGTACGGAGTATTTCCATCGCACTCGGGAATCTCGTCACTGACAGCGAATTCCAATTGAATCTTTTTGAAAAAAACGGCTGGAAAAAGAAAGAACTTGGCTACGCAATGGACCGGATCCGCAGCCGTTACGGCTCGACAGCGCTCCTAAGGGCAGTATCCTATACGGCAGCCGGAACAGCAAGGCATCGCGCCGCACTCGTTGGCGGGCATAAGGGTTGATAAAAGGAGGAGGAGAGCAAGATGATTCGCGACCGCGGAAGAATTAAATGGACATCAATGATGCTTCCTGAACATGTCAAGATGCTGCGTGACTGGTCACAGGAGGACGAATATGAAAAGGAAAAGCAGCTGGATGAACAGCAGCTGGAGCAATTGAATGATACGATCCTCGAAGCAATGGAGTATAACCGCCCGCTCAGCATCACCTATTACAGGCAAAGAAAATATGAATTGGTGATCGGAAAAATCCATTATTGGAATGAACTTGGGCAGAAGCTCCATATAGTTGACCGATTCGAAGAAATCCATCGGATCGGGATTTCCAGCATTGCCGATGTCAGGCTTACGGAAGAATGGTAATCAAATCTCAAGCAACTCCACGGGCCCTCTTATAAGAGTGGTTCGGTGAAATGAATCCCCATAAAAAAGAGCAATGGATGAACCATTGCCCTCAAATGAATTATTCCGTTTCATCCGCTTGCGGAGCACGGACAGCCGATTCAAATTTCCCTTTATGGGAAGCATCGCAGAACGGCATGTTCTTGCTCATGCCACAGCGGCAAAGCGAGAAAACAGGCTTTGTTTCATACTTATTGCCGGCACCATCCAGCAATTCAACATCACCAGTAATCCTTAATGAACCATTATCATTTACTTTAATCGTTACTTTTGACAAATAAAGCACTCCTTTCCAAATTGTCAGAATTATATTTGATAGTAAGAGTTAAACGGAAAAAAAGCAAGACATTTCGGCAAAGGGTTCTGAAACGTAAAAATTTCCTCACTATGATAAAATGAAGCATCGGAAGGGGATGGCGAGCATGAAGTTGAAAATCACCGAAGCAGCATCGAACAAATTAAACGAAAAAATGTCAGGCAAACAAGGATATGTAAAATTGAAATACGATATAGATGGATGCGGCTGTGCAGTAAATGGAGTAGCTGCCCTCTGGTTTGAAAGCGAGAAAAATGTGGAAGAACATCAAATAGAAACGGGCGGAATTCCGATTTACATTGAAAAATCCAAAGAGGTCTTTTTTGATGAGGAAATGACGCTGGATTATAAAGCTAGCAATGGATGTTTCCAGTTAAAGAGCCCGAATGAATATTTAAATCCAAGAATGAGCTTTCATGATAAAAGAAGGTTATGAGTTTACAAAAAATTGAAAAAAAGGTTAAATAAGAGAGAGGAATGCAGAAATACATAGAAGTTTGACGCAAAGGCAGGGGAGAAAGATGGGGAAATTGTGGAGGTCAGCGATCACCATTTTATGCGTGCTGGTGCTATCGGCGTGTGCCTATAAAACTGCAGGGGAAGCAATCCAAAACGATATTCCGTTCAACATCAAACAAATCGTCCACAAGGAAAAGGTGGAGGATGGATATCTCATCTTTTACACAACAGAGCAAAAAGAAGGCTCAAACAGATTTGACGCGCTGGCAGTCGCCTATATCAAAGGCAGCGAAAAAGAAGGCTGGGAAAATGCGGGGCATAACCACTGGACTTATTATAAAAGTGATTTCATGATCCTTTATGCCGACACTTTCACAACCTTTGATGAAGACGGAACATTGGACACAAAGATTCCCGTGATTTTCGGTAAGGTCGTGAATCCGGATATCAAAACAATTGAAGCAGCAGGACCAGATGGCAAGTTTACCAAAATAGAAATCTTAGAAAAAGAAAACGAACGCTTTTACTACGCAATTGGCGATTACAAGGAAGTCAGGGCATTAGACGGCGCAGGAAAAGAAGTGGATCGCCAGGGAGAAAAACAATAAAAGATTGGCTCAGCAGATGAGCCAATCTTTTTTTGCGCTCAATAGACAAGTGACAGTGCGCCTAATGAGGCCTAGCGAAAGAGGGAAAATGCCCATAGAAAGGCTCTATCGGACAAATGGAAGCCGGAGCGGAAGGAAAATGTCCGATAGGAAGGCTCTATCGGACAAACGGAAGCCGGATCGGAAGGGAAATGTCCGATAGGAAGGCTCTATCGGACAAACGGAAGCCGGATCGGAAGGAAAATGTCCGATAGGAAGGCTCTATCGGACAAACGGAAGCCGGACTAGAAGAAAAGTGTCCGATAGAAGGGCTCTATCGGACAAATGGAAGCTGGAACGGAAGAAAAATGTCCGATAGATAGAAGGAGTCTATCGAATACATCTGAGTTGATAACGAACCACAGCTTAGGTTACATACTCGCTCAATCCGTACCTGTGGTTTCATGGTCAGCAAAGACATACTCCTCAAGGAATTCATCGAGCACTTTTTCATACTGCTCCCGGTTCTCACTATAGGATTGGGCATGGAGTCCGTTTTCGGCCATGAACAGCTTCTTCGGTCCTTGTTTCTGTTCGAACAATGCCTCAGTCATTGATGGCAGGATGAAATCGTCCTTACGGCTGTGGACGAACAGGATCGGGTTTTTAATATTTTCGATAACCGCAATAGGCGATACCTGACTTAAAGAATATTTATCACGGATACGGACGAACATGCTGGCGACTGGCAGCAATAGTTTTGGAGGCAAAAACTTGACCTCTTCCTTGATGCGGTATGCGAGCTGTTCGCTGAAGTCGGAAAATGGGCAATCGGCCACATAGAAGTCCGCACCGTCCTCAAGCATGCCAGCATAAAGTAGGAGGGTTGCGGCTCCCATTGACTCCCCGTGGATGCCCAGAAGCAAATCGGGACCTTTTTCTTCCCTTAGCCAGTCTACCACCGATTTCAGGTCGAACTTCTCATAATATCCATAGCTGGTGGTCTTCCCGCCGGATTCTCCATGACGGCGGTGGTCATAGATAACCGCATTGAAGCCCCTGTTCAGGAACAAATTCATATATTTTACAGAATTGGTCTTGCTCTGGGTTACCCCATGAGCAATGATGATGTAGCGGTTTGTGTCATGTGGCTCAACAAGGACAGCCTTCAATGAGTAACCAAAAGAGGATGGAATCGTGACTTCCCTTTTTGGCAGGGATTCGTATTCATCAGGCACCAGATGCCCGGCTTCCGTTTCTCGATTGAAGATTTCTTCGTCGTCTTTCCTTTTTAAGAACATGACTTTATTGGATATGAAAACCCCGAGCGAGGTAAGAATCAACAAGAAAGAAAATAGCACGCGGAACGCTCTTCTCAAGCTCAACCCTCCGATAATCTGTTTTCTTTATTTTACCATTAGAATCAGTAATACAAACAGGAAAAAGACCGCCGAACCGGCGGTCCACTATAACTTATTGTTGTGAATTTTGGCGCTTTGTCGGATGAAGCGCTTTTTCAAGATCTTCGACGGCAATCTGCTGTTTTACACTATCTGCATTTGGCTTGCCTTGCTGGCTGTAGCCTTTGTCCCGTTTTTGGCTCATGCAACATGCTCCCTTCTTCTAAATTACCTCATCTAATAAGATGGATTTTAAATCAGGAGCTTATGCAAAAAGTTAAACAGTAACAGAATTCAGCTTGAAATAGGTGCTTTCAATCGGCCTTGAGAGGTGAGGCTTGACCACCTCGATGGCATTGAGCATCTTCTCAAGGTCAACCCCGGTTTCAATCCCCATCCTGTGCAGCATATAGACGACATCCTCAGTAGCGGCGTTGCCTGCAGCACCTGGGGCGAATGGGCATCCGCCAAGGCCGCCTGCAGAAGTGTCGAATCGGGTGACTCCTGCCTGGAGAGAGGCGAGAATATTTGATAGAGCCAGCTTCCTTGTATCATGGAAATGCGCAGTCAGCAGCACATCGGGATAGGCATCCTTCAATTTGGCAAATAAAGAATAGGACTCATGAGGTGCCGCCATGCCAATTGTATCGGCCACACTCAGTTCATCGACCCCGGCACGAACGAACTCACCGCAAAGTGCAAGCACTTCATCTTCATCTACCTTGCCTTCATATGGGCAATAAAAAGCAGTGGAGATGCATGCACGCACAAAATAGACCTTCTCTTTAAGCTCAACAATCAGCGGGAGAACCTCGGCAAGGCTCTCAGAAGTTGATTTGTTAATATTTTTCTCGTTAAACGTATTGCTGACACCAACGAAGACAGCGACTGCCTTGCATTCGGTCATATAGACGCGCTCAATCCCCTTTTTATTAGGAGCGAGGACGATATTCCTGGTGTCGCTATCAAGGCAGTCAGCTACGATTTCTGCTGCATCCCCCATCTGCGGCACCCATTTAGGGGAGACGAAGGAAGTAAGCTCCATCTCTTTGATGCCGGCACCCTTCAGCGTAGTGATAAATTCTTTTTTTACTTCCGTAGGAACAAAACTCTTTTCATTTTGGAGCCCATCTCTCGGGCCTACTTCAATTATTTCAACCTTCTTGGGAAGCTGAAGCATTTGATATACCCCTCCTCTTAAGATATCTTAATTGTAAATAGAATATTTTTAAAAATGCAAGAATAAATAAAATTTTGATAAAATAAAAGGGATTTTATCAAAAGCAATAGAAGTTAATAAAATGTGAGAATCAGAGAAAGGGTGAGCAGTTTGAGCAAGACTGAAGCAGTAATCGTAGCTGCAGTAAGAACGGCTATTGGCAGCTTTAATGGGAGTTTGAAGAATATTTCCGCACCAGATCTAGGTGCTGCGGTAATTAAAGATGCATTGAAGCAGGCGGGTGTCCAGCCTGATCAAGTGGATGAGATCATCATGGGCAATGTCCTCCAGGCAGGTCTTGGGCAGAATCCGGCGAGGCAGGCAGCGATTAAGGCGGGCATTCCTGAAAGCGCTTCCTCTATGACGATCAATAAAGTATGTGGTTCAGGATTGAAGGCCGTACATCTGGCAGCACAGGCAATTATCGCCGGAGATGCTGAGGTTGTCGTAGCCGGCGGAATGGAGAATATGAGCCAGGCTCCATATTTATTGAAAAACGCACGTGATGGATTCAAGATGGGTGACCAAAAGCTTGTCGACAGTATGATCTCGGACGGACTGTGGTGTGCGTTCAATGATTACCACATGGGAGTGACCGCAGAGAATTTATGCTCTCGATACGATATCGGCCGTGGAGAACAGGACGAGTTCGCAGCATCCAGCCAGGAAAAGGCTGCAAAAGCGATTGAAGAAGGAAAGTTCAAAGATGAGATCGTACCGATTGAAATTCCTCAGCGAAAAGGGGATCCGGTTGTTTTTGATACAGATGAATATCCGAAAAAAGGAACAACTGCAGAAAAGCTTGGCGGACTGCGTCCTGCATTCAAAAAGGATGGGAGCGTAACAGCAGGGAATGCGTCAGGAATCAATGACGGAGCTGCAGCTCTCGTTGTAATGAGCAAGGCAAAAGCAGAGGAGCTTGGCCTGAAACCGCTTGTTGTAATCAGGGCAAACGCAAGTGCTGGTGTTGATCCAAGTGTCATGGGCATCGGACCGGTTGACGCAGTGAAAAAAGCTTTGAATAAAGCGGGCATGACGATGGAAGACATGGAGCTGATCGAGGCGAATGAAGCGTTTGCCGCACAGTCACTCGCTGTCGACCGTGAGTTGAATTTCAATAAGGAAATCCTGAACGTGAATGGCGGAGCAATAGCTCTAGGCCATCCGATTGGGGCCAGCGGTGCAAGGATCCTGGTTACGCTGATCCATGAAATGCAGCGGAGACAAGCAAAAAAAGGTCTTGCTACGCTTTGCATCGGAGGCGGACAGGGTGTCGCCACTGTAGTGGAACTGGCATAAAACAATGAATCTTTCATTCTATTAAAAAACTCTGGCTGACTGTCATTAAGACGCCGGCCAGTGCTATCCATAGTAAAAGGGGGAAAAACGATGAAAAGAATTTGCACATCCTTTCAAGATGCCGTAGCGGATATCCAAGACGGTGCAACCTTGATGGTGGGAGGCTTCGGGCTCTGCGGTATCCCTGAAAACGCCATCCTCGCGCTTGTTGAAAAAGGAGTGAAAGACCTGACAGTCATTTCAAATAACTGCGGTGTCGACGATTGGGGGCTTGGCCTTTTGCTTAAAAACAAGCAGATCAAGAAAATGGTCGGTTCCTATGTTGGAGAAAACAAAGAGTTCGAAAGACAAGTATTGTCTGGCGAAATCGAAGTCGAATTGATTCCTCAAGGAACCCTTGCGGAAAAAATCAGGGCTGGCGGTGCTGGAATCCCGGCATTCTATACACCTGCAGGAGTGGGCACTCCAATCGCGGAGGGAAAAGAAACCCGTATGTTCAATGGCAAGGAATACCTCCTGGAAGAGTCACTGACGGCGGATTTCAGCATTGTCAGGGCTTGGAAGGGCGATAAGATGGGCAACCTTGTCTACCATAAAACGGCAAGAAACTTCAATCCAATGATAGCAGCAGCCGGCAGGGTCACGATTGCCGAAGTCGAAAATCTATATGAAGTTGGGGAATTGGAGCCGAACAGTATCCATACTCCAAGCATCTATGTCCAAACGCTGATTGAAGGAAATCAGGAGAAGCGAATTGAAAGGCTGACGGTGAGAGGTTAACTCTGGCTGAACATGAAAGGAGAAGGCTTATGATTAAAAACAAAGGGAATGTCCGGGAGAAAATCGCGCGCCGGGCGGAAAAAGAAATTCAAAATGGTTTTTACGTAAACCTTGGAATCGGAATGCCGACGCTAGTGGCAAACTTCATCTCTGATGACAAGCAAGTTGTCCTTCAATCAGAAAACGGCCTGCTCGGTATCGGCCCCTACCCAACGGAAGAAAGAGTCGATCCTGATTTGATCAATGCAGGTAAGGAAACGGTCACTGCCATTCCAGGTGCAGCGTATTTCGATTCTGCTGAGTCTTTTGCCATGATTCGCGGTGGACACATCAATATAGCGATCCTCGGCGGGATGGAGGTCGCTGAATCAGGTGATCTGGCAAACTGGATGATTCCAGGCAAGATGATCAAAGGAATGGGCGGAGCGATGGACCTTGTCCACGGTGCCCAAAAAATCATCGTCATCATGGAGCACGTGAACAAAAGCGGTGAGGCGAAAATCCTTAAGGAATGCAGCCTGCCGCTCACAGGAAAAGGCGTCGTCAATCGGATCATCACTGACATGGCGGTCATAGACGTGACACCTTTCGGATTGAAACTAGTTGAAGTAGCTTCCGGATACACAGTCGACGATGTCATCAAATCAACAGAACCTGAATTACAAGTAGACGACTCAGTCATCCTAGACGCATATTGATAAAACGGGAACGTCCTTAAAAAGGCGTTCCTTTTGCTTTAAAGAGCAGCAAACTCAGAAAAATTTTAATTGTTAGCATCCGATGGTATAATTTCATCACAAATGTTTGTATTAAATTTATTTTTATTTTATAAGCCCTGTTGATTGGAGTGGAAGGCACGTAGACTCCTGCGGGCTTAGCTGGTCAGGTGAGACCCCGCAGGAGCAAAGCGACGAGGAGGCTCAGCGCCAGCCCCGCGGAAAGCGAAGCGCCTGGAACGGAAATCAACAGACTAGTTTAACAATCCAAAATAGGCTCTCAGAATTTAAACCAAGTTACCAAAAACATAGAACCGAGGGATCAACGATGAAAAAGAAACAAAAACGCCAGCAACAAGTGAAAAAAGAAGATAAGCCAGCAACACTTGGCGATCTCCTGAATCAGGATATCATGCAAAAGCTAAAAGCCCAGCAACAAGAGTTAAAGGACGAAGAAGAAAAGAAGAAGCAGGCAGAACTGGAGCGCAAGAAGGAGGAGAAGCGTTTAAGGGAAAAGAATAAATCGTTTGAAGAATTGCTTTCCGAGAGCGACATGGATTGGAAGAAGTTCAAATGACCCGGAGAAGAGTGGAAGTTGTTCCATACAATCCCGAGTGGGAAACTCTTTTTGAAAATGAGAAGCATCTTCTTGAATCCATTTTTAACCGAAGAGATGTTGAAATCCATCATATCGGCAGTACATCTGTCCCGGGCCTTAGCGCCAAGCCAATCATCGACATCATGTTAGCAGCAGACACCCTTGAACAAGTTGATAAGGCGGCACCCGCGATTGTGGCAGCAGGGTACGAGGCGAAAGGGGAAAACGGCATCCCTGGGCGGCGTTATTTCCAAAAACATGACGAAAACGGAATTCGAAAAGTTCATTTGCACTCTTTTGAAAAAGGCAGCCATCAATTATACAGGCATCTTGTTTTTCGTGATTACTTAAGGGCTCACCCATCGGAAGCCAGCAAGTATGCTGGGGTAAAAGAAAAAGCTGCCCTTAAATATGAATACGATATTGATTCTTATATTGCTGAAAAGTCTCCAATCGTAAAGGAGCTTGAGCAAAAAGCAATGTTGTGGCGGCCTGAAAGATAAAGGGTTTTGCACCTGGATAAAATGTTTTGCTTCGTGTACGAAAGGGCAATTAGGTAAAAAAAGCAAAGGAGCAAAGCATTTGTTACTTATCACTTTCATATTGGCGGCTGGATTTGTTTCCATCCATTTATTTTCAAGATATTTACCTTTTCTCGACAGTGTGCCTAGAAGCAGACTGCTATCAGCTGCAGGAGGCATCTCTGTAGCCTATGTGTTCATCCACCTGCTCCCTGAGTTGAATAAACATAACGAGGTCCTTGACAGGAGTATCCAATCAGGTGCCTTAAAGTTCTTTGAAAACCATACATATATTGTTGCTATGATTGGTTTGGCCATTTTTTATGGGCTGGAACGCATGGTAAAGACCTCAAAAAAAAGGCAGCAAGAGAAACACAATATGGATCGGGCTTCAAAAGGAGTATTTTGGATCCACATCGTTTCTTTTTTTCTCTATAACAGCTTGATTGGGTATTTGCTGCTACATGGAGAGCAGGAAACAAAAATGGGACTGTTTTTTTACTTTATCGCACTGGCCGTCCACTTCATCACCAGTGACCATGCGCTCAGGGAAGCACACAAGGACATGTATGATGTTATAGGGAGATGGCTTCTGGCAGCCGCAATATTGGCAGGCTGGGCAATCGGGATTATCTGGGAAGTGAATGAAAACATTATTGCTGTCCTTTTTGCCCTTCTTGCAGGCGGAGTCATTTTAAATGTAATGAAAGAAGAGCTCCCGGAGGAAAGGGAGAGTAACTTTTGGGCATTTGCCGCTGGAATGGCAGGCTACACATTTTTATTGACGCTGGCATAGATACTGGATCCAGAGTAAAAAGGAACACTTTCGCTTTTGCAAGCGAAGGTGTTCCTTTTTTATCTATGTTGTTCATATTTATTTGCCTTTGTAATGGACTTAATTAACTTGATTTCTTCAGCAGACAGTGAAGCGGAACTCGCAGCCCTGGCATTTTCCTTGATTTGTTCAGGCGTGCTTGCTCCTGCTACAACGGAAGCTACGGAAGGTTGGGCTAAATTATATTGAATGGCGACTTCAGCAAGTGATCTTGATGAAGCGACCTTCTCTTTCAATAAAGGAAGGATCACTGCCAATTCGTCATAACTGTAATCGAGATACCCTTTGGCAGCTGCTTTCTCGAGCATCCTGTCACTGAGCATGCCTTTAGCGACCGTCCCTCTTGTTACCACACTGATGTTTTTTTCCTGAAGGAGCGGGAGCGCAACTTCTTCCGGGCGGCGGTCCAGTATGCTGAGCTGCATCATGACCGAGACTATATTTGATTTTTGAGCATATTCTCGAATGACATTTGGTCTAATGGAAGATATCCCATAAAATTTAATATAGCCTTCATCTTTCAATTCTTCAAAAGCCTCGATTGTTTCGTCAATATTGTCTTCGATTGTCCCACCGTGCAGCTGATACAGGTCAATATAATCGGTATCCAGTCTTTTCAAACTTTGCTTGACGGCTTCCTTGATATAAGCCTTTGAGGGATCCCAGGTCCAGCTGTCTTTCGCGTCAGTCCAGCGATTGCCGGCCTTTGTAGCGATGACGACTTGCTCTCTGACATTCTTTAAGACTTGTCCGACTATCTTTTCATTTTCCCCGAAGTCGTACAAATCAGCGGTATCAAAATAGTTGATTCCTTCTTCTAGGGCAGCTTCAACGACCCCCTGTGCCTTTGAAAGATCCGTTCCAAGCGACATACAACCGAGGCCGATTTCGCTGACAAACAGATCAGATGTACCCAGTTTCCGTCTCTTCATATAAAATCACTCCGTTCCAATATTGATTCCATCTTAACGGAAAAAAAGGAGTGTATTCAACTATTCAGGCCGGCGTGTATGCTGATTGACAGCGTCTACCCAATCTTTAACAAGCTCATGTTTTTTTCCATACTCTTTTAAGATGGTTTTGATTTCCCACGCCTTTCCAGCAAGAGTGATACCCTGGCCATGGACGTAAATTTTCATAGGCATACTCCTTTCAGATAAGTATGGTAAAATGTATGAGCATTTGATATCGGATTAGAACAGGAGTGGACATGTATGAAATCGCTTGAGGAAAAAACATTGAAGACAGAGCAGATTTTCACAGGAAAGGTCATAAGCCTGCAGGTAGACGATGTAGAATTGCCGAATGGAAAAACATCAAAAAGGGAAATCGTTAAGCATCCAGGGGCAGTAGCGGTCATTCCGGTCACTGCTGATAATAAAATCATCATGGTCGAACAATATAGGAAGGCTCTTGAACGGACAATCATTGAGATCCCTGCTGGCAAGCTGGAGGCAGGAGAAAATCCAGAAATTTGTGCTGCACGTGAGCTTGAGGAAGAAACTGGTTATGAATGTGCCAACATGGAATGGCTGATCTCCTTCTATACTTCCCCGGGGTTCGCAGATGAGATTATCCATGTATATAGAGCAACTGGGCTTGCTAAAAAGGCCAATCCAGCGGCAGCCGACGAGGATGAGTTTGTCAATTTGCTGGAAATAACCCTTGAAGAGGCGATCCAGCTTGTGAAAGAACAAAAAATCTTTGATGCCAAAACAGCATATGCAGTCCAGCATCTGCAATTGCAGGAAGCGTTGGAAAAGTAAATGAAGGAATACTTCGTTGATCTGCACATCCATATTGGCAGGACGAGATCAGGAAGAGCTGTTAAAATCACGGGTGCAAAATCACTCACATTCAGCAATATAATCCGCCACGCAAGGGATTATAAAGGATTGAATATGATCGGGGTCATTGACAGCCATTCACCGGAAGTGTTGGATGAAATGGAAGAGTTGCTTAAATCAGGTGAGCTGCAGGAACATCCAGAGGGTGGACTGAATTATGGCGGGATGAGTGTGATCCTTGGTTCCGAGCTTGAGATAAATGATGAAAGCACTCAGGGACCAATTCATGTATTATGCTATCTGCCAACTCTCCAAAAGATGAGAGCTTTTTCAGATTGGCTCGCAAACCACTTGAAAAATATTCATTTGAGCTCTCAAAGAGTGTATGTTTCTGGCCGTGTTTTGCAAAAAAAGGTTAAGGAACTTGGTGGTATTTTCATTCCTGCTCATGTATTTACGCCCTTTAAAAGCTTATACGGAAAAGGGGTCAGGAATTCTCTTGCAGAGGTGTTCGATGCAGACCTGATCGATGGAATTGAATTAGGCTTAAGCTCAGATACAAACATGGCAGACCAGCTGGCTGAGCTTCACCGTTATACGTTCGTGACGAATTCCGACGCCCATTCACTTGCAAAAATCGCGAGAGAATACCAGAAGATTGTAATGGCTGAACCATCTTTCAAAGAACTGGGACTTGCACTAAGCAAAGCGGAAGGCAGGGGGATCAGAGCAAATTATGGTCTGGATCCTCAGCTCGGTAAGTATCACCGGACCGTCTGTGCAGATTGCCTGGCATACAATTCCGCATTCGATGAGGCATGCACTGTTTGTGGATCTGTTAAAAAGGTGAAAGGTGTTGCTGACAGAATACTGGAACTAAGGACTTCTGAGGGAAATAATTATGAAAGGCCCCCATATATCCACCAGGTGCCGCTCGAATTCATACCAGGGCTGGGTCCGAAAATGCTAAAAAAGCTCATGAATCATTTTGGTACAGAAATGGCCGTCCTTCATTCAGTGCCATTTGACTACTTAAAACAGGTCATTCCTGAAAAAACTGCTATAACGATAGATAAGGCTAGAAAAGGCCAACTTGCGTTTCACGCAGGCGGTGGAGGAAAATACGGTAAGATAACTGATTAAATGAATCCGGTCATGTGAAATGGCCGGATTTTTGTTTCCAGCTCCAGCGTCTAGCCAGCTTTCATCCCCGAGAGTGCTCCCACGAGTCTCTTGCGAAAAGCGTTAGCTTTGAGCAGCTCGAGACGCTTGTCGGGACTGACAAGGAGCTTACGCTTTTCGTTTTCTATTAAATCTTAAAATGAAAGCTTTGCAGTCATAGACTCTCTGTCCATGCATATGATGATAGTAACCAATATGCAGGAGGAAAAGAGATGAAGAAACGAAGGTACCAGGACGTCGCAGTAACCCATTTAAGAGAATATTCCTCAATCTATCTTTTTGTCATTGTCCTGTTTTTGATGGGAGTCATATTTGGGGCCATAATAGTGAATAGCCTCAGCTTCACTCAAAAAGAGGATTTATTCTATTATTTATCGCAGTTCTTTGGCCAGGCCGCATCCGGAAAAGTAGCGGACGGAAAAGATTTATTTTTGCAAAGCTTTTTACACAATGGGAAATTCATTGGACTGATCTGGATTCTTGGAGTTTCAATCATAGGGCTTCCAGTCATACTGATTCTGCTTTTCATGAAAGGGATGGTTGTTGGCTTCACGGTCGGCTTTCTTGTTAACCAGATGCAATGGGACGGATTTCTTTTATCTTTTGTTTCCATCCTTCCGCAAAACTTCATTATTATTCCGGTATTCATCATAACAGCAACAATGGCGGTGACTTTTTCATTGAAAATGATCAGGAACCAATTTATGAAGAAAATCAACCAGCCAATCATGCCGCAATTCTTCAGATATATCTTTGCGTTTGTCGCTGCGCTTGTTTTCCTGGCTCTGGCGGCAGGAGTGGAGGCGTATTTGTCTCCAGCACTGTTGAAGGCGGTCATCAACTCCGTTAATTAAAGTAATTACTAAATAAAAATAACTATTGTTTCTTATTTGTAATAATTTTATTTTGAATCTCATTCCCCTTCTGATATAATATAAGAATAGTGGCGGGGGAGTGAGAGTTATCGAAATGGAAAACAGAATTGAGAGAATCAAGAAACAGCTGCATTCGTCCAGCTATAAATTAACGCCGCAGCGTGAAGCTACTGTTCGCGTGTTGCTTGAACATGAAGAAGACCACTTGAGCGCGGAAGATGTTTATTTGCTTGTCAAAGAGAAATCTCCTGAGATCGGTTTGGCAACAGTATACCGGACACTTGAACTGCTGACTGAACTGAAAATTGTCGATAAGATCAACTTCGGCGATGGTGTATCTCGTTACGATCTCCGCCAGGAAGGCGCTGCCCATTTCCACCATCATCTCGTCTGCATCGAATGCGGAGCAGTGGATGAAATCCAGGACGACCTTCTTGAAGATGTGGAAGAGATCGTTGAAAGAGACTGGAATTTTAAAATCAAAGATCACCGCCTGACTTTCCACGGCATTTGCCATAGATGTCAGGAAAAAGAAACAACTGAAACTGATGAATGATTCCAAAACCCTTTTTCCATTGAAGAAGGGTTTTTTATTTTCTCGTGAAATTGCCTTAGCATTAGGTATAATTCTTGTCCAAATTGGCATACAGATTAGTAAATAAGTATAGTCGAATAGAACATGACGGACTCTGAAAAAGGGGCATCCCTTGTTCTATGTGTCGGTTTGGAGGCAAGAAAAATGAAATCGTGGTTTGGATTGGTCCTGCATACATTAAAGGTGTTTATATTATTCACCGGATGCACAATCTTATTTTATTATGGTATCATGTGGATTAACGAAGAGTATGAGAGTTATCATCGATATGACGCACCAGAAGGAGCGGCTATAAAGGTGTCAGGAACTTTTGATGAAGAAAAGGGAAGTATGTTTGAAAGGCTTCTACTGTTTTATCTGAATGGGGAGTAATAAGAATGGAAGACAGGCTTGACGACTTTATCCACTTTTTAGTTGTTGAAAAGGGACTTTCGAATAACACGATCGTGTCCTATAAACGTGACTTGAACAGTTATATCACATACCTTAAAAATGTTGAACAGCTTGGGGATTTAAACGGTGTACAACGTCCCCAGATTGTTCATTTCCTGGGTCATTTGAAAGACACAGGAAAATCGTCAAAGACACTGGCAAGACATATTGCCTCAATCAGGGCTTTCCATCATTTCCTGCTGAGGGAAAAGGCAGTCGACCATGATCCCACGGTTCACATCGAGAGTCCTCAGCATGAACGGTCCTTGCCCAAGGTATTGAGCATGGAAGAGGTAGAGACACTTCTCGACAGCCCGAAACTGACTGACCATTTTGGCTATCGGGACAAGGCGATGCTGGAAATGATGTATGCTACCGGAATCCGTGTGAGCGAGCTGATCGGACTAAAATTAGCTGATGTCCATCTAACTATGGGGTTTGTCCGCTGCATGGGGAAAGGGAGCAAGGAAAGAATCATTCCTATTGGCAAAACTGCTTCAGATGCAATTGAGCAATATCTTGAAAAGGGCCGTCCGAAACTTATATCCAAAAAACACAAAGATGGCTCTTTATTTTTAAATCACCATGGGAAGGGCCTATCACGTCAGGGTTTTTGGAAAATCCTCAAACGGCTCGCGACAGAAGCGGGAATTGAAAAAGAGCTGACCCCGCATACGATGAGACATTCATTTGCCACTCACCTGCTGGAAAATGGCGCCGATCTTCGCGCTGTACAAGAAATGCTGGGCCATGCGGACATCTCGACAACCCAGATCTATACCCATGTCACGAAGACAAGATTAAAGGACGTCTATACAAAATTCCACCCCCGTGCTTAACACAGCGGGATGCCTTCCGTGTTTAATGCATTGACCGAAGAAGGCTGCGATTCACACAATAGGATAATAGTTTCATAGAATTGTCATAAAAGGCCGGCTAAAAGTCGGCTTTTTTTCTTGTATTTTTCATTTTATTTAGTACAATGAGGATGTCAGACTTCTGACAAATGAAAACGCAAGCATTCGATTATCTGAAACAAAAAAGGGTATCATAAAAATTGTAAAAAAGATTATTAACGCATTCACCATTTTAAGGAGGAGAAAGAATGTCGAATACATATAAAAGAGTGTTCTTGATCGTCATGGATTCAGTCGGGATCGGCGAAGCTCCTGACGCGGAAAAGTTTGGAGATAAAGGGTCACATACACTTGGCCATATCGGAGAAAGAATGAATGGCTTGAACATGCCGAACATGGGCAAACTCGGTCTCAGTAACATCGAGGCGATCAAAGGAATCACTCCAGCAGATAAGCCACTGGCTTACTACACAAAGATGGAAGAGGCTTCTAACGGCAAAGATACAATGACAGGCCACTGGGAGATCATGGGGCTGAATATCGAGACACCATTCCAGGCATTTCCTGAAGGATTCCCGGATGAATTGATATCTGAGCTTGAATCACGTACTGGCAGGAAGGTTATCGGCAACAAGCCTGCAAGCGGAACGGAAATCCTTGTTGAGCTTGGTGAAGAGCATATGAAGACAGGAGCGCTGATTGTCTATACATCTGCTGACTCAGTTTTGCAAATCGCTGCACATGAAGAGATCATTCCAATTGAAGAGCTTTATGATATTTGTAAAATTGCCAGGGAATTGACGCTTGATGAGAAGTACATGGTCGGAAGGGTCATTGCAAGACCTTTTATCGGTGAACCAGGAGACTTTAAACGCACATCCAATCGCCATGACTATGCGCTGAAACCTTTCGGCAGAACCGTCATGAATGAATTGAAGGATTCAGGTCTTGACGTACTGGCTATCGGTAAAATCGCCGATATTTATGACGGAGAAGGGGTAACTGAATCTCTTCGCACTGAGTCAAACATGGACGGAATGGACAAATTGCTTCAAACGCTTGATCAGGATTTTACAGGCTTGAGCTTCCTGAACCTTGTAGACTTTGATGCTTTGTTCGGACATCGCCGCGATCCTGAAGGGTATGGCAAGGCATTGGAAGAATACGATGCCCGACTTCCTGAGGTATTCGAGAAGTTGAAAGAAGATGACCTTCTCATCATAACTGCTGACCACGGAAATGATCCAGTTCATCACGGAACAGACCATACACGTGAATACGTGCCGCTCCTCGTCTATTCAAAAGGAATGAACGAAGGAAAAGAATTGCCTGTCCGTAAAACATTTGCAGATATCGGTGCAACTGTTGCGGAAAACTTCAATGTGAAAATGCCGGACCACGGAACAAGCTTTCTAAATGAATTGAAATAAGGAGTGGATGTTATGGATTACAATTACATTCAAGATGCAGCATCTTTTATTAATGACAAACTGAAGAAGCAGCCGAAAATTGGGTTGATTCTCGGTTCCGGGCTAGGCGTACTTGCGGATGATATCGAGAACCCGGTTAAGATCCCTTATAACGAAATCCCGGGGTTCCCGGTTTCGACTGTAGAAGGCCATGCAGGACAATTGGTCTGCGGACAGCTCAGCGGTGTGGAAGTGATTGCGATGCAAGGACGTTTCCATTATTACGAAGGCTATAGTATGGATAAGGTTACTTTTCCAGTGCGCGTGATGAAGGAACTGGGAATTGATAAGCTGATTGTTACGAACGCAGCTGGCGGTGTGAACGAAAGCTTCGAGCCTGGCGATTTAATGATCATTACTGACCATATCAACAATATGGGAACGAATCCGCTTATTGGGCCTAATGATTCCCGTTTTGGCGTACGTTTCCCGGATATGAGCGAAGCTTACTCCAAGAAATTAAGAGGAGTTGCGAAAGAAGTTGCTGATAAGAACAACCTCACACTCAAAGAGGGAGTATATGTCGGTAACCCTGGACCAGTTTACGAAACACCTGCAGAAGTACGAATGATCCGTACAATGGGCGGTGATGCAGTCGGAATGTCCACAGTACCGGAAGTGATCGTTGCTAAGCATTCAGGACTTGAAGTGCTCGGCATTTCTTGTATCTCTAATATGGCAGCAGGGATCCTTGATCAGCCTTTAAGCCATGATGAAGTAATCGAAACGACTGAAAAAGTGAAATCAAGCTTCCTTTTACTCGTAAATGAGATTGTAAAAACGTTAGGATAAGAAATCAATAGCTTACCGGCTAAATAATGATAAGTGGTGATAAGGATGAGAATGGTTGACGTTATCGAGAAAAAACGTGACGGGCATGAATTATCAACTGAAGAGATCCGATTTTTTGTTGAAGGCTACACGGATGGATCGATTCCAGACTATCAGGTAAGTGCCCTGACAATGGCGATTTTTTTCCAGGGTATGACTGAAAAAGAGCGCGCAGACCTTACAATGGCCATGGTGAAATCTGGGGACCAGATTGATTTATCAGCCATTGAAGGCGTGAAAGTCGACAAGCACTCTACAGGCGGTGTAGGTGATACGACGACTCTTGTTTTAGGACCTTTAGTAGCAGCTTTAGGTGTACCGGTCGCGAAAATGTCCGGACGCGGGCTTGGCCACACAGGAGGGACAATCGACAAGCTGGAGGCTGTTGAAGGCTTCCATGTTGAAATTGATAATGATGAATTCATCAATCTTGTAAATAAAAATAAAATTGCCGTTATCGGCCAAAGCGGAAACCTTACTCCGGCTGATAAAAAGCTTTATTCATTGCGAGATGTAACAGCTACTGTGGACAGCATCCCATTGATTGCGAGCTCAATCATGAGCAAGAAAATCGCTGCAGGAGCTGACGCGATCGTCCTTGATGTTAAAACAGGGGCAGGCGCATTCATGAAGACTCTCGATGATTCTCGTGAATTGGCTAAGGCGATGGTCCGAATCGGTAATAATGTTGGCCGCAGGACGATGGCTGTCATTTCGGATATGAGCCAGCCGCTTGGATATGCCATCGGTAACGCTTTAGAAGTTAAGGAAGCAATTGATACATTGAAGGGTGAAGGTCCAGAAGACCTGACTGAACTTTGCTTGACGCTTGGCAGCCACATGGTATTCCTTGCTGGAAAAGCTGAATCGCTTGGAGAAGCACGCAGCAAGCTGGAAGAAGTGATCAAGAACGGTACCGCACTTGAAACATTCAAAGTGTTCCTGGCATCCCAGGGCGGAGATGCTTCGGTTGTCGATGATCCAAGCAGGCTTCCTCAGGCAAAATACACCTTTGAGCTTGAGGCGAAAGAGGCAGGATATGTTTCTGAAATCATTGCTGACGAAGTAGGAACAGCAGCTATGCTTCTTGGCGCAGGAAGAGCTACGAAAGAATCTGTGATCGACCTGGCAGTAGGTTTGGTATTGCGCAAGAAAATTGGCGATAAAGTCGAAAAAGGCGATTCACTTCTTACAATCTATAGCAACTTTGAGGATGTAAATGAAGTGAAGGAAATGCTGTATGAAAATATTAAGGTAACAAGTGAACATGTAGATGCACCTATTCTGGTTCATGAAGAAATCACTGAATAAATAGATGCAGGAAGAAGCGAAGAGGCAACTCTTCGCTTTTTTGTGTGCAGAAAATCAAGGTTTTATATACCTTGATTGTATAAAAATGGATTCGTTGGAAAAAATAGACCCTATAAAGATAGGAGGGTTATGGCCATGAATCTGAAAAAGTTGACGACTATACTGCTTGTTTTTATGATGGGCGCTGCAATTACATCTCCAATAGGGTACGCAAATGAGGGTGACCCAGGACTGGCTGATGATGCCAGTTCAGCTATTTTGATTGAACGTGATACTGGTCAGGTTTTATTTGATAAAAACAGTCATGAAAAACTCCCGCCAGCCAGCATGACAAAAATCATGACTATGCTCTTAATCATGGAAGCATTGGATGAAGGTAAGCTGAAAATGGACGAAAAAGTCCGGGCCAGTGAATATGCTGCTTCTATGGGAGGTTCACAAATTTTCCTTGAGCCAGGAGAAGAAATGACAGTTGAGCAAATGCTGAAAGGCATTGCAATCGGATCAGGAAATGATGCTTCAGTAGCCATGGCTGAACGAATTGGCGGGTCTGAAGAAGCTTTCGTCAAAATGATGAATGAGAAAGTAAAAGAGCTAGGCCTGAAGAATACAGTATTCAAGAACACGACCGGATTGCCTGTCGATGGACATTACAGTTCAGCATATGACATGTCCATGATGGCAAAAGAGTTGCTGAAATATGAAAAAATCACGAAATTCACCGGAACGTATGAAGACTATCTCCGGGAGGATTCTGAAAAGAAATTCTGGCTGGTCAATACGAATAAGCTTGTTCGTTTTTATCCGGGAGTGGATGGACTGAAAACAGGATTTACAAACGAGGCGAAATATTGCCTGACGGCTACAGCTCAAAAGGATGGCATGCGTGCGATTGCTGTCGTGTTTGGAGCCCCGACCTCCAAGGCAAGGAACGCACAGGTAACGAAAATGCTCGATTATGCTTTCAGCCAATACCAGACACATCCTATGTTCAAGAAAGGCCATGCACTTGGCAAAGCAGCCATCAGCAAAGGTGACAAGAAGACAATCAACGCTGTCACATCTGAAAGTGTCTCACTATTGACTAAAAAAGGTGCAGACGTCAAGGATGTAAAGCAGAAAATCACTTTGAATAAGAGCCTTAAAGCACCTGTCCAAAAAGGTGACAAGGTAGGGACTTTGAAACTGGTCAAAGACGGCAAAACTCTTGCTGAAACACCTCTTGTTGCTGCTGCGACGGTGGAAAAAGCTAGTTGGTGGACCTTATATAAACGCTCATTTGGAATGTTTACAAGAGCGGGAAGCCAGCAATAATGGGGATTTTTGAAAGAGAATGTCGAAAACTCTGCCATTCCATCTAGTTTTAGCGAATGGGCACTAGTTTTGTTCTTAAGAAGGATTTGCCCGAATCAATGGAGAATTTGACTCACTATACCAGATAAGGAGGCTTTGGATAGTGAGTCTTAACATTGATATCGAAGTGAAGCATGACGTCTTATTAATTCGAGTAAGTGGTGAATTGGATCACCATACTGCAGACCAGCTTCGCGAGCAGGCAACAAAAGCCCTTGAAAACGAAGAAGTCCGCCACATTGTCTTGAACCTCGAACATCTCACATTTATGGATAGTTCAGGTCTTGGGGTAGTTTTAGGCAGGTATAAACAAATCAAGCAACTTCATGGAGAAATGGTTGTATGCGCAATTTCTCCGCCAATCAAGAGATTATTTGATATGTCAGGGCTATTCAAGATTATCCGTCTTGAACCGACAGAAGAATATGCTTTAGAGAGATTGGGGGTTGCTTGATCCATGAAGAATGAGATGAATCTTCATTTTAGCGCATTAAGCCAGAACGAGTCTTTCGCCCGCGTGACTGTCGCTGCCTTCATTGCGCAGCTGGACCCAACGATGGACGAACTGACGGAAATTAAAACAGTAGTATCTGAAGCGGTAACGAACGCGATTATTCATGGATACGAAAGCAATCCAGATGGAAAAGTGTTCATTTCTGTGATGCTTGAGGATGGAATGGTAGAAATGGTGATCAGGGACGAAGGAATTGGGATTCCGGATATCGATGAAGCCATGCAGCCACTGTATACCTCTAAGCCTGAGCTTGAAAGATCCGGTATGGGCTTTACAATTATGGAAAATTTCATGGACGAAGTACAAGTGAGATCAGAGCCCGGCTTTGGGACAGAGATTCGTTTGAAAAAGCACCTGTCAAAGAGCAAAGCGCTGTGCAATTAAGGGAGTTCTGCCTATGGATGTGGAGGTAAAAAAGGATAATAGCCAAACGTATCTTAAGGACCATGAAGTCAAAGAACTGATTTTGAGAAGCCAGCAGGGTGACCAGGCTGCCAGAGATTTAATCGTCCAGAAGAATATGCGGCTCGTATGGTCTGTCGTTCAGCGCTTCCTCAACAGGGGATATGAACCGGACGACCTGTTCCAGATTGGCAGCATCGGCCTCTTAAAATCAGTTGATAAATTTGACCTTTCGTATGACGTAAAATTTTCAACGTATGCCGTCCCAATGATTATTGGGGAAATCCAGCGTTTCATCCGGGATGACGGCACCGTGAAAGTGAGCAGGTCGCTAAAAGAAACCGGGAATAAGATACGGAAAGCGAAAGACGAGCTTTCCAAAACTTTGGGCAGGGTACCGACTGTCAACGAAATAGCCGAGTTTCTGGAACTATCACCGGAAGATGTGATCATGGCGCAGGAAGCAAGCCGCAGTCCAGCATCCATCCATGAAACGGTGTACGAGAACGACGGCGACCCCATTACCCTGCTGGACCAGATAGACAACGGGGAGGAAGGGCGCTGGTTTGATAAAATTGCGTTAAAAGAGGCGATTAACGAGCTGGACGAACGGGAAAGGCTGATCGTGTACTTGAGGTACTATAAGGATCAGACTCAATCCGAAGTCGCAGTCCGACTGGGCATATCCCAGGTTCAAGTCTCACGCCTCGAAAAGAAAATACTGCAGCAAATGAAAGGCCGTATGGATCTTTGAATCCATATGGCTTTTTTTTGTTTCCCTTTAACTAACAACCTTTCGAGGGGAAAAATAGCTTCTATTAAGTCACCTATTGAGCAGATTGGTGACCAAAAAATCAAAATACCGGAAAAAGAGGTCACTAATGAAGCGCATTGGCGCCAAAAAATCAAAATACCGGAAAAAGAGGTCACCAATGAAGCCCATTGGCATCCTAAAAACCAAGATTATGGAAAAACAGATCTCTAATAATGCACATATCCCAAAAAGAAAGCCTGGCACCTTAACCAATTATTGGACTTCATGAAATAACTGCTGGAATACATACTAAATATACGAGGAAAACACTGTGTTGGAAGTGAATCTGATGGAAAAAACGATTTATATCCGTATGCGGAATCGCGTCCAGGTCAAACCTGAGCAATCCCTAATAATGAAAGATATTGCGCAAATCATCGCTAGTGAAGAGATTTATCAGGATTTGGCTGCTCTTCAGGTTAAAAAGATCTTGCCAAAGGACCATATACACATTGTCGATGTCATGAAGGTCATTCGTTTCATTTCAGGGATATACCCTGATCATGAAATCCAGACTGTTGGCCCTCCGCAAACGATTATTGAGGTGATTTACAAGAAGAAAGGGATGTCAATCCCCTTTTTTATCCTTGTATGGTTCCTGTTATTTTTCGGTGCAGCGTTGACCATCATGAATTTCCATGAAGATGTCAGCATGCAGACGGTGCATCAGCGGCTTTACTTTATCATGACAGGGAAAGAGGTTGCGAAGCCGCTGCTATTCCAGATTCCCTACTCAATTGGCATTGGCCTCGGCATGATCCTGTTCTTTAACCATGTATTTAAAAAGAGGCTGAATGAAGAACCTAGCCCGCTTGAAGTAGAAATGTTCAACTATCAGCAATCTCTCGATCAATATGTGATCCTTCACGAAAACAAGGAAAGCGTGAAACATATTCATGACGATTAGTGTCTTGTTGATTATTCTCATCGGGCTGGCGAGCGGGCTTGCTGTAGGTTCTGGTTTTGTAGCTTTCTTATCGGTGCTCGGAGTGATTCCCAGACTCACACAGCTGACAAAGACGATGAAGCTGATTTCCTGGTATGAGTGGGCGGTGGTATGCGGTGCCATGCTTGGAACAGCCGGAAGCCTGAGAGACCCTGTGATGAGCTTCTCTCCCTACGTCACGATCCCTCTTGGGTTGGCGGGGGGAGTATTTGTCGGTATGCTGGCAGCTGCGTTGACAGAAGTCTTGAATGTACTGCCAATCCTTGCTAAAAGAGTCAGGGTAGATGATAAGCTTGAGACATTGCTGATGGCAATTGTACTGGGAAAAATATTCGGTTCATTATTCCATTGGATTTACTTTGTAGGACGATAACCAATGGGCTCAGTCGTTTTTACACTGGAGTTAGTGCCTGCAACGGTTTCGGTAAAATTTATTAATGATATTTGAAAAAATGAGTGGCAGAAAGGACGGCAAAGAATGGCCGAAAAAAGGAAGGTAATCTTAATTACAGATGGCGATGATTATGCCCGGCGTGCAGTTGAGCACGTGGCTGCAGAAGTAGGCGGGCGCTGCATCTCTCTTTCTCATGGCAATCCTTCTGTCCTTTCAGGACCACATCTTGTTAAATTAATCAAAAAGGCTGCAAAGGACCCTGTATTGGTCATGTTCGATGATAGTGGTTTTCTTGGAGAAGGAGCAGGGGAGAAGGCGCTCAAATATGTCGCTGAGCACGATGACATTGAGGTGCTTGGAGCGATTGCAGTCGCTTCGAAAACGCATATGGCAGAATGGAGCAGAGTGGATTTTTGCATTGATCGGGATGGTGAACTCACCCCCTATGGTGTTGACAAACATGGCATACCGGAACTTGAAATGGGCAGAATTAACGGAGATACGGTGTACTGTTTGGATACGCTTGATGTCCCATTAATAATTGGGATAGGTGATATCGGTAAAATGGCCAGGCGAGACCATTATAAAATAGGTTCCCCAATTACGAAGAAAGCAGTGGAAATCATCCTTGAAAGGAGTGGATTCTATGCCAAAGAAGAATGACAAGCTTCCTATCCCGCAATCATTGGACGAAGCCGAAAAGTATATGAAAGAACACGTCGGCCTGGAAGCCAGTTTTGACCTTGGAGTCAGAAAGCTGAAAATCCTTAAAAAGAATGTCCATTTTTATTATGTGAATGGTTTGTGTGATACTAGCTTCATCGTACATATTGTTGAAGAACTAGTGGATATCAACGATAATGAAAAACTTTCTACCCATCTGCAAGAGATTGTCGAAAATCGGATTACCCACCAGTCTGTCGAAAAAATCAAAACGATGGATGAACTGGTCGATCAGGTTCTTTCGGGACTCATTGTCATATTGGTCGAGGGGGAAGGAATAGGGTTAGTCGTTGATGTCAGAAGCTATCCAGGAAGACAGCCGCAAGAGCCAGATACAGAAAAGGTTGTGCGTGGTTCCCGGGATGGCTTTGTTGAAAATATTATTGTCAATACAGCACTGACAAGAAGGCGAATCAGAGACGAGAACCTGCGTTTTGAGATGATGAAGGTAGGAGAAAGGTCAAAATCAGATGTTGCCATTGGCTATATTAAAGATATAGCAAATCCCGACTTGATCAATGTCATCAAAAAAGAGCTAAAGGCAATCG
The DNA here is from genome assembly GCF_053543455.1 of Mesobacillus sp. LC4. Classification (NCBI taxonomy): domain Bacteria; kingdom Bacillati; phylum Bacillota; class Bacilli; order Caryophanales; family Bacillaceae; genus Mesobacillus; species Mesobacillus sp. LC4. The sequence continues at coordinate 436,680 of NZ_JBGCUB010000001.1, forward strand.
AAATTGATGGAATCACGATGGCTGATAAAACCATCGAAGAATTTTTAGTGAAACAAGGCTATAACCCATACCCGCTTGTAAGGTACACGGAGAGAGCCGATGTGGCTGCAACCCACCTGCTTGAAGGACATGTTCTCATTTATGTCGATACATCACCAAGTGTCATCATTACGCCAACAACCTATTTTCACCATCTTCAGCATGCTGAAGAGTATCGGCAATCCCCTGGGGTCGGAACGATGGTTCGCTGGATCCGATTTCTTGGTGTTCTTGCATCCCTATTGCTATTGCCGTTATGGTACTTATTTGTTCAGAATCCGGACCTGCTTCCTGAAAAAATTTCCTTTATCGGACCAAATGAAGAATCCAATATTCCGATTTTCTTGCAAATCATGCTTGCGGATGGGGGCATAGAGTTCCTGAGAATGGCGGCCATTCACACTCCGACCCCTCTATCGACAGCGATGGGTTTAATTGCTGCAGTCCTGATTGGGCAAATTGCCATCGATGTAGGGATGTTTGTGCCAGAAGTTATCCTATATGTAGCTGTGGCGGCAATCGGAACTTATGCGACACCAAGTTATGAACTTAGTATAGCGAATAAAATAGGAAGGGTATTTCTGTTGATCACGACGGCCATTTTCCATATCCCCGGCTTTGTTGCCGGCACCACAATATGGCTGTTGCTGCTTGCTAATATCAAATCCTTGAACACACCTTATTTATGGCCATTCATTCCTTTTCATCCTGTTGCCTTTATGCAGATTTTGATCAGGAGAGCTGTGCCAGGTTCGAAAATCCGTCCAAGCATCGTCCATGCGCGGAATCGCTATAAGCAGCCATCAAAATCCTGACCAGGAAGCAATTGCACGTTCCCTCAAATTATGATAAAGTGTTTTTAATTTACTAAAGACTTAAAGCGAAAAATAGAATAGACAGTTCACCAGATGAACTGTCTATTTGTTTATCTTTTTCAGATGGATAGCTTAACAGCGCGAAAGAACAGGTTATGCTAAATTGACTGAACAATGAAAATTATGATCTTAAATGGCAAGGGATGAGGGGACAACATGGAATTTCATGGAACTGCAACAGTTAATCGACTAGGACATTTGGAAATTGGCGGTGTTGATACAATCCAGCTGGCTGAGAAGTATGGAACTCCGCTGTATGTTTATGACGTTGCCTTAATCAGGGACAGGGCAAGAGCGTTCAAAAAAACGTTTGAGAATGCTGGTATAACCGCTCAAGTGGCGTATGCAAGCAAAGCCTTTTCAACTGTGGCAATGGTGCAGTTGGCGGCTGAGGAAAATCTTTCGCTGGATGTTGTATCAGGCGGAGAACTTTATACAGCTCTTGCTGCTGGCTTCCCGACAGAAAGTATCCATTTTCATGGCAACAATAAAAGCCGTGAAGAACTGATCATGGCCATCGAACACAATATCGGCTGCATTGTTGTCGATAACTTTTATGAGCTGGAAATGCTCAAGGAAATCTGTAAAGAAAAAAATACGAAAATAAAGGTTTTACTGCGAGTTACACCCGGCATTGAAGCGCATACCCATGATTATATTTTAACGGGCCAGGAAGACTCCAAGTTCGGATTCGATTTACAGAATGGACAAGCAGATAAGGCGATTGAACTTTGCCTGGAGGATCAACATATCGAAGTTCTTGGTCTGCACTGCCATATTGGATCGCAAATCTTTGAAACAACTGGCTTCATCCTTGCTGCACAGAAAATCTTTGAAAAACTTCATCAGTGGAAACAGGCACTTAAATTCGAATCTACAGTCCTTAATCTTGGCGGAGGTTTTGGGATCCGTTATACAGACGAAGATGATCCAATCCCAGCAGCTCAATATGTAGAGGAAATCATTGCTGAAGTGAAAAAGCAAGCTTCGCATTTTTCAATGGCAATGCCGGAAATCTGGATCGAGCCAGGTCGTTCTCTGGTAGGGGATGCAGGAACAACACTTTATCGAGTTGGTTCGCGAAAGGATGTACCGAATGTCCGCCAGTACGTAGCTGTCGATGGAGGAATGAGCGACAATATCCGACCTGCTTTGTACCAGGCTAAATACGAAGCAGTCCTTGCGAACAGAGTTATGGATAAACCTGATGAAACTGTATCGATTGCTGGTAAGTGCTGTGAATCAGGTGATATGCTGATTTGGGACCTTCCGCTGCCAAAGGCTGGAGACCAGGATGTTCTGGCTGTTTTTTGCACTGGAGCCTATGGGTATTCAATGGCCAATAACTATAATCGCTTGCCTAGACCGGCAGTGGTTTTCCTGGAAGATTCAAAGGACACCCTTGTCGTGCGCCGCGAAACATTCGAGGATATGGTAAAATTAGATCTTCCTTTTAAAGAAAAGGTAAGATATTAAAGCTGCTTTTGCGCAGCTTTTTTTAAAGGCTAAAAAGTGGAAATTTCGCTAGGTTGGCGAAAAACCCGGTCTTGTTGTAGAATTACAGATTGGGAGGGATTCCGTTTGAGAAAGAACAATTGGCTGTTATTCCTGTTATTGCTTTTGATGTCTGTTGGCTGGGGAGCCTATTACTGGTTTTTCATCGTACCGGGACAATAAGTCTCAGAAAAGATTTGAAGTATCGTTTTAGATTATGTATGATATTATCAATTCAAGTAAAATATTGAACCATCATTCGAGGAAAAACATATATTATTAAAACCGTGTTATTACAAGTGATTTTTTCGCTTCCACTAAAAGGGGGAGTCAAGGGTTTAAGTTGGATGAAAAATGGAAAAAATAGATTTGTTATCATTCCATTATTATTGGCAAACCACAATGAGGGATATCTATGTTAATTCGATATAAAAAGGCATTTGAAAAGATCGCGATGGGATTATTATCTTTTATGCCAAATGAAAAGGATTTGAAAAAACTTCAGCAGACGATGAGGAGTTATGAAAGTGATGATTCATGGCAGCTGTTTTTGTGGAAGGACGGAGAAGATATCATCGGGCTTTTGGGTGTTAACTTCACTGAGGATAAACTGATGCAGCTTATGCACATCTCAGTGAACCCATCACACCGCCACCAGGGAATAGGAAGGCGTATGGTCAACTCCCTGCAGGAGATGTTTCCTGAATGGACAGCAGTTGCTAATGCTGAAACAGCATCCTTTTTTGAAAAGTGCAGTGAGGTAGACAATAGTGCAGAAGGCAGTGGATGTTAAATCCAACTGCCTTTTATTTTTTGTCTCTTTTTTTCCTATCCTCAAGAGCCATTTGCCGGTCTGTAATGACATCGCTTCGATCTCGTTGAGAATGTCGATGGATTAAATCAAGGTTCTCGAGATTGCTGCAGGTCCCCCAAGTAAATCCGTTTTGTCTGCATTCTTCAAGGCAAAGTCTTTCAAGTTCCTTGTCAAGTAAAGGAAGGTTAAAGCTTGTATAAGGGATCTTGTTAAGTAAGTTTTCTTTTCTTTTACGCAGTGTGCCTGACAAAAGGTCAGGATCAATTCCCAACTGATTAACCGCATCTTTATCGTTTGAGAAGATTTCCAGTGATTTATCTAAAGTCCGTAAAGCTCCGGAGAAATTTTTCCGGCGATGATGGTAATTTGATACCGCCAAAAGGATTAGTGCCACCCAAATGGATTTTTTATTGCCGGCATCTGTCGCTTTCCAATATTCTTCCAGTATTTCATGGCATTCAAAATAATCTCTGTCTCCATGGAAATGAGCGAGATATTGTATATAGGATATTGGATATTTAATCATGAATTAACCCCCTATCAAGTACTACTAGCTTAGCATATAATCAGTAAAATGATAAAAGGAACAAGTGCCGTTCAGCTGGAAATAAAAAAGCCCGGCCAGTGCCGGGCATCTTCTTCATTGGGATTGCACAAGCTTATAACCAGGCAGCACCAACGATGATGAGCAAAATGAAAAGCACGACGATTAAAGCAAATCCTGCACCGTAACCATAACCTTTTCCATCAGACATTTAACATACCTCCTATTAGTGAAATAGCCTAGTATTCAATCACAGCATATGCAGGAACAAGGAGAATGGTTTGGGCGCATCGCCTACTTTTTACAATAACTTCAGTTTTAACGATGTAAATTAGTAATGGATAACATGAAGTGAATCTACTATACTTATATAATGATGCAGTTCAATATAGGAATTTTGGTGGGAAATGATGCAATATAATGTGAAAATCGAGGCCTTTGAAGGTCCGTTGGATTTACTTCTGCACTTGATCAATACTTTGGAGATTGATATTTACGATATACCAGTAGCTGAAATAACGGAACAATATCTGATGTACATTCATGCAATGAAGGAACTGCAGCTGGATGTCGCAAGTGAATATCTTGTAATGGCAGCGACCCTGTTGGCAATCAAAAGCAAGATGCTCCTCCCTAAGCATGAGGAAGAACTGGAAGATGATTTTGGATTTGATGATGATGGCGATCCGCGAAATGAACTTGTGGAGAGATTGATTGAATATAAAAAGTTCAAAGAGGCAGCGATAGACCTGAAATCACTTGAAGAGGAACGGGGACTTATGTATACCAAGCCCCCAAGTGACCTTACGGAATATGCCCTCGAAACCAAGGGTGAAAATACAGACTTGGATATCTCTTTGTATGACATGCTGGGTGCATTTCAAAAGCTATTAAGAAGAAAAAAGCTGCAAAGGCCAATGTCAACTAAAATCGCCCGTCAGGAAATTTCCATTGAAAAAAGGATGGATGAGGTCTTAAGCTTCTTGAAAAAAAGCGGCGAAAGGAAAAAATTCAATGATTTGTTTCCCGAATCTGACCGCGAGCATATTGTCGTTACATTCCTGGCGATTTTAGAGTTGATTAAACGGAAAGAAATCGACATTGAGCAAGAGCGGAACTTTGCTGAAATATACATGACAGCCAGAAAGGAGTAAACTCGTGGGAATAGTGAAGTGGAAAGGAATATTGGAGAGCCTTCTGTTTGCAGCCGGTGATGAGGGTTTGAGCATGAAGCAAATTACAGCTGTGCTTGAAGTGGATGAAATCCAGGCAAATGAAATTGTTACCGAACTTAAACAGGATTATGAAAAAGACGAAAACCGCGGCATAACAATCGTACAGCTGGCCGGTGTGTACCAGCTGGCCACGAAAAAAGAACATGCTGATTATTTAAAGAAGCTTGTTGAATCACCGGGAACTGCTCATTTGTCACAAGCTGCCTTAGAAACTTTGGCGATTGTAGCTTATAAGCAGCCAATTACTAGAGCTGAAATTGAAGAAATCCGCGGAGTGAAAACGGAAAGGCCGCTTCATACGCTTTCATCAAGAGCGCTGATTAAAGAGGTTGGCAGAGCAGAGGGTACTGGACGAGCTATCCTATATGGAACAACAAAAGAATTCCTGGATTACTTTGGCTTGAAAAATATAAGCGAGCTTCCTCTTCTTCCCGATCATGTGGAGGACGATGTGCAGGATGACGCAGATTTATTCTTTGAGAAATTCCAGGAAACAATGGAAGCAGATCAATAGCTTTTGTGCACAAAGTTTAGAATTTATGATAAAATCAAAATAATTATTTGTGAAATGCTTGGACGGGTGCCAGTTTACAGGCATTTAAAAGCATTTTTTCTACATAAGGATTTAATTAAGAATGAATGTCCAACGGGAGGAATACCATGCTTATTAAGCAATGTATTGGTTATGAACTTGAAAAAGAAAAATCAAACACCTCGGAGGATTTTTTCAACCGAAGCGAAGTAACTTTTGTAGAAGATGGCAAGGAGAAAACCCTGCATGTCCTTTATGTAAGGTTTTTTGATGAGTTGGCTGGAAGTATCACTCCATTTGCTCAGGACCCCATCTTCAAAGCAGGAAGTAAGGAAGTATACATGAGGGATTTGGTGGCACTGGCTGCATTGTTGAAAAATCCTGGATATCGACACCGCAAAAGGGTATATATAAATGAACAAAGAGAATTTGCGGAACTTTTCAACGGCCTAGATTTCAATAAAATTCCGGGGATCTATGAAGGCATCGAGCAAAAAGGGTCATATGAAGTGCGCTCTCCTTTAGATTATATTGTCCAGCCAGTCTAATTCCGTAAAACTTTAAATCTTTTCTCACAGGTTCTTTACATTCTTGGTTGCGGGTATACATCTATGTGAACCGATTCCAGAATGATGTTCTTCATTAGAGCCATAGGAGGGCAGCAAGTCTCGCAATAAGGAATGGTTAAAATCCATTGGGGGTGTCAGTTTGGGGAATTCAATAGTAAAAACACAAATCGAGGAAGTAAGGGGATTTCTGGCGGATACCGTTGTAAAGCTAGAAAACTACCTGAATGAAACAACCCTTGAAGAACTAATACAAGGGCAGACGTCAGATGAAGAATACTATAAAATCGTTCTTTCCAGCCTTCGAAAGCTGGCTGTATACTCCGATGAAGGCCTGGACGCTTGCAAGGTGATCCTCCAGGCAGAAGTATTCTCAAAGCCGGCAGCTGAGAAAACGCTATACCGTATCTACTATCAATGCATCGAAGAGTTCTTCTCTCCTAAAAGTGATGCTTGGTATGAAGACAGCAGAGCCGCCTATACTGGTAAAAATGCAATCAAGTTCAGGCAGACTGTGCCTGCTCACCTCAATGAACTGATGGTCAGCCTTGAAAGCGGGTTTCAAAGAGCCCGCGAAGAGCTTGAATATTACGAAACAGATTACCGGACAAAAATGCTTCAATCCAGATAATGAATTTCAGGGAACAGCTATTTTAAAAGCTGTTCCTTTTTTCATGACTTGATTTATTAAAATCAAGGGGAATATTAAGGCCACGCTGTTCTCTCCCTCCGATTTATGTCATAACACACCTTGTCCTGCATAAACTTGTACAAACTGCCAAAGGAGACGAGGGTCTTTCAATGAAAAGGATTTCGATAAAATTATTGTTAATTGCCACTCTGTTGATTTACAGCATTCCTCAAACAGCACAGGCTACTGTTTCAGTAAGTGCCCGAAGCGCTATTTTGATAGAACAGGAATCTGGCAGGGTATTATTTGAGAAAGATGCACACAAAGTAAGCAGGATTGCCAGTATTACAAAGATCATGACGGCGATTCTTGCGATAGAATCTGGCAAATTGGATGAGAAGGTGAAAGTAAGCGAGAAGGCGGTCCGTGCCGAAGGATCTTCTATTTATTTGAAGCCGGGAGAAAAAATCAGGCTGGAGGATCTTGTGTATGGATTGATGCTGAGGTCTGGTAATGATGCTGCCGTCGCCATCGCGGAACATGTAGGTGGCAGCCTCGATGGATTTGTATACATGATGAACGAAAAAGCCCAGCAAATCGGTATGCAAAATACGCATTTTGCGAACCCCCACGGATTGGATGATCATGAGAATCATGTTTCCACAGCCTATGACATGGCAATTTTGACTCGCTATGCAATGGAAAGTGAAGTGTACAAGGAGATTTCTGGGACAAAAGTTCACAGAGCTCCAAATCCAACTGAAACATGGGACAGGGTCTGGAAAAATAAGAACAGGCTTCTGACAGAAAAGTATAAATATAGTACCGGAGGAAAGACGGGCTATACAAAGCGCGCGAAACGAACATTAGTCTCAACCGCGCAAAAGGATGATTTTGGATTAATTGCTGTCACTCTAAATGCACCTGATGATTGGAATGACCACATCCAGATGTTTGAAACAGCATTTTCAAATTACGATATTGCTGAACTTCTTTCAAAAGGAAAAGTTAAAGGGATTAAAGAATCCCACTATAAAGATAAAGTTTATCTGGATCATTCATTTGTTTACCCGCTGACTTCCGAAGAAGAAGATCTGGTCAGAGTAGAGTACAGATTGAAAAAGTTGGCTCCGAATGAGGAGGATATGAGAGACCCTATCGCTGGCCGTGCGAATGTTTACCTAAACGATCAGCAGATTGCCAGTTTACCGGTCTATTACAAAGTAGACAAAGAAGAAGAAAAGTCATTTTTTGATCTTTTTAAAAACATCTTTACCTCAATAGCAGGGGTCAATGGACATGGTTAATTATATATGGGTGTTCATGATTCTAATCAGCCTTGGATTTGCGATGGTGAATGGCACAATGGCTGAAGTGAATGAAGCTGTCTTTACCGGTGCAAAGGAAGCGATCACACTTAGTATCGGATTGATCAGCATCCTAGTTTTCTGGCTCGGCATGATGAGAATCGCTGAAGATTCAGGGCTATTATCCAAGCTTTCAACATTATTTAAGCCGTTCATTTCAAAGCTGTTCCCTGAAGTTCCTCCCAGCCATCCAGCAATGGGCTACATACTATCGAATATGATTGCGAACATGTTTGGGCTTGGGAATGCTGCTACACCTCTTGGAATTAAGGCAATGGAAGAACTAAAGGACTTGAATGATGGGAAAAATGAAGCAAGCCGGTCTATGATCACATTCCTTGCGATCAACACAGCAAGCATCACCCTCATTCCAACCACTGTAATCGCAATCAGAATGAATTATGATTCCGCCAACCCGACAGATATCGTTGGACCGACGCTTGTAGCAACTGCTGTCTCTGCTTTTGCAGCAATATTAATAGATCGTTTCTTTTACTATAGAAGAAGCAAGAAGGGGTGAATCAAATGGAAATTGTGTCTGCGATATCATTATGGTTCATCCCTGTTTTGATCGCTTTTATCCTGATCTATGGAACGTATAAAAAAGTTCCCACATATGAAAGTTTTGTAGAAGGCGGCAAGGAAGGGATCAAAATGGCTGTGTCCATCATGCCATTCCTGGTAGGGATGATGGTCGCCATTGCGGTTTTCAGGGCCTCCGGCGCACTTGATGTAATGGTGAATTGGATTCGCCCTGGACTTGAGATGGTGGGAATTCCGGCAGAAATTGTTCCGCTCGCGCTGATCAGGCCAATCTCAGGTACAGCGGCACTCGGAATTACCAGCGACCTGATTGGTGTACACGGGCCGGACTCTTTTATCGGCACTCTGGCAGCGACCCTTCAGGGAAGCACCGATACAACTTTCTATGTCCTCACCGTTTATTTCGGAGCAGTCGGTATCAAAAAAATGGGAGATGCACTTAAAGTCGGCCTCCTTGCTGACGCAGTTGCCATCATAACAGCAATCATCGTCGTCACATTCATGTTTTCAAAATAAAGAAGATACCTCTAGAGGGTATCTTTTTTTTGACCCTTGAAGCCGGAATGTTGTATTTGAAATAAACGGAAGAATTCCGGTTAAAATGGAAACGACCCTTCTTTTCTTAAAAATAAGGGTTGTTTTTCCGCTTATTTAATCTAAATTGCTAGATTTTGTCTGATTTTTAGCAGTTAACCGGAATATCTCCTCTTAATCCAGCTTCATAAGCACCATCTATCTACAATAGCAGGAAATTCTCCTCTTAAGATTCCTCATACCTTCGCAATCAACAACGAATGGTAATACACCCTATTCTAAAGCAACAATATATAAGGAAAATATCCGTTTAGCAGGTGAGCTTAACGAAACAATGTTAAAGAACAATTAACATTCACTATTTATTTTTCACTTTTTACGCCATTGCTTACTTTGAAAACAGCGAGACTTATGTCATAATTCATAGGGATGGATTAGATATTAATATTAACCATAGGTAATTGATATTAAATAGGAGTGACCTTCATGGAAAGACTGCAAAAAGTGATTGCTCATGCAGGAATCGCATCGAGAAGAAAAGCCGAGGAATTGATCCTCGAAGGAAGAGTCAGGGTAAATGGCAGTGTTGTCAAAGAACTTGGCCGGAAGGTGACTTCATCTGACAGAGTTGAAGTGGATGGAGTGCAGATTGAAGGGGAAGAACCGGTTTATTTCTTGTTTTACAAACCCCGGGGAGTTATTTCGAGCGTACAGGATGATAAAGGACGCAAAGTGGTTACGGATTTTTTCCAGACAATCGAACAGCGGATCTATCCTGTAGGACGGCTGGATTATGATACATCGGGACTGCTATTGTTGACGAACGATGGTGAATTTGCGAATTTGCTCATGCACCCAAGTAATGAAATAGATAAGGTGTATGTGGCGAAGGTGAAGGGGATTCCTTCAAAAGAAAAGCTGACGAGCCTGGCTCGTGGCGTCATGCTTGAAGATGGGAAAACGGCGCCTGCAAAGACGAAAATGCTGAGTGTCGATAAAAAGAAAGATACCGCAATCGTTGAAATTACCATCCATGAGGGCCGGAACAGACAGGTCAGGAGGATGTTTGAGGCAATTGGGCACCCAGTATTAAAGCTGAAAAGAGAAAAATATGGATTCCTGACGCTGAACGGCTTAAGAACTGGGGAAATCAGGGAGCTTACACATCATGAGGTTAAGCAGCTCCGTGTCCTGGCTATGAAAAAATCATAGACTTACCGACTAATGGCAGTTGTAATGTTATAATGAGGGAGAAATACGGTGGGAGGTTTAGGAATGAAAAAGAAGCGTCTAATCACTCGAACTATTATTCTTGCGGTTATGGTTCTGGCTGTTGGCTATACATTATACGCCAACATGAATAAGGATAAAAACCAGAAGATTGTGATTGGAAAACCTGCTCCTGATTTTGTCCTTGTGGATATGGAAGGCAATAAACACAGGCTTTCTGATTATAAAGGACAAGGAGTTTTCCTTAATTTTTGGGCAACATGGTGCAAACCTTGCGAGAGAGAGATGCCTTATATTGAAAATCAGTACCAGCAGTTCAAGGATAAAGGTGTCCAGGTCCTGGCAATTGACTCCGGTGAATCAGAACTTGCTGTAAATAGGTTCATTGAGCGAAAAGGGATGACTTTCCCGGTCATGATCGACGATGGACCAGTACAGGCGGCTTATGGTATTAACCCGCTGCCAATCACTTTCTTGATTGACAAAGAAGGCATTGTCTTAAAAAGCCATACAGGGGAACTAGATGAAAAAACAGTCCGTGACTTCATGGAACAGATAAAACCTTAAAAATAGTAAGGGGAACAGGGAGTTTTTACTATGAACGAAGTAAAATGTGAGTGCGGCCATGTAAATCCGCAGGGAACGATCCTATGTGAATCTTGCGGAAGACTGCTGGAAGAAAAAGAGAAAGAAAAGCAGCTCGTTGATATGCGCTATGAAGGTAGCGCGCGCCGGTCCCAAACTTATAACAAGACAATCATTGATAAAATATGGAATTTCTTTTCATCAGTGAAGGTGGGGGTATGGCTGATTGTCATCCTCTTGATCGCATCCTCATTGGGTACGATTTTTCCACAGGAAATGTATATTCCGCCAGTCATGCCGGCATGGGAATATTATGAAGAGCAATATGGCTGGCTTGGTAAACTTTATTACGATCTGGGATTCCACAACCTCTACAGCTCCTGGTGGTACCTGCTTCTAATCGCTGCGCTAGGAATATCACTTGTGATTGCAAGCCTCGACAGGGTGGTTCCGCTTTACAGGTCTCTGAAAAACCAGAGAGTATCAAGGCATGAAAGCTTTTTAAAGCGCCAGAGAATGTTCGGTATGTCAGATGCCGAGTTGTCAGATGAAGCAGTAGGTAAAATTAAAGAGAATCTGACGAAAAAGCGCTATAAACTGCGTGAGGAGAATGGAGATATCCTCGCTGAGAAAAATCGCTTTTCTCGATGGGGTCCCTATGTAAACCACCTTGGCCTGATCATCTTTTTGATTGGGGGCATGCTCAGGTTCGTACCTGGAATGTATGTGGATGAAATCCTCTGGTTAAGGGAAGGCGAAACAAAAGCAATCCCAGGTACAGAAGGCCAATATTATCTTGAAAACAATCAATTCATCTTTGAAGTATACGACAAAGATAAAGATGAGGAAGTCTTCCAGGATGCCATCAACAAGGCAGGGACTGTTGTAAAAAACTATCAGACCAATGCTACTCTTTATCAAAGGCAGGGGGAAATAATCCCCGGGGAAAAACCTGAGCTTGAAAAGGTCCGTGACCAGGCAATCCAGGTTAATAAACCTCTGAAGGTAGACGGTTTTGCTTTATACCAGGTTGATTACAAGCTTGATGAAATGAACAAAATGTCATTAAATCTTGAGAATAAAGAAACACAAGAACAATTCGGTACTGTAGAAGTAGATTTATATGATCCGGAAATGCATTACGATTTAGGAAATGGTTATAAAGTTGAAATAATGAGCTATTTTCCGGATTTTGAATTCAATGATGATGGGGAACCAGCTACGAAGTCTCGTATTCCTAATAATCCTGCTTTTATTTTCAAGATGTTCTCTCCTGAGAATACGGAAGGTGAAGTCAGTTTCGTAGCCATCAGGCAGAATCTCGAGCCTTTAGGCGAAAATGATTACAAGATGACATTCGCAGGGATTGAAACGAAAAATGTTACTGCCCTGACTGTCAGAAAAGACCATACCCTTTGGATCATTGGGCTTGGTGGATTAATATTCATGATCGGTGTCATCCAGGGGGCATACTGGAACCATCGACGTGTATGGTTAAGACGTGTGAATGGCCAGGTTTGGACAGCAGCACATACGAATAAAAACTGGCATGGTTTGAAGAGAGAACTAGAAGATGTCTTCTCCGATTCAGGAATAGAGGCTCCGGAGGACCAGGCAGCCGAAGACAAGAAGGAGTAAGGAGGGAAAATTAATGGTTGAGTTGAGTTCTAACTTTCTGTTTACAGCGTTTATCCTCTATTTAGTTGGTATATTATTTTTTGGGGGAGCAATAAAGGATAAAAGGCATGCAGATCAAAAAAATGCCCCTAATAAATGGGCGAAAATTGGGATCCTAGTAACGATTGCAGGCTTCCTTTCCCAATTGACATTCTTTATTTTAAGGTGGGTCGCTTCAGGGCACGCACCGGTCAGCAACCTGTTCGAATTTACGACATTCTTCGGAATGTCCTTAGTTGGGGCATTTATCGCTATTTATTTCATTTATAAAACGCCATTGCTTGGCTTGTTCACCTTGCCAGTAGCGGCTTTGATCATTGCCTACGGAAGTATGTTCCCGAGGGAAGTAACCCCGTTGATTCCGGCTTTGCAAAGTTACTGGCTCCATATCCATGTAACGACAACAGCGATTGGACAAGCAATCTTGGCAGTAAGTTTTGCTGCAGGACTGATTTATCTTGTCAGAAGTGTTGATCAGTCGAAGAAAAGCAAAAGCACATTATGGCTTGAAATTGTCTTATTTGGATTGATCAGTACTCTTGGCTTTGTATTTGTATCGAGCTTCTTTGCAGCAACAGACTATTCAGCGAACTTCAACTATATCAATAAGGATGGACAGCCAGCAACAGAGGAATACACAATTCCTGCTTTGGTTGGTCCACATCAATATGAGCTGACGGATAAAAATCGCTTTGAACCATTGTTCGAGACACCTGCTATCATCAGTGCGAAGAAGCTGAATACGGTTATTTGGTCGCTAGCAGCGGGTATAGTATTATATGTTTTATTAAGAGCTATCCTGCGCAAGCGCATTGCTGCTGTATTGCAGCCATGGACGAAAAACATCAATATGGATCTCGTCGATGAAATAGGTTATCGTTCGGTACTGATCGGCTTCCCGGTATTCACGCTTGGCGGGTTGATTTTTGCAATGATCTGGGCGCAGATTGCCTGGACGCGTTTCTGGGGATGGGATCCGAAGGAAGTATGGGCATTGATTACCTGGCTTTTCTATGCTGCATTCCTTCACTTACGTCTTTCAAAAGGTTGGCATGGCGAAAAATCCGCATGGCTTGCGGTCATCGGTTTTATCATTATCATGTTCAACCTGGTAGCAGTTAACCTTGTTATCGCAGGTCTGCATTCTTATGCAGGATCTTAATTTGTGTCAATTTTATGGCTGCCTTCACTGTCTTTAGTGAAGGCCTTTTTTAAAAAAGCATGGAAAGAAGACTCTTGTTTATGTAAAATAATCGCAGGGAGGGATATACCTTATGGAAAAAGACGTAAAGATTTTAGTAGTGGATGATGAAGAAAGAATCAGACGTTTATTGAAGATGTATCTTGAAAGAGAGAACTATATAATTGATGAAGCAGAAGATGGAAATGAAGCGCTGGCGAAGTCGCTTGCAAACGATTACGATGTCATTCTTCTGGATTTGATGATGCCAGGTAAAGACGGCATCGAGGTCTGCCGTGACCTTCGTGAAAAGAAGTCAACGCCCGTGATCATGCTTACCGCGAAGGGTGAGGAAGTGAACAGGGTACAAGGCTTCGAGGTTGGGACTGATGATTACATCGTCAAGCCGTTCAGCCCTCGTGAAGTTGTTTTGAGGGTCAAAGCAATGCTTCGCCGTTCGTCTAGCACTAGTTATTTGCAGACAGAAACGTCGGCAAAAGATGTGATTGTTTTCCCTCATTTAACCATTGATAATGATGCCCATAGGGTTTTGGCAGATGGAAAAGAAGTCAGCCTCACGCCTAAGGAATATGAACTGCTCTACTTCCTTGCGAAAGCACCAGATAAAGTTTTTGACCGTGAGCAATTATTGAAGGAAGTTTGGCATTATGAATTTTTCGGTGATTTGCGTACCGTTGACACTCATGTTAAAAGATTGCGCGAGAAGCTGAATAAAGTATCAGAACAGGCTGCTAAGATGATTGTGACAGTCTGGGGGGTTGGCTACAAGTTCGAGGTAGTCAATGAATGATGTTTTGGCGCAGTGTAGTAGGTAAGCTTTGGATTACCATCCTTTTGCTCGTTTCATTTGTGTTATTCATCCTGACAGTCATGTTGATGGAATTCTTTGAAAATTATCATATTAATGAAACCAGGAGAGGAATGACCAATACTGCTGAAAAAATAGCCAGGGTGCTGGAAGATCACCCTGGCCAGGAACAACAATTAGGCATAGAGATCGCATGGGAAATGGTCGACGATGATTCTAGGGTAACGATCGTTAAGGATAAGAATACTTATTTTTACTCACCTGGTGGAGAAGACACGACACATGTGCCCATTTCATTTTTTATGAATGATGACGATCTTTCTGCTGTTTTTAAGAACGACCAGACTGTAGATATGATTACTTCCATGCCAGGTGTTTCAAACGAAGTGGATGATACCCAGTATTTAATGATTGGTGTTCCGCTTCACCAGTTTGAAAATGAAAATGGAGCAGTCTTCATATACCAGTCGCTTGAAGTAATGGAAGAGACGACAAGGTTGACAACCAAGTTCATCTTGCTTGCTGCA
The DNA here is from genome assembly GCF_053543455.1 of Mesobacillus sp. LC4. Classification (NCBI taxonomy): domain Bacteria; kingdom Bacillati; phylum Bacillota; class Bacilli; order Caryophanales; family Bacillaceae; genus Mesobacillus; species Mesobacillus sp. LC4. The sequence continues at coordinate 451,882 of NZ_JBGCUB010000001.1, forward strand.
GGCGTCGCCATAGTCCTGACAACAATTTTTGCTTTCTTCCTGTCTACGAGGATTACTGCCCCTTTGCGAAAAATGAGGGAGGCTGCCTTCGAAGTCGCCAGAGGAAAGTTTGATACGAAGGTACCCATCCTCACTCATGATGAAATTGGTGAACTGGCCACTGCCTTCAACCAGATGGGCAGACAGTTGAAATTCAATATGAATGCATTAAGTCAGGAAAAAGAACAGCTGACTAGCATTCTTAGCAGTATGGCAGATGGAGTGATCACCTTTAATCGCGATGGAACCATCCTCATCACGAACCCGCCTGCCGAAGTATTCTTAAGATACTGGTATTATGAGCAGGGCCTGGCTTCCGAGAATACAGATGCCGTCCCATCCGAGGTCATGGAGTTATTCCAGCTTGCGGTCAATACGGAGAAAGAGCAGGTTGGGGAAATCACAGCGCAGGGACGTACCTGGGTCATCATCGTCAGCCCGCTCTATAATAAAAGGTTCATCCGTGGAGCTGTAGCTGTTGTACGTGATATGACAGAGGAAAGAAAGCTCGATAAAATGAGAGAAGATTTCATCGCCAATGTTTCACATGAATTGCGGACACCAATTTCGATGATGCAAGGTTATAGTGAAGCCATTGTCGATGACATCGCCCAAACAGATGAAGAAAAGAAGGAAATGGCCAAAGTTATTTACGATGAATCACTAAGAATGGGCCGCCTTGTTAATGAACTGCTCGATTTAGCCCGTATGGAAGCAGGTCATATTCTTCTGAACCTTGAAAATGTTGAAATCAATCCTTATGTAAATCGGATTATCCGTAAATTTCATGGTCTGGTGAAAGAGAAGGGGATTGAGTTATCAGTCCAGTTCGATTCAGAAGAACGTGATTTCCGTTTTGATCCGGACCGTATCGAACAGGTTCTTACCAATCTGATAGATAATGCGATCAGGCATGTCCCCGATTCGGCATCTATTGTCATCAAAGGAAGAACCGATGAACGAGGCATATACTTTGAGGTGAGCGACCAAGGACCAGGTATTCCCGAGGAAGACTTGCCATTCTTGTTCGAAAGATTCTATAAAGGCGATAAGTCCAGAACTCGAGGAGTATCCGGAACCGGTCTTGGACTGGCTATCGCTAAGAATATTATCGACGCCCATCGAGGGAATATCTCTGTAAAAAGCAAACTCGGACAAGGAACGACATTTTCCTTTTTCATCCCTCGAAATATTGAATAACTTGCCGACTAATCTTGATTCACAAGGAACAAAGAACAAGTCCATCCCGTTTTGTGGGTGGACTTTTTTGTGTTTTTGAAAAAGGTAATTCTGTTCCCGCTATCGGACAACCTCAAGCAGAATAGAGGGGTAATTGTCCGTTAGTACGCCTCTAACGGTCAAACAGAAGCAGAATCTAGAGAAAAGTGTCCGTTAGAACGCCTCTAACGGTTAAACAGAAGCGAAATCCAGAGAAAAGTGTCCGTTAGAACGCCTCTATTGGCCAAACTGAAGCAGAATCCAGAGAAAAGTGTCCGTTAGAATGCCTCTATCGGCCAAACAGAAGCGGAATCCAGAGAAAAGTGTCCGTTAGAACGCCTCTAACGGTTAAACAGAAGCGAAATCCAGAGAAAAGTGTCAATTAGAACGCCTCTATTGGCCAAACAGAGACAGAATTCAATGGAAAGTGTCCATTAGATCACCACCTCCCGGGCATGATCAATGGTAATTAAGTGGAAAGTGGTTTTCAAGTCCTCATAGGATGATAAAGTTTGTTTTAATGAATGGGATTCTGTTTTCGATTATTTTGTCCTCGAAAATTCCTTCCATTTCCATTCTAAAAATAATATAGTTAATATGAAACTTTAATTAATTATTTACGACTAATCTAATGAATACGGAGGCGAAAAGACCTATGAACTCCGTTTTTGATGAATTGTATCAAAAATATCATCATGACGTTTTTCAATTTTTATTTTATATGGTAAAAAGCAGGGAGTTGGCCGAAGACCTTGTGCAAGAAGTGTACATCCGCGTATTGAAGGCATACGACCGGTTTGAAGGCAAGAGCAGTGAGAAGACCTGGCTGTTTTCGATTGCGAAGAATGTCGCAATTGATCATTTCCGAAAACATAAGGGCTGGAAACAGCGATTGCTTGAATCCTTCGATATGTCTGCGCGCCAGGTAAGGGATGACCAGCCATTACCTGAGGAAATGGCGCTCCAAAGTGAAGAAATTCAAATGATGTACAAGTGCCTCGATCAATGCACGGTTGACCAGCGAATGGTCATCATCATGCGCTATATACATGAGCTATCCATAAGTGAAACAGCAGAAGCTTTATCATGGACAGAAAGCAAAGTGAAGACAACCCAGCACCGCGGGTTGAAGACGCTGAAAAAGCTTATGGAAGAAATGATTGTAAAGGAAGGGATGACTAGTGAAAAAGTCACAGCTAAGCGATAAGCAGCTAGAAGAAATCCTCGGCCAGATGCCAAAGATAAAAGATCATCGCGACTCTCGTGACATTTATTCAAATATCGCCCATCGTGTTGAAAAAAGAAAGAAAATGCCAGCATGGGTTATACCGGGCGCTGCACTTGCTGCCGTACTCTTCCTCGCATTCATCCTTTCTCCTGGACTGCTAGGTGTTAACGACGCATCACAGGAAAGTATGGACAGAAACTCCGCAACAGAAGCCAAGTCGTCAATGGAGATGGATACAGCTGTCAGGGATGATTCGGCAAATAAAAGTGCTGCTAAGGAAGAGAGTACTTTCATGGCGGATTCAGCAGCTGGTGAAGAAAAAGCAAATGAATTTGCCGCCATGGATCAAGTAAATCCATATGAGGGACTGATTTCGTTATATCCAGAGGAAATAGACACCGAGACTACGGAATTCCTCAGCTATGCCATTCCTGACCCGAAGGTTATGACTGTTGTTCCAGTTACGGTTACAATCCCAAAGCAAGAAGGGAAAAGATGGATAGACAGTTATACAGAAATGATGCCTAAGCTTAAAGAAGAGGAATGGGGATTGACCGATTACTATCCAATAGATGCATCCTGGAATTACGATGAAGCGACCAAGACACTGACAATGGATGTAAAACCAGATCACCCATTTCAATATGGAAGTGCTGCAAACATTATTTTTGTTGATTCCATGACACAGAATTTCTCACGAGCAGGGATCAATAAAATGGTGTTGACGACAGAGGGCGAACTGGGGATTAATCTAGGGAACTTTGGCACCATGGAGGAGCTTCCGATTAACTCAGAAACAAAAAAGAGGCGGGCGTACTTATTTTTGACTGTGGAGGAGGTACAGAATCCGTACCTTGTTCCAACTAAAGAACAGTTTAAAACAATTGGCGAGGCTTTTGCGCAGATGTGGAAGAGTGATGAGATAGGGTACCTTTCACCTTCCCTGCCGGATGATTTCAAGCTTGCAAAAACTGAATCAAAAGATAAAGTGTTAGAAATCACTTTAACTGATGATACGACTTTGAACGAAAGTTTCCTGCCACATCTCGAGGCCATCTTGATGACAGCGAGCGAGTTCGAATATACAGGTGTTAAATTCACAAATGCCAACATTGACCAGATTGGACCTTTCAATATGAACGAAGTCCTCTCGCTGCCACTCGCTCCGAACAAGAAAAACATTGACTAAAAGAAAGGCCATCTGGTCTTTCTTTTTTTTGCTTAAGCACTTCAAAACGCTAGCACATAAACAAATTTTCCTTCTTTTGCATAAAAAAGCAGTTTCCCACCAATTATAACGAATGTGCTTTTTTTAGCTGCTTCTTTTCCACTATCCAGTTCTATTTTTGTACAGGCTGTCATAGGGATGGAAAGGGAGCAAAAAGTTAAGGAGGAAGAAAATGCAGGATTACATAAAGCGTTTACTCATTGCCGGGATCATGGCACTTTGTATCAGTTTGCTATTTCTTGGCGGAAAGCACTCTCAAGCGGAAATGCTCGATTTAACAGAATTAACTTCAGATTGGGTATGGCCTGCTGATGGAGTTATAACAGACTTATATGGAACCCGTCATGGCCATCATAAGGGAATTGACATTGCTGGTGAGTTCAAGACACCTATACATAGTGTTGATAAAGGGATAGTAACAAAATCATATTTTTCTGGTTCCTATGGACATGTTGTGTTTATCAAGCATGATAACAACCTTGAAACTGTATACGCCCATTTGAATAAAAGAAACGTAAAAGAAGGACAGGTCGTCATGCAAGGTGATGTAATCGGATTAATGGGAAATACAGGCGATTCCTCTGGGGTTCATCTCCATTTTGAGATTCATAAAGATAATTGGACCTATGAAAAGGAAAATGCGATCGATCCTGTATTGGCACTAGGTGAAGCTGTAGTGGGACAGCCTATTTTAGCTATGGAGAAAAAAGGAAGTGAAGTGACGTTGGAGACAGTCGCCAAGCTTCGATTGATGGATAATATCGATATTAGTAATAAAGGTGAAAGCATACATCCTGACGATGAAAATAAAAATGTAGAGACGTCACTTGCAGTTGAGCAGCGCTCTTCAGAAAAGCACACCGTCCAAAAAGGGGAGACTCTTTGGTCAATCGCAGGGAAATATGACACCACAGTAGAGACCATTAAAAAAGAAAATAATATCAGCAGTAACCATATCTCAGTGGGTGACATTTTAACAATTAAGAGTTCATCTAAAAAGAGCTATGTCGTTTCTTCAGGGGATACTCTCATCTCAATAGCAAGAAAGACAAACACGTCTGTGGAAAAATTAAAGGCTCTGAACAATTTGACATCTGACACCATACAGCCACAGCAAATCTTAATTACTGAATAATCTCCCCTTGTACCATGCTGATTTATGAAAGTATAATAGGTAAAAGAGTGCAAAGGGGATGGATACTATGCTGACGGATTACCACAACCATCTTGAGAGAGGCACATTGACACTGGACTACATGAAGAAGTTCACTGATACAGCTCGTAACAAAGGGATCCAGCATTTCGGGATTTCTGAGCATGCTTATCATTTCTATCAGACTGCGGATATTTTACGCAATAGCTGGGTGGATGAACGCAGATTTTATGATATGGCTGATTACGTTCACCTTTTTGAGGAAGCCTGGAAAAATGAAATCGACGTAAAAATGTCAATCGAAATGGACTACACTCCTGGCAAGCATAAGGAGATGGAACAGTTCATTCAAAGCTATGATTTTGATTATGTTATTGGGTCGATCCATTGGATTGGTGATTTTGGAATCGACCTTGCGGAGTATCGCAAGGAATGGGACAGAAGAGATGTTTACGAAGTCTATAGAAGTTATTTTGATCAGGTAGTAACGTTGGCTCAATCCAATTTGTTTGATATCATCGGTCATATTGACCTTGTGAAAATTTTTAAGTATGTACCTGAAGATGAGAGCTTCCTCATGGAACAGTATGACCGCGCGACCTCAGCGTTGGCACAATCCAAGACCTGTGTGGAAATCAGCACGGCGGGATTAAGAAAGCCTACCCAGACTCTGTATCCGGATAAAAGGCTATTGCAGATGTGTTTTGATAAGAAAATACCGATCGTCTTGTCTTCAGATGCCCATGTACCAGAGCATGTCGGTGCTGATTTCGATCAGGCTCTTGAACTTGCAAGGGAAGTTGGCTATAAGGAAATCATGACGTTTTCCAAAGGTGAGCGAAAATCCTATCCTTTGGGATAAGATAGGGAATATCCTTGTGATGCAGGAAACGCATCACAAAAAAATACAGGCCCCAATAAGTGGAGGCCTGTTTGCCGTGTTTATAGAACGATACTATTGATTGTGACAATGTCCTGCAAGGATTCAAGCTTGCCGATCATATCTGTTGAAAGGGGCTTATCAAACGAGAGAACCATGATGGCTTCGCCGCCGGCCTCTTTTCTGCCAACCTGCATGGTCGCGATGTTCACGCCATGGTCACCCAGCACCTTTCCAACATGCCCGATTACACCAGGTCGGTCCATATGCTGGATATACAAAAGGTTTCCTGACGGATGGAAATCGATATTAAAGCCGTCGAGATTGACAATCCTTGGCCCGTAATGGTCAATGTAAGTTCCTCTCACTGTAAAAGATTCGTCATCCCCTCGTGCGGTAACTGTTATCGTATTTGCGTAACCATAGGAGTTTCCGGTCACTTTTTCACCGACCATAATTCCTCGTTCTTTTGCAATGTGGATGGCGTTCACTTCGTTGACTTTCATATCAATGCGGTTTTCAAAGAATCCTGCAAGCAGGGCCTTTGTTAAAAAAGATGTTTCGAGTTCCGCCGCAGTTCCTGAATACGTGGCTGTAAGCTCATTGATTCCTTTGTTATGGCATTCAGAAACAATCTTCCCCATTTCTTTGGCTAGCTGGTGATAAGGCTGGATTTTTTCATATATTTCTTTAGACATAGCCGGAAGATTGATCGAGTTGGCAACAGGGTTATTTTTAAAAAATGTTCTGATTTCGCTTGCGACCTGGGTGGCCACATTCAGCTGTGCTTCTTTTGTTGAGGCTCCTAGGTGTGGGGTGGCAATAACTGAATCAAACTTAAGTAAAGGGTGGTTCTCTGGGGGTTCAACTTCAAATACATCCAGTGCAGCACCGGCAACATGACCGTTTTCAATGTAATGGGCGAGTGCCATCTCGTCAATTATTCCTCCTCTTGCACAATTCAGGAGATAGACACCTTTCTTTGTTTGGCTCAAAGTCTTTTCGTTAAGAAGTCCTTTCGTTTCCTTCGTTAAAGGTGTGTGAACCGAAATGATATCTGTTTCGGCAAGGACCTCATCGAAAGACGATAATTGAACGCCCAAAACTGCTGCGCGCTCCTTTGTCAGGAACGGGTCAAATACCTTTACCGACATCCCGAAAGCCTTGGCTCTTTTTGCAAGCTCGGAACCAATCCTTCCCAAACCGATAATTCCTAATATTTTTCCGTACAGTTCATTCCCAATAAACTTATTTCTCTTCCATTCGCCATTTTTTACAGTAGCGTGTGCCTGCGGAATGTTTCTCATTAATGCTGACATCATCGCAAAAGTATGTTCTGCGGTAGAAATGGTGTTTCCATCCGGAGCATTGACGACGACAATTCCTCTTTTTGTCGCCTCGGCGATATCGATATTATCTACCCCCACACCTGCACGGCCGACGATTTTTAGTGAAGGCATCAGATCGAGCAGTTCCTGGGTGACTTTTGTTGCGCTTCTGACAAGAAGGGCGTCAACCTTTTGTAAATCGATAATTCCTGAATCTACACCCCCGATATGTACCTGGATCCCATCCTGTTCTAATAAGGGCCGTAAACCTTCTTCCTTAATTGAATCTGCCGCTAGAACGTGAAACATCCTTTACCCACTCCTTTTAGTAAAACAAAGTGTTAATTTTCTGATTATTTTACAAAACGAATATTCTTTTGTCAAACTGCGGGATTGTTCATAAATACAATGCAAGCGCTCTCAAAAATAACTAATTTATTATAAATATATTCTGTTATTCCGAATTTAGCAGAAGTTAATTATAAATAATGTGGGCAATCAAGGGCAGGTTGGCTTCTTTACAGAACGGTCAAAAAATCTTCACAAGCATACACCTTCACAAATGATTTTTTTTTCAGTATAATAAACCTGTTAAATAAATATGGTCTATCTTCGGGGCAGGGTGAAATTCCCGATCGGCGGTAATGAGATCAATTCTCTAAGCCCGCGAGCCTGCAAGGGCAGGATTTGGTGCGATTCCAAAGCCGACAGTATAGTCTGGATGGGAGAAGATGGAGGTTCTGCAGACGGTCAAAAAATGCAGGTTTTGATCGTTTATTAAGCATGCCTTTCACAAGTCTCCCTCAAGTTCAGAAAACTTGGGGGTTTTATTTGTTATGGGTATGTGATTGCCGAATCTTTCTTCTTTATGTGAGATGGATCTCTATAAGGAGAGAGTAAAAATGAAAAAATTTAGTGTCAAAGCAATGGTTTCGATTGGAATGCTTAGCAGTATCTCTTATGTATTGATGCTGTTGAATTTTCCGCTGCCGCCATTTCCAAAATTCTTAATGGTCGACTTCAGCGATCTTCCTGCATTGATAGCTGCGTTGATTTTTGGTCCGGCAGCCGGTATTTTAGTAGAATTCTTGAAGAATACGCTTGATTATTTTATGACGGGCAGTGATACGGGTGTTCCCGTAGGCCATGTTGCCAACTTTGTAGCAGGGGTTTTATTCATCCTGCCAACCTACTATATTTATCAGCGTATGAAATCAAATAAAGGAATGACGTTTGCTCTCGTGGCTGGGACAACAAGTATGGCCATCCTGATGAGTGTGCTTAACTACTACGTGTTCCTTCCTGCCTACACATTGTTCTTGAATATGCCAGCCATGTCTGGCCCAGAAGCCAAGGCGATGATCGTTGCAGGGATTTTACCATTTAACTTTTTAAAAGGCATATTGATGTCTGTCATTTTCATGCTGATGTTCACAAGAATGAAAACATGGATCGAGAGACAGCAAACATTTAAAAATGCATAAACTTAAATAGATTGATAATCAAAAAGCAACGGCCTGCACCGTTGCTTTTTGATTTATAATAGGACTGAATAAAGATCGCTTTAGCACTTGTAATTACCCAATTGCGGTCTTTGGGAAAGCAATAAGGAGTATAAAAAACAAAAAATTCCCGCTTGTAAGCGGGAATTATGTATTTACTTATTCGAACTTAGTAGCATCTCCGTTGAAAGGCTCATCAGCAACTTTGATTGAGTCTGTTGGGCAGCCTTCGAATGCATCCATCATATCGTCAATTAATACATCAGGAATCTCAACGATCCCTTCGTTTTCATCAAGTGTTACGAATGCAATGCCTTCATCGTCGTAGTCGTAGATATCTGGAGCAGCTGCACCGCAAGCTCCGCATGCAATACAAGTTTCTTTGTCAACAATTGTGTACTTAGCCATGATATAATTCCTCCCAAGTGTTTAACAATAATATGCTGTTTCCACCGAATTAGTGAAAACGTATTCCTCATACCTATTGTAAAACTGTATCGCAAACATTTCAATAAAAAAAGTATTGAGAATGCTTATCACACAAGGCATTGAGTGATTTTTTCGTTGAAAATAAAACATTTTACAAGATATTTTCATGTTAAAATAAGGGTATATTATTTTTCTGCTATAGTGGGCAACGAATATTATGTTGCCCTTTGCTTAATTTTTCATTCAAGGGTGATTTTATGGGGATAACCTATTTGGAAACAGTTGTTTTGTCTATTTTGAATAAAATCAATGGCGAAAGAACTATATATTCATTATTTCACCTTCTTCAGGGCAAACGTTCCTCGCAGACGATTCAAGATGCTCATTTGTATAAAATCACCCCATATTTTCATACATATCCAACAGTTACCCGTACTGCACTCGAAAAAATGATTGATAGGCTGCAGCAAAGGGGGCTGGTGGAGGAAATTGCAGAAACAAAGGTCATTTTAACTGAAAAGGGAAAGCGTGAGCTGGAACAAAAATTAGGTGATTATAACCTTCCAGAACATTTGAATGGCTGGAAATACCACCAGGTAACGGATAGTTTTTGGGAAAGATTGACGCTGCTGATTCAGGTGAGTTCAAACCTGATTCATCATGAACGATCCTTTATCCCGGTAAGGAATAAGCGAGAAACCCATATTTGGGTTAAACAATACATTAGACAGCAAAATGAAGATCGCTTCAAGCTTGCAGAAAGGCTTTATGGAGAGCTTATATCTGCTCTTGATAATGAAAAGGCGAGGCCGGAATTAGTTGTTTTAAGGCTGACAGGTTTCAAAAAAATTGGATTGACGACCATGCAGGCTTCTGAAGAGACTGGCCTGGAACCGGCACACTATCATTTCGAATTCTTGAATTGCCTGCATGCATTGTTTGATAAGGTGGTAGGAAACGAACATACCTATCCGTTATTAAGTGGAATGATCAAGAAAGCGGAACGAAGCGTGCCTTTGACGATATCTACTGACAAGACGTATAGATTGATGCAAAGGGGTTACACCTTGGAAGAGGTTGCAGCTGTCCGGAACCTTAAACAAAGCACGATAGAAGACCATGTTGTGGAAATAGCCCTCTCGATCAAGGAATTCAATATAGACGACTATGTTCTTAAAGAGAAAAGAGAAAGAATCCTTCAGGCAGCTTACCAGAATAGTGCAAAAAAATTAAAGAAAATCAAGGAACAAGTAGCGGATGCTTCCTATTTTGAAATCAGGCTTGTTCTGGCTAAATTTGGTGATAAGGAATGGAGTTAAAACAATATTTAAAAAGGTATTTTGGCTTTGATGAATTTCGTTCAGGGCAGGAAGAAACGATACAATCCGTTTTAGAAAATAAGCATACCATTTCCATGCTGCCAACTGGAACAGGAAAGTCCCTGTGCTACCAGTTACCGGGTTATCTTTTGGACGGGCCTGTTTTGGTTGTTTCTCCGCTGCTGTCACTCATGCAAGATCAGGTTGACCAAATGATGGCAATGGGTGAAAAGCGAGTGATTGCCTTGAATTCCTTTTTGTCACCGCAGCAGAAAGCTAAAGCATTGGAAGAACTCGAATGGTATCGGTTTATCTTCATTTCTCCAGAAATGCTGGGGATTGATTCAGTATTGAACCGGATTGAAAAATTGTCTGTCTCACTGTTTGTTGTAGATGAGGCCCACTGTATTTCTCAATGGGGATATGACTTTAGACCGGATTACCTCAAACTGGGAGAGTTCAGGGACAAGCTGGGCTGCCCTTTGACTCTTGCGCTGACAGCAACGGCTTCAGAGGAAGTCCGAATAGATATTGCCGAAAAGCTTCATTTAGGTGATTGGAATGAAGTGGTCTATTCGGTCGACCGTCCTGCTATATCACTTGGTGTGGAATTCGCATCTACCTTCCAGGATAAGCTGGACCGGACAGTGGAGCTGGTGAGATATTTGAAAGGTCCAGGAATCATATACTTTTCCAGCAAGAAAGTGGCTGAACAAACCGCCTCGTATATGAGGGGAAACGGAATCATGAGGGCCATGGCTTACCATGGTGGCCTGGACCCGGAAAGCAGGATCCTTATCCAGCAGCAATTTATCAATGGTCAACTGGATGTAGTTTGTGCCACAAGCGCTTTTGGGATGGGGATTAATAAAGAAAATGTCCGATATGTAATTCATTTCCACATGCCTATGCAAATTGAATCCTATCTCCAGGAAATAGGAAGGGCAGCAAGGGATGGCCGCGATTCGACCGCTGTCCTGATTTACACTCCGGGTGACGAACAGCTGGCATACCAGCTCGCAGAAGGGGAGCTGCCTGATCAATACCAGATTGATAGGCTGTTTGTCTTTTTAATCGAAAACCAGATACATTATCATGATCTTGCCGGGCGTGCTGAAGAACTGTCAATGATTTGCGGCTTCACCGAGATACAATGGAGAATTGTCGAAGATTATCTGTCTAATATTGAAAGTATAGATTATAACAGGGATAAAGTAAGCCTGGTCCAATTAATCGAAAATCGCTTGGTTGTAAAAAACATGAAGATCAAAAAGATGCTCGAATGGATTCACACGAAGGAATGCAAGAGGACATTTATTTTGAGTTTGTTCGGCGAAGAGATACAGGAACGGCCCCATAATTGCTGCAGCAATTGTGGGATTGATATAAGTGATTATGAAGACACCGAACAATCAGCTGGTCAATGTGATGCAAAGTTGGACTGGAAGCAGGAATTGGCTTCAATTTTATTGATAAGAGAGCGGATATAATGAAAGATCAATATAAGGAAACTGTGGCAGGGCTTACTGAAAAAGAACTACTTTTCCACTTGGTTGCTACGCAAATATTACTATTAACGATATCGGGTATATTAGGTATGATATTGTTTGATAGCTTAAATGAATTCAGAGAAATATTTATTTGGAGAGATTGGAGCATATTGTCAATTGGGCTCACTGCGGGGGCCGCAGTTGTAGTTATGGACTTCATCCTCATGAAATATCTGCCTAAATCCTATTATGACGATGGCGGCTTGAACGAAAGGATTTTCAAAAATAGAAGTGTCATTCAAATTATGCTTATTGCGGCAATGGTGGCAATAAGTGAGGAAATCCTTTTTAGAGGAGTCATCCAGACGAATGCTGGGTTAATCATATCGAGCATCATTTTCGCAGTCGTTCATTATCGTTATCTGTTCAATTGGTTTTTGTTTACTAATATCATTTTACTGAGTTTCTTAATTGGCTATATTTATATGGTGACCGATAATCTTTTAGTTACAATCGTGATGCACTTTTTCATAGATTTTATCTTAGGTTTGATTATTAAATTCAGGACTCATGCAACAGTTGGGGGTACAGACAGTGAATAAGGAAAAACCTATCAGGGACCAGGCGGAGCGACTGAGAAAAAGAGTAGAGCGCAAATCCGAGAATCTCATTGAAAAAAAAGAATCGCTTCCACCAAGAAGTGAAATGCACAGGCAAAAACAGAAAAAAACAAAAGTGAAGGTGAAATACCCGGTCATCAGGTTGATGGCTCTGTTTTTCATCCTCCTCCCTATATCATTTTTCAGCATCCTCTCTTACCTGGATAGCGCTAAGATGCCTTTAAATAGCAACCTGGAACGTGCTGGGGTAGAAACAATCAAGGTAGAAAGCAAAGATGATACAAAAAGTAAGGAACAGGAAACGGATCAGGAAGCACCATCCTATGAGGAAATTGCCAATTCAGGTGGGAACGATGTTGTCACAGCCGGACCAGCTCCTTCAAGCAGCGGGGACAAAAACACGGCGGAAGCACCAGTTGGTGATGAGGAAAAAGAAGGCGGGAAAACAGCGGTACCATCCTCCGCTGAGACCGTACAAGAACCAGCCATTGCAGAAGACACCACAGCAGCAGAGGAAAAAGCAGCCGAAAGCAGTGAAGAGATCATCTATCATACCGTAAAACCGAATGAAACTTTGTTCAGAGTAGCAATGACCTACTATAAATCCCAGGATGGAATCCCGATCATTAAAAAAGCAAACAACATCCAGGGCAATGAGATTCAAGCAGGACAAGTATTGAAAATACCGATCAAACATTAGCCGGAGTGAACTCCCGGCTTTTTTGATTGATGACTTTTTTTGCACAATATTCATATCTCCATGGACAAGTTCATAAAAATGGTATAAAGGGGAGGGCTTGCCATGGAACAAGAAATCATCAATCTGGATGACCGGACAGATCCAGCGACAAAAAGGATGCTGCAGAATTTAATCGACCGCAAGAAAAAGTTCGACCGCTTTAAATCAAGGCATCTTTTATCCGTATGGGCAACGATAGGATTGATTACCATTTACTTTTACTATCTTTATATAACGGTTCTGAAGCCGTATTCCTATTCGTTCGCTGAGATATTTTCGGTTTATGTCCAGAATACCGCAAATCTATATTTCCTCATTTTAACGGTAGGAACCTACGGATTTATGATCCTGCTGAAAGAGAAGCGCGAAAAGGCAGAAAAGGAATATCAGGCACTCCGTTGTGAAATAGTAGACCGAAGTAAGGATCTCTGGAAAAAAGAAGAGGAATGGAAAAGTCGCCATATTGTTTTTGATATGATGAAGAAACAGTTTGATATCAATCTGTTTCATGAAAATAAATAAGAAGCATCCAATGCGGATGCTTCTGCCTGTTTAGAAAATCTTCTTTTTGCCCTGATCCTCCTGGATGATTTCCACAGCTTCCCGGAAGCGCTGAGAATGGATGATCTCCCTTTCGCGTAAGAATCTTAACCCGTCGTTCAGGTCAGGATCATCGCTCATATTGATGATCCACTGATAAGTTGCCCTCGCTTTTTCTTCGGCTGCTATATCTTCATATAAATCGGCGATTGGATCACCCTTCGCGGCAATATAGGATGCGGTCCACGGAACCCCTGCAGCATTATGATAAAAAAGGGCACTGTCATGATTCGCATAGTGGGCATCAAGTCCAGCTTGTTTCATTTGTTCTGGAGTCGCATCTTTTGTTAGTTTATAAATCATCGTTGCAATCATTTCCAAATGTGCGAATTCTTCGGTGCCAATATCGGTCAATAGGCCGATTACTTTATCAGGAATAGTATAACGCTGATTTAAGTATCTGAGTGCCGCGGCCAATTCACCGTCGGCTCCCCCATATTGCTCAACAAGGAATTTGGCGAGCGTGGGATTACAGGTGCTTACTTTTACGGGATATTGCAATTTCTTTTCATAAAGCCACATGTTCCTTACCCCCTCCTAATTTGAGTTTAGACCTGCCATGGCCAAGGACTGTCATCCCAATTCCATGGATAACCTGAATAGCTGTTGCCGAATTGCTGGAGAGGTCCATACATACTTTCAACAACTTTCTTCAATCTTCGTCTTTCTTTAGCGAATTGGTTGAACTGATTGATGGCTTCATAATCCTCTGGATGGGTGTCTAAGTAAAGTGTAAGGTCCACCAGAACAAAATCTACTGCCTGGAGTTCTTCCATGGCTGCATAAAATTCCTTGGGTAATTGTTTCATGAATGATCATCCTCCCTTGGTGCCTCATAAGGTGAATACCAAGGATCATAGAAAACCTTCCAGAGTGTCCCTGTTCTTAATGCCTGCATTGGCGTGAACTGTTCAAGATTGGGAGGCTGGAAGCCCAGAAATAAATTCGGCGGAGTGGAATACGTTTTCGCCTTGATCGGCGGACAGGGGTCGAAGGGACTGGCGTACGGATACCATGTTCTTCTGAATGTAGACAAGCTAAGCCCTCCTTTATATAAACTTCATTTCATTTTATGAGCAAAATTTTAATTCATGTTAAATTTATCTGTGAAAGAAGGGATTTTTGCAGCAATGCAGAAATATATAAGGCAGGGCAGTACTTTAAAAATTCGAGGTGAGTGGAATGTTTGTTAAAAGTATCATGATTCCGAAGTATAAATGTATTACAGCGCAACTGGATGAAACATTGCAAAATGTTCTTGAAAAGCTTGATGGAAATGAAATTGATGGTGTACCTGTACTCGATGGCGATCAATATGCAGGTGTGGTCACAAGATACGGCATCTACCAGGAATATTTCAAGACAGGGGGAGAGAAGGATGATTTCCTCCAGACCAAGGTTGCTGCTGACGTACTTTGCCTTCAGGAACAAATCCTGCATGGCATTGAGATTTTCGAAAGCACATTGGTTAAATTAAAGGATATCCCTCTTATGGCGGTTGTCGATGAAAAGGGGAAATTCCAGGGAGCTGTAACACGCTCTGATGCTCTGGACCAATTCCAGAGTGCTTTTGGTGTACATAGAGAGGGTGTCAGGATTGCGTTTACTTCTGTGGAAACGGAAGGCCGTATCGCAAGACTTGCTGATATCGCCCATCAATTCCATGAGCATATCATCTCATTGGTCACATTTGATGAAACAGATAAGCTTGTCCGCAGGATTGTCATGAAAATTGAAAAGAAAGACAATATTGATAAATTCGTTAAGAAGCTGGAAGAGTCTGGATTCCGCATTCTGGATATCCACGAGGTTTAATTTTTCAAAGATAAACAGGATAATCATCCAGCGCCTAGCACCTCGAGACGTTACGGTTCGCCCATTGAAGTCAAAGAGCGACTTCACTAGTCGGCCCTCCAACGCTTGTTGGTGCTGACTAAGGCGCTTCCGCTTTTCTTAATACGGAAATAAAGACAAGGGCCTTTCATACATTGTGTATGGGAGGTTTTTGTATGCTTTGGAAAGTTTTCAGACTGGTCATAGGACTGTTGTGTGGTTACATGTTCATCATGTCACTGACTGCTGTCATTCCATCCGTAGAGTTTCTGGGAGAATTTATTTTACATCCAATTGAGTTCCTTGCCAGTGCAGTAGCTCTTGTTTTCGGAATGTATGCAATCGGGGGGCTGCTCCGAGATGGGGGAGTTGGAATCATACGGACGATTAAAGGTGAAAAGGGGTTAGGATCAGATATTGTTTTAGCCTTCACCTGTTTAGGCTTCTTTTTTTTGCTATTGCCCGTGGGTGTCTGGGAGACAGCAATTTTTTTCGTTTTCTGTTTGCTTTATGGTATGATGTCATGTAGCTCACCAGAGAACGGAAATGAAAGCTAGATAAAGAATGGCGGGAGGAAAAAATGGAGATTGTTGTTTTCATGCTTGGAATGCTGCTGTTTGGCAGCTTCCTTTTACTATATATGTATCGTCAGGCATTTGCTGACAGAGTGCTTGAGCAGGAAATCTCATTGAAGGATTTTCCGGAAAGCTTTGGGTCAGTCAAAATCTTTTTTATCTCAGATGTGCATAAGCGAATTATTCAAGATTCAATCATCGCAGAGGTGAAGGGAAAGGCCGACCTTGTGATCATTGGGGGTGACCTGGCTGAAAAAGGCGTGCCCCTGGAGAGGATATCTGCCAATATTGAAAAATTGAAAAGGATCGCCCCGGTTTTTTTCGTCTGGGGAAACAATGATTATGAATTCAATTCACATGAACTTGACTCTCTTTTGTACCACCTGGGTGTGAAAGTGCTGGACAATACTGCAGTTAAATTTGAATCTAGATCAGGGGATGTCATGCACATCTTGGGTATAGATGATTTAAGCCTTGGTAAAAGCAGGCTGGATCTGGCGTTACGGGATGCGGAGGAAGAAGGTTTCAAAATCCTGGTTAGCCATAACCCTGCCATTGCTCACACCCTAAAGCCAGAATATGATATCCGCCTTGTTTTGAGCGGTCATACTCACGGGGGACAAATCAGGATATTTGGGTTCGGCCCTTATGAACTAGGAGGAATCAAAGAGAAAAATGGCGCTAAGGTTCTGACCAGCAATGGCTATGGAACCACAGGAGTCCCTCTTCGACTCGGAGCCAGGGCTGAGACGCATTTGATTACTTTGGTTTCAGACTCCAAGCAAGCAGATTAAAGTTTTACAGCTGATCCAAAACACGGATATAATCGGTAATACAGGTAATAACGGAGGTTTTAGTATGGGGAATGATCCAGGAAAATACAATATTAAGGCAGTATCCAGGATGCTTAATATCCAGGCAGGAACACTCAGGGCCTGGGAAAGAAGATATCAGATGATTGCCCCAGTTAGAAATGAATCTGGTCACCGATTATATACCGAGGAACATGTAGAAATACTAAGGTGGCTGATTTCAAAAATCAATCAAGGCTTTACAATCAGCCAGGCCGTTTCTTTGCTTGAAAATTCCTCTTTATCAATGGAGAAGGCTGAAGTGCCAAAAAGGGACCAGGCCGATGAAATAGGAGACAAGCTGCTGGCAGCACTTCTGGAGTTCGACAGCACCCAGGCGCATGAATTAATCAATCAAGCCTTCAGTCTATATACAATAGATAAAACTGTTATTGATTTATTGGGTCCTATTTTGATTAAAGTGGGCGATTTATGGGAAGAGGGAAGTATAACGACTGCACATGAGCATTTTGCTTCATCCTTTATACGTTCTCGAATAGAAGGATTATCTAATTCTTTTCCGCATAGCACATTCCTTCCAAAGTCTGTTGCGGTTTGCGGGCCTGGCGAGAAACATGAACTAGGCTTGCTAATCTATACGCTTTATCTAAGGCGAAAAGGCTTTGAGGTTATCTTCCTTGGCACAAGTCTTGCTGAGAATGATCTAGAGGTAGTTGTGGAAAAGATCAAACCCAAATTTCTTTTCTTCTCCTGCACTCTTGAAGAAAATAGAAAGGCAACATTGGAGCTTGCCCAAGAGATGAATAAGACTTTTCCCGATCTTATGATTGGGCTCGGTGGGATCGCGATTGACTCCATGCCTTTAGAGCAGCAAGAAGAATATCGGGAGTACCTGGTAGGAATGACAAGAGCCGAATGGGAAAAATGGTTGAAAAAGCGCATCGATCAATTGAAATAACTCACCAACCTGCGATATTTTCATAAACTACAATAAGAGCTTTGCGATGGCAGGGGGCATGATTATGCGCTTGGAACGATTAACCAACAATAAGATTAAGATATTCCTTACGATAGATGACTTATCCGATCGGGGATTGACCAAAGAAGATATATGGAAGGATTCGTTGAAGTGGCACCAGCTTTTTCATGATATGCTCGAGGAAGCCAGCGAGGAATTCGATTTGGAGATCATTGGTTCAGTTGCAGTTGAGATCTTTTCGCTGCATGCCCAGGGGATGGTCATGATCGTTACTATGATCGAACAAGATGAAGATGAGGAGCAGTTCGATGATGGAATTATAGAAATGCAGGTAACCGTCGATGGAAGCGAAGACATACTGTTTGAATTCAATGATATCGAAGATGTGATCCAGCTGGCAAAAAGACTCTTGGATGCCGGTATTATTGGAGGAAGCCTGCATTCCATGAATGACCATTATTATTTGCTTATGAATGGAATATTGCCTGATGAGGTCAATATGACGGTGTCTTTAATGGCAGAATACGGAGTTCCATCAATATTGAGCATCCATAGACTGCTCGAGTATGGGAACGAGATTATGGAAGAACGTGCAGTCGAAAGCCTAGTCCATTATTTTATAAAATAATGGGTAGGTTTCGGCTTTTTTAATGGGAAAGTGTTTAAACAGTGATTTTCAGACTTAGTCCCTTAAGCGGAATTAACCGATGGCCGAAGGGAATATTACTGCTGTATTTATCTCTCAAGAGGACGATAAAAATAAAGCTTTTTCACCTGGGAATGTCTTATTATTCAGTCAATTTATTATTAAGTCAATAATAATAAGGGCTTGAATGGTAGCGTTTTCATTTAATAATCAAAAAATGCGGAAAACTGTTTTTTTCTTCTTGCATAAAATATCCAAAGGTGTATACTAATCCATGAAAGCAGACAACATCCGCAAAAGTGATTTAGGAGGTTTATCAATGGTAGCCGCAAACGGTAATGAAAATCCAAATAAAGAAGACAAACATGACGTCTTACGATCTACACAAACTGTTATTCACAAGGCTTTGGAAAAACTCGGATACCCAGATGAGGTTTTTGAGCTTTTAAAGGAGCCGCTCAGAATGATGACAGTGAAAATTCCTGTCAGAATGGATGACGGATCTGTTAAAGTCTTTACTGGCTACCGGGCGCAGCACAATGATGCAGTGGGTCCAACAAAGGGAGGAATACGTTTCCATCCAAACGTATCAGAGAAAGAAGTAAAAGCCTTATCAATCTGGATGAGTTTGAAATGCGGCATCGTCGATCTGCCGTACGGCGGCGGTAAAGGCGGGATCGTTTGTGATCCTCGCGACATGTCATTTAGGGAACTGGAACGATTGAGCCGGGGATATGTTCGTGCGATCAGTCAGATCGTAGGACCAACAAAAGACATCCCGGCACCTGATGTTTTCACAAACTCGCAGATTATGGCTTGGATGATGGATGAATACAGCCGTATAGATGAATTTAACTCTCCAGGATTCATTACAGGCAAGCCGCTGGTACTCGGTGGTTCACATGGTCGTGAATCAGCAACAGCAAAAGGGGTTACAATTTGTATCCGCGAAGCTGCAAAGAAAAAGGGAATTGAACTTGAAGGCGCAAGAGTTGTCGTCCAGGGATTCGGTAATGCCGGAAGCTACTTAGCAAAGTTCATGCACGATGCTGGAGCGAAAATAATCGGTATTTCTGATGCATATGGTGGGCTCCATGATCCTGAAGGACTTGATATTGATTACTTACTTGACCGTCGTGACAGTTTTGGTACAGTAACCAAATTATTCAATAATACAATAACAAATAAAGAATTGTTGGAACTTGATTGTGACATTCTCGTTCCGGCTGCGATAGAAAATCAGATTACGGAAGAAAATGCCCACAATATCAGGGCAAGTATCGTTGTTGAGGCTGCAAACGGTCCAACGACGCTGGAAGCAACAGAAATCCTTACAGAACGCGGCATCCTGCTCGTTCCGGATGTACTCGCTTCTGCAGGCGGCGTAACAGTTTCTTACTTTGAATGGGTCCAAAACAACCAGGGTTATTACTGGACAGAAGAAGAAGTGGAAGAAAAGCTTGAAAAGGTTATGGTAAAATCCTTTGACAGCATCTATGATACTGCCCAGACACGCAGGGTAGACATGCGTCTTGCTGCCTATATGGTCGGTGTCCGCAAAATGGCTGAAGCCAGCCGATTCAGAGGATGGATCTAACATTGACAAGGGTTCTTCATTGAATCTGAAGTTAAAATCTCCTATCATTTAATGATGGGAGATTTTTTATATATTTTTTAGACGTAACGATAAGGAGTGTTTTTAATACATGGCGAACGAAGATGTCATTATCATCGGGGGAGGCCCTTGCGGACTTGCTGCGGCAATAGCATTGAAGAAAAAGGGGATGAATCCGCTCATCATCGAGAAAGGGAATATCGTTAACGCGATCTATAATTATCCCACTCACCAGACCTTTTTTAGCAGCAGTGAAAAGCTTGCGATAGGCGATGTACCCTTCATAACTGAAAACCTCAAACCAAAAAGGAATCAGGCTTTGGTTTATTACCGGGAAGTGGTCAAGCGGGAAAAGCTTAGGATCAATAAATATGAAAAGGTAGAAGAAGTTCAGAAGCAGGGAGATGCTGTTTTCAAGGTTTCTACGGATAAACAGGAATACACTGCAAAAAACATCATCATAGCGACTGGTTACTATGATCACCCGAATCTCATGGAAATACCAGGCGAAGAGCTGTCCAAGGTTTCTCACTATTTCAAGGAAGCCCATCCTTACTTCGATATGGACGTCGCAGTCATTGGCGGGAAAAACTCCAGTGTGGATGCAGCGATTGAGTTAGAGAAGGCGGGGGTGCGAGTGACCGTATTGTACCGTGGAGCAGAATATTCGCCCAGCATCAAACCGTGGGTGCTACCGGAGTTCGAAGCACTAGTAAGGGCAGGTTCGGTAAAAATGGTATTCAATGCAGAAGTAAAGGCGATTGAAGAAGATTATGTGATCTACGAGCATGAAGGGGAACAGGTGAACTTAAAGAATGATCATGTTTTTGCGATGACAGGTTATCGGCCTGACCACGCCTTCATTCAAAAGATGGGGGTGAAAATTGAGGCAGAAACAGGGAGGCCCCACTTTGATCCGGAAACAATGGAAACAAATGTCCCAGGGATTTTTATTGCAGGAGTAATCGCTGCCGGGAACAATGCAAATGAAATCTTCATCGAGAACGGCCGGTTCCATGGCGGACAGATTGCAGAAGCCATCTCAAGCAGAGCTTAGAGTGGAAGTTTGAATCAATGGAAGAAGCGGTGCCTGAATGGCACCGCTTTGTTTACGGAGAAGAGTACATTTAGGGAGAAACGTCCCCTTACTGTGCTGTCTTGCATGTTATAAGGATACGATTAGGAGAGAATCATACCCTTATGGAGCGGTATCGCGTGTTAAAAGGGTACGGTTAGGAGAGAATTGTACCCTTATGCAGAGCTTTTTCATGTTATAAGGATACCTTAAGAAGTTAAACCTGCCCTTATGTAGCTTATCCGATGTCTATAGGGAAATATCTCCTTATTGGTCACTGATATAAAGCGAAAGCGATGCCTGTAAACATACAGGCATCGCTTTTTTCATATATTATCCTGATTGCTTTATTAATTAGAACATGAACATCTCATTAATTTCATCTATATTTTCTGTCTTGGCGAGGGCAACTAGTAGTTTGATCCTTGCTTTTTGGCCGTTGAGTCCATTTGAAAAGATGACGCCCAATTCCTTTAGGTGTTTGCCGCCGCCTTCATAGCCATAGACATCCTGAACAATGCCGGCAAAGCTTCTAGACACGATGACGACCGGGATATTGTGCTTAAGGAAATCTTTTACGCCCTCAAGTGCAGCAGGTGGAAGATTGCCTTGTCCAAGTGCTTCGATGACTACTCCATCCACATCAAGTGCCAAGATCGCTTTAAGCAGAGAAGAGTCCATCCCTGCATGTGCTTTAATCAGGGAAACAGTTTTGCTGATATCCGCCACGGGATAGTTTTCGTGTTTCGTAGGAGTGTGGTGGAAAAGAACTCCCCTTTTCGTTACGATGCCAATTGGCCCATATTGCGGGCTCTGAAAGGTTGAAATATTGCTTGTGTGTGTTTTGGTCACATTCACAGCTGTGTGAATTTCGTCATTAAGGACAACCAGGACCCCTTTTCTTTTTGCTTCCGGGCTGGAAGCGACCCTTATGGACGAGATTAAATTATAGAGTCCATCAGAGCCGATTTCATTGCTGGATCTCATGGCGCCAGTAACGACGACCGGGAAGCTTGCCTGGCAAGTGAGATCAAGAAAATAGGCTGTTTCTTCCAGTGTATCTGTTCCGTGGGTTATGACCGCGCCATCGATGGTTCCTTTTTTATCATAATCCTCTAAGATGTATTTTAACTCCATCATCTCTTTTGGTGTAATATGTGGAGATGGCAGATTAAAGGGTTCTTCAACAACAAGTTCAGCAAGACTGGAAAGAAGGTCGGTTCCCTGTGTCAAAGGGTTGTTCGTTCCGGGTTTAACTGCTCCGCTTGTATCCTCGCTCATAGAAATGGTGCCGCCAGTATGAATCAATAAAATATTTTTTTTCAAAACTATTACCTCCGAAAGACCGTTGAGAAAGAAAAATTAATCCATTTTCTTTCTTCTAATTACATGATACGATTAAAAAAACAAATTGAAAAGAGGACAGCATATGCTGGGAATAGTTACTGCCGGTGTAGCACCGGGTCTGGCGCTGTTAAGTTATTTTTACTTAAAGGACCAGTATGAGTCAGAGCCGCTATCTCTGGTGTTTAAAATGTTTATATTCGGTGCATTGCTTGTATTTCCGCTTATGTTCATTCAATATGTACTTTCTGTTGAGGGATTGTTCCAGGGTGACTTTACAAAAGCGTTTGGGACGGTTGGTCTTCTAGAAGAATTCTTTAAATGGTTTATCCTTTATTACACGATTTTTCAACATATTTCCTTTGATGAACATTATGATGGAATTGTCTATGGTGTTTCTGTATCACTTGGTTTTGCTTCAGCTGAAAATATATTTTATCTGCTTGCCAATGGCCTCCAGGATGCAATCGGGAGGGCGCTTTTGCCTGTATCAAGCCATGCGCTGTTTGGGGTCATAATGGGTTACTATATAGGTAAGGCAAAGTTTTCGCCCGGTGTCCAAAAGAAGTGGATCCTGTTGTCACTTTCAGTCCCAGTCCTATTGCATGGTGTCTATGATTTCATCCTTATGACCAGGGAGGATTGGATGGTTCTGATGGTTCCATTCATGATTTTCCTTTGGTGGCTTGGGTTGAGAAAAGTGAAAAAAGCGCGCGTCCTGACTCTTCAGCAGGTTGAAAAGCAATATACAATCTGAAAAACTCTTCATTTCTAAAAAATGAAGGGTTTTTTTGTTTTGTGGAATAAAAGTCAACTCTTAACAAAAAATAGGAGTAATCTTTTAAGTTCACATCTTTGGGGGTTGCATTCAATGAGAAATTATCGGTCTATCTTGAAGGTGATGGCCGCGATGGCTTTGATCTTGTCTTTTGTACAATTCAGCGAAGTCGATCAGAGGGCGGAGGCCTTTACGAGTCAAGTGCTCCAGAAGGGTGCGGTAGGAGACGATGTTATCGAACTCCAATCACGTCTCAAGCATATTGGTTTTTACAGTGGAAAAATCGACGGGGTGTTCGGCTGGGGAACCTATTGGGCTCTTCGAAACTTCCAATATGAATTTGGTTTGGAGATCGATGGAGTGGCAGGGTGGCAGACGAAACTCAAGCTTGCAAAAGCGACGCCAAATGCGAAAATCGCCTGGGGCGGCGAAACACAGGGTGGCGGCACAACGGGCGGTGGTACGCAGACACAACCGGCTTCTAAACCACCAGCTGCGACAAATACTCCAAATGGGTTTTCTCAAAATGATATCCAGCTCATGGCTAATGCGGTCTATGGAGAGGCCAGGGGTGAGCCTTATACCGGACAGGTTGCGGTCGCGGCAGTCATTTTAAACAGAGTGGACAGTGCTACATTCCCGAATACAGTATCGGGCGTCATTTTCGAACCGAGAGCGTTCACAGCAGTTGCTGATGGCCAAATCTGGCTAACGCCGAACGAGACGGCTAAAAAGGCTGTCCTAGATGCGATCAATGGCTGGGACCCAACCGGAAATGCTATGTACTATTTTAATCCCGATACAGCCACCAGTGCCTGGATTTGGTCACGACCACAAATCAAAAAGATCGGGAAACATATTTTTTGTAAATAGGGGTGAGTTGAATTGCTAAGAGGAATAGCCATTACAGTCCTCGTCATTGGTATTGCTGGAACTGCCTATTGGGGGTATCAGGAGCACAGAGAAAAAACAGCCGTATTGATTAATGCAGAAAACAATTATCAACGGGCTTTTCATGATCTGTCATATCAAATGGACTTACTGAACGATAAAATCGGTACAACGCTTGCGATGAATTCAAGGAGCTCTTTATCGCCTCAGTTGGCGGAGGTCTGGAAAATCACTTCACAAGCTCATAGTGATGTCGGCCAGCTTCCATTGACACTATTACCCTTCAATAAAACGGAAGAGTTTTTGGCGAATGTAGGGAATTTCAGTTATAAAGCAGCGATACGTGATCTGGATAAAGAACCATTGACAGAAAAAGAATATTCCACACTTAAAGTCCTATATGAGCAATCAGGCGAAATCCAACAGGATTTAAGGAAAGTCCAGCATATGGTACTCGAAAATAATCTCCGCTGGATGGATGTAGAGCTGGCCCTGGCGACAGAAAAGGGTCAAGCTGACAACACCATCATTGACGGTT
Source organism: Mesobacillus sp. LC4 (assembly GCF_053543455.1). Taxonomy (NCBI): domain Bacteria; kingdom Bacillati; phylum Bacillota; class Bacilli; order Caryophanales; family Bacillaceae; genus Mesobacillus; species Mesobacillus sp. LC4. The sequence continues at coordinate 476,741 of NZ_JBGCUB010000001.1, forward strand.
TCAAAACTGTCGAAAAGACAGTGGAAAGCTATTCTGAAACTGATTTCGGACCAGCGCAGATCAACCTGCAGAAAAAGGATGAAAACTTTAAAAAGCTGCCTGGCGAAAAAATAACAAAGGAAAAAGCGATTCAGATTACCAGAAAATATACTCCGCTCAGGAATGGCGGGAAGGTGAAGGTAACCGAAAACGGCAAAGGTTCTGATTATGGATTTTTTAGTGTTTCAATCCAAAATCCCCAAACCAAGCTAGAAGCAAATATGGATATAACCAAAAAAGGAGGCTATCCAATTTGGTTCTTGCTTGATAGGGATGTGAAGAATCAAAAACTTAGTCTCAATGACGCTTCTAATAAGGCAATCGCCTTCTTAAAGGAACATAACTTTGAAAACCTGGATCTCTTTGAAAGTGCACAGTATGATAACATCGGTGTATTTACTTTTGTTGGTACACAGGACGATGTAAGGATATATCCTGATGCGATCAATATGAAAGTTGCGCTGGACAATGGAGATGTAATCGGCTTCTCTGCGGAAAATTATTTGAAATCCCATAAAGCTAGGGAAATTCCACAGGCAGCAATTGAATTGGCGGATGCCAAAAAGAAAGTCAACCCAAATCTTAAAGTAATGGATGAGAAGAAGGCCATCATCATGAACGACCTTAATGAGGAGGTGTTATGCTACGAATTCACCGGAGTTCTTGGCAATGACACATTCAGGATTTATATCAATGCAGAAGACGGAACGGAAGAAAAAGTAGAAAAGCTCCATAACGCTGAACCAGTATATGAGGATGTAGTCTAAGGGAAAGCCGAGCGCTTTCCCTTTTTTATTTTGATGATTGTAAAAATAATCCATTAAAGGACTATTGCACCAGATTGGTCCTGCATGTCATAATAAATAGTAGATAATAGAGAGAAAATCAGAAAAATTTTAAAACAGCATAGACAGAATTGGGGAAGTGGATCAGCTATGATAAAAATCGGTGATAACATCATCCTTGAGCATAAGTATTCCGACAGCTTTGAACAATACAAGTGTAAACTTGTTGAGCAAAAAGGCGATGATTTGTATATTGACTATCCTGTAAACATGAATACCAACCGAACGGTGTTCCTGCTTGAGGGTACACCGTTGAAGGCTAATTTTGTTACAGATTCAGGTTCTCATTATTTTTTTGATACCGAAGTAAAAGGCAGGATCAAGCTTAATATACCAATGGTGATTCTCTCGTATCCTGGCAAGGATCGACTCATTAAGATCCAGCGCAGGCAATTTGTGCGGGTAGAAACCTCTGTGGATGTTGCTGTATACTCTGCCAAAGGGGAATTCACCCCATTTACAACTGTTACCGATGATATCAGTGCTGGAGGAACTGCATTGCTGATTGATAAAAAAAGCAGTTTGAAGCAGGGGATGGAGATTGAGTGCTGGTTTGCCCTCCCGATGCAAAATGGAGAATTTGAATACAAAAAGTTTCATGGCAAGGTTGTCCGAATCATCGATGGAACTGGCCACATGAACAAAGCTTCTGTTCAATTTTTTGATTCCTCGGGCACCGACAGACAGATGCTTCTAAGGTTCTGCTTCGAAAGGCAGCTTGAAATGAAGAAAAAAGGACTTCCTGTTTAAGAGGAATAAATAACCGGTAATGCTCCAATAATAGAATAAAAGTTTATTTTACAGGAGCATTAGATATGAAAACATTTGAAAGAATCTTAATCAAGATTGCCATTATTCAGTTTGTTTTTTTAGTGATCGCCCAAGTATTTTTTCATGAAATCAATGCTTTCCCCGAACTTAATCAAATTACTCAGTACGAGGGTGTAACGGATAATAACCATTCTGAAGTCTTGAAATCAATAAGAAGCAAAGAGTAAGCAGGCATTAGGCCTGCTTACTTTTTATATTGGCGGGATAACAAAGCTTTGAGAGTTTTGAAAAAGGGAGATTTTATTGATGGCTGGCGTGAGGCAAAGTTTTAAAAAGTGCCTCAAAAAAAGTGTTGATTAGCGAGGATTAAAAGATTTTTGTGTTAAAATATAAGAGTATATCAAGTAACAACTAGAAGGGTACCAGGAGGAAATATGAGTAGACGAATTTCAATTGCCATAGACGGTCCTGCAGCTGCAGGAAAAAGTACGGTTGCCAAAATTGTAGCCGAAAAACTAACATACATTTACATCGATACGGGTGCGATGTATAGAGCGCTTACATACAAGGCTTTAAACAAAGGAGCCAGCCTGGATAACGAATCAGCTCTGATTGAAATCTTAAATGATACTTCAATCGAACTGATGCCTGGAGAAGCAGGCCAAAAGGTTCTGCTCGATGGGATCGAGGTCACCAATGAGATAAGAAGTGCGGAAGTTACAAATCAAGTATCATATGTAGCGGTACATGAACTTGTCAGAAAAGAGATGGTCAATCGCCAGCAGCAGTTTGCAGTTGATGGCGGTGTCGTGATGGACGGAAGGGATATCGGCACACATGTATTGCCGAACGCCGAGGTAAAGGTCTTTTTGCTTGCTAGTGTAGAGGAAAGGGCACAGCGCCGACATGCGGAGAATATCCAAAAAGGTTTCCCATCTGATCTGGAAAAGCTGAAAGAAGAAATTGCGACACGTGACAAAATTGATTCTGAGCGGGAAGTAGCTCCTTTGAAAAAAGCGGATGATGCCGTTGAAATCGATACAACCTCTTTATCGATCCAGGACGTAGTAATGAAAATAATGGATTTAGCACTTGAAAGGATCGGATGAAATTGACGTTTTATTCGTTTGCAAGGTCATTGGTTAATTCTGTTTTAGGTCCAATTTATCGGATTGAGGTGATTGGCAAAGAAAATATGCCTGTCGATGGCGGTGTGTTGCTATGTGCCAATCATATAGACAATCTTGATCCCCCTGTAGTTGGGATTACTGCCCCACGTCCCGTCCATTTCATGGCGAAGGAAGAACTTTTCTCTGTACCGTTACTTGGGAAAATTGTTCCTCACCTGAATGCTTTCCCTGTTAAGAGGGGAATGAGCGACAGGGAGGCTTTAAGGAAAGGTCTCGGAATTTTAAAGGATGGAAAGGTTTTAGGTTTGTTTCCAGAGGGAACAAGAAGCAAGACAGGTGAAATGGGCAAAGGACTTGCAGGGGCGGGCTTTTTTGCTCTTCGCTCTGATGCTCATGTCGTTCCATGCGCGATCATCGGTCCATACAAAGCATTCAAGAAATTGAAGGTGGTATATGGGAAGCCAATTGATATGGAATCTATTAAAGAAAAAAAGTTAAATGCAGAACAGGCGACAGACCTGATCATGGGTGAAATACAGGCACTGATTAACAAATACAAGTAATGTTTCTTGCTTGACAAAAATGTCTGTTTGTAAGAAGTTATTAAGAAGAGATATTTTTAGAATTTTCACTTAGTGGCTAATTATTGTGTTCTTTAGTGGCTTTTTGCCACAAAGCATATATTTTGCAGCAGTCATGGATTAAGGAGGAGTACATATGTCAGAAGATATGAACCAAGTTGAGGTAAAAAACTTTGAGGCTGGAGACCGAGTTAAAGGCCAAGTAACCAAAGTGGAAGAAAAGCAGGTATTAGTAGATATCGAAGGAAGCAAGCTTGACGGCATCATTCCAATCAGTGAACTATCAAGCCTTCATGTTGAAAAAGCAGAAGATGCAGTTTCTGTCGGCGATGAGCTGGATTTGGAAGTGCAAAAGGTTGAAGAAGAAGCATTGATTCTTTCGAAGAGAAAAGTAGATGCTGAAAAAGCCTGGGAAGAACTAAAAGGTAAGTTTGAAAGTGGAGAAGTATTTGAGGCAGAAGTGAAAGATGTGGTAAAGGGCGGCCTGGTAGTGGATCTTGGTGTCCGCGGTTTCGTACCAGCATCTCTTGTAGAATCTTATTTTGTTGAAGATTTCTCCGATTATAAAGGGAAAACGCTGAGCTTCAAAATTGTAGAGCTTGATCAAGAGAAGAACCGCTTGATTCTTTCTCACCGTGCAGTGGTGGAAGAAGAGCAAGGAAAGAAAAAGCAGGACTTGCTTGCAGCTATCCAATCTGGACAGGTTATCGAGGGTACTGTACAAAGAATCACAGATTTTGGGGCGTTCGTTGATATCGGCGGAGTGGATGGACTTGTCCATATTTCGCAGCTTTCCCACGAGCATGTAGAAAAGCCATCCGATGTTGTCGAAGAAGGACAGCAGGTTCAAGTTAAAGTATTGAGCGTAGACCGTGATAATGAACGTATATCACTTTCTATCAAAGAAACTCTGCCTGGACCATGGTCGGATATTGATGAGAAAGCTCCGAAGGGGAGCACTTTGGAAGGCACTGTGAAGCGTTTGGTTTCATACGGTGCATTTGTTGAAGTATTCCCTGGTGTTGAAGGTCTTGTCCATATTTCGCAAATTTCTCATAAGCATATCGGCACGCCGCATGAAGTCCTTCAAGAAGGGCAAACTGTAAAAGTGAAGGTGCTTGACGTAAATAAGGAAGATCAAAGACTGTCACTCAGCATGAAGGAGTTCGAGGAAAGAGAAAGCAATGAGGCTTTCGATTATGAACTTCCTGAGGAAACGAAGGGCTTCAGCCTGGGTGATATGATCGGAGACAAGCTAAAGAATCTTAAACAGTAATGGTGATATAACGTGTCAAGATCAAAACGTAAATGGGACCATATACAATATGCCCTTGAAACAGGCCAAAAACGCCTAACCGGTTTTGACGATATTAAGTTTGTAAACCAAAGCTTGCCTGGATCAAAGCTTGATTCAGTAAAATTGGAGACTGAAATTGGCGAACTTTCTTTAAGTTCGCCAATTTTTATAAATGCCATGACAGGCGGCGGCGGAGAGAGAACTTTTCGAATTAACCGGGAATTGGCTATAGCAGCCAGGGAGACTGGGTCAGCGATTGCTGTTGGCTCGCAAATGGCTGCATTGAAAAATCCTGACGAGCGGAGAAGTTATGAAGTTGTAAGGGAAATGCACCCTGACGGCATTATCCTTGCCAATTTGGGCAGTGAAGCAACAGTGGGGCAGGCGCGTGCGGCAATTGATATGATCCAGGCAGATGCTCTGCAAATTCACCTGAATGTAGTTCAGGAGTTGACCATGCCTGAAGGAGACAGGGATTTTGAAGGTGCGTTAGCCAGAATCATGGAAATCCAACAAAGTGTTGATATCCCAGTAGTTGTAAAAGAAGTCGGGTTTGGCATCGGAGCAGAGACCGCTGCTTTGCTTTGTGCATCTGGAGTAGGCTATGTTGATGTTGGCGGATTTGGCGGAACCAATTTTGCGAAAATAGAAAATAAGCGGCGGAATCGGTTATTGACGTTTTTTGAGGATTGGGGAATTCCGACTGCTGCCTCAATTATTGAGACAAAGTCTGCCACTAAAAAACTTTCAGTTATAGCTTCAGGCGGAATACAGACGAGCCTGGATATTGTAAAGGCTCTTGCTGTTGGTGCTGACGCTGCTGCAATGGCAGGGTACTTGCTTAAGACTTTGATGGAGAATGGAACAGAAGAGCTAATCAAGGAAATCAATCAAGTTAAAGATGAAATGGCAATCATCATGACTGCACTAGGTATACATACAATCTGTGAGCTGAAAAGCGTACCTTTGGTCATAACAGGAGAAACTCACCACTGGCTTGAACAAAGAGGGATTGATACGAGTACATTTGCTAGAAGGCAAAAAAATTGATCTGAATAATCTGGTTTAGCCCCCTGCAGACATTGCAGGGGGCTATTTTCGCTCATTGAAATCATCTGAACGATTTCAATCCAGCCCTACATTGTAATGCACTTTTACAAATCTACATAGTCGTGCGCTCAACTATACTTGCCGTCATTTAACGAACGTGCTTCTTCAGGGCTTTGCAGTTTTGTGGCACCTGGATAGTGCAAAGCCTGGTCTCGGTCAGACTCCACTCGTCCGCTCTTTTTTAGTTTCTTTTCCTGTCTGTCTTTGCCCATAATTCACACCTCCTGAATTTTTTACAGTCGATACAGGAAATAGTCAAGCTGATCGGGCTATTTCCTGTCATAGTTTTCCCTATCTTTTCTGTTTTACAGCTGTAATAAAGTTACTCCTTTATTTTATCTGGTATAGCTAAAAAACTTTAGGTAAAAAAAGATTAAATTACATAACGATTTACCATAATGGAAATGATAGGAGGGGTTGAATGGAAGGGTTGTACTTTTATTGGCTGGCTTGGATTGCTTGGGTTTGGACTACTTTCTTCATGAATAAGAAAAATCCGGTGAGACTGAAATGGTCTGTTCTTTTGCTGTCTGTTATTCTTGTTGCGCCATACACAATTGATTTCGTGAACATCGAAATTCATCTATCCGCTTTGGCAATTGGCCTGTATATTTTTTTCGAAACAAGGCGAAAAAAGACTGGCTCATTACTGTATTTATTTTTATCTTCGTTCATTATCATGCTTGCCTACACAAGTTTTTTGCTTTTCGAATTATTCGATCCAGTATGGGTGTTGTTCGATCGGAACATCATGCTTGGGGCAGCAGGTTTTTATCTGTCAGTCCTATTACATAAAGAAAGGAAAGACCGTATATTAGCATTGGTTTCAGGCTTTTTGCAGGGAGATATCTTATTTTCGGTGATTCTGTGGAAATTCAATTTTCCATACCCTGCTGCTTCCATGGGTTTTATGGACATCCTGTTCATCTCTCTCGGCCTTCTCCTCGCCTGGTCAGCAATTGAATCAATGATTTCGCTCATGTCTGGCAGTACAATAAATCAAGTAGAAGGGGAGGAACAAAAGACTTCATGAATGAATATACGTTACCAATTGTATTCGGAATTGCTATAGGGACATTATCGAGACTTTTAATGCTGAGGACCGATTATCGGCAGTATCCAACATATTTACATGGGAAAATCATTCATGTAGCTCTTGGATTCATCGCAGCGGGTCTTGGTACTGTTGCAGGACCTGCAATCATGGAGGAAGAGTTTACGGCGATTACCTTCTTGACACTTGCCGCGTCACAATTCAGGGAAGTCAGGAATATGGAGAGAAATACTCTGACCGAACTCGATAGCTATGAACTGGTATCACGTGGGAAGACATATATCGAGGGGATTGCGATTGCTTTCGAGAGCCGCAATTACCTGGTGATTTTCACATCCCTTGTCAGCACGCTTGCCTACCTGATTTTCAATGTCTGGGCTGGAATCATTGCGGCAATCATCGCGGTGATCATTTCACATAAGCTGATGTCTGGCGGAAAGCTGAAGGACATCGTTGAGATTGAATATATGGAACCAAGGTTTGATGGTGCAGGGCTGTATGTCGATAATATTTATATAATGAACATTGGCCTCCCTGAGAGGCAGAAAGAAGTACTTCGTTATGGTATGGGATTTATTTTAAAACCCAAAAACATGAATGCGCGGTCTACAATAGCTAATCTTGGACAGAGGCAGGCTGTGCTGCATGATTTGTCAGTCGCGCTTGGCGTTTATCGTGATTCAGGTACACCCGCTCTCGTTCCGCTGGCGAAACGGGATCTTGACGATGGCAGAGTAGGAGTTTTTGTGTTGCCCCAGGAACGGGATATCGATCGTGCAATAACGGTGATAGGTGATGTGCCGACACTGGAGAATGCTATCAGGATGCCTTCCGAAAAAAAGAGCAATGAAGGGAGTGGGGCTCAATGATGCTGGAGAAATTCGTCCTTGCCGCCATCACGACAAACCCTAAAAAGGTACCAGCTGGAACAGCCGTATTCCACTGCGATTCAAAGGAAGAAATGGAGAAAGTTGCTGCGAACCTTGAAGCAATCCTGGATGGAATCGCTCATGCGCTGACAGAGGAACTTTATATTATTGTAAAACACTGACAAGAAATGTTTTCATTGCCTGATTAAGGCATCTTTTGATAAACTGATTAAGCCAGACCCTTCTGTATACCAAGAAGGGTTTATTTTATAAGTGTCATCCTATGGATGATATTAAATTAATGATGAAAACTAAAAATATCGGGTTTGACATTGTTATGGCCCCAGGTCCTGGACCTGCACACTAATAGAATTTTTTGAAAGGGTGATGTTCATGACGAAACCAGTGGTAGCTATCGTTGGACGTCCGAATGTCGGCAAGTCTACGATTTTTAACCGAATCGTTGGTGAACGTATTTCGATCGTTGAAGATATTCCTGGAGTAACGAGGGATCGTATATACAGTTCAGCTGAATGGCTGACGCATGATTTTAATATTATTGACACTGGTGGTATTGATTTGGGGGACGAGCCGTTTCTGGACCAAATCCGCCAGCAGGCTGAAATTGCCATTGATGAGGCAGATGTAATTATTTTTCTTGTTAACGGCAGAGAGGGTGTAACGGCGGCTGATGAGGAAGTCGCAAAGATTCTTTATCGCTCTAACAAGCCCGTAGTCCTTGCGGTTAATAAGATTGACAATCCAGAAATGAGAGACATGATTTACGACTTTTATGCTCTTGGATTTGGAGAGCCATTCCCGATCTCTGGTTCTCACGGATTGGGTCTGGGTGATCTGCTGGATGAGGCAGCTAAGCATTTTCCAAAGGAGAAGGAAGACGAATATGATAAAGATGCGATTAAGTTTTCCTTGATCGGCCGCCCGAATGTTGGGAAGTCTTCATTAGTGAATGCAATTCTTGGGGAAGACCGCGTCATTGTAAGCGATATAGCGGGAACGACGAGAGACGCGATTGATTCGCAAGTAACTTACGATGGTCAAAAATATGTGATCATTGATACCGCGGGTATGCGCAAAAAAGGAAAAGTATATGAAACGACCGAAAAATACAGTGTTTTAAGAGCCTTAAGGGCAATCGAGCGTTCAGATGTCGTCCTTGTTGTCATAAATGCCGAAGAAGGTATCATCGAGCAGGATAAGCATATTGCCGGGTATGCCGAGGAAGCTGGCCGTGCAGTCATCATCGTTGTCAACAAGTGGGATGCCATCGAAAAAGACGAAAAGACAATGAAGGAATATGAAGAAAAAATCCGTGCTCACTTCCAATTCCTGAGTTATGCTCCTATTGTTTTCTTATCGGCCAAAACAAAGAAAAGAATTCACACATTGATGCCGATGATTGATATGGCAAGTGAAAACCATGCGATGAGGGTGCAGACCAATATCCTCAATGAGGTCGTCATGGATGCAGTTGCGATGAATCCAACTCCTACAGACAAAGGGAAAAGGCTGAAGATTTATTATGCGACCCAGGTGTCGGTAAAGCCGCCTACATTTGTTGTCTTTGTCAATGAACCAGAATTAATGCATTTTTCTTATGAGCGATTCCTTGAAAACAGGATCAGGGATGCCTTTGATTTCACAGGCACACCAATCAAGATATTTGCTAGACAAAGAAAATAAGGTAAAGGTTGTGGTTTAAATGGAAAGGAAGAGCGAGAAAGTAACGGTTCTTGGGGCCGGGAGCTGGGGAACAGCCTTGGCTATGGTCCTTGCCGATAATGGGCATGAAGTTCATCTTTGGGGACACAATCCAGTGCAAATTGATGAAATCAATCTCCACCATACCAACAAGAAATATCTTCCTGAAATTACTTTGCCTGCAACCATCAATGGGCATTCTTCGCTACAGGAGTCATTGGTTGGCATCAAAACAGTGATTTTGGCGGTACCTACAAAAGCAATCCGTGAAGTAATCAGGAAGATGATTGAGGTTGCTTCTGGACCTCTGGTCATTGTCCACGTCAGCAAAGGGATTGAACCTGACTCCTTGCTGCGTATTTCTGAAATGATAGAAGAGGAAATGCCTGAGGACTTGTTAGAAAGTGTTGTAGTTTTATCCGGGCCAAGCCATGCCGAGGAGGTAAGCCTGCGCCACCCTACAACGGTTACTGTATCTTCGAAAAACATGGGAGCAGCTGAAAAAATCCAGGACCTGTTCATCAATAATAACTTTAGAGTTTACACGAATCCAGATTTGATTGGTGTGGAAATTGGCGGGGCACTTAAGAATATCATTGCACTTGCTGCCGGTATTTCAGATGGATTAGGTTATGGTGATAATGCCAAAGCCGCTTTAATTACCAGGGGTCTAGCGGAGATTGCCCGCCTGGGTGTCAAAATGGGGGCAAGTCCATTGACTTTTTCTGGTTTGACAGGAATCGGGGATCTGATTGTTACATGTACAAGTGTCCATTCCAGGAACTGGCGGGCAGGGAACCTGCTTGGTAAAGGCCAGAACCTTGAGGAAGTCCTTGAGAACATGGGAATGGTCGTAGAAGGAGTGCGTACAACGAAGGCTGCTTATCAGCTCGCAGAAAAGTACGGAGTCAATATGCCGATTACAAATGCGCTATACAGCATTCTATTCAATGACGTCAATCCAAAGGACGCTGTTGATGGGCTGATGTCCAGGGAAAAAACTCACGAGATGGAAGATTTGGCTGACATTCTTGGCGGGAAAATCTGACTGTAAAAATTTTTAATGAATAATGTTGCGAATATGGGCATTCGAGGATGCGATTTCTCTCATGCTCGCATAAGATGCAACGAAGCAAACTGGTGGTTTGAACTGGGTGTTAGGGTATTTAGTCATGTAGGCTGAGGTAAAGTTGTCCGCCCCTTCTTTACCTCAGCTTTTTTTGCTTTTATTTAGGTTTTTTTGCACTCACGTTTGCACCTTGTGGTATAATACTTCTCGGAAAAGGGAGGGGTTTACTGTGTCACCCGCATTATTGAAGATGTATATTTCTTTTGTTGGTATGGGCAGTATGATATTGTCTTTGTTTGCCATATACCTAAGCCGCTATAAGTTAAAAGGCTTCTTCAAGATAGCCACAGCAATCATTGCTTACATATTGATGATTATCGCAGGGCTGATCATTTTCTTTGTCGTTTTCAGCGGCCCGACGAGCGAATAAAATACATAGGATTAAGGGTTGGGATCAATGAAAAAAATCCGATTTTATTTGTCAGTCATCATGGTTTTGTTTACATTGACTGGCTGTATGTATCCGGAAGAAAAGCTTGTACAGAATCAGGTACCCTATAAGGACCAATTAGACAGTGTCCAGTCTGCGGTTGATCAGTACAAGGAAGCAAATGGCGGCTTGCTGCCAATCAAGACGAAGCATGCAGAAACACCAATTTATCAAAAGTATCCAATAGATTTTAAGAAAATCGTTCCGAGATTTATCGCTGAGGCCCCTGGCAATGCTTATGAAAATGGCGGCTTGTTTCAATATGTCCTTGTAGATGCGGAAACAAATCCTACAGTGAAGCTCCTCGATTTGAGGATGGCAGAGACAATTCGTGAGATAAAGATGAGGATTAATGCATCTGGATATCCTCCTTTCAAGGAAAGGATTGCAGAAAATCTGTACACTCTCGATTTCAAAAAGATTGGATATAAAAAGGAGCCTGTAGTGGTAAGCCCGTTTACAAACCAGAATCTGCATTTTATCATCTCTGCTGATGGGGAAATATATGTGGATTACCGAAGCGACCTCTACCAGGCTATTCAATCTTCAAAAAAAGAATTTGAAGAGGGTGAGGATATACGTGATATCCTCGTAGATAATTCTATGTTCGTACCAGCCTATTCTTTGCCTTATTCCATTGATAAGGAGACCAATGAACCGGTCTTTTTGGTCAAGGACTAAAGCGAATGCATGCCGGCGACTGAGCTCTAGCGCATTTCTAATAAATTTGTCATAACCCTGCTTCTGCAAAATATATTGTAGAAGCAGGGTTTTTTTACCTTAAAAAAGATATCAATTGTTCTCATATATGGGAATTGAAGGATTCTTTTGTGAAATCAAAATTAAGGGGGTAAAAAAATAAAAAATTGTCATATTGATATAGGACAACATCATAAATATATACTGTCCCAGATTACTAATTTGGATGAATTTATTCCCACTAACTCTATGATCGGGAGGGGATCACTTGGAAAAGGTAGATATTTTTAAGGATATCGCCGAGAGAACGGGCGGCGATATTTACCTGGGGGTTGTAGGTGCGGTCCGCACTGGAAAATCCACTTTTATTAAGAAATTTATGGAGCTGGTGGTTTTACCTAATATCAATAATGAGGCCGATAGAGCCAGAGCGCTTGATGAGCTGCCGCAAAGTGCAGCAGGTAAAACGATTATGACGACTGAACCCAAATTCGTGCCTAACCAGGCAGCATCTGTACATGTGGATGAAGGCCTGGATGTAAATATCAGGCTCGTAGATTGTGTTGGGTATACAGTTCCAGGAGCAAAGGGCTATGAGGATGAGAATGGACCGAGGATGATCAACACGCCTTGGTATGAGGAGCCAATCCCTTTCCATGAAGCAGCTGAAATTGGAACAAGGAAGGTTATCCAAGAACATTCCACACTTGGCGTCGTCATCACGACGGATGGGACAATTGGGGAAATCCCAAGACAAGATTACATTGAAGCAGAAGAAAGAGTGATTGAAGAACTCAAGGAAGTCGGCAAGCCGTTCATTATGGTTGTGAACAGTGCGCAGCCTTACCATCCAAACACAGAAACATTGCGTGCCCAGTTAGCGGATAAATACGATATCCCGGTACTGGCAATGAGTGTAGAAAGCATGCGTGAATCTGATGTGATGAGTGTCATGAGGGAAGCATTGTATGAATTCCCTGTGCTTGAAGTGAACGTCAACCTGCCAAGCTGGGTGATGGTCCTCAGGGAGAATCACTGGCTGCGTGAAAGCTACCAGGAAGCTGTCAAGGAGACAGTAAAGGACATTAAGAGGCTGCGCGATGTAGACAGGGTCGTCCACCAATTCAGTGACTTTGAATACATTGACAGGGCTGGCCTTGCAGGAATTGAAATGGGCCAGGGTGTGGCCGAAATCGACTTGTATGCTCCAGACGACCTTTACGACGAAATCTTGAAAGAAATCGTGGGTGTCGAGATACGAGGTAAGGATCATTTACTTGAGCTAATGCAAGAGTTCGCTTATGCAAAAACAGAGTTTGACCAAATTTCTGATGCACTTAAAATGGTTAAACAGACAGGATATGGCATTGCTTCACCTTCATTAACGGATATGAGCCTGGAAGAACCAGAAATTATCCGCCAGGGATCGCGTTTCGGAGTCCGTTTAAGGGCGGTAGCTCCATCAATCCATATGATCAAAGTGGACGTCGAATCAGAATTCTCGCCTATCATCGGCACAGAAAAACAAAGTGAAGAGCTTGTTCGCTATCTGATGCAGGATTTTGAAGATGATCCGCTTTCAATCTGGAATTCGGATATCTTTGGCAGAAGCCTGAGTTCAATCGTCAGGGAAGGAATTTCGGCTAAATTGAGCTTGATGCCTGAAAATGCACGTTATAAATTAAAAGAGACGCTGGAAAGAATCATCAACGAAGGTTCCGGTGGATTAATAGCAATCATATTATAATGGGACTCCTTTTGGGAGTCTTTTTGTTTGTCTTGCAAAAGGTTAATATCCTTACTCGATTTCTTTTTTGGGCATTATTGCTCTTCTAATATAACTTACTAGACGTGAAAATATAAGGGGATTCCTTGAAACTTGCTTTAAAATCCAGGATAAAAGACTTAAAGTTCAATATATCATGTTTGATTAGACCAGTTCCGGGTAATGAATTAGGGTCAACATATTACAAATATGTTTCAAAGAAGAAAAGATTCCCATTATTTCTTGAAATTATCTTGATAAGAGGAAAACATTATGATAATCTTTTAACAGAATTAGCGTTGCTGCTTAAAAACCCTTATATAACAGGGGTTTAAGCGATTTTAGGTTTCTTTATCCTAGTTTTTTGCAAACTTAGATAAAAAATCTATCAACAACGTATAGAATTCACATGTTTTGTTTAGAAATGTAGTTAAGATGCTTAATTTCTGAGCAATGGGATCTCTTTGGGAGGAGGTGAATGGCATGAACAAAACAGAACTTATCAATGCAGTTGCAGAAGCTAGCGAGCTTTCTAAGAAAGATGCAACAAAAGCAGTTGACGCTGTTTTTGATTCAATCTTAAATGCATTAAAAGATGGGGACAAAGTACAATTAATCGGTTTTGGTAACTTCGAAGTTCGTGAGCGCGCAGCCCGTAAAGGCCGCAACCCACAAACTGGTGATGAAATCGAAATCTCTGCAAGCAAGGTGCCTGCTTTCAAACCAGGTAAAGCACTTAAGGATGCAGTGAAATAATTACATACGACGCACTGAGCGTATGCTAAACCCTAAAGGCCGCGACCTATTCGCGGTCTTTTTTCTTTGAAGTTGAATATTAAGTTTTGCCTGCCGAGAATTGGTTATGCTAAGATGAAAATATTATAATCTAATAGTTGTGTAACTATGCAGGATTATGATGAGATTGATGGATCATAGGAGGAAACGCAGATGACAAACGTCAATCGTGCCCAGATCGAAGAAGCGGTACGTTTAATATTAGAAGCAGTCGGTGAAGATCCTAACAGGGAAGGCTTGCTGGATACTCCCAAGCGGGTCGCAAAGATGTACGAAGAAGTTTTCTCAGGGTTGAATCAAGATCCGAAAGAATATTTTGAAACGATTTTTGGCGAAGACCACGAGGAGCTGGTTTTGGTCAAAGATATCCCTTTCTATTCTATGTGTGAACATCATCTAGTACCTTTCTTTGGCAAGGCGCATGTCGCTTACATTCCACGAGGCGGCAAGGTGACAGGGCTCAGCAAGCTTGCTAGAGCGGTAGAAGCAGTGGCTAAAAGGCCTCAGCTGCAAGAAAGAATCACATCCACTATCGCGAATTCCATCATGGAAAAGCTGGATCCCCATGGTGTCATGGTAGTCGTAGAAGCTGAGCATATGTGCATGACGATGAGAGGGGTCAAAAAACCCGGCTCAAAGACAGTTACATCTGCAGTAAGAGGAACCCTAGCTGAGGATGTAAATGCTAGAGCAGAGATTCTCTCATTGATTAAAGATTAAAGAGCTTTGATAACACGATCTTAAAAAGCACATTCAAAGATGTCGAAGGCTGAAAGTATTTCTTTTAGCCTTTTGCTATATTATAAATAAACTAAGACAACGTGCGTGCCCAATACGTCATATTCTTTCCTGTTAGGGGGATAATAATGGATAAGAAACAAAGCGTTAATACGGACTATGTAGTAATCAAGGCCATTGAGGATGGTGTGAATGTAATTGGTCTTACAAGAGGGACTGATACGCGATTCCATCATTCAGAAAAGCTTGACCAGGGTGAAGTGATGATTGCGCAATTTACAGAACACACTTCGGCCATCAAAATCAGAGGTCATGCAAAAATATTCACGCCTTTCGGTGAAATAGTAAGTGAGAAAAAGTAAATTAGTCCAAAACCAACTATTTTGTTACAAAACCATGCTCAGTTCTTCGTAAAAAGTACTTAATTTAGAATATCACGTTCATGTTTTTACTATTTGTGATATAATTGTCACTGCCTTGGAATGTTCGGTACAATTGCAAAAATAGTTATTTAGGCGCTTTTTTTATGTCTGTAAATATAGGCCGGCTATTTGTAAATCGCAGGCTTTCAAAATAAAACAATTTATGCTCGTCGCCGGCAATCCAACATAAATAAGGGGAACAAGGGTGATTTATTTGCTAGATTTACAAAACAAATTAGACGGCACCAGAGAGCTTCTTCTCGAAAAACTTTCACATCCTTATTTGCTGGAGCATGTAGAATCTCCTTTTATCGATGATGACCGGCTCTTGTTGCTCACCTCATTGATGGAACAGAAGGAAGTCAATCAGGAGAGAGCGAAGAACTATACAGTGACCACAATGCTCCTGCAAATTGCCCTTGATACCCATGAGCAGGTCCATAACTCACAACCAGGTGAAGAGGATAAAAGCCATAAGCGCCGCCAGCTGACGGTTCTCGCCGGGATTTATTTCAGCGGCCTATATTACAAGCTGCTGGCTGATGTGGATGATATAGAAATGATCAAGCTTTTGGCTTCTGGTGTAAAAGAAGTCAATGAACAGAAAATTTTGTTGTATCAAAAAGAAGCCGAAGCAATCGATAAATTAATGGAAAGTGTAAAATTAATTGAATCGACTCTTTTAGGCAAGGTCGCTGATCATTTTGATGCAGCTGAATGGTTTGAATTCGCTTCAAATTGGCTTTTTGTCAAAAGGCTCCTATCCGAAGAAACAAGGTTCATTAATTCCGGCGGTTCACTGGTTTTCAATGCGCTGAAAAAGATTGCTCTGCCAAAAATGGACCAGAGTTCAACAGAACTTTCTTCAGAACAGCAAAAATACCTTTTAACAATTTGCACACGCTATATTGAATTTTCAATGACAAAGATCAATGCAGCGTTAAAGAAGCTGCCAGGGATGAACAACTTGCTGATGGAACGGTTAGACCTGATTGCAGGGCAGCATCAGACCATGTCTAAAAAATTCGCGGAAGAAGGGTAATGCAATGCAGCAATCGAAAGAACAACGTGTTCATGGAGTCTTTGAAAAAATCTATGAGAATTACGATCAAATGAATTCTGTCATCAGTTTTCAACAGCATGTTAAATGGCGCAATGACACAATGAAAAAGATGAACGTCCAAAAGGGTTCCAAAGCCCTGGATGTTTGCTGCGGTACCGCTGATTGGACGATTGCGCTTGCGGAAGCTGCCGGAAAAGATGGCGAAGTGGTTGGACTTGATTTTAGCCAAAATATGCTCAAAATAGGCGAGGAGAAATTACAGGCCCGCAACTTGGACCAGGCAACTCTAATCCACGGTAATGCAATGGAACTCCCATTTGAGGATAATAGCTTTGATTATGTAACGATTGGCTTTGGTTTAAGAAATGTTCCTGATTACAATCAGGTGCTGCGTGAAATGCATAGAGTTCTTAAACCGGGCGGGATGGCAGTATGCCTCGAAACGTCCCAGCCTACAATGCCAGGCTTTAAGCAAGCCTACCGTGTATATTTCAGGTTTGTGATGCCGATGTTCGGCAAACTGTTTGCTAAGAGCTATGATGAGTATTCCTGGCTCCAGGAATCCGCAAAAGACTTTCCTGGTATGAAGGAACTTGCCCAAATGTTTACGGACGCAGGATTCGTCAATGTTGAATATAAGCCATATAGCGGCGGGGTAGCAGCCGTGCATATCGGCCGGAAATAGATAGAGTGCATATGCTAACCAGAATGCGCCTGGCATTTCCAAAAGAAAATGAAGCGGTTTTCTAGGTTGGAGGGTACCCGAGGCTGAAACTGGTTCAATTTCCCGGCTAAAACACATTGCTTGTAGATATAAAATATACCATGGCTGCCCTTTTCTTTTTCGCTCGGCAAGGAAGGTCAGCCTGTTTTAGTTTAAGGTTATCTCTTGCAGGGACAAACACGAAAGTAACAAATTTACTAACAGATACTTCATAAAAGAAACTCCTTATTGCATTGAGGCGGCGAGGGACAAGCTGAAGTTGCATCAATGGATATTGAGGATGTAAAAGCTGGGTGGATTAATATGAAAATGAAGTTACTATATACATATTTGAATTCTGATTTGACATTGATAGAAAGAGAACTGGAAGAAGCGATCGAGGCAGATTCACAGCTTCTTAGACAGGCAAGTCTGCACCTGCTGAAAGCTGGCGGGAAACGGATCAGGCCCGTTTTTGTGCTCCTTGGCGGAAAATTCGGTGATTATGACATCAATACGATTAAAGATGTAGCAGTCTCCCTGGAACTAATCCATATGGCCTCCCTGGTTCATGATGATGTGATCGACGATGCTGAATTGCGTCGGGGGCAAGCGACAATCAAAGCTAAATGGGATAACAAGATTGCGATGTACACTGGAGATTATATTTTTGCCAGAGCGTTGGAGCTTATGACGGACATTAATAATCCGACTGCACACCAGATTCTCTCTGATACAATAGTCGAACTAAGTGTTGGTGAAATTGAGCAGATAAAAGATAAATACAATTTCGACCAAAATCTGCGTAATTATTTACTGCGGATCAAACGGAAGACAGCTCTTTTAATTGCCGCGAGTTGTCAGCTGGGTGCCGTGGTATCAGGAGTTCCTGAGCAGGACCATCGTAAATTGTATAAGTTTGGCTACTATGTCGGCATGTCCTTCCAGATTACGGATGACGTTCTTGATTTCACGGGGACAGAAAAAGAACTTGGGAAGCCGGCTGGTGGGGATCTTCTGCAAGGCAACGTAACGCTTCCAGTACTGTATGCAATGCAGGATGAATCGATTAAGAGCCGAATCCAGGCTGTCCATGAAGGCATGGCAAGAGAAGAGCTTAATGAAATCCTTAAGCTTGTACAGGATTCAGGAGCGATTGAAAAATCATTGGCAATCAGTGACCGTTACCTGGATAAAGCACTTGAAGTCCTTGAAGAGCTTCCATCTAATAAGGCAAAGAAGTCATTGCGTGATATCGCTAAACTCATTGGCAAACGCAAGTATTAGCAAGTTGCGAATTTTTCAAAAAAATGATACTATTTCTAAGGATTGCTTTTGTAAGCGGTTCACATACATATATGAATTAGGAGTGGAACTCATGGAAAAGACTTATTTGATGGTGAAACCTGATGGAGTACAGCGTAACCTGATCGGTGAAGTTGTAGCTCGTTTTGAAAAGAAAGGCTTCCAGCTAGTTGGAGCAAAACTTATGAACATCCCTAGAGAGCTTGCTGAAGAGCATTACGGCGAACATAAAGAACGCCCATTCTTCGGTGAATTAGTAGACTTCATCACTTCAGGCCCAGTATTTGCTATGGTATGGCAGGGAGAGAACGTAATTTCTACTGCACGCCAGATGATGGGTGCAACTAACCCTAAGGATGCAGCTCCTGGAACAATCCGCGGAGACTTCGGCGTAACTGTAGGCAAGAACGTCATTCACGGATCTGATTCATCAGAAAGCGCAGAGCGTGAAATTGGACTATTCTTCAAGCAAGAAGAACTGGCTGAATACAGCAAATTGGTTAATGAGTGGGTATACTAAAATAATCCCCGGACACTTGTAAATTGCAAGTGTCCTTTTTCTTTTTACGGGATCTTTTGCTCCTTGTTTGAAACAGACCGGTTTAATATAAAAAATATCTCACTCTATATCATTTTTTTCGATATAATAAAAATGTCCAACTTTTTCTAGTACCGAGAAGGAGCAAAATGATGCCGCAAGACTATGAACAATTTATTTCGAATATCTACCAGAAGACTGGTATAAACCTTGCTCTATACAAAGAAGCGCAAATGAAAAGAAGGTTGACTTCACTCTATCAAAAGAAAGGCTACTCATCTTTCAAGGAGTTTTTTCAGGCTCTGGACAAAGACAAGCAGCTTATGAACGAATTTTTGGACCGCATGACCATCAATGTATCCGAGTTTTTTAGAAACGCAAAAAGATGGGAAGTACTTGATCAATCAATCATTCCAGAGTTGTTAAGCAAAAATACAACACTGAAAACCTGGAGTGCAGCCTGTTCAACTGGGGAGGAGCCATATACATTATCGATGGTGCTTTCAAAACATATGCCCTTATCGAAGATACAAATCCTGGCTACCGACATTGATGAAAATGTCTTGGCAAAAGCCAAGCGCGGGGTATATTCTGAAAGGTCATTGAATGAAGCACCACAGGAAATGGTTAAAAAGTTCTTTCAGCAGGATGGTTCTTACTATACTGTTGGGGATGAAATCAAGAAGACTGTTACCTTTAAAAAACAAAATTTGCTCGCCGACCATTACGGAGGACCATTTGACTTAATTGTCTGCCGCAACGTCCTCATTTATTTTACCGAGGAGGCCAAGGAAAGCATTTATCAAAAATTCAGTGCAGCATTAAGGCCAGGTGGGTTTTTATTTGTCGGAAGCACTGAACAAATCTTCAACCCTGGCACCTATAACTTTGAAACAGCAGATACTTTCTTTTACAGAAAGAAATAATAGGAGGAGCCGGGTACCCGAGCTCCTTCTTGTTTTGCCATTTTATCGGCCTCACGGCAAAATGTCCTTGGAATTCCGACTGGCAGATTAGAGAGAGATTGTTTTTGCGAGTCGATGGGCTTCATGATAAAATGGCTTCATTCTTTAAAAGGAAGAATACATATTTCGAAATTTTTAATTTATTTATTTTCACCTGTATGATATAGTAAAACAAATCCTTTAGCGAGTTGAAGGGAGAAAGTATATGAGATATTTAACGGCTGGAGAATCACATGGACCACAGCTAACAACCATTATTGAGGGGATGCCAGCAGGCGTGCCGATTATAGCAGAAGATATAAATAAAGAGCTTGCGCGCAGGCAGAAAGGCTATGGACGCGGAAGAAGGATGCAGATTGAAAAGGATCAGGTGCAGATTACATCAGGGATTCGGCATGGATATACATTAGGCTCGCCGATTGCGCTGGTTGTAGAAAATAACGATTGGAAGCATTGGACCGGGATTATGGGCCAGGAACCGCTCGATGATCTATCCTCTGATGAAGTGAAGAGGAAGATTTCACGTCCTCGTCCTGGTCATGCAGACCTAAATGGTGCGATTAAATATGGACATCGTGATATGAGGAATGTTCTTGAACGTTCGTCTGCAAGGGAAACGACTGTCAGGGTTGCAGCAGGCGCAGCGGCAAAAAAACTTCTGTCCCTGCTTGGAATCGAATTGGTGGCTCATGTTGTCGAAATAGGCGGTGTTGCAGCTGAAAAACAGGATTTCGCTACACTGGAACAGCTTAAAGAAGTAACGGAAGCTTCTCCAGTCAGATGCTTCGACCCAGATGCAGGAACTAAAATGATGGCTGCGATTGATGAAGCTAAACAAAATGGAGACTCCATTGGCGGGGTCGTCGAGGTAATTGCCGAGGGCATGCCGGCTGGAGTTGGCAGCTATGTTCATTACGACCGCAAGCTTGATGGTAAACTTGCTGCGGCCATCATGAGCATCAATGCATTCAAAGGTGTTGAAATCGGGATCGGTTTTGAAGCGGCCAGAAAGCCTGGCAGCCAGGTGCATGATGAAATAGCATGGGAAGAGGGAAGAGGATACTACCGGAAAACGAACCGGCTTGGAGGTCTGGAAGGTGGAATGACAACGGGTATGCCAATCGTTGTCCGAGGTGTCATGAAACCAATCCCGACTCTTTACAAACCGTTGATGAGTGTTGATATTGACTCCAAAGAACCTTTTGCAGCGAGTATTGAACGTTCTGATGCCTGTGCGGTACCTGCAGCTGCGGTGGTTGCGGAAAGTGTTGTTGCCTGGGAGTTAGCTTCGGCAATCGTTGATCAATTCTATGCTGATCGATTTGAAACACTGAAAGCATCCGTCGACGAGCAGAGAAGGACTGCGAGGGAGTTTTAAGATGCAGCAAGTGGAAATCCATACAAGCACCAAAACCTATCCTGTATATATTGGAAAGGGTGCTATTCAACAATTACGGGAAATTATTCATGGTACGGAAGACCACTATACTTCGATCATGGTCATTACTGATGAAACAGTCGCCAAACAACATTTGCAAACATTTAGAGAGCGAATCGGGCTGGAAAGAGTTTTCGAAAAGATCGTTCCGTCAGGAGAAAAAGCGAAGACCTTCGATGTTTACCATGATTGTCTTACCTCAGCGCTTGAATATAAACTTGATCGAAAGTCGCTGATCCTCTCTTTTGGTGGCGGGGCAGTGGGAGACTTAGCAGGTTTTGTTGCCGCGACTTATATGAGGGGGATCCGTTTCATTCAAATCCCTACCACTATTCTTGCCCATGATAGTGCGGTGGGGGGCAAGGTAGCAATCAACCATCCATTAGGCAAGAATATGGTTGGGGCATTCCATCAGCCTGAGGCAGTCGTTTATGATTTGGAATACCTGAAGACACTCCCTGAAAAAGAATTGCGTTCCGGCTTTGCAGAGGTCATAAAACATTCATTGATAAGCGATGAAAACTTCTATTGCTGGCTTATGGAAGAGATCCAGTCATTGAATGAAATGACTGATCCTCAGATGCTTGAGTTTTTGACAAGAGGCGTGCAAATCAAAGGGGCCATTGTTGCGGAGGACGAGAAGGAAAACGGCGTCCGCGCGTTTTTGAACTTTGGGCATACTCTTGGTCACGCTATTGAAGCAGAGGCTGGTTATGGCAAGGTGACCCATGGGGAAGCTGTTGCAATAGGAATGTTGTTTTCGCTAAAGTTAAGCACACAATTGCTTGGACTTGATTTTAATATAAAGGAAATCAAGAACTGGCTCAAAGGTCTTGGATATAAAACGTCCATTCCATCCGGTATTTCTAATGAGAGGCTGCTGGAAAGGATGAAACAGGATAAGAAAACTATTAATGGTTCAATTCGGTTTGTTTTACTTGAGAAAGTCGGACTTCCTGCTCTCAAGGAAGTGGAGGAAGCAGTATTGCTGATGAACCTGAAGAATTTTGCGGAAGAGGGGGAGTTTGATGATTAGGGGTGTAAGGGGAGCCATTACAGTAAATGACAATGATGAACAAGACATCATTGCTGCCACTGAAAGACTTTTAAACGAAGCAGTATCCTCCAATGATATTACGCCAAATGTGGTTGCTTCCATTTTCATTTCTGCTACTGATGATGTTGATGCAGCCTTCCCGGCAAGGGCATTGCGAAATTTACCTGGCTGGACCTATGTTCCGGTCATGTGCATGCAAGAATTATCTGTCCCCGGCTCGCTGCAGAAATGCATCAGAATCATGATCCATTTCAACACTGGAAAATCACAGGAAGAGATCAAACATGTATACCTTGAAGGAGCTGCTGGACTTAGACCGGATTTATAAAACTTTTAGTCTTTTTCTGCTGGGCCAAAAAGTGTATGATAGATACATGTTCTTTAATACTTTAATTAGATAGTGAGTTAAAGAGTAGAATAGTCGAGGTGGATAAGATGAGATGGAAAGAGCAGCTTCTAAAGCTAAAACCGTACCAGCCTGGAAAATCAATCAGTGAAGTGAAAAGGCAGTATGGTTTAACAGAGATTGTTAAACTGGCATCAAATGAGAATCCATTTGGTTCTTCAGAAAAAGTGAAAAATGTTATTGCGAACTATGCTGGAAAATTTTCAATGTATCCTGATGGATATGCAACCGAACTTCGCACTCATTTAGCAAACCATTTAGGTGTTAATGAAGGGCAGGTCATTCTAGGAAATGGATCGGATGAAATTATCCAGATGATTGCCCGTGCGCTTCTTAAACCCGGGTCAAAAACCGTGATGGCTGCTCCCACATTTCCTCAATATAAACATAATGGCATTATTGAGGGCTGTGAAATAACGGAAATCCCCTTAGTTGATGGTGCCCATGATCTGGATGGGATGGCGGCGGCCATAGACGAACGGACATCGGTTGTCTGGTTATGTTCTCCGAATAATCCAACAGGGTTGTATATCACTGAAGAAGAATTGACAGCATTTATGGCAAGGGTGCCAAGCGATGTGCTCGTCGTTCTGGATGAAGCTTACTATGAATATGTGACCGCCGAAGATTATCTTGATTCATTGCGGTTGCTTGATCAATATAAGAATTTAATCATTCTGAGAACTTTTTCAAAAATATACGGTCTAGCCAGCTTCAGAGTTGGATATGGAATTGCACATGAGGAAGCTATTACAGCACTTGAGCCAGTCAGGGAGCCATTTAATGTTAACTCCTTGGCACAAGCCGCGGCAATAGCAGCGGTCATGGACCAGGAATTTGTGGATGTATGCAAAAAGGAAAACAGAGCTGGTTTAGAGCAGTTTTACCAATTTTGTGATACTGCAGGTTTGACTTATTATCCGTCACAGGGAAACTTCATCTTGATCGATTTCAAAAAGGACGGTCAGGAGGTATTCCAATTCTTGCTTGAAAGAGGATATATTGTGCGTTCAGGTACAGCACTTGGATTTCCGACATGTGTTAGGATTACAATTGGCTCAAAAGAACAGAATCAAGGTTTAATAGAGATCATCAAAGAATATTTGAGTGTGGATACGGTACTAAATAAATAAGGGTGTGGACGGTATGGAAGGCCGCGTATTGATCATTGGGCTTGGTTTGATTGGCGGCTCTCTGGCAATGTGTATAAAAGAGGAGCATCCGAAGGCAGAACTTATCGGCTTTGATGCTGACGTAAATCAATTGGACATCGCCTCGATGCTCGGAGTCATTGACCGTGCAGCAGGCAGTATTGAAAGAGAAGCTCCCATGGCAGACTTAATCATTATTGCGACTCCAGTGCAGACTACTGGAAGCATTATTGAGTGTTTGGCAGGATTGAAGCTGAAAAAAGAAGTCCTCGTAACCGACACTGGCAGCACGAAGTCATATATTTCGAAGAAGGCAACTTGCCTGAGTGAAAAGGGAATAAACTTCATAGGAGGCCATCCCATGGCTGGTTCTCACAAAAGCGGTGTGGCCGCAGCCAAGAAAATCCTCTTTGAAAATGCATTCTATCTTCTTACACCTGAGACTGCGGTGAGACGTGAGACGGTAGATCGATTGAAAAAATGGCTTTCTGGCACACGAGCAAAGTTTCTCGATGTATCACCTGAAGAGCATGATTTTCTTACAGGAGTGGTCAGCCATTTCCCTCACATCATAGCTGCTTCCCTCGTCCACCAAGCGTCAAAGGCGGATGAGGGAAATCCGCTCATTAATCGTCTGGCTGCCGGCGGGTTCAGGGATATAACACGAATCGCTTCAAGCAATCCGCGGATGTGGAGGGACATTCTTCTCCAGAACCGGGAAGTCCTCATATCTTTATTGTCCGACTGGCAGGATGAAATGGGACGGGTAAAAGAATTATTGGTTACCAATGATCGAGAGAGCATTTTTGACTTCTTTGATTCAGCCAAAAAGTTCCGGGATGGTCTGCCTGTGAGTGATAAAGGGGCAATTCCCAGCTTTTATGATTTGTTTGTAGATGTTCCTGACTATCCAGGTGTGATTTCTGAAATCACCGGATATCTAGCAGTTGAAGATATCAGTATAACGAATATAAGAATCATTGAAACTCGTGAAGACATCTACGGCGTATTGGTGATCAGTTTCCAAACGCCCGATGACCGTGCGAGAGCAAGAGAATGTATTGGAAAAAACACAGACTATGAAATGTCTGTTGCAGAGTAGACTTAAGGAGCCGAATTATGTCAGTTAAAACTCTTTTAACAAATAGGACCTCTTTGGAGGGGCAGGTTAAAGTACCTGGGGATAAATCTATCTCACATAGAGCAGTCATGTTCGGGTCACTAGCCGACGGAATCACAAGGATTGAAAACTTCCTGCCCGGAGAAGATTGTTTAAGCACTATTTCCTGCTTCCGGCAGCTCGGTGTTGAAATTGTCCGTAACGGAAGCGATGTGACGGTTATAGGAAAAGGTACGTCTGGGTTGAGCAAGCCTGAGGCAACGCTGTACGTCGGCAATTCCGGGACAACCATACGGCTGATGATGGGAATCCTTTCTGGCTTGTCATTTAGTTCCACTCTTGAGGGGGATGAATCGATTGCCAGAAGGCCGATGACCAGAGTGACCCTTCCACTCGCTAAAATGGGAGCGAGGATTACGGGCAGGAATAATGGAGAATTCACCCCACTGACAGTGGAAGGCCAAAAATTAACCGGGATTACATATGAACTGCCGATAGCAAGTGCGCAGGTGAAGTCGGCGATCCTGCTTGCAGGACTTCAGGCTGAAGGTGAGACTGTAGTTGTTGAGCCAGTGAAAACAAGGGACCATACAGAACGGATGATCAAGCAATTTGGCGGACAAGTCGAACGCAAGGAGGATGCCGTAAAGGTAACAGGCGGACAAATGCTTAAGGGCACGGAGATAAAGGTTCCAGGTGACATTTCCTCTGCAGCCTTTTTTCTAGTCGCGGGAGCGGTTGTTCCAGGCAGTGACCTCATTCTGCGAAATGTTGGGCTAAATCCAACAAGAACAGGAATAATCGATGTGCTAAAATCGATGGGAGCTGATTTCTCAATTGATCCCTATGAGGATGAATCAGCTGAACCAGCTGGAGATATAAGGATCAAATATTCAAAATTGAAAGGTACAATCATTGAAGGCGACCTGATTCCCCGCTTAATTGATGAAATCCCGGTCATTGCCCTGCTGGCAACTCAGGCCGAAGGAAAAACGGTCATTAAGGATGCAGGCGAATTGAAAGTAAAGGAAACAAACCGGATTGATACAGTAGTCAATGAACTGAAAAAAATTGGGGTAGACATAGAAGCTACAGAGGATGGCATGATCATACAAGGTCAACAAAGCCTTGACGGAGGTACTGTGTCTGCACACGGGGATCATCGGATTGGGATGATGCTGTCGATCGCCGCCCTTCTATGTAAAAGGGATGTCATACTTGAGCAAAGTGAAGCGGTCGCCGTTTCTTACCCGGGCTTTTTTGATGATTTGTATTCCTTGTTGGGAAAATAGCATAGTCTTGTTTTGGAGGAGGGCCAATCATGAGCAATGGATGGCCTTCTGTCTATTTGTACGGTAAAACCAAATAAAACTGCGTTATATTCTCCGGATTTCAGCATAGTTTGTCATAAGACCGATAAAGGAGTGGTTTTATGGCATACATTATTGAAAATGTCCACCTCATGAAAGGACAAGCCTTCACAGAGATGAGTATGCTGGTGGAGGACCAGCGAATTCTATCTTCAGCGTCCAATTTTGACCGCTATAACTACATGAGGATGGATGCGGACACCTTCATAATGACCCCAACACATGTCCTCTTTGATCAAAATCTTCCTGTGAAAGAACCTTTTAAAGAGAGAAAAGAATATTACCTGAAAAATTTCATCTTCAAGGGCAGCACTGTTGTGTTCACGACCGTTAAAATCCAATTTGAACGACAGCTGGAAGAAAAGCTTAAGCAGATGAAAAGTGATTTGCTGGACAGCCCAATTGACTTTGTCCTGGGGGTCAGCATCCCTACACGCCTTTTGAATCCTGGATTTATCCGGAAGTGCAAAAAGTTAAAAATCCCAGCGATCTTTCTGGAAATTGACGAGATGGACAACTTAAGTACGATGCCATGGGGATGGATCAAGGAAGCACTGTTTCCATATAATTGCCCAATCATTCCACTCTTCCCTGAAAGCAAGCATAAAAAGGGAAGGCAGGTTCAGCTCAATATCTGGAGTGATTTAATGAAAAAAGAGAAGCTCCCTGCAGTGCACGATGACTTATCGAACCCGGGCCCCGTGTCAAGGTCAGTTTTAAAGAAAACGGGAATCTTCCCGGAAAAATCCAATCTGCATATTGGCGGGGAACTCAGCTATAATCTTTACAATATTAACGCTGAAACAAAACATCGTGATGAACACGGGTTGTTTTTCCAATCAAAGCATTTGGCAGTGACCGTCGATAAGGGAAAAGTAATTCGTGCAGGGAGTGAGGTTTATTATCGGCCAGGAAAGGGAGAGAATGTTATAATTAAGACACCAGGATTTTTTACAGATAATTATTAAAGGCTTTCTTGAGTTGATTGCGAAGCCTGAAGTGAAGATAGGATGAGAGAAATGATCGAAGTAAAAGAAATAACAAATTATATTGAAAATGGACAGCTTGAAAAAGCAATGGCTGCCTATAAGGAAATTCTTGAAAAAGGCAGCGACGAAGAAAAATTCCTTCTTTCCGAGGAGCTATTCCGATTCGGTTTTATGGAAGAAACAGGGGCTTTGATTGAAAGTTTATTAAAGAATTATCCTGATGAAGGAGAACTCCATGTATTGCTCGCAGAAACCCAGATTGAAATGGGTAATGAGGAAGAGGCGATGCTTACCCTTGAAAGAGTAAAAGAAGATGATCCTTCTTTCCCTCAAGCGCTGCTACTATTGGCAGACCTGTATCAAATGGAAGGTCTGTTTGAGGTAAGCGAAAAGAAGCTCCATGAAGCGAAAAGGATTTTACCGGATGAGCCTGTGATTGATTTTGCACTAGGTGAGCTATATGCCCACCAGGGGAAATTGGTTGAAGCGATTCAGTATTATGAAACGGGTCTTAAGACACATGAGGAAATTGGCGGAGTGAATATCAATCAGAGATTGGCCGAAGCTTTAAGTGCGGGCGGGTCGTTTGAGGAAGCTCTCCACTTTTATGAAAAAGCGTTAGAGCAAAAACTGGAAATTAATACTTTGTTCGGATTTGCTTTCACCGCGTTGCAGGCGGGCTATAATAAAACAGCGATCGAGAAATTCGAGGAACTGAAGGCTCTTGACCCTGAATATCACTCCCTTTACCTTTATCTAGCCAAAGCCTATGAACGTGAAGAAATGGTTGAAGAAGCGTTCGAAGCTGTAAAGCAGGGAATCGATCAAGATGAATTCAATAAAGATTTATATTTTTATGGCGGCAAATTGGCCCTTAAGATTCCTGATGAAGAAGCTGCTGAAAAATTGCTTCGAGAATCAATTGCCATTGATCCAGGGTTCATGGAAGGGGTCTTGGTCCTCAATAAATTGTTTCTTAAGCAGGAACGCTATGAGGATGTACTGGAGCTGGTACGAGCAGCTGATATCCATGAAGAGGAAGAGGAACCTCAGATTTTATGGGATGAGGCAGTAGCTTACCAGCAAATTGAAGATTTTTCACAGTCATTAAACAAATACCAACTAGCATATACTTTCTTTAAAGACAACAAAGAATTTTTGACAGACTACGGATATTTTTTAATTGAAGAAGGAAAAATGGCCGACGCTGCCGAAATTTTTAGTAAGTTAGTTGAAAAAGAACCTGGCAATGAAGAATTCCGTGAGTTATTGGAACGCTTGACGGAGAATCAGTAATTTCAACAAAAAATTTGAGTTATGCAGAGGAGGGATTCAAAAATGACAACCCCTGTATCTGTCAACGAGAAAAAGGATTTTATTCGCTGGTTTTTGAACCATTATCAGCTTAAAAGGCGGGAATGCGTTTGGATCCTTAACTACTTGATGAGCCATGACCAGCTGATGGAAAAGGTGCACTTTGTGGATAATGCACAGTATTGTCCAAGGGGATTAGTAATGTCGACCCATTGCGTCGATGAAGTGCCATTCAGGTTCTTCAAAGAAAACGTAATGACGACGGATGCAGAAAAGTCGTTCCACGACATTCGTCTGAACAGAGAAGAGGAAATTTACATCCAATTGAATTTCCACGCTTCAAACAAAGCCCACCAGTTTGCGGCCGTACTGGAAGAAAACCCATATGTTCCAGGCCAGCTCCAAATCAGCGAAAGTGACAAGATGGTAGCAGAAAGATTCCTTGAAGAAAGTATTCAAAAGTTCCAAAAAGACAAACTGCTAACCATGATCGATGAAGCACTGGACAGCCAGGACCAGAAAGCTTTTGAACAACTCACAGAACAATTAAAAAGATTGGGCACAGTCAATTCGTTATAGCTTGCTTTAGATAGCAGGCTTTTTATTTTGCCTGTTTTTAAGGAAGGTGACATCCAGTGCGGTCTGAAACTGTTTTGACTATGGACAAAGAGTTCCTGGAGAAGTTACGGATTTGCCTGATCTAGCATTGACTTATGTCAGAGCCTTACATAAGAGCATCCTTCTCCTTGACCGGGTTCTTATGTGGGAAGAGTTGCTTGCTTAAGGGTAGGATTAGCCCCTAAATGTGCCCTTATAGAAGCCGGGAGAGCTGCATAAGGGTAGGATTAGCCCCTAAATGTGCCCTTATAGGAGCAGAGAGAGCTGTATAAGGGTAGGATTAGCCCCTAAATGTGCCCTTATAGGGACAGGGAGAGCTGCATAAGGGTAGGATTAGCCCCTAAATGTGCCTTTATAGAAGCAGAGAGAGCTGTATAAGGGTAGGATTAGCCCCTAAATGTGCCTTTATAGAAGCAGGGAGAGCTGCATAAGGGTAGGATTAGCCCCTAAATGTGCCTTTATAGAAGCAAAGAGAGCTGCATAAGGGTACGATTAGCAAAGTGAACCCCCATTTTCATGCTAACCCCAACAACGCGGACACTATCACGGAAGTTGAAACCCAAACACCCAACCTAATAAACGATTCGAAAACTGATTTTAATCATGATATTATATACATTGGATGTGAAAAAAGGGCTTAAGTTTGATTGAGAACGATTATGTCTGAAGCCTAATAGAATGATGGAGTTGGTTTTATGAAATGGGTGGCAGCAGATGTGGAAATGTACCAAAAAGCTGCTGAGTATGTCGACACAGCAATTGTCCCGTTATTGCCAGTTTCTTTTGGTGATGACATGAAACAAAATGCTTCGATGGCGGAATTCACTGGAATACTTACATCACAGCTGGAGAAGCAGTTTCGGGGCAGGATTTTCCTCTTGCCTGATTTTGTGTACATAAAGGGAAATGAGGGTAGCTTGAACGCTTTGAAGGAATGGGAGAACACTCTATTGGACAAGCAATTCAAGCATGTTTTTTATGTGACGTCCGACAGCAACTGGAGACAGCAGGAGAAAGAGTTGATTGGAAATGTTCTTTGGCTTCCTTCCTTGTCTTTGGAGCACATGCAGGAGCAGCAAAAAGTGGCTATAGTGGATGATCAGGTAAAGCAATTACTTTCTTTGTTTACTGAGAAATGGGAAGAAGAATAGTTTCGTGTTATTTTTATCACTGCAAAAAATGTTTTCAACATAGTATTATATTGATTTTGTAATGAGATTGATATATCATGGTTATGTCCTAGTTTTAAAATGTGTTTAAATTATGTCCGTTGGGGACTTAACTTGGGAATAGAGGGGGGAATAGCGTGAGTAAGCATCGTGTTTCAAGACGTCAATTCTTAAACTATACTCTAACAGGTGTAGGCGGTTTCATGGCTGCAGGGATGCTGATGCCAATGGTTCGATTTGCCGTTGATCCTGTACTGAAGGGTGAAGATGCGGGGGATTTTATCGCGACTCCATTGAAGATCGCAGATATCACAAATGAACCGCAAAAAGTCAACTTTACTTTCACACAAAAAGATGCATGGTATGAATCTGAAGAGACTGGAACTGCTTGGGTATTCAAAAACGAAGGCGGGGACATTATTGCCCTGTCGCCAGTATGTAAACACCTTGGCTGTGTTGTAGACTGGAATACGGATAAAAAGAATCCGAACATGTTCTTCTGTCCTTGCCACTACGGCCTTTACGAGAAGGACGGTACTAACGTGCCGGGCACACCGCCGTTGGCACCATTGGATGTATATCCAACAAAAGAAAAAGACGGGTTCCTTTATGTAGGAAAAGCCGAACCACGAAAGGGGGCGTAATCTTTGTTAAACAAAATTTACGATTGGGTAGATGAACGTTTAGATATTACGCCTTTGTGGCGCGATATCGCAGACCATGAGGTTCCTGAGCACGTTAACCCGGCGCACCACTTTTCTGCGTTCGTGTATTGCTTTGGCGGTCTGACGTTTTTCATCACTGTCATACAGATTCTTTCAGGGATGTTCCTGACAATGTATTACGTGCCGGACATCAAGAATGCATGGGAGTCTGTTTATTATCTTCAAAATCAGGTAGCATTTGGACAAATTGTCCGAGGAATGCATCACTGGGGTGCGAGCCTTGTCATCGTTATGATGTTCTTACATACGCTTCGCGTGTTCTTCCAGGGCGCTTATAAGAAACCTCGTGAATTGAACTGGGTCGTCGGAGTCCTGATTTTCTTCGTCATGCTGGCTCTTGGATTGACAGGCTACTTGCTTCCATGGGATATGAAAGCATTATTCGCAACTAAGGTTACATTGCAGATTGCAGAGGCTGTTCCATTGATTGGTCCTTACATTAAGATCTTACTTTCCGGACATTCAACGATCGTTGGTGCACAAACCTTGACTCGTTTCTTCGCGATCCACGTATTCTTCCTGCCGGCTGCACTTTTAGGCTTAATGGGAGCGCACTTCTTGATGATTCGTAAGCAAGGTATTTCTGGTCCATTGTAAAATTCGAATGAAAATGTTGTGCGAATCGTGATTCGCCAATGATACGGAAAAAGGAGGGGATTGCTCGATGCATCGTGGTAAAGGTATGAAGTTCGTAGGAGACTCTCGTGTCCCTGCAGAACGCAAGCCTAATATTCCGAAAGACTACTCGGAATACCCTGGCAAAACGGAAGCGTTTTGGCCAAACTTCCTGTTGAAGGAATGGATGGTTGGTGCGGTCTTCCTCATCGGATACTTGAGCTTGACAATTGCTCACCCGTCTCCGCTTGAGAGGATTGCCGACCCTACTGATACAGGGTATATTCCATTGCCAGACTGGTATTTCTTATTCTTATATCAATTGCTTAAATATTCTTATGCTTCCGGGCCATATACAGTAATTGGGGCTATGGTAATTCCGGGTCTTGCATTTGGTGCATTATTGCTTGCGCCGTTTATTGACCGCGGTCCAGAACGCCGTCCATCAAAGCGTCCGCTTGCGACAGGTTTTATGCTGTTGGCGATCGCTTCAGTCTTCTACCTTACTTGGGAATCTGTTGCCCACCATGACTGGGAAGCAGCCAAGAAACAGGGTCAGATTGTTGATGTCGAAATCGACAAGAACTCTGATGGATATAAAATTGCACAAGCACAGACATGTACTTCCTGCCATGGTGGGGAGTTTGCAGGCAGCGCTACTGCGCCAAGTCTGTTGGATACTAAATTGAATGCTGAAGAAATTGCAGACGTTGCCAAGAATGGTCAAGGTAACATGCCTGCTGTCTTCAAAGGTACTGACGAAGAACTTCAGACACTTGCTGAATTCATCGATGGCCTAAGCGAGTAATATTTCAAAGAACCTGTAAGATAACTTGCAGGTTCTTTTTCATGTAGACTGATCGATACTCTGACTTTGGTCTTCTTCATACATAGGGTAAGTTGAATCTTGAATAAGGATTGAATTAAATATAGCACTTAATGAAAAATCAAGGAAAACTTGGATTATTTTCTACAAACTGTAATAATAGTGATAGAAAACTTGGAATGGAGATAGTCAAGATGATAAAAAGATTATACCCTTTACTAGGGAATAGGTCCGTCTTGTGGCTGTTATTTTGGGTGAATGTGTTAGGGACAGCCTACGGGTACTATTGGTACAAATGGCAGCTTATCGATACACCACCGCGGTTCCTTCTTTTCGTCCCAGATAGTCCAACTGCAAGCTTATTTTTTGTATTCGTTTTGGGGGCATTCCTTATGGGGAGAAATTGGCCTTTAATGGAAGCTTTGGCTATCGTAAGCTTAGTCAAATATGGCCTATGGGCTGTCTTCATGAACTCAATGGTATTCTTCGTTTCAGGCCAGCTCGACTGGATCGGCCTCATGTTGATGGCTTCCCATTTTGCGATGGCGGTGGAAGGGGTGTTATACGCTCCTTTTTATCGGATGAAAGCATGGCATTTGATTGTCGCTGCAGTGGTCGTTCTACATAATGAAATCATTGATTATGTTTTTGAAATGATGCCCAGGTACCATACGCTAGATTTATATATGGACCAAATTGGATATTTTACATTCTGGCTGAGCATTTTCTCAATTGCCGTTGGTTATTATTTCGGACTGCGGCCTGAGCGATTCGCCCTCTCGCTAAAAAGATCAAGATAACCCTTTAATTTTGGTCTAACCTTGTCCCCCCTCTCATACATTTTAATAGTATTTAGAGGGGGGACAGGAATGAGAGCAAAATATCTTTTATTCTTTACGGTGCTACTATTATTGATTGCGCCGTTCGCAGCATACGCAGAACCACAGTCGCCTGTTGAGGAACTGGACAATATATCAGACCAAGCTCTGCAAATGGTCAAACTTCACCGATATGATGATGCGAACAGATTGTTGAATCATTTTTCAGAAGAATTCCTGATAGTCGCCGGGGATGGTCGTCCATTCACTATGGATGAATTGCGGATTATTACTGTAGCGCATGATGAAGCAGTTGAAGCGGTGGCAAACACTGACCTGGGACATGCTGAAAGGATGAATCGGGTTACAAAATTCAGACTTGTAATTGATGCGATTGCCTCCACTCATCAGCCGTTATGGACTGAAATGGAAGGTCCCATCATGACAGTATTCAATGATATGAAGACTGCTGCTTATGAAGGTGATAATGACGAATTCCATTCGAACCTTAATTCATTTCTGTCATTATATAATGTCATTTATCCGAGCATGAAGATTGACATCACACCGGAAAGAATCCAAAAAGTTGATGCTAAAATCAGCTTTATTGACCAGTATCGGCCCCAGGTTCTCGAAGAAGCCACCAGCCAGGAAGAACTGGAAGCCCTTGAGTCGGACTTGCAGAATATCTTTGATGACATGACGGAGGATGAAGCGGATCCATCCCTGTGGTGGGTAATGATTTCTACTGGAAGCATCATCATTCTTACATTGTCCTATGTTGGTTGGAGAAAATATAGAGGAGACAATGAGAAAAAGAGAAATGTACAAAAAGAACGAAAAAATTGACACCGCTATCTAGTATTAATAAAATAATGATAACAGCAAGAGTTGTAAGGGGAGGTACTAGATGTCTACGTTAATTTATTTTGCGCTTATTATTTTGATCCCATTATGGGCTCAATTCAAAGTAAAAGGAGCATACAAGAAATATTCACAGGTCGCTTCTTCGTCACAAATGACTGGGGCTGAGGTAGCGCGTAAAATCTTGGATGATAACGGTTTATACAATGTTGGCGTCGAGGAAACAAGAGGTTATTTAAGTGACCACTACGACCCGCGTTCAAAGGTTGTCCGTTTATCCTCCGGAAACTTTTTGGGCCATTCAGTCGCAGCAGCAGCAATTGCTGCTCACGAGGTAGGCCATGCGATTCAGGATGCTGAGGACTATGCATTCCTTCGATTTCGCCATGCGCTTGTTCCAGTGGCAAGCTTAGGTTCAAACTTTTCCTGGATCCTCATCCTGATTGGGATTTTTGCTCAATTAAGCGGATTGCTTTTACTTGGTATCCTATTCATGGCTGCTGCTGTTGTTTTCCAGATCATTACCTTGCCGGTGGAATTCAACGCTTCCAACAGGGCAATGGACCTGGTAGTCTCAAATGGCATCATTCGCAATGATGAAGAAAGAGAAACAAAGAAAGTTTTGAATGCAGCTGCTTTGACCTATGTAGCTGCAGCAGCGGTTGCGGTCCTTGAACTGGTGCGCTTAGTGATGATATATACTGGGATGACCAGTGAAGAATAAAAAAATCCGGAGAATTCTCCGGATTTTTTTTCGTGCTAATTTTGTCGTGTGCGATTCCCTATCTTTCTAAAGGCAATTTGTTTTCATCAAGCGTAAACCCTTCACCAAGTACATCATGGACCACTGTGACCGACACAAAAGCGTGAGGGTCGACTGAATTAATGACACTTTTCAATCGGACAATTTCATTCTTGGCGACCACGCAGTATAAAACATCTCTTTCGGCTTTCGTATAAGAGCCTACAGCTTTTAGGCTTGTGACACCCCGGTCCATTTCCTTCATGATTTTTGCTGCGATCTCTTCATTATCTTCTGAGATAATCATGGCTCCTCTT
Organism: Mesobacillus sp. LC4; assembly: GCF_053543455.1. Classification (NCBI taxonomy): domain Bacteria; kingdom Bacillati; phylum Bacillota; class Bacilli; order Caryophanales; family Bacillaceae; genus Mesobacillus; species Mesobacillus sp. LC4. Next base: position 512,250 of record NZ_JBGCUB010000001.1, read on the forward strand.
GCAGCGTATGCCCCTTCCTGCATAAAGTCGATTACCCTTGCCCCCACAAAAACAACTACAAGTGTATACATGGCCTCCCTATAGTTAAGGTATGTAAGAAGGGAAAGAGTTATAACGCCAAAGTCGAACATGAACATTGTCCGGCCCATCGTCCACCCAAAATATTTTTGCGCAAGTCTTGCGATAATGTCGACTCCGCCTGTTGTTCCGCCATAACGGAAGATGATACCGAGACCAATCCCAATGAACACGCCCGCAAACAAAGCAGCTAAAAATAAGTCTTCATATAGAGGCATCTGAATCTGATATTTCTGGAATATAGCCAGAAATATGGAAACACCCACAGTTCCTATGATGGTATAAATGAATACATTCCGTCCAAGCAGCTTCCAGCCTATAAAGAACAGCGGCAAGTTTAATAATAAGTTCGTGATCGATGGAGACCAGCCGAATACGAAATAAAGCAAGAGTGTAATACCGGTGAATCCGCCTTCTGCCAGGTTATTCTGCATATTGAAATGAACAAGACCGAATGAAAAAATAGCCGCACCAAGCAAAATGAAAAAGATGTTTTTGAATTTTAAGCCCTTAAGCACGTTTATTCCTCCTAAAAGTACGACTAAAATGAAGCGCTTATATTATATAAAATATAACCAACAAGGGCAATCTTTTACAGGAGGGACATGAAGAGTCGGAATTTTCTACACTCCTTGTCCGGTTCATACTGATATAAAGGTTCATTGTTGGTATGTCCATATTTAGTTTGAAATAAAAATATTTGTCAAAGTACCTCCATTAAGCTAACATCGATATAGATAATAGAACAACATACATACTAAAGGTTGGGTGAGTTTCTTGAGTGAAAATAAAACGATGAAAGAACTCCAGCAGGAAGTGGATGCTTATATTAGCCAGTTTAAAGAGGGATACTTCAGTCCGCTCGCATTGACTGCACGCATGACCGAGGAGCTGGGGGAGCTGGCTCGCGAGGTAAACCATTTTTATGGCGAGAAGCCAAAGAAGAATGATGAAAAGGAAAAGACAATTGAAGAAGAGCTGGGAGATATGCTATTTGTTATGATTTGTTTTGCCAACTCTTTAAATATAGACCTGGAAGAAGCACATAACATGGTCATGAAAAAGTTCAATACAAGGGACAAAGACCGCTGGACGAGAAAAGACAGTTAAAGGAGACAGGAATGATGGAAAAAGTAAAAATAGTCATTGCAGGACCACGTGGCAGAATGGGGAAAGAAGCTGTGAACCTCGTGCTGGGAACAGAAGAATATGAACTCGCGGGAGTTGTGGACAGAAAGTATGAAGGAATGAAAATGGGTGAGCTCGACGGTTTTCCGGAGTGTGATGCCATAGTCTATACGGATTTTGAGAAATGTCTTCAGGAAGTGGAGCCAGACGTATTAATTGATCTGACGACACCTGAAGTCGGCATGTTTCACACAAGGACCGCCTTGAAATATAAAGTTCGCCCAGTAGTAGGGACCACGGGATTCAGCCAAGAAGACCTTGAAGAACTTGAACAGCTCTGCGCACAACAAGAAACAGGCTGTATCATTGCTCCAAACTTTGCAGTCGGAGCAGTGCTGATGATGAAATTCTCGCAAATGGCTGCCAAATATTTCAATGATGTTGAAATAATTGAGCTGCACCATGATCAGAAGCTGGATGCACCATCAGGTACAGCTGTAAAAACGGCGCAAATGATATCGGATGTTCGTGAACCTAAAAATCAGGGCCATGCCGACGAGAAAGAAACGATTCAGGGTGCCCGCGGTGCGGATTATGAAGGAATGCATATTCACTCTGTCAGGCTGCCTGGACTGATTGCCCACCAGCAAGTGTTATTTGGCGCTGAAGGACAAACATTGACGATACGCCATGATTCGTATAATCGAAGCTCCTTTATGTCCGGGGTAAAGCTTGCGGTGGATACCGTCATGAAAATGGATGGTTTTGTTTACGGACTAGAGAATATCATTGAATAGGGGAGAAACCAATGAATATTGCCTTAATTGCCCATGATAAAAAGAAAGATGATCTTGTGGGATTCGCAGTCGCTTATAAAGAGATCTTTGAGAAACATACATTATTCGCTACTGGAACTACAGGGCTAAGGATCATTGAAGCAACCGGCCTGAACGTGACAAGGTTTCAATCCGGCCCCCTTGGCGGTGACCAGGAAATCGGCGCACGAATCGCCAACAATCTAATGGATGCAGTATTCTTCTTCAGGGATCCACTTACTGCCCAGCCACATGAGCCTGATGTGACAGCCCTGCTACGGCTTTGTGATGTATATTCTGTCCCGCTTGCGACCAATATGGGAACAGCGGAGATTCTCGTCAAAGGAATCGAAAGAGGAGACCTGGATTGGCGAAATATAGTGAAAGAAGAAACTGGTGATGTACATGGAACCAATGAATCTTGATATACTGGCATTCGGTGCCCATGCCGATGATGTGGAAATCGGCATGGGTGGAACAATCGCAAAATATGCTGCCGAAGGAAAATCAATTGGGATATGTGATTTGACGAAAGCGGAAATGTCTTCGAATGGAACGGTAGATACGAGGAGACGTGAAGCAAATGAAGCAGCCGGCATTCTTGGGGTGAAGATGAGGGAAGCACTTGATTTGCCGGACAGAGGATTGTTTTTAAAGGATGAATACATAAGGGAAATTGTTAGAGTGATCAGGCGTAACACACCGGACATAGTTTTTGCACCTTATTTTGATGACCGTCATCCTGACCATGGCAGCTGTGCCCGCCTTGTCGAGGAGGCGGTCTTTTCGGCAGCAGTAAGAAGATATGATGAAGAGCATGGATTGGCACCACATAGGCCAAAAGCTTTGTATTTTTATATGATAAATGGATTCCACAAACCCGATTTTGTTGTTGATGTTTCAGAGACTATCCATCTGAAAATCAATGCGCTGAATGCCTATGAAAGCCAATTCATGAAAGGGGCAGCCACATTCGATACTCCGCTTGTGAATGGCTACATCGAAACAGTTGAGGCCCGCGAGAAACTATTTGGCAAAGAAGCCGGTGTTGCCTATGCTGAGGGTTTCATGTCAAAAAAACCATTGTTAATCCAAAAGGATTTGTTAGGGGAAGGAAAATGAAAAAATTAAAAATTGGCATCACCTGTTACCCGACGGTAGGAGGGTCTGGAGTTGTCGCGACAGAACTCGGGAAGCTGCTGGCAGAGAAAGGCCATGAGATCCATTTTATCTCCTCGAGCCTTCCCTTCCGGTTGAAGAAGATGTATCGAAATATCTATTCTCATGAGGTAGAAGTCAATCAATACTCTGTCTTTCAATATCCGCCATATGATATCGCGCTGGCAAGCAAAATTGCAGAGGTCGCTGTTATGGAAAATCTAGATGTCCTCCATGTGCATTATGCAATCCCCCATGCGGTCTGTGCCATTTTGGCCCGCCAGATGAGCGGGCGGGATCTGAAGATTGTCACTACGCTTCATGGTACCGATATAACTGTACTTGGATATGATCCATCTCTTACAGATGCTATTCGTTTCGGAATTGAAAAGTCGGACTATGTTACAGCAGTGTCCAATTCGCTCATTCAGCAGACATATGATTTAATCAAACCGGCTAAAGAAATTGATTGCGTTTATAATTTCATCGACACTCGTGTCAACAAACGAATTGACTCATTGGACCTTAAAAAGGAATTTGGAATCCTGCCTGAAGAAAAAGTGGTCATCCATGTTTCCAACTTCAGGCCAGTTAAAAGAGTTCCTGATGTCATCAAAGCATTCGCAGGAATTGCAGAAAAAATGCCGGCTAAACTTTTGCTGGTAGGAGATGGCCCGGAGATGAAGACTGTCTGCAGTCTTGCAAGTGAACTAGGGATACGAGACAAAGTCCTGCTTCTTGGTAAACAGGAGAGAGTTGAAGAATTATATTCAATAAGTGATTTAATGCTTCTCCTTTCAGAAAAAGAAAGTTTTGGACTGGTCGCTTTGGAAGCGATGGCTTGTGGTGTGCCGTGTATCGGAACCAATGTAGGCGGAATCCCCGAAGTAATCGTAGATGGAGAGACGGGATTCGTGTGTGAATTAGGAAATACTGAAGAAATTACCACGAAGGCTGTTAAGATCCTTTCCAATCCGGCCCTACACAAGAGATTTGCTGAAAACTCGATAGAACGGGCGGAGAAGAGCTTCAGCGCTGAACAGATTGTTTCTGAATATGAAAGCATTTACTATACTCTCGTTGGGCAGGAAGAACAATGATTGGCGATCCATTCAAACAGGCAGTACCTGTCCTACAATTAATCGAGAATGCTGGATTTGAAGCCTATTTTGTCGGCGGTTCTGTCAGGGATCATATCCTGGGCCGCGAAATATCCGATGTGGATATCGCTACCTCGGCGTTACCTGAGGAGTTAAAAGGAATTTTCCCTAAAACCAATGATGTGGGAATTGAACATGGAACGATACTCGTCCATCATAAGAATGGCCACTACGAAATCACGACATTCCGTTCAGAAGGAAACTACTCTGATTTTCGCAGGCCGGATAAGGTTTCATTCATTCGGTCATTAAAGGAAGATCTTCAGCGTCGGGATTTTACGATGAATGCAATGGCGATGGACAAAGAAGGGAACATTATCGATCCTTTCGCAGGAAAAGAGGCAATAAAAAACAAACAGATAGCCACAGTAGGCAATCCGGAAGAACGATTCGGAGAAGATGCACTAAGGATGTTAAGGGCTGTCAGATTCCAGTCACAATTATCTTTTTCAATTGAAGAACGTACTTTAGAATCGCTTTGTGCTCTATCTCACCTGTTGGACAACATCGCAGTCGAACGGAAAACGGTGGAATTTGAGAAATTGCTCATGGGGACAGGCAGGAAAGAAGCGGTCCATTTGCTGGCGGATAGCGGGATGATTCACTATTTGCCGGGCTTGAAAGGTCGTAGTGATGCAATGATACGTTTTTCGAGTCATTTGACAGAGAACTTCCAACTGACAGATTCCTGGGTATTGTTAGTATACGAATTAGGGTTGAAGGATAAAGAAATTGATGTTTTCTTGAGAGAATGGAAGCTCCCAGTCAATAAAATCAAGAGGATCATTAAAACTCTTTCATTAATAAAACATCGCCTTGAAAATGACTGGAGTCTGGAATTGGTCTATAATGCAGGGCTGGATGATGCGATTAGTGCTGAAATAGTATATTCATCCCTCCAAAATTATAGCGTCAATTTAAATAAGATCAGGGAATTGTATGAGCAGCTTCCAATTAAGCACCGCAAGGAATTAGACGTAACGGGGAACGATGTCATGGACTGGATGAATCAACCTCCTGGACCATGGCTGCGCCAGATTATTGAAGAAATTGAGCGTTCTGTGATTTATGGCGTTGTACCAAATGAGAAGGAGAAAATAAAGAAATGGCTGAGCGGGTTCAATCAGAAATCAGAAAAAAGTTAATTGATGCCTTTACAAAAAATGAAACTGAATACTTGTCAGGACAACATCTTGCTGATATTGCGGGCTGTACACGTACGGCCGTTTGGAAGCATATTGAAGAACTTCGCAAGGAGGGTTTTCAGTTTGAGGCGGTAAGAAAAAAAGGCTATAAGATCGTTTCAATCCCTGACAATATGTCTGCAGATAAAATTAACCTGGGTTTAAACACTGAATTTTTAGGCAGGAACCTTCACTACCATGACAGCGTGGAATCGACTCAAAAAATTGCGTATAAACTGGCTTACGAACATGCCGAAGAAGGAACAGTCGTGATTGCCGAAGAGCAAACTGCAGGCAGGGGCAGAATGGATCGGAAATGGCACTCTCCCAAGTACTCTGGAATATGGATGAGTCTCATCCTCAGGCCGAAAATTCCGATCCCTAAAGCTCCGCAGCTGACATTGATCACAGCAGTGGGTGTAGTACAGGCTATTGAAGAGGTAACAGGCCTGCTGCCCGAAATTAAATGGCCGAATGATATTCTGATCAACGGCAAGAAAATAACTGGCATTCTAACCGAACTTCAGGCAGAATCTGATCGAATCAATTCAATCATTATTGGCATCGGCATCAATGTGAATACAGAGATTGAAGATTTCCCTGAAGATATTCGGTCAATTGCTTCGTCCCTTGCGATTGAATCTGGCAAAATGATAGATAGAGAAAAACTGATTCGGACAATACTGGAAAAGCTGGAGAAATTGTATCTGCTTTATCTTGAAAAGGGCTTTTTTCCGATTAAGTTGATGTGGGAAAGCTACGCGATCAGTATAGGTAAACAGATTACCGCAAGAACAATTACTGGGGAAATTAAGGGGAAAGCCATCGGGATTACGGAAGATGGAGTTTTATTAATCGAGGATTCTGCAGGAGACATTCATCATATATACTCTGCGGATATCCAGATAGATGGTTAATTTCGTTATGTAGCCAAAAAAGCAGTCATTTGCTATAATCAATCTGGGCGGTATCGAAAGAACTGCACCTTGTTGACTAATTATAAACAAAATAGTTCTGCCTGGATCCGGTAGCGGACTGGGACAGAGGGATGAAACAAGTACAGGCTTCAAAGGGTCCTTCTGGCATAGATGGGCCCTTTTTTAGTGTCTGACATTGATGGATTGTTTTATCTCCTCTTCAGAAAAAGGGAGGAATGAAAATGAAACAAACAACTGATTTCTTGAAAATGAAGCAAACAGGCAACAAGATCGTCATGGTAACGGCCTATGATTATCCTTCTGCAAAGCATGCAGAACAGGCTGAAGCGGATATGATCCTCGTGGGAGATTCCCTTGGTATGGTCGTGCTTGGCTATGACTCGACTGTTCCCGTGACGATGGAGGATATGATCCACCATTCGAAGGCAGTCAAGCGGGGAGCGGCCAACACATTCATTGTTGTCGATTTGCCATTTATGAGCTATCATCTGTCGATCAAAGACACGCTTATAAACGGAGCAAGAATTATGCAGGAAACAGGGGCAAATGCAGTTAAATTAGAAGGTGCTGACGAGGTCATCGGCCATATAAACGCACTGACAAAGGCGGGGGTCCCCGTAGTAGCACACCTTGGATTAACTCCGCAATCCGTAGGAGTACTTGGTGGATATAAAGTACAGGGAAAAAGCGCGGATGATGCAAAGAAATTAATGGATGACGCGAAAAAGTGCGAAGAGGCAGGTGCCTTTGCACTTGTGCTGGAATGCGTCCCTAAACAGCTTGCAGAACAAGTCAGCCAGAACCTAACTATCCCGACAATTGGGATCGGGGCTGGTGCAGAGGTAGACGGACAGGTTCTTGTATACCATGATATCATCACCTATGGCGTGGACCGAGTCCCGAAATTTGTAAAACAGTATACGAATGTAAATGAACTAATCTCTACTGGGCTCAATGCCTATGTATCTGAAGTCAGACATAAGGCCTTCCCGGAAGATAAACATAGTTTCACCATGAAGGAAGAAGAATTGAAGGCATTGTACGGGGGAAAAGAATGAAAATCGTCAGAACCATCACCGAGATGCAAGAACAAATGCAAAAGCTGAAATCTGAAGGGAAAACCATCGGTTATGTACCAACCATGGGCTTCCTCCATGAAGGCCATATTTCATTAATGAAGAAGGCCCGCCCGGAAAATGACATTGTTGTCCTGAGCATTTTTGTGAATCCCCTCCAGTTCGGTCCGTCTGAGGATTTGGATGCTTACCCACGCGATTTTGAGCGCGACCATAAAATCGCGGAAGCTGAAGGTGTGGATTTTATCTTTTATCCTTCCTCTGAAGAAATGTATCCAGGAAATGCTTCAGTTAAGGTCACTGTTGTTGAAAGGACCAATGTACTGTGCGGAAAGTCAAGGCCTGGCCATTTTGATGGTGTAGCAACAGTTCTTTTCAAGCTGTTCAATATCATCCAGCCGACGAAAGCTTATTTTGGGTTGAAGGATGCCCAACAGGTTGCTGTAGTCGATGGCCTGATCAACGATTTCAATTTCCCGATACACTTGATTCCGGTTGAAACAGTTCGTGAACAAGATGGTCTTGCAAAGAGTTCAAGAAATGTCTACTTAACTGAAGAGGAAAGAATACAGGCAGTTGAACTTAGCAAGAGCCTGAAGATGGCTAAAAGTGCAATAGAAAATGGCGAAAGAAATCCTGATGAACTTGTCAGTTTGATGAAAAAACATATAAATGAAAATACGACTGGTACAGTTGATTATATTGAAATCTATTCCTATCCTGAGCTTGAAGAAATGAAAATGCTGAAGGGGAAAGTTATCGTCGCGCTTGCGGTGAAGTTCTCTAAAGCCAGATTGATTGATAATACCATTTTAGAAGTAGAATAACTTATATAGGGGGATTATATTCCATGTTCCGCACCATGATGAATGCTAAAATACATCGAGCACGAGTTACTGAAGCTAATCTTAACTATGTCGGCAGCATCACGATCGACACAGATATTCTGGATGCAGTCGGTATGGTTGCTAATGAAAAAGTACAAATTGTCAATAATAATAATGGCGCGCGCTTCGAAACATATATTATACCTGGGGAAAGAGGGAGCGGTGTAGTTTGCCTTAACGGTGCAGCAGCTCGTCTTGTCCATGAAGGTGACGTCGTAATCATCATTTCCTATGCGCTTGTTCCGGAAGAGAAGGTTCCGTCCCACCAGCCAAAAGTAGCACTGATGGATGAGAACAACCGTATTGTAGAAATGATTCATGCTGAGCCCGAGAACACAGTATTTCTATAGAACAAGAAAACTCCCGAACCATCGGGAGTTTTTTCATACCATTACTCACTCGTCAACGTCTGCCGATACAGGAGGGTGTACAGACTTTTTTACTAGTATAACTAAATTGGATCATCCAAATTCCTATATAATGGTCATAATAGGTATAAGCCTGCTAATTGGGTTTCAGAAAGGACTGGGATGAGACTCCCGCTTTCACTTTCGTATATTTTGTGATACGGTTTTGTTTGACTGAATGTTAGAGGTGTATTGAAGAATGAGCCAAAAATTTGTAGTTGTAGATTTAGAAACAACGGGTAATTCCCCTAAAAAGGGTGACCGTATTATACAATTCGGGGCCGTGATCATCGAGGATGGAAAGATAACTGGCAGATTCTCATCGCTTGTCAATCCAATGCAGGAGATTCCAGCTTTCATTGAAGAATTGACAGGAATTTCAGAATCAATGGTGAAGAATGCCCCATTATTTGAGGAAATCGCTCCCCAGGTATCTGATATGCTTGAAGATGCTTATTTTGTGGCTCATAATGTCTTGTTTGACCTTTCTTTTTTACAAGAAGAATTAATAAACTCAGGCCAGGAAGGATTTTATGGACCTGTTATCGATACAGTGGAAATGGCAAGAATCCTTTATCCGTCAGCTGACAGCTATAAACTGACTGATTTGGCAGCGAGGGAGGGGTTGGATCATGACCGTCCACACCAGGCTGATAGCGATGCGCAAGTAACCGCAGAATTACTGTTAATCATGCTCGATGCAGCGAAAGCTCTGCCTCTTGTTACAGTCAAAGAGCTTGCAAAGCTTTCTGAGGGACTCAAGAGTGATCTTCACCTGATTTTTGATGATGTTTTGAATTTGAAGGAGAGCAGTCTCGAAAATCTGCCTGACCATATAGAAGTCTACCGCGGGATTGCCTTGAAAAAGCGAGCTGAAATCCAAAAAGCTATACATAGTGTAATTAAGTATCCCCAATCAGTGGAGGAAAAAAAGACTTTGCTACAAAAAGCTTTTTCTGGTTATGAGATCAGGCATGGACAGTTTGAGATGATGGACTATGTCCACGGAGCATTCACAAGGAATGGCCATGCTCTCATCGAAGCCGGAACAGGTGTAGGAAAGTCTCTTGGTTATTTGATTCCAGCAGCCATTTTTTCCATGGATATTCACACCCCAGTTGTAGTAAGTACCTATACCACACAGCTTCAGGAGCAGCTCTTACACAATGATGTACCGAAACTGGCTGAGGTTCTGGGTACGAAAATAAATGCCTCTCTCATTAAAGGAAGAAACAACTATATCAGCATGGCCCGGTTTGAGCATTCCCTGAGAGAAGTAGAAGAAAATTACGATACAGCCCTTACTAAAATGCAAATCCTTGTATGGCTTACACAAACAGAGACCGGAGATTTTGATGAACTCAATTTGTCTAGTGGAGGTATCCTCTTCTGGAGTAAAGTTAAGAATGAGCCTGCCCTTTTCCTTAAGACAAAGCACTGGGAGAGTTATGACTTTTATCAAAGGGCGGTTGAAAAAGCGCAACAAGCAGATATTCTGATCACGAATCATGCCATGCTTCTTGCCGACCTTGTTTCTGAAAAGGGTCCACTGCCGAATTATGACTATGTAATTCTTGATGAAGGCCATCAATTTGAAAAGGCAGCAGGAAAATACTTTGGGAAGTCGCTGGATTATCTGGCTGTCAGGCTTGTACTGAATCAGCTTGGACTTTATGACCAAAACCAATTGTTTCATAAATTGGAGAGGTTGCTGCAAAATGAATCAGGAGACGGCAGACTGCATTCCTTTGAGGTCAGCCAGTTGATTTCCGATTTGGTATATGAAACAGAGGAACTCTTTAAGCTTGCTGGAACATATGCAAGAAAATCGGTTAAGAATAAAGCCTATGGCAGCAAAATACATGCAGGCATGATTCCGGACAGGGATAATCGTGTTTGGACAGCATTGAAAACAACAGCAGAAAGGTTTTATTTTGACTTAAAGGATTTAATTGTTGCACTGGAAGAAAGGCTAAATGAAGCCGGGAAGAGCAACCGCCCATATACGGGAGTGCAGCAATCCATTCTGGAAGAGGTTGTACAGGTTAAAGAAGACTTAGAAGCAATCCGTGATACGGCCAGAACCCTATTTATGGACGATAGTGGATATGTGAGATGGATTGAGGCAGATTTAAGGTCTTTGCAAAACTCAACAACCATTTTTTCACGCCCTGTCTATGTATCAGACTATTTGGCTCAACGATTCTTTGCGAAAAAGAAAAGCGTAGTGGTCACATCAGCCACGCTTTCTGTCAATAATTCCTTCAGTTTTATTAAAAAGGAATTGGGGCTCGAGAATACTCTCATGGAAAAGCAAATTCCTTCACCATTTTCTTATGACTCTCAGGTCAAGCTGATTGTTCCTGATGACTTGCCGGATATAAAATCTGTGTCCCATGATGACTATGTGGCTGCCATAACAGAACATATCATCTCCATCGCAGAAGCAACGAAAGGCAGGATGCTGATTTTATTCACATCACATGAAATGCTGAAGAAGGCGTATGAATTAATTAAAGAGAGCGGTCTACTTGAAGAATTTATTTTAATTGCACAGGGTATTACAGCAGGCAGCAGGACAAGGTTGACCAGGAATTTCAAGCGGTTCGACAAAGCGATCTTGTTCGGGACCAGCAGTTTCTGGGAGGGTGTCGATATTCCCGGAGAGGACCTGTCATGTTTAATCATCGTGAGGCTCCCATTTACACCTCCTGATGAACCAATCACAGCCGCAAAATGTTCCATAATCAAGGAAAGCGGGGGCAGCCCTTTTAATGAACTATCTCTGCCAGAAGCGGTTCTACGGTTTAAGCAAGGGTTTGGAAGGCTGATTCGAACAACTAATGACAGAGGGTTGATTTTTGTCTTTGACCGAAGGCTTGTGACGACATCTTATGGAAGAGCCTTTTTACATTCTGTACCTGACATACCAGTTGAAAAAGGGAGTATCACAAAAATAGTCGAAATGGTACATGATTGGCTGTAGTCCTCCTGAAAAATATCTGTATTGAATGCTTACTTTTTATAAAAGCCTTTTATATTTTCGGCTAAATGACACACTCTAAAGCTAGAAGTAATTGGAGGAGTGTACATGAAGTTGTTAATAGCTATCCTGGCTTTTATGAATTGGTACTATTTTCCTTACGAGTCCCCGTCTGCACCAGTTGAGGTAGAAGGGGTGGATGTCAATCTGAAAAGAAACGAATTGGCTTTTACATTTTTAGCGATCAGCGATGGAGAGGCTGCGTTAATTCAGCATGCTAATGGCGAGAATGTACTGGTCAATACTGGAGGAAAAGGTACAATAAAAGAGATTGATCGCTTGCTGGCTCTTTTTCATGTGAAGGAATTATCGACGATAATTTTAACTGCAAATAGAGGACAAGAAAATCTTGATCCATTAATCCAGAAATATAACGTACGCCGGGTCTTTTCAGGCAAAGCTGGTAGTCAAGTGCTGACAGAAACATCAATTTCGACTGAAGTGAAGGTTCAAAGCTGGAAGCAGGGGGATTTGTTAAAGCTCATGCCAGGATTGACCGCAGAAGTCATTTACGATGGCGATGAAGTAAATGAAGGGACAGATATTTCTTTTCAATTCTTTCATCATCAAATTTTTTATGTTAGTTCTGCAAGTCATAAATCCGAACAAGCTTTTCTAAAGGAACCATTAAGGAATGTCAACATTGTCAAATTGCCATTATTCGCTGCGAAAGGGTCTTTTTCGGACTTATTGATCGAGCATCTTGATCCACAACTTGCGATCATATTCAAATCCAGCTCAATTAAACCTGATCCTGATTTAGTGGAGATGCTCCATGAAGCATGGATTGATGTTTATTTCACAAAACAGCATGGTACTGTTACAATTAAACTTACTGATTCAACCTATGATGTCATAACAATTGCAAGTGAAGAATAGTGGAATTTGAAGACGCATCCATGGATTCTAAAAGCATCAACAGCAAAAAAACTGCGCATATATTGCGCAGCCATTTTGGTGTGTGTGGAACAGAAAAATATTTTTGGTGTGTCAGCGATACTCTTACCAGTGAGGACCATCTCCTGATATAATGAGTGGGTGTTAATTGTATTGTTGCCAGCTTAACGTTTATATATAGATGACAAAAATTGTGTGAGAGGAGAGGGACCAGACATGGAAAGTAAAATCGAAATCGTTTCGACAGTGAAGGTCCAAAATAGTCCTGATTTATATAAAATTGTAGATGCCCTAAACAGGACATTGAAGCGCGATGACCTTATGTTCGGTCTTGCACTGGATCAGGATGATAAAGAAAAAGCAGTCTTTACCATTTACCGCACCTGATAAAAAAATCATATTGAGATGAACTGCTGTTATGTTAAGCAGAATTGAGCATACATAAAGAAGGGATTCATGTGAAGAAATGGATATTTATCAGTATTCTCATTGTTTTTACAATAACGGGGATCCTGATCAATGTATATTTGAACGCGGTTGAGCCAGTCAAGGCAGCAGAGGAAGAGGCTGTTAAAATTGCGTCAAAAGAAACAAACCTTACCGGTTTCACTAACTTCAGTTTGTACAGTGGAGAAGAAACTTATTATGTGATGACGGGGAAAAATGCCAAACAGGAACCTGTTTATGTTTGGATCAATGAAAAAAACAGCGAAATTATTACGAGAAATGCTAAAAATGGTATCACGAAAAAAGAGGCGTTAAATAAACTATATCAGGAAAAAAAACCGAATGAAATCATTGAAGTAAGGCTCGGCATGGCCAGGATCCAAAAGACGGACAGGCCGGCATGGGAAATTTTTTACCGAAACAACAGTGACACAATCAATTATTACTATGTAGATTTTGATACGGGTGAAAAACTCAGGGCTATCGATAATTTATAAGTACTTTGGAGTAAAAATGTCATGTATGTAAAAAACATAGGAGGTAAAGGGATGGAGATCCAATTAGCCAGCAGAGTGGGTGCACTCACTCCTTCATCGACTTTGGCCATTACTGCCAAAGCGAAAGAATTAAAAGCACAAGGAAAAGATGTGATTGGTCTTGGGGCAGGGGAGCCAGACTTCAATACGCCGCAGCATATTATTGATGCGGCTGTTCAATCAATGAATGAGGGTTTCACAAAGTACACTCCATCCGGTGGGCTGCCAGAATTAAAACAGGAAATAGCAGCAAAATTAAAGGCGGACCAGGGACTTGAGTATCAGTTGAATGAGATTATTGTGACAAGTGGTGCTAAACACGGTTTATACACCCTTTTTCAGGTGCTGCTCAACGAGGGAGATGAGGTCATCATCCCGATTCCCTACTGGGTCAGCTATCCAGAGCAGGTAAAGCTTGCTGGTGGAAATCCGGTTTACGTTGAGGGTCTGGAGCAAAACAATTTCAAGATCACTCCGGATCAATTGAAGGAGAAGGTCACGGACAAGACAAAGGCAGTCATCATCAATTCGCCAAGCAACCCAACTGGGATGGTGTATTCCCAGGAAGAATTGCAGGCTCTAGGAGATGTCTGTCTGGAAAAAGGCATTCTGATCATATCAGATGAAATCTATGAAAAACTGATCTATGGGGATGCTGAGCATATCTCGATTGCCCAGCTTTCAGCAGAGTTAAAAAAGCAGACGATCATCATTAATGGTGTTTCCAAGTCCCATTCGATGACCGGCTGGAGAATCGGCTATGCTGCCGGTGATAGCAGGATCATCAAGGCAATGACCGACCTGGCTAGCCATAGCACCTCAAATCCGACGACTCCATCACAATATGCGACGATCGCTGCCTATGCTGGAGAACAGGAAGCGGTGGAAGTGATGCGTTCCGCGTTTGAAGAAAGGCTTGAAATCATCCATGGAAAACTGAATAAAATTCCAGGGATCAGCTGTATCAAGCCTCAGGGAGCGTTTTACCTGTTCCCGAATGCCAAAGAAGCAGCCATCATGTCAGGCTGCAAGGATGTAGATGAGTTTGCGGAAGTCTTACTGACTGAAGCGAATGTTGCAGTCGTTCCTGGCTCTGGTTTTGGAGCACCAGACTATATGCGACTTTCATACGCAACATCCCTTGACCAGTTGGAGGAAGCTGTCAGCAGAATTCATCGATTCATTGAAAACCGAGCTTAAATCAGGTAGTGTGGGTCAGCGGGCTTGGTATATACGAAAGCAATTTGAGCGGTTGCTAAACCGTCTATATCCATAAAAATGAAATGGCCCGTGATCCTGCGGGCCAGTTGTTTTTTTAGGGTATTTTTTATAGTATAAAAACAATACCTTTTCGCTATTTTTCGACTAATTTCCCTTTTTAATCTTTTTCTATTTTATTACCAGCCGGGCTTGTTCATGCTATACTATGAAAAGAGGTGTCCGGAATGAAAAAAGCAGATATGTTAGATTGGCTGAAAGAGGGGAATGTGACAATTCCTGCTGTATTGCTTACGCAATATAAAGAAATGAGATTAAACGAACAAGAATTAGCCCTATTACTTCATGTATTCTATTTTTCTGAAAAAGGAAATGAATTTCCTACGCCTACGGAACTTGCAGCCCGCATGACGATATCGGCTTTCGAATGTACAGATTTGCTCCGAGCACTGATTCAAAGAGGGTTCATATCGATAAGTGACGGGAATTCCACGGACGGAATCAGATATGAAAAATATTCGCTGGAACCGCTATGGGAAAAGCTATTCGATCAGTTTATGCTCAAGCGGAAACAGGAAAAAGAGATTCTCAATCAGAAGGAAGAAACAGATTTATATACAACGTTTGAAAGGGAATTCGGCCGGCCGTTATCGCCATTTGAATGTGAGTCACTGGCAATGTGGATGGACGATGACCACCATGATCCAATCATCATTAAAGCTGCCTTAAGGGAAGCTGTTATCTCTGGAAAATTGAATTTTCGGTACATAGACCGGATTCTTTTTGAATGGAAGAAGAATGGAATCAAGACAATCGAACAAGCCAAAAGTTATGGAAGAAAATTCAGGCAGCAACAGAGTACCCAGAAGACAGGGAAGGAAGAAACCAAAGTGTCTGCGAATCCTGTTCCATTTTATAACTGGCTTGAACAGTAATTGTAACGAGAGAATTCATCCATTCTCTCTTTTTTAATGGCTCTTTTCGTACTGGAACAATCACGAAAAGCAAAACTCAATGGTAAAACAGCCTTTTAATTCGGATAATTGAGCTTAGATCAATTATGGAAAAGTGGTGAGATACTTGTTAAATAAACAACAAATCAGGTTTTGCCTTGATGAAATGGGCAGAATGTTCCCTCAGGCACATTGTGAGCTGGTCCACTCGAATCCTTTTGAACTTGTAATTGCTGTCGCCTTATCTGCCCAGTGCACGGATGCACTTGTAAACAAAGTGACAAAGGATTTGTTTCAAAAATACAAAACTCCGGAAGATTTTTTGAGTGTGTCGCTGGAAGAGCTTCAGCAGGACATTCGGTCGATCGGACTGTATCGTAATAAAGCGAACAACATCCAGAAGCTATCCAGGATGATCATAGAAGAGTATGGCGGAGAAGTCCCTCGTGACAGGGATGAATTGACAAAGCTACCTGGCGTAGGCCGTAAAACTGCAAATGTAGTGGTATCGGTCGCTTTCGGCATCCCTGCCATTGCTGTTGATACGCACGTAGAGCGAGTCAGCAAACGCCTGGCATTTTGCCGATGGAAGGACTCAGTTCTTGAAGTAGAGAAGACACTGATGAAAAAGATTCCTGAGGAAGAATGGTCCATCACGCATCACAGGCTGATCTTCTTCGGCCGATATCATTGTAAAGCGCAAAACCCTAAGTGCGAAACATGTCCTTTACTGGAGGTATGCAGAGAGGGCAAGAAAAGGATGAGGGCAAAAGCGTAATGGAAGAATTAGATACCTTATCTGTGGATCATGAAATAGCTGTGGGGGAACTACTCAACGAATGGAATCAGTGCAAGGAGCTGTTAGACTCTCATTTTAAAAATAGGGATAGCAAAAGTGCAGAACCCTTGATGAGAACGGCGATTTCACTATTTGAACAATTCCTTTTTCTATCTAACAGCCTTGCTCAAGAAACATGTACGATTAAAGACTGTAAAATCAAGCCGGTGAATGTGGAGGAAAGGCTTGATTTCATTCTATCAAGACCAAAACTTTTTCATTCATATAAGCAGCTTGCTGAATTATTCGCTGAACAGGAAAAGCAATTTGCTAAGCAAACAGTCTTAAATAAAACAAAAAGCAAACGTCCTGAGTGAGTCTCAGGACGTTTGCTTTTTTGCTATATGCGAAATTATAAAAGTATTTTTGTGTGGATAACTCCATATGGGTATCTTAATCCAGCTCCAGCGCCTAGCCCCTCGAGACGCTTGTCTAGTTTCGCCTCCTAGAAACTCCGAAACTTCAACTCCGCCGGCAGAAGCAAATAGCGCTTCTTTGTCGGAGTCTCCAGTTTCTGCGTTTCTGGGCAGTCGGCTACACATTTCTATTTCGATCCTGCCAATGAAGTCAAAGAACGACTTCACTGTCAGGACCTCCAGCGCTTGTCGGGGCTGGACAAGGCGCTGCGCTTTTTGTTCTTGTTTGTCTATTTAGTTCGTGAAGGGGAAATCAATTGTCATCCCCATCATCATTGGCATCGCCGCTAGTGTTCCCATTATTGTTTCCGTTTCCGTTACCATTACCGGTTCCAGTACCATTGCCATTGCCATTTCCTTGTCCTTGTCCTTGTCCATCACCATTGCCTTCGCCGTTACCTTCAGGGTTCTCGCCTTCTTCATCTTCATTCTCGTCGCCCCCTAAATCTGGCAGTAATGGTTCAGGAACTTCAACTTTAAGTGTTGCCGGGTCGGATTTCTGTTCACCACGAATAGCTGTAACCTTGAATGAGTATATACCGCCCGGGACGACATTGGCGATTTTCAGACTGGTTTCTGCTGTAGTGGTCAATGGCTGTTCAGGACCCTCATCAAGTGAAGCTGTTACTTCGAACTGGATTCCATCTTTATTTTCCTGTTCGATATCCCATGTCAGGATGATTTCATTTTTCGTTTCATCATATTTTGCTTCAAGCTTGGATGGAGTTTCGAGTTTTTCAAACTTCTTGGAAGTTTCCTTAGGGACATTTCCTTTCACAGCCCACTCATAAAGGATTTCCTCCTTAGGAGTGAATTCACTGGCAAGTTTCGCAGGCATAGTTCCTTTTTCGACTTTAACTCTTTCAACACTCTTAGGTACCGTAAAATCAGGTGTATCTACATCTTTTGATACATAGGTCATTAGATTCTTGAAAAGAGTCTGGGAGATTTTTTGTTCATTCCCATAAAGTGCGGTCTTTCTGTCACTATAACCCGTCCAGACAGAGGCTGTATATCTTGTTGTATAGCCAACAAACCAGGAGTCAGGAACACCGCCGTTCTTGATTCCCCATTTATTTATTTCATCTTGTGTGTAATTCGTTGTTCCAGTTTTTCCGGCTACATGAAGGTTGGATATGTTTGCGTATGTTGCCCCAGTTCCTTGCTTGATTGCCGTCTTCAGCATATCGGAAATCATGAAGGCTGTGTAATCCTTCATGACCACTTCAGTTTCAGGTGTAAGGTCAATTTCTGTCTTGTCACGGAGTACAACCTTTTTGACTGAATATGGCTCTGTAAAGAATCCGTTGTTTCCAAATGCTGCATAGGCACCAGCCATTTCGATCGGGGCAATTTCCTTAGCGCCGATTGAAGCTGATTCATAAAAAGGATCATCTAGTGTCAAACCAAGGTTGGTCCCGAATTCCCTTGCTTTTTCAAGACCTACAGCCTGGAAGGCCTGCAGGGCAGGGATGTTGATCGATTTTGCCAGAGCCATTCTCATGGTCATGACTCCGTTATACTTGTCGTTCCAGTTGCCGATCGGTTCGCCATTAGAATAGGTCATAGGCTTATCTTCAAGCATATGATAGGTACCCCAGCGCAAATGCTCAATCGCCGGTCCATAATCAAGAATTGGCTTGATGGTCGATCCTGGCTGCCTTGTTACATCAATCGCATAATTCAGTCCACGTTTGACCTGCTGTTTTCGACCGCCGCCTATCGCGCGTATTTCTCCTGTTTTCGTATCCAGAAGGGTAATGCCTGCCTGCATTTCATCATTAGGAAATTGGACAGCAGCATCTGTATTCAGGATATTCTCTACATGCTTTTGTGCGTTTTGGTCAAGCGTTGTATATATTTCAAGGCCATCGGAAAAAATATCAAAATCGGTTTTTTCGGTTACTTCCTCAATGACCATGTCCACGAAGGCATCGAACGGTTCTTCATTTTTGTTTTTCCTGTTCTCTTCCTTTACCAAGCTGGATTCAACAGGGATCTTCTGTGCTTTTTCTTTTTCTTCCTTTGAAATGAAACCATGCTGGTGCATCAGATATAATACAGTGTTCCTGCGCTTTTCTGCATTTTCAGGGTTGGTAAATGGGTTGTAATTATTAGGACTTTGCGGCATACCTGCAAGCAGGGCAGCTTCATGAAGCTCAAGCTCACTTAGATCTTTACCGAAGTAAGTTTTTGATGCTGTCAGGACACCGTGCATATTCTCAGACATATAAATCTTATTAACATACATTTCAAAAATTTGTTGTTTTGTATATTTTTGTTCGAGCTGGTAGGCAAGCCATGCTTCCTGTGCTTTCCTTGAAATCGTTTTTTCAAAGCCAAGGAAGTAGTTTTTGACAACCTGCTGTGTGATAGTGGAAGCACCTTCGGATCCAAATCCATCAGTTATGTTCGCTAAAACGGCTCCTCCAAGACGGATGACGTCGATACCATTATGTTTATAGAATCTCACATCCTCTGTCGCTAAAAAGGCGTTTTCCACTAGCTTTGGTATATCTTCATAGGCAACATAGTCCCTGTTCTGCGAACCGACTTCTGTTACAAGCTCTTTGTCTTTATCATAGATTTTGGAGGATATAGGGTCTTTGAGCAAACTTTCATCAAGTTTCGGCGTATCCTGTATCATGAATGCAAAGGTAGCGATTCCAGTCAGCATGCCTATAATGCCAAGGGCAATAAGCGTAAGGAAGATTTTCTTGAACATTCCTTTTTTCGGTTTTTTGCCTTTTGTTTTCTTATTCTTGGCTGCCTGCTGTCTACGTCGCTCCTCCCTAGTTTGAGGTTTCTGTGCCATATATAGTTCATTCCTTTCTCACAATAAAAAAACTAACTAAGTTTATAAAGATAATCGATAACTTTTATATAGTCAATCCTTGGATGAAGTCCAAGAGGAATCTGGTGGCCAGATTCGACGACCTCTTCCTTTGTGATTGACTTCCTGCCTCCTGTGATCATCCTTTCCCAAAAACTAAGCAAATGGCTGGCTTCAAGGAGGTAAATCTCTTCTTCTGTCGAGAAGCGGAGGATCACAAAACAAATGCCTCCTTGCTCTAACACGCCTTTCATATGGACGATCTGGTGTTCGTGAAAGTTTTTCAAAGGAAATGATGTTGAAAACTTTGTCTCTTTGGCTTCAAAATCAATGTACTTCCCCCTGTAAACCCCATTATAGTCTGTAGTAGAAGCTTGTTTAAAGTATGCCTCTTTTATAACAGCTGCACTCCTGCGCGGATAATCCACATTAACGATTTGGACGGGTGTTGGTTTTTTATGGATTACAGCTATGCCACGATCAAGATAGTAGGAGTTCGTTTCATTCAGGTCCTCCTCTAATGTCATCCCTCTATTGCTATAGGCTGCGTTTTTCTGCATCCGGGCCTTCTTTGTCGGCTCTTTATTAGTGTTTGGAGTATATTTTTTCCCGTTTGGATAATTGAATATCAAGCTAACCACCTCGCAGACTACTCTATATCATACCAAATATCAAAGGACTTTGGTTGAATAAAAAGCCTCATTTCAATTCACCCTATAAAGAACCTATAGAAAAGGAAGAGAAAAGGTGTGTCAATAACCCAAAATCCTCAATTTCATCAGCTGTGTGACCACGAAGTCGAGGTCATAGATAAAATCAGGCTGCAAACAGAAGAAAAGAATCTTGATAATATCTCAAGAACAAGTGCCTATCTTGACTTCTATCTGGAATATCCAGAAATGATCTGGGCGTTCCTCGCCAGTATGGTTTCTAGGAATGGCGGTTATAATATGTGCGACCTGGAGGGGGACTGGTTCCCGAAGTTTCTGGATCGTCCAATCCGGAAGCGGTTGTTCCTCACATATGAAAGGGCGAACTGGCTGATTTTCCGAGATGCCTATTCTCAGCTCCTTTTATACTCTTATTCGACGAAAGAAAGCTCACCAATGTTTCACTTGCTGAAATTCCTGGATGTTTCAACTTTCATGGAAAAGGAATGGCAGGTATTTTGGGAGCACGGAGATAAGAAGAGGCTTATGACAGCATTGATCATTAATGAACAAAACGTAATTCATAATCCTGTCATTAAGCATCATGTAAACAAAAAAAGAGTATTCAATACCATGATGTTTTCCTTTGAAGACCATCTGCATTTCAGTACGGTTCTTTTCCCGACGTGCGACGGAGAACTATACGGGGCAAGTGTGAATGGATTCAAATCTGTCAGTAAAAGAATCAATCTTGGAAAGCGGCTTGCTTCTATATTATTTGACCAGCGATACTATCCATTTTTTTTAGAATTTGCGATTCGAACTGAACATACTGCTTCACGACATGATTATGAACAGTACTTTTCTAGTCAGAAAAAAAGAGACACTCCATTCCTTCGCTGCACCTATCCTATCATCCAGCATCATTTCCATAAGCAAGGTGACTGGTATAAAGAGAGGCGATTACGAAAGAAGTGGTTCAGTCACGAACTTAACCACAGGCATCCTGTTCATCTGACACGGTGGTACAAACAAAAACAGAAACAACTGCATGCCTTGATTTCACTGAAGGAGTTTTTCACCATTGACTGAAGCAAACAAAAAAGCAAGGGATCTCCTTGCTTTTTTGTTCATTAATCCAGCTCCTAGCCCTTGAAGTCGATTGTGCATATTGGTTCATTCTGCTGGACGGTTTGGTCCTTCAAGCTTTTTGTCGCCATATCCTGTTTTCTTCTCGGCGGTTTTACCAGGCTGCTGTGCAGTTTTCTGTTGTTTTTTATTCATGTGAACACCTCCCGAGATTAGTTTGTTCATTTGCTTGTTTTTCATTCGGTAATTGGATGTCGAAGGCTGTAATCATTGTTGCTGAAAAGCACTTTGTTTGGCGAATCTCTTCTAGTTTTGTCATCGTTGAAGGAGGTTTCAGCGAGGAGTAGAATTTACTAAGAAAAGTTGTAATATTTCCGTAGATTAGATTCTTTGACGTGCAGCGAAATGCTTCTTCCAGTCCATAAAGTTACTATAGTAAGGAGAGATGTCCGATGAGACCAGGAATTGAAAAGGAAGAGATTTTAGGAATGTTGACGGATATGGCCCATAGTCTTGAAGTGACAGATATGAACCTGCATCATTGTTTGACGGAAATCCGAAAAACAATGTATGGAACACATTCCATGCAATTAGCAGAAACCAGCATTCTTTTAGAGAGAATGGAAGGGAAACTGTCTCAATCATTGAACCCTGCCTTACAGGCAAAGTCTGAACAGCTGTCTTTAAAACTTGAAATGAGTTTTTAATATATAATAGAATAAGACAACGTTAAGTAGCTTTTTACAGAAGGCTGCTTTTTTCTTTGAATGATGTAAAATATGGATAGGCAAAGGTAAATAAAATAGAAATGAAGAAAGTGTGATGAACGTGGAACTGGAAAATAACATTCTTGCATTGTCCAGAAAGCTGCTGGAGAATATGGACACTGCTTTTAAAAGATTTCACCATTCCAAGGAAGAGGGAGTCAGAGGCGACTTTCATACTGAAGTAAAGCCATTTGCTGATGAGGTAAAAATGGCGACAGATGCCTGGAGAGAATCAGCTGTGCAATGGGTAAAGATGAATAAACCGAAAAACCTACATGCCAATCAAATCGAAACGGCCGCTGACTATTTGGAGGTCATCTCTGTGCAGGCTTTTTTCCCTGAAACAAGCAAAAAAAGATTCCTTGACCAGGTGCAGTCAGTACAATACATTTTAAAAAGCATGATCCTTGCCATCGAACAAGCTGGCAGTCAGCATGGCGGCGAATGATAAAGAAGCACCAGTTCACTGAACTGGTGCTTCGCAGTGTTTATATGGATATTTCTTTCTGTTCTTCAGGGATGACAGCTCCTTGCAATTCCAGCTCACGAACCAGGTTCCGGTATTCTAAAATGGTAATGTCATTTTGAATATATGACTTTTTAGTGAAATCAAGCAATTCATTTACATGTTCCGGAGTATATGCTTTTGTCTCGGCAAATAGATTTTTCAGTTCGTGAACGTTCATCTTTCATCCTCCTCCATCATTTGAAATAATCGTATCATGAAAATACAATTGGCATTTATTTTTCAAAAATTGAAACTTCCGACAACATATTTCACCATTAGACAAAATCGGAAGTCCCTTCCAGCCTTATCACCAACTGGGCGGCCATAACATATAATATCGTAATGAAATCCGGAGGAGGATGTTCGCCATGTTTGGCCGCAGAAATAAGACCAATGCCTATCATCCACAATGGTGGGAAAATCAACAGTACCCGGATCCGAATTTTATATACGGGAATCATCAAGATATGAACCGGCAGCAACCGCTCCCTCAACAATATAATCCTTCATATTGGAATTCGATGCCAGGAAACTGGCAAAACCAATATATGCAGCAGGAGAACCCGGTGAATCCGTATATGGGGCAGGGCAGTCCGATGAATCCCTATATGCAGCAAGGGAATTCCTATTGGAACCAAGTTAATCCAATGGCTGGGAATAAAAATGACTATTCAAAAATGCTTTTCCAAAATCCGCTAGAGCCTGAGGGTGACCCTATTTATGGATATTATAACCCTCAAGCAGATTATCAGAATTTCAATCCATATCCCCAATATGCGTTCATGCCGAAGCAGTCATCTGGCCTGCAATCGATCATGAATTCGTTTAAAAGCCAGGATGGCAACCTGGACGTCAACAAAATGGTGGATACGGCCGGACAGATGATGAATGCAGTGACCCAGGTTTCTTCGCTCGTCAAAGGCCTTGGCGGGATGTTCAAGGTTTAGGTGAGATGGAGGTTTCCTCAATTCTCGAAATGTTATGAGGAAATCAAAAGCTATAGGAACAAAAAACAAGCAGGCCATTTAATTAGCCTGCTTGTTTTTTGATCGTACCCTTATGCGAGGGTTTTGTCTGCTATAAGGACACGATAAAGGGCAAATCGTACCCTTATCCGAGGTCTTCGTCATCTATAAGGGTACGATAAGAGATTTTTATCATCTCATCCATCATGTTCTGGCAATATATCAATCTTCTTGCCTTGCTTTTTCACGACCTTGACTTCAAGCAGTCCGTCACGATAGGATGCTCGGGTCTTTCTTTCATTGACAGGGACAGAAAAAGGGATCGTCCTGCTCAATTGCCGGGTGGATGCCATGTGCTTTTCTGTTTTGGCGATATCATTGATTTCTGAAGTGACGTCCGTTTGATTGACCAATATTGTCAGGGAGTTATTGATAATATTGATTGAAATTTGGTCTCTTTTCACGCCTGGCAATTCCGCTTTCACTATATACTCCTTTTCTGTTTCACTCAGTGCTACATTGAAGGGGGCATGTGGAAAGGGCTGTTTGAAAAAATCATCAATGCTTTGCAATATGCCTTTAACTGGCTTCTCTTGCATCAGTTGATTCATAGATTTGAACCAGTGTTCAAGGGCTTCATGTCTTTTTGGGCGGTCAGGATGGTTGGTTGCCATCGATGAACATCCTCCTCTGCAGAAATTCTTATAATAGGATATGGAGAGAGGAATGTCCTTGTTCAATGTTATGTGATTTTATAGCTTCATTGTATCGCCTTAGTTTTTTGAACACTTTGTGAAAAATGCCTTTAGTGTGATTTAGGTCACATAACCAGATTTTCATCCTCTGTATGCTGTAAAAGTAAATAACGCAGAAGAGGGGAATACACATATGTTTTGTTACCAATGTGAACAAACGCCAACAGGAGGATGTAAAGTTGTTGGTGTATGCGGAAAAGATGAAACAATCGCAAGTCTTCAGGACACAATGATTTTTGCTTTGAAGGGAATCGCAGCATATAGAACCCATGCGAACCAGCTTGGCTTCACAGATCCATTTGTTGACGCTACAACCCATGAAGCATTATATATGACTCTAACCAACTCAAACTTTAATGTTCAAGAACATATCGATATGGCAATGAAGGTTGGCCAGTCAGCTGTCCGAGTGATGGAAATGCTTGATGAAGCACACACAAGCCGCCTTGGAATTCCGCAGCCGGTGAAGGTCAGCCAGAATAAGATTGAAGGGAAGGCAATCGTCGTTACAGGACATAACCTGTTCGCACTGGAAGAATTGCTTAAACAAACAGAAGGTAAAGGAATCAACATCTATACTCACTCCGAAATGCTCCCGGCCCATGGCTATCCAGCATTGAAGAAGTATCCTCATCTTAAGGGGAATATCGGAAAAGCCTGGTTTGACCAGCGCCGCCTGTTTGAAAAGTTCCCAGGAGCGATCCTGGCTACGACAAACTGTGTTATGCCAATCAAAGGCTCATATGCAGACCGTATGTTTACATATGAAGTCGCAGGCCTTGAAAATGTAAAGAAAATTGAAAATGACGATTTCTCCATGCTGATTGAAAGAGCATTGGAGCTTCCTGAAGCAAATATGGAATCAGAAGAGACATTGGTGACAGGATTCCACCATGAGACAGTGATTGGCCTGGCGCCAGAGGTTATTGAAGCTGTTAAAGCTGGTAAGATCAAGCGCTTCTTCGTCATTGCGGGCTGTGACGCACCAGGTAAAGGTGGAGAATATTACCGTGAGCTTGCAACATCTTTGCCTCCTGAAGCTGTGATCCTGACAACTTCATGCGGGAAATTCCGTTTCAATGATGTAGATTATGGTGTGGTTCCAGGAACAAATATCCCAAGATACCTTGATCTTGGTCAGTGCAATAACTCTGTATCCACTGTGAAAATCGCGAAGGCGCTTGCTGATGCGTTTGAATGTGACGTTAACGAACTGCCTGTCAGCATCGTACTATCATGGTTCGAGCAAAAAGCTGTTGCTATCCTGCTTGGGTTATTCAGTCTGGGAATCCAGGATATCCGCATTGGACCAAAGCCGCCAGAATTCATTTCTGATGGAGTGATGGAAGTGCTTCAGGATACATTCAACCTGAAGCTGATCACTACTGCACAAGAAGATATGGAAACAATGATGGGATTAAGCAAAACTAAATAATAAAGTTGAACGCCCGGAGATGGCTCCGGGCGTTTATTTATGTTTGCTTTGAGGATGACTGTAATCAATGAAGAAACCTAAACAAGCTCATCCATCAAAACATCAGTGTCCAAAATCAGGTTCCCGTTTGAATCGGTAAGGATTAGTTCATCTTTTTTCATCTTTGTTAACGTCCTGCTTACCGTTTCCCTAGTCGTACCAATCATATTCGCGAGATCTTTATTGGTGAAATCAGCTTTCAATAGAACCTTGCCATCCTCCTGCTTTTCACCATGAAGCTCACCTAATCTGATCAATAGTTTTATAATCTGTTCATAGGTGTTGTTCAGTATTTGTGCTTCAAGTCTTTCCTGAAGGTCAACAATTTTTTCACCAAGGACCTTGAATACCTTGATGCTTAAGTGGGGATTATCTACAAGGACTTTCTCGAATTGTGAAATCGGAACAACGACAAGGCTTGCCTGCTCCAAAACCTCGGAATATCCTGGATAGCCTCCTTTCCTGAAAAAACCGACATGCGGGAACATTTCACCTTTCTTCAAGATGGCGACAATCTGCTCCCGGCCATTTGCGTCACTTTTATATATTTTGACCTTTCCTTCATGGATGAAATACACATTTTCAAGTGGATCGCCCTGCATGAAAATATGGCTGTTTTTCTTCCATTCCCGCGAGATTGATATATCTACTATTTTATCAAGTTCATAATCATCAAGGTCCCTGAACAAAGAAAACTTGGACAGGACACTTCTTACCTCATTCTTATCCAAAAGAAACACCTCTATCAGCGGTTTGTCCCCTCTATTTTAGCAAATGGCTGTACTAAATGACACCACTGATTGCTATATGGACAATCGGATAGTTAATAAAAAATGATCAGGCAGTTTGTATACCAAAAAATAGCAGTTTATTTAAATGAACTTTTATCTTTTGCAACGAACGTTTATTCGGTAAAATAGTGATAACGAGGTGAACGCTATGAAGGTCCGCAAAAACATGCAAGAAATATTGCAAGATTTAAAGGTTAGTGAATCGGTTAAGAAGAATATTGTCCACTGGCATACGATTGAAGAGCGAGAAGCCCGAACGGATGAAATGCCAGAGGAACTGAGCGGGATATTAAAAGGTGCACTAGAAAGACGAGGGATTTCCCGGCTTTATACACATCAGAAGTCTTCGTATGATCAAATCATGCAGGGGCGCAGCATCGTGGCTGTCACGCCGACTGCATCAGGGAAAACACTGTGCTATAACCTGCCGGTGCTTCAATCGATCATTGATGATCCGAACGCAAGAGCTCTGTATATGTTTCCTACCAAAGCGCTTGCCCAGGACCAAAAGAGTGAAATCAATGAATTGATACAGGAGGCTGAGCTGGCGATCAACAGCTATACATATGACGGAGACACTCCGTCTAATATACGCCAGAAGGTCAGGAGGGCAGGGCATATCGTTATTACAAACCCGGACATGCTCCATTCTGCGATTCTGCCGCACCATACAAAATGGGTTTCACTTTTCGAAAATCTTAAGTATGTGGTTATTGATGAATTGCATATTTACAGAGGGGTCTTTGGCAGCCATGTGGCAAATGTCATAAGAAGGTTAAAGAGAATTTGCCAGTATTATGGAAGCGACCCTGTTTTCATCTGCACTTCGGCCACGATTGCGAACCCGCTTGAACTCGCTGAAGGCCTGACTGAAAAGGATATGGTGTTGATCGACAATAACGGGGCTCCCACAGGGCGAAAGCATTTTTTATTCTATAATCCGCCAGTCGTCAATATCCCGCTGAATGTCCGCAGAAGTGCGACACTTGAAACGAGAAGGCTCGCAGGTGAGTTCCTGAAAAATAAGATCCAGACCATCGTTTTTGCTAGGAGCAGGGTGAGAGTCGAAATCCTGCTTACCTATCTTCAGGATCTGGTCAAGCACAAACTGGGGCCAAAGGCGATCAGAGGATACCGTGGTGGTTATCTTCCGACAGAAAGGCGCGAAATTGAAAAAGGGCTGCGCTCAGGTGACATCTATGGGGTAGTCAGTACAAATGCATTGGAACTGGGTGTAGATATTGGACAGCTGCAGGTATGTATCATGAACGGTTATCCGGGGACGATTGCCAGTGCCTGGCAGCAGGCAGGGCGGGCTGGACGCCGCCACGGCGAATCGGTTGTCATCATGGTGGCAAGTTCCAGTCCGCTCGATCAGTACGTGATCCAGAATCCTGATTACTTTTTTAACCGAAGTCCTGAAACGGCGAGAATCAATCCGGATAATCTGATTATCCTGATCGACCATATCAAATGCGCTTCCTATGAATTGCCGTTCAAAAAAGGCGATACGTTTGGTGCAGCTGAAATCGAAGAGATACTTGAATATTTGACAGAGGAACGGATCTTGCACCAGAACGGTGACAAATGGTTCTGGATGAATGACGCTTTCCCGGCACACAATATCAGTTTGCGTTCAGCATCACAGGAAAATGTCGTGATCATAGACCAGTCAGATGTAGCCAATGTCAGGGTAATTGGCGAAATGGATACTTTTTCAGCGATGACATTGCTGCATGAAGAGGCCATTTATCTTCATCAGGGTATCCAATTCCAGGTGGAAAAGCTTGATTGGGAAGAGAAGAAGGCCTTTGTCAGGGAAGTGGATGTCGATTATTTTACAGATGCCAATCTTGCTGTCCAACTTAGTGTCCTTGAGGAAGATAAAATGAGGGGCAATGAAGAAACAGAAATTGGTTATGGAGATGTCAGTGTAAGGGCAATGGCAACCATTTTCAAAAAAATTCGATTCGAAACGCATGAGAATATCGGTTCTGGACCGATTTTCCTTCCGGAAGAGGAGCTCCATACAAGCTCGGCCTGGATATCTTTGAACAAAGAACTGTCTGAATTTGGCGATGACCGCCTTGAAGAAGGGTTGATAGGCACATCACAGGCACTAAAGCATATCGCACCATTATTTGTCATGTGTGATCCTTCCGACGTGCATGTAGTCCCTCAGGTCAAGGCTGCCCATAATGAAAAGCCAACCATCTTCTTCTATGACCGCTACCCGGGAGGAATCGGGTTAAGTGAAAAAATATATAGCGGTATTGAAGAGATTCTGAACCAAACTAAGCAAATGGTCTTGAATTGTCAATGCTCTGACGGGTGCCCGTCTTGCATCGGAACCGATACGACATCGATTCACTCTAAGAAAGATGTAGTAAAACTTCTGGATTTATTTCTTAAAGCAGCTGTGTAGGAAAGGAGGGGGGATATGAGTCTTAAAAACAAATTGAACAGACTGAAACCCCATATAAAAAGTGGGGTTGAAAAACCAAAGATCGAGCCGGCAAAGGCTGAAGGAACGCCAGAAATACCGTTTCTTGATGTCTGGGAACAGGAACAAGTTTCCCCCTTCTATTTTGATGGCCAATATTGTCTTGTCAGGGAAGTTAGTTATCCTCTTGACCATCAGCATGGTAATTATCAATTCGGAGACTTTCTGGAGGCTGTTTCGCTATGGAACAAAGAGCAGACAAAGCATCCGCTTTCCGCAGTCGGCCACACTCCTAATGACCTGGTGTTTTTTGATACCGAAACGACAGGCCTTGGGGGTGGAGCTGGGAATACGATCTTCCTGCTAGGCCATGCGTCGATTTCAGGGGACTCGGTGAAATTGAAACAGCATATCCTGCCGAATCCAGGAGCGGAAGTAGCGCTTTACCAGAGTTTCTTAACCAATGCTGATTACACAACATTGGTTACATACAATGGCAAGGCTTTCGATTGGCCACAGGTCAAAACGAGGCATACTCTTGTCCGTGACCATGTACCCAAACTTCCTTCTTATGGCCATTTTGATTTGTATCATGCAGCGAGAAGATTGTGGAAGCATAAGATTGAGCGGATGAAGCTGAGCATTGTGGAGCAAGAAGTCTTGGGTCTTGAAAGGAAGGACGATATACCTGGCTTTTTGGCACCCATGATTTATTTTGACTTTCTGGAGCGTAAGGACCCTGAAGGCTTGCTGGGTGTCATAAAGCACAATGAAACGGATATTCTGTCATTATTGACTCTTTATACACATTTAACCTTCCAGATTCTCGGAAGGGACCGGACACAAACACCACGGGAAACTTACGAGGTGGGACGATGGTTCTCCTATCTTGGACAGTCAGAAGAAGCGAAGCAAGCATTCACTGGTCTCCTTGACGATGGGAATGAGGAAGAGGTTTCAGCCAAGCATGCCCTGGCTTTTGAGTATAAAAAACAAAAAGAATGGCATAAAGCTGTCGAACTTTGGATCGAAAGCGCAGCCAAAGGTACACAAAAGCAGCAGCTAGAAGCGTGCATCGAGCTGGCTAAGCATTTCGAGCATCGCGCGAAAAACCTTGGACTGGCTATGAAATATTGCCTGCTTGCTGAAGAAATTCACCACAAAAATAAAGGGACAGCAAAAAAAGACATGATTTTTGCCGAAGAGCTTAAAAATCGGATCAGGAGGATTTCCCGAAAACAATTTCCCGGGGAAGCGCATGATTCGTCAAAATGAATCGGTATTTTAGCAGGTTTCGTCAAGGAATCTGTAATTGTAACAAAATTTTAACATTTATCCGTCCAAAACCTGTAATATCCTGTTGTATGTATGGTTTCGACATTGTAAAATGTAAAATTGTATGGTGTTAAAAAACAATATAATTTTACGGGGCGGGTTTGATGTATAAAGCGGTATTAGTTCTATATTTTGTCGTGATTACTCTCATCGCTGTAATTTTCAGCGGTCTTAAGGACAACTTTTACACATTCCTTTAAGAATCGAAAAATGGACTTCATTGCAGATTCTTTTGAAAAATAGGTGTTTTCATTAGTACAAGACGCATGGCTACTTCATAGGCTGATAATGTAAACAATAAGTCTAAATGAAAGGAGTTATGCACTATGCACTGCAAGCCGACACATGTATTGCCAACGGTAGTTCATCCTACTAAGTGCTGCACGAACCATAACTTTGTAAACAATGTGGTTCCGCATGTTCATCCAACACACACTACCAATGTAAATCACATCAATTATGATCATGTCCATTATTTCCCGCAAACACAGTCCACAGTTAATCAGGTAACACATCAGAATCACTATGGCGGACCTGGTCCAGTGCCAGGCGGAGTGGCTCCAGTTGGACCTAGGCCTCGCCCGGGATTTGGCGGTCCAGGATTTGGTGGACCAGGATTTGGCGGTCCAGGATTTGGTCGATAAAATGACTTCAACAAGGGCTCTAGCAGCCCTTGTTTTTTTAAAAATATGAGGTGTAATATTTGCAGCTTAAAGGGAATACCTTCAATATGGAGTTATGACAAATCACTATTTCAAAGGAGAAACCATGGCAAAAGTAGCTGCGATATCAGGGTATAAACCATTTGAAATTGGCGTATTCCAGCATGATCATCCAGCGGCTGAATACATAAAGATGGCGATAAGAAAAAGCTTGATTCCTTTAATTGAGGATGGCCTTGAATGGGTGATGATCAGTGGACAGCTCGGTGTCGAATTATGGGCTGGTGAGGCAGTATTTGCACTTCAGGAAGAATATCCTGATCTCAAACTATCGGTGTTCACTCCCTTCCTTGATCAGGAGGAAACATGGAAGGATTCCAATAAAGAATGGTATGAATCCGTGCTTGCTGGAGCTGACCATGTGGATTCAATTACTAAGAAGCCTTACGAAAAACCATGGCAATTCAGGCTGAAGAACCAATTTTTCATAGAAAAAAGCGATCTCCTTGTTCTCCTATACGATCCTGAAAAGGAAGGCAGTCCTAAATTCATATATGAAACAGCCAAAAAATATCAAGAAAAAAATGAATATGATATCAGATTGATCACTTTATATGATTTACAAATGGTGGTCGAAGAGGAACAATTGAAACAGCAAGGGTTTTAAACAAATGCTTCATTCCTAAAAAAACTGCAAACACGAAATAAGCCTTATAAAAGAAAAATTGACAAATCGCCTTGTTTTTGAAAAAATAAATGTGACGATTGGGGTATATTGAGGTGAATGGAATGCTATCCGATAAAATACAGTTAACTGCTAAAGATATTTTAGAAAAAGAATTCAAAACAGCAATGCGTGGTTACAAGCCAGAAGATGTTGATAAGTTTCTCGATACGATCATCAAGGATTATGAAGTGATGCAGCAGGAGATTGAGGAGCTGCAACAGGACAATCTTCGCCTTAAGAAGCAGCTTGATGAAGCTTCGCGCCGACCAAGCACACAGGCAGCTGGCACAACGAATTTCGATATCCTTAAAAGGCTTTCGAACCTTGAAAAGCATGTTTTCGGTGATAAGCTTTACGATTAATCCAGCATTTGCTAGTTTTTGAAATGTATTACCATTGCTTTTCCAACCTATATTTCATATAATGTTTCTTGTAGCTATTAATAACGTTCGGGTAATCGCTGCAGCACTGCTGCAGAGGAAAGTCCATGCTCGCACAGGCTGAGATGCTTGTAGTGTTCGTGCCTGGCCAATTCATAAGCCAGGGCAGTCGGGCTCACGCTCGGCTGACGGCCGGGAAAATGCCTAAGTCGGCAACGATATGGCATGAATACCTATAAAAGTGCCACAGTGACGGAGCCTTTCGAGAAATCGGAAGGGTGGAACGAGGTAAACCCCACGAGCGAGAAACCCAAACGATGGTAGGGGCACCTTCCTGGAGGAACTGAACAAAGGGAAGGACGGATGAATTCTCATCTGTAGATAGATGATTACCGCCGGAGTACGAGACTTTTGGTCGTTTGCAGTACGAAGGTACAAAACATGGCTTACAGAACGTTATTAATGGATTTGTATGAGTGTTTACTAAAGCTCTCCTTTTGCCAGGAGAGCTTTTTTTATGTATATTAAGTCTATTGGGCAACTTAATAATGGAATACATAGATATTGGATATAAAGGGTGAAACGATGAAGAATTTTGATATAATCGCAACGTCTGCAATGGGTTTGGAAGCCATCGTTGCAAAGGAAGTCCGTGACTTAGGATATGAGTGCCAGGTTGAAAATGGGAAAATTACCTATAAAGGAGATGCGCGCGCTATTGCGAGAAGCAATATGTGGCTGCGTACAGCTGACCGGATCAAAATTAAAATAGGCGAATTCAAGGCTTATAGCTTTGACGAACTCTTTGAAAAGACAAAGGCGCTTCCTTGGGAAGAGTTTTTGCCGGAGAATGCTGAATTCCCTGTTTCGGGCAAATCAGTGAAATCCAAGCTTTTCAGCGTATCCGACTGTCAGGCGATCGTGAAGAAAGCAATCGTCGAACGCTTGCGAACATCTTATAAGAAGACTGGCTGGTTTGAAGAAAACGGTCCTCTTTACAAGATTGAAGTTGCGCTGCTTAAAGATGTTGCCACAATTACCATCGATACAAGCGGAAGCGGCCTTCATAAGCGCGGCTACAGGACAGGCCAGGGGGAGGCTCCGCTGAAGGAGACCCTTGCAGCTGCTTTGGTCATGCTGACAAATTGGAATCCGGACAAGCCTTTTGTTGATCCGTTCTGCGGATCTGGAACGATCCCGATTGAAGCTGCATTAATCGGGCAAAATATTGCGCCGGGCTTTAACAGGGAATTTGTATCGGAAGATTGGCCGATTTTCCCTGATGCAGTTTGGGATGAAGTGAGGATGGAAGCAGAAGACCTTGCAAATTACGATCAGCACCTTGATATTAGCGGAATGGATATCGACCATCGTTTGGTAAAAATCGCTGAAGAGAACGCTTTTGAAGCTGGTCTTGGCGACTTAATTACATTCAAACAAATGCGTGTCCAGGACTTTACGACAAAGAAAGAGTATGGTGTCATTGTTGGCAACCCTCCATATGGGGAGCGATTGGGTGAAAAGAAAGCGGTAGAAGAAATGTACAGCCAAATGGGCAAGGCATTTGCTCCGCTGGATACATGGTCCATCTATATGCTGACATCGAACGAGAACTTTGAACAAGTGTACGGAAAGCCGGCAACAAAGAAGCGTAAGCTGTTCAATGGGTTCATCCGTACAGATTATTACCAGTACTGGGGCAAACGCCCACCAAGAACCGATAAATAAACACGAAGTCTCCTGGAATGACCAGGAGGCTTTTTGTTATTTAGACTTCCACTGGCAAATTTTCTAGAATAAATAAAGGTGAAGGTGAATAAAATACTTTTATATTTGAATTTGTAAAAGGTAAGAAAGCATCAACTTTTTACACTTGAATTTGTGTCTAGCTTCAGCGCCTAGCCAGTTTTCATACCCGAGAGGCCTTCTTCGAGTATCTTGCGAGAAGCGTTAGCTTTGAGCAGCTCGAGACGTTTCGGTCTGCCCAATGAAGTCAAAGAGCGACTTCAGTGGTCAGCCCTCCAACGCTTGTCGGGGCTGACCAAGGCGCTTACGCATTTCTTATGAAATGGAGGGATGGCAATGAATTATTCTTTTATCGACTTCCAGCGTATATCAAAAGCTCTTACAACCAGCAGCGAGGCATTGCGTAATGAAATCCAGACAGATGAAATGCAATTGGCAGAATTGCAGGAAGCGGAAAACAACTTACGTCAGGCATTGTCATTTGGCCTTTCGACACCTAAATAAAACACATGCAAAAAACGCTTGGAGCCCAAGCGTTTTTTTATTTTCCATAAGGCTTTTAGCCAATTTATTAGTTGTCCTGTTTATACCAATTGGGTGTTGTATCCGCCGTTAAAAGCCCTGAAGCAGCCTTTTTCCATCCTCGGTCATCCGATCCGGGGTCCAGGCCGGCTCCCAGGTCAATTGGACATCTGCATGATCAATTTCCTCCATACCTAGTACGCAATATTTAATGCCGCTGGCGATGCTGTCATGAAGAGGGCAGCCGGGTGTCGTCAAAGTCATTAATACTCTTGCTGTGCGAGGTTCCGGTACATCTATTTCATAAATCAAGCCTAAATCTACTACATTAATATTTAACTCAGGATCGATTACAGTTTTTAAATTTTCCCTTATTTTATCCTTTAATTCTGTCATTGCAATTTCCTCCTTATATGGTTATCACTTTTGCGATGATGTAGCTGAACAAGACCGTTCCTATAACGATTAAGCCCTGGCCGATATAAAAGATAGGCATCAACTTGATTGTGAATGAAAGTAAAAGAAGAATTGTACCGGCAGTGAAGGTCATGAAAAGAGGCAATACCAGCTTTTCATCCATCATTTCCTTTAATGCAGGAACCTTCTTTTTGCCGATTTCTTTGCTGTATTTATGAGTCCACCACAGGAATGGAACGATTTTATACAAATAACCGATGATGCTGAATGCGATCCAGGATATTAAATAAAGTAAGATAATCGGCCCTGCCATTGCTGAAAACAGATTTGCTGCACTTGCTGCAAAAGCGGCTAAGTGGATTAAAGCCCCGCAGCCTATGGCGAATAATGCAAACATGAAGGGACGATCAAGTTTCTTCTTCACGCGCTTATCGATGATCTTTTTAACATGCCAGCTAAAAGTCAAGAAACCAGCTAATAAGAAGAAGGTTCCAAACACTTCAAGCATATGGCTGCCTGTGATGAAAGAAAAAATTAAGAGAAAGATGCCAACAACATAAATAGCGAAAACAAAGGGTGCCTGTTTCATGGAATACCCATGTGAAAGTGAGAACATCGGGACCATTTTATAGGAAAAACCAAAGATCAATAATGAGAACCAGCCAACGGTACCCAGCAGGATATGGGTTTTAAAAATGGCTTGATAATATTCTGATAGAAAGCCTGTCTTCATGCTCAGCACTAGTGTGATACCAAGTGAAATGGTGGCTAGCAGGGAAAATAGCGCAGTCCCGACGAACAAAGTTAGGATATTGGGCTTTGCCTGGCTTTTTAGCGTCATGAACATTTGGAAGATGAACATCAAGATGCCGAGCAATGTCAGTAGTCCTGGAATCATGGCCTCTTGCGGGCGAAAGTACAGTGCGCCTGCGAAGGAAATGATTCCTGCTACCGTAACTGCCAGCTGCC
Organism: Mesobacillus sp. LC4; assembly: GCF_053543455.1. Lineage (NCBI taxonomy): Bacteria > Bacillati > Bacillota > Bacilli > Caryophanales > Bacillaceae > Mesobacillus > Mesobacillus sp. LC4. The sequence continues at coordinate 548,462 of NZ_JBGCUB010000001.1, forward strand.
AGAACCCGAATCTTTCATTCCAGATCGGTGTCAGGAAGGCGACAGGGACCAGCTGGTACATTGAGCCCATAGCGACCATCAGTGCCCATCCAAGCACGAACAGATGGGCTGCTGACCAGATTGCCGGAAGCCTGAAAATACCGGAAACAAGAAGGTCGCCGTTCAGCAGGATCAGCAGCTGTGATAGGACTAAGGCCAGCATGCTGAAGCCGATGAAAGAAAAAGGAAGTTTAATATTAGTCTCGTTGCCACTGCTTTGTTGAAACAATTCAATCACCCCGCTTTTCGGGAAATCGTCACACGATAGCTTCCGTCTTCTTGCTGTTCAGTCAAATAGATATAGCCCAGTTCATCCAGCTGCTCGAACAAGAACATCGGTCGGCGGTCATTAATGATGATAAGGGTCTGTCCTGCTTCAAGCTCTTCAAGCTTCGCGAGCGTCCTCATCATTGGCTGAGGCGGTTCAAGCCCTCTATTATCCAGGATCATCTTACTTCCCTCCTGTTTTAGTAAAAGTGATTTTATAATGTTTTGCTTCGATCTTTTCTACTTCGTGTTCAAAACCCTTAGCTTTTAACACTCCATAGAGCGGAACAGGTTTGAAAGGTGCATGGAGGATCAGGCTGTCATTCAATTGCAGCTTGCCAATGGCCTCCATGATTTTCTGGAAAGGTTCAAGCTTGTTATTGATATCCTCCCGCACATCCAATTCAATACTTCTGTGTTCCATATCGATCATCTCCTAAAACTTTAGTTGGTATGCTTAAATGATAATCATTTTCACTTTTCTCTTCCGTGATGCGCATCACTTAAACTTTAAAATTTCCTTTTTCTTGTTGTAAAGGAAATATGGAAGTATTATTGTGTGGATAACTCCATATGGGTATCTTAATCCAGCTCCAGCGCCTAGCCAGTTTTCACCCTGACTTAACTTCATCGAGTATCTTGCGAGAAGCGTTAGCTTTGAGCAGCTCGAGACGCTTGTCCAGCTGCGGCTCCTAGCTCCTCGAGACGTTTCGGTCCTGCCAATGAAGTCAAAAAGCGACTTCACTGTCAGGCCCTCCAACGCTTGTCGGAGCTGGGCAGTCGCCTCCGCTTTTTGAATTGTCCAGTTTCGCCTCCTAGAAACTCCGAAACTTCAACTCCGCCGGCAGAAGCAAAAAACGCTTCTTAGTCGGAGTCTCCAGTTTCTGTGTTTCTGGACAGTCGGCTATACTTTTCGGTTTCGGTCCGTCCAATGAAGTCAAAGAACGACTTCACCGGTCGGCCCTCCGAGGCACACGATGTGCTAGACCCGCCAGCCACAGGACGTGGCGCTCTTAGGCGGGCAGCGCTTGTCGGGGCTGACCAAGGCGCTTGCGCTTTTTGTTTTTAAAACAACTCCTGATGCAATTTTTCATGGTCAATCACGTAAAAGCCCTCTGAATCCAGCCTCAAGTAATCCTTCTTTTTTAAATGGTTGATCGTTCTGCTGACGGTTTCCCTCGAAGTACCGATCATGTTGGCAAATTCTTTATTGGTAAAATGGGTGGTTAATTTGAAACCATGCTCTTTCTTTTCCCCATTTGTCTTACATAGTCGAAGCAACAGCATAATGATCTGTTCATACGTATTATGAAGAATCTGTTCCTCAAGTCTGGCCTGCAAATCGATGATTTTCTCACCAAGCACGCGGAATAACTTAATAGATAGCTCAGGATAAGCAACCAGGATTTCTTCAAATTTAGAAATTGGGACGATGATCATCTGCGTGTCCTCCATTATTTCCGCGTGGGCGGGATACTGGCCTTTCCTGAAGAAGCCAGCGTGAGGGAACATCTCGCCAGTTTCAAGCACTGACACGATCTGTTCTCTTCCTGAAGAGTCTGTTTTATAAATCTTCACTTTCCCTGAATGGATGAAGAACACCCGGTCAAGTGGATCTCCCTGCATGAAAGCATACATTTTATTCTTGAAGAATCTCGGCTGGGCGATTTCCACAATTGGATTCAGTTCATCTTGTGATAGTTCTTTGAATATAGGAACTTCTTTCAATTGCTGTCTGATTTGGGATATATGCATATCAATCTGCTCCTCTAACTATTGGATTCAATATCTATCGTAAATTTTATCAAGAGACGCATAGGGGTTAAGTGACCTGAATCATATAATGACGTTTTTATGAAAATAATTATCATCGCTGTGTTAAATATCACACCTAACAAATGAGGAACTTCACAAACTTACCATCGAATTCTCTTTATGCTTAAGTTGTAAATCAATCATGAAAGGGGAGGTATGGTAGATGGAAATCCAGCATGGAACATCCAAGAATACAGTGGTCAAGAAAAATACAAACTCACTGTTGAAATCTGTACTCATCATTACTTTATTACTTAGCTTTACAGTGCTCCTGACAGGGGGATACTGGATCTTTAAAGATATGGCTCCGAGGCCGCTTGAAGTCACAAGCGAAAAAGGAGAGATCATCTTAACGAAAGAAAGCATCATGGGAGGGCAGGCTGTCTTCCAGAAATATGGTTTGATGGATTATGGAACTGTATTAGGGCATGGTTCTTATATGGGGCCTGATTATACTGCAGAGGCATTGAAAATTTATACTGATGGGATGCAAGACTTCAGAGCACAGGAAAAATACGGTAAAGATTTCGAAGGCTTAGCCGAGGATGAACAAACAATCATTCGAGACATTGTCATGAAGGAAATGCGTGAAAACCGTTATGTGCCAGATAAAGATAAGCTGGTATTGACAGATGCTCAAATATTCGGGCACGAAAAGGTAAGGGAATTCTATCATACTATTTTTACGGAAGGTGATGATTGGGGTCTCAAGCCTGGATTAATCCAGGAAAAACATATGCCGGATGGTGAGCGCGCCTGGGTATCCAAGGGAGACCAAATCGAACAAATTGCTGACTTCTTTTTCTGGACAGCTTGGCTATCAAGTACTGAAAGACCAGACGATGAAATCACTTATACTAACAACTGGCCTTATTATGAAGACGCAGGAAACACGATGTCATTTTCGGCAATCTGGTGGAGCGGGGCGAGCGTGACCATTTTGATCTTGTTCGTCGGATTGATCCTCTTTGTCTTCTATCGTTATCACCTGGGGATGCAAGAGGCTTATACAGCCGGCAACTTCCCTAAAATTGACTTGAGGAATCTTCCGCTAACCTCTTCACAATTGAAAACAGGCAAGTATTTCGCCGTTGTATCTGTACTATTCTTTGTACAGGCAATGTTCGGGGCACTTCTGGCACACTATTATATCGAGCCTGACAGTTTCTTCGGAATGAAGTGGGTCCATGATATCCTGCCATTCAACATTACAAAAGGCTTCCACTTACAGCTGGCTATTTTCTGGATAGCGACTGCATGGCTCGGAATGGGCATCTTCATCGCTCCGCTGGTCGGCGGTCATGAACCAAAACGCCAGGGATTACTAGTCGATATCCTTTTCTGGGCACTAGTAGTTCTTGTAGCCGGCAGTATGATAGGCCAATGGCTTGGGGCAAACGGCTATCTTGGAAACAATTGGTTCCTATTAGGTCACCAGGGCTGGGAATACCTTGAGCTGGGACGTATTTGGCAATTCATTCTTGCGACAGGCATGCTGATTTGGCTGTTCATCGTATTCCGCGGCATCAAGAGTGGATTGAAGAGAGAGTCCGATAAAGGCGGATTGATACACCTATTGTTCTACTCAGCGATTGCCGTACCAGCCTTTTACTTCTTTGCTTTCATGATCAATCCAGGGACACACTATACCTTTGCTGACTACTGGCGCTGGTGGATCATCCATCTATGGGTTGAAGGTATTTTCGAAGTTTTCGCAGTGGTTGTTATTGGGTTCTTGATGGTCCAAATGAAGCTCGTCACAAAAAAATCAACAATTAGGGCATTATACTTCCAGCTGATCCTTCTAATGGGAGCAGGTGTCATCGGTATCGGTCACCACTATTACTACAATGGCTCATCAGAAGCTTGGATCGCACTGGGTTCGGTATTCTCAGCTCTTGAAGTCATTCCGTTGACCTTGCTCATTCTGGAAGCATACGAACAGTATAAAATGATGAGGGATGGGGGAGTGGATTTCCCTTATAAAGGTACATTCTGGTTCTTAATTTCAGTAGCGATTTGGAATCTGGTTGGTGCAGGGGTGCTAGGCTTCCTGATCAACCTGCCAGCAGTCAGCTTCCTTGAGCACGGCCAATTCCTGACACCCGCCCACGGCCACGCAGCGATGATGGGTGTGTATGGAATGTTCGCAGGAGCAGTACTGATCTACTCATTGCGCAATATTGTGAAGCCTGAAAAGTGGAGCGACAAGTGGGTGAAATTCATTGTCATCATGCTGAACGTGGGATTGGCCGGCATGGTCTTCCTTTCATTGCTGCCAGTCGGTTACCTACAGTTAAAAGAAGCCTACTTCAACGGATATGCAGCATCACGTTCATCACAGTTCTTGCAGCAAGAAACAGTTGAGATGCTTCTGACGCTGAGAGCGATACCAGATTCAATCTTTTTGATTGGTGTTGCTGCCCTGGCGATCTTCAGTGTAAAAGCACTATTTAATCTTCGTAAAGTGACACATAAAGAAGGAGAACAGCTGCCCGTAAAGGATTTGGCTGTTGATGAAGAATAATGGGAAACCGCAAAGCGTCTTGCTTTGCGGTTTTTTCATGATGGTTTTTGTTCCTCTTCTTTCTCACAATCAAAACAAAGGACTCTTCCATCCTTATGGACACCATTCAAAAAACCGTCCAAGCAAAAAATCTCTTTTCCACAACTTTCACAGCGGCCTACTAACTCTTTCACAAACATCCCTCCCCTTCATAGAGTTCTCTCTTGAAGGAGAAGTTCCTCTTTTTTAGGCAAGATCTCTGTAGGACGCTTATTTCTTGAATGAGAGAAGTCATAGTCAACATGTGACCGCGCTCACTACATGGAAGGTTCCACGAATTTATAATGAAAATGTAAAGATTATAAAATAAAGGAGAGAGAGAAATGACTTTCAACGTTATTATCAATGTTCCTGATTATGCACCCAGGGAAAAACACCCTACTATATTCCAAAGCTTTGATTCACTGCAAAAGGGTGAATTCATGCAAATCGTCAATGACCATGACCCAAGACCGCTGCAATATCAATTCATGATGGAACGTCCGGAATCTTTTTCTTGGGAGTATCTTGAAGAAGGTCCAGAAACATGGCGCGTAGCAATCGGAAAAACAAAATAACCAAATAACCAATTAAATAAATCCTCTGATTCCAATGAACAACAGGTTCGCCTGTTGTTTTTGTTTTGTTCCGGAATAGATTAATATTGTTAACTAATAGACTGATACAGTTGGAATCTATTGTTCACTTGGACCGTATTCTTTTTGATATTGGCAAACGTAAATTTCAGAAAAGTATGATAAGATAGTATGGAAAAGAAAAATGGGGTGAAATGAATGAGTGAAGTATTGCAAACAGAAAAGAAATTTTTAGATTATGTTAAAAAAATGGCAGCCTATGGAGAGGCGCTTTCTTTGATTTATTGGGATTTAAGGACAGGAGCTCCGAAAAAGGGAGCTGGTCAGCGATCTGAAGTGATCGGGGTACTTTCTTCCGAGCTGTTCAATATGTCTACTTCAGAAGAAATGGCATCATACATAGCAAGGCTTTCCAATGAAATAAGTTTATCCGAAATTACCCGTAAAACACTGGACGAGTGCCGGAAGGATTATGACCGCAATAAGAAAATCCCAGCGGAAGAATACCGTGAATATGTGATTCTGCAATCAAAAGCCGAGAGCGTATGGGAAGAGGCAAAAGCAAATTCCGATTTTGAAATGTTCAGGCCGTATCTTGAAAAGCTGGTCGATACCACTAAGAGATTCCTAGGGTACTGGGGATATGAAGGCAATAAATACAATACGCTGCTCGATATGTATGAGCCCGGTGTCACAGTTGAAGTTCTGGATCAGGTATTTGGAGACCTTCGTGATAAAATCGTCCCACTCGTCCAGCAGATTTCCAATTCACAAGATAAGCCTGAAACTGAATTTCTATTCAAGCATTTCCCTAAAGAAAAGCAGCGTGCATTCAGTCTTGAAATCCTGAAACAAATGGGTTATGACTTTGATGCTGGCCGTCTCGATGAAACGGTCCACCCATTTGCAATGGGACTTAACCCTGGGGATGTAAGGGTGACGACGAAATACGATGAATCAGACTTTAGGACAGCTGTTTTTGGTACCATTCATGAGGGCGGCCACGCTCTTTATGAACAAAACATTTCCGAAGAGCTAGTCGGAACTCCATTGAGTTCGGGCACTTCAATGGGAATCCATGAATCCCAATCGCTTTTCTATGAGAATTTTGTTGGGCGCAATTACTCCTTCTGGAAAAACAACTACAGCCTGCTGCAGGATTACTCAGATGGACAGTTTTCAGGAGTGGAAGTAGAGGATTTCTACCGAGCTGTCAATGAGTCCAAGCCAAGCTTGATCAGGATCGAGGCAGATGAGCTAACATATCCGCTGCATGTAATGGTCCGATACGAGATTGAAAAAGGCCTATTCAATGATGAAATAGAAGTAAAAGATCTTCCGCAGATTTGGAATGACAAATATGAACAGTATCTTGGCATCAGGCCCAAAAATGATGCACAGGGTGTCCTTCAGGATGTCCATTGGGCTGGAGGCAGCTTTGGTTACTTCCCATCATACGCTTTAGGCTATATGTATGCAGCGCAGTTTAAGGATGCCATGCTCAAAGACTTGCCTGACTATGAGGAACTCCTGGAACAAGGGAATCTTAAGCCAATTAAAGAGTGGATGACTGAGAAAGTCCACAAGCATGGAAAAATGAAAAAACCACTTGAAATTTTGACTGATGTTACTGGTGAGGGACTCAATGCCCAGTACTTAGTGGATTATTTATACGAAAAATACAATAAAGTATACCAGCTGGTCTAGTAAGATCCTATTTGACAAAATAAGATGGCAGTCTTCCTGCCATCTTTTCTGTGTGGTGAAAATATGTACGGGAAATTGCCATATTTTATGATTGCTTTTGCTGCGGCAATGTGGGGGCTTATCGGCTTTTTTGTAAAAGGCCTTACGAATGCTGGATTCACTGCGATGGAAATTGTGGCAATCAGAGTGATGGCTGCTGCCATTATTTTGATTTTGGTGGGAATAGCTTTTTATCGAAGCCATTTAAAAATCAGGGTGAGAGACTTGTATCTTTTTGTGGGTACAGGGATTTTAAGCATTGTGTTTTTTAATTGGTCTTACTTTACGGCAATCAACCTGATGAACATCCCGATTGCAGTAGCTTTACTCTATACTTCTCCTGCTTTTGTTGCCGTTTTATCCTTTCTTTTCCTGAAAGAAAGCATTAACAGGAAGAAGCTGTTGGCGATTGTCATGACAGTCATTGGCTGTACACTTGCCGCAGGCGTTACAGGGCAGGGGGGAATATCGTTTTCTGCCTCCAGTATGTTTATTGGCCTAGGGGCAGGCTTCGGCTACGCTCTTTACAGTATATTTGGCAAGATCGCATTAAGGCGCTACCATCCTTTTACGGTAACATTGTATACATTTCTGGTAGCTTCGGCTGCCCTCGTTCCGACAACTGGCATTGTCAGCAAAACGGATGTCCTTTTTGCTGGGGATGTGTGGCTTTATGCGATAGGATTAGGGGTTTTCCCGACGGTGGTTGCCTATTTTGCTTACTCCTGGGGCCTTGAAAGAACGGAAAGCAGTACTGCGGCAGTAGTTGCTACACTAGAACCTGTCATTGCCACCATGCTGGGAATACTGGTGTATGGTGACAGGCTGGGCGGTCTTCAGTTGCTCGGGACCTCATTGATTATACTATCTGTAATATCTATTAATATCTCATTTCCGAGCAAGAAGCATACAAAGCACTTCACTGTGTGATTCAGTCTCTTTGAAGTGGGGAAACGAACTATTATAATAAATGTGCCGATAAACAGTGAAAGGAGCCTGGTTCATACCCAAGCTCCTTTTTACTATTGTAATCAAAGCGCTATTTATTTTGAGGATAAAAGTATATAAATTAGGGGGCAACTAGACAAAAGATTATGTTTTGTGATAAATTATTACAGTAAAAATCCTTTTGATAACTACATATTTTTAAATCGATGAAAAGGAAAGTAGTTTTTGCTATATTCGATAGCGAGCTGGGGACGGTGGAAGCCTGGTGATGAAGCATAAATGAAGAACACCTTTGAGTTCTAACCGAAAGGGATTACTTGAGTAGGCTTAGACGTTTCCAGCACGTTATAGCCTGGGATAGCAGTAGTAAGTTGGTCATTTAATGACAATTTGGGTGGTACCGCGGAAGTTCAGCCTTTCGTCCCTTTTTTGGGGATAGAAGGCTTTTTTTATTGCAAAAATTTCCTTGAGGAGGCTAATTATGATTAAAACCGTAGTAAAAGATTTATACAGGAATCAAGAAAATTTCAAAGACCAAACTGTTCAAATTACAGGATGGATCCGAACTCTCCGTGATTCTAAAACCATTGGCTTTATGGAGCTAAATGATGGAACTTTCTTTAAGAGTGTACAAATTGTTTTTGAAGAAACCCTTGATAACTTCAAAGAAATTACAAAATTGCCTATTAGCTCTTCTGTATTAGTAGAAGGTGAATTTGTACCAACTCCTGACATGAAACAGCCTTTTGAAATTAAAGCGACAAAAATTGTCGTCGAGGGATTATCGAATACAGATTATCCAATACAAAAAAAGAGACATACTCTTGAATATTTGAGAACAATCGCTCACTTACGTCCGAGAGCCAACGCCTTCTCAGCTGTTTTCAGAGTAAGATCTCTTGCATCCTATGCCCTTCACAAATTCTTCCAAGACAAGGGGTTTGTCTATGTACATACACCGATTATTACCGGAAGCGATACTGAAGGAGCAGGAGAAATGTTCCGTGTGACAGCAATGGACATGAACAAGCTTCCAAAAAACGAAGACGGAAAAGTGGATGACAGTGCAGATTTCTTCGGCAAAGAAACCAACTTAACCGTGAGCGGCCAATTAAATGTCGAAAGCTTTGCTCTTGCTTTCCGTAATGTGTATACCTTTGGTCCGACATTCAGAGCAGAAAATTCCAATACAGCACGACATGCTTCAGAATTCTGGATGATTGAGCCGGAAGTTGCCTTTGCAGAATTACCGGATATCATGGACCTTGGAGAAGAAATGGTCAAGTATGTCATTGATTACGTTTTTGAACATGCACCGGAAGAAATGGCCTTCTTTAACAGCTTTATTGATAAAACGCTTATCGAAAGATTACAGAATGCATTAGAATCCGATTTCGGAAGAGTTACTTATAGCGAAGCTGTTGAATTGCTAAAGAACTCAGGCAAGGAATTTGAATACCCAGTTGAATGGGGTACAGATTTGCAAACCGAGCATGAACGTTACCTTAGTGAGGAAATTTACAAGCGTCCTGTCTTCGTAACCGACTATCCGAAAGACATCAAGGCATTTTATATGCGAGCGAATGAGGATGGCAAGACAGTTGCCGCAACCGACCTTTTAGTTCCTGGAATTGGCGAGTTAATTGGCGGAAGTCAGCGTGAGGAAAGAGAAGAAGTCCTCGCAGAACGAATTAAGGAACTTGGTATGTCTGAAGAAGATTACTGGTGGTATCTAGAGCTTAGAAAATACGGAAGCACAAAGCATTCTGGCTATGGAATCGGATTCGAACGACTTGTTATGTATCTAACAGGAATGAAAAACATCCGTGATGTCATTCCATTCCCTCGTACACCGGGAAATGCAGAGTTTTAATTAAATAGTTGTAAAAAATAGGATGCCTAGGCATCCTATTTTTTAGGTTCAATACTGTATAACAATAAAAAACAGGGTGTGAAACCTTTTATGATTTCATACCCTGTTTTAGTTACTTTTTACTTCTAAACTCAAGAAGAGAATTATTAGAAGAACTTATATCCCTTAGAGCCTATCGGTGCATTTTGGATCATATCGATGAACGGTATTGTGTAAGCGAATAGGATTAAAAGGACAGTGATGCCAAGCCATAACTTCCAGTTTTCAAATACCATCGGAGTCTTCTCAGCTTGATCAGCAACCTCTCCGACAGGGAATTCTTCATCACCTTTAGGTGCGAAGAACGCAAGATTGATGAAAATGTAAAGCATCAGTATGATTCCTAGGAACAAGATCGATCCACCGACTGCCTGTGCGACCTGGTAAGGAATCCACTCAGCAGCTTGTTCTGCACCGCCGTAAGTTGAGAATGATGAACGTCGCGGAGCTCCAAGCAGGCCTGCTGCGTGCATTGCACCGGACATGAAGGTCATACCGATTGCCCAGACAATCCCCTGAATAATTGCTAGTTTATTCATAGCCTTTGTTAGTACCCTTCCAGTAAGGTGAGGGACTAGCCAATAAGAAATTCCGAAGAAAGTCAGGACGACTGAAGTCGCAAGTGTCAAATGGAAATGGCCTGTAACCCAGATGGTATTGTGTACTACCTGGTTCAACTGGTGGGATGCGTTGACTAGTCCGCCAGCACCAGCAGGAATGAAAGCTAGCATTCCGATAAATGGTACTGCAAAGCGTGCATCGCCCCAAGGAAGCTTTTTTACCCAGCCGAATAGGCCAGTAGAGCCTTTTGAACGGCCGAACATTTCAAATGTCGCAAACAACGAAAATGCAGTCATCAATGATGGGATGACAACAAGGAATGTCAAAATAACCTGGAGGAATTTCCATGCTGGGTCAATACCTGGTTCCATCAACTGGTGGTGGAAACCAACAGGGATTGAGAATAACAGGAATAGGATGAAAGACATCCTTGCTAAAGAATCAGAGAAAATCTTTCCCCCGATGATCTTTGGCACGATCGCATACCAGGCCATATATGCAGGCAACAGCCAGAAATATACAAGCGGATGTCCGAAATACCAGAACAATGTACGGCTGACTAATACATCTACCCGCTCTACTAGGCCAAGTGACCAAGGAAGCAGTTGGAATAATACAGTGGCAGCAACACCGATTGTCGCAACAATCCACATAAGCGTGTTTACAAGTGACATGAAAGTCAGCAATGGACTAGGTTTTCCTGGATTTGCTTTTCTCCATGAAGTGTAAGCCATAATCAGTGCGGCGCCGTCAATCCAGCTTCCGACGATGACAAGCGTAAGTCCTAGGTAAAAGAGTGCGTGTGCTTGTAAAGGTGCGTAAAATGTATAAAGAACAGAAGCCTGGTTCGTCAGGATCATGACAGCAGCCATTACGGTACCAATTGTCATTGTCCAGAAACCAATCCAGCCAGTCAAACGTTGTTTATCTGTTAATGTACCGGATGTTTTGCTCACTAAAGCGAGCTGGAATCCCATAATGAAAAATGTAGTTAAAACCAGTCCGAGTACAACACCATGGACGGTGAGGATTTGGTAATATCCAGTCCATGAAGGCAGTTCGAATTTTCCTGAACGGACGAGTGTCTGGAGCAAACCTGCAAGCCCGCCAATTGCAAGAGCGATGAAAGCGACATAAAAGTGGGCCATTGCCAATTTGCCGTCTCGGCGGTCTACTTTTGGATTAATTAATTTCGTAGTCATTATTCAACCACCTCGATTTTAGACGTCATCATGTGGTGGCCGACACCACAATATTCATTACAAACAATCAGATAATCGCCAGCTTTGTCGAATGTTGTGACGAACTCACTGATATACCCAGGCTCAAGCATCATATTAATATTTGTTCCTGCCACCTGGAATCCGTGGATGACGTCTTTGGTAGTCGCGATTACTTTCACTTTGGCTCCTTTTGGAACCTCAATTTGTCCAGGATTGTAGGAAAATGCGGAGGCTACAAAGACAAGTTCGTAATCCCATTCTTTTCCTTCTACCTTCTTCAGGCCAGGCTCATCGAAAGGTGCTGTAGTATCTACCTTTTCAGGATTGATTGTTGCCAGGCAGCTTGGTGGCTGGTTGCCTAAATAAAATGCGCTGACTCCAATAACAGATAGAAATACGATTAATGTCGTAATTCCAAATATAAGCCAGATCTTTTCAAATTTATGAATATGCATAACTTGTTTCTCCCCTTTTGGTCTCTCTTAAAAACGATTAACAAATAATAAATAAACGCCTACCCAAGTAGCGATTAAAAAGAATCCTAACAAGAACACAGATGCAAGTGTTCCTTTCAAGGAAGATTGTTCTTCCACCTTCGTATGTGTTTTCTTCCCAATTCCAGGCTGAGCCATCCCGGTCCACTCCCTTCGTAATTAAATGTTCGTTAATAATTGATGAGTACATTCTCATAATACAAAACAATTTGGAAACGTAAATATGGTTTCAGACAGTTCACAAATTGTTCATACCTGACATATTTACTATGTTAATGGTGAAAACGCGTCAATACAGTGATTTAAGTCACATGGAACGAGGGGGAAATGTGAAGAATTTGTGAATACACCCATGTGAAACCATGAGCAAAAGTGCAAACAAGCAAAACGAGATGTGACAGAACGACTTGACATTTTTAAAAATAGGAATCACTAATCTGAACTTAAGCGAATAAACTAATATAAAATGTGTCGATCAGGAAGTGGTATTCATGAAGAAGTTTTATTGCGAACATTGCCGCCTCATATATGATGAAATGAAAGTATGTAATATATGTGGAGGAGCAGCCGAAAAACAAATCTGGATTGAGGTACAAAAGCAATCCAATGAAAAATAGCACCTGTTTTGGTGCTTTTTCTATCTGCCATGCTGTATTTGAAACTAATTAAGGAAATTTATCAGTCGAGAATTTCAATTGAATGTCAGGCGGCGAAGCCTGAATTTTCCGCTTTATATGGTAAAATGGAGTCAATTTAAAGCGGGGGGATGATATGAATGTTTTTGCCATCATTTGATTTAGAAGGGAAAACAGCGATAGTGTCAGGTGCTGGAAGAGGGATCGGCAGGGCGATCGCTATTGGTCTGGCTGAGGCTGGAGCAAATGTTGCCTTACTTGCACGAACGGAGGAAAATCTTAAAGAAACATCTTCGGTAATTGAGAAATTAGGAAGGAAAACTCTTGTGCTGCCGACAGATGTGACCAAAAGGGACCAAGTACATAATTCGATTTCTGCAGTCAGTTCCGAATGGGGAAAGATTGATATTCTTGTCAACAATGCAGGAATGAATATCCGTTCAAAAGCTTTGGAAGCTACAGATGAAGAATGGCAAACAATCATGGATACCAACCTGAAATCAGCCTTCATGATGTCCCAGGAAGCGGGAAAAATCATGAAGGAACAAAATGCAGGGGGAAAGATCATTAATATCGCCTCTGTTGCCGGACAAGTAGCGCTCAGGACGGGTGTCGTCTATGCAGCGACTAAAGCAGCCCTTATGCAGATGACAAAGGTGCTCGCTATGGAATGGGGACAGTACGGAATTAATGTGAATTCAATCGGGCCATGGTACTTCAAAACGCCGCTGACAGAAAAATTATTGGCCGACGAAGCGTATGTCCAGGATATTCTCTCAGTAACGCCATTGAAGCGGATCGGGGAGTTGCCAGAGCTTGTAGGGCCTGTTGTATTCCTGAGTTCCGATGCGGGGAACTATGTGACAGGGCAAACATTATTCGTTGATGGCGGAATGACGATCCATGGATTTTGATTGCCTGGTGTATGGTACCTAGTGTAACAAGAAGTTCGAGTACTGCACTGTCCTCAAGATGCTATTTTTTAAGGTAGAAAACTTTAAAAGCGGGTGGATTTACTTGCAAAGAGAAATCTTGTGCTTGAAAGGTACCCTTATAGAGAAGAAATTCCAGGCATAAGGGTCTCATTCAGAGTGAACGGCACTCTTATAGAGGAGAAATACGGTGCATAAGGGTCTCGTTCGAAGTGAACGGCACCCTTATAGCGAAGAAATCCCATCCATAAAGGTATCATTGGCGTAAACGTTACCCTTATAGCCGGTAAACATTAACCGAAATATATGCGATTGACTTAAAAACGGTAAAAGCAGAGACTAAACATTGAAATCCAATGTCAACTGGTAAAGATTTTATAATGTATAAGGCCTCAGTGCATTGTATAATGAACTTGCACAGCAACTCCTTCAAAACGTTAGCTTTCCCTTATTGTGGGGAAGGCTTTTTTTTCGTTTCAAAGTCATAGACTAGTTTGACTGTATACTCTCCGGGTAAATGGAAAAAGTAACCGTACATAGATGTGAGGAGAGTATAAACATGCCGAGAATTATATCCATCGCAGAAGCTGTGCCGCCTTATTCTATAGAGCAGGATAAGGTAATGGACTTTGCGGAAAATCTTTTCAGTGAATCCTTTAAAGACATCAAAAGGCTGATTACCGTTTTTCAGAATGGTCAAATAGAAAAACGCCATTTTGCCAAAGATCTTGAATGGTTTGAACATGATCATACATTTGAAGAGAAGAATGATGCCTATATTGAGGCAGCTGTTGATCTTGGGGCAAAAGCCATTTCAAATTGCCTGAAAAACGATGAGTTTCTAAAAGACGAAGTACATCTTGAAGAGATTGATGCTATTTTTACCATCAGCAGTACGGGTGTGTCGACTCCGAGCATTGATGCGAGAATAATGAATGTCCTGCCTTCTTCTCAATATACGAAAAGGATTCCGATTTGGGGCCTCGGGTGTGCAGGCGGAGCATCAGGCTTGTCGCGTGCCTATGAGTATTGTCTTGCCTATCCAGAGGCAAAAGTCCTTGTGCTATCCATTGAGTTGTGCAGCTTAACTTTTCAACGAAACGACCGTTCAAAAAGCAATCTGATCGGCACTTCACTGTTTGCAGACGGTGTTGCCTGTGCCCTGGTCTGCGGAGATCGATCAGGCTATGAAAATATGATGAAAAAATCTTCGGCCCCCAATATTATCGGTACACAGTCCACCACCATGCCTGATTCGGAAGATGTAATGGGCTGGGAAGTGAAAAATGAGGGACTATATGTCGTCTTTTCCAAGGATATACCGACGATCATTGAAAACTGGCTGCAGCCCAATGTTTTAAGGTTCTTGAATACCAATGGCCTTGACGTTCCAGATCTTGATCACTTTATTGCGCATCCTGGAGGAAAGAAAGTACTTGAAGCCTATGTATCTGCATTACAGTTTCCAAAGACGATGACGAAGACTTCACTCGAAGTCTTGAAAGAATATGGGAATATGTCTTCAGTGACAATACTATACGTATTAAAGAGGTTCATGGAGACTGCAGAGAAAGGCGACCTTGGCTTGGGTGCTGCCCTAGGGCCCGGATTCAGCTCGGAATTGTTATTGATGAGGTGGGAATAAAATGGTGTTCCTCATATTTGTCGGATTGGTAATCTTTCAGAGGATGATAGAACTAGTCATAGCCAGAAAAAATGAGGCCTGGATGAAAGAGCAGGGAGCAATAGAGTTTGGACAGGGACACTATCCTGCTATGGTTGCAATCCACACAGCTTTTTTTATCACTTTTATCGTGGAAGTGACTCTCTTTGATAAAAATCTGTCAGGATATTGGCCAGTGTTACTTGCTCTGTTCATTTTCACACAGATAATGAGGATTTGGGCACTGACTTCATTGGGAAGATTCTGGAATACAAAAATCATCATTCTTCCGGGAGCCAATGTCGTCAAGAGAGGTCCGTATAAGATCATCAAGCATCCTAACTATTTAATAGTGGCGATAGAATTGATTGTTATTCCCTTAATGTTCAATGCCTATATTACAATGGCAGTCTTTACCCTATTAAATATCCTTATTTTATCCATTAGGATCCCAGCGGAGGAAAAGGCATTGAGAGAGCTGACGAAGTATGAATCAGAATTCTCAACTCATGGGCGCTTCGTTCCGAATTTGTTAAATAAGTGTGACAATTAACCTCCTTTCATTGAAAATGATAATCAATAGTGCTACACTTTTCTTAAGATGAAAATTGTTCTCAATTAAAAGAACCTTAAGGATGGTGTCGGACCCATGGTTTCAATGATCATTGTTTCAACCATAGCAGCTTATTCCTTACTTATGAAATACGTACTTAGCAATGTACTAAAACCACATTAACCAACCATTTTCTCAATTAGATGAAAGTCCGGACACAGCGTCCGGGCTTTCTTTTTTCTTAAGGCGTAAATGTAATTATAGGAAAAGAGCGAAAAATCATATAAAATAAAGTTATTCACAATTTTGTCACAAGGGGTTAGAGGAATGGGCCAGACTATCGCACAGCAAGATCATAAGCTTCTTGGAAAGATCCTATCTTTATATAACTTAATGAATTCAAACCACGATGAAGATACAGCTGAAAAAGTAAAGGAATTGGGAAGAAAAGCTGTCGAAGAAGAATTCTCAATCGCTTTTTGCGGTCATTTTTCCGCAGGGAAATCGAGTATGATCAACAGGTTGATTGGCGACAACATCCTGCCATCAAGCCCGATCCCAACCAGTGCAAACCTGGTAAGGATTAAATCAGGTGCTGAATATGCCAAGGTCATCTTCAAAGAAGGCAGCTCACGCTTGTATCCGGCACCATATGATTATGAAACCGTCAAAACGTACTGCAAGGATGGAGAACAAATACAGGCAATCGAAATCAGCCATAGTGGGGCGGAGTTTCTTGAGCAGGCCGTCATCATGGATACACCGGGAATCGATTCTACAGATGATGCCCATAGGATTGCAACTGAATCAGCTCTCCATTTGTCAGACATTGTTTTTTATGTCATGGATTATAACCATGTCCAATCTGAGCTGAACTTTCTTTTTACAAAGGAATTAACAGATGCTGGAAAAGAACTGTATCTGATTATCAACCAGGTCGACAAACATCAGGATGCAGAATTGTCTTTTGACCAATTCAAGAGGAGTGTTGAAACTTCTTTTGCTGACTGGGGGGTAAAGCATGCGGGGATCTTTTATACATCGCTGAAAGACCCTGATGCTACTCATAACCAGTTCCAGGAGCTTCGTTCTTTTATCATGGAGCGAAAGGGAAAGAGAAAGGAAATTCTGCCAATTTCAATTTTTAAGTCGATGGAAAAACTGACCGAGGATCATTTGGCGGATCTGCAACAAAATGTTTCCGAAGAAATTGATCAATATGAAACGGTCCTTGAAGGAATTCCTGACAGTGAGCGGCAAAGACTGTCGGAGGAGTTAGATACAATAAAGAGGCATATTGAAAAAATCCAGATTGACCGGGACCCTGAACGGGAATTTCGTGAGGGACTCAATGATATCTTAAAGAACGCCTATCTAATGCCATTCCAGACCAGGGAGCTGGCGGAGGCTTATCTGCAGTCGAGGCAGCCAATCTTTAAAGTGGGCTTGTTGTTTTCAAAGCAAAAAACGGAACAGGAACGAACAGCTAGACTCGATAATTTCTATCGAGACCTGGAGGATAAAGTGCAATCCCAGCTGAACTGGCATATCAAGGACTTTTTATCTAAACTGTTCAAAAAGCATAATCTTTCCCAGACGGAGCTCCAGACAGCAGCAAATAATTTCAAGATTGACTTCCAAACTGAGCTGCTTTCTGAAGCTGTTAAACCTGGGGCGAGACTTTCAGGCGACTATGTCCTCAATTATACGAATGATGTCGCTGACGCATTGAAGAACCTTGCCAGAAGAAAGCTAGAGCCAATCAAGGAAAAGTTCATTGGCAATGTAAAAGGGCAAGGTGATGAAGAGGTAAATGAACTTCTCCAAAAAGAAGAAAAACTTGAGAAGCTCTTCTCTGCGTGGGAAGCTTTGCGTGCCATTCAGGAAACCTTAGCCGAACAACGCAGACTTGTATCGGAAATTCTGTATGGTCAACCGACAGAATTTCTGGAGAAAGACTATCATATTTTCAGGGCAGCCGAAGACGAGCCAGAAGTGATCCTAAAGGATGACACTTCCTCTTCAAACACTGCGAAGAAAAAGGCAGGCCCATCAGCTCAGGAAGTTCCTGTCGAGCAACGCGGTAATGAGATCGCACAATTTCATGAAGAACAACAACAGCTGGTAGAGAAAATGAATTATACCGCTGAACAGATCGAGAATATTCCCGGTTTGAAAAAAATCGCCCGTGAATTGAAAGAAAAAGCATCACGATTAAAGGAAAGAGAATTTACAGTTGCCTTATTTGGAGCTTTCAGCGCCGGAAAATCTTCTTTCGCGAACGCTCTCGTAGGTGAGCGGATTTTGCCGGTATCACCTAATCCGACTACTGCTGCAATCAATAAAATCAAGCCGGTGACGACTGAGCATCCTCACGGGACGGTCATAGTCAAGATTAAGAATGCTGATGAAATGCTGAAAGAATTGGATCGGTCTCTAGGATTATTCGGCAAGAATACAAGTGATTTTGAGCGAGCGATCGATCAAATCAATACTCTTGAATTCGAAGACAGCGGTTACAGTGCGGCAGAAAAAACACATTACTCATTCCTCAAGGCTTTTGCCAAAGGATTCAGCGATTTCAAAAATAGCTTTGGAGAACTGCTGTCTGTGGACCTCGAATCATTCCGAGGGTATGTTGCTGAAGAGGAAAAATCCTGTTTTGTAGAGTGGATCGAGGTTTATTATGATTGTGAGCTTACAAGAGAGGGGATAACACTTGTTGATACGCCTGGGGCCGATTCAATCAATGCACGCCACACTGGAGTGGCCTTCGATTATATCAAGAATTCAGATGCAATCTTGTTCGTGACCTATTATAATCATGCATTTTCAAAAGCGGATAGGGAATTCCTGATTCAGCTTGGCAGGGTCAAGGATACCTTTGAACTCGATAAAATGTTCTTTATTGTCAATGCCGTCGATTTGGCGAATTCTGAGGCAGAACGTTCGGACGTTTTGGAATACGTTGAGGATCAGCTTGTCCAATACGGAATCAGGAAACCTCATTTATTCCCTGTTTCCAGTTTGAGTGGGTTAAATGCGAAGCTGGAAGATAAGAATGGCGGAGACCAGCTCTTTAATCAATTTGAACGATCGTTTTATTCATTCATTGCCAATGACCTTATGAATATGGCTGTAGAGTCTGCAGAGGCAAAATGGGGTCAGGCGATCAATATGATCGAAGAAATGATCAGATCGGCAGAAGAAGATAAGGCGGCAAGGGCTGATAAACGCCAGAAATTAATATCACAACAAGAAGAAATGCTGCGTGTTTTATCTGAGAAGAAGCCATCGGTTCTTGAAGAACGCCTGATACAGGAAAGTGATGAATTGACTTACTACATTCGCCAGCGTGTCTTCATCCGATTTGGTGAATTCTTCAGGGAGGCCTTCAATCCAGCCCTTTTAAAGGACGATGGACGAAATATGAAGAAGGCTCTTGAAAGTGCGCTTGATGAATTGATTGATAGCATTGGATATGACCTTGCTCAGGAAATGAGGGCTACATCATTGAGGTCCGAGGCGTTCATTGTTCGGATCTTGAAAGAGTTCCAGGAAGCTTTGATAGCTGAATTCTTGAAAATTAATTCTTCAGTTTCCATCTCTGCCACGGAAAATGGTCCTTTAACCGGACTCGAGTTTGAAACAGCATACCAGGACATCGATCGTACGAGATTCAGGAAAACGCTTGGAATGTTCAAAAATCCTAAATCCTTCTTTGAAAAGAATGAAAAGAAATTTATGGCGGATGAACTAGAAAAGCTTTTACACGGACCAGCTGGGGATTATCTCGAAAAAGAGAATGCAAGGCTGAAAGGTCACTATCTGCCTGAACTGGAGCGGGAGTTTGCAAAAGTACAGAAGGATTTTTCAGAGCAAATCACCGAGTATTTTGAAGGAATCACCTCTGCACTTGATGATAATTTCTCGATTGATTCTGTAAAAACTGCGCTGTTGAAAATAAAAAACGATCAATAAGGGTTGTATGAGGTAATGACCAGTAACCGATTTCATGCATGTGCTACTTGTGTTAATTTTCAGGCTGAAAAACTGGAAGGGAAAATGAAATATCATTGCCTTAGGCTTGGCTATGAAACGAAAAGCCATTATCAATTCGCCTGCTGGGATCCAAAAGAACATGTGAAAAAACTGATGGTCCAAAAACAAACAAAGGAGTGAATGCCTTGCAATATCATATTGACTCAAAATGGCTTAATGAACGTCTAGGAGATAAGAATACGAGAGTCGTCGATTGCCGATTCAAGCTGGGGCATCCTGACGAGGGCAGATTGCTCTATGAACATAGCCATATTCCAGGCGCTGTCTATTTCGACCTGGAAAAAGACCTTTCTGGTAAAGTCGGGGAGCATGGTGGCAGGCATCCGCTCCCGGCTCTTAGTCAATTCAAAGAAAGGCTCCAGAATGCTGGAATTACAAACGAAAGCTTAGTCGTTGTATATGACGGCAAGGAAGGAGCATTTGCTTCGAGGATGTGGTGGCTACTGAAATATGTTGGTCATGAAAAAGTCTATATCCTAAATGGAGGCATTGTTGCATGGGAGAAGTCCGGCTATCCGACTGAGGATTCAGTACCGCATTATCAACAGACAAATTACATCATCCAAGAAAACAAGGAGATGCTTGCTTCTTTTGAAGAAGTAAAGGACCTCGCACTCAAAGGGACAGGTAGTGCTGCTCTTATTGATTCCCGTGAAAGCAGACGATATCTTGGAATCGAGGAGCCAATCGACCGGGTTCCTGGCCATATCCCCACAGCGATCAATAAACCGTGGATGGAAGGCTTCGAGAATGGTTTCTATAAACCATGTGACGAGCAGAAAAAGAGATTTGAAGACCTGGATCCTAATCAGCCAATCATCGTTTATTGTGGATCTGGGGTGACGGCAACACCGAATTTTATTGCCTTAAAAGAGGCTGGATTCAAGAATGTCAGGCTATATGCAGGAAGCTACAGCGATTGGGTGTCTTATCATGAAAATCCCGTTTCCAAAGGTGAATGATTCTTTGGAGAAAGTCTTCTTTCGACTCAGCCTTTTCACTGATTGAAGAATGCTTATTTTCGGAATATACAAGGGAACACCAAGAATTGTGATATAATATCAAAGTTGACTTTTACATTAAGACATAAATTTTTTAAAATAGAGCGTTCGCTCAATCTATCACATTGGAGGTACCAACTTGGAGAATAATAAGACTTCGCTAATGCTTGTTGATGGGATGGCTTTGTTATTCAGAGCATTCTATGCAACAGCTGTTTCCGGACAGTTCATGATCAATTCCAAAGGGGTCCCTACAAATGCGATCCACGGTTTCATTAAACACTTCGCGACTGCGGTGGCAAATTTCAAGCCCACCCATACGGCTGTTTGCTGGGATATGGGCAGCAAAACCTTCCGCACCGAAATGTTCAATAACTATAAAGCAAATAGACCTGAGGCACCAGTTGAGCTTCTCCCGCAGTTCGACCTTGTCAAAGAAGTAGTCGAAGCTCTGGATGTCCCTAACATTGGGTTGCCGGGCTATGAAGCGGATGACTGTATCGGCACGATTGCCAGGACGGCTAAGGAAGTCGATTCTGTAACGATTCTGACAGGTGATAAGGATATTCTCCAGCTGATTGATGATCGGGTTTCAGTCATCCTTCTTCAAAAGGGTTATGGCAATTATCAAGTACATGACCGCAATAGCCTCTTTGCCGAAAAGGGAATCTGGCCTGAACAGATGATTGATTTAAAAGCCTTCATGGGAGACCCGAGTGATAACTATCCTGGAGTCCGAGGAATCGGTGAGAAGACAGCTGTTAAACTTCTTCAAGAGCATGGAGATGTAGAAGGGGTCATCGCGAACCTGCATCAGCTGACAAAATCACAGCGTGCTAAAATCGAAGCTGATCTTGAAATGCTTCATCTAAGCAGGCAGCTTGCGGAAATCAAATGTGATGTACCTGTTGAGTGCAAGATGGATGAAGCCCTATTCAAAATTAATCGTGATAAGCTTCTCGCCAAGTTCAATGAAGTGGAACTCAGAGGGCTGCACCGCCTGTTTGAAAATGACTCTATATACGCTTAATGAAAACGGCTGGTACTATACCAGCCGTTTTTTAGCGTTTAGCTTACTTCACTACTTTGTATTCTTCTTCTTAGCTGCATTTTCGAGCTTGGACTTTGGCTCTTCAGCAAATTCAGCATCTTGTCCGTAACCTTGCGGGGTTACTCCGGGTGCCTTAATGCCTCTGTTTCCCTTTTTACTCATGATCAGCAATCCCTCCAAAAAATTTTTTGTTTAAAAATGCCGAGAAATGAGAATTAACCTTTATAGGTTGTCTGCTTGTTACAGCTTAATCCTTATTATGAACGAGCAAGAATAAAAGCAATCATTTTTCTTCAAAATAACATGGAGGTGACGGATGATGAACAAAGGTGCAGTTATTGCTATTTCAAGTATTGGCCTTGCTCAGGCCTTAAAAATACCGTTTCATTATGCAAAGACACAGGAGTGGAAGCCAGATTTATTTTTGGCAAGCGGCGGAATGCCAAGCTCCCATTCAGCTGGTGTATCTTCTTTAACCACATATGTTGCCCTTACAAAAGGTGTTCGATCGATTGACTTTGCATTATCCCTCGTCTACGGCATGATCGTCATGTACGATGCCCAGGGGATAAGAAGACAAACGGGAGAGCTCACTTTAAAAGTAAATGACCTTGATGAATTAATTGATAAAATCCATGAGGATGACCCGGTAGAGTTTGAAGAAAAATCCCCGGATCCATTGAAGGAAATGCTTGGCCACCAGCCAAAAGAGGTGCTAGGCGGAGCCCTTTTTGGCATGGCGATGGGAATTGCAGGATACCTTTTAACAAAAAAACGGTAGAAAAAGATCGAATGTTGCGGTAAAATTTTACTAGAAGTTGGCTTGGAGAGAGGATTGATTCAGTCAGTGCGGACAGTTGAAGATTACTTGCTTCATTTGAAGAGCAAGGGGTTCCAGTTGCGTGAGGACGCCATCGGCTTTATATTTTTTGGTCAGCAGTATACGAATTCAAGCGATGAAATTACTAACGCCGCGATTGAAATTACCTTAAAAGCTCAAAAAGGTTTTGATGGAAGCTTCTTTGTTTCATTACTCGAGACGTTTGCATCTAATAAAATTTATTCCCGCAAAGCAGCGTTACAGTATGTAAAAAAAATCGAGCTTTTAGCCGTATAATCGAAAAGCGTAAGCGCCGTGGTAAGCCCCGACAAGCGCTGGAGG
Source organism: Mesobacillus sp. LC4 (assembly GCF_053543455.1). NCBI lineage: Bacteria > Bacillati > Bacillota > Bacilli > Caryophanales > Bacillaceae > Mesobacillus > Mesobacillus sp. LC4. Next base: position 571,667 of record NZ_JBGCUB010000001.1, read on the forward strand.
GTCTGGCAGTGAAGTCGTTCTTTGACTTCATTGACAGGACCGAAGCGACTCGAGGGGATAGGCGCTGGAGCTGGACAATTCTCGAAGTAGAAATTATTTAAACTAAATTAAGGAGAGGCTGATTCCAGAGCATTATGCTTTGAAATCAGCCTCTTTTTTAGGGGATAGTTTTCGAATGAATCTTTCGAATTTGCCAGGAGGCAATTCCGCGAATACCATACCCGCAAATATTAATACACAGCCGGCAAGAGCGCTATATGTCAGGCGCTCATCTGCCCAGAAGTAAGCCGTGATTGCCGCAAAAACAGGTTCCATCGCAAAAATCAAGGCGACTCGAGTAGCAGTCGTATGTTTTTGGAAATTCGTCTGGATAAAAAAGGCCAATGCCGTTGCAAGAATAGATGTAACCAGCAGGGCTGCCACGACATTCGTTGAAAAGATGACATCAGGGTTGAATGCCCTTTTCCAATCTTCAAAAAAGACAGCTGAAATGGCTGATAATGCCGCTACAGTTGCAATTTGAACCGTAGTTAAAAGGAGTGTAGGATAACTGCTGCTGTATTTTCCGGTAAAAACGATATGAAGGGCAAATCCTGCCGCGCAAATCAGAACGAAAGCATCTCCGATATTAAGGCTGGACACATCTGAAATTGTTAAAAGATAAAGTCCCGCAGTTGCTGCCGAAACACCAGCGATCGAATTTATACTAGGCCGCTGTTTCAGGATTCCGAGCATTAACAAAGGTACCAGGACAACACTCAATCCAGTGATAAATCCCGCCTTGGATGAGGTCGTATAAAGCAAACCTAATGTCTGGAAAGCATAGCCGATGAATAACCAAAAACCCAACATGATCCCGGATAAAAGTAATTTTTTATCCAGCTTTTTTAGTTGTTCTTTTTCAAAAAACATAAGCCAGAGTACTAACAGGATGGCTGCAAAGGCAAACCGGACTGCGTTGAACGATTGTGGCTCGAGAAAAGAGATCGCATTTTGTACAAGAACGAATGTGGCGCCCCAGATGAGGGCTACAAATAGTAAGCTTAAATCCGCAAAAGATGATGCTTTCATATTAGTCTTCTGTTCCTTTCATGTTGTTCTCCCTTACAGCCTTCCTTGCCAGTTCGTCCGCTGTCTTATTTTCACTCGATGGAATCCATTTCATGAAAAACAAATCAAATTGTCCGGCAAGATTCATTGCTTTTTCCAGAAGAGGGGCATAAAGCTTGTTTTTTACGAACTCCTTTTCTACTGCTGCATTAACGAGCTGTGAATCGGTTCTGAATGATACCACACGGAAACCTTTTTCAAGACAGATTTCCAATGCTTTTATAAATGCATGATATTCAGCTTCATGGTTAGACATGACCCCGAGAGGGATGGAGTATCTGAAAACTTCTCCTTCTCCTTTTATAAAAATACCAGCACCGCTTGGTCCAGGGTTGCCAGCACTTGCGCCATCAATATAGACTTCGAACAACAAAGATCACTCCCGGTTGGTTTGTACAGATAATAGTTAGTGTATCATAATAGGAGCGATATTTTATAAAAATATACTATCAGCAAAACCGATTCATCGTCCCTTTTTCATTGTAACGTGGTCTGAAAATGGGTAAGATAACTAAAAATAAGCCATTTGGCAGTGCGAAAACAGATTCAGAAAGCGGGGGAGAATTCATGAAGTATAAATTAGAATGGGAATATAAAGCAAAAGGAATAGAACCCATCCTGTTCAGCTCCGATTTTCTTGATGGTGAGCATGCACTTCAGGCTGGTGAAGAGCTAGATAAATCGGGTAAAGCTGGAGAGATATCTTTCATAGATGAAATCGGCACTTCGTGGACATTGAAGGAAATGCGCAAGCTTCTGGAAGAAGTGGAAGAAGAGCCTCATGACCTTACTGTTTATTTTGATGGCGGTTTTGATAACTATAATCATAAAGCAGGACTCGGCACCATAATCTACTTCAAGCAAGGAAAGAAAAAATACAGATTGCGAGCCAATGAAGTGTTCGATGAGCTTGAAACAAACAATGAAGCAGAATATGCTGCTCTATATTTTGCCCTCACCATCCTTGAGGAAATGGGTGTTAAGAACATGACCTGTGAGATAAAAGGTGATTCCCAGGTAGTTCTTAAGCAGTTAGAGGGAGAGTGGCCTTGTTATGAAGAAACCCTTAACCGTTGGCTCGACAGAATCGAAAATAAAATTAAAGAGCTTGGCTTGCATCCGAGATACAATCCGGTAGGCAGAAAAGAAAATAAAGAGGCTGATAAATTGGCGACTCAGGCACTGCAGGGTAAAATGATTAACAGCAAGATGCAAATATTATAACCAGGAGGGAAAGGCGGTAATTCAGTGACGCGTAATGAAATCCTTGCCGAGGTAGAAACATTGCTCACTACATACTGCAATGGCTGCTTCCTCAAAAAGCTCCACCGGCAAGAAAACGGTAAAAGACATGCCCACCGGTTCTGCATCAATGAATGCACCGTTGGGGAGAAAATAAAAAAATGCGGGCAAAAACTATAGTTTGGTTCGTTCGCGTGGTAACACCTTTATAGACATTTCAGCAGGAGCGTGAGCGCTAAATGTCCAAGAAACAACCCTTAATGGACATTTCAGCAGGAGCACAGAGCTAATATGTCTAAGAAATAGACTTTTATGGACATTTCAAAGGGAGTTTGAAGGAGAAATGTCTAAGAAAGGGCGTTTTATAGACATCTCAGTGGAATCGCGAAGCCAAAATGTCTAAGAAAGGGCTTTTTATAGACATTTCAGCAAAAGAGCGAAGTCAAAATGTCTAACAAAGAGCCTTTAATCGAGACTGAGGTGTATAATTGTCAATGAATCATGAATTTAAATAATCAAAAAAGGCTGGCGTCAAGCGCCAGCCTTCAACTTTTTTAAATTATAGTTTTACCACGTTAGCAGCTTGTGGTCCGCGATTTCCTTCGACGATTTCGAAAGAAACTTCCTGACCTTCTTCTAATGACTTATATCCGTCACCCTGGATTGCTGAGAAGTGAACGAATACATCGTCTCCGCCTTCTACTTCGATGAAACCGAAACCTTTTTCATTGTTGAACCATTTTACTTTACCGTTTTGCATGTTAAACTTTCCTCCCATGTCTTTCGTGACACAAAATATGTGCCAAAGTTGAATATTATCATCTAATGGATACAGCTGCAGTTTTGACACGGCAAATATAATCTATTAAATGATGTCTTAAATATACAATATGGGAAAGGATTCAGTCAAGAATGTAAGCGTATTACAAACTAAATAATCTTAAAATTAAGTTAATTTAAAATAAATTGAAATTCACCCAGCTTTAGTTCCTATTTTCGGAAATATTTGTTATTATTTTCTTATTAGTACTTTAACTAAGCCTGACAGAAGTGTGAAAATTCATAGGCTAGAAGTCTATTAAAAGCTAAGAGGAGGGTACGAATGAAGAAGACCACTCCACCCACGTTGACGTCCTTGACTGATCATCAAATTGATGCATTATTGGATACAATCAGGAATGGCAATGCCGTTCAGGACCACACACCTCAGACTGCAGTAAATAAAAAGCTTGATTATATATCAAAGAAAATCGACGATGCCTCCATGCAAATGGAAGAGATCTTCGATATTGTGGCAAAGACAGGAGTTGTCCCTGTTAGTGAAATCAGGAATGAGATCATTCCTGTCATCAGACAGGCGGCGGAAATTCCCCATATCTATCACCTTTTCTACGAGCTGAAAACTCAAGATGAGTACACATACAGGCACACAGTTTGTGTGGGCATCATCTCTACATTGATAGGGAAATGGATGGGTTTGGAACAATCGGAGCTCCATGACCTTGCATTAGGAGCGACACTCCATGATATAGGGAAAGCCCGTATCCCTGCCAGCATTTTGAACAAGCCAGGCAGGCTGACACAGGAAGAATACAACGAAATGAAACGCCATACAGTGTATGGTTACCGGATGTTGAAGGATATTCCAGAGCTAAATGAAAGAGTTGCCCTGATTGCTCTGCAGCACCATGAGCGCGAGGATGGTGGAGGGTATCCGTTCAGCCTTCGCAGCGAAAAGATAGACGAGCTTGCAAAAATCGTTGCGATTGCAGACGTTTACCATGCGATGTCATCCTCAAGGGTCTATCACCAGGCGGAGCCTTTCCATATTGTCATTTCCCAGATGCAAAATGATGTATTTGGTAAATTCGATCCGAAGATTATGCTCGTTTTCCTGTTCAGGATTATGGACAGCCTTGTCGGAAGGCGTGTTCTCCTTAGCGATGGTGAAGAAGGTACAATCCTGATGGTTGACCCATTCGAGCCGTTAAAGGCACTGATTAAAACGGGAGATACACTCGTTGACCTCCGTCTTAATCGCGGCTTGAGGATTTCGAGAGTCCTAAATGATTCAATCGTAGGGGTATAATCTGCAAATGCACTTCATATCTTTTATTAGTCAATGATGATGAATTAAAAGGGTGAGGGCATGTACCGCTTTTCGATAGGTGATGAGGATTGGATCATCATTTTTTCTCAGCATCTTTCACTTGAGCAAGCAGAAAAGGAAGAAATCATCCGTTCCATTGCGATTATGGGTCCCCAGTGGGCAGCATTCAGCCATGGAGAGTCATTTGTGATTTTCCAGAAGCTGGTCGGGGCAATCGTGGTACGGATCGAAAAGGTTCCTTCGCTGATATTAACCGTTTCGGCAGTGGTTAACAGGAACCGTTGGTACATCAATGACAACAACATAGTCGAACCATTTGAGGAATAACATCTTAAAGGCAGCTGATCCATTCAGCTGCCTGTTTATTTTTTACTAGTTAAAATACAGGCTCATGCAGACACACTGCAATAAAAGTCCTTTACGCTTTTGTCGAAAAAAAGATAAAATAGAGGACGAAGCTTAAAAAGCACGTATATAAAAGTTTTTCAGGAGGAAATTATGAAATTGATCGTTGCGGAAAAGCCTGACCAGGGCAGAACGCTGGCCTCCGTATTTAAAATGAAAAAAAGAGAAGGATTCATCGAGATACTTCCTAATGAAATATTCCCTGAAGGTGCATACGTATCATGGGCAATCGGCCATTTAACGGAATTGTCGGCCCCAGAGCATTACAATCCGTCATGGAAAAAATGGTCGCTTGGTACACTGCCAATCATTCCAGAAAACTTCAAGTATGAAGTGGTCAAGTCGAAAGCAAAGCAATTCCAAATCATAAAAAAGCTTGCCACCGATCCGCAGGTGTCTGAAATCATTCACGCAGGCGATGCCGGGCGCGAAGGTGAACTGATCATCAGGAATATCCTCCGTCTGGCCAACTGCACGAAGCCAATGAAGAGATTGTGGATCTCCTCGCTGACTCCAAAAGCGATTAAGGAAGGATTTCAAAACCTTTTGAATGAATCAGATACAAAGAATTTATATTTTGAAGCCTATACGCGAGCTTGCGCGGACTGGGTTGTCGGCATGAATGCATCGAGGCTGTACACTCTTCTTCTACAAAAAAAAGGCTATTCCGATGTTTTTTCAGTCGGGAGGGTACAGACTCCTACTCTCGCATTAATTGTTAAACGTGAGCTGGAAATTGAAAACTTCGTATCGGAACCTTTTTGGGAAGTGAACGCAAAATTCAATATCAATGGCAAGAAGTACAGCGGCAAATGGGAAAAAGATGGAGATTCACGGATCAAGACAAAAGAGATGGCCGAGAAAATTGCTGCTTTCTGCGATGGGAAATCTGCAGAAGCCGCAGAAGTTGTCTCTGAGAAAAAAGAATTTCTGCCGCCGCTGTTCTATAATCTTTCAGCGATTCAGGCCGAAGCGAATCGACGATTTAAAATGTCGCCGAAAAAGACGTTGGACATTTTGCAGGGATTATATCAAAGGGGAATCGTTTCTTATCCCCGTTCCGATTCCAGGTATGTAACCCCTGGGGAAGCAGAAGGCTTTCCTGCGATTCTGAATAAGCTTCAGGCTAATCCTGATTATCAGCAGCTTTTTCCATTGCCGAAATCATCGATTCAAAATAACAAACGGTATGTCAATGAAAAAAAGGTTACCGACCACTACGCCATCATTCCGACTGAACAAGTTCCTAACCTAAGCAGGCTCTCTGGGGACGAGCTGAAATTATATGACTTGCTGGCCAGGACACTGATTGCAGCGCACTACGGTCCATACATCGCAGAATATACAACAATCAAGACGGTTGTGGAGGCCAGGGCGGAGTTTATTTCCAAGGGGAAAGTCCAGCTGGATGAAGGATGGAAAAAAGTGCTTCCTCAAAAAGAATCAGATAAGGAACCAGAGCTTCCTGCTGTCCAGCAAGGTGAAACGGGAACCGTCATGAAAACAGAGGTAAAGGAAAGCAAGACACAGCCGCCAAAGAGGCTGACTGAAGGCCAACTGATTACCCTTATGAAAACGGCAGGAAAGCATATTGAAGACAAGGAACTTGAAAAGGTCCTGATGAAAGCTGAAGGGCTTGGAACAGAAGCGACGAGAGCGGGCATCATTACGATGCTAAAGGATAGAGCGTATATAGAAGTCCGCAAAAACCTCGTTTATGCGACAGCCAAAGCGAAAATTCTCGTCGCCGCTGTGGGCGGACAAGTACTGGCATCTCCTGAAATGACAGCGAAATGGGAGCAGAGGCTGCACCAAATAGGAGAGGGAGAAGCCTCTCCCAAACAGTTCATTGAGCAGACTTCGAGAATGATCAAACACCTTGTTGCTGAAACATCGGAAGGGTCCTCAGGCTGGACGTTTTCCGAAGAATTGACCAATGCTTTCGTACCTGGGAAGAAGGGTGGACGTTCCCGCCGAACTACAAACCTGGGAAAATGTAAAAAATGCGATGGCATGGTTGTGGACAAAGGGACCTTCTATGGCTGCTCAAACTATCAGAAAACAAAATGCAATTTCACACTCTCCAAGCAAATCCTTGGCAAGACGGTAACCCAGAAGAATATCAAGAAACTTTTGACTGAAGGAAGTACGGATGTGATTGAAGGCTTCCAGAGCAAGGATAGAACCTTTAACGCCAAGCTATATTGGGATGGAGAGGACAGCAAGCTAAAATTCGATATAGCAGCACAGCCAGTCAACCAAGGTGGATAGCGCCTTGTCACCCTTGTCCTTCTATAGTAAACTTTAATATGGCTATTGTTTAAGCATTGGAGGTCATGGGATGCCAACACCTAGTATGGAAGATTATATAGAACAAATATTCATTTTAATAGAACAAAAAGGATATGCCCGGGTAGTGGATATCGCGGAGGCATTATCGGTCCATCCCTCCTCAGTGACAAAAATGGTCCAGAAGCTGGATAAAGACCAGTTCGTGGTTTACGAGAAATATCGGGGGCTTGTCCTGACACCGAAAGGATATAAAACAGGCAAAAGGCTGGTAGATCGCCATGAACTGCTTGAGCAATTGCTTAAGGTAATCGGCGTAAAAGAGGAAAATATCTATAATGATGTTGAAGGAATCGAACACCATTTAAGCTGGGATGCAATCGACAGAATTGGTGACCTTGTCCAATTCTTTGAAGAAGATCAATCCCGTGTCCAAGAATTAAGAGCTATCCAAAAACAAAATGATGAAGAATAAAAATAAACACCTGACCATGCTGTCAGGTGTTTTTATTCATTCCTTAGTAAATATCGGGATATTGCTCAAAACCGGATCCATCTGCTGAAACCAAAGAAGTAGTTCCATCTGCACCTTCATCGATATTCACTCCTGAAATTGTTCCTGTGTTAGCTTCCTGCAAGGCTTTGCGATAGGATATAATCCTTCCGCTGGATGTCTGGAAACTGATGATTTCACCAGCGTTATTTTTATGTATGGCAACCAATTGTTCTTCTTCCAATTTGATCTCTCCTTTCACCCTCCTAGTCTTGCACTTTTTCCGCAAAAATAAACTTAAGAGGAATTCTCTTTTTCATAGCGAAATAACTATTATTGGAATTAAAAATAATAAGGCAGGTGAGCTTATGAGTACCTTCAATTGGGAAATGGAGTCCGAAAAACAGTGGGACAGCATGGCTTCCACATGGAATTCGAGAAGCAGGGCAATGTGGGAAACTGGGAGTCGAAAGGATATAGTCCCATTCATTAAGCAATTTCTCCCGGCTTCTTCGTTGGTTTGTGATCTAGGCTGCGGCGATGGAACAGGCTCGGCAAAGCTGGCGGAATCAGGCTATGTAGTCACCGGAATCGATGTATCAGAAGAGATGCTGGAAAGGGCCAGGCTGAACCCTCGAAATGAGAACGGTGCTTTCACTAAAGGGAGCCTGTCGGATTGTGGAAGTCCCGATAACCATTTTGATGCGGTCATGGCAATCAATTCAATAGAATGGACGAATCACCCCTATGAGTCTTTAAAAGAAATGGCTCGTATTCTTAAACCAAATGGCTATGCCTGCATAGGCATTCTAGGTCCAACTGCAGGACCAAGGACGAACAGCTTCAGGAGACTATATGGAGAAGATGTAATCTGTAACACGATCATGCCATGGGAGCTGGAAAAGCTGGCTCTTGAAAATGGCTGGAGAAAAGCAGGTGAATTCGGAGTATATAAAAAAGCGGCAGAGCAGCTTCCGCACGGTTCTTTGCCCTTAGAGCTCCAGCAATCCCTTTCATTTATGTGGGTTTTCATGTTCCAGGTTATAAAATAAGGAGGCATTATGATGAGTCGTTATTCAATCGAAGAGTTTGTGAACAATACTAAGCAGGAGGATAAAGGGGAAGGGTTATTTGAGCTGGAGACACCGAGAATGCTGGAGATCAATCTGAATGGACTGGTATGGTCGAAAGCTGGAGCGATGGTTTCGTATCGCGGTCAAATCAAATTTGAGCGTGAGGGAGAGCTTGAACACGGAATCGGCAAGATGTTCAAAAAGGCATTAACAGGTGAAGGCACATCATTAATGAAAGCAAACGGCAATGGAAAGCTATATTTGGCTGACCAGGGGAAGAAAATATCGATCTTGCATTTGCAAAATGAGGCCATCTTCGTAAACGGAAATGACCTGCTTGCATTCGAACCTTCCATCCGCTGGGATATCAAGCTGATGCGTAGGGTCGCTGGAATGTTGTCGGGTGGTCTGTTCAATGTCCGCCTTGAGGGTACAGGAATGGTGGCAATCACATCCCATTATGAGCCACTGACGCTGCTTGTCAGTACGGATAACCCAGTATATACAGATCCAAACGCAACAGTAGCATGGTCTGGAAATCTTCAGCCTGAGTTTGTTACAGATATCTCGTTCAAAACCTTCCTTGGACGTGGAAGCGGCGAATCGATCCAGATGAAATTCAGCGGCGATGGGTTCGTTGTCGTCCAGCCATTTGAAGAAGTCTATTATGCTCCGCAAAGTTAACAGAGATAAGCAAACAGCTATTGCTATAAAAAAATTTAAGAAAGGCATCGACTCGGCCGATGCCTTTTTTTGTAAAACTTTAAATATCACTTCAATCAGGAAGCATTTGTCAGGGCTGCCTTGGTGCTTGGGTCTTTTCTAATCCCATTCATATGGAGTTTCTTGATATACATAATAGTTAAGCCAGTTGGAAAAGAACAAATGCGCATGTGACCTCCAGCGGTTGTTCGGACTCTTTTCAGGGTTATCCAGTGGGAAATAGTTCTTTGGCATATCGATTTCGATGCCTTTCTCCTTATCTCGCAAGTATTCTTCTGCAAGTGTTGTTGCTTCATATTCAAGGTGGCCTGTGATCATGATTTTTCTGCTGTCTCTGCTGGCGATAATCAATGCGCCTGCCTCTTCTGATGATGCTAGCAGCTTCAGCTCTGGATGGCTTTGCAACGATTCTTCCCCTATATCCGTATTCCTCGAATGAGGAGCAAAAAATTCATCATCAAAGCCTCTTAAAAGCTTGGCGGTTTGGTCTAGCACTCTATGACTGAATACGCCCGAACATTTCTTCGGCAGAGTATATTTATTGATGCTGAAGTGATGATATAAAGCAGCCTGTGCTCCCCAGCATATATGCAGTGTAGATGTGACATTCCGCTCAGTCCAATCGAGGATTTCCTTTAGTTCATTCCAATAGTGTACTTCCTCAAATTCCATCAGTTCAATTGGGGCACCGGTAATGATCATGCCGTCATATTTCTTTTCTTTAACTTCCGAAAAGGTCAGATAAAACTCTTCAAGGTGGTATTGTGATGTATTTTTAGAATCATATGTAGCGGTTTTTAAAAATGTTATGTTTACCTGAAGTGGCGTATTTCCGAGCAGCCTCAACAGCTGTCTCTCTGTTTTTTCCTTTTCGGGCATTAGATTCAGAATCAATATATTCAACGGGCGGATATCCTGTTTGGCAGCACGGCTGTCATCCATGATGAAAATATTTTCTTTTTCCAGGACTTCCTTCGCTGGCAAGTGTTGCGGGATTTTAATAGGCAATTTATAACCTCCTTTTTAGCAAAGCTTATATTACATATTCTAGTATTCACCATATAAAGTCATCGTGGCTTTTTTAATGAAGACTTCTGAATGATAATTGCATTTATATTCGTAAAAGTAACAAAGATGTTGAAAAGAGCCTTAGTAAACTAAATTCAGTAATTTTTATTATAGTCTGAATTCTTTCATGGAGCAATTGGCTAAAGAGGAAATTTTATGACAAATAAATATTTTTTGCCTGATAGTAATTCTCTGATGGTAAAATATAAGATGGTAAGCATATAGAGAATATCTGGGGGGATTGGAAATGGAAACAAATATTCAAGTTAAGTCAGATATTGAAATTGCTCGTGATAGTAAAATGAAACCGATTGTTGATGTTGCAGCGAGCATTGGCCTGGATGCCGATGATCTTGAGCTGTTTGGAAAGTATAAAGCGAAGCTATCTTCGGAAGCTTTGGCGAAGTTGAAAACAAAGGAGAGCGGCAAGGTCGTTCTTGTCACTGCTATTAATCCCACTCCTGCTGGGGAAGGAAAATCCACCGTAACGGTCGGGTTGGCGGATGCATTGAACAAGCTAGGTAAAAAAACGATGATTGCTATGCGAGAGCCTTCGTTAGGTCCTACTATGGGAATCAAGGGCGGTGCAACAGGCGGAGGTTTCGCGCAGGTGCTTCCGATGGAGGATATCAACTTACACTTCACAGGGGACCTGCATGCGATTACTACAGCGAATAATGCGCTGGCTGCTTTAATTGATAATCACATGCAGCAGGGCAACAAGCTGAACATTGATCAGCGAAGAATCGTTTGGAAGCGAGCTCTCGATTTGAATGACCGTGCATTAAGAAAAGTGATCGTCGGACTGGGAGGGCCTATGCAGGGCGTTCCTCGTGAAGATGGCTTCGACATCACGGTTGCATCAGAAATCATGGCTGTCTTATGCCTTGCGAGCGATCTTAAAGATTTAAAACTTCGTCTGTCAAAGATGGTTGTTGCTTATAATTATGAAAAACAGCCTGTCACTGTGGGCGACCTGGGAGTAGAAGGGGCTTTGACTCTTTTATTGAAGGAAGCAGTAAAGCCGAACCTTGTTCAGACAATTGAACATACTCCGGCACTGATCCATGGCGGTCCATTTGCGAACATCGCACATGGGTGCAACAGTGTAATCGCGACCGAGGCTGCGTCCAAGCTTGCTGACTTTGTCGTTACCGAAGCAGGGTTCGGTGCTGACCTTGGAGCAGAGAAGTTCTTGAATATTAAAGCAAGAACAGCGGGAATCGATCCGTCAGCGGTTGTCATTGTTGCAACCATACGCGCTCTGAAAATGCATGGTGGTATGAAGAAAACAGAATTAAAAAATGAAGATGTTAAAGCCTTAAGAGATGGTTTCACGAACCTGAAAAAGCATGTTGAAACGATTGCAAGCTTTGGCTTGCCATATGTTGTTGCTATCAATCGATTCATTACAGATACAGACCTTGAAACAAATACCCTGAAAGAACTGTGTGAGAATGCAGGGATACCAGTTGCCTTGACAGAAGTATGGGAAAAAGGCGGAGCTGGCGGAGTGGAGCTTGCAGAGAGACTTCTTGATGTAATTGAAAAAAGCGAAAATACATTTGCCCATCTTTATGACTTGTCCGATTCACTGGAAGACAAGATCCAGACGATTGCCCGTCAGGTTTATGGTGCGGACGGAGTCGAATTTTCACAGAAAGCAAAGAAGCAGCTTATTGACTTTGAAGGCTTTGGCTGGGGTGTGCTGCCAGTATGTATGGCTAAAACACAATATTCATTATCTGATGATCCGCAAAAACTGGGAAGGCCGTCAGGTTTTACTATTACTGTAAGGGAACTTAAGCCTTCAGTAGGTGCCGGTTTCATTGTAGCATTGACAGGTGAAGTCATGACTATGCCGGGGTTGCCTAAGCTACCTGCAGCATTGAATATGGATGTTGATGAAGAGGGCAATGCAGTTGGATTGTTCTAATTAAAAATTGCATGGCCAGTTCTTTCAGACATAGTGTAAACATGGAATTAACTTTCATGGAACCTAACACACTGTAAGATGGGGCTGGCCATATTTCCTATTGTTTTTAAAAGGAGTGGAAGTATTGTTCGACCCGACAGCTTTTGAAAATATTAAAGTCGTCATCGAAGGCGATATTTATGACAGGGATTTGAGCGGAGAAATTATTGTCATTGACCGAAATGACTGGATTAATGCCGCCAAGTTGTCGCGTAAATACGAAATTTCATTCACCAAAAAAGGCTATGAATCAAGGCTGTTGTCGGCAACAATGACTATTGAGGCAGGATTGGAGAACCTCTCTGCAGAGCTTTTAGAAAGTGTAGATGCCAAACAGCTTGCAGGTTGTGTAGTGGGTATTTCCTTCACGCTCATTCATCAAAATGAATTAGAAGTTTTTAAGGAAATCCAGAAAGTGCTCACCGAAACCTGGGGAGGGGACCGGGCGATCAGTCAGACCGCCATGATAGAACCCTTGCAGAATAAATCACATATTCAAAACCATGTGAAGGTAACCTTTAACCGTCTTGTATACGAAGAACAGATCGATGACCTATCAGAAATGGTCCATTATATGATAACTTCACTAGAAAAATTAAAAAAATTATGCGTTGAATAATAATTCCTGTCAAATAGGCAGGAATTTCTTTGTTGTTTTCAGAATAATCTATTAACACAGGATAATTCTATTCATTATATAGGCTCGTGATTTGTACAAGCTTGGCAGAATAGTATGGGATAAAAACCTAATTCTATAATGAAAAATAAAATAGGGGGAGATTGTTTGAAGAAAATCGCCTGGGTTACAGATAGTACAGCCTACCTGGATGAGGAATTAAAGAATCATCCAGATGTGTATCAGGTTCCGATGACCATTGTGCTGGATGATGTAGAATACCTTGATGGCAAGGACCTGACTGCAGAACAATTATATGAAAAATTAAAGAGTGTGAAAACGGCGCCGAAAACCTCTCAGCCACCTGTGGGTGTTTTTTTGGAACTATATGAGAAGCTAGAAAAAGATTATGATCTCGTTTTTGCAGTTCTGATTTCATCCAAGCTTAGCGGAACAGTCGCCTCAAGTGTACAAGCCGCACAAGACGCCAATATTCCTGTCATAACCTTTGATTCTAAAATTCTCACTTTCCCATTGACTTCCCTATTAAAAAAGGGCATTGCACTGGCGGAACAGGGCGCATCGATCGAGGAGATTAAAGAAAAGCTAGAAATCATACGTGATTCCAATGAAACCTATGTGATGATTGGCAGCCTGGAACAGCTCCATCGTAGCGGCCGAATGTCAGGAATGCAATTCTATCTGGGAAGCATGCTAAGTATCAAGCCTATTATCAGCATTGAGGATGGGGCGTTGAATACAAAAGAAAAAGTCCGAAGCGATAAAAAAGCACGAGAGAAAATATTTGATTATTTAAGAAAATCTCACGAGAAATATGGAGTTAAGGAAGTGTACATCCTCTATGGCCTTCATAAGGAAGTTGCTGACGAATGGCAAAGTGAACTAGAAGCGATATTTCCTGAACTCACTTTCCTGAGCTGCCCAATTGGAGCTGTAATCGGCGTCCATGCAGGTGAACATACAATCGGAATCAGCTGGAATAACAAAGATGTTTAAGTGCCGACCCGGCACTTTTTTCTTTTGTTTTATTAGGAGAAGTATTGTTATATGAGATATTATGGATACATTTTCTACTGGTAGGCTCTATCGGCCAAACAGGGAGCTGAACCATGAGAAAGTGTCCAATAGAGAGGCCCTAACGGCCAAGCGGGAAGCTAAACCATGAGAAAGTGTCCGATAGAAAGGCTCTATCGGCCAAGCGGGAAGCTGAACGCAGAAAAAATGTCCGATAGAAAGGCTCTATCGGCCAAGCAGGGAACTGTATCTTGAGACAATGTCCGATAGAGAGGCTGGCACTATACCCTTTTGAAGAAAAGCGAAATGTCTCAACAAGTATATAACCCGCTATCTCAAATCGGTTTCTATGGTAAAATTAGTTCGGTAGGAAAGTGGGTGTTCACATGGAAGATAAAATCGTTATGGCAGAGGAATTTGTTAAAGCTGAGCTAGGAAAGGATTCTTCGGGGCATGACTGGCATCATATTGACAGGGTTAGGAAAAATGCACGACTTATATGGAGCAAGGAGAAGAAGGGTGACTGGTTCATTATCGAAATGGCCGCTTTGCTTCATGATATACCGGATGATAAATTAAATGAATCAGAAGAAGCAGGTTGGGCAAAACTGGATTCATTTTTGCATAGCATACAAATCGAGAATGAATTCGTTTCAAGAATCAAGAGTTGTATTGAAACAGTTTCTTATAAAGGCGGCAGGGTGATTGAACTTGACAGCATCGAAGCAGAGATTGTCCAGGATGCTGACCGTCTTGATGCCCTTGGTGCGATAGGGATTGCAAGGACTTTTGCATTTGGCGGAAAAAAAGGCCACCCGATCTATGAGCCTGAGCTGAATGTCAGGGATCAGATGACACTGGAAGAATATAGGCAAGGCGACAGTTCTTCGGTCAATCACTTTTACGAAAAGCTTTTGAAGCTAAAAGATAAAATGAATACTGAGCATGCAAGACAACTTGCAGAGGAAAGACATAGGTTCATGGAAACTTTCCTTGATCAATTTTACAGTGAATGGAATGGTAAGGCATGAAAATGATCACGATTGAAAACGTGACAAAAACATATGGAGAAAAAGAGCTTTTTAATGGGATTACCTTTACAATTGGTGAGCGTGAAAGAGTCGGCTTGATTGGTGTGAACGGAACAGGGAAGTCCTCTTTACTCAGAATTGTAGCGGGCATTGACCAGCCGGATTCGGGAGACTTGATTTTTGCGAAAGACTATAAAATCTCGTTTCTATCTCAACAGCCTGAAATGGAACATGACAAAACGGTTCTTGACCAGGTTTTTAGTGGAGAAGCCCCTATCTTAAAATTGATGCGAGATTATGAGATCATTCTTTCTGAATTGGGAAAAAAACCAGATGACCCTGGACTTCAGGAGAGGTTTTATGAACTGCAGAGGAAGATGGATAGTTCAGATGGCTGGGATGCCAATACTGCTGCGAAATCCATTCTCATGCAGCTTGGAATTTCTGACTTCTCCAAGAAGATGGGTGAACTATCAGGCGGACAGAAGAAACGTGTCGCCCTTGCTCAAGTATTGATTGAATCACCGGATTTGCTGATTCTCGACGAGCCGACGAACCATCTCGATTATGAGACAGTAAAATGGCTTGAAGATTATCTTTCAAGATATTCAGGTTCACTTTTGCTCGTCACCCATGACCGTTATTTCCTTGACCGGGTGACAAACAGGATTTTTGAACTTGATGGCGGAAATCTATATAGCTATAAAGGCAACTATGCAAGCTTCCTTGAAGCCAAGGCAATCCGAGAGGAAAACGAAGCCGCAACATTTGAAAAGAAGAAGAATTTGTTCAGGCAGGAACTCGAGTGGATCAGGCGCGGAGCTAAAGCAAGAACAACTAAACAGAAGGCCCGGATTCAGCGTTTTGACAAGTTGGATGAAGAAGTGTCAAATGTGAAGTCTTCAGAAAAACTTGATATTTCTCTGAGTGGCAGTCGCCTGGGTAAGCAGGTGCTAGAACTGAAAGAAGCATCAAAAAAATATGAGGACAAGGTGATTTTGGATCACTTTAACCTTCTCGTAAAACCTGGAGACAGACTGGGAATCATCGGCCGCAACGGGACAGGTAAATCGACTTTGTTAAATATTCTCGCAGGCAGGATTAGTCTCGATGACGGTGAAATCATTACCGGACAAACCGTGAAGATTACTTATTATACCCAAGAAAATGAAGATATGGACGAAAATAAGCGGGTAATTGAATACCTGAAAGAGACTGCGGAGATCGTCCATACCACTGACGGCAAGACAATATCGGCTGCACAAATGCTCGAGAGGTTCCTGTTCCAGCCTTATTCCCATGGAACGCCAATCAGGAAGCTTTCCGGTGGCGAGAAACGCAGACTTTACTTGTTGAAATTATTGATGGAAGAACCAAACGTCCTGCTGCTGGATGAGCCGACGAATGATCTGGACACACAAACATTGACTGTTTTAGAAGATTACCTGGAAGACTTCCCGGGTGTCGTCATTACCGTATCCCACGACCGGTACTTCCTTGATAAGGTTGTCGATTTGATTCTAGTTCTGGAAGGGAATGGCCAGACAGATTTGCATTACGGCAACTACACAGAATACCTCGAAAAAAGACCGAAACCAGAAGCAGCTCCTTCAATGCCGAAAAAGGAGAGAGTAGAACAGACAGAAAAGCCTAAGAAAAAGAAACTTTCCTTCAAGGAGCAGAAAGAATGGGCAGAAATCGAAGATAAGATTGCAGGTACAGAAGAGCGCCTCGAAGAAGTGCAGTCAGAAATGGCCAAGATCGGAAGTGATTTTGAAAAGGGTCAGGCTCTGATGAATGAAGAGAATGAGCTGAATGAACAGTTAGAGTATCTTATTGAAAGATGGAGCTATTTATCTGAGCTTGCCGAAAACGAATAAGGCCTGGGAAACCAGGTCTTATTTTTTTTTGCTTAACAGGAGAGCTGAAATAGTATTGCAACTTCAGACAGGTTCAGAGGAAAAAGAGGTAAAGCTGTCAAAAGAAAGAGCAACTTCAGACAGGTTCAGAGGGAAAAGAGGAAAAGCTGTCAAAAGATCGAGCAACTTCAGACAGGTTCAGAGGAAAAAGAGGAAAAGCTGTCAAAAGATCGAGCAACTTCTGACAGGTTCAGAGGAAAACGAGGAAAACCTGTCAGAAGATCGAGCAACTTAAGACAGGTTCAGAGGGAAAAGAGGAAAAGCTTTCAAAAGAACGAGCAACTTCAGACAGGTTCAGAGGGAAAAGAGGTAAAACTGTCAAAAGAACGAGCAACTTCAGACAGGTTTAGAGGAAAACGAGGAAAAGCTGTCAAAAGATCGAGCAACTTCAGACAGGTTCAGAGGAAAAAGAGGAAAAGCTGTCAAAAGAAAGAGCAACTTCAGACAGGTTCAGAGGAAAAAGAGGAAAAGCTGTCAAAAGATCGAGCAACTTCTGCCACGTTCAGAGAGAAAACAGGAAAAGCTGTCAAAAGAAAGAGCAACTTCAGACGGGTTTGCCGTGAAAAGAGGAAAAGTTGTCAGAACAAAGGGGCTGCTTTGGTCTGAAGGGCTTCGAAATGCTATCTATCACTCATTATGTTAAAATGGCTTCATTCCTGAAAAAAATAAAGGGGTGGGAATGTGAAAATTGTATCAATTGAACCAACGCCAAGCCCGAATACGATGAAGATCAATCTGGATGAAGAACTTCCTATGGGCAAGAGCAATAACTATAAAAAGGACTCGGCGGCCGGGGCTCCGGAAGTCGTCTTGAACATACTGGAAATTGAAGGGGTAAAAGGGGTTTACCATGTTGCAGATTTCCTTGCAGTTGAAAGAAATGCAAAGTATGACTGGAAAGTAATCCTTCCTGAGGTGAGGAAAGCATTCGGAGAAGATGCTGAGGAATCAGGGGATGCCGCACCTGAGATCAATGAGCATTTTGGAGAAATAAAGGTTCTTGTACAGGTCTATAAGGGGATACCGATGCAAGTGAAATTGACGGACGGAACAGAAGAAAAGCGCTTTGGTCTGCCAGAATCTTTCGTTACAAAAGTAGGGGAGGTCCAGACTCCCGACGATAATGTGGTAATGGTCCGCCGGTGGAAAGAACTCGGAGTCCGGTACGGGGAATTCGATCAGGTAGGAAATGATGTTGTAGAAGAACTTTTAGCGGCATATCCTCCTGAGAGACTGGAGGAGCTCGTTAAGTTGGCTAAAAATCCAGGACAGGAAGCTCAGATTAAAGCTGCGAAGAAAAAAATCAGGATCACAGAAGCTGATTTGGAAAATCAGGATTGGCGGATTAGATACCAGCTTCTTGAGCAAATGGAAGATCCAACTATAGAAGATCTGCCGGTGCTGGAAAAAGCATTGAAAGATGAGAAAGCATCGATTCGCCGCCTGGCAACTGTATATTTGGGAATGATAGAGGACAAAAATGTATTGCCATTGCTGTACAAAGCCCTGAATGACAAAACGGTTACGGTTCGCAGGACAGCGGGTGATTGTTTATCGGATCTTGGTTTTACGGAAGCAATGGACGAAATGATGAAAGCGTTAAAGGATCCAAGCAAGCTTGTCCGCTGGAGAGCGGCAATGTTCCTGTATGAAGCAGGTGATGAAAGAGCACTTCCTGCGTTGAAGGCTGCAGAAGATGATCCTGAATTCGAAGTAAGCATGCAGGTGAAACTGGCGATTGCCCGTATCGAGCATGGCGAGGAAGCAAAAGGCTCCGTTTGGAAGCAAATGACGGAAGCCAGAAAACAATAAAAAAGATCAAGGCACTTTGGACATTCCAGTAACGTTCAGGGTGTCTTTTTTTTGGAGATAAAGGTCCTGGTTTTGCCAATCGAATGATTTTCTGTATGAAATCCACTAATGTATCCGCTTACTTATTTTTAATAATTAAAATATTTAGATAATTATTGCAATACTCCCCAAAAAGAGGTAATGTAGTGAATAAAAAATCGGGAGGGACATTCATGGAAAAAGATTTAAGAATCAAGAGCCATGTATTTAGTGATGATGCCAGAAAGGCGCCGAACAGAGCCATGCTTCGGGCGGTTGGGTTCAGTGATGATGATTTCAGGAAGCCGATGATTGGAATAGCGAGTACCTGGAGCGAGGTGACTCCTTGCAATATACATATTGATAAGCTAGCGGTGAAAGCGAAAGAGGGGGCAAGGGCAGCAGGTGGAGCGCCGTTGATCTTTAACACGATCACTGTATCGGATGGAATTTCGATGGGGACAGATGGTATGCGCTATTCGCTTCCTAGTCGTGACCTAATTGCCGACTCGATTGAAACAGTGGTCCAGGGAGAGAGCCTTGATGGTTTCGTTGCCATCGGCGGCTGTGATAAAAATATGCCAGGCTGCATGATGGCGATTGCCAGGATGGATCTCCCTTCTGTTTTTGTTTATGGAGGCACGATCAAACCAGGAAAGCTCGATGGAAAGGACATTGACATCGTATCAGCGTTCGAAGGTGTCGGCCAGTATAACAAGGGTGCCATTGGTGATGAACAACTTCATAAGATTGAATGCCAGGCTTGTCCAGGTTCTGGTTCCTGTGGAGGGATGTATACCGCTAATACAATGGCCAGCGCCATCGAGGCCCTTGGTATGAGCCTGCCGGGTAGCTCTTCACATCCAGCAGAAACGGATGAAAAGCGGGAGGATTGCTATAAGGCCGGAGAAGTGGTCTATCAGATGCTAGAGCAAGACCTTCGTCCAAGACAGATTTTAACGAAGGAGGCTTTTGAAAATGCGATTACGGTCGTAATGGCTCTCGGGGGATCCACAAATGCCGTCCTGCATCTAATGGCTATCGCGCACGCTGCAGAAGTCGACCTGACGCTGGATGATTTCAATAGGATCCAGGAAAAAGTACCTCATCTTGCTGACTTGAAACCAAGCGGCAAATATGTCATGCAAGATCTATTCAATGTTGGCGGGGTTCCTGCGGTCATGAAACTCTTACTAAAAGAAGGACTCTTGCACGGTGATTGCCTCACTGTTACGGGAAGAACACTCGAAGAGAATCTTAAGGACTTTCCTGACTTAAAACCTGACCAAAAAGTCATTCGTCCTGCAGCTGAGCCGTTCAGAAAGGACGGTCCGCTCGTTGTTTTAAAAGGGAACCTTGCCCCAGATGGTGCAGTAGCAAAAGTATCAGGATTAAAGGTGAAAAGCATGACTGGTCCTGCAAAGGTTTTTGATGATGAAGAATCAGCTTCAAAAGCAGTGATGTCTAATGAAATTGTCGCTGGAGACGTATTGGTCATCCGGTATGAAGGTCCAAAAGGTGGACCGGGCATGCCTGAAATGTTGAGTTTATCAGCAATTCTTGTCGGTAAAGGCCTGGGAGAAAGTGTTGCATTGCTTACAGATGGCAGATTCTCCGGGGGAAGTCACGGACTGGTCATTGGCCATATTGCCCCTGAAGCACAGGTTGGCGGCCCGATTGCATTAATAAAGGATGGGGACCTGATTACGGTTGATAGTGAACAGAAACTGATCTCGGTTGCTTTAAGTGAGGAAGAACTTGCTGTTCGCAGGCAAAACTGGAATCCGCCGCCACTTCCAAAGCGAGGAGCACTGGCTAAATACGCCAGACTTGTATCTTGTTCCTCAAAAGGCGCTGTAACCGATCTTTTCGATGGAAAAACGGTTCAGGAGCCTGTCCATTCCTAACATGAGGTGTTCTTTTATTGCGTTGGGCATAAATAATATAGTATGCTAACACTGCAAACTATTGTTTGGGAGGGGTTTATTTATGTCAATGGCATATGAAGAATATATGAGACAAATGGTAAAGCCAATGCGCGAGGAATTGACACGTTCGGATTTCAAAGAACTGCTTACCGCGGCTGAAGTTGAAGAATTTATGGAAAATGTAGAGGGAACGACGCTTGTCGTAGTGAACTCTGTTTGTGGTTGTGCTGCAGGCCTTGCGCGTCCATCTGCAACTCAAGCACTTTTGCGCAGTGAGAAGAAGCCGGATCATCTTGTGACTGTTTTTGCAGGACAGGATAAAGAAGCAACGGCAAAAATGCGTGAGTACTTCACAGATCTTGAGCCATCTTCACCATCAATGGCATTGTTGAAGGGGAAAGAAGTCGTACACTTTATTCCTCGCCATGATATCGAAGGTCAGCCAATGGAAGCAATCATGGAAAACTTAACAACTGCTTTTGATTCTCATTGCTAAGCTGTTGGTTTTCAATAACCGGTCATTATAGCGAGACCTTAATGTGAACATTGCAATAGGTTAGGAAAAGGATGTCTAAGGACGTCCTTTTTCTATGTTGATCAGGGGATTTATCAAAATGAAAATGGTGTCAGGAGGTGTTGGGTGTGTTTGTGACGACTGCAGGCAGGACAAATGAGATGATGACAGCTCACGCAAGAGCAATAGCCCTTGAACTTAATGCAGATTTCGTTCCAAGGAAAAAAAGGTCAGTATCAGCGCTCCAGGAAATCGTAAAGGACGACTGCCTCGTTGTAGGCAAAGAACGGCTTGAACTATTCCCGCTGGGAGCTGCGGAGCCTTTCTTTTTCCACCCTAATTCTGCCATGTTTCGAATCAAACGATTAATGAAAGGGGAAACTGATCCTCTCATTGAGGCGGCAAAACTGCAAGAAGGAATGAGTTTTCTTGACTGTTCGCTCGGTCTTGGGTCCGATAGTATCGCAGCTAGCTTTGTTGTAGGAGAGACGGGATCTGTCACAGGTATAGAAGCAAGACCTGAACTAGCATATTTAGTTAAAGCCGGTCTCAAGACATGGGATTCGGGATATGAAGCCATCAATCATGCTATGGGAAAAATAAAAGTGGTACAAGATTATTCAATGGAGTTCCTTAAGGAGCAGGAAACTGATAGCTTCGATTGTGTTTATTTTGACCCCATGTTCGATGAATCGATACTAGAGTCAGATGGAATCAGGGGCCTTACGCACTTTGCCGTATATGAGGGGCTTTCACGAGAAGTGATTCAACAGGCAGTCCGTGTTGCCAGGCAAAGAGTCATCCTGAAGGACCATTTCAGAAGCAAGCGATTTGAGGATTTTGGTTTCAATGTGTACAGAAGAAAAACCGCTAAATTTCATTTTGGGGTCATAGAAAAAGAATGAGGCAAGGCCCCATTCTTTTGTGATCTCTTTACTTTGACAGTGGAGATTCATGACGGACAATAACTGATACATTATTGCTGTCCATCCTGCTCACCTTAATCCGCAATTGCCAAATAGACAAAATAAGCAAGCGTTATTAGACTGACTGCAACAGCGACCCACTCCATACTCTTGACCTCCCTTTTTCACTTCTTTAAAGAAGCCTCTACTATTTCCTTATTACCATTTTTAAAAAATCTGAAACCCTTTGCCCAATTTTTCGTATAAACAAGTTATAATAATACTAAGTAAATATTTCATAGTATCACCTATTTTGATTTTTTCTACGGAACTAACTGAAGACAGATTGATATATTTGCAGATGAAAATTCCTATATCCATAAGGACGTGATCGACATGCCGGCATGGCTGCGCAAATCGCTCGTTGTCATGATTTCAATTGTCTCGTTTGGGATGGTATCTCCTGCGCAGGCGAATGGATTTCTGACAACCACTGAAAGATCTGAAAAATCGACTGCTGCTGAAACAAGTTTCATTGATTCTCTGGATGTCCCTTTAGATGAGGAAGCGGAAAGGGACACATTCATGCATAGAGCAATGAGAGAAGCCGAACTGCAATCTTTCCAGAAGTTTGGAACGAAAATTGGCCCGGTGATTGAGGATGAATTTAGGCAGACCATTTTGCCTAACATTGAAAAAGCAATTGAAATGGTAGCACTGCAATATCCAGGAGAAAAGTTGAATTCACTGCGTATCACAGAAATGCCTGGTGGTGGTGAATCTGAAAAGATTTTTCATATTATCGGGGACAGTGGCAAGGACATTATCCGATTCCACGTGAGGAGAGACCAGCCGCCAAAGGATGGTTTCTGGTTTAATTTCCACTACCACACGTATCATGATAACTTCCAGACTCATTATGAGCTTGGGAAAATATTCTGGGCAAAAAATACTCCGCCTAAATGGAGAAGCTGAACATAATCCTGCATTCGAAAACAGCTTTTCTGCCTTAAAAAATATGCGTGAATCCCATTTATTTTGGCTTATTAGGACTTAAATTAAGAAAAACGAAATAAGTTTTTATAGAGGCCCGGCTGATGCTGGGTTTTTCTGTACAAAGCCTAAGAACCAAAAATGGGAGGAACATCTAGAATGGCAGACATACTGCAAGGGTTTGTTGATACTTATGTCCAGTTTTTTAATTGGGATATGTGGGTCGAGGTTTTAACGGATCCTGTCAGCTGGGGGCTTATTGGTACACTCGTCATCCTTGAAGGGCTTTTATCTGCTGACAACGCCTTAGTGCTGGCGGTCATGGTGAAACACTTGCCAGAAAAACAGAGGAAAAGAGCTTTATTCTATGGGTTGCTTGGCGCATATGCGTTCAGGTTCATTGCAATTGGAATAGGAGTTTATTTAATTGAATTCTGGTGGGTGAAGGTATTAGGAGCCGGATATCTGGCGTGGCTGGCAATCAAATATTTTATCGAAAAGAAAAAAGGTGAACATCAGGATAGCGGGGAAGCTGCAGGAATCAATCAGAGCGGTCTGCTGATACGGTTATTCGGTACCTTCTGGGGGACGGTGGCTGCAGTGGAATTGATGGACATTGCATTCTCCGTGGACAGTGTCCTCGCGGCTTTGGGAATCAGCGAGGAAGTATGGGTCTTGCTCCTCGGGGGAATGCTTGGTGTTTTGATGATGCGGGGGGTTGCTGGAGTATTTCTTAGATTGATTGAGAAGATTCCCGAACTTGAGACAACAGCCTACATTCTGATTTTTATCATTTCGGCGAAAATGTTGGCTGGTGTGTTTGGCTTCCATTTAGAACATGCCTACTTCTTTATTCTGTTGCTGATTACTTTCGCAGCAACATTTGTCCTACACTATATTAATAAGAAGAAAGCTGAAGTGAATGAACAGCAAAAAAATGTCCAATAACGGCATTGAGGAACGGATACAGATCTGTTCCTTTTTATTATTTTGCAGGACGATTGTCACTAAAAATAGATTTACTTATCATAGTTCCTGACAGGGCTGATCACTCTAACTGTTCTCCTGACAAATAAGAATAGGCAGGCAAATGATACATAGGTAAGTAAAAAAGTACATGTGAAGTGTAAAAATGTGGAGGCAGATGGAGTGATTAAAACGGTGAGTATAAGTGAATAAAATAATAAATCAAACAAAACTAGTCCGCCTGAGCACAACGCCTGACTGACTTCCTGTAATTCAAGCTGCATTTCTTCAACAGGCTCTCTTTTAAAAATAAAGCGCATGTGATTTCACCTTCCATGTTTAAGTATTCATCTATATGCGAGGGTAGGCTGAAAGGTGAAATAAAGAAATTGCGGCAATGGATGAAACTTTAGCGGTTCTTCGACCGTATGGCTATTAGATCCAAAAAATTAAGACACCTCTATATGTATGGTATGATAATGGCAGACAATTCGAAATCGACATTCAATTTTAGATTAACGTCCTCAGCAGGAAGTGATTCTATGCATCCAACAAACACCAAATTAATCATCCACCCGGTAACTGTTACATACGATAACTGTTTGGCCATGTTAAATACTCCTTCTAGGGAGCGGGCTCTTTATAAAAAAGAGGGCCCTTATACACATATCAGCCAAGTGGTTGCTAGTTTCATTGGCATTCCTCATGATGAAGATGCATATTATAACCAATTGTATGACTATGTTCACTCTCATGGGCTAGTCTTGTTAAGCGACTCTTCACTGAAAAATTCAACCGTCCATATTGAATCCATACAGCAAATAAGCAGGTTCGTCAATGAACAAAACTTATCCATTAAAAGCTTTGTTTCCCATTTGGATGCAGAAAGGCTGCTGCCCACTATAGAGAACTTCCTGATCAATAGGCAAATAAGAGAAGCAGCGATTAAAATGATTGAACTGTATACGAATTTGGAAAAAGAGGGGCTCGAGAGCAAAGGGTTTTTTGTTGTTCTCAATGATGTAATGGAATGGATTGTCCAGCTGGAGAATCATCTAAAGAACGCGGACCCTGATGAGAGGATGCCTGCGTTTTTGTGGTATGGGAACTATAAAAAAAGTCACCAGTATTTGCTGTTCTTTCTAATTGAAATGGGCTGCGACATCGTTTCCTTCAATCCGGCGGGCAATGACATATTATCGATAGGGGAACAGGATGGATTGAAAACATTTTTTCATATTTTCCCGGAAACCAGTACTCCAGAGCCATTTCCAAAGGAAAAGCGGTTGAAGACCACCACTACAGTCGCATTCAGGGCTTCTAAGGAAATCGAAAAAATACTCGACTGTGAAGGTACAGTGATTTATAAACCATGGCAGCTAAGAGAGTACATTCCTAATGCCATTACGTTAAGAACAACGTATGACGAAATGTTTCTGATTTCCAGGGAAAAGGCGATGTTCAGACCACATTTTGACTTACAGAGGAAGTTCGTGAAAATTCCAGTCTTATTTGCAAAGGTCAATGGCGTGACAAGTAATCGCCGTGAATATTGGAACCGTCTTCATGGCTTGATGCTTCAGGAAAATACCTATCTGGTAAAAAGCTTGCCTGTTTCTCCAGGTGCGAATAATGACTTTCGGTTTCATTATCAAAAGTCATTGGATCGTGATGGGCTTATCAATCCGGAAAAGATGGCAGGTGCCCATTATTGGAAGTATAGTCATCTGCCTGCCGGGCTGCAAAATGGCCTGGCTACAGCAATCAGAAACATATGTGCAGCTCCTAAACTTAAGCCAAGGAATAGTGAGAAAGAAGATGATGTCAAAGTTTATTTGTTCAATCAGGCAATGCAGATACCGGAGATTATTTTGAAAATGCTGCAGAAATTCGACTACTCCCAGAACGTGCCTAAGTTGATTCTCTTCAATAACCAACTCAACGGATCGCTGACCAGGCCAGATGCCGCGCTCCTGCTGTTATTGAATCAATTTGGAGTTGACATAGTGATTTATAACCCTGCGGGGCAAAGTGACATCGAAAATTACATCGATCAAAGTGCCTTCGTATCCCACTGGCTTGAGGACGTTGTATTCGAACAAGAGCTAAAGGAGCCTTCCGTCATAAAAAAGGTTATTTTTCATGGCATCTCAAAAATCCTAAGGAGAGATTAAGCTGATGAATCCAACACATGATCAAAGTGTCAGCTCTTCAAATGGCAAGTCTATGAATGAAGCGCCGCTTTCTCATATTAAGTTGGCTTTAAGGAATGAACCTGAAATACAGAGGCTTGCACGGAGCATTGATGAAAATACCATCAATATCCTTCAATATGGCAAGGAGCCGTCGGTTGAGATTTCACGTTTCTCGGAACGGATTCTTGAAATAATGAGTATGACCAATGCAGAGGACTATGGAGAACTGCTCAAGCAATTAAACAAGGTCATGGATCGTTATGACAAAAAGGATTTTGAAAAAGCCATAGGAGGAATTTTAAGCAAGTTATTCAGGAACAGTGGGAAGATGACAGATAGGCTGTACCAGAAATATCAGTCGATGGGGAAAGAAATAGAATTGGTTTATATAAGAATATCTAAGTACAAAAGTGAAATGACAGAAATGACGAACCTGCTTGAACGTCTGCATGAACAGATTCTTCAGGATTATTTGACACTTGAAAAATACGTTGTGGGTGCAGAATTGAAGCTGGAGGAATGGAAGACAAAAAAACTTCCGCATCTCGAACAAAATGAATTGAAAGGGAATCAATTGTCATCCATGGAACTTGATTCATTACGAAATGCGACTGAGCTTCTTGAAAAAAGAATCCATGATCTTGAAATCGCGAAGACGATCGCTTTGCAGACTGCGCCCCAAATAAAGCAGCTACAGCGTGGAAATGAGAAACTGGTCAGCAAAATAAACTCTGCTTTTCTAATGACCATTCCCATTTTCAAGAAAGGATTGATACAGGCTGCAGCAGCTAAGAGGCAAAATTTAATGACAGATTCGATGAAAGAGCTCGATCGGAGCACGAATGAGGTAATGGTCAAGAATGCCCAGGACATTGCCGCCAACAATGTGAATCTCGTCCGCCATTTAGGTACACCAGGCATCAGGATTGAGACAATTGAAGAATGCTATCAGATAATTCTTAATGGAATGAAGGAAATCAAGGCAATTGAGGATGAAAATAAGCGTCTGTATGAAGAAGGTAAGCAGCACTTGAAACAGCTTCAGGAAACCTACAAGCAGTAAACATAAGCAGTCATAATTGATTCTTTGTCCATTAAAAAACTCACCCAAGCACTGATTTGGGTGAGTTTTTTAATGACAAATAATAAAGGCCTTCCTGAAATTCTCAATCAGCAGGCAAGCAATCATATGTTATAATTTTAGTAGATTACTATAGTGAAATTTCCACGGATTAATGACTCTTCCACCTATTTACATCTTCGGCTAATACACTACAGGAAAGGGGATAATAAATGAAAAAGGTTTATCAAATATTCGTTGTTATCATACTTTCCTTCACCTTGCTCGGAAGCTCCAATGCAAATATGGACGGCATTTTCTTATATGAATATCCTAAACAATCCTTGTTATATGAATCACTGATGCCTGAAGACGCAAGGCTGGCTGGCAGATTGATTGTCCTGCCGGAAAAGGACTTCAATCAGGCAGAAGCAGCTATGATCATAAAAAGACTTACGATTCTTCCAGAAAGCATGATTTTTAAAGCAGTAAACAACAATATTAAAGTAAAGTTATTCGAAGGCAGTTTGACGGATAATCCAACAGCAAGCCATTTGAAGGGAATCGTCCCTCGAGGATATACATCTGATAAGACATGGGATCAGGTACCTGGTATTGGCGGTTCACGGACGGTTCTCGTGAAAATAGGCAGCAGTGAAAAAGGAAAGGGCCACGGTTCTGTCAATCTTGAATTGCATGAATTTGCCCATTCACTTGACCGCCATGTTTATGACGGAATCAGGCATGAAAAGAGGTTTCAGGAAATCTGGAAACGTGAAAGCAGGCTGCTTTTCCCGGGGCGTGGCTATTTCCTCGATTATCCTGAAGAATATTTTGCTGAAAGCTTTGCAATGTTCTATATTGGCGGACTGCCTGCGAAACTGCTTAAGGAAGCAGCACCGCAAACCTACCAATATATCGAAGGCCTGGATTAGGCCTTTTTTGCTATTATTGAACCATTCGGCAGGAAAAACAGAACACTTTGGCTAAGTTATAAGAGAATTTAAAATAAAAGGTATAGGCTTCCACCATAGGGGATGAATTTGCTAAAATAAGAAAAAGAAATCGAAGGCTTTGAAGGGCAGGGAGATTCATGAAACAATATCTAGAACTTTGTGAACATGTATTGAATACAGGTGTAAAAAAAGAAGATCGGACAGGTACTGGTACGATCAGTACATTCGGGTATCAAATGCGGTTCAACCTCCAGGATGGATTTCCGATGCTCACTACGAAAAAACTCCACTTGAAATCTATCATTCATGAACTTCTATGGTTCCTGAATGGCGATACGAATGTGAAATACCTACAGGAAAATGGAGTACGAATCTGGAATGAGTGGGCAGATGAAAATGGAGAACTCGGCCCGGTATATGGCCACCAGTGGCGTTCATGGACAGGTGCAGATGGTGAGACGGTAGACCAGATCACCGAATTGATCAATACTATAAGAAACAATCCTGATTCAAGAAGGATGATTGTCAATGCATGGAATGTGGCTGAAATCGATAAGATGGCTCTGCCTCCTTGTCATTGTATGTTCCAGTTTTACGTAGCCGATGGCAAGCTCTCTTGCCAGCTTTACCAGAGATCGGCTGATGTATTTTTGGGTGTGCCATTTAATATTGCTTCCTATGCCTTGCTGACAATGATGGTCGCTCATGTCTGCGATCTTGAGCCCGGCGAATTTGTGCATACTTTTGGCGATACCCATATTTACTCGAACCACTTGGAGCAGGTAAGATTGCAGCTTACACGCGATCCTAAACCATTGCCGCAAATGCGGATCAACCCTGAGGTCAAATCAATATTTGATTTTAAATACGAAGATTTTGAACTAGTTAATTATGAAGCGCATCCACATATTAAAGGGGCTGTCAGTGTATGATATCGCTTATTTGGGCAATGGATGAAAACAGAGTCATCGGATACCACAACCAGCTGCCGTGGAGACTCCCGGAAGACCTCAAATTTTTCAAGCGTATGACAATGGGGCATCCAATCGCAATGGGGAGGAAAACTTACGAATCGATCGGCAAGCCCCTCCCAGGCAGGGAAAATATCGTCATTACGCGTGACGAAAATTACGAGCCTGAGGGGTGCACTGTGATGCATTCAATTGATGACCTGTTAGCCTTTGCAGCTGAGAACAAGACTGAAGAAGTGTTCGTCATCGGCGGGTCAGAAATATTCAAGGAAGTCCTCACGCATGCAGACAAGCTGTACCTTACTATGATTCATCACCAGTTTGAAGGCGATACCTTCTTTCCAGTGTTCGACATTGATAAATGGGAGCTTGAGACAAGAGAGAACGGAACGAAGGATGAAAAAAATCCATACGATTATGAGTTTTTAATCTATAAGCGAAAATAAGCTTGCAGTCCTTTTAGGACTGCTCAGTTTGTTGACAAAAGGGGTTCGGAATGCTTTCATTCTGAACCCCTTTCTGAATTTCTTCGGATTTTTTATAGAAAATGTACTCTCTTTGCTATACTTTTAGGCCATTACTGGTCTGCTCCATGCCTAGTTGGTCACCTTCTTCAGGTTCATGGTGGCGAAAGTAAGCATCGCCTGCATCGAAAATTTTTTAAGTCCCCATAGGGTTGTCCAACGCATGCCATGCTTTCCTTTATTTCCTTTTATTCTTCTATTTTAAAATAGACTTTAGCATACTTCCACGTTAAGTTTGGAAGTCCTGTTGATTGGAGTGGAAGGCGCGTAGACTCCTCCGAAAATGCTATCGCATTTCCATCGTGCGTGGGCAGATTCGAGGAAGCCAATCAATGTCCTGCGGGCTCAGCTGGACAGGTGAGACCCCGCAGACGCCAACGGCGGTGAGGAGGCTCACCGCCAGCCCCGCGGAAAGCGAAGCGCCTGGAACGGAAATCAACAGCCCCATTCCAGCACCAATAAAAAAAGACTGTAAACAAACACGATATTCATCGTAGGACTGCTTTTTCTATACAATTTTCCGATACATATAGTCTCTTCCTATTAAATCCAGTATAATGACAACAGAATAACCTTAGGAGGAAACAATGCTTCGATTAATTGCGTGTTTTTTGTATATGGGTGGCTATCTTGTTTACACCATACCAAGGCTTTCACGATTAAAAAGATTGCCGGATGATCTAACTCCAGATAGTAAGAAGCAACTGATTCATGAGACGCCAAAAAAATGGTCAAAAACGTTCATGGCACTGACAGGTTCACAGATAGAAGTTGATGGACTTCAACATATTCCCGAAGGTCCGGTGTTGATTGCCAGTAACCATGAGGGCAATTTTGACATCCCTGTTCTTATTGGGGCCCTTGAAAAGCCTTTTGGCTTTATTGCGAAGGTTGAAATAAAGAAGGTCCCGGTTTTGTCTGCCTGGATGGAAGCCATCAATTGTGTCTTTATTGATCGGAAGAATCGTGAAAAATCGACTGACTCCATTATGGCAGGGGTGGAACTTTTAAAGAATGGGAATTCACTTGTGATTTTTCCAGAAGGAACGAGAAGCAAGGGTGGACCTGTTGGCCTCTTTAAAGCAGGGGGATTCCGGCTTGCTAAAGATTCAGGTGTTCCGATTGTGCCGATCTCCATACAAGGAACAGCCGATGTATTCGAGAAAAATGGCCGATTAGTCAAACCTGCAAAAATAAAAGTCATCATCAGCCCTCCGATTTACAGCCGGCAATATAAGGATAAAGATTTAATTTCCCTTGCTGAAGAAATTAGGGAAGTGATCATCCAGTCCAGGAACGCCAAAAGAATTGCCTCCTAATTCATTTTGAAAATGTCAACAGCCCCTGCACGATGGCAGGGGCTGTTCGTTTTTAGAAAATCTGGCTGGATGTTGTAATGGAGTTATTCGAATTGTGCAAGGCTATTCATCATTTGGGTGAATTCTGCAGGAATGCAAAAATCCTCAGGCTTAAAGTTGTCTCTAATCCATTTCACCATTTCCAAAGGACTATTGAAATACTCTCCGCTAGTATCACTTTTGCGAATCATGTAGCGGCCATTATCCTCATCGAGTGTAACCTCTACTGGCAAAGCCCCGTCATAACTGTTTAATGAAAATTCCATTTCTCATTTCCCTCCAGCGTAATTTCCGTTATTATATGTTATTTTACTACCATTATATTCATCTTAAAAGCCTAAAATTTTTAAATATTTAAAAAATTTAACTGAGATTAGAATATTTCATGTTATAATGGAAAAATTAATATTTTGCAAAGTGAGGGTGACAGTATGGAACAAGAAACAATAAAGAAAAAATGGGTAAGTGTTGAAGACATTCTCATTGCCTATCGGCATCTAAAAGAGGTTGTTGCCCATACACCATTGCAACTGAACCAGCGTTTATCTGAAAAATATGAAGCTAATATTTATTTGAAACGTGAGGATTTGCAGCATGTACGCTCCTTTAAGTTAAGGGGTGCTTATTATTCAATGAAGTTATTATGGGAACAGGGGCTTGATCAGGGAGTGGTATGCGCCAGTGCCGGGAATCATGCTCAAGGTGTAGCATACGCCTGCAGACAGCTCGGGGTGAATGGAAAAATTTTTATGCCTGCCACAACACCAGGCCAAAAAGTAAGCCAGGTTGAGATGTTCGGCCGTGAATTCGTTGATATCGTACTAGTAGGGGATACATTCGATGACTCTTATCGGGAGGCAAGGGAATGTGCAGAAAAAGAAAATAGGGAATTCATCCATCCTTTCGATGATGAACAAGTAATTGCTGGGCAGGGAACTGTTGCAGTGGAAGTTTTAAATGATTGCCAGGACTCTGTTGATTTTTTAATCACCAGTATAGGTGGCGGAGGTTTGATGGCAGGAGTAAGTACATATATAAAAAGCGTATCACCGACGACGAGGCTTATTGGAGTCGAGCCTAGTGGTGCCGCATCCATGAACGCTGCATTTGAGCAAAATAGCGTTATTCCCCTAAAGGAAATCGATACATTTGTAGATGGTGCTGCGGTCAAATGTGTCGGCAGTAAAACATATGAGATCTGCAAGGAAAATGTCGATAAGCTCGTTGCAGTTCCAGAAGGAAAAGTGTGTTCCTCAATCCTGGAGTTATATAATGAGCATGCGATTGTCACTGAGCCAGCTGGAGCTTTGCCAATTGCAGCACTTGACCTCCTCCGGGATGAAATAAAAGGAAAGTCAGTGGTATGTGTTATAAGCGGCGGAAACAATGATATAAGCAGGATGCAGGAAATCAAAGAAAGGTCTCTTCTCCATGAAGGGCTGCTGCATTACTTTATAGTCAACTTCCCACAGCGGGCAGGTGCGCTGCGTGAATTCCTCGATGATGTGTTGGGACCTGGTGATGATATCACGAGGTTTGA
The DNA here is from genome assembly GCF_053543455.1 of Mesobacillus sp. LC4. Lineage (NCBI taxonomy): Bacteria > Bacillati > Bacillota > Bacilli > Caryophanales > Bacillaceae > Mesobacillus > Mesobacillus sp. LC4. Next base: position 604,496 of record NZ_JBGCUB010000001.1, read on the forward strand.
GTACACAAAGAAAAATAATAAAGAAAGCGGTCCGGCACTTGTGGGGATCGAACTGAAAAATAAACATGAATATCATAGGCTGATTGCGAGCATGGAGAATAAGGGATTTGCCTTCATGGAATTGAATAAGGATAATCAGTTGTTTAATTTACTGGTATAATATTAATAATAGATAATTAAGGGTGAATGTTATAGAATAAGAACTGTCACAGAAAATTAGCTTCTGGCAGCCTTTGTGAATTTCTTATGAACTTTCACGGCATTCCTCCACTTTGGGGAGTAAAAGTACTATAATCATAGTAGATTTACAATATGTAAAAAGGAGATGTTGATATGTTATCAAACATCGGAGTTCCTGGATTAATCTTAATCCTTGTCTTAGCCCTCATTATATTTGGACCTAAAAAGCTTCCTGAGATTGGCCGTGCATTTGGCCAGACGCTTCGTGAATTCAAGAAATCAACTCGCGAATTGACAAGCGATGTCATGGAAGAATTTGAAGAAGAAAAGAAAGAAATCACGAAAGTTACTAAATAAGGTGTAAGATACTTTTGTCTTACACCTTTTTTGAAAAAGAGGCTTGTAAATGACAAGCTATTTAAGAACAGCACCAAAAGGAATTGGCAGGGGATTGTGAAATGGAAGATAAAGAATTAAATCTGGTGGATCATCTCGATGAGCTGCGGAACAGACTGATCATTACGGCTGTAGCATTTATTATTTTCTTCGGCGTAGGGTTTTTCTATGTTAAAGAAATATATAACTTTTTTGTCCGGGACTTGGATGTCAAGTTAATAGTCTTAGGTCCAAGTGACATCGTATGGATTTACTTCATGCTTGCCACCATCATCGCGATAGCTGGTACGATTCCTGTATTGGCCACACAGATTTGGCTTTTTGTCAAACCAGCACTCAGGCCGATTGAACGAAAAATATCGCTTTCTTATATACCGGCGTTATTCATACTATTCATCGTTGGTCTAGCTTTTGGCTACTTTGTTATTTTTCCTACAGTATTGAACTTCCTTGTTGAACTTAGCGGGGATATGCTTGTAACCAACTTTACGGCAGAAAAATACTTCAAGTTCATCATGAATATGACCATCCCATTTGGAGTACTGTTCGAATTGCCGGTTGTCGTCATGTTCTTGACATCACTGGGAGTCATTAATCCTTATGTTCTGGTTAAGGTCAGGAAGTATGCTTACTTTATACTAATCGTGATTTCAGTCGTCATTTCTCCGCCGGATTTCATGTCCGATATCCTTGTTACAATTCCACTTCTGGTCTTGTATGAGATCAGCGTGAACTTGTCCAAATTCGTATACAGACGGAAGCTCAAAAAGGAACAAGAGTGGCAAGAACAATATGGTGATATGGAAGAGGAGTTCGATGAGGAATCATCCAAGCTTTAATAAAACATTCCTAAAAACGTGTGGGTTAGTTCCACACGTTTTTATTATAGTCTTTTCCATCTCAACCTTGCTACTTGGACTCAGCAGAGCCTCAAATCCAACAAGTTTGTTGCATTTACCTTTCAAGCATCAAGTTTACGAAAAGTACTAAAAAAAATATTTTTATCTCCGTAAACAGACACATTTCGACTAGGAATTAGGGTATAATATAATCAAACGGGTATAAAAGAGGATTGATATTTTGCTATTCAAAAGCCTAGAGTTCAAAAATGTTGTTGGACAGAAGGTTAAAGTCGTGGATATTCCTGTGTTGGAAGAAGAGAGCACCTATTATTTCATGATCCAAGTCCGTTTGCAAACTTTTATAACAGCAATCTATCAGGAAAGAAACGCAAAAAAGTTTTATTCTTTTAAAGAGTATTTAAAAAGAGTCATGAAGTGGCCGGAATATGAGCAACTATTCCAATGTGCTGAATTGAAAAATAACGCCTGAAGATTCATTTTTGAAGCGCCCTTACACAGGCGCTTTTGTTCTTTTTCAGGATCATTTCTTACACTTCTTTGCTTTAGGAACCTAAAAGATGGTATGCAAATATTTTAATTTGCATCTGAGAATAGGTATAATAGTCATAGTTCAGTGTTTTGATAGGGATGTGAATTTATGTCTAAAATTAAAATTGTAACTGATTCTACATGTGATCTGAATGATGAGCTTATCAAGAAGTGGGGGATCATCGTTGTCCCATTATCCATTTCTATTAATGGGGAAAATTATTTAGACAGAGTGGAGATCAGTCCTAAGGAATTCATGGAAAAGATGAAAGCTTCTCCTGAGTTGCCAAAGAGTTCCCAGCCTCCTGCCGGTGAATTTTTAAAGGTGTATGACGAGCTGGCTACGGACGGTTATGAAATCATCTCGATACATATGACAGGCGGTATGAGCGGTACCGTCCGCTCTGCAGAAAGTGCAGCACAGATGACCACTGCAAAGGTGAATGTAATTGATTCCCGCTTTATTTCGAAAGCCCTTGCCTTTCAGGTTCTTGAGGCTGCAGAGATGGCGGCTGATGGTAAAACAGCTGAAGAAATAGTAACAAGGCTTGATGAAATTAGAAATCAGACTCGTCTTTTTGTCGTCGTTGATACGCTTGAGAACTTGGTCAAGGGAGGGCGTATTGGCAAAGGAAAAGCGATGATTGGTTCATTGTTGAATATCAAACCAATCGCTTCACTAGAAGGTGGAGAGTATACTCCAGTTTCAAAGGCCAGAAGTCATTCCCAGGTTGTAAAGTACCTTAGAAATCAATTTGCCTCAGATGTAGATGGTAAAACAATCAAAGGTGTAGGGCTTGTTCATGCAGAAGGCATGGGACTAGCTGATAAAATAAAGAAAGCTGTGTATGAAGTATCTGGCTATGATAACTTTACTATCGAAGACACAACGCCGATTGTAAGCACTCATACAGGCCCTGGCGCTATTGGTTTTATGTATTATTTTGAATAAGGCTCTACTCTCTAAGTCCTGAAGTTTACATTTCAGGACTTTTTCGTTAGCTTTCTCTAAAAAACGGATAATGTGGGGATACATCGTTTAGGAAGAGGTTTCGCTACATTATAAAATAACCAAATGTGTGTAAACAACCGGTTCACCCAATATCCAATTCTTAAATAACAATATTCTTCTGGTTCAATACAAAGTTTTTAAACAATACAGGAAAATCAAAGAATAGTGTCGAATATTTTCAATATTCACTTTTAGATGGAACGGAATGTGACAATGAAAATATGAAGCTTAATGTTAAGAACATGCCATTATTTCAGAAGGTCTTGATGTTCTCATTTTTGATCACGACGATCGTAGTCGTGTCGACAATAGGAACAAGCTTCTACCTGCAGTCAAAACAATTGAAAAGCCAAATGGCGGACAAGGTTGAAGGAGTGGCAGGTATTTGGTCATCCACACTGGATCCAGAAGATATAAAGAAGGCAAATGAGTTCCGGGATGCGTCCAATCCTTCAATTAGGCGGCTAGAAAGGCTCTTGACTTTGGTAGGCAGCAAAAGTGCCTCTTTCCTTGGTGCTTATATTGTACTTCCTGAAGAATATCCAAATCATAAAGTTTACATACTGTCTGCTTCAGATGCTTATTATGAATATACCTTTGATTCCTTGATGTTCTATGATGCAGGCGAAGAATTTATCGGTGCTTATCGGGAAACCAGGGAAAAGAAGATTATAACAAGTACCGATATTTTCACTGATCAATACGGCTCTTGGATCACCGCATTTGCCCCGATTACTGATAACAGCGGGAACGTTGTAGCCATACTTGGAATAGATGCAAAAGCATCCATCATCAAGGAAAATCAAATGGAAATTTTAATGCTGTTATTATTGGAGCTGGCGGCCATTTTGGCTGCTGTGTATGTCATCTTGAATTGGGGCCTTAAGAAGGTCATGAAACCCGTTGACGACTTGTTTTTTGGGATTAAGGAAATCAGTTCCGGAAATTTTAGCGTTAAGCTGCCAGTGCATGACCAATCAGAACTAAGTTTATTAAGTGAGAACTTTAATGAGATGGCTTACAAGCTTTCCCAACTTTTTGATCGAGTCTCAGCGGCATCCAAACAATTGGGCCAAAGCGCTCTTAAGGACAATGAGTCGCTGTTGCTGGAGGAAGCTATCAACACAATGGAAAATATATTTGAACGAACAAGACTTCAGCAAGAGCTTCAGCGTGCCGAGAAAATGAACGCAATAGGCCAGCTGGCGGCCTCTGTTGCCCATGAAATCAGAAACCCTATGACTGTTGTTAAAGGCTTTCTGCAAATCTTCCTTTCAAAAGAGATGAGCGAAGAAGATCATATGTATTTAAAATTGATGATTGAAGAGTTGAACAGAGCGGAAAATATCATTAATGACTATCTGAGTTTGGCGAAACCTGATGTTGGGAAATTGGAAATCATCGATGGAAGAGAGCTGGCGGAGCAGGTCATGGATTTGATGAATTCTTATGCCATGATGTCTAAAAACATTTCAATGCATACAGAAATAAAGAACCATGTAAAAATTAGAGGGAATAAAAGCGAATTAAAACAAGTTCTCATCAATATTCTGAAAAATGGTATTGAGGCAATGGGAGATGGCGGTAAGCTTAGCATGACATTGGAGAAGCAAGCTGGTTTCGGTGTTTTTACCATCAATGATACAGGCATTGGCATGACTAAGGACGAACTCTCAAGGCTTGGTACGGCTTTTTATTCTTTGAAAGAGCGGGGCACAGGCATGGGATTGATGGTATGTTACCAGATTGTAGAACGCATGAAAGGTCAAATAAAGGTTTACAGTAAAAAAGGAGAAGGAACCACTTTTGAGATAAAGGTCCCATTGTTGGAGGAAAGTCCTGAGTAAATATCAGGGCTTTTTATTTTTTTGCCATTATTTTCAAAGCTCTCAATATAATTTACCAAGGAGGTGTCCGGACTTTGGTATATAAAGTGCTTTTCTTTAGTGATTTTGGAATAGATGACAATATCGCTGTTTTATATGCTTTTTTTAATAAGGAAATAGATTTGGTCGGTGTCGTTGCCGATTATGGCAATGTATCAAAGAAAGATGCACTGCGTAATGCCGCTTATTTGCAGAAGTTGACCGGAAGAAGTGATGTTCCGGTTTTTACTGGTGCCGAATTGCCATTGACAGGAATTCCCCCTGAATATGTTCCTGATGTCCATGGGATTGAAGGGCTAGGACCGATTATCCCTGATATTGAGGTGGATTACTCTCTAGAAAATTTCCACGGCATTCAGGAAATCATCGAAAAAAACCCCGGTGAAATCATCATAGTGAATGTGGGCAGACTGTCATCGCTCGCGGCAGCTTTCATTCTCTACCCTGAAACTATGAAAATGGTTAAGGATTTTTACGTTATGGGTGGAGCGTTCAATGAGCCGGGAAATGTGACGCCGGTCTCTGAAGCAAATTTCTATGGAGATCCTTATGCTGCTAATATCGTCCTGACACAATCAAAACCTCCTGTGAAAATCATTCCGTTAGATGTGACGAGCGGGGCAATCGTGACCCCGGCCTTGATTGATGAGCTTGATGAATACTACCATTCTATTGACAGTGAAGTAGGGAAGCTAGTCAAGCCCATGTTCGATTATTACTTCAAGTTCTATAAAGAGAGGAATCCTGAATTGACTGGTGCTCCTCTCCATGATGTACTGACACTCTGGGCGTTAGTGCATGAAGAGCATGTTGTTTACCTCGATATTCCTGTCAAAATTGTTGTGAACAAAGGGGAGGCATTTGGCGAGAGTATCGGGGATTTTAGGAAATCGATTGACAAAGCAGATTATCCTGTCCATAAGGTAGCTGTTAACTTCAATTACGCAGAGTTCATTAAGAATTTTTACACAACGATGAAAAATTCACAATCCCACAATGGCACAGGGTAAATGATGCAATTTCACACTTTTTTCATACCTTTTTCTTTCTTCTCTCAAATGCCTCTGATAAAATTGTCTATGGACATTATTCGAGAGATGCAGGTGATGGGTTTGAAAAAGGTTTATACCATCCTCATGCTTGCTGCAGTTATGATTTTTGCTGCTGCATGTGGGAATAGCGGATTAAAGGATGCCAAGAACTATCCGATTGAGGATTTTACTTTCACCAATCAAGATGGTGAGTCAGTAAGCAAAGCGGATTTAAAAGACAAGGTCTGGGTTGCAAGCTTTATTTTTACGAACTGTGCAGATGTGTGCCCGCCAATGACAGCCAATATGGCAAAGCTCCAGGATATGATGAATGAAGAAGGGCTTAAGGATGTCGAGATTATTTCCTTCAGTGTGGATCCTGATGTCGATACTCCTGAGGCACTTAAGGAATATGGAAAGAAGTTCAATGTGGATTTCAAGAACTGGTCATTCCTAACGGGTTATACCCAAGCGGAAATAGAGAAATTTGCGCTTGAAAATTTTAAGACTTTAGTCAAGAAGCCTGAAACAGGGGATCAGGTCATCCACGGAACTGATTTTTACCTTGTAGACCAGAACGGGGATATGAGGAAATATTATACTGGGCTGAAGGACGTTCCTTTTGAACAAATAATTGAAGATATTGAAGCACTCCAATAGACCGCATTATGTGGTCTGTTTTTTTTTGTCCTGGAATAAGCCTTTTCAGGTTGAACAGATTATAATATACGCTTGGAATTGGGAAAAGCGAATCGGAAAACAAGCCCCATTAAGGCATTAAATGATATAATGATTATACTTTTTAAAGGTAGGTGATGAATATTGTTGAAGAAATTCACCTTACTTTATGTAGCACTGGCCATGATCTTATCTTCCTGCAGCCAGTTTGAAAGTTTGCAAAAAGGGAACTTCAATAAGGTCAAGGAAACGGGAGTGGAATTAAAGGAAGCTTTGCCGACATCATTTTTTCCAAGGGATTTGCATATTGTGGCTGCTGGGGACTCTCTAACACAGGGGGTAGGGGATAGTACCAACACAGGAGGTTATATCCCATATCTTACTGAACAGCTTGAAAATGAAAAGACAATAAAAAATGCGAATTTCGAAAATTTTGGTGTAAGAGGGAATCGGACCGACCAGCTTCTTAAAAGGCTCAATGACAAAAATGTCCAATCCTCTATCAAGGAGGCCGATCTGATCATCTTAACGATCGGCGGAAATGATTTGATGAAGGTGGTTAAGCAGAATTTCTCCAGTCTTAATCTTAATCTTTTTCAAGCAGAACAAAAGTTGTTCGCAAAACAGCTTCAGGAAATTTTCTTATCAATCCGAAGCCATAATCAAGAAGCGCCAATAGTTTTAATCGGACTGTATAACCCGTTTTATGGCTGGTTTGCGGATGTAGAAGAAATGAATCAAATAGTGGATGAATGGAACAGCCAAAGTCTCTCAATAGTAACGCAGGATGGGAATGCGCACTTTGTCGACATTCATGATATTTTCCTGAACAATGAAGAAAACCTGTTATATACTGATTATTTTCATCCGAATGACCGGGGCTACCAATTAATTGCTGACCGGATTTATGAAACGCTGAATGAGCAGGTTATTGATTCAATATCGTACTGATGCAATAAGTCATGGAAGAGGAGCTACAAAAAGTAATGAAAAAAAACAAATGGAAAATCGGCTTTTTTATATTATTGGGTATCATAGCTGCAGTGATCATCGCAGTCTGGGTCCTAATCGCTTCACCTGTTGAGGAAACAAAAATAGAACCTGTTCCGAATCAATCTGATGGAGATGATGTTGCTTTTAATGTCTCGACAAACAAACGGGATTTAAATCGGGTCATCAATCACTACCTGGAAGAAGAAGCAAAGAACAGCCAGATTAATTATCAAGTTCTGTTGACAGATGAAGTGGAGTTATATGGAACGCTGCCTCTCTTCAGTCAGGAGTTGGAATTAAGGCTAACCTTCGAACCTCAAGCATTGAAAAATGGAGATTTGATCTTAAAGCAGAGGTCCATTTCGGTAGGAAGACTGAACCTTCCTGTATCAACGGTTCTTAAATTTGTCCGCGACAGCTATGATTTGCCGGCTGCCGTGAACATCCAGCCAAAGGAAGAAAGAGTGTATGTGTCAATGCAAAGGCTTAAGTTGAAAAGTAACATAAAGGTCCGTGTAAATGAATTTGATTTGAAAAAGGATAACGTTAAATTTACGCTGCTTGTTCCAGCAGATTAAGAAGGTACTTATATGGGTGCCTTCTTTTTGTTTTTTCGGAAGGAACATTGATGTGGAATAACTTTTCTTGCAAAGAAATGATGTTTCATTAAAAAAACAGGCCGGTCGCCCGGCCGTCTTAACCTTGCAATATTAGTACTTCAATTGGTGGTTCCCCTTTGGCAGTACCTACCGCGACGATCGTATAGGCATTATTTGGTTCCAATTTCACATCGGGGATTGTCACTACTGTATTTTTTGTACCGGCAACTTTCGCCTCAAGTGTAACAGTCATAGGGGTCAAAGCGAGATAAGTAGTGGCTTGTTTATAGGACACATTCGGAAAAATGACATCACCATTTTTCCCGGCAATATCTACAGCTGGTGCATCTGGAGAAAGGTGGATAAATCTAGCTTTCGTTTCTCCTACAGGAGTCTGTGGGCTATCTTCGAAAATCAGCAGCCTAAGGTTATTGATAGGGCCGGCAATCGCCGCTGTGTATATCCTTCCTGGTTCGACCACTATCTTTTTGCTGATCACCGTAGATACACTATCACCTGCTGGATATATATCAACCTGATATTTCCCTGGCTGAAGCTGCATATGGCTGCTGTTGGATTTATAGCTGAAGTCACGGAGCACCCTGTTTCCATTTACATAAATATCAACTTTCTCTACCCCTGGAGATCCATGCAAGAAGCGAACCATGGCTGGAGTTAATGGACTTTCCGGAACTGCAGGGGATCGCATTAACTGGACAGCCTTATTTAAATTCCGTAAGTGTTTGTGGTAATACATGACATGCAAGCTTGGATTTAGGTATTTATAATAATTAGCCAATAAATCATATATGGCTGCTTTATGAAGGTAATCATTCTGGTTCCTAGTGGTCATACCCCTCACTCCTAAAATTAATGAATACTCAAATGTAAAGTATGCAAATTGGGCGCAAGAGGTGCAAATAGGCAGCGCATAGTTAAAATAAAGCTTTACTTGAGGAATGTTTTACCATATACTATAAATAACTAAAAGAGAGGCAGGTGGAGTGAAATGAGCAAAATGTTAAATGTTTTGATGATGACTGTTGCTTTTTGCACGGCCCCTGACCTGAGCGGATCAATAGACGACTAGTCTTTTTCTCCATGCTTATGAACCACGGGCTGTGTATGCCTGTGGTTTTTTAATATTTTATAAAAGCATGATGGAGGAATAAGAATTGAATAATCTTGAAAATATCGGAATGAGTGCTGAAGTGAACAGCCTTTTTAATGAAAGGTATCCAGATGGACTGAAGCTTGGCAGGGTAGCATTAGAGCATAAGCATAGTTATAGGGTATGGCTCGAAGAAGGAGAATATCTATGTACATTAGCTGGCAAATTGACATTTGAAGCAAATGGCCGTGAAGATTTGCCTGCAGTTGGCGACTGGGTTGCCGTTCAAGCTTCCCCCGGGGAGATGCGCGGGATCATAAAAGGAATCATTCCCCGAAAAAGCAAGTTTTCCAGAAAGGCTGCCGGCCAGGTTACCGAGGAGCAAATAGTCGCAGCAAATGTTGATACAGTCTTCATCGTTAACTCACTTAATGATGATTTGAATCTAAGACGAATTGAGCGATACCTGTTGCTTGCCTGGGAAAGTGGTTCGAACCCTGTCATCGTTTTAAGCAAAGCGGATCTAGTGACAGATTTACAAGCGAAGCTGGATCAAGTTTCCTCAGTGGCTATCGGTGTACCTGTAATAGCCGTAAGCGTTCTTGAGGGAAAAGGCATTGAGGAACTTCAGGCATATCTGGCACCAGGTAAGACAATTGCATTGATTGGTTCGTCAGGTGTCGGCAAGTCAAGCCTTGTCAACTACTTCACAGGATTTGAAAAACAGCTTGTCCAGGAAATCAGGGAAAATGATGATAAAGGCAAGCATACTACCACCCATCGTGAAATGGTCAGGCTGCCTGGTGGGGCGATCTTAATTGATACACCAGGAATGAGGGAAATACAGCTATGGACCAGTGAAGATGGAATCACCGAGAGTTTTGCAGATATCGAGGAGTATGCTGATGCCTGCAAATTTCGTGATTGCAGCCATAAAAACGAACCCGGCTGTGCAGTGGTTTCAGCAATCCAGGAGGGACTGCTCGAAGAAAGTAGGCTTATCAGCTATAAAAAGCTCCAAAAAGAGTTGGCCTTTATTGACCGTAAGCTGGATAAAAAGGCACAAGCCGATGAAAAAAAACACTGGAAAAATATCAGTAAAGAAGCTCGCCATCATTCCATGCACAAGCGAAGATAATGTAAAAACCTCTTCTACGGAAGGGGTTTTAATTGTTTAAGGGCTCTGAATGTGTTTTTTGCTTTAAAAGTTATACAATAGGGAATAAGTATTTGAGTAGACAGTTACATTGATTTATCAAAAGCTTAAAAGATGAGGTGTACTATGGAAAAAAGTAATCACGAGCTTGCTACATTTGCCGGAGGCTGTTTCTGGTGCATGGTCAAGCCGTTCGATGAGCAGCCGGGGATTATCGGCGTTGTGTCCGGCTATACTGGAGGCACGACAGAGAATCCTACATATGAGCAGGTTTGCAGCGAGACAACCGGGCACTATGAAGCGGTACAAATCACATACAATCCAGAAATATTCCCTTATGAGGACCTGCTTCAGTTATACTGGCAGCAAATCGATCCCACAGATCCAGGAGGTCAGTTTTACGACAGGGGACAGTCCTACCAGACAGCGATTTTTTATCATAGTGAAGAACAAAGACAGTTAGCGGAAGAATCAAAAATGAAGCTTGCGGAAAGCGGTGTATTCACGAAACCTATTGTCACGCAGATTCTGCCGGCCAAAACGTTTTATCCAGCAGAGACATACCACCAGGCTTATTATAAGAAAAACCCTGATAGGTATAATGCATACCAAGTAGGATCGGGACGTTCAGCATTTATCAGGAATCATTGGGGGGAAAAGAAATGACAAAAAATAATCCAGAGGAGTTAAAGAAGAGACTGAGTCCTATGCAATATGAGGTTACGCAAAATAATGGAACCGAACCGCCATTCAGAAATGAATATTGGAATGACTTAAGAGAAGGAATTTATGTCGATATCGTCTCGGGCAAGGCTTTGTTCAGCTCCCGGGACAAATATGATGCCGGATGCGGCTGGCCAAGTTTCACGAAGCCAATCTTGGATGAAGAAATAATTGAAAAGCAAGACCGGAGCCATTTCATGGTCCGGACTGAAGTGCGGAGCAAGACGGCGGATTCTCATTTGGGTCATGTGTTTGATGATGGGCCTGGAGAAAATGGACTGCGATATTGCATTAATTCGGCCGCATTGAGGTTTGTTCCGAAAGAAAAAATGGAAGAGGAAGGTTATGGAGAGTACCTCAAGCTGTTCCATGATTAATCAAAGCTCAATGTTTGAAAGGAATGATACTGATGTTTAAAAAGCTATTCGGAAAAAAAGAAGAGCCGGTTAAAACAATTCAATTGGTAGCACCAATGACAGGTAAAGCTGTAAGTTTAACTGCAGTACCAGATCCTGTTTTTTCGGAAAAAATGATGGGGGATGGAGTAGCGATCGAACCGTCAGAGGGAGTGGTCGTGTCCCCGGTGGAAGGTGAGATTCTGCAGGTTTTCCCTACGAAGCATGCTGTCGGGATCAGGGCGAAAAACGGAGCAGAGCTATTGATCCATATCGGTCTGGAGACTGTTTCCCTAAAGGGAGAAGGTTTTGAAACGCATGTAGCACAGGGCGATAAAGTCAAGGCAGGAGATAAACTGGTAACCTTTGATCTATCTGTGATCAGTGAAAAGGCGAAAAGTACTGTGACACCAGTGATAATCACCAACACAGATCAGGCTGCCTCATTGAAGGTTTTAACAGAAGGAAATGTAGATAAGGGAACGACACCGATTTTGGAAGTGACCTTTGAATAGGTATCAGGTTTGTGTAAACGGACCAGGTATGAAGAAAAACAGCCGCTGATTAGCGGCTGTTTTCATGAACAGAATTTTTGCCATTTGCAGAAGTCATTCCTCCTGAGAGGATGAATTTCATCGCATCCTCGGGTTTTACATCAATGATTTCCACCTCGTTTTTGGGGATGAGGAAGGTGAACCCCGCTACCTGGAACGTCTGGGGTACATAGACGGCAACATGCTCGGATAATGGTTCATGGAATGATTTCAGGTTTTCTGTCGTTATGAAACCGAGACTTTTCATATTGGTACCGGGTATTGTAACCAAAGCGACCTTGGAGAATGATTTTTTCTCGCCAAGGAAGGAATGGACCGTGTCCTTTATAACAGAGTAAACTGTTTTTACGAAGGGTGTTTTTTCCAGCAATTTATCAATCAGTTTAATGATACTTCCGGTAATGAAACGGGTGGACAACCATCCTAGAATGGTAATAAGGATCAGGGTTGTCAGGAGGCCAATGCCTGGAATATACCGTTCTTGTAAATAGGGCTTCAGGACATTGCCTAGAAGGCTGTCTAAGAACATGAATGTTTTATAAATGACATAGATAACGAGAATGATCGGGACAATTGTCAAAATCCCATTAATAAAATTCTTCAATACACTTTTCATGTTGAACTCCTTATTTTAAACATATGGAAGTATCATACACTTTTTAAATGCGACTTTCTATGATTATTTTTGTTCATCTTTTGCAACGATAATTGAGGATATCTGGATGACTGACTTTTCACTTGTATTGTTTGATGAAGTTTTGCCCAATGTTTCAAATCGGACTGTGTGCCGTCCTTTATCAAGCCCGCTTGCGATATATAGATATCTTTCACGAGTGAAGGGCCACCATGTCGAAAGCGTCGTGACATATTCTCCGTCGATCAACACCTTCAGCATTCCACCCTCCTGGCTTCGAATCGCCTTAACTCCAAGAATAGGGCCTTGGAACTCATATTCTAAGTAATCTCCAGGTCTCTTGCTGATATTCATTCCATTTTCAATGACGAATCCCTGGCTGCGAGATAAATTCTTTTTTTCGTACAGAGTAAAGGATTGGTCCATGGTTAAAGGTTTTGGAAGACTGGCAATCTCGGTATCTGAATTGATATTATTCTGAATCAATTCGAGTATTGAAGTCGCGTATAACTGATATCCTTTCCCATTAGGATGGACCGTATCTGTGGTGAGCTGCTCAGTAAGCATTCCTGATTGTTTAAAAGGAACCCGCATGTCTAGTGGCTTTGCTCCATAATGCACCGACACTCTATTTATCGCATCAGCAAATTTCTCCTGTTGTAAGGGACTTTCAATGATTGTGATGACTTCAGAGCCAGGATAGCGCTCCTTGGCATTTCGGATCAATTTTTCATAAAAAAAGGTAAACTGTTCAGAATCCATGTATTTGCGATCATTTTCACCAAAAACAATAAAGATGAGATCTATGTCCCGGAAATACGGGGCCTTCTCCAATTTGTAAATTCCTTCGAATGCGGTTGCCCCGCTCTGGACGATCATATTCCTTCTTGCCCGGGATCCGCTGAAGTCTCTGAGAAGGACCTCGAATTGGCTATACCAGCGTAAGTCCTTATCTTCTGCACCAGCACCCCGGCCAATGCTGTCTCCGATTATTAAGTAATGAATCTTCGAACCAGCATCAATTTTTTCATATACCGTTAAATTCTTTGAAAAGTAATGTTCGGACTGTATCGCTAAAAAGATCATAAATGCGGCGGTGAGGAGAATTATACTGGACATTTTTTTTGCGCTTGATGTCATTCTTGTTGGTATCCCTCCGAAAAATATCTATATCACTATTTTAACCGTTACCTTCCAACTTTGTAATATTTTTTCCTGTTTTTTGACTTTAACGTAAATCTGCTGAGAATTTTGAAGAACCCATAAATTTTAAAAAATGGGCTAATGCACAAACGGGTCAAGTACCCATATCATACCGTAAAGGGAAAGCAATTCAAAAACAAACGAGGAGTGGTTTTTAATGTACGGATATGATAATGCCCCTATGCCTGTAACTTCACCAATGGCAACAGCACCAACTTATGGAACTTTCTGCGGCGGAGGTTATCCTTATGCAGGAGTAGGCGGTGCTGGTTATGGATACGGCGGTTTCGCTTTAATCGTTGTATTGTTCATCTTGTTGATCATCATTGGTGCATGCTGCAGCTATAACTGGTAATAACAATGTACTGAGATAAAATAAGAGGCTGCCTGCCAGGCAGTCTCTTATATTGTCCTGATAAAACACGAACATTATTTTAGTATATCCCAAATATAGTTCGTGATTATTGTTGACTCCTTCGCCTTTGTTTGTTATATTTACCAATGGTTAAGCAAAAAACTGATTGGCGGGGGATGCAGAATGAATACAAACTATGATGTGATTGTCGTTGGAGCAGGTCCGGCAGGTATTTTTACATGTTATGAATTATCGTTGAAGATGCCTGAGGCAAAGGTTTTGCTGGTTGATAAAGGCCATGATATTTACCGGAGGAACTGCCCGATTTTACAGAAGAAAATTGAGAAATGCCCGCCGCCAGCCGGGAAGAAGGATTTTGCCGGTTGCCTTCCAGCGTGTTCGATTACGAATGGGTTTGGCGGTGCCGGTGCCTATTCAGATGGAAAGTTCAATATAACAAGTGAATTCGGCGGATGGATGACGGATTACCTTCCTGATTCAAAAGTCGTCGAGCTTATTAGATACGTAGATGAAATTAACCTTAAGCATGGAGCTACAGAAAGCATCACCGACCCGATGACAGATAAGGTCAGGGAAATTGAAAGAAGAGGCTATGCGGCAGGATTGAAGCTGTTACGAGCACAGGTGCGTCATCTTGGGACTGAACAGAATCTTGAGATTTTAAAAAACATTTTTGAATACTTAAAAGATAAAGTTGATATGGCGTTCAAGACGGAGATCGAGGATTTGATTACCGAGAAAACTGCTGATGGCCATATAGTCAAAGGTGTTGAGCTTAGAAACGGCGAGAAAATCCTTGCTGAAAAAGTGGTCGTTGCCCCTGGCCGTGACGGCTCCAAATGGCTGACACAGCTTTTGAAAAAAAGAAGGCTTAAGATGATTAACAACCAGGTCGACATTGGCGTCCGTGTGGAAACGTCCAATGTTGTTATGGAGGAAATAAATGAGCATTTATATGAAGGGAAATTTATCTTCAATACATCCGTAGGAACAAGTGTAAGAACGTTCTGCAGCAATCCTTCTGGACATGTCGTTGTCGAAAATCATTCTGGAATCATGCTTGCAAATGGCCATGCTTACAAAGATCCTAAACTTGGAAGCAGCAATACCAACTTTGCCTTGCTTGTATCGCATACTTTTTCTGAGCCATTCGATAAGCCGAATGAATATGCACATGAGATTTCCAGACTGGCAAACAGCCTTTCCAACGGCGGCCTGATTGTCCAGAAATACGGTGATATTTTAAAGGGGCGCAGGTCAACGGAAAAGAGGATCAAAGAAGGATTTTTAGAGCCGACTTTAAAGGAAGCTGTTCCAGGGGATCTCGGACTTGTCCTTCCATATAACACACTGAAGAGCTTGATCGAGATGACAGAAGCACTTAACCAGGTCACTCCAGGGCTTGCTTCAGAACATACTTTGTTCTATGGAGTCGAGGCAAAATTCTATTCTGCAAGACCGAAGTTGAATGATAAATTTGAAACCGAAATTGGCGGTCTATATGTCGGAGGGGACGGAGCCGGCATCACAAGAGGTCTGGCACAGGCAAGCGCATGCGGTGTCTGGATTGCCACCGACATCATCAAAAAGTCAAAGGCTGGCCGAAAAGCTGAGCCTGCATTCGTTTAAAGATACTTACACACTCTCTTTTCTCTGATAAAATAATAGATATATCTAGAAGAGGCGGGGAGATAATGTTTGCACCTAAATTAGTGCCAGGGGATGAAATAAGAGTAATTGCGCCTGCGACCAGCATGATCATATTAAAAGGGGCCCAGGTGGATTTGTCTGTTGAAAGGTTGACCAATCTGGGTTTCAATGTGACATTTGGGAAGAATGCGGAAGCGCATGATGACTTTTTCAGTTCTTCGATTGCCGAGAGGATCGAGGATTTGCATAATGCTTTTGCCGATCCAAATGTAAAAGGAATCTTAACGGCAATAGGCGGATATAATTCCAATCAGCTGCTAAAGTATATAGACTTCAACCTGATTGCTGCTAATCCTAAAATTCTATGTGGATACAGTGACATTACCGCGCTTCAGCTGGCGATCTATCAAAAAACTGGTCTCGTAACCTACTCCGGTCCACATTTTTCTAGCTTCGGCGTGAAGCATGGACTTGAATATACGATGGAATCGTTTTTGCAGGCAGTCACGAATGATGCTCCTTACGAAGTCGTTCCATCTGCAACATGGTCCGACGATGCCTGGTATCTTGACCAGGAAAATCGGACATTCCATGAACAAAACGGCTATCTAATCCTCCAGGAAGGAGAAGCCGAGGGAAAACTGATCGGCGGAAACCTTTGTACAATGAACCTGCTTCAGGGAACAGAGTTTTTGCCTTCACTGAAAGATAGCATCCTGTTCATCGAGGATGACGAAGAAAGCCATTCAAGGAGCTTCGACAGGGATCTGCAGTCGCTGCTGCATCTGCCGGATGCTGACTCGATTAAAGCGCTATTGATTGGCCGCTTCCAAAAAAACTCCAATATTACAGAAGAGGCACTAAGGAAGATTATTTCCAGTAAGGAAGAGCTGCGCAACATACCCATCATCGCAAACGTCAACTTTGGCCATGTCCAGCCATTTGCGACATTGCCAATCGGAGCAACCGCCACTGTAAAAGCAGCAGCTGGCCAAACCGAGATCTTTATTGAACAAAAAGAATAGTTCTTATTTAAAGGCACCTTGATAGGTGTCTTTTTCTCTGGCTGGAATTTGTCCAGCCTCCGAAAATGTCTTACTTCCTCCACTTTCTTGACAACTTTTGTCCTGGAGCCTACGAACCTGTCACAATTCCTTCGTTATCTTGACAGCTATTAGGCTGGGGCTCCCGAAGCAGTCAAGATTCCATCGTTTTCTTGACAGCTTTTAGTCTGGGGCTCCCGAAGCTGTCATGTTTCCTTCGTTATCTTGACAGCTTTTAGCCTGATGCGCGCGAGCCTGTCACGATTCCTTCTTTATTTTGACAGCTTTTGTCCTAGAGCCTACGAACCTGTCACAATTCCTTCGTTATCTTGACAGCTTTTAGCCTGGGGCTCCCGAAGCAGTCAAGATTCCATCGTTTTCTTGACAGCTATAACCTCAAAGCTCCCCAAACCCGTCTTAATTCTAAAACACCCTCCGTTCCCTCCTCCTCTCCAGTAATTTTTTAGAACTTCACGAAAGATTCCTATTTTCATTTCATACACTTTACAGAATGTCCATTTAATTTTAATGCGGTGAATGGAGTGAAATTATGAAGCCGTCCTACTTGATAAAACCTGCCTTGGATGAAAGCTATCCAGAGATTGACTATGGAAAGGGTGTCTTTCTTTTTGACAAAGAAGGCCAAAAATATCTAGATGCTGCATCCGGGGCTGTCACGGCAAATATTGGACACGGGGTTCCTGAAATTATCCTGGCCATGCATGAACAGTCGAAAAAGGTGTCATTTGTCTATCGCTCCCAATTCACTAGTGAGGCAGCCGAAAAACTTGCGGAAAAACTAGCCGATGCTCTGCCAGGGGATTTAAATTGGAGTTTCTTCGTAAATAGTGGTTCAGAGGCTACAGAAACCGCGCTGAAGATTGCGATTCAGTACTGGCAAGAGAAGGGGATCAAGTCAAAAACAAAAATTTTATCCCGATGGATCAGCTACCATGGAATCACGCTTGGTGCCCTTTCGATGTCAGGTCATCCAGGGAGAAGAGCAAGGTTCGTTCCATTGCTTGAGGAATTTCCGTCCATTTCACCTCCATATTGTTACCGATGTCCATATCAAAGCTCAGCACCTGAGTGTGGCTTTTTATGTGCGATGGAGCTTGAGGGAGCGATCAAGCGGATTGGTTCTGAACATATCGCAGGATTTATTGCAGAACCGGTGATCGGTGCTGCTGGAGGCGCAATAACTCCCCCAAAGGGCTACTACGAAACGATTAAGAAGATTTGTGACGAAAACAATATATTATTCATCGCGGATGAGGTGATGACAGGGTTTGGCCGAACAGGACCGATGCTCGCATCTGAACACTGGAACATCATCCCCGATATTGTCGCCCTTGGAAAAGGAATGGGAGCAGGATACGCTCCGATTGCAGCAACGGTTGTCAGTGATCATGTGATGGAGCCCATTCAGAATGGCTCTAAATCAATTATGAGCGGCCATACGCTTAGCGCGAATCCACAATCATGCGCAGCTGCACTGGCGGTTTTGGAATACCTTGAGAATAATCAAATTCTTAATGAAGTCGAATCAAAGTCTATTTACCTGAAAAATAAGCTCGATAAGTTGAAAAATCAGTTTGAGTTTATCGGTGATGTCCGGGGAAAGGGCTTGCTTCTCGGTCTTGAATTTGTGAGATTGGCAGGTGCAAAAATCCCGTTTGAACGAAGCATCAAATTAACAGAGCTAGTTATAAAAACAGGAAGAGAAAAAGGGATTCTGCTCTATCCAGCTGGTGCCGGCCTGGATGGCCTGTCAGGGGACGCAGTCATTATCTCTCCGCCGCTGACGATCACCAGGCGAGAGATTGATGAATTGATAGCTTTGCTTAAGGCAACATTCATTGAAGTATATAGAATACTGGGATTTCCTTGTGAAAATGGAGATGAGAAATAGATGGAAAATCCATTTGGAAAGATAGCCACACTTCAACAAGCAATGGAGCATTTTTATGACGGGATGACCTTGATGTTTGGCGGGTTTGGCGGAGTAGGATCTCCTCCTGACCTAATAGACGGCATTCTCGAAAAAGAAATAAAAGACCTTGTGCTGATTGGGAATGATACGGGTTTTCCTGAAATCGGAATTGGAAAAATTGTCAGCCGCGGCAAGGCAAAGAAAGTCGTTGCCTCACATATCGGCTCCAATCCAGTTGCAGGTGAACTGATGACTAAGGGGGAACTGGAGGTGGAGTTTTCGCCACAGGGAACTCTTACAGAACGAATCCGCGCGGGAGGAATGGGTCTCGGCGCCATATTGACAGATGTAGGCGTTGAACATGAGTTTGTTTCTAAAGGAAAAAAAAGAATGACCTTGAACGGCAAAGACTATTTGATCGAAACAGCTTTAACTGCCGAAGTTTCAATCGTTTATGCCAAAAAAGCAGACCCATACGGAAATCTTGTTTTTGATAAAAGTGCCAGGAATACGAACCCGCTTGTAGCGATGGCGGGAAATTTCACCATTGCAGAGGCAGAGGAAATTGTCCCCCTGGGCAGCCTGGATCCTGAAGAAATCGTTACACCCGGAGTATTTGTAGATATGGTAATTCCTTCTGGAGGGGTGAATTGGAGATGGGCATGGGAGTAGATGTCAGAAATAGAATGGCCAGACGAGCTGCCGAAGAAATTTCTCCGGGCATGGTTGTCAATCTAGGCATAGGAATTCCCTCACTGGTCCCAAACCACCTTCCCAAGAATACGAGAGTCATGTTCCATGCTGAGAACGGAATTATTGGGATGGGGGAGTCGCCTGAAAAAAGTTTTGAGGATGAAAACCTGTGCAATGCTGGCGGCTTCCCTGTTACTGTCGTGGCGGGTTCCTCTTATTGTGATAGCGCCGTTGCCTTTGGAATGATTCGCAGAGGCAGAGTGGATCTTACGATTCTAGGATCCTTGCAGGTTAGCCAGAAAGGGGACCTGGCAAACTGGATTGTACCGGGCAAGAAGGTTCCAGGTATGGGAGGGGCAATGGAGCTGGCACAGAAGGCCCGGAAAGTTGCCGTATTGATGAATCATACCGATAAAAATGGGGTTTCTAAAATTGTCCCATCCTGTACTTTGCCTTTAACGGCAGCTGAATGTGTCGACATGGTGATTACCGACCTCGCTATTTTTAAAATAATGGATGGTTGTTTGATTTTGTCTGAACTTTTTGCGCCACATACAATACCTGAAGTTACCTCTAAGACCGCATGCAAATTTACACTCGCAGATGAGGTACGGATTATCGAATATTAAAAGGGGCTGATATCGTGCAAACTCCTGAGCAAAAGGTGAGGAATTACATTAAAGAAAGCAGGATCAGAGGGACACGGCTTTTACAGAAGTTAGTCCAGGAACCTAGTACAAGAGGGAATGAAAGTGGAGCGCAGGCAGTCATTATAGAAAAATGCCGCGAGCTTGGACTTGAAATGGATATATGGGAAATCGGGGATAACACACTTTCTGTCCACCCAGCATTTTGTTCTGACCGAAAAGACTTCAATGGAAATCCAAATGCTATAGGGATTATGAGGGGGACAGGCGGAGGGAAGTCGATGATCCTCAATGGACATATTGATGTTGTTCCCGCTGGTGACCCAAAAGATTGGGATAAAGACCCGTTCAGCGGGCATATCGAATGCGGCAAGTTGTTTGGCAGAGGCTCGACAGATATGAAGGGCGGCACAACTTCACTGCTCATGGCGATGGAGGCAATTAAGAATTCAGGAATAAAGTTAAAGGGCGATGTTATTTTTCAGAGTGTGATTGAAGAAGAAAGCGGTGGTGCCGGTACCCTTGCCACGGTCCTGAGAGGTTATAAAGCGGATGCAGCCATCATCCCTGAACCGACCAATATGAAACTGTTTCCAAAACAGCAGGGATCGATGTGGTTCAGAATCTCTGTAAAAGGAAAAGGGGCGCATGGCGGGACAAGGTATGAAGGGGTCAACGCGATTGAAAAATCCATGCTGGTGATAGATAGACTGAGAAGCTTGGAGACTCAGAGGAATGAGAGAATCACAGACCCGTTTTTCGAGAGCATCCCAATCCCAATTCCTATCAATATAGGGAAAATCCATGCAGGAGATTGGCCATCTTCTGTACCAGATTTAGCTGTCATTGAGGGCAGGATGGGGGTCGCCCCAAATGAAACACAGGAAGAGGCAAAGTATGAAATGTTGGAAGCCATTGCGGAAGTCTGTAATGAAGATACGTGGTTAAGAGATCATTCACCTGAGCTTGAATGGTTCGGTGCTAGCTGGCTGCCAGGCGACCTGGATCCCGAACATGAACTGATCCATGTCCTTTCAGATAGCTTTAAGGAAGTTAAAGAAAAGACTCCATTAATCGAGGCGTCTCCATGGGCTACTGACGGAGGAATTCTTTCGAAGGTTGGCGGAGTGCCTGTAGTGGTCTTTGGACCGGGAGTAACGGAAACAGCACACCAGGCGAATGAGTATATCAAGCTAGAAGATGTTTTTGAAGCTGCTGAAATCATAGCCCTTGCATTACTTAAGTGGTGTGAGGTCAGCGATTAGAAAAAAAGGGGGAATCAAGCAATGGGATATATAAAGATTAACACAGCGATACCGGGTCCGAAGGCACAGGCATTGTTAGCGCGAAAAGAAAAAAGTGTCCCTCTTGGACCATTCAACACAATCAAGTCGTTTGCGGAAAAAGGGGAAGGTGCATTGTTGACGGATGTCGATGGAAATACGTTCATCGATTTTGCCGGGGCCATTGGAACGCTGAATGTTGGACACTGTCCGCCTGAGGTTGTGGATGCACTGCATGAACAGATTGACCGCTACCTTCACCCTTGCTTTCATGTGATGATGTATGAACCATATATTGAACTTTCGGAATTGCTGAATGAGATCACTCCAGGCACGCATGATAAAAAAACCTTCTTTCTAAGCAGCGGAGCAGAAGCAGTTGAAAATGCGATCAAAATCGCCAGGAAATATTCAGGACGAAAAGGAATCATTTCTTTTGAAAGAGGATTTCATGGCAGGACCTATATGGCCATGTCACTGACTAGTAAAGTGAAACCATACAAATACCAGTTCGGGCCATTCGCTCCGGAAACTTATAAATGGCCATATCCGGTGTATTCCCAGGAGAAAGAGATGAAACCTGAAGAACTGGACGCCTATATGCTGAAAAAGTTTGAGACCTTTTTCCTTAGTGAGGTTCCTGCTACCGAAATTGCGGCTGTCATAATGGAACCAATTCAAGGGGAAGGTGGATTTAATATTCCGTCCAAGGCGTTTGTCCAGGGAGTGAAAAAAATCTGTGAACAATATGGAATTCTCTTTATCGCAGATGAAATTCAAACTGGTTTTGGCAGGACGGGAAAGATGTTTGCGATGGAGCACTACGACGTTGTACCAGACTTGATGACCATGTCAAAATCAATAGCTGCCGGACTTCCGATCAGTGCGGTCACAGGAAGGGCCGAGATTATGGATTCTGCAGGTGTTGGCGAAATTGGCGGCACCTTTGGAGGAAGTCCTCTCGGTTGTGTAGCTGCTGTAAAAGTCGTTAAAATGATAGAAGAACAAAATCTTCTTGATAGAGCAAACTTGTTTGGTGAAAAATTTCATGCTAGGTTCGGCAAGCTGACAGACCGCTTCCCGGAGATTGGCGATATCCGTTCAATTGGAGCAATGTGTGCAATTGAATGTTTCGATAAGAATGATCAACCTAACGGACAATTGGTCCGGGAAATACTCGCTAAAGCACATCAGCGAGGCTTGATCTTGATGAGCGCAGGTCTTTACGGTAATGTAATCAGGCTTTTGGCTCCTCTCGTCATAACAGATGATCAGATTGAGGAAGGATTCGATGTGCTGGAAGCAGTCATAAATGAATGCTGCGAGCGATAGGAGGGATATGCAATGAAACAGAACTTATGGATAAATGGAGAGAGCGTTGAAACGGAAACATATCGTCCGCTTTTTAATCCATTCAATGGAGAAAAAATTGCTGATGTTGCCGAAGCAGGCAAGAAAGATGTCACAAAAGCAATTGATTCAGCGGCAGGAGCAGCAAGAGTGATGGCGGAAATGGATGCCCACAAGCGTTCTGATATCCTGCGTAGAGTGGCTGAATTCATCCAGGAAGACAGGGAGGAATGTGCCCGGCTGATTGCGGAGGAATCCTCCAAACCCTTGAAGATAGCTCGAGGAGAAGTTGACCGTACGATCATGACCTATACTTTTGCTTCAGAAGAGGCTAGGAGGATTCATGGTGAAACAATCCCAATGGATGCGGCACCTGGAGGCGAGGGAAGAGTCGCCTATACAGTCAGGGAACCGCTGGGTGTGATCGCTGCGATCACTCCTTTCAACTTTCCGATGAATCTCGTGGCCCATAAGGTCGGCCCGGCTATTGCTGCCGGTAATACGGTCGTCCTTAAGCCAGCCAGCCAGACACCGTTATCGGCATACAAAATAGCTTCCTATTTTCATAGGGCAGGATTGCCTGCAGGTGCTCTGAATGTAGTGACTGGAAGTGGGAAGAGTGTTGGCGATGTACTGATTTCAGATGATCGGGTAAAAATGGTCACATTCACAGGTAGCCCTGAAGTGGGAAAGCATATCCGCGAAAATGCAGGCCTCAAAAGAGTAACTCTTGAACTAGGTTCGAATTCCGCATTGATTGTCGACGAAGGAACTGATTTTAACAAGGTTATGCCAAGAATCGTTACGGGAGCATTCTCAAATCAAGGCCAGGTCTGCATATCCATTCAGAGGATTTTCGTGCATGAAAGCATTGCCGATGAATTTGTGTCAACATTTGTTGAAGAAGCTGGTAAGCTGAAGGTAGGAAATCCGCTGGATGAACAAACAGATTTAGCTGCGATGATCAGTGCTAATGATGTGGCCAGGGCAAAAACGTGGGTTCAGGACGCTGTGGAAAATGGAGCGGAGCTGGTATATGGCGGGGAAAGCGATAAGCAAATCCTGAAGCCGACCGTGCTGCTCAATGCCCAGCTCACTGACAAAATTTCCTGTGAGGAAGTTTTCGCGCCAGTTGTCCATATCAACACTTTCATAGAATTCGATGATGCGCTCGCTCAGGTCAATGACTCCCAATTTGGCCTTCAGGCAGGAGTCTATACAAAAGATCTTCAAAAAGCTTTCAAAGCAGCAAAAATCCTTCATGTTGGCGGTGTAATGATCAATGATATCCCGACATTCCGAGTGGATCACATGCCATATGGAGGTGTCAAATTGAGCGGGAACGGCAGAGAAGGGATTAAATATGCTTTAGAAGAGATGACAGAACTGAAGCTCGTATCCATTAAACTAGATTGACCGTCAGCCTGGCCCAAAGCCAGGCTTTTCATACATTTTGGGAATTGGGGGAATGAACATGCATTTAGGAAAAACCTTGAGCTTTTCTGATAAGAATTATAATCTGACTGTTTACCTGGATCAACAGAATAAGCGGGTCAGGGTGGAAGATTATTTAGGCAGTTTACCACATGTTTTGGATCATGCGGAGAAGCTTGTGGAGAGCGAAAAAGCAGACAAATTAATTATCAAGGGAAGGAAAGAGCATTTTACGCAGCTGCTTGAACGGGGCTTCAGTTTTGAGGCAGGTATTGACGGATTTTTCCTCGGCAATGACTGTGTGTTCTTTTCGAAGTTCTATAGCGATGAAAGAAGGACTTCACCGCATTGGGTACAGGAAGATGGAATCATCAAGAGTGTTTACCATCTAGCGGAACCGGCGCAGAACATCACACCTCCAAATGATTACATCCTGAAAAAAATGGACGAAACAGACGCTCAGGGCCTGTCTGTTTTGTATAGCAAGGTTTTTCAAATCTATCCGACACCATTGAATGACCCAGAGTATATTGTCAAAACGATGAAAGAAGGGAGTCTTTATTTTGGCTTTGTAAATGACGGCCAGATTGTCAGCGCGGCATCAGCGGATGTGAACTCTTTTTATAAAAATGCTGAAATGACAGATTGCGCAACCTTAAAAGAACATAGAAAGCACGGTTTAATGAAGGTGCTGCTGGCACGTCTTGAAGATGAACTGATTGAAAATGGCATCTATTGCGCTTACTCCATCGCCAGGGCTTTATCCTTTGGCATGAATGCCGCACTGTATCAATTGGGCTATGCGTATCGCGGCAGGCTGGTGAACAACGTGTATATCTATGATAAAATTGAAAACATGAACGTTTGGGTAAAAGATTTGGCAAAAACGCCAAATTTTGGGCAGTGATAAGACAGTTTTTCGGCACTCTGTCATATACTCAATATGGGAGTGTGATGAGATGAATTCAGTATCCAATGTGACGGAAGAAATCTTAAGCGCAATATTGAAATGCATTGACGAGGCAATCCACGTCGTGAATACAGCTGGGATCACCATTTTTTATAATGAGGTGGCCGCAAGGCATGATGGACTTGAAATCAGCGAAGTGATTGGAAAGCCGCTTCTTAGTGTGTTTCCTTCACTGAACAATCAATCCAGCACTCTTTTGAAAGTAATTGAAACGAAGAAACCGATCTTTAATGAAACCCAGTCCTTTGTCAATTTGCATGGACGAAAAATTGACACGGTCAATACAACTCTGCCAATTTTTGTTCAGGGAGAATTAATCGGTGCAGTGGAAATTGCAAAGGATTACTCCCAGATTAAGCAGCTTTCTGAACGTCTGGTCGAAATCCAAAAAAAGCTTAAGCCTCGCAACGGGAAAGCAGTCAAACTGCAAGCGGGTTATACATTCAGTGACATGCTTACAAAAAATAAGCATTTTATGACCATCAAGAAGAAGGCTGAGAAACTGGCAATGTCTGATTCACCGATTCTTGTATATGGAGAAAGCGGTACTGGAAAGGAGCTTTTCGTCCAATCCATCCATAACTCCTCCAATAGGGCAGATGGACCTTTCATCGCACAAAACTGCGCGGCTATACCGGAAAACCTGCTTGAAAGTATCCTGTTTGGCACCTCTAAGGGAAGCTATACGGGGGCGGTGGACAGGCCAGGTCTTTTCGAGCTGGCAAACGGTGGAACACTCTTCCTTGACGAGCTGAATTCAATGCCATTCGACTTGCAGGCCAAGCTGCTTCGTGTCCTTGAGGATGGAGCAGTCAGAAGAATCGGCAGTACTAATGTCATCTCCGTCAACGTCAGGGTGATTTCCGCGATGAATGTATACCCTGGCCAGGCTATGGAAGAGAACCAGCTGAGAACGGATTTGTTTTACCGCCTGAATGTCTTGACATTCGAACTTACGCCTTTAAGGCAAAGGAAAGAGGACATCCTTTATTTATCCGATATCTTCATCAGCCAATATAACAACCAGCTGAGGAAGCATATTTCTGGACTGGATGACCATGTGAAGGCCATTTTTCTCAACCACCAATGGCCAGGCAATGTAAGGGAACTGAAACATACAATCGAATACATGATGAATGTATGCGAAGGCACTATGCTGACTGGACAAGACCTGCCAATGATGCTGAAAAACATCGTGCCAGGTCCCTCTGATGAAAAATCACGAAACTCATTCATTTTAAGGGACCACCTTAAAGAGTTGGAAATCTCGTTAATCAAGGACGCGCTTGATGCATCGGGCGGCAATATCCAAAAAGCAGCCAGCCTCCTGGATATTCCCAGGCAAACACTCCAATATAAAATCAAAAAATTAAATATAACTACCTAATCTGCCGAAATTTCAGCAGGTTATTTTTTTTTATACTGACTTATTTTTCCCAGCTATCGTATGAACTCCTTGCTGGCGTCGGTTTTAGTGTATTCGGAATAATCCGTCATTTTTGGCACGGAACTTGCAATATAAATAACTATAAAAATAGCTGGGGGGAATTTGGATGAAACACACTTTATATAAGCCTGCAAGACACTGGAAGGATATTGAGCTTTGGAAGAATGTTACGGAGGAGCAATGGAATGATTGGCTATGGCAGCTTACAAATACAATCAGGACACTGGACGATTTAAAGAAGGTTATTAATCTTACGCCTGAAGAAGAAGAGGGTGTCAGGATCTCGACGAAAACCATTCCGTTGAATATCACACCCTACTACGCTTCATTAATGAATCCGGATGATCCGCGCTGCCCGATCAGAATGCAGTCAGTCCCCATCTCAAAGGAAATTCACAAAACAAAATATGATCTTGAAGATCCGCTTCATGAAGATGAGGATTCGCCAGTACCTGGCTTAACTCATAGATATCCTGACAGGGTGCTTTTCCTTGTGACCAACCAATGCTCGATGTATTGCCGCTATTGTACTCGGAGAAGATTTTCCGGCCAAATCGGCATGGGGGTTGCCAAGAAGCAGCTTGATGCTGCAATCAATTACATCAGGGAGACCCCTGAAGTCCGAGATGTATTGATTTCAGGCGGGGATGGTCTCCTCATCAACGATAATATCCTCGAATATATATTAAAAAACCTGAGGGAAATCGACCATGTTGAGATAATCAGGATTGGAACAAGGGCACCGGTTGTTTTCCCGCAGCGAATTACAGAGAATCTCTGTTCCATCCTTAAAAAATATCACCCAATTTGGCTGAATACACATTTCAACACATCAATCGAAATCACGGAAGACTCGAAGCGCGCCTGTGAAATGCTTGCCAACGCGGGTGTACCGGTCGGAAACCAATCCGTCATCCTGGCAGGGATCAATGACAGTGTACCAATCATGAAAAAGCTTATGCATGACCTCGTAAAAATCCGTGTCCGCCCATATTATATCTACCAATGTGATCTGTCAGAGGGCATCGGTCATTTCCGTGCTCCAGTTACAAAGGGCCTTGAGATTATTGAAGGCTTAAGAGGACATACATCCGGCTACGCTGTACCTACATTCGTGGTTGATGCTCCGGGCGGAGGCGGTAAAATCTCTCTTCAGCCAAATTACCTGATATCACAAAGCCCTGAAAAAGTCGTGTTACGAAATTTTGAAGGTGTGATCACTTCTTACCCTGAACCAGAAAATTATGTTGCAGGGAGAGCAGAGGGCTACTTTAAACAAGTATACCCTGATTATGAAAAGAAAAAATCGAACGCGGGAATCGCCGCTATCATGAACGACAGTGAGTTCAACCTTATTCCAGAAGGACTTGGAAGGATTGACCGGAGGGAAAAGTATGAGGAAGACCCGGCACATGCTTCTTTGAAGGATAAGCGTGAAAAACGTGATGAGCTGAAGGAGAAGAAGTTTATCGCACAGCAGAATAAGACGACAGCTGAAGCAGTTGATGGGCAAGGCGCAGTCCCATCGACAAAGGAATAGGAGGTTGAAAGATGGGAAAATGCGAGTGGTGCGGTAGCCAAAACACAAAAGCTGTAAGTGACAAAGTCTTTTGGGAACTTCCAGACGGCACGAAAGCAATTCAAATTAATGAAACTCCTGCCATCCATTGTCTCGATTGCGATATGACCTATCAGACTGAATTGATCACGAAGGAAATCGAAGACCAATTATTTTTAATCGATACAAAAAAACTCGACAAAGTGGTCACCTTTGAAGAATTGATGGCCCAGCCAAGACTGTTAAAGCGGAATTACTTTGACTTTTCATCCTGATATCCTAGTGTGATAAATATTACCAGCTGCAACGTGTTGTTCACAAAAATTTCATACTTCCTTTTTATCCATTTACTCCCTCCTCTTTATAATAGAGTGGGGAGTATTTATTTAGGAAATGGGGAGAGGAAATGTCCATCGCATTATCAATCATGCTGGTTGCAGCAATGGTTGTCTTATTCTTTTGCGGATATTATGTTAGGCTGATTATTGAGAAATACGGGATGAATTGGCTGCATGCCGTGCCAATCACCGTGGCTATTTTAATGTTCAATATCATATGGGCATTGCTGGAGATGGCGAAATCAGCAAGATGGCAATAAGAAAAGAGCATGCGCCTTGAGAAGAGCTGGAGCTAGATCCTAATCTAAGCACTGAATTTATTCTTTAATCCAAAAAGGGAGCACCTCACCAAATCGGGAGGTGCTTCGTTTTTTGCATTACAGTGGACGGACACTTAACAAATCCGTTATAGTATGGACAAACTAATTTTAACTATAGGCAGGCGTTCATATGTATAAAAGCTTTTACCACTTTCTTATGAAGTACCGGACCACAAAACCGATTGATGCAATCAGCAGGTTTGCAAATTCCGCATACGATGATCTCTCATTCCCGAAAAACTCCGAGGATTATGATGAGATTAGCTCCTATCTGGAACTGAACGGTCAATACCCGGAAAGTATGGCTGTTTTTGACGAAGCTTGGGAGGAGTATTTAATAGCAGAAAGTTAATAAGGCTCTTGCGGTAAAACCGCGAGAGTCTTTTTTTGTTTTCAAGGAGTTATTGTTCATGAAAAAAAATCCATCTTAGACTCCCTTTTATAAAAGCTGCTTGCCTCCAATTTCTAGGCGTAGCGATTTTCAGAAAATTGCATATACTGTTGTAATCACAATTCACGACTCATCGTTGAGAGGATGGAGGATATGGAAAAACGGAAGAAACCTAAGTTTAACATCGGTGATACAGTCGTGATCACTATTTATGGAACTGTGGGGAAAGTGACTGATGTAAAATGGCTTGACGGCCTTCATGTATATGAGATAAATAAGAGCGAGGGCTTGTATTTAGAAACAAGTTTGCAGATGCTCTCTGAATACGATGGGAAGCTGCTTGAAAAGGAGCAAATCGACATCGAATACAAATATTTCTTTGGGGACTTAGTTCAGGTTAAAGGGTATGGCTCAGACCTATTTAAAGTTGTCGGCTTCCGCACTGAAATTTGGAGATACAAAGAAGATGCCTGGGAGGATGTAATTTATGAACTCTCCAGGATTAAAGATGGGGAATGGCTTGAAGCAGGGGAGGAAGAACTGACACTCGTTGCGGATTCAGAAAGTGCAGATACGTTTATCCAGAAGCTGGGTCTTTTGTTTTCGGCTAATAAAGAAGTGAAGCCTTCGGTCAATCTTGATAAGAAGTCTCAACAGCCGCGAGCAGGTGAAAAAGAAGAACTGCGGAAAATCCATCAAAAGAGGATGACGATCGATCATCTGCTTGATATTTATAATGATTACCGGATTTTATATAAGTGGTTCAAAGATGATGAATATGCGCATGTCATGAGGGTCATTCTTCGTAAGCTGTCAACGCTCGTTAACAATGATGGCAAAAGCCATGTTTAAAATAAACCTGCAAATTCAATAAGAACATAAGCTAGAAAAGGAATTCCCAACACTAAAACTGCTTTAAATAAGAAGTTCACGATACTGCCGAACAATTCAACTACCATACTATTTTCCTTGTTCACGTCCTCAACAAACATTTCTGCAAGGATACCAAGTCTCTCCATACATGTTCACTCCCGATTTGAATTTATTCCATTCTATGCTTGTCCAAAAGCAATAGAACAATTTTCAGAAAATTGGTTGAGCTCGGCATGAAACAGGCGTGTTTCACATACATTTGGAATAAAGGGGGGCGAATCTGTGAAAGAGATTGAGGTTATTATCGATACAGAAGAGATTGCTGAATTTTTCTTTCATGAACTTGTAAAAAGGGGATACGTTCCCACAGAGGAAGAACTTGAAGAAATGGCAGATATCACTTTTGAATATCTGATCGAAAAATGTATCATCGATGAAGAAGAAGATATAGACTAGGCAGGTTATGCACGGTTAAGGCAGATTCTAATGAGAATCTGTCTTTTTGTATTTAACCATTGTAATAACAGCGTTTGAAAAATAAACGGAAAAATTTCACTTAAATTAAAAATCACCCTTAATTTCTTGAAAATAAAAGTCGTTTTTCCGGTTATTTAATCCAAGTCGATAAATTTTGTCCTATTTATAGTAGTTAGCTGGAATATATCCGTCTATTTCTGCTTCAAAAGCGTCTTCTATATACAATAGCAGGAAATACTCCTGCTATGAATTCTCATACCTACTCAAAAACCATCATTCGATGAATTTTTAAAAAAAGTTCTGTCACGCTGAAACTCTCTCAATTTTTAAACGTATACATTTATATGAAAAAGAATTTTGTTTAATCAGGGAGGCAAGGGATATGTCATTTTTTAATAAGGTTTTTGCCAGTGTCGGCATAGGTGCAGCTAAAGTCGATACGAAGTTGGAAAAGGACAGGGTGATGCCTGGAGAAGAAGTACGCGGAATTGTCGAGATTCGTGGGGGAAACACTGAGCAGAATATCGACGACATCTATTTGAGTCTACATACAACTTATATAAAAGAAGCAGATGACAAAAAATACACTGCTACAGCACAAATTGACCGATTCAAGCTAACGCAGTCATTCATCATCAAAGAGAATGAAACAAAGGAAATTCCTTTCTCTTTCAGGCTCCCAATGGAAATGCCATTATCGATGGGCAGGACGAAGGTTTGGGTATCAACGGGGCTTGATATTAAAAATGCAGTAGACCCTAGCGATAAAGATTTCTTGACCGTAGTGCCGAATCAGCTGATGCACGGGGTTTTTAACGCGGTTAGCGACCTTGGATTCCGACTGAGGGAGGCTGAGTGCGAACAAGCGCCAAGACATCTCCGCAGAAACATGCCGTTTATCCAGGAGTTTGAATTTGTACCTTCATCAGGTCCATTTAGAGGACGACTTGATGAATTGGAAGTGATTTTCTATCCAATTAGTGAGAACGAGGTCGAGGTTTTAATGCAGGTCGACCGGAAGGCACGGGGCCTTGGAGGATTCTTGTCGGAAGCAATGGGTATGGATGAAACATATGTCAGGATGAATATCCATGCATCCGACCTGCCGTCATTAAAGCAAAACCTTCAAAACACGATTGAAAGCTACTGTTAAAAATACAAAGACGATGAAGCAAGCCAATGGCTGCTTCATCGTCTTTTATTTATCCCTGTTTCTTTCTCCCATTAGCTGAAAATTCTTTGCCGTGAGCTTCCTGTTCAGCAACGATTGCTTCAGGAGAAATATGATTGTTTTTCTTAGGTGAGTTGATTCGGTTCCGATGTTTTTTACCCATAGGTCAATCCCCTTTATCTCAAATTTTTCGATTCGTACATGAAAGAATTTTTTGTTTCAGCTTCGGTAAAGCTAGTTCTAGCATGCCCGTTAACAAAAATGTCATGAGATTGAAGATTTTCCTGCTTAACTATATTGTGGTATAGTTTTGGGGTAGCAACCTATAGGATGGAGGATAATTGAATGAGTGTACATATTGGTGCTAAAGAAAATGAAATCGCAGAAACGGTATTGCTTCCTGGAGATCCATTAAGGGCGAAATACATTGCTGAAACTTTTCTTGAAGATGCAAAGTTATATAACGAAGTTAGAAATATGTTTGGCTACACTGGGACATACAAAGGAAAAAGAATTTCTGTACAGGGAACAGGCATGGGTGTACCGTCCATTTCTATTTATATCAATGAATTGATGAACAGCTATAACGTCCAAAACCTGATTCGCGTAGGCACATGCGGTGCAATCCAGAAGGATGTTAAAGTCCGTGACGTCATCCTGGCAATGACTTCTTCAACTGACTCCCAAATGAACCGACTTACATTCGGTGGAGTAGATTACGCTCCGACAGCGAACTTTGACTTATTATACAAAGCGTATAATTCCGGTCTTGAAAAAGGTTTGAACCTTAAAGTTGGTAACGTATTCACTGCAGACCAGTTCTACAATGATAATGCAGAGTTGGAAAAATGGGCACAGTACCAGATTCTGGCTGTCGAAATGGAAACAACAGCTCTCTATACCCTGGCTGCTAAATACGATCGCAACGCCCTTTCGATTCTTACAGTCAGCGACCATATCCTGACTGGAGAAGAGACAACAGCAGAAGAGCGCCAAACGACTTTCAATGACATGATCGAAGTTGCACTCGAAGCAGCAATCAAAGAGTAAGTATTTGTAAACCCTTTCCTTTGAGGAAAGGGTTTTTATATGGAAATACATAATGACCATTTTAGAATTCAACCAGCGTTTAATGGACATTTTGGATGCAGAGGGAAGTTGAAATGTCTAAGAATCAGCGTTTAATGGACATTTTGAGTGCAAAGGGAAGGAGAAATGACTAAGAACCAACCCTAATGAGTTTGCATATTCTCAAAACTGGCATAATGATTAACAAGAATAATGGGAAAAAAGGCCATTCGAAAGTTTGCCGAAAAATGTTAGAATGGTGTTATTGCCTTAAAATGTTGAAGATTGGTGGACAAAATGAAAAAACTATTGCTGATAATCGCTTTGCCGATATTATTGACAGGTTGCTCACAAGTAGAGCCGTATCTTGAAAAAATTCCTTATTTGGGAGATAAATTGGTTGGACAAGATGTGCAGGAAGACCAGCCAACTGAAGTAAAAGAATCTCAACAAAATACGGAAAACACTACTCAGGTCGAGGACAAGCCTGTAGAAGAAGAAGGATTGACACTTGAAGCAGCGTATTTCAACGTAGTACAGAATACGGACGGAAAGAATGTCATTCAGAACCCTCAGAATACGATGGCACTTGTCAATAAGGTTTTTGGGTTGCCAGATCAATATATCCCGGGAGATTTAGTTCGGCCGAATGTCCCATTCTCTTTTGGAGATGCTAAGCTTGAAAAGAGCCTTATGAGGCAAGAAGCTGCAACAGCCCTGGAAAAAATGTTTACAGGTGCGAGGAATGACGGGATTGAACTTGCTGCCGTTTCAGGGTACCGATCATATGGAAGGCAGGAAACTCTTTTTAACGCCGAAGTTAATAAGGTTGGGGAAGAAAAAGCTCTTCAAGCAGTTGCTAGACCTGGAAGCAGTGAACATCAAACCGGTTTGACGATGGATATTTCCAGCAAGACCAATAATTTTAATCTGAATGAACAGTTTGGCAAAACTAAAGAGGGTGTGTGGCTTACCCACAATGCCCATAAATACGGGTTTATCCTAAGATATCCAAAGGGTAAAGAAACCCTGACAGGCTATATGTATGAACCGTGGCATTTTCGGTATGTTGGCATCAAAGCTGCCACTGAAATATACGAAAATGAATGGACATTGGAAGAGTACTTCGAAAATGTGAAGAAAATTTAGTGAGGAGCCTGGCCGATAAGCCAGGCTTTTTGTCTAACGACTTTTTTTTCGTACCTTGTTGTTTTCTCAACTAAAGGTAGATTTTTAAAGGCTTGTTTTAAAAAATGTCAAAACTTCATCTGCCAGCTCCTCATAAATAGTGATATTTTTAACAGTAGTATTCATGGTTAAAGGTAAAATAATAAATATCACAAACTTTATTGTTGATAAATATACTATACAGGGGTATAGTAAGTGTGAGAGACGAAATGAAAATTTCGATTGAAACGGGGTGTAGATGATGAAAGAACAAATGACTGTCGACATAACGGGTATGACATGTGCCTCCTGTTCGACAAGGATTGAGAAGGTCCTTAATAAAATGGATGGCGTCGATGCAACCGTGAATCTGGCGATGGAAAATGCCTCAGTCACATACGAATCAGAAAAAATTAAACCAGACGATATATTCAATAAAATCAACGACCTGGGGTACGGTGTCAGAAACGAAAAAATGGATTTAGATGTTTTCGGCATGACCTGTGCAGCATGTTCAACTAGGATTGAAAAGGTACTCAACAAGATGGATGGAATGGAAGCAGCCACAGTTAACCTTGCAACAGAGTCCGCTTCAGTGGAGTTTAATAGTGCTGTCCTTTCAGCCGAGAAAATCATCTCGAAAATCCAGGATCTTGGCTATGATGCTAAAGAGAAGGTCCAGAGGGAAGCAAAGGCTCAGCAAAAAGAAGAGGAAATAAATGCTAAGAAACGAAAATTATTTATATCCATCCTTTTATCACTTCCGCTTCTTTATACGATGATTGGCCACGCACCCTGGGATACGGGACTGCCAATGCCTCATCTATTGATGAATCCGTGGTTCCAGCTATTATTGGCTACTCCTGTTCAATTCTGGATTGGCGGGCAATTTTATGTTGGAGCCTATAAGTCACTCAAGAACAAGAGTGCCAATATGGATGTGCTGGTTGCGCTAGGTACATCGGCTGCGTATTTTTACAGCCTTGCAGAAGCAATTAAAACAATTGGAAATCCGTCCTACATGCCGCATTTATATTTCGAGACAAGTGCTGTCCTGATTACTTTGATTCTTGTGGGGAAATTGTTTGAAGCGCTTGCAAAGGGACGCACGACTGAAGCGATCTCCAAGCTTCTGAGCCTGCAGGCTAAAGAAGCGACTGTCATCAGGGGTGGCAAGGAAATTAAACTGCCAATAGAAGAAGTGAAAGTAAATGATATCATTCTCGTTAAACCAGGAGAGAAGATTCCGGTCGATGGCAAGGTTGTATCCGGCCAGTCCGCTGTAGATGAAGCGATGATCACCGGAGAATCCATTCCTGTTGAAAAAGCAGCTGGTGATTCCTTGATAGGAGCTACCATCAATAAAAATGGTACCTTGACGATGACTGCAACAAAGGTCGGTAAAGATACCGCTCTTGCAGGAATCATTAAGGTAGTAGAAGACGCCCAGGGCAGCAAAGCTCCAATCCAGCGTGTGGCAGATCAGATTTCTGGAATTTTTGTCCCGATTGTTGTTGCAATCGCGATCGTAACATTCCTTGTCTGGTACTTTGTTATCACTCCTGGCGACTTTGCTTCAGCTTTGGAAACAGCCATTGCCGTACTTGTTATTGCCTGCCCTTGTGCACTCGGTCTTGCAACACCGACCTCCATTATGGTCGGAACAGGTAAAGGTGCAGAAAATGGGATTCTTTTTAAGGGTGGAGAGCACTTAGAAGCCACACACAAAATTAATGCTATTGTTCTGGATAAAACGGGAACAATTACTAAAGGGAAACCAAGCGTAACCGACCTTGAAATATTCGGTGACGATGAAAAAGTCCTGCAATATCTAGTATCTGCGGAAAAGGCTTCCGAGCATCCTCTGGCTGAAGCCATTGTCGAGTACGGAAACTCAAGAAACATAGAGGTAATATCAATGGATGAGTTTTCTGCGATACCTGGACACGGAATTGCAGCCACCATCAACGGTGAGAAAGTCTTTGTCGGGACCAGGAAGCTAATGAGCAGAGAAGGCATTGAATACTCACGCTATGAAGACCGTCTCGAAAAAATGGAGACTGAAGGGAAAACTGCGATGATGATCGCGATCGACAATAAGGTGAATGGAATTGTCGCGGTTGCTGATACAGTAAAAGAAACAGCGAAAACCGCGATTGAAGAGCTCAAGTCCATGGGTATAGAAGTATATATGCTTACTGGTGATAACAGCCGAACTGCAAAAGCAATTGCGGCACAGGTTGGAGTAGAAAATGTAATCGCAGAAGTCCTGCCAGAAGAAAAGGCGAATCATGTCAAAGAGCTTCAGCTGAAAGGCAAGAAAGTCGCGATGGTCGGAGATGGCATCAATGACGCACCTGCACTAGCCCTGGCTGATATCGGCATCGCCATTGGAACAGGTACTGATGTTGCCATCGAGGCAGCTGACGTCACGATTCTGGGTGGGGAGTTGACACTGATTCCTAAAGCCATCTCATTAAGTAAAAAAACGATGAAAAATATCCGCCAAAACCTGTTCTGGGCTCTTGCATACAACTCAGCGGGAATTCCGATTGCTGCCATAGGTCTTCTGGCTCCTTGGGTAGCAGGTGCTGCTATGGCATTCAGTTCTGTTTCTGTCGTGACTAACTCCCTTCGTTTGAAGCGGATTAAGTTATAAATTTAGAATAAGAGAGGAAGATTTCTAATGGAAAAAACAACTTTAAACGTATCTGGTATGACTTGTGGACACTGCGAAAAGGCAGTTAAGAATGCATTGATGGGCGTAGACGGAGTTGCAAGCGTCGTTGTTTCCCTGTCAGAAGGAAAAGCCGAAGTCGAATATGATGCTTCAAAAGCAGAAGTAAGCAAAATGAAATCTGCAGTTGAAGATCAAGGGTACGATGTAGAGTAAGAATTCAATTTGGTTGGGTGAAGACGAAATCGACTCTTCACTGCGACCAAAAAAGAGAGGGTGTCCCAAGTATTGGGACCCCTCTTTTTGCAATACCTATTTTTCTGTTAATTTCACTGCAAAAATGTTATCCTAATAATCATTAAGGATTTTAAGCTTGATTGGAAAGTGGTGAAAAGGGTTGGATCAGCAAAATATGAATGAAGAAAACAACGAAAATCTTAAGGGCCAAGAAAAGGCTGCAGAAACAGAGTCCAAGAATAGTTTTCTTCGGATAAAAAAGTTCCACTTTGCAATGCTGTTGTTTTTTCTAGTCTTTTTAACAGCGGGTATCACTACCTTTGCCCTTGCTTTTGGCGAGGACAAGCCAGCGGTACAGGTAATTAGGGAAAGAGAAGAATTTGCAAAGCTATACGATGCATATGATACTTTGAAAAATGACTATTTCCAGGAAGTCGATCAGGAAAAGCTAATAAATGGTGCGATAGATGGTATGCTTGAATCATTGGATGATCCTTATTCAGATTATATGAGCCAAGAAGATGCCAAAAACTTTCATCAGAGCCTATCTTCTTCCTTTGAGGGAATCGGGGCGGAAATCCAGGAGAGAGATGGATTCATCTTCATTGTCACTCCGTTAAAGGGTTCTCCGGCGGAAAAGGCTGGCCTTCAACCTGAGGACAAGATTATGTCAGTTGACGGGAAAAGTCTGCAAGGAATGAGTACAACCGAAGCGGTGGCTCTAATAAGAGGCGAAAAGGGTACGGACGTAAAGCTTTCGATTCTTCGTCAGGGTGGAGAAAAACCGGTTGACGTCACAATAACCCGAGATACCATACCAATTGAAACGGTTTATGGTGAAATGCTGGAAGATGGAATTGCGAAAGTTCAGATTACAAATTTCTCACAAAACACAGCAAATGAACTGGTCAATATCTTGAATGATCTTCAAAAACAAGGAATGCAAGGTTTGGTTCTTGATCTTCGCCAAAACCCTGGCGGTCTTCTGGATCAAGCCATAAAAATATCCAGTCTCTTTGTCCCTGAAGGTGATATCCTTTTTCAGGTTGAAGACCGCAACGGAAATGTAGAGAAATATGCATCAGAGAACGAAAACAACCAAAACCTCCCATTGGTTGTAATCATCGATAAAGGGAGTGCCAGTGCATCCGAAATCCTGGCAGGAGCAGTCAGTGAATCTGCTGAAGTTCCTCTTGTAGGGGAGAAGTCATTCGGTAAAGGGACGGTCCAGCGAGCGGAAGATTTTTCAGATGGATCGAATATGAAGTTCACGACAGAAAAATGGTTGACACCTAAAGGCAATTGGATTCATAAGAAAGGCATTAAGCCGGACTATGAAGTATCAATGCCTGAGTATGCATCATTGCCATTCATTGATCCAGAAGCTGAATTGAAGGAATCCACAGCATCCGAACAAGTCAAGGCTGCACAAAAAATGCTTAAAGCTCTTGGATTTGATCCAGGTCGTGAAGATGGTTTTTATGATGGGAAAACTAAGGAAGCTGTTATGGCTTTCCAAAAATCAAAAGAACTTGAGGAAACGGGTATCCTTAAGGGCAGCTCGACGATTGAATTAATGAATGCTTTGCGTGAACAGATTAAAAATGACGACCCGCAGATTCAGAAAGCACTAGAAGTGTTAAAGCAGGAAATGAATAAATAAAAGGCGATCTCCAGCTTTTGCTGGAGATTTTCCATATTACATAGAAAAGATGGGCGGAAAAGAAAATGAAAAAAACAGAGGTTTACATTTTGTCAGGTTTCCTTGGCACAGGTAAAACGACACTGCTTAAACAAATTTTACAGCATGAAAAAGAGAGCGGACGGACAATTGCCGTTATGATGAACGAGCTTGGCAATGTTTCGATCGATTCCGATGCTGTGGACACAGATGTTCCCTTGAAAGAGCTACTGGGAGGGTGCATTTGCTGCACAATCCAGGACAAACTCGAATCCCAGCTTCAGGGATTGTTATTTGACCATGATCTCGATGCAATTTATATAGAGACTACAGGAGCCGCTCATCCTGTTGAGGTTTTGGATGCTGTCCTATCTCCATTATTTGCGGACAAGCTTGAGATCAAAGGAATCATTACAACAGTGGATGGGACTCAATGGTTCAATAGGGTGACATTAGATCCACAAGTGCATCAGCTTTTGCTCGAACAAGTAAAGCATGCTGACCTCATCATCGTTAATAAGTCAGATCTTCTCAATGAAGCACAACAGGCAAAAATAAACCTGGATATCCAAGGGCTTAATTCTCAAGCTAAATGCATTTTAAGTACCTATTCCAAAGTGCCGATGAAACTGCTGGAAGGATTGGCATATACCGAAAAAGCTAAAAGCCCTGGGGCGCATGTGCAGGCTGATCTGAGGCTTAGCACGTATGTTCATCAATTCAAAGGCCCTATCAGCCAAAAAGGTTTTGAAGACTTTTTGAGGGCGCTTCCCGATTCGATCTATCGGATAAAAGGGTATGTATTATTTGATCATTCTCAATATCCAGACCTGTTCCAGTATTCGTACGGGATGCCTTTATATATGAAGGAGTATATGAAGATGCCGCTCAATCTCGTTTTCATCGGTCAGGTAACAGACTGGAGTCTTTTAGCAGAACAGCTGATGAACCTGGAAAAGTAAGTTTATCACTAATTTACCCAGCTTTTGCTGGGTTTTTTGTTTGCTTTAAAAGGAGGTTTTGAATAGCAGGAAGCAAAAAAGCAAAAACTTTCATGAAGCGTGATTCTGCCTTGTTGGGATTCAGCAAAGTAAAATGCAAGATTAAGCCGAGTGAAAAAGAGTTGATAATAAATGCCAGTAGTGAAATTTATGATCATGGTCATTTTTTTTCTTGCTATGACTGGGAACAACATAGAAGCCAAGAATAATACGAAAAGGGACCAGATCAAAATGCTGAAGTGGGAAGAAGTGAATGAAATTCTCCCAAGGTACAGTAAGTTCACAGTTGTCGATTTTGAAACAGGGATGAAGTTCCGCGTCCAAAGAAGAGCGGGCAGCAACCATGCGGATGTTCAGCCTTTAACTTCAAAGGATACGGCAATCATGAAAGAGATTTATAAAGGTAAGTGGAGCTGGAAGCGGAGGGCAATTATCGTGATCTCGGAAGATGGAAAAATTGCAGCCTCAATGCATGGAATGCCACATGGCGGTGGTGCCTTGAAAAATAACTTTCCGGGTCACTTTTGCATCCATTTTTATGGAAGCACGACGCACAGGACAAACTTTATGGATCTTTCCCATAAATTGATGATCCTGAAATCAGCGGGCAAGCTCGAAGGATACCTGGAACAAACCGATCCTTACGACCTAGTCAACGCCTATATTGCCGGGCTAAAGCAGCAGGACAGTGACATCGTTTCATTAATCTCCCTTCAAGTCCTTGAATGGGAGGACCTCCTGTACAAAATAGAGAATATCAGGATTTCCCGCATGGAAGTTTTGCCTGCGGAGGATGTTGGAGATCAGTTGAGTCTAACTGTCCCTGTCGAGGTTAATCTGCAGTTAAAAGGGACTGGCGGAAAGAATTTTACAGGTAAAGTACATCTTGTGAGGTACATGCCAAATGAACAATGGAGAGTAGATGCTGTTAAGTTTTTTGATGATATAGGCATGAAGACAGGCAAATAAAAAAGCTTGAGGAATCTCAAGCTTTTTTAATATATGTTCTTAATGGCCTTTGATTATCGTTAACTCTCCCCAAATTTGGCAAAGGTTTTTTCATCCTCAACCAGTCCACAGGCTGCACATTGTATTTTCAGTTCTGGACCTTTGTATGGCAGGTGAAAAGGTTCAAGCTGGTCATTTGAATATTGCTCTACAATTTCACCTGATTGCGGATTCAATTTTACAGGTTGAGGAACTTGGGATATCATATTGAATCTTGTCCTGTTGGTCTTGCAATTAGGGCATCGGTAAGGTTTGCTCATAGCTATTCTCCTTTAAATTTATTTAACTTATTTTTTGCATTATCAGCCTGAAATATGTAAATATACTAATGAGGGTTTTATTAGGCTAATTAACTGCAGGGGGAGTCACGATGCAAGGAGTGGATTATGATAAATTACTTGATGAGTATAGGACTATTTGGAACAATCGAAAACTCCAATCCGACCAGGTACCGGAAGACATATTAAAAGAAGCGATAAGCAGAGACCTGAAGGATGAAAATTCACATCCGAGAGCTAGAAAGCCATTAATGGTAAAATACTTCCTTGCCACTAAAAGAATAGTAGAGTCCTCTGTGCCAATTGAGAGTAAAGTGTTGTTGATCCACCTTCATTTGGAAACAGCTGAGGCAATCCAAGCTGGAGCGGAAGAATAAATAATCAAGTAGTATGAAGCGGAAAACGCAGTTTAATGCTGATGCACTTGATCCGATATTGATATTTAATCAAAGAAGGAAGGAATTCTTGCTTCTTTTTTTGTTTTTAAAAAACGTAAAAAAATATTTCTTCAACTATTGATTTTATACCCCTAATGGTATACAATCGATATTGTAAGTTCAGTAATGAACAAGATATAACAAGAGGTGAAGAGTAGTTGCTCACAACTTTAATCATCAGTCTTCTTTTGATTACCTTAGCTTTCAACCGTTATGTTCCGGTAAGGAATCTTCCGGCAGTCAAGGGATATGAAAAGGATGCAGTCTTTGTCGATCTTAGAGATTATCAGGATTCTGCTAAAAATCCGGTGAATGGCGCAATTAATATTCCTTGCGGATATTTGAAAAGATATATTAAAGAAATTCCTAACAGGCATATCGTCATTATTGCATCAAATGAGCTGGAAAAGAATTTCGGTGCAAGATTGCTGAAAAAATATGGTTACCATGTTAAAGGCTATACAATTACTGGACCATCACAGTAGGAGGTGGCAAGGTGGAGTACAATAAAGAAATTGTGAATCGCTTGAAGAGGATCGAAGGACAGGTAAGAGGAAGCATCCGCCTGCTCGAAGAACAGGAGGAATGCAAGTCGGTCGTAACCCAATTATCAGCTATTCGTTCTGCGGTTGACCGCACGATTGCTTTGGTTGTCAGCAAGAATCTTGAACAATGCTTGATCAGTGATCTGCAAGAAGGCAGAGAAACGTCCCAGGCAGTAAATGATGCAGTGGAATTGCTTGTGAAGAGCAGAAAATAAAGAGTTTCTGTTCTTGACAAGTTGATTTTTGTCAATTAAAATACCCTTATGGGTATAAGGGGTGTGCAAGCTTGCCTCACTAAAAAATCATGACTTACTAAAATGAGGAGAAAGAGGTGCTTACGGATGGATGTAGTAATTAATGTATTGATCGTTGTGCTAGCAGCAGCTTTCTTATGGAGTCGTTTCGCTCCAACTAAGGGAGTAAACCAAATCACCACAGCACAATTGGGTGATATGATGAAATCAAAAAAGGCTGGAGTGCAATACGTTGACGTAAGGACTCCAGGTGAATATAAAGGGAATCACATTAAAGGGTTCAAGAATATTCCATTGCAACAGCTTGGTAACCGTACCGGTGAACTTTCGCAGGATAAGGATGTAGTTGTCATTTGCCAGAGCGGAATGCGCAGCAGCCAGGCAAGCAAGTTATTGAAAAAAGCTGGATTCAAGAATGTCACGAATGTAAAGGGCGGAATGAGCGCCTGGTAATGAATGATAAAGTAATAGGGAGGAAATTGAAATGCGTCAGATGACACCAACAGAAGTGCAAAATGGATTAGGCTCAAATGAATATGAAGTTTTGGATGTTCGGGAAGTAAGCGAAGTAGCTCAAGGTAAAATTCCGGGATCGATTCATATTCCATTAGGTTTGCTTGAGTTCAGGATGAATGAATTAGACAAGAACAAGACTTACGTAATGGTCTGCCGTTCGGGCGGCCGCAGTTCCAGGGCAACGCAATTCCTGGATTACTATGGTTATAACGTGATCAACATGCAAGGCGGCATGATGGCATGGACGGGTCCAACTGAATAACCCCCCAATAGAGATAGCGATAGCTGTCTCTATTTTTTTTGAAACAAACCGTGTTTCAATGCCCGACCGAGCGATTACCCAGCATGAAAGGGAACGGAGACCTTGAAATCTGGGGGAGTTAGCAATTTATAAGCTGACAGGTATTTGTACATTAGTGGTCGAGAAGGATTCTGGATATGTCGAAATATGCTTGCTTGTTTTCAACATAATCCGTACACTAATAGTGAAGTGAATATTTCGACAATTAGTAACAAGGGGGATTCTAATGTCTGGTATTGGAACCGTGAAGTTGGAACTTGTCCGAGAAGTTGTTCATGTCGAAGGGATCCTGGACTTGCTTATTAAAGGATGCTGGATAGAGCAAAATGATCATCGTTGTACAGTATCTCATGGTCAGATAGAATTCACTGGTGGATTTCATGATTCTTTTTTCAAAATTACCCTGCAAGCTAATGAACTCCTAATTGAATCAGATAGCCCATGGGAACTTGAAGTGCTTGCTGAAGAACTGAAAGACATCGCTGTTAAAAAAGAAATGATCATCCAATGACAATATACTTAATTCATGACTTGTCGCTCATGTCGGCAAGTTTTTTTTATTCAAGACAATCTTCAGAAACTTTGTTG
The DNA here is from genome assembly GCF_053543455.1 of Mesobacillus sp. LC4. Lineage (NCBI taxonomy): Bacteria > Bacillati > Bacillota > Bacilli > Caryophanales > Bacillaceae > Mesobacillus > Mesobacillus sp. LC4. Next base: position 648,150 of record NZ_JBGCUB010000001.1, read on the forward strand.
GTTTTTAAGCCGTATTGTTCAACTTCATAGAAATATCACAAATTAGAGCTATAATAATATGAGATACTTGTGAGAGAAAAGGAGTAAATTATGAAGTGGATTTATATAATCACTGCAGCAACTTTCACTGTTTTGTTATCGGCGTGTACTTTTGAATCTTTTGAATCGATCCCAAAGGGTTCTTCCATTATATCGACAATAAATATCAAAGAAATGACCATTTCATTTTATGATATGGAAAAAGGTGAAAAATTACCAGACTGGACTGTTGACCGTCCGTACATCGGAGGGCTGATCCTTCCTGACAATGATACGATATTGCTTTATGGCAAGAGTCTCGATACTGCCGATTTGTATTCGTTGAGTAAAGGGAAGAAGATTGAATCGTGGAAAACCGGAAAGGGAATCGTGAATGCTCTATTGGTAGAGAATGGAGCGGAAATCGCATTCGCCGACCAGGATAGGGACAGTGTCCGGTTTTACAATATCAAAGGAACGGAAGTGGATGAAGTAAAGGTTGAAAAAGACCCGCTGACACTTCTTGAGGCCGAGGAAAAGCTTTATGCCATCAGCTATAATCAAGAAATGTTAAGTATTATCGACACAAATGATAAGAAGCGGCTTCCTGGATTTAAAATCCATCCTGCTGCAGCAGGTGCGTTATTGTGCAGGGAAAAAGACGAGCTTTGGATTGGCGGGCATGGGAAAGGAACGGAAGTTGAAGAGTCAATTCACATCTATGATTTGAATAATGGACGTTTAATGAAAGAGATTTCAGCTCCTGTCATGCCAGTGGATTTCACGAAGGATGAAGATGATGTATTTGTCCTGAGCCATGGATCGAATATGCTGTATAAATTGGGTGAGGACGGGAGAATGAAGGACTCATTGAAGGTGGGGGCAAATCCGTTCGAAATTGATTTTTTTGCGGACAAACTCATTGTAGCCGGTTATGACAGCAATGAAGTATATATAATCGACCCGGATAGCCTATCCATAGAGAACACACTAGAAGTTGGAAACGGTCCATTTCAAATCGTAACGAGGGAGAGATAGCAGGATGAATCCCATAAAAGTTTTAATCATAGATGATGAAGAAGATATGCGCAATCTTGTGCAAATGTATCTTGAAAATTCAGGGTTCAAATGTGTCCATGCCGCAGACGGGGTAGATGGAGTGAGAAAGCTGCAGGAAGAAGACTTTGACCTGGTCATACTTGATATTATGATGCCTTTTGAGGATGGCTTTGCCGTTTGCGGAAAGATCAGGACTTTTTCGCAGGTACCGATTATCTTCCTTTCAGCTAAAGGAGAAGAGTGGGATAAAGTAAAAGGGCTCCAGCTTGGGGGAGATGATTATATAGTCAAGCCTTTCAGTCCGGGAGAGCTTGTAGCAAGAATCAATGCATTGTTAAGAAGGACGTCTTTTGTCAAGAATGATGAAGATTCAGTGACTCTGGGAAAAATCAACATAGATAAGAAGGGAAGAAGAGTCAGCGTGGAAGGAAATAATGTTCCTCTTACCCTCAAAGAGTTTGAGCTGCTCGTTTTTCTTGTTCAGCACCAGGGCCAGGCGCTAAGCAGGGAACAGTTGCTGGAATTTGTCTGGGGAATGGATTACCATGGCAGCTTGAGGACTGTCGACACACACATTAAGACGCTGAGGATGAAACTGGGAACAGGAGACTATATTCAAACCATCTGGGGTGTAGGGTATAAATTCGAGGTGCCGGAAACATGATTTCTTTTTCTGACAGCCTGTTTAAAAAATTGTGGCTGACGGTTACCGCCACCATACTGGTAACTGTATTGTATTCTTTTTTTTTATCCTATCTATTTTATGAAAAACTATATGTCGATATAGTTGAAGATTCACTTATTGAAGAAGGTTACCGCCTGGCGAGTGACTATCCCGGCGGTCCATTGACCGATGAAATGAAGGAGCAGGTAGAATGGTATAATGAAAAATCGGAATCTGAAGTATTCCTTGTCAGTAACCCAAAGGAGTTAAGCGCCTGCCTCCCTTATTCAATTGATTATGAAACCTTGATCGGGAAGGAAGAGCGAGAACAGCTTCTGAATGGTGAACCAGTCATGAAATCAGGATTTGAGGAGAGGTTTGGAAGAAAGATCCTTGCTGTGGCCATTCCTCTTCTTGACGATAACCGGCTTGAAGGAATCATTTATTTATATGTTCCCCTTGCTAAAATTTCCGAGCTAACCGTCGATTTCTCTTTTTTATGGCTGATTGGCGGAGTACTGTTCATTATCATTGCCGCTTTCCTTGGGTTTAAAATGCTTAGAAAGCTAACCAGGCCTCTTGCTGCCATGAAGGAGGCAGCTGAAAGGGTATCTGGAGGAGATTATTCTGCACGTGTAAATATTAAATCTGAAGATGAAATTGGTCAGCTGGCAAAAGCTTTCAACCATATGTCCGAGTCTGTACAAAAAGAAGATGAGAAAAAGAGGGAATTCCTTGCAGATGTTTCCCATGAATTAAGGACTCCTATAAGCTATATAAAAGGCTATAGCGAGGCGTTGGAAACAGGGATGATAAAAGAGCCTGATGAGAAAAATAAATATTTAAAGCTAATAAACAGGGAATCCGGTAGAATGGTAAAGCTTGTTCAAGATTTGCTTGATTTATCAAGACTGGATGCAGATGAATATAGTTTAATGAAAAGTCCGTTCCCGCTGGCACAGCTAATCGAAGATTTTATTATCAAGTACGGTCCAGCCCTGGATGAAAAGAAGATCAGCCTAACACTTAATCTTGATCCGGATATCATTATCAATGGTGATGAAGGAAGACTCGAACAGATTTTCCAGAACCTCATTGACAATGCGATCCGCTATACGGAGAGTGGCGGCAGGATTTCAATCAGACTTGCAAAGCATGCCTATGGCTGTAAAGTCGAGATTGAAGACACTGGGACGGGAATACCAGAAGAGGATATAAAAAAGCTGACTGAACGCTTTTATAGAGTGAATAAGGCAAGGTCCAGAGCTGACGGAGGTACAGGTTTGGGTCTGGCGATTGTTGATAAATTAGTCGAGCTTCATAATGGTAAAATGGAAATATCAAGTGAGCTAGGACATGGTACGAGCATTACTCTCTATTTTCCAGCCGTGGAATTATAGCGTTTCAGGGATCAAACTAAGCGTTGCCAAAGGCAATGCAAGCTCTTTTAGAAGCAAGATTTCACAAAATTGATTAAGGGGTATATAAAATGAAACGATTGTTGGTAGTGTTATTGGCAGCATGGATAGGGCTGATTATGACAGGATGTTCACAGCAGGAAGTGGAGGAGGAACCGCAGTTTTTAGAAGTTGAGTTGACAGCAAATCCTGAAAAAGCCGAAATAAATGAGGAAATCACGTTTGAAGCCAAGATAACTTATGGAACAGAAAAAGTAGAGGACGCAGACGAAGTGAAATTTGAAATCTGGCGTTCACAGGCAGAAGAACACGAAAAAATTGTGGTGGAACACGATCAAAACGGAATTTATCGCTTGAAAAAATCCTTTGAGGAAGAAGGTACCTATTATATTATTTCTCATGTGACTGCCAGAAGGATGCATAATATGCCAAAAATCGAATTTATCGTGGGCAGTCCGAGTGAGCCAGAAGAAGAGGGGAAATCCTCTGAAATGAAAATGGATGACCAAGATTCAGAGTCTGAGGATCAGCATGGGCACTAAAAAGGAAAAAGCGGCGATTGCCGCTTTTTTTCATTCGTTTGCTGTCTATATAAGGTCGATTGGCATGTAATATACAATAATGATTGTCATATTGCCGAAAAAATTGTCATGAAAGACATCTGGACAAAAAGTTGTCAATCACTTAATTCTTCCTTTTTTTTGTTTAACTGGTCTTAGGAAACTATAAAGTGAAATTAAGGAAGATTGAAAGGGCTAATGCCATTGGGTTAAAAGTCTTTTAAACATTGGTATTTTGTCTATCAAATAAAAAATGATTGAAATTCTATTCATATAATAATAGTTTTACCTGTTTCTCCCATAAATATTACAAAAATCGCATGATATGATTAGTGTGCAAGAGAGAGACAAACTAAATTTTCGGGAGGAATTCAAGAATGAAAAAGAAAATGATTATAACAGCATTTGCTGCGGCAGCTCTATTCGCTTCTAATCCCGCGATGGATAAAGCAGATGCGTCTACTATACAATCAAAGGTTTACTATTACCAAAATGGAAATTTAAGCAATGAGCAAATCAATTCTATTCTACAAAAGTATTTTAAGAACTATCAATTCTCTTGGAAACAAGCACAGCCAGCTGACACCAAAGTTCAGGAGCCTGTTAAAACTCCAGAACCAACAAAAGTACAAGAACCTGTAAAAGCTCCAGCGCCTGCACCAGTTCAGGAGCCGGCTAAAGCCCCTGCTCAAGAGCCAGCTGCTGCACCTGCATCTTCAGCTGTTAGTGCCTACGAGCAAAAAGTAGTTGAGCTGACAAATCAAGAGAGAGCAAAGAATGGTTTGAAGCCGCTTGCTCTTGATACAGAACTAAGTAAAGTAGCAAGGGAAAAATCCCGAGATATGCAAAGCAAAGGTTATTTCAGCCATACTAGCCCAACTTACGGTTCACCTTTCGATATGATGAAGAAGTTTGGAATCTCTTATCGTTCAGCTGGTGAAAACATCGCTATGGGCCAGCGTACCCCAGAAGAAGTAGTAAATGCATGGATGAACAGTTCAGGTCACCGTGCGAATATCCTGAACTCAAGCTATACACATATCGGTGTTGGCCATGTAGCAACAGGTAACTATTGGACACAAATGTTCATTGGAAAATAAAGAAAAAGAGCAGCCAACCGGCTGTTCTTTTTTTTGAGCTTATTTGGATATGTCGATTTCCGCAAATTGCATATCAACCATTTTTTGTAGCCTTAATTCCAATACGCCATCGCGGTAGTTTGCTCCTGCGCCCTTGCGCTTAACGGTCGCTGGCAGTACGAGGGTGTGTTTATCTGAAAGATCAGGGATGTGCTCCACAATAACCTGGTTTGAAGTATAGAAGAGTTTCATTTGTTTTAACATGGACTCATCTTTAAGCGGCAGCCTTACAAAAACAAAATCATGAGTTTCAAACATTTCTGCATTTAGTCCAGTTTCAGGCTGGACTGAATCCGGTGCACTTTGCTGCTGCATCCCTTTAAGCCACTCTTCTGGCTTTAACATCCCTTGCATATTTGGCTGGAGCATCTTGCCCATCATTTGCTGGACATAATTTTCAATTTCATCTGGCTTCATTTCCAAAAACTTTTTCTGCGTATTTCGGTCGAACGGCAATAGATTCCAAGGAAACAATTAGATCCCGCCTTTCAAACAGCCCATCTTCGATATGAATAGTATATGCAGGTATCGGCCCAGCGGTTAAAGTCTAACGATGCCTGAGGTGAAAAACGTTAAAAGTTGCAAAACAGCCTGCTTCTTTTTACTATAGGGATAAGTAATCTAAAGAAGATGAGGGGTACAGTTGTGGAAAATAAAACTGCTTTGATAACCGGAGGTGCCACCGGTTTAGGGAGGCGGACAGCACTGCAGCTTGCTGCCGAAGGAATAAACATAATCATCAATTATCGTAACAGCAAAATAGAGGCTGAACAGCTTGCAAAGGAATTATCGGAAGTATTCAACACAAAGAATATTTGTGTTCAGGGAGATATCACTAACTATGATGACTGTAAGACGATTGTTTCCCAGGCACTGAAGGAATTCGCTGCCATAGATATAGTCGTGCATAATGCTGGTCCATATATTTCTGAAAGGAAAAAAATGGCCGATTACCAGGTCGATGAATGGACTTACTTAATAAATGGCAATTTAAATGCCGTTTTCTATTTATCAAATTTACTTATCCCTTCAATGAGGGAACGAAAGTGGGGAAGAATCATTACAATCGGTTTCGACAGAGTGGAGTCGGCTCCCGGGTGGATTTACAGGTCTGCATTTGCGGCTGCAAAGTCTGGATTGGCTTCTTTGACGAAAACACTTGCGATTGAAGAAGCGGAAAATGGCATCACAGCCAATATGGTTTGTCCAGGTGACATAATAGGCGAGTGGAAAGAAAGGGCAATCAGTCAATCCTTGAAAGTCGAAGATTCTTCAGTACCAGTAGGCAGACCAGGTACAGGTGAAGATATATCAAGGGTTATAAGCTTCCTTGCAAATGATGATTCCAGCTTTATAACGGGGAGCATCATCCCGGTTACAGGAGGAAAAGACGTGCTTGGAAAAGCTTTTCGGGAGAATTTGTAGAAACGCCATCATGGCGTTTTTTTATTTGATCCGTGATCCACTTACTGGTGACATTTAATGTGAAGGAGCTTGTTTGAATAACACGAAGCACAATGGGAAAACTATTATCAATAAAAAGAAAATTGTATCGAATTATCTAACTATTGATAGTATTTAGTTTACTTTCGTGGGGTGATTAGAATGGGAATAGGTTTTAACATGAATAGAATCAATCCAAATCAGACGCAGGTTTTCTTTGAAGATGGACGTTATGAGACGTTAACGGATGCTGAGCTAGAAGTGTTCCTGTCTGAAGCTGCCTTATCGGAGCATGAAGAAATAAAGGGGCAGGATTTACTGAATTAGAAAACGCCCTGTTCATTTACAGGGCGTTTTTATTGTTGAAGGGATTATGCCTCCAGCAACTGGGCGGCTTCTTCTTCTTGTACACCAGACCTTTTCAGGTAAAGTGTATATTGATCTTTTGGAATTTCATATAAATCGTAAATTTCCTCAGTAGCATTAAGCTGTTCATAAATATTCTTCCGAGTCTCATTCGCTTTTACCACATAAGGCAGCTTCTCTGCTGCTTTTATGGAGCGGATATTCACCTTCCGTATGCGCATGAAAATAGTTTCTATACCAAGTTCATAAAATAATTCCTGGAAGAATGCATCCTTGGCCAATGTATTGTACCCTTTACCATGAAACGGTTTTCCCAGCCAGGTTCCCAGGAACCCAGCTCCTTCCTGGATATCAAAAAGATTGATCGTACCAATTGGGGCTCCCCACTCATCAAGAATGGTACGGGAAATCAATTCCCCTTGCTCCTCGGATTCTATCGTCTGTTTTGTGACAAATACGAATTCATCATATGAATATGCCTTCTGACGCACAAAAGGGAAGACCTCCGGATGCGCCATCAGCTCAAATAAATCATGGCAATCCTGCAGATCGCGTTTTTTGAGCATTTTGTATCCCTCCACGCAGGGCAGTCCTATCCCGTGCGAATGTAACTACACGGCCACCCTCGAAATTTTTTGTAAGTTGCTAAAAAATTTCGGGGTGGGAATCGAACCCACTAGAACCAGGATACTGGTGGCGCACCATTTGCCTTCCCTAATCACTTTGCTTTATGAAATTTTATTTCCAAAGAGTATAATACAGGATATTTTCAAAAAAGAAAATAGGTTTTTCAACCTTTTTTTCTGCGTTTTTTTGCCAAAAATCTACATCATTTTTCGACTAAAGCTGATACACGATTTTGCCATCAATCATTGTCCATAAGGGCTTAGCGCTGAAGTGGAATGGATGTTGGCTCCAAAGGACCAAGTCAGCATCTTTACCAGGCTCAATACTGCCGACACGGTCATCAACTCTTAAGTTCCTTGCAGGCAATATCGTAATTCCTTCTAGCGCTTTTTGTTCGGATAAACCTTCCCTGACTGCGATAGCGGCACAAAGATTCAAATATTGGATTGGAGTGTATGGATGATCAGTTGTGACTGAAACTTCAACACCATGGTCAGTCAACTCCTGATAAGTTTTCCAGCTCTTATTCTTCAGTTCCACTTTTGACCTGCGAGTAAGAGTTGGTCCCACTGACACCTTTAAATTAGTATCCGCTAGCTCTTCGGCAATCAAGTGCCCTTCCGTACAATGCTCAATCCGTAAATCGAGATTGAATTCATCAGCAAATCTGATTGCAGACATGATATCGTCAGCTCTGTGGGCATGGATCCTAACAGGGATTTCCCTGTTCAGCGCTTTTATGATTGGTTTGATCCTTAAAGATTCCGGGTTTTCGGCATTCATAGCTTCATAAAAAGCTTCCCTTAACATTCCCATGATTCCCATACGTGTGATGGAGTCCTTATTTCCCATACTGTGAATCCTTTTTGGATTTTCTCCTAACGCAATTTTAAGACCTGCAGTTTCCTGGATAACCATATTTTTAATGTTTTTCCCAGCCGTTTTGATGACAGATGTAGTCCCACCTATAACATTGGCACTTCCAGGCATAACATGTGCAGTGGTAATACCGTATTTAAGTGCATCGCTAAATGCAGGATCGAGTGGGTAGACGCCGTCGATCGCCCGGACATGGGGACTCATCGGCTCAATCGTTTCGTTGGCATCATTTCCGGCCCAGCCTGTACCTTCATCATATAGGCCAAGGTGAGTGTGGACATCGATGAAACCTGGAAGCAAATAGTGATTATTACATTCGATTACCTCAATCCCAGGCTCAATTGCAATATTAACTTCAATTCTAATTATTTTTCCATCTTCTATAAGAACATCACAATTTGAGCTTGACTCAGCAGTGATTGGCATTATATTTGCATTCTTCAGCAGTATCCTTTTCATTTTCGATCCTATCCTAAATTTATTTTCTTGCTCATTGGCAAGAAGTCAAGGTTTCTCTTCATTTTATTATAATGAAAAAGTACACCATTGATGAAACTTTTTTACACCTTCTTCGTAAAGTTACTATAAGAGTTTTGGGGGGAGAAAGATCATGCCAAAAAACGACGAAAGACTTATTGCAGCAGGTATTTATGTTATTAGCTTTTTTACTGCTTTTCTAGGCCCGCTGATTATCTGGCTGGTTAAAAAGGATGATTCCAGCTATATTGATTACCACGGAAGGGAGTATATGAACTTTTTTATTTCTTATACTGTTTATGGAATAGTAAGTGGAATTTTAGTTATCCTGCTGATTGGGATCTTCATGTTGTGGGTCATTGGTATTTTAGCCATGGTGTTCACGATTGTAGGTGCAATAAAAGCCTATGAAGGTCAGGAATATCGGATTCCATTCATATTCAGGCTTCTTTAAGAGGCATTAGTCACAAATCTCTGGCAGATATATGCCGGAGATTTTTTTGGCTGTATTTTACACTGTGGAACAACAAAAAATAATTATTTTTTTTTTTGAACGATATTCCTCTTCAGTCGTCTTATGTGTGTAATAACAAATGAGGAGGTTATTGAAATGGAATTATTCGCTGATATAAATTGGGCTTTAATTGCCCCTATAGTGATCATCCAGGTGATTTTATTGATTGTCGCGGTGGTTGATTTAATAAAGATTGAAAAAACAAACGGTCCTAAATGGGTTTGGGCCATTGTTATACTATTGGTGAACATCGTCGGGCCTATCCTGTATTTTGTGATTGGAAGGAGAAATCATTAATGCCCTTAGTTACAGTGGAAAATTTGGAAAAGAGTTTTAAAGACTTACGAGTGATTAAAGGGTTGAATTTTGAACTGGAAAATGGGAAATGCGTCGCTTTGATCGGTGCCAATGGTGCTGGAAAAACGACCACACTGAAAATGCTTTCAGGGCTGCTGGAACCAAGCAAAGGTAAGATTTCCTTTGTCGGTGAAAAGCAGGGAGGGGACCATCGCCAGTTGATTGGTTATCTTCCGCAACATCCTGTTTTCCATGACTGGATGACAGCGAGGGAATTTCTTGAGTATGTAGGGAAGCTATCTGGATTGGATGCAAAGGAATCAAAGGAGCGGTCAGCAGAACTGCTCGAGCTTGTGGGTATTGCGGATGCAAAAAACAGGAGAATCGGCAAGTTTTCTGGCGGCATGAAACAGCGGCTTGGAATTGCCCAGGCGATCATTCACAGGCCGAAATTGATTATGCTGGATGAGCCGGTTTCCGCCCTGGACCCATTTGGAAGGCGAGAAGTACTTGAATTGCTGGAGAAGCTAAAGAAGGAAGCGACTGTATTATTTTCTACTCATATCCTTAATGATGCCGAAGAAGTGTGTGAAAGTATTTTGTTCCTCCACAATGGTGAAATTATAGAATCTGGGACAATGGATGAATTCAGGGAAAAATATCACCAGTCAAAAATCGATCTTGCTTTTAGCCAGGAAGCATCAAGTTTTTTAAGTTCTCTTTCAGAACATCCACTCATCATTTCTATTCAAATGGAAGGCAATAAAGCAAGTATTTACACGGAAGATCTTGAAGAAATAAAAGAGGCGTTACTAAGTCAGGCAGCCAGGGAGAACTGGCCACTCACTAAATATGAAATTGGTTCTATCAGTCTTGAGGATGTGTTCATGAAGGTGGTGCAAAAATGAAGCAGTGGTTCACTCTATTAAACAAAGAATTCCTGGAGATGGCAAGAAACTACAAATGGGTCTGGATGCCAATCACTTTTATATTGCTTGGGGTGATGGATCCACTAACCACCTATTACTTGCCTGAAATCCTTAATTCCGTCGGCGGACTTCCGGAAGGGGCAGTATTTGAAATGCCGGAACCATCTGCTCAAGAAGTATTTATCATGAGTTTGGGACAATACCAAATGATTGGAATATTGGTAATCGTCCTCTCGATGATGGGGGTAATTGCTGGTGAGAGAAAGAGTGGTGTCGCACAATTGATCCTTGTAAAGCCAGTGTCCTATTCCTCTTATATTACTTCCAAATGGGCAGCTGCCATTATACTGATCCTCCTATCATTATTCCTTGGAATGTTGGCAAGCTGGTATTATACTGGCGTTCTATTTGAATTCATTCCGTTCGGCTCATTCATGGAATCATTCGGACTATATTCACTTTGGCTCATACTGGTATTATCCTTCGTAATCCTTTGCAGTGCAATATTCATGCAGCCAGTTGCAGCAGGAATGGTAGCGCTTGTTACTGTCTTCGTTTTTACAATCTTAGGTGGTTCCTTCCAACACCTTCTCGAATGGAGTCCGACACAGCTAGTATCCTATGTTTCTGAGAAGTTGATTACCGAAAACTGGCCTGAACATATTTGGCCAGCGACTGGAATGACTTTATTGATGAGCGTGTTATTTGTTGTAATGGCAATCTATGTATTTAAAAGAAAAGAGCTTGCTGATTAGGCCCGGTCAATGACCGGGTCTAATTTTTTTCTAGGAAGGAAGAACTGTTTTTGTGATGCATTTTGTCGAAAAATTCACTAATTTAAAATTCGGAAATGAATCTTTTAACATATTTTTTAACTTGTTTTCCTTTGAAGTTAAATTATCGAATAATAAATTAGACCTATTTTTTGGATAAACACTGGTTTTTAGTGTCGAATTCATTATATTGCTAAAACTTGGATTTTGAATATAATGAAAATTAAGAAAAAAGGAGGGGTAATATGTCGACAAGAAAAAAGCTTTATGCAGGAACACTTGCAGTCCTTCTGGGGGCGGCTACCATTTTCAATGCTGGTGTAACGAAAGGGGAAGCAGAATCGAATACAGAGAATACATACCTGGTAATCTTTAAGGATCAACAGGGACTTCCATCTGGTTATGCCGAAGCGATTAAAAAAGCCGGCGGTCAAGTGGAAGATAAATTGGACAAGCTCGGTGCGGTAGAGGTTACTTCTAAAAATGCCAACTTCCTAAAAGAAGTCAAAAAGTCATCCATTGTTTTAGAAGCTGGTGTGGAAAATACTGTATACCCTGAACAAACGATTGATGGAGAGACTGTAGAAGTGGAAGACCTGACTGAAGGTGCAGACTTTTATAACCAATACATGTGGGATATTAAACAAGTAACAAATGACGGTGAATCATGGAATCTTCCAGGTGGAACAGGATTATCCGCAGATGGTGAGGATATCGTTGTTGGTGTCATTGATACTGGAATTGACTATAATCACCCTGATTTAAAAGATAATTACGCAGGCGGTAAGTCTTTTGTTCCTGGTTATGATGATCCAATTGACCAGAACAGCCACGGTACGCATGTTGCCGGTTCCATTGCTGCAAAAGGTGAAGCTCTTGGAGTGGGACCAGACCTAAAGGTTGCCTCATACAGAGTATTTGGTCCAACTGGCGGTGCAGCAACTTCTCATATTGCAGAAGCCCTAATGACAGCCGCTGATGATAATGTTGATGTCGTCAACATGTCTCTTGGTGGTTATGATTGGTTCCAGGATCCTGAGTATGCAACAAAGGACATCGTTGCGGATGTACAATTGTTCAACCGGGCAATTCAGTACGCAATCCAGAAAGGTGTTACAGTTGTTGGTTCTGCCGGAAACAATGCTGTCGATCTTAGCAGCCCTGGTAAATTATCTGGAGATGACAAAGGGGCAACACACAGAAGTCCTAGCAGCCAGACAATGATCAGAGTTTCGGCTGGCGGCGCTTTGAAGAATCTTGCATTTTATTCTAACTATGGAGTTGGAAAAATTGATGTAATGGCACCAGGCGGCGATCTTGGGCCAAATTATGATCCAGCTACTGGTGCTGGCAGAGATAATAGCTATCTTGCATGGAGCACAGTTCCAATTTTAGATGCTAATAAAAATGTCATTGGTCATGGTTACGGGGGTAAAGGCGGGACTTCAATGGCAGCTCCAAAAGTGGCAGCACTTGCTGGTGTCGTAATCGCGAAGCATGGCAAGGATCAGCTTAATCCTGCTCAAGTAAAGTCAATCATCCAAAGCTCAGCAGAAGATCTATTCAAACCAGGGTATGATGAGCAAACTGGCCATGGATTGATCAATGCAGTAAATGCATTGACCATTAAATAATTCTATTGAAACCGGACATGTCAAATGTCCGGTTTTGTTCTGTTTGAAAAAAGTAGAATGATTAGTCTCCTTGTTTAATAGAATTAAATTGACGAAGTAGATTTCTTCAAGGAGATAATAGATATGAGCATACAACAATATTACCAGCACACAGCTTATATAAGTTTAAATGGTTCTATTCTATCAGCGGGTCTTCTTGTGGTGATTCTGGCGTCAAGTCTGCTGTTTTCCTGGAACATACCTCTTACTCTTGTAGCAGTACCATTCTTATTTTTCGTTTTCAGCCACTATAATCGCTATGTTTTGTATAAGAACAAATCAGAAGAGAGCGCGGTAGCATCTCATCATTATGATAATAAACAACTTTTCGAGCAAAACAATCTGCTGATTGGCTTTGCACCTGCCCCGGCAGTGAGGTTACTGTTTTTTACACCTGACGGAATGCTGGCCGGTGAATTAAGAGAATTATCTTCTAAAAGCTACCGCTGGTTTATCCCATATTTTATAGATAAAAGAATCATGAAAAGAATCGGAATCTATGACTCCAAAGGGAATTTAGAAGGCAGCCTGATACAAGAGCGAAATAGGTTTAAGATCCTAAATGCTAATAAAGATGTGATTGGTGTGTTTTATCCGAAAAAAGCGACTAAAGAGACAATTGGCCTTGCTTTCCTGAGCGGCGGCAAAAAAATGAAGGTAGAGAGAATTCCGGGATCGATGCAAGATTTTAAGTTTGTTCAGGAAGACGGTAAAACGGCTGCCAGGCTGCAAAGAGGATGGATGCCATTGGAATGGACAAAGTTTTTCAAAGAAGCCAATACACCCGTACTAACCTTTGACTATTCGATGGGACAAGCAGAACGGCTAGCTGTATTTGCTGCTCTCGCAAGTCGCTATATGTATTATGATCATTAGTTTGAAAATTGTACCATTTTTGAAAGTTTTGTTTATCCTCCACTGCAATAGGTTAACAAATAGATAAAACTAGTAGGAGGTTGAACCATGGAGAGCCAACGATACCAAGATTGTATCCAGGCATGCATCGAATGTATTGAAGCATGTAATGTTTGTTTTGATTCCTGTTTAAAAGAAGAGAATGTAAAAATGATGGCAGAGTGCATCAGAATGGACAGGGAGTGTGCCGAAATCTGCGGTATGGCAGTAACTGCGATGCAAACAAATAGCCACTTCGTTAATAAAATTTGCGGCCTGTGTGCAGAAATTTGTGAAGCCTGCGGCAATGAATGCAAGCAGCATGATCACGACCACTGCCAAAAATGTGCCGAAGCCTGCTTTAAATGTGCGGAAGAATGCAGGAAAATGGCATCCTGAATTGGTGAACCAGCAATCCATGCTGGTTCTTTTTTCTTTGTGTGATGAATTGGGAACGAATGAATGCAGGATGCTGCAATACCCGGAATTCGCTCTGCAAGGTCAAAGAGGTAAAAGCAGGAGCTCTGCATTGCCCGAAAACCGTCCGGGAATCCAAAAACGGTAAAAGCAGGAGCTTTGCATTGTCGGAAATCCACCTGGGAAGATCACAACGGTTAAAAGCAGAAATCAGCCAAAAGAAAAACTCAACCTTAAGACTTTCAATATTGAACAATTCGAGCTTTTATGGCATCTTGTAATATAACGAAGGTTTTTGGGGGCGTAAATATGTTTATTGATTTGATTAAGTGTCATGGATCACATAATGACTTTTTATTAATAGATGAAACGGATCGGAATTATAAACTTGATGATTTCAAAAGGCGTGACCTTGCGCTGGCGCTGTGTGATAGGGCGTCGTCACTAGGGGCGGATGGAATCCTGTTCATCCGTCCAAGCAAGGTTGCAGACGCTCAGTATCGGATATTTAATTCGGATGGTACGGAGGCATCCATGTGCGGCAATGGTCTTCGCTGTGCTGGACGCTATGTCTGCGAGAAGCTGGATGTCGAAGAAGCTGTAATCGAAACGATGAAAGCCAACCTCAAGGTCAAAAAGCATGAAGAAATTTTCAGTGATATTCCAACTTACCAGGTGGAAATCTCTCCGGTAACTTTCGACCTGAAGGATTTACCGTTGAATCTTGACCAGGAAACATTGATTCAGGAAAAGATTCCACAGTTATCGGAGGAATTGACGTTTACAGCTCTTTCAGTGCCTAACCCGCATCTAACGACTGTAGTAAGCAAGGAACAATTGGAATCCAATCTGCAGACAGAATTGAGCGAAAAGGTAAACAATCCTAATGATTTATTTCCTGACGGCGTCAATGTCAGTTTCATAAGGCTTCTTGAAAAGGGAAGCATCTTTGTCAGGACCTTTGAAAGAGGCGTTGGCTATACGAATGCTTGTGGAACAGCGATGTCCGCCTCGACACTTGTCACCTGCCTGATGGGGGAAAATGAACTTGGCCAGCCAATCAATGTCTACAATAATGGCGGGATGGTTCAATGTGCTGTCCATAAGAAAAATGAAACTTATACCATCGACTTGATCGGCAATGCTACTTTTGTTTACTCAGCAGAAATAGATGTTGATTTTTCGAAAGAGGGACTACTTACTGAAATCCTTGAACAAGAGGATTTTAACGAGGAAATCCAGTACAGCAAGCTGCAGGAGCATGCTAGAAAGTATCTAAGCCGCTTTTAAATGAAGAAAATCCTGAGGAGCTCCCTCAGGATTTTTTTGACTTCAGAACATTGAGTACTGGTTCGAAGTTCTGCTCTGCTTTTGCTGCAAAATAAGTGCGGAATGGACAGCCTAACTTTTGAATGCGCTGGATGATCGTTCCTAAATGGAATTCTTCAATATTTAACTTCTCGTTCACTTCTTCCCAGAATAAAGGAGTGGCGACACCAGCATGTGATTTTCCTCGCGCGGAATAGGGACTGACAATCGTTTTGCCTTCAGCATGCTGAATGTAGTCGACATATAATCGGTTACCCCTGTTTTTCTTCAGACGTTCAATCGTAAAGTAATCAGGCTCTTTAGAAACAAGATAGTTCGCGATAAAAGAGGTGAACAGTCTTGTATCATCATAGCTATAACGGTTATCCGGCAGCGGTATATACACCTGAAGACCTTTATTTCCTGAAGTCTTAATAAAGCTGATCAGTTTTAATTCATCCAAAACCTCTTTTATATGAAGCGCAGCCTTGATCGCCAAATGAAAATCTTCCCTTGATGGAGGATCAAGGTCAAAAACAATCTCATCAGGCCCTTTGCTGTTGATGGTCTGGAATGGAATATGAAATTCAATGGCGATTTGATTCCCAAGCCAGAGCAAGGTTTTCATATTATTGCAGACAATATAGTCAATTCCTTCAGATTTTGAAGTTTGGACAAAATCCGGTGCATAATCAGGAACGTTTTTTTGGTAAAAGGCTTCGCCAAACATGCCGTGAGGGTAACGGATCACAGTTAAGAGCCGATTCTCCAGGAATGGAAGCATATAGGGAGAAATCTCCCTTAAATAATGGATATAATCCACCTTTTGAATCGGAGGTTCTTCCCAAATCGGCTTATCTGGATGGGTGATTTCAATATCCGGAGGCAGATTCTTTTGTTGGAAAACGAACTTTTCATAAGTGCAGCTGTCTGGACTTAGATCGAATCGGAACTGATGAAAATGAGGCTCGCGGAGTTGATCCTCGTAAATTTCCAGATACTTTACATCAAGGCAGATGCCTGGTTCTACATAGATGAACTGATTATCTTCACTACTTTTATTTTGCTTGATGATTTGATGGAGGGCGTTTTTTTCCTCGGGTTTGAATCCGAAGATAACCAGTCCGATTTGATGGATTCTTGAATCTTTGTAAACTGAAATATAGAAGTATCCATTGGATTTTTCATATGCCGTCACAAAACAGGAAACATACTTCCAGTTCTTCGATTTAATCCACGTATCCGTTCGTTTTCCTTCTTCCCATTTGCTATTATATTGTTTGGCAATTATGCCCTCGCCATCATATATGACAACTTTCTCCCATATGTCACTCAATTCTCTTTCACTTGGGACAAGCTGGACCAAGGCAGGCTTTTGCTGGTTTGGACTGAGTGGCAGTCCAAGCTCGGAAAACAAGGAATGAAGCTTTAGTCTCCGGTCCTGATAACTTTCAGGTGCAATGTTTTTTCCTTTTATCCTCAAAAGGTCGAAAACCATCAGCCTGCATGGATTCCTTTCCGCTTCGGTTTTGATTTTTTCCTTAGATCGCATTCTTCCCCTAATTTGGATCGCTCCAAAATTCGCTTTATAAGGGTTCTCAAGATATACCAACTCTGAGTCCAATGTCAAAGGCAAATATGGTGCAAACAATTCCATGTTGGCCTCCAGGAACTCCGTCAATTCCGGAAACAGAGGCAGCAGAGGTTTCCCATTGCGACTTGTTAATTCAATTTCTGAATCCCATGTCAGCAAGGCACGAAAGCCATCAAATTTAATCTCATAACGCCATTCATCCCCCTGTGGCGTTTCAAATGCCAGCGTAGGGAGCATTGGTTTAAGCATTTTCCCCATCCTTTCACACCGATTACTATTTATATTGTTCCTGATTCGCTCGATACTAGTACGCTGGGAAATGTTTTAACGAATGATAAAACAATTATTAAGCAAATTAGTAATAAAACGAGAAGGTGGAGAATGCCATGCATACAATCTGGAAAGGGAGCATCAGCTTTGGACTCGTCAACATCCCAATCAAGCTTCATGCTGCGACTGAGGATCGGGACATCAAACTGAGGACCCTTCATAAAGAGTGCCACTCGCCAATAAAATATGAGAAAACCTGTCCCGTGTGTGATGTTGAAGTGAAAAATGAAGACCTTGTGAAAGCTTATGAATACACAAAGGGTAAGTTTGTTGTCCTTGAGGATGAAGATCTAGAGGCTTTAAGGAAAGAAAATGAAGATAAAGCCGTTGAGATTATTGACTTTGTAAAAATGACTGAAATAGACCCGATTTATTTTCAGCGAAGCTACTTCATGTCTCCGAATGAGGGCGGCGGAAAAGCCTATTCTCTTCTCAGGAAGGCCCTACAGGAATCGCAGAAGGTCGGAATTGCCAAAATAATCATTAGAGCAAAAGAGCAACTTGCAGTAGTACGAGTCTATAATAATACACTTGTCATGGAGACCATCCATTTTCCTGATGAAGTAAGAAACACAGTAGATGTCCCAAATGTACCAGCCGAAGACAAAGTAACAGAGAAGGAATTGGAAACCGCCATCATGCTAATTGACCAGCTGACAACAGAGTTTGAACCTGAAAAATATAAGGATGATTATCGCACCGCATTATTGGAGCTTATTGAAGCGAAGCGTACCGGTAAAGAGATGGTCACACCTACAGAAAAAGAGCCAGTTTCCAATGTTACGGACCTTATGGCAGCGCTACAGGCTTCGATCGACCGTACGAAACCAGAAAAGAAGAAAGACACAGCTCCAGCAAAAAAGAAAAAGACCGCTGCGAAACCAAAGGCAAAAGAAAAGAAACAGGCTTAAAAAACATATGCAAACTAAAACCGGCCATCACGATATGGCCGGTTTTAGTTTGCATTATTTTTAGAGGAGATTCATGAACTGAAGCAGAATACTTTAGAGAAAAGGGGGATTTTTTAAATGAGAAAAGTTCTTGTGCTTGGGGGAACTCAGTATTTTGGGAAAAAACTGGTACAAAGGCTCATAGAGAATGGAGATGAAGTGACAGTCGCCACGAGAGGAACTAAAAGCGATCCTTTTGGTGAAAATGTAAAGCGGCTGGTCATTGATCGAGAAAAGAAAGAGACGATGTCCGCAGCATTCGAAGGTAATTATTGGGATCTGGTGTATGATCAATCGTGCTTTTCGCCAATGGAGGCGAGGGACACATCAGAGGCACTCAAGGGGAAGGCAAGCCGCTATATTTTTACTTCTACGCAAGCTGTTTATGACTTTGGCACACTTCATGCAGAAGGTAATTTCAATGCAAATACATATCCCATTGAATACAAAAGCCGCAAGGAATACCCTGGTTACGAGGGCTATAAAGAGGCGAAAAGAGCTTCAGAAGCTGTATTCCATCAACTTGGTTATTTTGACGTTGTTTCTGTCCGGTTTCCAATCGTTGTTTCAGAAGATGATTACACTGAACGGCTTAAATTCCATGTGGATAAAATCCTTTCAGGACAGCCAATCGGTATACCGAATCCTGAGTTGCGGTATAGCTTCATTCACGCTGATGAAGCGGCTGAGTTTTTGTTAGAAATCGGGAAATCAAATTTTGAAGGGGCAATCAATCCTGGGTCGGCAGGGGATATTAGTCTGGGAGAAATGGTTGGTAAGATGGCCTTACTGGCCAGTAAAAAAGCGATCGTGGAGAATAGCACTGATATCGGCACTGTCTCCCCATATGCATTGCCTGGCTCCTGGTCAATCAACACGTCACTTGCATCAGAGCTCGGCTTTCATTTTACCGAACTGAATCAATTATTGGATCAGTTGACGATGTTTTATATTCAGCAGAATGACTCAAAGTAAAGATATAAACCCGGGTGCGATTCTTTTGCATCTGGGTTTTCTTAATTTATAGTAAGGAAATAATAAAAGGTTTTTTGGAATGGGTGTCAAATACTATTAAGAACAGGTAATTCGGGGAGTATGTCGATGAGTTTTTTACAGGGGGCAGACAGATGGAGAAGAAAAGCAAATGGAAACTTATGATTTTACCTGCAAGCCTGTTTTTGCTGGCTTTTGGTTTATATGCAGGCTACTCAATGTGGGAAACAAGGAGTCATCAAGATGCCAGCAGCAGAAGCGGGGCAGAAAACCTTAAAAATGGAGGCGGGAATGTCGCCGTATTCGGTGAAGATACAGAGAAAGAAAACTATACTACGGTTGGCGCCTTCATTCATGAATTTCATACCAAATATAATGATACTCTCGGTTGGGGTCGGATCGATAAAGTTGATTGGGAGGAGCAGAGGGAGATTGCATCAGAAATCATCTCTGTATTGACGACTGTCGAAACAGACAATACAGCACTCCAAGCTGATTTCGCTACGATATCCAGTTACTCAAAAATCATTAAGGAAGGGAAGAAAGAGAAGAAAACCTTACTCCAACTTCACCGTTATTTTCATGACCTTGATATTGAATTCAACGGATATAATGATACGAGCGATTATTTTAATATAACGGAATATAAAGACCCTGATAATGGTTAATCCATTCTCACCAGGGTAACATAACAGTGACTAGCAGGCGAAGGGGTGGATTGATCTGTGAAAATAGTGGTCATTTCAGATACTCATATGCCGAGAAAATCGAAGAGTCTGCCAGATAAACTGCTCGCTGACCTGCAGGATTGCGATTACATCATCCATGCTGGAGATTGGCAGACAGTGGAGCTATATAATGAACTTAAACGATTTGGCCCGGTTATCGGCGTCACTGGTAATGTGGATGGACCAGAACTTAAAAGTCTCCTTAAAACAAAGGACATCCTTCAGGCAGGCAATTTTCATATAGGTGTCGTCCATGGACATGGCAACGGTAAAACAACCGAGAAAAGGGCAATTGAAACATTCACAGCCGATAAGGTGGATTGCATCGTGTTTGGCCATTCACATATCCCAGTTAATAAGGAAGTCGAAGGTATTATTATTTTTAACCCAGGATCACCGACTGACAAAAGAAGACAGAATCAATTCTCTTATGGTATCCTGACTGTCGGAGAAGAAATTGTGGCAAAGCATGTCTTTTTTTAGAAAAATAGATAGGAGTGCAATTCAACAATGAAAACCTTTGAAGTGAAATTTCACGCTGAAGACCAAGTCGAAACGATGAAAGTTCAGAAATTAAGCAGTGAGGATTATGAACAGGCTACTGAAGGCGGCACACGCCATCTGTTTGATTTGGATACGAATATTGGTTTCTTTGTGTTTTTCGACGCAGAAGATAAAGATGGCAAAGAGTATTATTTAATGCTTCAATACGAGGAGCAGAATGAAGAGCCTTCGAATTGTTATGGCTTTCAACTAAAGGATTTCTATGAATTTTCAGCATTATACTTGAATGACCTTGAATTTACTGAAGAACTTAATGAAGAAGAAGGGGAACTCGGACCTGTTCAGCATCTTGCCCATCTGCTTTACCACATCGTTGAGGAAGGCAAGACAGTAGGGGCATAGAAATAAACAAAAAAGAGCAGGAATCTGCTCTTTTTAATTTGTCTCCTCTTCGTTCTCTTCCTCTTCATCAGCTGGCAAGTTTTCCTCACAATATTTTTGTACTTGCACTTCTTCATCTTCCTCAAGTTCGAAGTCTAGAACCTTTTCTGTTTCCTGCTCAATAAAATAGTTTTGCAGGATTTTGGTCTCTTCGCCGTTCACTAAAAAAAGCACCTTTAACAGTAAACCTTTTTCAGTGTATAGCTCGTCCTCTTCGTCAACCTCGATAACTAAAAAATACTCATACCTGCTCCCTGACAGAAGTCCAAATGGATCTTCCAGGAACTCGACAGTATGTCCGGTAATATTCATGAATGCTCATCCTTTTAATTTTGTCCCCTCTATTATATATCGAAAACATCAAAAACAATCAAGAAATTCGCAGTAAACAAAAGAGTGCTGTAAAAGCAGAGCCCTCTTCTAACGCATTTCAAAGAAACATCTTCAATGCCTGATAACCGAAAAATAGGGCAAAGCCAATTAATGATACCCCGGATAATAATGAAATGATCGTAAGTAATTTTGTTGTAAGCAGCTTACGGAAGCTGCTGGATATTGCGGCCATGATGATATCCCAGAGAATGAGGCCGAGGATGATGCCGAAGCTGTAAATGATCAGCTCGCCTGTACCGTATGAGGAAGCAGTCTTGGCAAGGACAGATCCGTAGATTCCTAGCCAAAATAAAATGGTCAGCGGGTTGGAAATGGACATGATAAACCCGGATAAAAAGGACTTGAAACTGGATTCCCCACTTCGGCTATCCATTACGATTTTGCCTGCCCCGATAATAGTCTCTATCCCTGTATACATCAAGACAAAGAATCCGAACAGCCAGAGAAAGGATTGCATAAATGGCGTCTCAAGGTATTTGACCACACCCAGGTAGACAGTCAGCATGTATATAATATCTGCTGTCAGCGCACCAAGACCAAAGAGCCATGCTTGAAAAAAGCCGCTCTTGATCCCCTTGTCCATCTGCGCCGCATTAACAGGGCCAATCGGGGCCGCCAGTGATAATCCGAGGAAAATATAACCTAGGAACACATTCACTTTTATTAATACCTCCAATAGTCAGAACGTAATTGCTTGTACTATTCCTATTCAGACTTTTGGGTGCGTACAACCTATTTTTGTTGAAATAAAATATTTTTTTATGGCGGTCTTAATAATCTTAGAATGAAAAGAATATACTAGTAACTGTTGTGCAGGCAACCTGCTCATGTGTCACTTTTGGTAAAAATAAGAAAGTGTGGTAAAATGGAATAGATATCAACTTTCGGATCATTCATTTATTATAAAAAGTTTCATTTGCCGGCTTTTTATAATAAATGAATTTTTTTATCAATCGAACGATGATAAGGTCTTTTCGGAATTTTGCTGCTTTTAGGTGATCCAGAATAAACCGGATTATAGATGAAAGCCTGCAAGCTGAAAAGGACCATAACTAAACCTATAGGAGCGTGAGGAAATGGCATTTGGAAGAAAACCGCCTGAAGAGATCGTAACCGCTGAAACGAAAATATGGGTATGTACTTCTGATGATTGCAATTGCTGGGTTCGCGACAATTTTAAAAGCAGCAATATCCCCGCTTGCCCAATATGTCAAAGTGATATGGAACAGACGACAAAGGTTCTTGAAGTGGTAAACAACCATAGTCAGAATTTAATTGGATAATGAAGTGGTTAAGGCAGTCTGGATGGGATATCCAGGCTGTTTTTTTGCACAAAAAAAGTGCCCATCGTATAGGCACCTTTTCTGTATGCGGATGAGAGGACTTGAACCTCCACGGTGTTGCCACCACTAGAACCTGAATCTAGCGCGTCTGCCGATTCCGCCACACCCGCGTTTCTATAAGGATTATAGCACAAAAACGATCAATTTCAATCATAAACTTTTCATGCAGCTGAAGAAAGATAGGGTCTTTGGTGCTCATAGCCATTTTTGAAAAAATTGGACAGGTAGTATTAGGATTTCATTTTCTACATACAATGTACAAAGTTTTGTATGTGGGGGACGAGGCCTTGAGTGTCAGTTTACTAGTCAGTTACATATTCCTTGGGTTAACGCTGGCAGCTCCGATTGGACCGGTAAATTCAGCCAGGTTGGATAAGGGGATCAAAAATGGGTTCTGGCATGCCTGGATTGTTGGGACTGGTTCCATGATTGCCGATGCTATTTTTATGCTGTTAATCTATTTGGGTCTTGTCAATTTTTTGGACATGCCGATCATTCAAATATTTCTCTGGTTGTTTGGCGGATTCGTCCTGATTTACTCGGGAATCGAGTGTATGATAAAGGCGAATCAAATCGATCTCGCTTTCAGTCGTGGTAAAGAATCAATGCTCAAATGCTTCCTTACAGGTTTTATCATGTCGATCAGCAGTCCTTTATCCATCCTTTTCTGGCTAGGAATCTATGGTTCTGTTCTTGCAAAAACAGCCAGCAACTATGGAAGGGCAGACTTATTGATTTATAGCAGCATGATCTTTCTTGGGCTTGCATTGTGGGATCTTTTCGTAGCAGCGATAACAAGCGGTTTCAGGAGGTTCCTGAATTATGGTAGCTTGAGGGCTATTTCAATCTTATCAGGCCTTTCATTGCTTGGTTTTGGCGTTTATTTTGGGTATCAGGGTATCAAGGCAGTACTTTTATAGTCATACTACCTAAAAACCTCCTCCGTGGAGGTTTTTTATTTTCTGATAACAATCAAAAACGTTCATAATTGTTTTATATTTGATTATTAATGAATGTTTTTGAAAGAAAATGATTGATTTTTGAAATCGATTACATTATGATGATAATACGAAGCAAATAGGAGGAATGGCTCATGTTAACACCTGAGCGCCACCAGCTCATTTTACAAATGATTAAAGAGAAAACAATAGTGAAAATACAGGAATTAGTTGATGTGACCGAGGCTTCGGAGTCAACCATTCGCCGTGACCTGACCATCCTCGAGGAAGGGAAGTTCCTGAAAAGAGTACATGGCGGAGCAGCCAGGCTGAAGGGGAAACTCCAGGAACCCAGCATGACTGAAAAATCCACCAAATACCTCCAGGAAAAAAGACAAATCGCTCAATATGCAGCAAGTCTAGTGGAGGAAGGGGACAGTATTTACCTAGATGCCGGTTCCACTGTTTTGGAAATGATCAGTTTCCTTCCGGTTAATGGAATCGTCGTAGTGACGAATGGTCTTATGCACTTACCGCAGCTGCTTGAAAGGAATATAGAAACGTATGTGATAGGCGGATATGCCAAGCCGAAAACGAATGCAATTATCGGAAGAGGAGCACTCGCAAGCCTTGAGCAGTATCGTTTCGATAAATGCTTTCTCGGAGTGAATGGCATACACCCTCATTCTGGATATACAACACCAGACCAGGAAGAAGCAATGATCAAGCAGAAAGCGATCTCTTTGTCTCGTGAGTCATTTGTACTTGCAGATGACACAAAGTTCTCTGAGATTACTTTCGCAAAAATAGCAGACCTGCATGAAGCTGCAATCATCACAAATTCCATTGATGAGGCTCATAAAGGACAATATACGAGCAAAACTTCAATAAAGGTTGTGACATCATGATTTACACACTGACTCTTAATCCATCTGTCGATTATATCGTTGAAGCAGATGAAATCCAGCTCGGCAGCTTGAATAGGACCTCAAATGAAACAAAGCTTCCCGGCGGCAAAGGAATCAATGTTTCAAGGGTACTGAGCTCCCTTGGAGTTGAAAGCAAGGCTACAGGTTTTATTGGAGGCTTCACCGGCAGGTATGTCGAGGAGTTTCTTAACAAGGAAGGCGTGCAAACAGGTTTCGTTAACGTTGAGGGTGATACACGGATCAACGTTAAGATCAAGTCTGGATCAGAAACAGAAATAAATGCCCGTGGCCCGGAGATTTCATCACATGCTATCGATTCATTGAAGGAACAGATCATGAAGCTGGGAACTGGCGATTACTTGGTTCTCGCCGGAAGCATTCCAGCCAGCATGCCTGATTCCATTTATGAAGAAGTAGTGCAAATTTGCAGGGACACAGGAGCAGAAATAATCGTGGATGCAGAAGGAGACCTGCTTAAAGAAATCCTTTGTCATAGGCCATTC
Source organism: Mesobacillus sp. LC4 (assembly GCF_053543455.1). Classification (NCBI taxonomy): domain Bacteria; kingdom Bacillati; phylum Bacillota; class Bacilli; order Caryophanales; family Bacillaceae; genus Mesobacillus; species Mesobacillus sp. LC4. Next base: position 673,251 of record NZ_JBGCUB010000001.1, read on the forward strand.
CTGATCAAGCCGAATCATCATGAATTAGGTCAGTTCTTCAACAAGGAAATCACCGATGCTGATGAAGCCATCTTTTATGGGAAAAAGCTTGTCGAAGCGGGTGCTAAAAATGTCATCGTTTCATTGGCAGAGAAAGGTGCCGTCTTTATCAATGAACATGACGCCTATAAGTCTACTGTGCCTCAAGGCGAAGTCAAGAGTTCAGTAGGTGCCGGAGATTCAATGGTGGCTGGTTTCCTGGCCCAATATCTAAAATCCAGGGACATCAAAGAAGCATTCCGCTATAGTGTTGCATCTGGAAGTGCAACAGCATTTTCAATCGGGTTATGTACACCTGACAAAGTTGAAAAACTTCTTCCAGAAGTAAAAATACTAAACAGCTAGTAAGGGGGAGAAAACATGAGAATCACAGAACTGCTGACTAGAGAGACAATTTTATTATCAATGAGTGCCACATCAAAGCAAGATGCAGTAAATGAGCTTGTTGGAGTGCTTGAGCGGGCTGGGAAAATTACAGACCATAATGCTTTTAAAGAAGCAATTCTAAAACGAGAACAACAAAGTACCACAGGAGTAGGGGATGGAATCGCCATTCCTCACGCGAAAACATCAGTCGTAAAGGAAGCGACAATTGTGTTCGGCAGGTCGGAGGCTGGAATCGATTATGAATCATTAGACGGACAGCCCGCACATCTGTTCTTTATGATTGCAGCACCAGAAGGAGCAAACAATACCCACCTGGAAGCACTCGCGAGACTATCTTCCATTTTGATGAAAGCTGATGCCCGCGAAAAGCTCCTCGGAGCAAAGACTGCTGATGATGTCATTGGGATCATTAACAGCTACGATCAGGATGAAAGCGAAGAGAAGATTGAAAGAAATAATAAAAAATTCATCGTCGCGGTCACTGCCTGTCCTACAGGAATTGCCCATACTTATATGGCCGCAGATTCCTTAAAAGCAAAAGCAGCCGAAATGGGCATAGATATCAAGGTTGAAACGAATGGCTCAGGCGGAGCGAAAAATGTCCTTACGAAAGAAGACATTGAAAACGCCGAAGCAGTCATCATTGCCGCTGACACAAAGGTGGATATGGATCGCTTTGCTGGAAAACCTTTAATTGATGTACCGGTTGCAGATGGAATCCGCAAACCTAAGGACTTGATTGAAAAAGCGGTCAAAAAGGACGCTCCACTCTACAAGGCCTCAGGCAATGCATCGACAGAAAAGAAAGAAAGCCGCGGAGGAGTTTATAAGCATCTGATGAATGGAGTTTCGAACATGCTTCCATTCGTAGTTGGCGGCGGTATCTTAATCGCTATTTCATTCATGTTTGGCTACAATGCCTTTAATCCAGATGATCCTTCTTATCACCCAATCGCCAAGGCATTGATGGACATTGGCGGAGGAAGTGGTGCATTTGGTTTACTGGTGCCGATTCTTGCCGGCTTTATCGCACTAAGTATTGCTGACAGACCAGGTTTTGCACCGGGTATGGTCGGTGGTTTGCTCGCAGCAACTGGAGGCGGTGGATTCCTTGGCGGTTTAGTCGCTGGTTTCCTTGCTGGCTACCTGGTATTGGGTCTGAAGAAATTGTTCGCTGGACTTCCTGCTTCACTTGAAGGGATTAAGACAATTCTCTTGTATCCATTATTCGGTATTGCTTTAACAGGATTCATCATGCTGTTTTTAGTTAACAAACCAGTTGGTGCCTTGAATCAGGCAATCACAGATTGGCTTTCAGGATTGGGAACTGGGAATGCCGTATTGCTCGGTATTGTCCTCGGCTTAATGATGGCATTCGACATGGGTGGACCAGTGAATAAAGCTGCTTACGTTTTCGGAACAGGCTTGCTTGCAAACGGTGTCTATGAGCCAATGGCTGCGATCATGGCAGCTGGTATGGTTCCTCCGCTTGGCATTGCACTGGCAACAACTTTCTTTAAAAATAAATTTTCAAAAGAAGACCAGGATGCAGGAAAGGCAAACTATATTATGGGACTCTCTTTCATCACGGAAGGTGCCATCCCGTTTGCAGCTGCAGACCCACTTCGTGTTATCCCTTCGGTAATGGCTGGATCAGCTGTTGCGGGTGGATTGACCATGATGTTCAACATTGGCCTGAGAGCTCCTCACGGCGGACTATTCGTAGTACCGCTTGTCGAGGGAGGGTGGCTGTTATATCTTGCCGCAATTCTCATCGGTTCAGTTGTCACAGCAATCTTGCTTGGACTATTGAAAAAACCTGTTACAAAATAAAGCTAAGGCCTGCAGTTGAAAGTCTGCAGGCCTTTTTTAATGTATATGAATATTTCCTGTCCTTTGCATATAAGCTTTTATGAAGTGATTTGTGAAGGAGGAAAAGGAATGGAGAGGGATTTCAGGGCTGCTGCCCTTTATGAACACCGGTTTTGGCTTCAGGTTCTTGGTGATCATGGGCGATTCCTGCATGAGGCACTAGCGCCGGTAGAGCAGGAGGAGATCGAAACGGCGAAGTACTTTATTAATACCTTTGACAGGCTTCTGCAAAGGGTGGAAATAACTGACCTCATTCATTTGAGTATGAGAGCGGATGAAGAAGCAAAGAAAATTCGGCAATTCAAGCTAGACCTGATTGAAAAAATGCTGACAGGCAATGTGAAAATCCATTTCGGCCCAACCTTTGTAAACCACATGGTTAATGAGGTAGAGGAATATATCAGAGTTCTCGAGTATTTAAAAAGGGGAGAAGTGCCGCCGGTATTCCATGAATTGCATCACCATACTGTCTGGCTGCTCGATGCGGCAGGTCACGCTGGTGCGATCCAAAGTAATCTTGACCAGGTTGAAAAACGTTTGAAGGCAAAAAGTGAGAAATACATGAAGCATTTTGAGGATTTTTATTTAAAAGCAGTCGAGATGACGGGATACCTGCGAACGAATTTAAGTTCATTTCCAGCTTTGCAAAGAATGAATCATGAGGTATCGCTTGAAATTCAGCTGTTCATGAAGTTTCTTGACGAATTGAAGGAACTCGAGTTGACTGAGCAGGCACTGGGCAGCTTTGCTCCGCTGATGGCTGACCATATGTTCAGGGAAGAGTGCTATTATTTGTCCAAAGTCGCTGAAGCAGCCTCGATGAATAAGCCGGACTGCGATCCAGGGAAGCCTAGACTGAAGACAGAATGAAAGTGGGAGATACTAGATAGAATTCAGTTCGTCTAGTATCTTAGCCCTAATTTTGTCTCAAAATAGAACGGATGTTCTTATTTTGGACAAGGTTATGTTATACTTGAGGAGCAATAGTCAATCTCAAAGTGGACGGCTAGCCCCGGAGGAAAGGGGGTGATGCCTTTGACGGTATTCGAAACCTTCATGGCGATGTTTTCATTTGCCAGTCTAATCCTCGCTATCCTAACGTTAAGCCAAAAAAAATAGACCTCCTTCACTGTATGACAGTGTGAGAGGTCCAGCTGCTTATTTTGCCGTACTTCAAGCGGGAACGGCTATTGCGGAGACTGCTGGTGGGCCAACACCGGCGGTCATTCTTTACTTTTATTTACTATAAGGATACCATACGAGACTGTGATTGTCACGGCCTGAAAGCTGTATGCATGAGATGTTTTGCCATTTGGCAATACTATTGAAGTTGAATGAACCATGCATAGGGAGTGACAGCAGATGCCTAGATGCACATTAGAGTATGGTGATCTCTTTTACGATGAAATCGGTCAGGGAAATCCGATCATCTTTTTACATCCCCCTGGTATGGGGAGGAAGGTATTTCGTTTTCAGAAGCCGTTGAGTGAACGCTATAAGCTTATTTTTCCTGACTTAAGCGGCCACGGGGACTCATCAGCTTGTCAAAAAAACGTTACAATCCAAGGGTATACAGAAGAAGTACTAAAGCTGGCTGATTCGTTAGGCCTGGAAAAAGTAACTTTATGCGGCTATTCCTCCGGGGGCAGCATTGCCCAGGAATTTGCCCTTGTCCACCCGGATCGAACCGAATCGGTGATCCTGTGCGGAGGCTTTGCCGAGGTACAATCGCCTGCCTTGAAGTATGAGCATATATTGGGCATGTATTTTGTGAAAAATTCGCCAAAAACTCTGGCGAAAGTGATTGCAACTGCCCACACATTCGATAAAAACTATAGGAACGAACTGATAGAACATATGTTGAAGACGGATTTGCATACATGGTTCCATTTTTACCATGAATCATTGAATTATTCTTGTATCAGAAGGCTGAAGAACTTGTCAGTCCCGTTATTGCTTATATATGGTGAGCGGGATTTTATCAACCAGCACCTAAGGGCCTATGAGAGAGAGCTGGAGGATCTCCGTACAGCGATCATTCCAAAAGTCTCCCATCAGGTTCCAGTTAAGAAGTGGCAGGAATTCAATAGTGAGGCATATAAATTTTTGGATGTTGTAACAGCGAGGCGTTGAAAAAACGCATTGATTAAATTCAATGCGTTTTACGCTTCTTTTTTATCAGGTTTAATGGCAAGGAAAGTCGCAAGAGCGGCAGCAATGCTCAATACGGTCAGGATAATGAACATGAGTTTATTGGAATTTTTCATCATTAAAGCGATGACAGGCGGTCCTGCTGCAACTCCGATGAATCTCATAGAACTGTATATGGATGTAATGGTCCCGCGTTCCTCTTTTTCAATACTCTCAGTAATCAGTGCGTCAAGTGGAGGCAGGCTTGCACCAATACCGATGCCGGCAACAAGGAACATGGAGATAAGAAACCAAAGTTCCCTTGAAAAACTCAGGAGGGCCACTGCAATTCCGAGCAACACCAAGCTGATGAACGTGATCCACTTCATCAGGACCATGTTTTTCTTGATTACTTTTCCGGTAATAAAAGATGATAGACACAGCGCACCTAAAGGCAAGGCGAGAAACAGGCCTTTTTTCAAATCCTTTATTCCATATTTGTTCTCGAGAATATCCGACAGGTAAAACAACACTCCAAACAATACGAACATCACAATGGCGCCAATGAAGAAGATGGCATAAAGCCAGCGTCCATTTTCGGTGAAAGTCAGTTTGATTTTCTTAAGGAAATCCTTAAAAGGCAAAGGTTTTTCCTTCTTTTTCGGACTTTTCACAAGAAAAACCATCATGATGATCGAAAGGGCACAGAAAACAGGGATTGAAAAGAAAGGGATAAACCAAATGAATCCTGCAAGGAAGGAACCTAAAACCGGGCTGAGAACCTTCCCAAGCGTATTAGCTGTTTCGATTTCCCCTAGCGCCCCGCTTACTTCATCATCGTTTTTGAACATATCTCCAACCAATGGCAAGACGATCGGAAAAGCCCCGGCTGCCCCGACGCCCTGTAAGGCTCTTCCGACTAAGACAATCCAGTATCCGTCGTTCATCTGCCAAGAGGCCCAGCCGGATATCGTTCCGCCGATTCCAGTGATGATCAGGCTGGGAATGATGACTTTTTTTCGGCCAATATGATCCGATAAATACCCTGCTATCGGGATTAAAAATATCGCAACTATTGAGTAGACAGTAATAATAAGACTTGATTGAAAGGCAGAAATACCCATTTTCTTTTCCATGACAGGCAAAACAGGAATCAGCATCGAATTGCCAAGTGTCATTACAAGTGGAATGGATGCGATCGAGACAATTGCCCATTTTTGATTGTTGACATTATCTTTTTTCGTATCTTTTTCATCCGAGGCTCCACCGGATTTAGGAAACAAGCTTTCAATATAATTCATGATTATAACCTGCCTTTGTTCATACTACTTTTATTGTGGACTTAATCCGCTGAAAAAACTGATGTCTTTTTATGGGAAAGATTTTATTGGAGTTTTTATTGTGGACAAGATAAAATATTGAAAAGGCTTGAAGGAGGTTCGGTTTTGGGGCAAATATTGTATTTGAACATCGGGATGCCAGAGGAAATCAATTGGAATGGCAAAAAAGAACTGTCAGCAATCAGGAAAAAAAGGGTGGCACATGCTTTCCTTTCGAAAGATTCATTTAGGGGAGATGGTGTGGCAGCTACAGAATTTCATGGTGGTCCAGACAGAGCTGTCTGTTTTTATCCAGTGGAACATTATTCGAAATGGTCAGCAGAATTCGGAAAGAATCTCGAAGCTCCTACCTTTGGTGAAAATATATCCGCATCCGGTATGACGGAAGCTGACATCTATATAGGTGATACATATAAGCTTGGTGAAGCTGTGATTCAAGTGACGCAGGGCAGGGTGCCTTGTTCGAAAATCTCAAAAAACAACCAAATTGGCCAATTGCTGAAAAGGGTCGTAGATACAGGCTATACCGGCTATTTCTTCCGCGTTCTTCAAGAAGGAATGATCTATGAGGATTCAGAAATTATTTTGTTGGAGAGAAAACAAAATAAGATGTCGATTCTAAGAGCGAATGAAATTTATTTTCACGACCGAAAAAATTATAGCGCCATTGAAGAACTGATGCATATCGATGAGTTGGCAGAAGAGTGGAAGGAAAACCTTGAAAAGCTGTTAAAACAGAAAAATTAAAATATTTTATTTTTTATGTTTGACATTTGTCATTTACCGCTTTAATATAGTGAATAACATATGATTGAGCGATGACGAAGAGTAGTAACTGGATCAGGTACTTCAGAGAGCTGATGGGTGGTGTGAATCAGCGTGACTGTTGCAGCGAATGGACTTCCGAGCTTCCGGACCGAACCCCATAGGGCAGTAGGATCTGGCGAAATGGCCTTATCGTTATAAAAGGCAGGCATTAGGCATTTTATGCTCGATGCTGTTAAGTGAGCTGTTTTACACAGCTAATTAAGGTGGCACCACGGGTCTCTCGTCCTTATTGTAATCAATAAGGATGGGAGGCCCTTTTTGTTCGTTTTATATTAAAAATAATAATATTATGTAAACTCGATGAGCAAGAAGAGTAAGCAGGATGATTTCCGTTGCAGAGAGCCGGGTATGGTGTGAACCGGTACAGAAATACTTGCTGAATGGCCTTGTGAGAGGCAGCCTGAAAGTACAGTAGGGCTGCCCGGATTCCTCCGTTATAAGGATAGGGTATATCGAAAGCTTCTTTTGTTTTCCTGTACCTGAAGAGAGGGAGCCCTAAAGCTCCAATTTGAGGTGGCACCGCGGTCCAATCGTAATCGTCCTCTATACAGCACAATCTTTGTGCATGTATAGGGGACTTTTTTATTTTTTTGGAGGAGGATTCACATGAATGTAAAAGCAGCAGATGTTTGGATTGAGGAAATTGAGGGAGATACATTAACTCCTATATCTGTATTTCAATTGATTTCCGGAAAGAAAAAATTCCTTCTGGAAAGTTCTCATAAGCATAATGACTCAGGGCGATTTTCTTTTATCGGTTGTGATCCAATTTTCGAGCTTTTGAATGAAAAAGGCGTGACGTATCTGGTAAGGAATGGAGTTAAGGATCGATTAACTGACTCATTTTCTGAGGCGCTTAAAAAAATGCTTCCTAAAATAGAACAAAGGCTGGATATTCCTTTTATAGGAGGAGGGGTAGGTTTTGTAAGTTATGACTTCATCCGTGAATATGAAGAAATTGGGCCGCTCAAGGAAGATCCGCTCAAAATGCCAGAAGCGCATTTGATGTTCTTCAATGAAGTCATCGTATTTGATCATCTTAAACAAAAGGTCAACCTGATTGGCATTCCCTTTCCAGGTTACAGCCATGAAGGTCTTGTAAAGAAAATAAAGGAACGTAAAGAAGAACTTAGTTTGTCAGTAAAAAAACAACCTATTAGTCGATTTTCATTATCAGATTTTAAATCATCGCAAAACAGGGAGGAGTTCGAAAAATCGGTCAGGATCGCAAAGAGCCTGATCGAAGATGGAGAAATCTTTCAGGTAGTCCTATCAAGAAGGCTTTCAGCGGATGCAGAAGGGGATCCCTTTTCGTTCTATCGAAAGCTGCGAGTGGAAAATCCTTCGCCATATATGTACTTCATTGATTTTGATGACTATGTTGTTGCCGGTACATCTCCTGAAAGTCTTGTGAAGTACAGGGATGGAACGATGATTACAAATCCGATTGCAGGAACAAGGCCAAGAGGTAAAACAGCTGACGAAGACATAAAACTGGAAATGGAATTAACTAAGGATGAAAAGGAATTAGCCGAACACAAGATGCTCGTCGACCTGTCAAGGAACGATCTAGGTAGGATCTGTGATATTGGCACAGTAAAGGTTGATCGATTCCTGGCTGTTGAGAGGTATCAGTTTGTCATGCATCTCGTATCAGAGGTGAGCGGAATGCTCTTGGCTGATGCCCATCCGATTGACGGATTGGCCGCCTGCCTGCCTGCTGGAACAGTGTCCGGAGCCCCAAAAATCCGGGCGATGCAAATCATCAATGAGCTTGAAGAGGAAAAAAGAGGGGTTTATTCAGGAGCAGTCGGTTACTTCTCTGCTTGTGGAAGCATGGATTTTGCCCTCGCGATCAGGACATTGGTTGTCAAGGATGGGAAAGGATATCTTCAGGCAGGTGCCGGAATTGTATATGACTCTGATCCTTCAAAGGAGTTCGACGAAACCAACCATAAATTAAAAGCATTAAGGGAGGCAGCCAATGATTCTGCTGATTGATAATTACGATTCATTTACCTATAACCTTTACCAGTATCTCAGCGAACTTGGAGCTGAAGTGAAAACGATTCGGAACGATAAAATAACGGTTCAAGAGATCTTACAAATGAACCCTGAAGCTATCGTCCTTTCTCCGGGTCCTGGAAGGCCAGAAGTAGCCGGGATCTGTGTCGAGGTTGTCCAAGAATTAGCGCCATCTATCCCAATTTTGGGTATATGTCTTGGCCATCAGGCGATAGCCCATGCATTTGGCAGTTCGATCATCAAAGCTGGGAAAATCAGGCATGGCAAGGAATCCAAGATCCGACATACAGGTACTTCACTAATGCTCGAGCTGGAGAAACATCCCGAAGTTATGCGATATCACTCTTTAGTGATCGATCGGATGACGCTGAATGAAGATTTTGAGGTGCTGGCTGAAGCGGTTGATGACGAGGAAATCATGGCAATCAAGCATAAACAATTTCCTTTATACGGACTTCAGTTTCACCCCGAATCAATTGGCACGAAGTGTGGAAAGCAGCTGTTATCGAATTTTCTTACCGAAATCAGAGAGGGGATTTTAACTTATGAAACATTATCTTGAAATGCTGGTCGAAGGAAAATCACTGATGGAGCAGGAAATGGAAGAAGCGGTCCAGGAAATTTTCAAACAGGATACAACAGATGCTGAAATCGCATCATTCTTGACTGGACTTAAGTCAAAAGGAGAAAGCGCCGAGGAAGTTTCTGGTTTGGTAAAAGCAATCAGAAAACATGCGCTGAACTTTACGAAAAATATACCGAATGTTCTGGATAATTGCGGCACAGGAGGTGATGGATCCAAAAGCTTCAACATTAGCACTACTTCTGCCTTTGTCATTGCAGGGGCCGGTATTACGGTTGCGAAGCATGGCAACAGAAGCGTATCTAGTAAGACCGGAAGTGCAGATGTCCTCGAGGTGCTTGGTGTCAGTCTTGACCTCACTCCGGAAGCGACAGAAGAAATTCTTGAACGAAATGGAATTGCATTTTTATTTGCACCTCATGTCCATCCAAAATTAAAACAAATCATGAAGGTGAGAAGGGATTTGAAGATCCCGACCATCTTCAATTTAATAGGCCCTCTGACAAATCCAGTTCAACTTGATTACCAATTGCTAGGGATATACCGCAGGGATTTGCTCGACAAGTTTGCTCTTGTGCTGGCAAATCTGAACAGGAAGCGGGCCGTCGTCATTAATGGAGCTGGTGAAATGGATGAAGCGTCTCTTGCTGGTGAGAACGAAATGGTCCTCGTTTCTGAAGGGAATATCAAGCGAATCACACTTAGCCCTGAAGAGGTGAACTTGCCAGTATACGATAATACCAGTATCACGGGTGGAGATGCACGCGATAACGCGGACATATTGCTCCAAGTCCTTCAAGGGAAAAAAGGCGCACACCGAGATACCGTTCTGCTGAACGCTGGTCTTGGAATTTATACCGCCGGGAAGGCGGAATCAATCTTGCAGGGAGTGAATCTGGCAGCGGAAAGCATCGATACCGGCAGGGCACTATCCAAGCTGGAGAATTTAATCAGCATCAGCAATCAAAACAAAAAGGCGGTAGGATAAGATGGGAACAATACTTGATTCAATCATAGAAAGAAAAAAAGTCGAGGTGGAAGAGCTGAGGAAGTCAGCCAGGGAAATGCCTGAAACTTCTTCGAAGCCCCGGTCGCTGCTAAAAGCCTTAAGAGAGGCAAACAATGTCGCGATCATTTCAGAATTCAAGAGGGCTTCACCATCGAAAGGAGATATCAATCTTTCTTTGGATCCTGCACAGCAGGCAGTACTTTATGCCAGAGCAGGTGCATCGGCTATATCGGTATTAACCGATGAAAAAGGCTTTAAAGGAACTTTTACGGATTTGACGAAAGTAAGAGAAGCAGTTAACCTTCCAATTCTGTGCAAGGATTTTATCGTTGATCAAATTCAAATAGACAAGGCCCGTTCTGCAGGAGCAGATGTCATTTTGCTCATCGCATCTGCATTGCCTCTGGAAAAACTTTCAGAGCTATACGAGTATGCCTCTGAAAATGGACTAGAGTGCCTCGTTGAAATCCATGACGAAACAGATCTGGAAAAGGCACTCCATATAAAAGCTGAAATCATAGGAATCAACAATCGAGATTTGAAGTCATTCGAGGTTAATCTGGAAAACACCGAAAGACTAGGACCTCTTGTCAAAAAAGCAGGTGCCATGCTGATCAGCGAAAGCGGCATGAAAACAAGGGACGACATAGTTCGTGCAGCAGCTGCAGGTGCCAGCGGAGTATTGATAGGAGAAACTTTTATGACTTCATCAGATCTCCAAAATACATTCAGCGAGTTCACTGTTCCGGTTGTAGGTGAACAGTATGAAGGTTAAGATTTGCGGCATTAAGACGGTTGAAGCAGCTTGTCAAGCTGTTGAATACGGTGCTGATGCTCTTGGATTTGTATTTGCAGAAAGTAAACGGCAAATATCAGTCCTGAAGGCACAGCAGATTATCGCGAACGTACCCGCACATGTTTGGAAGGTAGGAGTTTTTGTAAACGAGGATGCAGCAACAATAAAACAAATCGCCGAAACTGCCGCCCTTACACATATTCAACTTCATGGTGATGAGGATCCGGATGCCTATCAAGCAATTGGGCTGCCGTTAATAAAGGCAGTTTCGGTTAAGGCACCGGGAGACCTGGAGGGAATTTCAGATATAGCAGCAGATTATATCCTTCTTGACAGTCCTCCAACGGTATACCGGGGAGGAAACGGTTCGAGTTTTGATTGGGATCTGGCAAATGCAATAGGAAAGTCAAACAAAACCGTCATCCTCGCAGGTGGGTTGGATTCTATAAATGTTAGCAAAGCAATCACCAAGGTCAACCCATTGATGGTTGATGTCAGCAGCGGGGTCGAAACAAACGGAGAAAAGGATCCAGTGAAAATAAAAGGATTTATCCATAACGCAAAAAATTGAGGGAGGAAGAGCAGGATGAGTTCAATAACTTATAATTTACCTGACGAAAAAGGGCATTTCGGACAATATGGAGGCAGATTCGTACCAGAAACATTGATGCAGGCGGTACTGGAATTGGAGAAGGAATACAACAGGGCTCTGGAAGACGAGGAGTTCCATACCGAATTGCAAAAATTGATGAAAGATTACGTTGGCAGGGAAACGCCATTATACCTGGCAGGAAATCTCACTGAGCATGCCGGTGGAGCAAAAATCTACCTTAAGCGGGAGGACCTCAACCATACAGGTGCCCACAAAATCAACAATACTGTCGGTCAGGCCCTGCTTGCAGTCAGGATGGGCAAACGGAAGATCGTTGCGGAGACAGGCGCGGGCCAGCATGGAGTTGCTACTGCCACAGTTTGTGCCCTGCTGAATTTGGAATGTGTGATTTTCATGGGCAAGGAGGATATCAGGCGTCAGCAATTAAATGTTTTTAGGATGGAACTTCTTGGTGCTAAAGTAATCAGCGTGGATTCCGGAAGCGGAACATTGAAGGACGCGGTCAATGAAGCTCTTCGCTACTGGGTTACAAACGTCGTTGATACTCATTATATCCTTGGGTCTGTCATGGGTCCTCACCCCTTCCCGAAAATGGTCCGTGATTTTCAAAGTGTCATCGGCAAAGAAACAAAACAGCAATTTTTCGAAAAGGAAGGAAAACTCCCCGATGCTCTGGTTGCTTGTATTGGAGGGGGCAGCAATTCAATTGGTTTGTTTTACCCGTTCATCGATGATCAAAGCGTATCTATTTATGGAGTTGAAGCAGCGGGACTGGGCCTGGAGACTGGCAAGCATGCAGCATCATTGTCTAAAGGCAAACCTGGAGTGCTGCATGGCGCGATGATGTACCTTCTCCAGGATGGGGATGGACAAATACAGGAAGCACACTCGATTTCAGCTGGCTTGGATTATCCTGGCATTGGCCCAGAACATAGCTATTTGCATGACCTTAATAGAATCACATATGAATCGGTGACGGATGATGAAGCACTTCATGCCTTTCAGCTGCTCTCAAAAACAGAAGGCATCATTCCTGCTTTAGAAAGTGCCCATGCCATTGCTTATGCAGTCAAACTAGCTGCTGGGATGAGTAAAACTGAAAGTATTGTCGTCTGCCTATCTGGCCGTGGTGATAAGGATGTACAGACAATAAAGGACAGAATGGGAGGACTGAAATGATGGTTAACATTCAAAAAGCTCTTACTGAGAAAGGGAAAAAAGTATTTATTCCTTATATTATGGCTGGGGATGGCGGACTAGAGACTCTGGAAGAAAAGATTCTGTATTTACAGGAATGTGGTGCAGATGCCATAGAAATTGGCATCCCATTTTCTGATCCGGTTGCGGATGGACCTACTATCCAGAAAGCTGGCATCCGTGCGCTAGGAAATGGGACGACATTGCGGAAGGTACTCGAGACTATTCAAACCTTCAAAACTAAAGTCTCAATCCCACTTATTCTGATGACCTATTTGAATCCGATTGTAGCATATGGGATTGAAAAGTTTGCTGAGGATGCTGCGGAGTCTGGCATTTCAGGCTGTATCATTCCTGATGTTCCGATTGAGGAGGAAGAGTTCATTTTCCCAGCGCTTGAGTTGAAGGGAATCACTCTGATCAGGCTAGTGACGCTTACAACACCAGTTGAGAGAATAAGAGAAATCGGATCCATGTCAACAGGGTTCATTTATGCTGTTACCGTAACAGGAATCACGGGTGCACGTAACAATTTCAGCAAGGAACTTGCCGGTTTTTTGAGTATGGTAAAAAGTTCCAGTAAAGTTCCGGTATTGGCAGGGTTCGGGGTTTCGAGCGCAGAACAAGTAAGAGAAGTATGCGAGCATTGTGATGGAGTAATCGTGGGAAGTAAAATAATTGATTTATTTACACAGAATGATTTAGCTGGAATAAAACAGCTTATTTCAACCGTTGAAGAGGTTGGCCTGCAAACTTACAAGTGATTATCAGTGGTCGTTAAAAAACGCCAAAAAAATAGTCGCCGCTGCCATCAAGCAGCGGCTATATCTTTTCTGCGGTGACACAAACTGTGAGTACAGGTCTTACGTCAAGGTAGGAGACTTCAGGGTTTTTGAATCCTGCATCAAGTAAATCTCTACACATACGGTCTCCCAACTGCTTGGCTGTATTTGCAGTCGACCCTTCTTCACGAGGCTGTACCGTTAGGACGATTCTCCCTCCTTGTTTCAACAATTGAAATAGATGCCTTAAGGAAGTCAGCGGCTGGTCCCAAAGTGGATAATTGTTTACAGAGATCATCTTATTGTATTGATGGTCGGGTTTGAAGTCGACAACATCGCCTACAGTCAAATGAACTTTCCCTGTATCAATCCATTCTTTATTCCTCTTTGTTGCTTCCTCCTTCATTTTGGGAGATAAGTCAATACCGTCCATTTCAATTCCGCGGTAATTTGACATTATAGTCATGATTCCGTACCCCGGACCGAAGCCAATTTCGAGGATTTTATCAAATTTATTCACTCGAAGTTTGTTAATACTCCATTTATTTATTTTCCTGTTCTCAAAATACATGATAGTTCCTGCAAGCTTTCCAAGTATGCCTTTTGGCTTCTCGAACTGTTTCGCCATTGAATCGATCATATTTGTCACTCCTGGTTTTTTTACACAGAATAAATCCTGGTTTTTCTTTTATACCAGTAATCCTCTATTTTTAAACTTTTTTGTCCTGATATCAATCAAATGTGGGGTGACTTCGGGAAATATAGACAGTCTATTCTGAAAATTATTTCTCGGGAAAGCGCACAAAAAGACAATAACCTACATTAAATGAGAGGTCTGCGAAAAAAATGACTGAATTTGTCAGATTTAATAACTGTTTTTTTAGTAAAAGCGTGCGATTTGTTACAGTACAATGCAATGTTTGTTGTTTATACTTTAGATAAACATTTCGACCATTATTTTTAAAATTACGAATTAATCAGTTTCAATAAAGGACGTTGAACGAGATGAAAATGTATGAAGCGATTCTCGACATCTTAGGTAAAAAGGGAAATGCGACGATACCAGTGATTTGCCAGGAAATGAGTGAACAAAGTCAAAGCATTATTAGCAATAAACAGGATCTAATAGAACCTTCCTATATAAAAACCCTTGTAAGCAGCAACAAAGAATTATTTCTGATAAAAGATGATATCGTTTCAATAAGACCTGATAAAGAACCGGTCCTCATGACGGTTGTTCTACATGGATATCCAGGTCCTGAAATGAGGGTGAGGATAGATTTTAAAAGGAACATCTTCACGTACTTCGAATGGCATCTTGATTCAAAAGCCTCTCAGCACCTTCAAATAGGGACATTTGGTAGCGTCGAGGATTTTAAAAAGAAGCTGTATCCTTTGAAGGTATGGGAGTGGGAAGAAGATTATCAAACAGACGGCATCGTAGTAGATGGTACCAGCTGGTCAGTAACGTTAAAAACAAAAGGCAGGACCTATGAGAGCAGAGGGCTCGATTCTTTTCCAAAGGACTGGAAAGAATTCTGCCAGGCTGTCAGCATACTCGTGGGCAAAAGATTTTCATGTTAACTGCAGAGCTTCTGCAGTTTTTTCTTTTTAAAATGATAGGATTAGGTTGATTTAAGGTTATAATGGTGAAAAATTAGCGTTTCTTAGGTACAATATAGAGATGTAGTTTCAAACATGCGACCATGGAGGTCAATCGAGAAATGAAAGATATATCAGTACAAGAATTAATCAACTCAAAAGAATTCATACCAGTCGATGTAAGGGCGCCAATCGAGCATCGTGATTCGGCAATACCCGGATCGGTCAATATACCATTATTCACTGATGAGGAAAGAGAAGAAATTGGCACTATTTATAAGCGTTCCGGTGAAGAAGTAGCTAAATGGAGGGCCATGGAGATCGTTTCTCCGAAGCTCCCACACTTGCTGGGTGAGATAAAGGACCTTAAAATGACTGGTGCTGAACCAGTGATCCATTGTTGGAGAGGCGGGATGCGAAGCAGGTCTGTAGCCTCCTTCCTTGAATACGCAGGTATACCCGCATTGCGGCTGGCTGGCGGATATAAAGCTTACAGGGAATACATTTTAGAAAGAATTCCCCAGTTGCTGCCCGAAAAGGCTATTGTCTTGCATGGAATGACTGGAACCGGCAAAACGGATTTATTGCAGGCTCTTCAGGAAAAGGGATACCCTGTTGTTGATCTCGAAAAAATGGCAAACCATAGAGGGTCTATATTTGGCATGATTGGCAAGGGAGAGGCGCACAATCAAAAAACCTTTGACGCTTTATTGTTCGATAGGCTAAATGAGATTAAAGGTTCCGCTTACTTTATCATCGAAGCGGAGAGCAAAAGGATCGGCCGGGCAGCACAGCCTGAGGAGATGCTCCGGAAGAAGTTGAACGGAATCCATTACCTGGTGAAAAGCTCCATACCTGAAAGGGTCGATCGGATTTACAATGAATATGTCCATCCATTTATTGGACAAGCCTGGTTCGAAGAAGAAGTTGCGGAGAAGGTAACAAAGTTGATCAGGCGCATCAATCATGAAATTTCACCATCCCTGGCGATTGCTATGGAAGAAAAAAATTATAAAAATCTGATTGAGATTTTGCTTGTCCATTATTATGATCCACGTTACAACCATGCATTGCTTGAATATAAGGGGCCTTTTACAGAAATTGATGCAGACGACCCAAACGTCATCACAAATATTGAAAAAGAGATAAAGAAAACACTTTCTGGCTTAACAGCGGTTTAAAGATCGATATAAAAAGGTAATTAAGTAGGGAAGGCATTAAAATGCTTTCCCTTTTCCTTTTGACAATAGATCTAGTTAAAATTATTTTGCTTCTGAAGGCTTGAATCACCACGCAAAATTCTGAATATTTGATATATAATTAGAGTGTGGAACACTTCAAACAGGAGGATGAATATGCGCGAATCGAAAAATTGCCACCACCGTTTTTCTTTGCACGAGGAACATGTTGGATTCACTACCAATGATGGAGTAGACATTTTCACAGCAGGAACAAGGTTTCAAAAATGCATCACATGCGGCCATATTGAAATGCCTGTAGAACATAGTGAAATGATTGAGCCTAGTCAGATTGAAAAGAGAAATAATCTTTTTGCACCCAAAAACATGTATGCTACTTTGATGAATTTATAGATGATAAGTAATCAATTTTAAAAACCGGTTTAGCCGGTTTTTTTGTTGTCCTTTTTAAAAGAAAGAATTTTATTGAAATAATAAATGTTGTGAAGGAATTAACACTATATTGATAGTCAAAACCTTTGGTTAAAAGAAAATATCATGTTAATATATTAATGTAAACGTTTGATATCTGAATTATAATATTATTCTTTGAATTGACAGTTAAAAATGAGCACGACAGGGTAACAGATAATTAGTGATTATTAGAATTGGCAAGGGGGTTTTTTTGTGAAAAAGCCAGTTTCGGGAAGCAAGGCAAAATGGCCAGGATTTCATGGGCCAAATCAGGGGTATGTCGAAGAGTTATATGAGATGTTCCTTCAAGATCCAGATTCCGTTGATGCTGACATCAGGGAGTATTTTGAACAGAACTCCAATCTTCAAATTGACGAATCTGAAATTCGGAATGGATCAGAAGCAGCTGCAGGTAAACCAGCAGGATCTCCGGCGAAAATCGCAGCTGCATTAAGATATGCTGACTATATTCGGTCCTACGGCCATTTATCTGCGAATATTTATCCATTGCAAGGTGGCAGCAAGGATTCTCAGCTTGAGGACTATGAGAAATGGGGATTGACTGACGCCGATTTGAATGATATTCCGGTCGACCTCGTATGCCCAAGCGCCCCTTCTTCTATAAGGAATGGAAAAGAGGCTTTTCAATTTCTAAAAAAGGTCTACTCAGATACGATCGCCTATGAATTTGAACACGTAAATGAAATGTCTGAAAAAGAGTGGCTAAGGCAAAAGGTTGAGACAGGTGAATTGATCCCTAAAGTGGATAAAAAAAGAAAGATCAGTTTGTATGAACGTCTTACAGAGGTCGAGAACTTTGAAAAGTATCTGCACAGAACTTTTGTCGGCCAAAAGAGGTTTTCGATTGAAGGCCTGGATACAATGGTACCGCTTCTTGATGAAGTCATTGCTGGTGCGGTGAATAATGGTGTCGAAACGATTAACATTGGAATGGCCCACAGGGGGAGGCTCAACGTCCTTGCCCATGTTCTAGGCAAACCGTATGAAATGATTTTTGCTGAATTCCAGCATGCACCAAACAAAGAACTTGTACCCTCAGAAGGTTCTATCGGGATAAACTTCGGCTGGACGGGTGATGTGAAATATCACCTTGGACTTGACCGGAAAATCAAGTCGGATACTACTGCCAATGCGAGATTGACCTTGGCTAATAACCCTAGCCACCTGGAATTTGCCGGTGCAGTGGTAGAAGGATTTACCCGTGCTGCCCAGGATGACAGGAATGAACCAGGATATGCGAAATATGATCCGGTTAAAGCAATGGCTATCCTGATCCATGGGGATGCTGCATTCCCGGGACAGGGAATCGTAGCTGAAACGTTAAACTTGAGTCGTCTACATGGATATAAAACAGGTGGAACGATCCATGTCATCGCAAACAATACAATCGGCTTCACAACTGAATCAATGGATTCACGGTCCACTCGTTATGCCAGTGACCTGGCGAAAGGATATGAAATTCCGATTATCCATGTCAATGCCGATGACCCAGAGGCATGCTTGATGGCTGCTAGGCTCGCATTTGAGTACAGAAAGACCTTCGGTAAGGATTTCTTGATTGACCTAATTGGGTACCGACGTTTTGGCCATAACGAAATGGATGAACCAATGACAACGAATCCAGAAATGTATGTGCTGGTCCACAATCATCCGACTGTGAAGAAAATCTATGGAAATATGCTTGTAGACCAAGGTTCTATGTCAGAAGAGACACGGACTCAGATTGAGGAAAGAGTCTCAAGCAGACTGACAGAAGCCTACGAAAAGGTTCCTAATAAGGAAAAAGAAGTTAAGAACGAACCTGAAATACCGGAAGTAGTGGAAATGGGAATTCCGCAAATCGAAACTGGGGTGCCAATCGAAGTATTAAAGAAAATAAATAGTGATCTACTTGACTGGCCAGAAGGGTTCAATGTCTTCAATAAGCTGGAAAAAATCCTGCAAAGAAGAAAGGATGCATTTTCTGATAACGGCAAAATCGACTGGGGACTGGCTGAAACTTTAGCATATGCTTCCATAATAAAGGATGGCACGCCGGTCAGACTGACTGGACAGGATTCTGAGAGAGGAACCTTCGCCCAGAGAAATCTGGTACTACATGACAGTGAGACCGGTAAGCAATTTTCACCTCTCCATGTGTTGCCTGAGGCGAAAGCATCATTCTCGATTCATAACAGCCCGCTTTCTGAAGCTGCGGTAGTAGGCTTTGAATATGGGTACAATGTGTTCGCCCCAGAGACCTTAGTCCTTTGGGAAGCACAGTATGGTGATTTCGCGAACGCTGCCCAGGTATTGTTCGATCAATTTGTAGCGGCTGGGAGAGCGAAGTGGGGACAAAAATCAGGTCTCGTCATGCTCTTGCCTCACGGTTACGAAGGACAGGGACCAGAACATTCTAGCGGAAGAGTGGAAAGATTTTTAACGCTCGCAGCCGAAAATAACTGGACAGTAGCAAACCTTTCTTCTGCGGCGCAATATTTCCATATCCTAAGAAGACAGGCGGCGATTTTAAAACAGGAAGCTGTACGACCGCTCGTGTTGATGACACCTAAGAGCCTACTGAGAAATCCTACGGTCGCGGCGGATCCACAGCAATTGGCAGAAGGCAGCTTCAAGCCGATCATTGAGCAGCCAGGACTTGGAGGCCAGCCGGAAAAAGTGGAACGCGTAGTACTTTGCACCGGAAAAGTGAGCATAGATATCGCTGAAAAAATTCAACCAGAAGAGCATGGATGGCTGCATGTATTGAGAATCGAGGAAATCTATCCATTCCCGCTTGAACGATTAAAAGAGATGTTAGGTCGTTATCCTAATCTAAAAGAAATCGTCTGGGTTCAGGAAGAACCAAAGAATATGGGTGCATGGACATTTGTTGAGCCGAGAATCAATGAAGCAGCACCGAATGGGCTGGAATCTTCCTATATTGGCAGAAGAAGACGTTCAAGCCCTGCAGAGGGAGATCCAAACATCCACAAGTTGGAGCAGGCAAGAATCGTAAATGATGCACTGACAAGGACAAATGGAGGAGGAAATGGAAATGGCAGAGATTAAAGTTCCTGAATTGGCCGAATCAATCACAGAAGGAACGATCGCCCAGTGGCTGAAAAAAAAGGGTGATCAAGTGGCGAAAGGCGAATACGTCGTTGAACTGGAGACAGATAAAGTAAATGTTGAAATCATCTCGGACTATGATGGAGTACTGACTGAGCTACTCGCAGAAGAAGGAGATACAGTGAAGGTAGGGGAAGCCATCGCAATAGTTGGCGATCAACAAGGTGGAGCTAATGCAGGGAACGGTTCTGCAGAAGCTAACGCAGGTAGAGAAGCCGAGTCGCCGGATGAGACTGCAGGAGGTTCTGGAAGCGCTGGAGCCGCTGAAACCAGCGCATCTGATGAGCCGACTGCTGCTGAGGGAGGAGCGGATCGAATCATTGCGTCACCTGCTGCAAGAAAGCTGGCCAGGGAAAAAGGCATCGACTTGAACAAGGTAATCTCTCAGGATCCGCTTGGCCGAGTCCGAAAACAGGATGTGGAGTCATATACTCCAGAAACTCAAAAGCCAGCCGGTGAGAAAACAACTCAAAAACCTGCTGCTGAAAAAACGGCTGCGCCAAAGGCTGCTCCTGCCGGAAACTCAAATGATGACGGCCGGGTTGAGCGTATTAAAATGTCACGCAGACGTCAGACGATTGCCAACAGGCTGGTTGAAGTCCAACAGACAGCGGCGATGCTTACGACTTTCAATGAAGTCGATATGACAGCCGTTATGGAATTAAGGAAAAAATGGAAAGATCGTTTCTATGAAGAGAATGATGTTCGTTTAGGCTTTATGTCCTTCTTCACAAAAGCGGTTGTAGCAGCATTGAAGAAAACTCCTTACCTGAATGCTGAAATCCAGGGAGACGAAATTGTGCTCAAGAAGTTTTATGACATTGGAGTCGCTGTCGCTGCGGATGAAGGACTTGTAGTTCCAGTTATCAGGGATGCAGACAGAAAAAACTTCGCCGAAATTGAAAATGACATAAACGAATTGGCTGAAAAGGCCCGCACCAACAAACTATCCTTGAAGGACCTTCAAGGAGGCAGTTTCACAATCACAAACGGAGGCGTCTTTGGATCATTGCTATCAACACCAATCATCAATGGTCCTCAGGTGGGTATCCTGGGTATGCACACCATCCAGCTGCGCCCCGTAGCGATTGATAAAGAACGAATGGAAAACAGACCGATGATGTATATCGCATTATCCTACGACCACAGAATTGTCGACGGAAAAGAAGCCGTTACCTTCCTCAAACGAATCAAAGAATTGATGGAAGACCCAGAATCATTGTTGTTACAGGGATAAAGATTAACAGCACTGCCGGAGTTTTAATCGGCAGTGCTTATTTTGTATGGTTAGGAAAACGGAGTGTATGGGTGTGTGACCCAAAGCTGTCAAGAGAAAGCCCAACTTAAGACATGTTTAGCGGGAAAAGCAGAAAAGCTGTCAAAAGGAAGCCCAACTTAAGACAGGTTTGCCGAGAAAAGAGGAAAAGCTGTCAAAAGGAAGCCCAACTTAAGACAGGTTTGCCGCGAAAAGAGGAAAAGCTGTCAAAAGAAAGCCCAACTTAAGACAGGTTTGCCGTAAAAAGGGGAAAAGCTGTCAAAAGAAAACCCAACTTAAGACAGGTTTAGCGAGAAAAGAAGAAAAGCTGTCAAAAGAAAGCCCAACTTAAGACAGGTTTAGGGGGAAAAGAAGAAAAGCTGTCAAAAGGAAGCCCAACTTAAGACAGGTTTGCCGCGAAAAGAGGAAAAGCTGTCAAAAGAAAGCCCAACTTAAGACAGGTTTAGGGGGAAAAGAAGAAAAGCTGTCAAAAGGAAGCCCAACTTAAGACAGGTTTGCCGCGAAAAGAGGAAAAGCTGTCAAAAGAAAGCCCAACTTAAGACAGGTTTAGGGGGAAAAGAAAAAAAGCTGTCAAAAGAAGGCCCAACTTAAGACAGGTTTGCCGCGAAAAGGGGAAAAGCTGTCAGAAGAGAGCTCAACTTAAGACAGGTTTAGCGGTAAAAGAAGAAAAGCTGTCAAAAGAAGGCCCAACTTAAGACAGGTTTGCCGTGAAAAGAGGAAAAGCTGTCAGAAGAGGGCTCAACTTAAGACAGATTTAGCGGTAAAAGAGGAAAAGCTGTCAAAGAAGGGAACATTTAGTTGAGCAGTAAAAAGAAAACCTGTACGACCACTATTCCATAATAAGCGACCGACAGGTTTAACAGACAAAACCCCTTAATAGACTAGCTTACTCAAAATAACTATCGCTAGTTTTTCCAACTAAAACATAATTCTTCTTCAACACCCTCAAAAACGTCCTCCTACTAACCTTCCTATTACACCACTCAAAAACGGTTTGTGTGGTGATCTTCTTTTCTGGAAACAGCACTTTGATTTCCTCTATGTGCCGCACGACTGCTTTTTCGATTCTTTCGTGTGTGCCGCACTTTCCGCAAATCAGGTCGTATTGATTTATTTCGGTATTCAAGGACCCACATGCACGGCAATGCATTCCCTTTTCTAGTTGTTCATATTGATAGACAGGCAGATTGGAAATTGGATTTTTGACCTGGTGCAGTGAAAGCAATGTTTGGGCGAGTTTCTTGTGGCTTTCATCCAATTTGGAGGGAGTGTTATTCAAATCTATTAGGAACCGATTAATTTGTGTTGGTAAAATGATAGGTTGGTCCAATGGGGCCTGGTAGAGGGTAAATTCAGGGTTGTTGAAGACGACGGTGGCACGGACTAGATGATTCATCTTGAGGTTTTGCAGCAGCTGCCGGAACAGGGTTTCACTTCGTTTCAATTGAATAACGGGGTTTTTGTACTCTCTTCCACTATGGATTGAATATAATTTTTCCCCTTCGAGATAGTAATCACCTTGGTGATATTTGATGTCGATAAGATAAACTGCATCTTGTGCAATGATCACTTTATCCAGCTGGAAATAAGAATTATTCACCTTAAGAAGGAGATCGTCGATAATATACCTTTCTTCCGCGAGGTTTTCGGTCATCTGGTCAAAGAGCACTTCTCCAGTAAAACCCTTTTCCATAGTCCATAGCTGGAACTTATCCTGCGATGATAATTCCATTCTGTTGTTTAAATGCCGTAATGCGATTAATTCCATTGGCTCAGTGCGTGCTTTTAGTAGCATGGTCCACTTCCTTTCTATAAGCTAATTTTAATCTATACTTAGAATTAGTTTTGTGAATTTTTTGTTAACTTTTTTTAAAAATAAATCCGCTTAGCCGGACCTGTTGCAGCAAAGTGGGTATTTTTTTCGAAGTAACCAAAAATCCGCTTAGCCGCAAATGTTGTAGCAAAGTGGGGGTATTTTTCTCGAAGTAACCAAAAATCCGCTCAGGCGCAAATATTGCAGCAAAGTGGGTTATTTTTTGTAAGTAGCCAAAAATTCCGCTCAACCGCAAATGTCACAGCAAGTTGGTTGATCATTTTACGAAGGAACAAAAAAACCGCTCAACTGCCAATCTGGCAGCAAGCGGCTTTGTTCCCAGTTGTTCCAGCTCATCATCAACGGTTCTTAAATGGTTTGAGTCCTCTTTTGGAGATTTCTGTTTTAAGTATTTTTGCCCATTCTTTATCATTTTCCGACTTTAATGCATCACGATACGAGACCACCAACTGTTCATTGCTCATAATTTTCATTTGCATTCCTCCTCGGTAAGAATGGATTGAATTTTCAAACTATATTGTATAGTTTCATTCATTGTAAAGGTTTATTAAGGATTTGAAAACCCATTATGAAGAATTTTTATTAGAAATTTTTTCTTGTTTTGGAAGGGGTCTTTAACCTCGAAAGGACGAATATTTTAGTCTTTTATCAGTGGAACCTTATCAAAACCACCATAGCCACATTATTTAACAAAAAAAGCTTGCATTTTACTTTTGAAAAATATAATATATACCCATAAGGGTATCTGGTGGGGATTTGATGCTCAACATAATCATTTTATCAACGGGAGGAATTATAAATGGGTATGCAAGCTATTACTGCTGAAAAGTTAAATGATTGGGTAGTAAACAAAAAAGAGTTTTTTATTTTTGACGTAAGGAATGTAAAGGATTTTGAAGACTGGAAGGTTGAAGGGGAAAATATTGACTATCTGAACATCCCTTATTTTGATTTGATTGATGGTGTGGATGAAGTGGTTGATCAGCTTCCTAAGGATAAAGACATCGTGGTGATTTGTGCCAAGGAAGGATCTTCTGTAATGGTTGCTGAAATGCTTTCTGATGCTGGATTTGACGTGTCTTATCTTTCTGGCGGAATGAAATCGTGGAGCGAATACCTTTATCCTGTAGAGGTTTACAAGGATGAAAAAATCAAAGTCCTTCAATTCATCCGCGTTGGCAAAGGCTGCCTTTCTTACATGGTTCTATCTGAAAACGAGGCGCTAGTTGTGGATCCATCCAGGTTCACGAACCGTTATACTGACATTGCTAAAAACGAAAATGTCAAAATCACGCACATCGTGGATTCTCACCTTCATGCTGATCACCTTTCCGGCGGCAAGGAACTGGCGGAAGTAACAGGTGCGAAGTATTACCTAATGAAGAGTGAAGGCGCGGTATTTGACTTTGAAGCGCTTGAGCAGCATGATAAAATTGAATTTGAAAACATCACACTTGAAGTTTTGGCCGTTAAGACACCTGGGCATACCCCGGGAAGTGTTTCTTTCTTTGTGAATAATAAACTTCTTTTCTCAGGCGATACTATTTTTGTAAATGGTCTTGGCCGTCCAGACCTTGGCGGAAAGGCTGCTGAGTGGGCAAAAGACCTGTATGATACAGTTTATAGAAAGGTTTCGCAAATAGCGGATGACGTTATTGTATTGCCAGGACACTATGCTGCCTTTGATGACGAAGTGAACGCGGAAGGTTTCATTGGAAGCCAGTTAGGTTTGATCCGTAAGCAAAACGAAATCATGGCTGGCAAAACAATTGAAGAGTTCGTCGACCATGTAGCACAATCCGCATCAAGTGAGACACCACCAAACTTTGAAGATATCGTTGCGATCAACCGCGGCGTAAAAGAAGTGACTGCAGAAGAAGCAATGGAGCTGGAAATCGGTCCTAACCGATGCGCAGTACATCACACACATTAAAAATACAAAGCTATTTTAGCTTTTATTATCGATTTCGTATGTTACGAAAAGAGCCAAATTAAAAGAGGAAAGCACCGCTTTCCTCTTTTTAAGTCTGAGGAATGCTTGTGAGGTGAGAATTTTGGAAGAAGAAAAAAATAGAGCGAACCACTGTGCAGGCGGATCCTGAGGCATTGGTCCAAACCGTACAGCTGAGGAGGAAAAAGGGAAATTCTCTGGTTTTCCCCCTATATGACCGGCCACGTACGTATGGCTCCTGGCAGGAGTCATTTATTTGATTTCTAAGTTGTTCTAAACATAACCTCCCTGTAATTAAAGGGAGGATACATATGCTCTTTTACAGATTCAGGAGGGAAATTTAGCATGCTGGATGTACTAGTAATTGGAGGCGGGATTTCAGGAGGATCAGCTGCAATTTACACTTCCCAGGGCGGGTTGTCGACGGCAGTCATTGATTCAGGGAAATCCCAGATCAAACAAGTTTCAAAGTTATTTAATTATCCTGGAGTAAAAGAAATTACCGGTTCAGAACTCCTGGAGAATTTGAAGGAACAAGCACTTGCTTCGGGGGCTGAATGGTACGAGGGTACAGTGGAATCTATCGACCAAAATGAGGACGGCTATTCAGTCATTATGACAGACGGAAAAGAATTGGCTGCAAAGTATGTGGTTATTGCCACGAACCTTCAAACTTCATTGCTAGAAAAGCTTGGCTTCGAGTTAGCGGTAAATGAAAAGGTACCTAGCGGGAAAATTAAAAAGGTTTTGGGAATGAATCACGATGGAACCACGAAACTCCAAAACCTTTATATCACCAGCTTATTAGCGGGTCTTTCAAGTCAATCTGTCATTGCCGCAGGTCATGGCGCTTCAATCGGCATTTCAATTGTGTCAAAGGAAACAGGAAAAACTTATATGTGGCATGATAAGTAATGGTGAAAGCGGGGAGTGTTCCCTGCTTTTTTATTATATTTTTTAGTAAAAAGGAAGGAATGTATTTTAAAAATATTGAATATTCAAACTAGAGTGTTATAGTTAAGAGTAAACGCTTACATAATTTAACTTATTTAGGAGGTTAGTTGAATGGAGAATCTGCTGCCATACACTGTAGGTGAGTTATTGGAGGTCCAAGCTAAAAAGTATCCGGAGCACGAAGCAGTTGTTTATGCGGACCGTGACTTGAGGATGAATTACAAGGAGTTCAACATACTGTGCCGCAAAGCTGCTAGAGGTTTGATGAAACTGGGTGTGAAGAAAGGTGAGCACATTGCTGCCTGGTCCTCTAATACGCCGGAATGGGTAGTGTCCCAGTTTGCCACTGGAAAGATGGGGGCAGTCCTTGTGACGGTCAATACAAATTACCGAACGGCCGAATTGGAGTATCTATTAAAACAGTCGGATTCTACGACAATCATATTGATGGAGCAATTTAAGGATGCTTCTTATATTGACATGGTCTACGAGATTGTTCCGGAGTTGAAAACGAGTGAGCCAGGTAAGCTTGAAAGCAGCACTCTGCCATACTTGAAAAATGTGATTGTAATGGGAGAAAAGCGTTTCCCGGGCACGTACAGCTGGCAGGATATCCTGGATATGGCTGGTGATGTGACAGAGGAAGAACTCGACGAGCAAATGGCCACTTTGAAGCAGAGCGATGTCATTAATATGCAGTATACTTCAGGTACGACAGGATTTCCTAAGGGAGTGATGCTGACTCACAGCAATATTGTCAATAACGCATATAATGTTGCATCAGCAATGAAGCTTACGGATCAAGATAGATTGTGTATCCCCGTCCCATTTTTCCATTGCTTCGGCTGTGTAATGGGGACGCTCGCTTGTGCCACTGTAGGTGCTACAATGGTACCGGTCCAGGAGTTCAGTCCAAAAGCAGTTCTTGAGACTGTCGAAAAAGAAAAGTGCACTGCGCTTCACGGAGTGCCAACTATGTTCATCGCTGAGCTGAATGATCCGGATTTCGGAAAATACGATTTGTCCTCCTTGAGAACCGGCATCATGGCTGGATCGAATTGCCCAATTGAAGTAATGAAAGCGGTCAATGAGAAAATGGGCGCTACAGAAATTACAATTGCATACGGCCAAACAGAATCCTCTCCGGTTATCACACAAACCAGGACGAATGATCCACTGGAATTGAGGGTGGAAACAGTAGGTAAAGCCCTTCCTGAGGTTGAGGTAAAGATTGTCAAGCCAGGCACGATGGAGGAAGTTCCAAGAGGAGTTCAGGGTGAACTATGCACTCGCGGTTATCATGTGATGGATGGGTATTATAAAAATCCTGACGCAACAAGGGAAGCAATAGATGGCGAAGGCTGGCTTCATACAGGAGATCTGGCAGTCATGGATGAAAACGGCTATTGCCGAGTAACGGGCAGATTAAAAGATATGATCATCAGGGGCGGGGAAAACATTTATCCGCGTGAAATCGAAGAATTCCTGTACAGACATCCGAAAGTCCTTGATGTCCAGGTAGTAGGCATCCCAGACAGCGTGTATGGCGAGGAAGTCATGGCTTGGATCATTTTAAAGGATGGAGAAGCTGCCACAGCGGAAGAAATCAAAGAATATTGCAAGGGTAAAATTTCAAAACACAAAATCCCAAGATATATCGAATTCACGGATAGCTATCCAATGACCGCATCAGGTAAAATTCAGAAGTTCAAGTTGAAAGAGCAGGCGTTGGAAGCTGTGGAAGAGTTGAAGAATGTATAAAAGAGAGGATGGAATCGAGGGATTCCATCCTTTTCCTTTTTAACTATACAGTATGGTTCAAAATGTCTAAAATGAAGCTTAGGTATATCTGGGAGGTCATACAATGCTGATTAGTGAAAAGAGTTTTAAAATCAAGGACTTGCATTACATCATTCGTTCTGCGGTCGAAACAGATGCGGAGTCATTATCTGAGTTAAGGCTGAAAATTGATGGTGAAACTGAAAATCTTGACCGTGAACCAGGAGAGGCATTCATTGATCCGCAAGGCTTTCAAGCACTCATAAAAGCGGATTCGGAGAGTGACAGAAACCTATTTTTGGTGGCTGAAACTGATGGAAGGCTTATCGGCTTTTCAAGATGCGCTGGAACTGAACTGAAGAGATTCAGGCATAAGGTTGAATTCGGGGTAGGTGTTTTAAAAGAATTCTGGGGATATGGTATCGGCAAAAACCTTTTACAGGAATCGATTTCATGGGCAGACGAGAATGGAATAAAAAAAATGACTTTGTATGTGATGGAATCGAACGAAAATGCCAAGAAGCTTTATGAAAAGTTAGGCTTTGAAGTGGAAGGCCTCTTGAAGGATGACAAGCTTCTATCTGATGGGAAATATTATAATATGATTGTTATGGGGCGCATAAATAATGTTGATGAGGGGGTTAGCAATGAATAAAACTTTACAGGAAGCTTTTAATCAATCAACCTATCAGTTGACCGGCAATGGCTCACGAAATGTCCAGGTATTAAAGGATGCATTTGAAAAAGTCGATGGGCAGCTTGATAGTGATCTTTACGGAGAAGGAAAAGTAATCGGGGATTTTCAGGACAAGATGGCTGCGTTCCTCGGCAAGGAGAAGGCTGTTTTCTTTCCGAGTGGAACGATGGCACAACAGATCGCATTACGTATTTGGTGTGATGAGAAAGGATTGCCACAAGTAGCCTATCATCCGTTAAGTCACCTGGAAATCCACGAGGAAGACGGACTAAAGGAATTACATAATATCAAAACGATCCTCATAGCAGATGAAACCCGTGTCATCGAGCTTAAAGATGTAGTATCCATGGAGGAGTCGGTTGCTTGTCTATTGCTTGAATTGCCGCAAAGAGAAATCGGCGGGCAGCTTCCAAGCTATGAAACTCTTGAAGATATATCAAAGTATTGCCGAAAGAAAGGTATTAGGCTGCATCTTGACGGAGCCAGGCTCCTGGAGGTCTTGCCTTATTATAAGAAAACGGCTTCGGAAGTTTGCGAACTATTTGACAGTGTCTATCTCTCTTTTTACAAGGGAATAGGGGGGATTGCAGGTGCAATCCTTGTGGGTGAGGAAAATTTATCGCTAAATCAAAGGTATGGAAAAGGCGATATGGTGGAGATTTGATTAGCCTTTACCCATATATTATTTCAGCAGATTATTACTTCAATCAGAAATCACACAAAATGCCGTTGTATTATGAGAATGCAAAGGAACTGGCGGACTTCTATAATTCATGCCATACCGTATATACTCTGCCCGAAGTTCCTGTTTCGAACATGTTTCATGTGCATTTCCCACATTCCAAAGAGGAAATCGAAACAGGCTTAATAGAAGTAATGCGCAAAACAGGAGTGGGGTTTGTCAATCATCTAAGGGCAACAGGAGAATCTTCATGTTATTTTGAAGTAAGTGTTGGTGATCGTTATGAGAAAGTTCCCAAAGATGAAGTGAAAAGAGCCTTTCAAAAGCTTGACGAATGGATGATGAATAAATTTCCATCATGATTTTTTAAAATTAGCAAATATTTAAGACACTATTGACGAAATTTAGAACGGCATTTTGAACATTTTGTTACAACTGCTCTGGCATTATATTAATTAATATCATAACTCCCTATAATATAGTGTATATACCTGAACCTATCGGGTTTTGGGATAATGGGGGTATGGTCTTATGAAATGGCTTTGGGTTTTAATGCTATCGACTATAAGCGTACTATTCCTTTATAAAGGAATTGAGCTTTGGTCGGTCATTGACCATGTGGATGGGGATGGAATCGGAATAACCTTTTTAGGGTTCAGCATTAACGATAGAGTTTTAAATGAAAGTATATCGGGTTATGCACTAGGGTTTACGATTGCATCGATCATACCATTCCTAGTTGCAGCGAATATTGCTCTTAGGGAAAAAATAAAAAAGAATTTGAATGCAGAAAAGATATAGATTAAGCCTGGCTCATGAAAGCCTGGCTTATTTTTTTCCAAGAGAAGATGTTACATCCGTTACAGGACGGGAAGTATAGTAAAAAACAAAGAATGGAGGAACGATAATGTGCGGAAGGTTTTCATTGTTTGAGGATATTGGTTCCTTAAAAGAACAATTTCAATTCGATTTCCCGGATGACCTTGATGCCAGGTACAATATCGCTCCTGGACAGGACATCTTGACAGTGATCGATCATGGAGAACGAAGAATAGGTACCAGGATGAGGTGGGGATTGATTCCCTTCTGGGCAGAGGATGAAAAAATAGGCTATAAAATGATCAATGCACGTGCCGAGACAGTGAATGAAAAAGCGAGCTTTAAGCATGCTCTTAAACAAAGACGTTGCCTGATCCTTACTGATGGTTTTTATGAATGGAAAAAAGAAGGGAAACAGAAGCAGCCATACCGTTTTGGGATGAAAAATAAAAAACCTTTTGCTTTAGCAGGGCTGTGGGAAAATTGGAGTAAGGACGGGAAGGAGATTACTTCCTGTACGATTATCACGACCAGTCCAAATGAAGTCACTGAAAAAGTTCATGACAGAATGCCTGTGATTCTTCCTGAAGACAAGATTGATCTGTGGCTTGATTCTTCTGTTTATCAAACTGAAGAACTTAAAAAGCTTTTGGTTCCCTATGAGGCTGGCTTCATGGAAGTTTACCCAGTTTCGACCAGATTAAATTCGGCCAAAAATGAAGGTAAGGACTTAATTGCTCCAATAAACAGCTTGTAAAAAAACACTCTTACACTCTTCGATGTTTAATACAAGTCTTGATGGTGGTATAGAAAGACACAGCCAAACACCAAGATGAAAAACATCCTGGAAAGAGGGGTTCACATGAATGGTTTTACTAAAACAGGATTTTACGAGCTGATTTACAAGAATGAACGTTTTTCTTTTTTACAATATATTCGAAAAGATGTAATATGTGATATTTGCTATATAACTTTGAAAAATGTAATTACTGGTGAAACAATGACATTTGATCAATCAGAAGTGCGTGGTCTGAAAATAGCAGGGGAAGAAGCGAATGCCAGCTAACTGTTGCCTAATGGATCATCTTTTCTTTATACTGTAGTATAGAAACTTATTTAAAGGAAGTGCAGAAGATGATTCACTCCAACTGGCATGAGCGCGAAACAATGAAGAAACTGAAATGCGTTCACACAGATGCAAAGAAATACATTGTAAATGACAAGCTGACATCAGGAAAGGTATATGATGTCAAAAACGAGACTGAGGAATTTTATTTCATAGTTGATAATTCAGGCAAGGTTGGCGGATATTACAAAGATTATTTTGAAGAGGTAAAATGAGTTAGCAGGCTGCACTGAAAATGTGCCGCCTGCTTTTTCGTTCATAGTAGGAATTCCCAGAATATATTCCTTGGTGGTATGATTAATGAAAAAACGACCAAACAGGGAGATGGGAAGATGGATGAAAAAATCATTCTCGAAGGGAAAACTGTGAAGCTGTTGCCGATGGAAACCAATCATCTTGATGGTTTGTGGGATGCTGGTCATAATCAGTCAATATGGGAATTTACAGCTTCGAAGGTCAGAAATAAAGCCGAAATGAAAAAAATCATTGGATCGGCAATAGCAGAGAGGGAGAAAGGAACCCAACTTCCATTTACCGTTATTGATAAGAAAACGGGTAAAATAGTTGGAAGCACAAGGTTCATGGATATTTCAGAAGTTCATAAATCACTTGAAATCGGCTGGACGTGGTACAGCCCGGAATATTGGAGAACAAGGATAAATACTGAATCAAAGTTTCTTTTGCTCCAGTATGTTTTTGAAACAATGGGATTAAATAGGGTGCAGTTTTGTACTGACTCCAGGAATGTACGCTCCCAGGCTGCTATTGCTCGTATAGGTGCCGTAAGAGAAGGGGTGCTCCGCAAGCATCGAATCATCGCTGATGGTTATGTAAGGGATACCGTTGTTTTTAGCATTCTGAAAGAAGAATGGCCAGAGATTAAAAGAGGGTTACAGGAAAAAATGAAGTGAAATCAGGAGCAAAAGGAAGGTTATTTCTTTGGTATATTTAGGAGTTGGGCTTGGGGGAATGTTAGGCAGCCTTTTGCGATACTTGGTCAGTCTAAGTACAAATAATATTTTTAATAATGGGTTTCCTATGGGAACGCTGATCGTCAATTTTGCTGGCTCGTTATTCTTAGGTTGGTTTACGGCCCGCATCGTTGAAAGAAGTAAATGGAACCCTGTGCTGATGGCAACTATAGGTACGGGGCTGACAGGGTCATTCACCACTTTTTCAACCTTCAGTTTAGAAACCATGATAATGATTGAGAAAGGCAGTATAGGATTTGCAGTATTCTATGTGCTTCTCAGTGCCGTTGGGGGCCTGCTTCTTGCGACAGCAGGCTATAAACTTGGTGCAGAACGTGGCAGGGAGGGTGCAACAAAGTGAATGGGTTTTTAATTGTAGCCTTAGGCGGGATGGCAGGAGCCCTCTCAAGGTTCTGGGTTCAAAAAGTAATACCTAAATCAGTTTTGCCGACAGCCACACTTACTGTGAACCTTCTTGGGTCTTTTTTGCTCGGGTGGATTGTCAGTGAAGGAATCAATGCGAACCTTTATCTTTTTGCTGCCACAGGCTTTATGGGATCGTTCACCACTTTTTCAACTCTGAATGTTGACTTAGTGAAATTAATGAACAACAAACAAAGTAAGCCGGCCATGGTCTATGTGCTCAGTACTTATATCGGCGGTCTCATCAGTGCAGCAGCAGGGTTATATATAGGCAATCTATTATAGAAACGAAAAACACCAACTTGAACTGCACCCTCATGGTTAGTGATATGTCTAACAATTTAAGTGCAGTGCATTCTGGTGTTTTTTCATTGGTTATTATTTTAATTCTTTTTTCTTCTTCAAAAGCTCTGATAGGTCCTTATCGAGTTGCTCATATCCAGGTTCATCCCTTGTCATGAAAGACAGCCTGCCAATTATGGCGTTGATTTCATTTTGCAGTACCATCAATTGCTCTGCTTTGTCCTTACCGTCTGGTTTAGGCAAAGAACTTTGGCTGTTCAACTCTTTCATGCCGAATTCTTTTCTGCTGATCTTTCCGTTATCGATCACTAATATTCTGTCACTGATTTTCTCTTGAAAATAAACATCATGGGAGACTACCAGGATCGAACCATGGAAATTCAATAATGTTTTTTCAAGACTTTCCCTGCTGGCAAGGTCGAGGTGATTCGTCGGTTCGTCCAGGATCAGCAAATCGATTTCAGCCAACAGCATCATCACAAGCTTCACTCTCGTCCGCTCACCAAGACTCAGGTGGCTTAATGGTACGATAAGCTTTTCTTCTGGGAGCCCCATATTGGCAAAAATAGTCCTCGCTCTGCCAATAATTTCTCTGTCTGAAAGTCCAGTGTACTCAAGTGCCGTTTTATCTTGTGGGAGGTCTGATACATCCTGGCTAAGGTACCCGATTTTTAATGTCCCACTGACCCAAACCTCACCGGATGTTGTTTTTTCTTCACCTAGCAATATTTTTACCAGAGTAGATTTCCCGCTGCCGTTTTTGCCTAAAAGGGCCATTCTTTCCCCGTGGTTCATGTAAAAATGGCTATCTTTAAACAAACAGCGGGTGCCGAAGGACTTTGACAGGTCGCGAGCTTCTAAAATACGTTTCCCTTTCTTTCGGCCATCCTTAAATTCGAAACGGACCTCCGCCTCTTCCTTGGGTTGTTTTACCTCATTTTTTTCAAGCTCCTGATTCAACCGTTTCATCTTCGACTTTATTTGATTATCCATCTTCTTTGCCTTCATCCGATGGTATTCCTTATAGCCGATTTGCCTTCTTTCAGAAGGAGAACCTTGTTTCGTGGAATCCCTGTGGGCTTTTTCTGACCAGTTTTTAAGATTAGCCATTTGCTGTTCAATTTGTTGCTTATGTTTTTGCTGAATTTCGTATTGATGAAGCTGGATTTCATACAGTCTTTCTTTTTCCTTGCGATAAGAAGTGTAATTACCTTTAAATAAGCTAGTCAAACCATCCTCAATTTCGATTATTTCTGTAACGGTTCGGTCGAGGAAATATCGATCATGTGAAATGATGACAACGGCCCCTTTGAAATTATTCAATTCGTCGATCAGCCATTCTACACCCTGCAAGTCCAAGTGGTTTGTCGGCTCATCCAATATAACAAGTTCGGGCCTGCTTGCCCATACAGCCGCGAGTGATATTTTCAGCTTTTCTCCGCCGCTTAACTTATCCCAATCAGTATTTGCCAAATCAATTTCCTTATTAAGTCCTAACTGGCTTGAAAGCTGAAAGAGATTCCCTTCCATAAGAGAATAGCGATCCTCCAATTCATGAATGGCATATTCTGTTGATTGTTTTAGATAACCGATATTCAAGCTTCTGTTAAAAGTGTCGACCATTCCTTTGTCAGGGGTTAGACTAGCATTTATGATGTTTGCTAAAGTTGTCTTACCAGCACCATTGTTGCCCACAAGGCCAATTCGGCTGTCTTTTTTTATATCCAATTCAGCATTTTTCAGTATTTGCTTCTCATTAAAGCTCTTTTCAATACCTCTTATTTTCATGATTGTCATAAAGAATTCCACCTTTCGTTTTGTGACTAGTGAATGAAGGTGAGTATTTTCTCCATCAAAAAAACCTCCCAGGTGTTTTCCCGGAAGGTTCTGCAATGGCAATCACAATTGATTCATGCGCCAAAAAACAAGCATAGGAGTGCCAAAAGGCAATATGCTTACATCAGGCTATAAATCGACTTGGAATGGCTTAAAGGGCAGACTAATCCTATTTCCGGGCAACACGTTTTTTCATATTTGAAAAATCGGGCAGAAAATAAGATTAGTATTTCATCGGCTCTTTACCATTCCCTTCGAATATCATTAATTCACAGTATAACTTGATGGAATATTTTGTGTCAACCATAATATTCCACAAAAAAAGCCTGGCTGAATGCCAGGCGGATTACTTACACTTGTTGTTCAACTTTTACAGAAGTATCTTTTGTTTGATAAATTTTTCTCGCCAATAATGTTTGGATAATAAGGAAAATTCCCCCGATCGTCCAGTAAAGCGGAAGGGCAGAGGGGGCGTTCAGCGAGAACATGACAATCATGATCGGTGACAGCATCCCCATGATCTTCATTTGCTTCTGCTGTTCTACGGTCATGTTCATCATGCTTACCTTAGACTGAAGGAAATAGATCACGCCAGCTGCTGCGGTAATCCATACATCCGAATGTCCCAGGTTAAACCAAAGGAATGAATGGCTGGCAATTTCAGCAGAACCTCTAATTGCATAATAAAGACCCATTAAGATCGGCATCTGGATCAGCATTGGCAGACATCCAACTGAAAGTGGATTCACCCCATGCTTTTGATAGAGGCCCATCATTTCCTGTTGTAGCTTCCGCTGCTCAGCAGGATCTTTGGTTCCTTTTAGTTTCTTCTGGATTTCATCCATTTCTGGCTTCACGATTTCCATTTTTTCTTTCATGTTCTGCTGGTTTTTATATTGTTTTAACATTAGCGGCATTAATACCAGTCTGATCAACAAGGTGATCATGATGATTGCGAGCCCGTAACTTCCACCGGTCAGACCTGCAAAAAGCTGAATCAGCCAAGTGAAGGGATTAATAAATGTTGTCTGGAAAAAGGAACCTTCACTGGTCATAGCCTGGCAGCCAGTTAATAGAATTGGTATAGATAGAACAAAAATCATGGTGTAAAGCTTTTTCATTTTTCTCCTCCTAAATTATAGCTTAGTCATTCACTAAAGGAGAAAAATGGCTGTCTTCATCACCGGGATCAATCTTTATTCTTATTCGTTTAAGGATTCGCAGTTGAAATCTTGTGATGAGGTCAGCTTTGTTTTTAAAAGCTGCATCATAATCAGATGACTTCAATTTGATTTGTAAAATATACGAGTCTATAAATGAAGGGTTACTGAACATCCACAGTGCGGACATCGACATGCTTATTAACAAGGTCAAATAAACACTATAAACCGCTGTTGCATCCACGGATTGTGCATATAATTCAAGTAGCATGCCATCACCTCTTTCATTTTTTGACTCATTAATCAAGTATATTTGAACAATGGCCTATTATCAATATACGATTAAAGGAAATGAAAAGTTTCGTTTCCCAGACATTGTAAATATTGGGCGGGTTTTAAATGGGAGAAAAGAGGTTAAGTATATAGAACAAATCTTCAATAAAAACAGCGCCTATTCGAAAGGGGTAGCGATTATGAAAAAAGTATATGGATTAATGGTCAATTCAGGAGATGCTGATGAGATGCTCTGGGATCACGGAGTATGGGAAACCGAAGAAGCAGCAAATGAATATATAGAAAACGAAATGTCTACCATAAGTGGGGTTTGGGTGGGAGAACTCCAGGTCAATGATGGAATTCCAGAAGCAGCAGAATACGTAGAGGAAGAAATGGTAGAATGCTCATTATGTGCTGTCGAATATAACCCGGAAGATGTCAACACCGATGATTACGACGAAGCAGTGTGCATCAACTGTGAACCAGGTTATAAGGAAAATATGAATATAGCATAAAGCCATGGACTATTTCATGGCTTTTTTATATTTCGCTTTAAATATGTCAATAATGGCAAAGAGGAAAAAAGAATTGGATGAACTAGTTTTGTTTTTTCTTGAAAAAAGCATGGTAAAACCAAAACGTTTTTTAGAATAGGGAAAAGCATGAATTCGTAAAGGGATTGGAGTGGAATAATTGGAAGAAGTTAATTTACATCATATTTTTGAAACTGGATTCTTTTTAGTATTGATTGCTGCCGGGATTACTGCAATAGCCAAGAAGGTAAGACAGCCCTATCCCATAGCACTTGTGATAGTCGGCGCATTAATAGGTTTGCTTAATATTCCATTGCTTGAGCCTCTAAAAATGTTCATTACCGAAGGGGAAATATTTAATTTTGTCATCATTACTCTCTTTCTCCCCGCTCTTCTCGGGGAAGCAGCCTTAAAGCTTCCATTTTCACATTTAAAGGAAAATAAGAAACCGATACTGGCTCTGGCATTTGGAGGAACTTTATTGTCATTCCTGATCATAGGGTTCACAGCCCACTTCTTTTTAGGTCTATCACTTCCAGCTGCTTTTGTTTTTGGAGCATTGATGAGTGCAACTGATCCCGTCAGTGTATTATCCATTTTTAAAAGTGTAGGGGTTAAAAAGAGGCTTTCAGTGGTAATTGAAGGGGAAAGCTTGTTCAATGATGGACTGGCAGTAGTCCTTTTCAAAATTTCTGCCTTTTCTTTGATATCTTACCTGGATGCAGGATGGTCAGGTCTTGGCATGGGGTTATGGGATTTCATAAGGGTCATTTCTCTTGGCGTGATTGTAGGAGGAGCTTTAGGATATGGATTTTCTGTTTTAACCAAGTATTTTGATGATTATCCTTTGGAAATCATTTTTAGTATTCTCTTGTTTTATGGCTCCTTCCTGATAGCTGAAAGCTTGCACGCTTCCGGTGTTATTGCTGTTGTTGTCGCAGCCCTTATCTTTGGGAATTTTGGCTCGAAAATAGGAATGAGCCCGACAACAAAATTGAACATTAATAATTTTTGGGATGTTGCAGCATTGTTGGCCAACTCAATTGTCTTTTTAATGATTGGGCTCGAAATTACAAGAATTGATATGACTGAGAAATGGGGTATGATCGTCTTAGCCATTTTCGTTGTCCTTGTTGCCCGTAGTGCGGCAGTTTATACAAGCATGTCATTCATTAAGGATTTCAGTGTAAGGTGGAAGCATATCTTGAACTGGGGAGGACTGAAGGGCTCACTCTCCATTGCACTTGTATTGAGTCTTCCAAGAAATTTTGATGGCAGGGAAGATCTCTTGATATTGGCTTTCAGTGTCGTTCTGTTTTCGCTTGTAGTACAGGGCTTAACGATCAAGCCTCTTATTTCCTTTTTGGGAATAAACAAAAAAGAGGAGGAATATGGGGAATATGAATTGCTTCTTTCACAACTCCATAGGTATGAAAGTGCACTCAAAGAAATAAATGATGCAAAAGGGAAGTTCTATCTTACAAAAACGGTCACAGATGAATATGTAAGTAAGTATCAGCAAAAAATGGAAATAACAATTGCTGAATTGGATGAATTATACCGCAGGAAACCCGAATTAAAGGAAATGCAATATGAGACTTTACGGAAGGTTATATTTTACGCTGAGCACGAAGCAGTTGATAAGCTATCAAAAGAAGAAATCATATCTTCAGAAACAGCTGAAACAGAACGCAGGAAACTAACGGAATCTATAGTGGAACTTTCCCATGACAAAGAAGGCTGACAAGCTGTCGGCCTTCTTTTTTTCTAACCCCAGTAAGTAATGGTATCCAAGGTGCCTACAAAGATCAAAATGAACCCGGTTGTCTTTTGTACGGCCATGCCGAATTTGCGGCCTTTCTTCATCAATGCTCCGTTCAGGCCGATGTAGGATATGATTGCCGCAAAGATGATCAGCGGGATGGAAGTGCCAATAGCAAATACGGATGGAAGCACAGCTCCGTATGTTGTATTCAGGACGATCGGCATCAGAGTAAAGAAGAATAAGGAAAACATTGTAGGGCAGAATGCGATGGAAAAGCTTACCCCCATTAAAAACGAGCCTGTTTTTCCGCTTCCTTTCCACTGTGGCAGAACTGAAGTCAAGGTGTTCATCCAATTAAATGCGAAAAGTCCAAGTAATGACAGGCCAATCAGGATGAAAAGGGGACCCATCAATTTACGGAACCAGGTGAAAAATTCTGGCAAAACTTGCTGGAAGCTCTGTCCAACCAGCCAGACTGCAAGGCCCAGAAGTGTAAAGACCAAAATTTTACCAAGCAGGAAAAAGAAAATCTCGACCCACTGGCTTTTTGATTGCAGGCTCCTATTGCCATAGTAGGTAATAGCACCAATATTTCCTGTCAGCTGGCATGGGGCAAGTGCGCCGACAAGCCCTAACAGGAAGCTAGCCAATATGGGGATTTGTTCCGTCTGATTCACAAGTGTAAAAAAAGGGCTGCTCAACCAGCTGCTGATTTCAGAAAACAATTGATACATAAAACTCCTCCACTATAACCAATTAGCTCTATGATACTAAAAAAATATCAAAATAGTATGCAGAAAAAAACAGCAGGGACAAATCCTGCTGTTAATGAACAGATATATGGGCCGTCAATAGTTTATATGCATTCTCCGCTTCATCTTCTGATGGAGGTTCGACATCTTTAAGTGGATACTCGAGGCCTAATGCTTCCCATTTATAAACACCAAGCTTATGATATGGCAAAACTTCAAGTTTCTGAACATTTTCCAGTGTGCCAATAAACTCACCTAATTTGGAGAGGTCCTCTATCTCATTGGTGATGCCTGGGACAAGGACATGACGGATCCAGATAGGTACTTGATGATCAGATAAAAAGCGAGCAAAATCCAATATATGATCATTTGCCATACCTGTCAGTTTGATATGTTTTTTTCGATTGATATGTTTTAAATCTAATAGGATCAGGTCAGTATAATTTAAAAGCTCTGCCAGCTGCTCCTGAAAAAGGGGAGCAGTTGAGTAACAACCACCAGAAGAATCAATGGTAGTGTGTACTCCGAGCTTTTTGCACTCCTTGAAGAGTTCCGTGATGAACGGAATCTGTAATAGCGGTTCACCACCGCTAACTGTGATGCCGCCCCCTGATGCTTCAATGAAAGGCAGGTAGGCTTTTAAATCATCGATGATCTCGGAAACAGACATCTGTTTGCCCGTGCCAATTTCCCAGGTGTCTGCGTTATGGCAAAATTGACAGCGCAGGAGGCACCCCTGTGTAAAGATGACATAGCGAATCCCAGGTCCGTCTACGGTTCCAAAGGTTTCAATTGAATGAATGTTTCCGATCATGATGATTTCTCCTTTCTTTAAAACAGGAGTTTCCCTCACAGGGAAGAGAACTCCTGTTTCTGTACACAAAATTTATTTACATTGTTTCATGGAATGTCCGGTTAATGACATCTAGCTGCTGCTCACGTGTAAGCTTGATGAAGTTAACTGCGTATCCAGAAACGCGGATTGTCAGCTGTGGATACTCTTCAGGGTGCTCCATAGCGTTCAACAGAGTTTCTCTGTTGAAGACATTGACGTTTAAGTGATGTCCTTCTTTGATCGCATAGCCATCAAGGATGGATACAAGGTTATTTGTCCGGCTGTCTTCATCTTTTCCAAGCGCCTTTGGGACGATGGAGAATGTATTTGAAATGCCGTCCATTGCATAGCTGTATGGCAGTTTTGCTACAGATGATAGGGAGGCAAGGGTTCCTTTAGTATCACGGCCGTGCATTGGGTTAGCACCTGGAGCGAATGGTTCGCCAGCGCGGCGTCCATCTGGTGTATTGCCAGTCTTTTTGCCATATACGACGTTTGAAGTAATCGTTAAGATTGACATTGTATGCACAGAATTGCGATATGTTGGATGCTTGCGCAGTTTTGTCATGAAGTTTTTCACTAGTTCAACCGCGATGCTGTCAACACGATCATCATTGTTTCCATACTTAGGGAAGTCGCCTTCAGTTTCAAAATCAACGGCAATGCCGTTTTCGTCACGGATTACTTTTACCTTCGCATTCTTGATTGCGCTCAATGAATCTGCAACTACGCTTAAACCAGCAATACCTGTAGCCATCGTGCGAAGGACTTCAGTGTCATGCAATGCCATTTCGATTCTTTCATAGCTGTATTTATCATGCATATAGTGAATGACATTAAGCGTATTGATGTAAAGGCCAGCAAGCCATTCCATTACATTATCGAATTTTTCCATGACTTCTTTGTAGTCGAGCACATCGGAAGTGATCGGGCTAAACGCTGGAGCCACTTGAACCTTAAGCTTTTCGTCAACACCGCCATTAATTGCATATAGCAATGCTTTTGCCAGGTTTGCGCGTGCTCCGAAGAATTGCATCTGCTTTCCGATTTCCATCGCTGACACGCAGCATGCAATACCGTAGTCGTCGCCATATTCACAGCGCATCAAATCGTCATTTTCATACTGGATCGAACTCGTTTTGATGGACATCTCAGCACAATACTTCTTGAAATTCTCAGGCAGGGCAGGTGACCATAGCACTGTCAAGTTTGGTTCTGGTGCAGGGCCGAGATTATCAAGTGTATGAAGGAAACGGAAAGAGTTCTTCGTAACAAGTGATTGCCCGTTATGTGCCATACCGCCGATTGATTCAGTTACCCAGGTAGGGTCACCGCTGAATAATTCATTGTAATCAGGTGTACGTGCGAATTTCACCAGGCGAAGTTTCATGACAAAGTGGTCAACGATTTCCTGTGCTTCTTTTTCAGTAAGTGTGCCATTTTGAAGGTCGCGTTCGATATAGATGTCAAGGAATGTTGCCACGCGCCCGAGGCTCATTGCTGCGCCATTCTGTTCTTTGATTGCTGCAAGGTATGCGAAATATACCCATTGGAAAGCTTCCGTTGCATTAGATGCTGGCTTGGAAATATCGTAACCATAGCTCTCTGCAAGCTGCTTCAATTCATTCAATGAACGGTATTGCTCAGAAATTTCCTCTCTCAGGCGCATGGTGTCCTCGGTCATGACATTGCTGGTCATTCCATGGTCTTTCTTCTTTTGCTCCATCAAAAAGTCAACACCATAAAGAGCTACACGACGATAGTCACCAATGATGCGGCCGCGGCCATAAGCATCTGGCAAGCCAGTAATGATTCCGGCTTTACGAGCCTGAAGCATTTCCTTTGTATAAACATCGAATACGCCCTGGTTATGGGTTTTACGGAAGTCGGTAAAGATTTTCTCGACTTCTTTATCCAATTCAAAACCATATGCTTCACAAGCAGCCTTAGCCATGCGAATGCCGCCGAATGGCTGCATAGAGCGCTTGAAAGGCTGATCTGTCTGGAAGCCTACAACCTTTTCTTTTGCCTTATCAAGATATCCTGGTCCATGGGAGGTGATCGTGGATACTACCTTGGTATCCATATCAAGGACACCGCCATTGTCACGTTCCTGCTTTGTTAATTCCATTACTTGCTGCCATAATTGAAGTGTTTCTTCAGTTGCCCTTTCAAGGAAGCCTGAATCACCAGTATATTCAGAGAAGTTCCTTAGGATAAAGTCACGAACATTGATTTCTTCCTGCCAAGCACCATTTTTAAAGCCTTTCCATTGTTCCATTTGAGTTCACCTCTAAAATAGATGTTTATATAACAGTTACCACACTTTTATCATACTACGGATATAACAGTTTGAGTGTGACATATTTGTGAAAATATGAACAATGCATGATTTATCTGTATTTCGGTTAAATAAATCAGGTGGGATAAAAATCTGTATTATAATTGGATTAAATAATTTGAGATCTGTTATATAAGAATACCTTTATATATTTAATTCTATCAGGAAATTTCGCACTATGTTTATAGTGTTATGTATGTTTTGTGTCATTTCCGGCAAAAGAAAAAACAGGATGAAATATCCTGTTCTTCACAAAGCTTAATCGACGACAATATAGGCGATCATTGGCCCATTATGTTCTGCTGAAGGGTGTGTGAGGCAGATCAGCCTGTACGTTCCTTCTTTAT
The DNA here is from genome assembly GCF_053543455.1 of Mesobacillus sp. LC4. Lineage (NCBI taxonomy): Bacteria > Bacillati > Bacillota > Bacilli > Caryophanales > Bacillaceae > Mesobacillus > Mesobacillus sp. LC4. The sequence continues at coordinate 715,898 of NZ_JBGCUB010000001.1, forward strand.
CAAATTGTAAGGGCACTACTGTTTCTTTCCCTTTTTTTACTACACCTTTAATATCAGTTCCTTCAATAATGAAGGGGTGTTCCTTTCCGTTGACTCCCAGTATTTTCAAAGAAACCTTTTCATCTTTCTCGATGAAAATTGTACCAGGGTCCCATCGGTATGCCTCGATTTCTTTACCATCATCGGTGGATGATTTAAACTCACCGGTCACCAAGTGGATTTCCCGGATCTGCTCATTCTGCCCGCCTATTGCCGGGGTGGCATCCGGCTTCAAGCTCAACCAAATAGATCCGATGATGGCAATAAAAGCGATTAGTGCAATAAAGTATAATGTTCTCCTTTTAAACACAAAGAAATGCATTGTTTTCACCTCCTTATTATCCTCTTTAAATATCTATGCTCGTCCCCTTGCTGAACTTGTCTAATTTTTTTTTGAATATCGATTGTATAGATTAACAGGGCAACAACAAACTATAGATTAGATACAAACTAAGGAGGAAAGTATGTACCGTTTATTTACGCATAATGATTTAGATGGAGTAGCCTGCGGAATCCTTTTCAGGCTTGCATTCGGTGAAAAGGCTGATATTCGTTATAACTCTGTTTCAGGGCTTAATTTTCAGGTGGAGAAATATTTTGAGAGAATGAATGACCGCATGAAAAAGGAAGACCACTTGTACATAACCGATTTATCTGTCAACCATGATGTGACTGAAAAAATAAATCAGTTCGTCAGTGATGGGGGAAAGGCAAAACTGATTGACCATCATAAAACGGCATTGCATTTCAATGAATATAGCTGGGGGAACGTAAAAGTAGAGGATGAATCCGGGAAACTGACGAGTGCGGCATCACTTGTATATGACTACTTAGTTCAAGAAAACCATTTGCTCAAAAATGGAGTGCTTGATGAGTTTGTTGAGCTTGTCAGACAATATGATACCTGGGACTGGGATATTCTGAAGAACTTTAAAGCTAAGAATTTGAACGACCTGTTTTTTATGGTATCGATCGAAGAATTTGAAGAACGGATGATCCCTCGTCTAATATCTGGAGATACATTTGATTACGATGACTTTGAAAAGAAACTTCTGGAGATGGAAGAAGATAAAATCGAACGATATATAAGGAGGAAAAAACGGGAAATCATCCAAATCGAATCAGATGGCTTATATGGCGGAGTTGTGCACGCAGAATCCTATCACTCAGAATTAGGGAACGAGCTTGGAAAGGAATATCCACATTTGGATTATATCGCAATTTTGAATTTGGGTGGTAAGAAAATAAGCTTTAGAACGGTCCATGATGATGTAGATGTTTCGGCTGTGGCAGGAGAATTTGGCGGGGGTGGACATGCCAAAGCTTCTGGTTGTTCAATGAATAAGGAAGCCTATAACCGCTATATTGAACAAGCTTTTCCGTTGGATCCGATCAAGCAGGATGCATTTAGAAATACTTATAACTTAAAGAATTCGAAAAAGGGCTGCCTGTATGAAAATCGTGACCGGGAATTGTTCTTGATTTATACCGATGGAACCAGTCATTTTGTTCAGTTAGAAAGTAAAGAGCGGCATGGGCCTTTCGACAGTTTTGAATCAGCTGACCGCTTTTTGAAAAGAGAGTACGGCGCAGCTCTAGCAAGGGATGAAGTTTATATTTCCTATTTGGAAAATATCGTTTTTAATGGAAGGAATTGAAGCGGGCTAGGTTATCAAAATCATTGTAAATTGTAAGGAGTTATTTGAATGTGGGTCACCAATGAAATTTATTGGTGGCCTGTTTTTGTGAAAAGCTGGATGGAAATAGTTTGGATTTTGTGCTTATTATGAATCAACTTAAAAAGATTCGTTTGAAGTTTACATTTTTTTCAGATTATTCCAGTTTGATTAAAAAACAATAACAGTAGACATCTTTCGACAGGATTCTGTTAAAATAGGTGAAGAGAATTGGACACTGGATGTGGTAGGATGAAGAACGCTTTTGGTCTATTTATGTTGTTGTTAATTATCATGTATACTTCTGTAGATTTAGTAGCAGCAGAAGGCGAAGATGCTCCTGATTTGACTTCTGAAGCTGCTGTTTTAATGGACACTCAATCTGGTGCGATTTTATTTGGGAAAAATGAAGAAGCAAGAATGTACCCTGCGAGTCTGACAAAGATTGCTACGGCCATATATGCAATTGAAACAGGTGATCTTGATGAGTTAGTCGTTGTTAGTAAGGAGATTGAGAATATCGATGGAACAAGGGTGTATCTCAATCCAGGAGAACAAGTACCATTAAGGAAACTGGTTCAAGGTATGCTCATAAATTCAGGAAATGATGCTGCATTGGCGATCGCGATGCATTTGGACGGTTCATTGGATAGGTACTCAAAGAACATAAATGAGTTTCTAGAGACCAATACGGGTGTAGAAGACACCCATTTTGTGAATCCGCATGGTTTATTCGATGAGAATCATTATACAACAGCCAAAGACCTCGGGACGATCTTAAACTATGCCATGAATAATTCAGATTTTAGAGAAATATTCGGCACTAAAGAACTGGAATGGGATGGAGAATCATGGGATACAACAATCCTTTCCCATCATCGCATGCTTAAAGGTGAAATACCTTATGATGCTGTCACTGGTGGGAAGACAGGTTTTGTGGATCAATCAAAGCAAACCCTTGCCACCACGGCTGATAACGGCATGTTGAAATTGACGGCCATATTGCTGAAATCGGATTACAAACGAAAAATTTATGAAGATACTGTCAAGCTATTCGACTATGGTTTCGCTAGTTTTAAATCCTCTCAAATTAAGTCAGGGGAAACCTTCGTAAGTGGAAAACTTAAATTCAAAGGTAGTGAGGACCTCCTTTTGACTGAACCAATTGAAAATGGCAAGCGAGTGGTTGACAAAGAAGGGAATCTTAAGATTGAGGATAAGGATGGGGATATCATCCAATCCATTGAACTTAAACCTTTGATTGAAAAAAAACCTGAGGTAAAGAAGGAGGACCCGCCAAAGCCTGATCAAAGTGGATTGCTTTCTGTCAATACTATATTGGGAGCATTGGTATTTGTGGCTGCAGCTGGGGTGTGGGCAATCAACCGTAAACAAAAAAAGAACAGAAGACTTAGAAGCAGGTGATTAAGCCTGCTTTTTTTTTCGGCCTGGTCCCTGAAAAGTAAAATATATGATTGTAAAGAGGCTTTACAAGGAATTAAAGTATTTTTACAGTGTGTTAATAAGAGATTAATAGAGTCCCATTATAGTAGAGAGCGTAGTAAATAACTTATCTGGAGGTCTTAAAATGATTAAAGCTAACTTTAAAAAGAAGATTCTTCCGCTCGCTGTTCTATCAACTGTAGCGTTCGGCAGTATAGTGGGAGCGTTCAACGCTGAGGCTAAAAATGATAAAAAAGATCATTCTGCAGAGATTAAAAATGTCATTTTCCTAGTCGGTGACGGAATGGGAGTTTCATATACTTCTGCATACCGCTACTTAAAGGATAACCCGAATACACCTGAAGCTGAAAAAACTGAATTTGATAAATATCTTGTTGGCAATCAAATGACTTATCCAGAAGATCCTGAACAAAATGTAACTGATTCCGCTTCCGCAGCAACAGCAATGTCTGCAGGAATCAAAACATATAACAATGCAATTGCGGTTGACAATGACGGCTCTGAAGTAAAGACCGTTCTTGAAGCTGCCAAAGAAAATGGAAAGGCAACAGGTCTTGTAGCGACTTCCGAGATTACACATGCAACTCCTGCATCTTTTGGGGCGCACGATAAAACCCGCAAGAACATGAATGGCATTGCTGATGATTACTTTGATGAATTGGTAAATGGTGAGCACAAAATCGATGTCATGCTGGGCGGGGGGCTAAGCAACTTTGAACGTGCAGACAGAAATCTTGCAGTAGATTTCCAGAAAGATGGTTATAGCTATGTAACGAACAAGCAGGACTTACTCAATAACACAAACGAAAAGGTACTTGGACTTTTTGCACCTGGCGGTATGGACAAGATGATCGATCGCAGTGAAGAAACTCCATCTCTTGAGGAAATGACGAAATCAGCAATTCAGCGTTTGAACAAAGACAAGGATGGCTTCTTCCTGATGGTAGAAGGCAGCCAGGTTGACTGGGCGGGTCATGACAATGATATTGTCGCTGCCATGAGTGAAATGGAAGATTTCGAGAAAGCTTACAAAGCAGCTATCGAATTCGCAAAGAAGGACAAACATACGTTAGTAGTTGCGACTGCGGACCACTCAACTGGCGGATACTCAATTGGCGCTAACGGCATCTACAACTGGTTCGGTGCACCGATCAAGGCTGCAAAACGCACTCCTGATTTCATGGCTTCTGAAATTGCAAACGGCGCTAGTGTAGAGGAAACATTAAAGAAATATATCGATTTTGAATCTCAAGATCTGCCTGCATTGACAGCTGAAGAAATTCAATCTGTTAAAGATGCTGCTTCAGGTAAAAAAGCGGACATTGACAATGCTATTGAAAAGATTTTTGATACACGGTCAAATACTGGCTGGACAACTGGCGGGCACACTGGTGAAGACGTCCCTGTATATGCATTCGGTCCTGGTAAAGAGCGATTCTATGGACAAATTGACAATACTGACAATGCGAAAAACATTTTTGACATTCTAGCAAATGGCAAGAGGAAATAATGGATTAACCACTCCCGCAGAACCCTTGGATCTGCGGGAAGTTTTCTAAAAAGGGAGTTCTAAAATGAAAAAATACCTGCAAATAATGATGGCTGTTTCAATGCTGACAGGCTGTTCATTTGCCGAGGCCGAGTCAAACAAGGAGAGTAAAATTGCTGAAATCGTCGTGGATAAACCAACTAATAAAAATACAGATGTTTATGTACCTAATCCGCAAGTGACGGATGACAGGAATCTTGAAAAAGCAGGCGATTCTATTACAGACGAAAAAGGTGAATTAACCCTTAAGTCAGTAAAAAAAGTCAATAAAACCTTTAAACTGGACGGAATAGAATATACAGTCAAAGAGGTAAAGTTGCTGCACTTTATTCCTGATTACAGTCTGATTGATTTCTACCATCCATATACCCATGATGAAGAATTTGATTTTGTTAAAATTGGCGTAGAAGTAAAGAATAATTCCGCCGAAAGTTATCACTTTGGGCCGGTGGCAATGGTGAATATCAATGATACAATTCATAAGACATGGGAAGATGATTTTTACCTTGAGGAACTACATGGTGAAATTTTAGCACGACAAAAGAAGCAAGGGAATCTTGGATTTATCGTGGAAGAGCTTGAGAACCTTGATAAAGTGGAAATTCTCTCAGGAGACCTGGTTGATAAGGATAAAGAGAAAATCGGGGAACCGATCAATCTCGTTGTAAACCTTGAATAAAAGATTGATCGTTTTTAAAAAGGTCTCGGCTTGGATTCATATCTTGAAGCTAAGTTCATTCAATAGTCTAATAGAATGCAGAAAGCCATGAGGAATCATGGCTTTTTTAATACACGTGAAATGTTGGGAAAGCTATCTGCAGCTATTGTTTTAATAATGAAGTAGAAAGAAGCATGATGAATGATATTCCCACCATGGCAATGACCCATAGCCAGGCCGACTGCATGTTGCCTGACTCAAGTGCCACATAGATTGCAGTTGGGGCGGTCTGGGTCTTTCCAGGCAAATTGCCGGCAAACATAAGGGTTGCCCCAAATTCCCCGAGGGCTCTGGCGAAACTTAAAATAAGTCCGGTGATTAATGTTTTTGCTGAAAGGGGGAGAGTAACATATAAAAAAACCTTCCACTCATTTGCTCCATCTACTCTTGCAGCTTCCTCCGCGCCAGGATCTATTGACAGAAAACCAGTCTTGGCTGATTGATACATCAAGGGAAAGGCAACGACAGATGCGGCAATAACAGCTGCCCACCAGCTAAAAATAAGGGGACTGCCGAAAACATGTTCAATTAGTCTTCCTATTGGACTATTAATGCCGAAGATAACAATCAACAGAAATCCCACTACAGTGGGAGGAAGTACTAAAGGCAATGTTAACAGCGTCTCTACAGCTGTTTTACCAATGAAACGCCTCCTTGCCATAAACCTTGCAGCAAATATACCGAATAAAAACACAATCACTACCGACACAGAAGCAATCTCAAGGGAAAGTTTAACCGGACTCCAGAAATCACTGCTCATAAAAAATCATTCCAATGCTGCTTTAAAGCCATATTTTTTGAAAACTTTCATTGCTTGTTGACCTTTTAGGAAATCGAAAAAATCAATAGACTCACTCAGGTGCTCAGTTCCAGCTACTACCCCAACCGGATATACAATAGGGTCGTGAAGTACTTTCCCATTCAAAGGGATCATTCTTATTTTATCGGAAATCAGTGCGTCTGTTTTATAAACAAACCCAGCATCGACATTGCCTGTTTCAACATAGGAAAGAACCTGGCGAACATCCTTAGCAGGAATGATTTTTTCCTCAAGTTCATCCCATAATTGCAATGAAAGCAATGCTTGTTTCCCATACATGCCAGCAGGCACAGATTCAGGAGTGCCAATAGCAATCCTCTCAATGTTGTCGTTCGTTAAAGATTCTGCTGACATGATGTCTTTGCTATCTTTTTGCGTGATCAATACAAGTTCGTTTCTAAGAAGCCTTACGCTATGTTCTTGATGTAAAAGCTTTTTGGAATATAAGTTATCAAATTTATCCTCAGCTGCGGAGATAAACAAATCTACAGGAGCACCCTGGGAGATTTGTTGCGCGAGGGAACCTGATCCGCCAAAATTATACACTATTTTAATTCCTGGATTTTGTTTCATATACAGTTGCCCCGTCTCTTCCATTACTTCACGGAGGCTTGCAGCGGCAGAGACGGTCAATTCCGTTTGGTTTGTTGCACGGTCACCTGCACAGCCCGAAATGAAGAGAGCTAGGGCGGTGAAAAGAATAATATGTATTTTTTTCAATCCTTACATCCTTTCAAACGTCCTTTTTAAACATATACAATAGATATAACTGATTATATCGAAATTAGATGGATCCTACATAGAGAAAATATCACAAGTTGGTGAAAATATCATGATAAAAGGGAGGAGAAAAGATTATAGGGGAAAAGAAAAAACTGCCAGAAGATTGGCAGTTTTGCAACGATTAACGACTCTGTCCAGTTTTTTGATCTATTTGCCTGCAAACCTCTTCTGCGGAAAGCCCGTTTGCCTCAATGACTGATCCTTGTGTTGAAACATCCTGCATCCCCATGACGTTTGAGTCTATACCTGTTACAACACAGCAGTCACAGCCTTGAGAATCAGCTTCTGAGCGCAATTCGACGACATCATGTCCTCTTTCACGCAACGCTTCTGAAATGTTTGTAAGAGATTGTTCTACACCTACTCTTGCCATCAATAACACCTCCTCACTCATATAAGTTGTCCGCGGCAAGAATAAATTATTCTCTGAGCTTCACAATATAAATGCAGACAAAGGAGGTGCAGGGCATGTCAAATAAGCGAAAAAAGGATCCATCAACAATCGGGCTGAATTCAAGCCAGGTGGAAGGGCAGGGAACGACGGCAAGCGAGACAGGTAGCAGAGCAGCTGATTCCTCAAGAAAGAAGCAGAAAAGAGGCTAATCCTTCAGATAGCAAAAACCCCCGGAGGCCATCCGAGGGTTTTTGGGGTTTAGCTATACATTTCAGCAATTTGCTTCTGAAGCTCTTCATTTTCAAGGTATTCGTCATAAGTCACCTGTTTGTCGACCAACCCAGATGGAGTGATTTCCATGATTCTGTTCGCTACAGTCTGGACGAATTGGTGGTCATGAGACGAGAAAACCATTGAACCTTTGAAGTTAATCATTCCGTTGTTCAAAGCGGTAATGGATTCAAGATCCAGATGGTTCGTAGGCTCATCCAAAAGAAGGACGTTTGCACCTGATAGCATCATTTTTGACAGCATGCAACGAACTTTTTCTCCTCCGGAAAGGACACTTGCTTTCTTCAGAACTTCTTCACCAGAGAACAGCATACGTCCAAGGAATCCACGGAGGAAGCTTTCGCTGTCATCCTTCGGAGAGAATTGACGGAGCCAGTCCACCAGTGTCAAATCGCATCCTTCAAAGAATTCAGAGTTGTCTTTAGGGAAATAAGCCTGGGAGGTCGTTACACCCCATTTGTAAGTCCCGCTGTCCGCTTCCATTTCCCCAGTAAGGATTTTGAACAATGTCGTAATCGCGATTTCATTCTTTCCAACAAGCGCGATCTTGTCATCTTTATTCATAATGAAGCTGATATTATCCAAGACCTTTACGCCGTCAATGGTTTTGGAAATTCCATCAACTCTCAATAGGTCGTTTCCGATTTCGCGATCTGGGGTAAAAGCAACGTAAGGATATTTACGGGATGATGGTTTGATATCATCCAAAGAGATTTTATCAAGCAGTTTCTTCCGGGAAGTAGCCTGCTTGGATTTAGATGCGTTTGCACTAAAACGCGCGATGAACGCTTGTAACTCTTTAATTTTCTCTTCTTTTTTGCGGTTTGTATCCGACTGCATTTTCAATGCCAGCTGGCTTGATTCATACCAGAAATCATAGTTCCCCACATAAAGCTGGATTTTTCCGAAGTCCAGGTCAGCAATATGGGTACAAACTTTATTCAAGAAGTGACGGTCGTGGGATACGACAATAACTGTGTTCTCGAAATTGATCAAGAATTCTTCCAGCCATTGGATCGCAGCGATATCAAGGTGGTTGGTAGGTTCGTCAAGAAGGAGAACATCCGGCTTGCCGAATAGTGCCTGAGCAAGAAGGACTTTCACTTTTTCTCCGCCGCCGATATCAGCCATTTTCTTATCATGCAGTTCCTCGCCAATTCCTAAGCCTTTAAGAAGGATCGCTGCTTCGGATTCTGCTTCCCAACCATTAAGCTCAGCAAACTCACCTTCAAGCTCAGCGGCCTTCATACCGTCTTCATCAGTGAAGTCAGCCTTCATGTAAATCGCGTCTTTTTCCTGCATGACCTCATATAAACGGGCATGTCCCATGATGACGACTTTCAACACTTCCACTTCTTCATATTCAAAGTGGTTCTGCTTCAATACTGCCATCCGCTCACCAGGGGTCATCGATACATTGCCTGTTTGCGCTTCGATTTCACCCGATAAAATTTTAAGGAAAGTTGATTTGCCGGCGCCATTAGCACCAATCAGGCCATAGCAATTTCCCGGAGTGAATTTAATATTAACGTCTTCAAACAGCTTGCGGTCACCATATCTCAAGCCTACATTTTGAACTGTAATCATTTATTTAGTAGCCTCCAATAATATATATCCCAAAGATTATAACATGTTTAAATGCTATGAGCGAATGTATGAAACATTTTTTTGTGTATTGGTGTTTCTAAAGGGAACAAAATGGGAAAAGGCGAGAGTAGTAATTGCTAAGTTCGTTCGTTATGGGTTAACACAATGTCCGAGAAGTGTCTATTGGGAAATTAATGATTTTTTTGATTGCCGGTGTCAATTTTTTTGCTCATTTTCACACATATTTCATATTTTTCATGTAAAATAAAACTAGACAATGATGGTAAAAGGAGTTTTTGAAAATGGCTAAAAAGCAGCTGGTTGATTTTGTTAACCGCCTAAAAGAATCAGGGATAAAAGTCAGCTTCACTAAGCCAAAATCAGAATTTTTCTCCCTGAAAAAAACGGAGAAACATCCTACAACAGTGAATTCACATTAAGAGATAGACAGGCTTATCATTATATAGTTTTCTTGATTTACAGTTAAAATGATAAGTAAGCTCAGGAACGTAATTAGACGACAAAAAAAGCGGCTTTCTGCCGCTTTTTTTGTCGTCTATCCTTTATAATTCATCCATTATTTCTTCGAAAACTTCATCTTTATTGAAATCTTCCCCCATAGGGAATTTCTTTATGAATTTATTGTTTTCATCAATCAGATAAGTGAATGTACTGTGGACGTAGAAGCCGTTACCTGGATCCCGATATTGGAATTGGAATGTATCGGCAACTTGCTTAATTTTCTGTTGTTCTGCTAATGTGTCCGCCTGATCACCAGTCAAGAAAATCCAATTTCCGTCATTTTCGAGTCCGAAATTGTCCATATACTTCCTGAGGACTTCAGGGGTATCTCGATATGGATCAATTGTAATAGTTACAAATTGAACATCCTTACCGTAAACACCTTCATTTATTAAGTCTTTTCTCAGAAGGTTCATCTTTTGGGTTGTCGTTGGGCAGATATCCGGACAATGGGTATAAATGAATTCCACAAGCTTGATGGTTTCTTTTTCTTCTCCAAAAGTATAGTTCTCTTCATCCATGGTTACGAGTGTGATGTCCTCTGGAATCTGCGCATTGGCATCCCGTATAAGAAAGAATGATATTCCTGATGTAATACCAATTAATACAATAAGTGAACTGATAAGATAAATTTTTTTCATTACACAATCCTCCCCCTAATAAAGATATAAAAAAAAACAGGAAAATCATATGGACATTGTGTGAACTATGTTTAATGAGTCTTTTTCAAGAAAATGTTAAGTGAATATTCTTGAAATATAACAAATGAGATTTATAATGAATTGTAAAAACATTTTCAATGTCTAGGGGAATAAAAAGGGGACTGAAACTTGAAAGCTGATATAATACTTAAATTTACTTTACAAATCATAGGGTTGATCCTGATTAATAAAGCTGGTTTTTATATTGTTGAATTATTAAACCTGCGAATTCCAGGCAATGTCTTGGGTATGATCCTTCTTTTCCTGCTGTTATGGACGAGGGTAGTCCGGCTTGAATGGTTTGAGGGCGCAGCGGATTTTCTTGTTAAGCACCTATCATTCTTTTTTGTGCCGGTTTCAGTTGGATTAATGACTCTAGGCGGAATGATTGCACAAAATGGGATCCAACTTGCGGTTATTTTAGTGTTGAGTGCTATTGTAGGAATGGTGTTTGCGGGAGGCACTTCCAATTTGCTGATAAAGCGGAAGGAGGGGAAGGAAACTGGAGACTCTGCTCACGATCTTTAGTATTATCATAACCCTGCTTGCGTACCTTTTCGCCAGGAAGGCTGCAGGCAAATATCCTTCCCCCTTAACTTCCCCGGTATTCTTGAGCACGGTGATTGTCATAACCGTTTTGCTCTTGCTGGATATATCTTATAAGGAATATGAACCAGCAAGTGCGATTATGACCTATTTTCTTGGGCCGGCTACTGTAGCTCTAGCGGTACCATTATATCGCCAGAGGAAAATTATCTCTGCCTACGCAGTTCCCGCTCTGTCCGGTCTTATAGCAGGAATCGTCTCGACCATACTCTCAGCTGTGTTCATAGCGTATTTGCTTAACTTATCGGATTTAATTCTAGTTTCTTTGACCATCAAGTCTATCACAATACCTGTAGCTTCCGAGGTTGCCAGGATCATCGGGGCAGATTCGATTTTGGTTGCTGCGTTCGTCATGATTACAGGCATGCTCGGGGCAATGATTGGCCCATTTCTTATGAACTCGATGAAAATTCACGACCCTTTTTCTAGAGGGTTGGCAATCGGTACCATCGCTCATGGAATTGGTACAGCAGAAGCCGCGAGAGAAGGAGAACTGCAGGGCGCAGTGTCAGGAGCAGCAATGGGAATGGCTGCAATAATCACTTCTTTGTTCCTGCCTATTATTCTCCCGGTGTTCTTGTAAAGAAGAGTATGAAAAAGGAAACCTTCACTGGTTTCCTTTTTCGTATTCATTCGATATTACAATACTCGATCGGACAATTTTCACAGTCGATTTGTTGTTTTAAGTAGTCCAGGTTATGAATGATGATTCTTTTTTTGTGTATGGAGATGATTCCTTGATCTCGGAGTTCCCCGAGCATGCGGCTGACGCTTTCTCTGGCGGTTCCGCAGTAGTTTGCTAAATCCTGGTTCGTGATTGGTACATTGATGTGGATGCCGTCCTGTTTTTCCGTGCCATAACTATTGCTTAGCCTTATGAGTGTAGAAAACAGAGCTCCTTTTTTTCCGTTCAAGACAAGGTCGCGGAATTTAGTGATCGTTTTTCGTATATGGTCATTCATCCACTTAAGAAATTGGTAAGCGAGCTGGCTGTTATTGAACAAGGTTTGTTCCAGATTTTCGATATTTACAGCTGCTGCTTCACCATCTTCAACCACTCGTGCATTGAATAAATATCGTGGACCGGCTGTAAATAGGGTTAGCTCACCTACAATATCGTTGTGTTTACATAATCTTAGATACAATTCTTTCCCCTCGGCGTTCATTTTTGAGATTTGTACCTTGCCGGACAGAATAACATACATTTCCTTGGCTTCCTGCCCCTCGCGGAATAAAAAAGTACCTTTCTTGATCTTGACGATCCTTTCCGATGCTCTTATTAATTCACTCATCTCATAAGTTAAGTTATTTGGATTCTCTTGGCTGGCCACACAATCTCCACCTTTTTCGTTCGTTGTTTATACCTAATTTAAAATGAAATATAAACAAGAGGTCAATAGAGAAAATGTGAACAATCTATCTAGGACATGTGGTTTTTTATTTTAATTGGATAAATGTGGTTGACTAAATGAGGGTAAAGGAAGTAATCTAATGTAGAAGAAATATTTTATTTGTTAGGGAGTATGTTTTATGTTAGGTGTCGTTCTTAACTAACCGTTAATTTCATACGGTCAATCCGGATTTTTTATAGGCCTGAGATAGGTTTATTTGATTATGCGCTGGATTGAATGTTAAGAACAATGAACATAGTAAAGCATGCTTGATATCCGTGAGCATAAGCTGTGTCCTTGTACACAGCTTTTTCTTATGGAGAGGTTTGCCTGCAGTAATGACTGCTAGGCATTTTTAAGCCGCTGTGGACTTGTTCCATAGCGGCTTTTTTATATTCTAAGGAGGTAAATTAAATTGAACGAACAAACTTTTACGGTTCTTGGTTACGATAAAATCAAGGAACAGATAGCTGGCTTTGCCTTGACAGAATCAGGTCGTGTGAAAACACGGGAAATGCAGCCGTCGACGAATCAGAAGCAGATTGAATCGTGGCAAGAGGAAGTTTATGAAGCAATCGAAATCCTGCAGATTAGTTCCAGTGTACCAATCCATGGTCTTGATGGGATGGAAACGATTCTTAAAGGATTTAATAAAGGAGTCCCGCTTCGGACAGAACAACTGGTGCTGCTGCTTTCCTTCCTGGAAACCTGCAATAAGATCCGCCGTTTCATGAAGGATAAGGAGTTTGCTGCTCCGAGAGTATCTGCTTATGTCTATGGGATTGAGGAGCTTCCAGAACTTGCTGCAGAGATACAAAGGTGTATCAGGAACGGCCGAATTGATGATTATGCATCAAAGGAATTATTGAAAGTTCGAAAACAAATTGGCATCCAGGAAGAACGTTTGAAAGAGAAGCTTAACCAGCTGTTGAAATCTGCAAAAATAAAACCATACCTTCAAGAAGCTGTCATCAGCCAAAGAAACGGCAGGTATGTCGTTCCTGTAAAAAAGGAATATCGAGGGAAGGTAAAAGGTTCGGTTCTTGACACTTCAGCCTCAGGTTCAACTCTTTTTGTGGAACCAGAGGAAATTGGCTATTTCCAGGATCAGATGGAGTGGCTCTTTTTAGAAGAACAGGCAGAAGTGGAAAAAGTCCTCTTCCACTTGACTGGTCTGGCAGAGGGAAAAGAGAAGGAAATCCGGATGGCCATAGAGACAATGGTTCATTATGATTGCCTGTTTGCAAAAGCGAAATATTGCAGGTCTATTGATGCGAAAAAAGTTGAAATCCATGACGACCCAGTCATTGTATTTAATGAAGCACGCCATCCGCTGCTTGGAGAAAAAGTGGTGCCGTTAAATATTGAAATCGGAACAGATTATCATGCGCTCGTCATTACCGGACCAAATACTGGTGGTAAAACCGTATCAATTAAGACAGCAGGACTACTGATATTAATGGCGCAAAGCGGATTGCTTTTGCCTGTAGGGGCGGAGAGTGCGGCGGGAATTTTTCATAAAGTGCTAGTCGATATTGGAGACGGGCAAAGCATTGAGCAAAACCTGAGCACTTTTAGTTCACGGATTGTCAATATTATAGAAATCCTGAAGGAAGCCAATGACAAGACGCTTGTGCTTCTTGATGAACTGGGCTCAGGGACCGACCCTGGAGAAGGAATGGGTCTTGCAACAGCCATCCTTGAGAACTTGAATAATAAAGGGGCAACTATTTTTGCCACAACTCATTACAGCGAGATTAAAGACTTCGCGGATCATCATGAGGATTTCATGAATGGTTCAATGGAATTTAATCTGGAAACACTTAAGCCTACGTACCGCCTGCGCATCGGAAAAGGCGGGGAAAGCCAGGCCTTCGCGATTGCGCTGAAATTAGGCATACATCCAAAGTTGCTGGAACGGGCCCATCATATAACCTATAAAACAGAGCAAGATTATACATCTTTATTTGAGGATGACCCTGCTGCATTGAAAGAAAGAGAACAACAAATCACAGCAAACAGGCACAAAAGACAGAAGTCATCCAAAGTCTCGAAGAAGCCAGTCAAAGTGTTTGAGATGGGTGATAGTGTGCATGTATTGAGTACAGGGGAATTGGGAGTGATTTTCAAGGGCCCGGACAGTAAGGGGAATTATCTAGTCCAGATCCGGGAGCGCAAGATCGAAGTGAATTATAAACGGCTCAAACTGAATCTGCCTGCTTCTGAGCTCTATCCGGAGGACTATGATTTCAGTATTATATTTGAATCTAAAGAACATCGAAAGCTGTTGAATAGGATGGGCAAAAAACATATTGAAGAAAGTATCATACGAGAAGATTCTTGATAGAATCTAGTTCAAGTTTTAGTTCTGCAAGGAGAGGCTGACTCAAAAGGTTGAATGAATTCAACTCCAAAGTCGCCTCTTTTTGTTTTAAGCCCGTTTCTGGGTATATATTTAATCAATCCTTTGGTTGGTTGTGGGGGTCCCTCTCTTTTTCGAAATTCAAAGTGATCTCTTGAGGGATTTCCCCTATGAATTATCTAGGTATATGCAAGTCCTTTAAAAAAACGCTTAGTCAAGCGAATGTAAACGCTTCGAAAATGGACATAAACAGTTCATGGGGTTATCTATTAACAAACCCAGATTTGAGGTTTAAGATTAATCTAACAGTCAAAAATGTGATTTTATTCACAAATAGAGGAGTCTTAACAATGAGCGAAAAGCCAATGGAAATAGCGATCACCACTGCGTTAAAAAAGAAAAAATATCTCCTGGAATCAAAGGGTAAGTACCTCTTGCGTGCGGCGCTAGCTGGTGTATATATCGGCTTCGGCATTATAGTCTCTTACAGGTTGGGTGAATATTTTTCTGATGCTCATTCAGCTGCAACACCTATCGCAAGTTCGATTTTTTTCGGATTGGCGCTGGTTTTGATTTTGTATGGCGAGGGAGAATTGTTCACAAGCAATACAATGATGTTGACGATCAGTTCTTTGAAGAAGGCAACGACTTGGAAGGATACCATTGAAAACTGGATTGTATGTTATTCAGGAAATTTACTAGGAGCATTCTTCTTTGGAATTCTTATTATGCTATCAGGACTCTTTATATCCCCGGAAAAATCTCAATATATGATGGAAACCGTGAGTATGAAAATGAACACACCTGCATATCAACTGTTCTTTCGTGCAATTCTTTGTAATTGGCTGGTTTGCCTTGCTGTTTGGGTTCCATTCAATATTAAAGGAGATGGAGCAAAAATAGGAGTCACAATGCTTTTGGTGTTTGCATTTGTGGTGTCAGGGTTCGAGCACAGTGTGGCAAACATGGTACTCTTTTCGGTAGCACTTTTCGTGCCGCATCCTGAAACAATAAGCTTGGTCGGCAGCGTGTATAATCTGGTGCCTGTAACACTGGGAAATATAATAGGTGGTGGATTCTTTGTCGGTACTCTTTATGTATACCTGAATGCCAAAGGGGCTGCAAACGAGGAGAATCAAACAGCAGCTCGATCAGTGTATGGTCAAAATGCATAAAAAAGTATGGAACAAAAAAATCCGCGGATTTCCGTGGATTTTTTTTTGTATTCAAAACTTACCTACTCATGCAGATGCATCTGATACCCGAAATGCTCTCCATTCAGGCTGTTATTGTATTAAACAATTTCTAAATGAGATGTAAGGATAGAGCCATTTGCATAAGCGGTCCTATCAACCTTTAAAGGAATTTAAAATCCATTCTCCAACAACCCCACCTAAATAAACTCCCACGATTCCGAGCACTCCTGCTAGAACTGGAGGTGCTGGAAGAGGTAGCTTCAGGAATTTAAAAAGAATCCCTACGATTAAACCTGCAACTAAGCTTAAAATGATTTCTTTCATGTTTTCACCGCCTCTTATGGCAAGATGGTTAATGAATGATATAGTGAACAGACGTCTGATCACTTAGCAACATTATTTTAACATGAGTAAGATAAAATGAAAACGCTTTATTTATTCTTTATTTTGCATAAAACGAAATGATCTATTCTTATAGTAAAATAGTGGTAAGATATAACTCTATAACTCGTGTACGGAGGATTTAAATGGACAAGCACGTTAAGCACAATATCTTTACCTTGCAAGGATTTTATCTTTTTGTTTTCTTTGGAATAGGCAGCTTATTTCCTTTATTAAGTGTTTATTTAAGTGAAGTTGAAAACTTGAATGGATATCAGATCGGCTTGATCCTGTCGATTGGTCCGGTAATTATGATTTTCTTCCAGCCTTTCTGGGGAATGCTCGCAGACATGAAAAATTCACATAATGCGCTGCTTACTTTAACGACCTTGGTAACAGGGGTTGCCGCTCTGGGTTATATTTTCTTAGATGGCTTTGTGTTGTTCATGATTATCGCAACGACTCTGGCGATGTTCCAAAGTGCTATCATTCCTTTATCAGATAGTATTTCCCTGAAATACACAAGTAAAATGGGAGTCAATTATGGAAATGTCCGCTTGTTTGGTTCACTTGGTTTTGGATTGGCGGTTTTTGCGATGGGCCGATTGTCCGAGTGGAACCCTCAAGTAATTTTCTATGCTTTCTTCCTGACCTTATTGATATCGGCAGCCATTTCAATGAAAATGCCAAAGGAACCTACAGGCCGGCCAACAGGACTATTCGCAGGCATGAAGGAATTAATACAGATGAAGAAGTTTCTTATTTTTCTAGGAGTAACATTCATGATTTTTGGCCCGAATTTAGCCAATAACTTTTACTTCAGCCTGTTTGTGGAAGACAGGGGAGGTACTTATACAGGAATTGGGCTTGCCTTTCTTATTGCGGTGTTATCGGAGATTCCCTTCATGAGGGTTGCTGGAAGCTGGATTCGTAGGATAGGACTGCTGCAGGTCGCCTTGATTGCAGCGATAGTTTCATTAGTGAGGTGGATTTTTTATTTTACAGAGCCATCACTTTCCCTTGTCTATGCATCAGCTGTAATACAGGGATTTTCACTTGGATTGTTCATTCCTGCAGGTTTGCAGTATATCCGTGATATTACTCCACTGCATATTACGGCTACAGCAGTGACGATATACTCTGCAATCGGTAACGGTCTAGGCAATTGGTTTTTCACGTTCTTCGGCGGCATCGTTTTTGAGGAATTCAGTATTTATGGAGTGTATTTATTTTTTGCTGCACTGACCTTAATGGGAGTTTTGCTGACAGTATGGTTAATAAAGGATGAAAAAAGAAGTCATTCAAAACAGATTGCGACAAACTAAGATCTTTCAGTCCACTTTTTTCATGAAGTATTCCCAAACCCCTGCCCCTCCAATATGGAAGGGCAGGTTTTGTTATTTCTTTCAATAGTATAAAAAACTGAAGTATGCTTTCAGTATTTATATCAAAAAATAATTGGAGTACGAAAGGAGGGACTTTTTAATGAGAGAGAATAAGGGTAAAAATACCGAACTTGCAGGCCGTATGTATGATACATCGGATTATCAAAAAAATGACGAACTTTCGAATGGGCTTGCTATGACACATGAGCAGGCTAGCGACAGCTATGTAGAAGGGCAAATCGGCGGGAAAATCGAGCGCTCGTCCGGTGCCGAAGATGAATTGAACAACAGAGGTTATCAGTAAGCAGGAAGTGAGGGGTCCAAGTGTCTAATAAAGGTGAGTTCCAGGGGAATCGAGATCAATACAAAATGCCGGATGCATTAAAGCAAAAGAAGGACTTTGTCTATCGAGTAGGCTATACTTCAAGTACTGGCAATCAGACAAATAACGAAGAAGAACCGGTCAAGAGATCGGATCTATAAAAATTGCAGGCCCTTTTAAAAGGGCCTGTTTTTATCTTGGTCGGGCCACAATCCCGTTATGGACCTTGATATAACCATGTTTCAGGATCTCCAATCCATTTTCGTATAAATAGAGTCCCATTTGCTCGACGGTCATCAGTTCTCGGTAAGTATGATTCATGACATCTGCCATTATTTCATAATACAGCTTGGATTTTAATTGCGCTCTCGGTGTTGTCATGATGATATATCCGCCAGTTTTTAGGAACTTCTTATGCCAATCCACGACTTCGCTTTTTAAAGCATCCGGAAAGTGCTCAAGCAACCCGACACTGAGGACGATGTCAAATTCATGGCCAAAAGGAAGGTTGCGAATATCCTCTACAATGTACTCAGTCTCAAAATCATTTTTATGGTAGACTTTATTTCCTCCTGTAGAAGGATTGCTCCCAAGGAATGGGTAGGTATCAGGAAAATCCTTGAACCTTGTATCCTTACAGAATGGGTCATAATCCACAAACACGATGTCGCCGCCAGGATACATAGCACTAAGCTGCATTGCCTCATATCCTTCAGCAGCTCCGAGGAAAAGGATTCTTGGTTTAATTAAATCCAATCCTTCGAATAAAGCGCGTTTGCCCCTTGGGTCCCAGATTCCGTCCTCAATCCGGTGGGCGTAATTCCACAGATGTATTCTGATCATTTCACCTAGTGCAGACTTTGTTTCAACGAGTTTGAAATTTCTCAGGCTTTTCATGAAATTTCGTTTCGAAATGTCCATTTCAGCAGGAACATCCTTGACGAACCATTCGTGGAAAGATTTATTGAACAATTGCCATGATACGTTAGCTGGCAGAGTTTGTTGATGTTGCTCTTCCCAATCCTTTTTTTCCTGCGCAAAGGAAGTAACCTCATATGGTCTTCCTGTATCTTTCCAGCGCAACTGACTCCAATCATTGACGGTATTCAATTTAACAAACTTATTGTATTCCTTATCGGTGAAATTCCTAAGGTCCATTCTGTACGAAGGCTGCAAGCGGGTTTCATTTGGCTGAATGTCAGGTTCCATCCCTAATTGAAGCAAACACATCACCCCAAATCCTTTTATTGCTTACTTAATTCGTGTCAAGGTGAATAAAACCCTTTATATTAGCTGAAAATTACAAAAAAGCACACCCATTAATGGATGTGCTTTTTGGAAAGAGGATTTACATTTAAAGCTTTCCGCGTCGTATCACTTTTTTGGGGGTCAGGGTGCCTTTCTTTAAATACACAAATCCTCCTTCGAGTGCAGAGCCAATGACGAGCCTAGAAGATGCTTTTATCACCCTCATCTTCATCCCTCCTATAAAGAATTGGCTTGCGTAACTATTTTTACCCTTGTGAAAAGCTGTCAAAACCTTGAAAAATATAAGCAACACCTAAGAATGATAATGATCCGTTGCTTCAGAATAAGCTTTTTCCGCGGCGTCTTGTGTGGCGAAGAGAGCATCATCATCTTCAAGTACATGGAGGGTCTCATTCAAAAATAGAGCGAACGCATTAGGGTCTTTCGGGTGCTGGACAATTTCGCCAGCTTTTATGTTTGATACAGATGGTACATGCGGGTTACGGTAAATGACGAATACTTCATCACCAAACTTCAAGTTTTTCGGGTCGATTAGATCCATTTGAATACCCCTTTTCGCAGAGTTTAAGTGTATAGACTTTTACACGGGATTTTTCCAAAGTATTTTTCATAGCCATAAATGGTAAGTGAAGAGGACCCTATAAATTTTCATTTTGCTGTTTTATTTCATCACCCGTTAGAATGATATTTCCTGCTTCAAAATCGCGATGCTCATCAACTGATCCGCCGGGCACATATCGTTGGTTTGGAGTATATGTTGAACTGAGTGAATCCTTTTCTCTTTTCAAATCATCTTTTTCAGCGTCCATGATTTCACCCCCTGATAAGACTAGTTTTTGTATTGAGATAAAGGATATACGGCCAATTTATTTAACCCGAAAATATCGGAAAAGACACTAATTCGTCACAAATGTAAGGGTTTACATCCTGGTGTGGTGGTATAATAAAAGTGTAGAAAGAAAGTAATTAACATCTTAGGAGGCTCAACCATATGTGTTCGTTCCGTAGTGAACGAAAATTGGTTATTCCTAAAGTGTTGCAAGTTCATCTTCAAAGAGTCAGCATCACCAGCTGCAGGGATCAATACCTATTCGCAAGTTAACCAGAATGATGTTGTTCTTCCAATCGAAGTATTCAAAAGGGAAAAAGCAGACGTTCAGCCTACTAAAGAATTGTACGCTGGAAATAAGCTTCTTACCAAAAGAGTATCAAGGGAATTAATTGATACTTGGAAGGTACCGATTTTAAAGGAAATCAACAAAGTTCAGGTGTAGGGTCATCGTTCCTGAAAGCGGCTTCCATTCAGAGCGAGTGGCTAGTTGGGATGCATGACAAAATTGAAGAAACGGCTAACACAAAAGCGAATAATGAGTCTCTCGGTGATTATACCGAAAAATGTGTTTGTAAAGGTCGTCAATATAAAAGTGAACCCTTTTAAAGTGGCACCTTTTATGCGGAACAAGCACACATCGGCTATAGTAAGAGGATCATACAACTCAATAGTTCCAAAAAAGTTTTGGGCTGGTGCTGGTTGGGTCTCCTAAGATGTTAAGAAAGAAGCTCGCATATGAGCTTCTTTTTTTTATTACAAAGATATTTTATTTCACGACTAGACTGGAAAAGGCACCTTTCACAAGAAAGGTGCCTTGTTAGTTTACTCTTCTTTTTTCGATAGGCAGCGGTCACATTCCATTAAATATGATTCTGCTTGCTCCTGCATTCCTTCACCACATTCAGGGCACACCTTTTTTGGCAAGTTACGAAAAAATTCCACCGGACTCATCATTCTTAAAACTCCTCCTTTTATAGTACAATTTATATTTATTTAACCTGTTATAGTACAGTATAAACATTATTAGAATATTTGTGTAGCCTTTTTTTGAAAAAATTTAAAAATAGGTGTTTGTTCGTATGGTTTATTTGGGGTATCAATTTTTTAAAGGCAAGGAAGGAGTTTTTTTTATGTTCGAAAACAACAGTTTAAAGACCTAATAATTACCATATTTATTTGAAGTCAATAGATAAAAGTGACAAATTTATTACATTATATTTAATAACCCCTTTTATTCTTTTCCGTTTTAACATACAATCGAAATGAAACTTTAAATGGGGAATGATGCCTAAATGGATAATCCGGAATTATCCTTCAATCCAATACTATTGCTTGCAGCTATTTTACTGACAGTGATGTCATCATATACAGCTCTTGATTTGTTTAGTCTTATTAAATCTTCAGACCGTAATAAGAGGTTCTTGTTTCTGGGTGGGACATTTTCACTTGGTATTGGGATTTGGGTTATGAACTTCTTTGGTATGCTTGCCATGAATATCAATGGCACTGTTTCATATCGAATTCCAATCACCGTATTATCGATTATCCTTGTTATTTCTTTTACAGCGATGGCCTTTTATACTATGACGGGCAAGACGGTGAAGAAGAGCAATTTAATCGCTGGAAGCCTGTTCATGATGCTGGCAGTCCTTGTTGTCCATATCCTGGGAATGTACTCAATGAGGTTCGATTTCAGTTATGAACCATCGATCTTACTGATTGCTCTTATACTTGTATTCGTGTCATTCTACTTTTCCTTTTGGATGCTGTTTTTTTCGAAGGGTTTTGCTCAAGGAGACCATGGGTGGATTAAACCGCTAAGTGCTCTTTTCGTAACAGCTGCTATTGCTGAAGGTCATTTTCTTCTCACAAGAGCATCTTCTATTAATATGAAGAACGGTATCGTCGAACAGACGGGAATCCCAGAGTCGTTAATCAGCTATCTAATTGTTTTTATTTCTGTACTCATTCTTGCTGGGTTGATCGGTTCAAGTGCATTAATCAGCAAAAGGCTGGCAGTTACTGATACGAACTTGAAAGATATAACCGATGCTCTAAACTCATCAGCGATTGTTGCAATAACTGACCCTAAAGGCAATATTACTTATGTTAATGAAAAGTTCATTGAGATCTCAGGTTACAGTGAGGGTGAACTTTTAGGTCAGAATCACTCGATTTTGAATTCTGGTCTTCATACAAAGGAATTTTTCAAGGAAATGTGGAAAACGATTGGCTCCGGTGAGGTTTGGAAGGGAGAAATCCGCAATAAGAAGAAGGATGGTTCTTATTATTGGGTAGATACGACAATTGTTCCCTTTTTGAATAGTAAAGGAAGGCCATATCAATATGTCTCGATTCGTTCTGATATTACACTAAGGAAGCAGGCTGAGGCGAGCCTGAAAGAAACACTGAAAGAAGTCAGTGATATTAATTTTGCGCTTGATCAATCATCCATCGTTGCTTTTACCGATGAGAAGGGCATTATCAAAAGTGTGAATGATAAATTCTGTGAAATTTCCAAGTACAGCAGGGAAGAATTGATTGGTAGAGATCATAGCATATTGAATTCTGGATTGCATTCAAAGGAGTTCTTTAAGAATCTTTGGAAAACCATTGGTACTGGACAGGTTTGGAAAGGGGATATTCGCAACAGGGCGAAGGATGGGTCTTATTACTGGGTGGCTACTACGATTGTTCCTTTTCTTAATGAAAATGGCAAACCGTATCAGTACCTTGCAATTCGAAATGATATCACAGAGAAGAAAAAGTCAGAAGAAATGCTCCACCGCCAGGATAAACTTGCCGCTGTCGGACAGCTGGCTGCTGGTGTTGCCCATGAAATCAGAAACCCGCTGACATCGATGAAAGGATATGCTGAATTCCTGCAGCTAGATGAAACAGAGCCACAACGCCAGGAGTTTATTGAAATCATTCTTGACGAAATTGATAGAGTCAATAACATTGTCGAGGAATTCATGGTTCTTGCCAAGCCAAAGGCTGTCGAGCTTGAGGAGCAAAATATCATTCCGATTGTCCAAAATGTAGTATCAATGTTAAAATTCGAAGCTAGGAAAAGAAATGTCAAACTGGATTTTGATGTTACTGAGGAAATCATCCAGATTGAGTGTGATGAAAACCGTCTGAAGCAAGTATTCTTGAATTTCATTAAAAATGGAATTGAAGCAATGCCCGATGGCGGAGATTTAACAGTCAGAACCGAAATACAAAATGACAATGTCATAATTTCCATCAAAGATACAGGTGTTGGAATTCCGCCGGAAACACTGAAGAAAATTGGTGAACCGTTTTATACAACCAAGAAAAATGGAAATGGACTCGGCCTGATGGTCAGCTTCAAGATTATCGAAAGCCACAATGGTAAGGTCTATATTGAAAGCGAGCAAAACAAAGGAACTACTTTTAGGATTATGCTTCCGGCAAAAACTGCATAATGTAAATAACTAAAATGAGGCAGGAGTGATCCTGCCTTTTTTGTATTGCTTTTTTTCCATCTTCACTTTCGGTATCAATTTTTGTCGATAAAATGTTGCAAATATGACAAAGATTTTGATGATTTTTTTACATCCCAATGAAAATTTAGACTACTATGAAATTAAGGGATTTATTAAAATATATACCGGAGGGGAAGCTATGTCATCGATTAGCCAGGTCAAGACGGTCTGTGGTTATTGTGGAACAGGCTGCGGTTTAATATTGGATGTAGAAAATAACAGGATAGTGAAAATCAGGGGAGACAAGGAGGCACCTGTAAATAAAGGGCAAACCTGTGTAAAGGGTGCCTTTGGCTATCAATATGTCCATGCTCAAAAAAGATTGAACACACCGATGATCAGGAAAGCAGGAGAGTTGGTAAAGGCTACCTGGGAAGAAGCTTATAACTACATTTCAAGTCGATTAACTGGTATTAAAACCGATTTTGGACCGGACTCCATTTCAATGTTTGCATGCGCACGTACTACCAATGAATCAAATTATATTACACAAAAGTTCATGAGGACTACTATCGGTAGTAATAATATTGATGGTTGTAACCGAACCTGACACGCTCCAAGTGTCGCCGGTCTGGCGACTGTTTTTGGAAGCGGTTTCCCGACTAATACATTGGAAGATATAGATGAAGCAGAAGTGCTTTTGCTTATGGGTTCCAACACAACCGAAGCACATCCAATCATAGGTAATAGAATGAAAAAGGCTGCCAAGGGCG
Organism: Mesobacillus sp. LC4; assembly: GCF_053543455.1. Classification (NCBI taxonomy): domain Bacteria; kingdom Bacillati; phylum Bacillota; class Bacilli; order Caryophanales; family Bacillaceae; genus Mesobacillus; species Mesobacillus sp. LC4. The sequence continues at coordinate 740,411 of NZ_JBGCUB010000001.1, forward strand.
GTCTTAAGATCATTGTCATAGACCCAAGAAAAATTGACATGGTCAAGTCTGCCCATAAACACTTGCAAATTAATGTAGGGACAGATATTGCACTGATTAACGCCATGATTCGAATTATCATAAAAGAAAAGCTGTATGACCAGGGATTCATCGGCAGACATACTGAGGATTTTGATATTTTGCAGTCGAAGGTCGAGCGCTATACACCAGAATATTCAGCGGAAATCACCGGTTTGGCGGCAGAAGATATCGTGGAAATTGCCCGTCTGTATGCAAATTCCAACAAGGCTATGATCGCCTACACACTTGGTATTACAGAACATCACTGTGGAGTGAACAATGTATTCGATATCGCCAATCTTGCTCTGCTTACTGGCCAAATTGGCAAAAGAGGGGCGGGCATCATGCCTTTAAGAGGACAGAATAATGTCCAGGGTGCCGGAGACATGGGATGCTTGCCGAACCAGCTTACAGGTGCAGTCAGCTTACTGCATGACGAATACCGTACACGTTTCGAGAAAGCATGGAATATGGAAATCAGCAAAAAAGTTGGTGATACCCAGACAAGGACTTTCGATAAAATTGAATCGGGTGATATTAAGGCCTTGTATTGCATAGGGGAAAATCCGCTAGTAGCAGATGTTCATATGAACCATACGAGAAGCTTATTAGAAAAGCTTGATTTACTTATCGTCCAGGATATTTTCATGACAGAAACAGCCGAGATGGCAGATGTTGTGCTGCCTGCCAAGTCATGGGGCGAAGTTGACGGGACATACACCAATACAGACAGGAGGGTTCAGCGTGTACGCACGGCGGTTGCTGCCCAGCCTGGTGTGAAAGAAGATTGGGAGATATTGTGTGAACTATCGACTAGAATGGGCTATCATATGGAATATAGTTCTAGTGAAGAGATTTGGAATGAAGTAAGAGCACTTGCCTGGGAGATGTACGGGGGCATCTCATACGCACGCCTTGAAAAAGAGTATGGAATTCATTATCCTTGCCCAGATGAGAATCATCCAGGCACGAAAGTACTTCATGAAAGATTCCACGCCGAAAAAGAAAATGAGAAGCGTTCTAGTTTTGTGCCAGTCGATTTTACGCCACCATTAGAACAGCCGGATGAACAATACCCTTTCACCCTGACGACTGGAAGGAGGTATGAGTCATATAATACTCATACCCAAACCAGGCATTATGCAGCAGGGGTGAAAATCAAGCAAACTGAAGAAACCCTGGATGTCCATCCGGAAGATGCGACCCGACTAGGTATAAATGATGGAGATCTCGTAAAAGTAAGTTCACGTCGCGGTACTCTTGAAGTTAAGGCGAAAATAACGGAGCAGGTTGTGCCAGGTCTCGTTTTCATGAGTTTCCACTGGTCCGAGGTACCGACGAATGTACTAACACTGAATGAGTATGATCCAATTTCAGGTACTGCAGAATTTAAGGCATGTGCCGTAAAGATTGAAACAATCGTATAGGAAAGGTAAAAAGCTAAAATCCTTTATGAAGGATTTTAGCTTTTTTAATGTTCAGAGAAACTCTCAGTCCGATCATAATTTATGGGTAAGTTTATAGTCATGAACAACAACTTCTTTTAATTTATGAACTCGAAGTATATAAGAAAAATATGGTTTTTCAAGAAAACAATAGAATAATTTTCAAACTAACTAGAAATTATTCCTACGAAAGTTTTATTTTAACCGAATATTCAGTTAATATGACATGTTCTCGTTATAATTCTGTTATTCTCGTAATCCAATTTAAATATGCTTGTTCTTTTTGTACCGAAATTCTATGTTACGATAATTCACGTGATAAAAATTAGCCGATGGGAGGCAAACAAATGAAAAAGTCATTATTATCTTTGGTTGCAGCAGCGGCAATTTCTGGAGCTGCCGGAACACAAGCACAGGCAGAGGAAATCGTCGTACATAAGGGGGATACACTTTGGGGTATTTCTAAGGAATACGACGTAACAGTAGAATCACTTAAAAAATGGAATAACTTAAAAAGTGATATCATTCATCCAAACGACTTACTAGAAGTTTCACCTATTAAATATGCACAAGTCAGAAAAGGCGATACGCTTTGGAGTATTGCAAAGGCTTATGGTGTTACAGTAAATGATCTTAAAGATTGGAATAAATTATCCTCTGACCTTATCCATCCAGGAATGAGCCTGGCTGTTTATACAAATATGCCAGCTGAAATGAAGGTTGAGAAAACGAACGATGCGAAGCCTGCTGCAACACCGGCAGCTACAAATACAACTGCAGCCGCACCGGCAAGCCAGGTAAAAGCAAAACCTGCTGCAACAAAGCCTGCAGCGTCATCAAAGCAAATGACTGTTGAAGCAACGGCTTACACAGCAAATTGCGCGGGGTGCTCAGGAATTACCAAGACAGGTGTGAATTTGAAAGCTAACCCTGATGCAAAAGTAATTGCCGTTGATCCAACTGTCATTCCTTTAGGATCTAAAGTATATGTTGAAGGCTATGGCTATGCTACAGCTGAAGACATTGGCGGAGCTATTAAAGGAAATCGAATCGATGTCTTTATCCCAACTCAAAGTGGAGCACTTCAGTGGGGAAGAAAACAAGTGAAAGTAACGATTGTGGACTAAAGACTTTTTGAAAATGTAAATGCAAATGTAAATTTAAACTGCACCCCAATTGTTAGAGATACTTAACAATTGGAGGTGTAGTTTTTTTATTTTTCCTGTTTTGCTTTAGTTTTAAACGTTTTTCCATTGATAACTTTCTTTTGAGTGATATTGGGCATGATAAGACTTAAGAAAAACTGTGTGAATCTGGAGTATTGTTCTTCGATTTTTTCAAGGATAATGTTCGCTTTTTGTGAAATAGAGGTCTTAATTTCGTAAAGTTGTTCATTCATTGTTTCTCCTGCAGCATCCTGTTTTCCGAGCCGCTCCATGATCGTTTCATGGAAGATTCCTTGCAAATCTGCATGTTTTGCAAGCATATCATGCAATTCTTCCTGTTTTTGAGCCTGAAGTACTAAAGCTTCAGTCACATCTTCATATTCCAAAAGCTTACGGTTCAGTTCCTGAATCATGGATTGTTGATAGGCAAGTTGGTTTAAAATAGCCTCGCTTGTCAGTTCACGATTCTCAAGTTCCTTATAGAATTCGTCGTGCATTTTTTCGAGTTTAACCAGCTTATCATCGATTACAGTTGTGGATTCCTTTTGTTCTGAGATATTTTCCATGACTTTCTCTGAAAAGTCCTCCTGTTTTGCCAATAAGGAAACCATTTTCTGAAATTGAGTAGTATGTTCTTTTCTGTTTTGCTCCAGGGAACGATCAAATTTTGTAACGTTATCTGTCAATTCATCATTCAGCTTTTGCTGCTCATTTAGAATTTCTTGTAAATAATTGAGACGGTACTTCTCCTGGTTGTTCTTTTCAGTGATTTCACCATTGTTGCTATAAACCTGTGGTGACATCAATCCATTTACAAATAAAGGCATAGGCATCACTCCTATAATAAGTTGTCATATATAGTATGACTTCTACTGAAAATGTGGTACCTGCTCAAAAGATAACACTTATTACCTTTTATTAAATGCAGCAGAATGCAGCAAGCTAATAAAAACTGCACTACAGAAAGGAGCAGCTGTTATGCTAACAAAAGGGCAACTGTCGGCATTCAAGGCAGAGCTTCTCAAAAATAAACAAGATCTTGAGTCCCATCTTGACGGGAATGACCATTTTGACCTAAGAAGCGGCCATGCACATGAGTCAACTGGCGAGCTTTCAAGTTATGATAACCATCCAGGTGATGAGGGAACTGAGCTATATGAACGGGAGAAAGATATCGCACTGAATGATCATATTGAATACCAAATCCAAAGTATAGAGAAAGCTGTCCAGGCCATTGAAAAAGGAACATATGGCAGATGCGAGACCTGTGGGCGAGAGATTCCGTATGAACGACTTCAGGCAGTACCAGAGACGACATTTTGTGTAGAACATACTCCAGACCGGACCGTTTCCCATAACCGGCCAATAGAAGAAGGTGTGCTAATGCCTCCTTTTGGAAAATTTGATTTGGATAACAAGGATGAAAATGTTGCCTATGATGCAGAAGATGCATGGCAAGAGGTTTCAAGCTGGGGAACTTCGGAAACACCATCTGATTTTATGACGCCTCAGGCTCACTATAATGACACCTATATTGAATCTGAAGAAAATGTAGGATATGTTGAAGACTTTGAAAATTTCATTGGCAACGATATAACAGGCAAGGAAGTGACCGTATATCCGAATAAGCAGCACGAGAAATACGAAAGCGAACTGGATGAAGAGGGAATCATGACAACATTTGGCGACCTGCCTGCTTATGAACATGACCCATATGTAGAGGACGATAAATAGTTCTCTGGAAAATAGATGTTGGCAAGCAACAGATTTTTCGAAAAGATTAAAAAAGACCAGAAATGGTCTTTTTTTAATGTATAGGAAATTATAAAAGTATTTTGTGCGGGTTACTCTATAGGGTATCTTAATCCAGCTCCAGCGCCTAGCCCCTCGAGACGCTTCGGTCCTGTCAATGAAGTCAAAGAACGACTTTACTGTCAGGCCCTCCAGCGCTTGTCGGGGCTGGACAAGGCGCTTGCGCTTATTGTTCTTGAACATCTTTTGGATATTTTGTCAGGATTAAAACCTCTCATGAAAGGGAAAAGACAAGCATACTGAATTGTCTATGAGAGGTGAATCTTAATTGAAAAATAAACTTAAGTATTATGGCAAGAGTTTAATGGGAGAACTGAAAAAAGACCGAGCTACAGGCCTTGCTGCCCAACAGGCGTACTATTATATGCTGGCATTGTTCCCATTACTGATTCTATTGATTGCAATCGTGCCTTATTTGAATATCGACCCCCAGAAAGCAATGAATGTCGTGAATTCCTTATTGCCTTCACAGTCAGCTGAATTATTAAGAGATAATGTTGTCAAATTAGTTAGCGAACGAAATGGCGGTCTGCTTACATTTGGTATCATTGGGACGATATGGTCTGCATCCAATGGGATGAACGCTTTCATTAGAGCGATGAATATTGCGTTTGATGTTGAGGAAACGAGATCATTCATTAAGGCAAGACTGATATCAATCATGCTGACATTCGGTCTAATCCTGGCGTTTGTCGTTGCACTCCTCTTGCCTGTCTTTGGAAAAGTAATATTGGATACAGTAGAATCGATCATCCAAATTCCAGAGCCATATGATATTGTGTTCAACATTGTAAGGTGGATTATCGCGATTGTCGTAATGTCTGCGGTATTAGCAGGATTATATCGATTAGCACCAAATAAACATTATCCTTTCAAGCATGTCATTCCCGGAGCTATATTCGCGACAATTGTCTGGCAGCTGATTTCTCTAGGATTTTCCTTTTACGTCAGTAATTTCGGGAACTATTCAGCCACATATGGAAGTATCGGTGGTGTCATCGTCTTGATGCTCTGGCTGTTTTTGACGGGACTCGCTCTTGTTCTTGGTGGTGAGATCAATGCTATTTACCATAGGGACAAGACAGGTGAAGAGCAAGTTGAAGAGCATGCAGAATCAGTCAATGCTTAAATTGGATTTGTGTAAAGAGTAATAGAAAAAACAGCAGTTTTCTGCTGTTTTTTTTATCCTTTTAACGGAAAAAAGGTGGAAAGTATTCTTTCAACTGTTCAATAGAGTAATTCGTAAACTTCATTTAATTGCTGTGCGCGTATTTCATCGACTTCGTTTCTTGCATATTCGATTGCATCAGGGAGAATTTTATTCAAAAATTCGATTTCTTCGGCGGTTAGATCTTTGACAAAGTCACCTTCAGACGGATAATCGCCTTTTTCTAATCGATTGTAAATTTTCTTGCTAAGTGGATAGGTCTCTGTATAGTTGGATATGATTTCGCGTAAATAAGCCTGTGTTTTTTCCATTGTCTACTCCTTGAAATACTCTTTGAATTGTTCAGAATCAGTCATTTGTTCATTTTTGAAGTATGGATTTTCCTCGGTTGCATCACTGGGATCCAGATTTGTTTTGATTACTAGCTGTGGCCCTATTGCGGGCTCTGCGATTACTCTGTCTGTCATTTCCTTGAAGTCAGGCAGTCTTTTATTTCCGGGCTTTTTAGGCTCCATTTTGTAACACCTCCATACTATAAGTTGCTTTATTAAAGAGTAATTTATGTGCAAAGCTAATTATTGGAAAATCTTCCATATGTGTTTTCTATTGTTCCTTCCAGGGAAACATAAAATGCACATAATAGGAATGGGGTGGCGAATGTATGAAAGCAGTTACTTATCAAGGTTCTAAGGACGTTCAAGTTAAAAATGTAGAAGCACCAAAGATTGAACATGAACAAGATATGATTGTGAAAATTACTTCAACGGCAATTTGCGGATCGGACCTTCATCTTTATCAAGGTAATATGCCATTAAGTCCAGGCTATATCATCGGACATGAACCGATGGGAATAGTAGAAGAAGTGGGTCCTGGAGTGAAAAAGTTGAAAAAAGGGGATCGAGTGGTCATTCCTTTCAACGTTTCTTGTGGTGAGTGCTTTTATTGCCAGAATCAGATGGAAAGCCAGTGTGATAACACCAATGATTACAAGGATACGGGGGGCTATTTTGGTTATACAGAGCAATATGGTAATCATCCGGGTGGACAGGCAGAATATTTAAAAGTGCCCTACGCTGATTTTACATCTTTTGTGGTTCCTGAATCATGTGAGCTAGAAGATGAGTCGCTCCTGTTTCTCTCTGATGTCATCCCTACGGCATGGTGGAGTGTAGAGCACGCAGGTGTAAAAAAAGGGGATACGGTAATTGTGCTCGGCAGCGGGCCGATTGGATTGATGACTCAGAAATTCGCTTGGATGAAAGGGGCAAAAAGAGTCATCGCTGTCGATCACCTCGACTACAGGCTTATGCATGCTAAAAAAACCAACAATGTTGAGATCTTTGATTTTACCCAGGAAGATGATCCAGGACAATTCCTGCAAAACTTGACGGACGGCGGAGCGGATGTCGTGATTGATTGTGTAGGAATGGATGGAAAAAAGTCTGTAGTGGAAAAGGTAGAACAAAAATTGAAGCTTCAGGGAGGAACACTCTCTGCTCTTGAAATAGCCCATACAGCAATAAGGAAATTTGGAACTCTTCAAATAACGGGTGTTTATGGATTACGATACAATATGTTCCCGCTTGGAAGATTCTTCGAACGCAATATCACAATGAAAATGGGACAGGCTCCGGTAATTCACTACATGCCGAAACTATTCGATATGGTCACGAACGGAGAATTTGACCCGACTGATATTATCACCCATAAGATTCCGCTAGAGGATGCAGCAAAAGGATATGAGATGTTCAATGAGCGAAAAGACAACTGTATCAAGGTAGTTTTGAAGCCTTAAAGTACTTTGGAGTGAACAGCCAATAACAACGAGAAGGGTAATTGATAACCTTGGAACAATAGTGAGGTCCTGGATTAGCAATAGCTTTTCCAGGACCTTCTTTATTATAATGGAGAAAAAGGGATAGTTAGGAGTACGGATATTGGGAAAAATGTTTGCTTCTTTTTATGATCAACTTATGGGACCTCTCGAGAAGAAATGGATTGTGAGGGTCCGTAAAAAAATTGTTTCTGGATTAGAGGGAAATATACTGGAAATTGGCGCAGGAACAGGAGCGAATTTCCCTTATTATTCAAAGGAAAAGGTGGAAAGGCTAGTTTCATTGGAGCCAAATCCCTATATGCTTAAACAGGCAAAAGGCAGAGCGAAAGAATTTGAACTACCTGTCGAATTCCATCAAGGGAGTGCAGAAACCCTTCCATTTAAGGATGGGGAGTTTGATATTGTTGTAGCCACACTTGTCCTATGTTCTGTAAGCGAGCCGGATAAGGTATTTAAGGAAGTGAGAAGAGTGTGTAAAAAAGGCGGGAAAATCGTCCTTTTTGAGCATGTAAGAACGGAATCGAAATCGCTTGCTTTCCTTCAGGATATCCTTACTCCTGCGTGGAAAAGGCTGTGTGATGGGTGCCATTTGAACAGGGATACAGGGAACTATATGAAGGAATCTGGTATCGAGATGGTGAAAGAAAAGAAGTACCTTAAAGGTATTTTTGTTGAATACGAGGGAGTGAATCCAGAATAAGCTGACCAGGCACACCTTTTTATCCTCTCCATAGACTAATAAAAATAGTTTGGGGAGGTTTGACATGTATCCTTATTATGACCATTACAGACAGAACCAAAAGCTTATTCGTGACCTGATAAAAGCTATTAATGGTGAATACAGTGCAACAAGATGCTATGAAAAGCTAGCTGGGCTTGCTCCTGATGCAGAACAGAGGGACCAAATCAAAGAAATACTTGATGATGAGAAAAGGCACTTGCGTCAATTTACACAAATGTATACAACATTAACAGGGAAGCAGCCACAGCTGCAGATGACCGAAAAATGCAGTGAGACGTATAGGCAAGGACTAGAATCATCTTTCAAGGATGAGCAAAAAACGACTGATTTTTATCACGAAATAGCAGATGACGCTACTGACCCAGTCATAAAAGAAGTGTTCAGGCGTGCAGCTTTTGATGAACAAAACCACGCTGTGTGGTTCCTCTATTATATCGGAAAAGAAAAGTAGGAGTTGGAGAAATCCAGCTCCTTTTTTCTATTTTTATAGTTTTCACTATTTCTACATATTTAATGTGAAAACAACGGTGTTACCTATACTAGAATGGGTATAGGAAAAGTGATTAGCATATTTCTACATAAGGAGGAAAAAAGATGAAAAATAGTCTCGCAATTATCATTGGATTTTTAATCATTGGATCATTATTTGTTGGCTGGAAAATTAGCCAGGACCTTGGACCAGCTGAATCAGCAAGTGCGCCTCAGCAAAAAACTGAGAGTACAAGCAAGGAAATTGAATTCAACCCGCCAAGCATGGAGGACGTACCTGATGGTCCTCTTGGTGAAAGCATTAAGTATGGACATGAGCTAGTAATGGAAACAAATACTGTAGCCGACGAATACGTCGGCAATAACCTTTCTTGTGCCAGCTGTCATGCAAATGGAGGCACGGTGAAAGAAGAAGCACCGATGATTGGACTTTCTGCAGTCTATCCAGATTACAGGCCGCGTGAAGGCGAGGTTTACACCCTTGAAGACCGGATCAATGGATGTATGATCCGCAGCATGAATGGAAAAATGCTCCCTACTGACAGCAAGGAAATGCGTGCAATGATCGCTTACCTGCAATACATGTCAGAAGGTGTACCGGCTGGTGCGGACCTTCCTTGGAGGGCGCCTAAAGAACCTAAGCAATACCCAGTTCCAAGTGTTGAAGATGGTGAAAAGCTATACGCACAATCATGTGCCAGCTGTCATGCTGCTGATGGATCGGGTACTGGAACGAATACAGGACCAGCAGTTTGGGGAGAAAATTCATTCAATGACGGTGCAGGAATGTCAAGACTGACAAAAATGGCAGGTTACGTTCAGAAGAATATGCCCAAAGGACAGGGTGGAACGTTAACTGACCAGCAAGCGATCGATTTGGCCGCCTATATTCTTTCCCATGATCGACCTGAATTCGAAGGCCATGAAGGTGACTGGCCTAAAGGCGGAAGGCCGGCAGACATCATGAATAAGGAAAAACGTGAGCAAGTTAAAAACGGTACAATTGATTGGGAAGCAATGCTCACGATAAAAAATTAATGAACGAAAGAACCAGCACCTGTAAATTTACAGGTGCTGGTCCATTTTATAATTCCCCCATTATAAACAGCAAGGTAACCTAGCTTGTGTGAGACATAAACACTTTTGAGAACAATGCTGACCATTGGACATAGCAGGATCCAATCTTTTTTTGATAAAGGGATGACTGTATCAAATTCCCTCTGTCTTAAGGGAAATGAAATGAATTTAAATGTAAATGGTTAATTTTAAATAAGTTAAATCATTCGGAATCGTTCCTTAAGAATTTCCTCTGGCAGTAGCTTTCAATGGTACCGAGTTCTGAATTTAGCAACCTTTCCATTTCCTGTAAATCAGATTTCGAGACAACCGGATCACTTAATGACCAATTAACGGTATAGACAAAGTAGTAATCCTTAATTTGACGGAATATCACAACCGAGTTAGGGAAAATATCAAATTGACCCTTGATATTATATCTCTTTGTGTACGACCAATGTGTAAGCTTCATAGAATGTCTCCATGTCTCTCGGAATTAATAGGGGGCAAGATTTGACGCTTCTATTTCATCCATTTTGCGAATAGTACAGATCAATCCATTCTCCATATCCAATACCCTAAAAGAATAAAGGGAAACCGGTATTTATTACGACATAGTGTTGTAAGATGATAGATTATGTTAAAATAAGGTTCGTTGGTTAGCGACATATATCTACATAATATCAAACTGCTAGCAGTGTGATGAATTATATTTTTGTTTAGAAGCAGCAGGATTTGGAGGGAAATCAATTCCATGAATGAAGCCCAGAGAATTCAATTAAATGTAAGAGTGTCAAAGGAAACATCAGATAAGCTTGATGAGATTGTCGAATATTATCAGGAAAATACAAAAATCGGCAGAATATATAAAGGCGATGTTTTGACAGATATTATCGAAAAGTCGTTTGAAATCATGCAAAAGCAAAAGAAATTAAATAGATAAGGCTCCCCTTGAATCCAAAATATTTACGGGCACTTATCTAATATCCTTTTCCGGTGATTTTTTCACTGGTACTTCGGAATAGAGTTTAGATCATACTCTAATTTGATGGAGAAAGTAATCAAGCGTGCATTCGGCTTGTGGGTAAAAAGTACTATGTCAAATTGTCAATGTGCAATTATGGCGAATTAGTGAACAAAACAGTTGCGCTAATCGATAATAAATCGTATTATTTAAATAATCTGATAATACGATAAGGTGGTTATTGATTATGATGCGAATGGCAATTGCAGGTGTAGCCGGCTTTGTCCTTGTGTTCATTGAGTCATATATTGTGATGGTTTTAAAACAGTATGAGACGATTGAGTTCGGAGGGATGGCCCCGTTTGTAAGTGTCTGGTCTATGAACTTTTTCCTTGTTTTCTCAATCTTAACCCATATTAAATTTTGGTACGAGGAACGGGAAGCCCAGCGGGAAGAAGATGCAGCGGAAAGAGACCGATTCATTAGTTAAAGAACTTTGCGTAAATGCTTGTGTGACTAACTGCAATAGGAAGAGAAAGGCGATTTTGCCTTTCTCTTTTTTATTTCGCTTTATCTGGGTCTGTATCGATGCGGTCTCTTTCAGCCTCTTCAGCAGCAATTTTTAATTCCTGAAAAAATAACTGGTCATTGCAAACCATACTGTGTTGTTCATTTTCCTCATTGAAATCTTTAGGGTTCTTTTGTTTTTGATCCATTTTCTCATCCTCCTGCAACTATTTGGTATTTTGTATATTACTTTTTCCCTCAAAAGAAAAAATTCATGCCTCGGAAAACATCTTTGTAAGTATTTACTAACGGTTTTAAATCATGCAAAATCTATTCATTAACTTTTGCTTAAAGTGGGAAACTATCTCTACTTCACTAATGGAGGGAAGCGTGTATAGAGTGAAATCGGTTTATCAATTCGATCATGACCAGCAATTTCTAAAAATTGAATTTCTATTGGATAATGGACAACCTTCTTGGCATGCTTATGTTTTTGATGAGAATTGGAATGATATCATCAGTTCTGCATCGGTCATTTCTGAAATCTTGGCTGAGGGGATTGGAAATGCTTTTGAAAGCCTCGGAATCCGTGGCAGGATTGCTGTCCTGGAGAGACTCGAATGTAGAGATTCACTAACTGAAGTGATTGATGTTTCTCTTTTCCATCTGCAGGCATTGCTATTTGCTCCAGCAATCGTCGTTGTGGGAGATTACGATGAACTAGAGAGTTTTGGTTTTACGAAAGAAAAATCAATGAACGGAAAGTCGTTGTATATCCTTTCCTCAGATGAAGCTGGAAATGATGCCTGCCGCTTTTTATAGGAATAATCACAAAGCCTTACCTTAAACGGTAGGGCTTTTGTTTTTTTATCATCTTGAGAATATTCACAGGAACAAAAAGCGAATGACACACAAATTCAGGCCAAATCCTGAAGAAGAAAAATTATTTTTATAGGAGAAATCTTTAATAACTTGTCGGTTCAATTTCAAACCCTTTTTCAAAAACTCTCTTGAATGTGGTTAAAGTCATCTATGGATTGGGTAGTGAGAAAGAGAGCAATTTCTACATAGAAAGGAAGATGAGGTCTTGTCTGGCAAAATAAATGTAACAATTAACGGTGCTGACGTGGCGGCTAAAGAAAATCAAACCATTCTGCAATACCTTTCAGATAGCTCCATCGAAGTGCCAAGTGTATGCTATCATCCAAGCCTTGGCCCAATTGAGACGTGTGATACCTGTATTGTAGAAGTGAACGGAGAAATGGTCAGGTCTTGTTCGACAATCATGAAGGATGGAGATACCATCGACACTGTGGCGCCAGATGTTAAGAAAGCACAAACAATGGCGATGGACAAGATTTTGTTTAATCATGAACTGTATTGTACTGTCTGTGACTACAATAATGGGATGTGTGAGGTACATAACACGGTAAAAGAAATGAAAATCAATCACCAGAGCATTCCATTTGATCAAAAGCCTTATGAGAAAGATGAATCAAACCCTTTTTACCGTTATGACCCGGATCAATGTATTTTGTGCGGGAGATGTGTGGAAGCCTGTCAGGATGTACAGGTAACCGAGACGCTGAGAATCGATTGGGATCGTGAACGTCCGCGTGTCATATGGGATAATGATGTACCAATCAACGAATCCTCATGTGTTTCTTGCGGTCATTGTTCTACGGTATGTCCTTGTAATGCAATGATGGAAAAAGGAATGGAAGGAGAAGCCGGCTTTTTGACAGGAATCGCAAAAGAAACTTTGCGGCCGATGATTGAGATTACCAAGAATGTCGAGACAGGTTACGGTTCCATCCTGGCGATTTCGGATATGGAAGCTGCCATGCGTGAATCCAGGATCAAGAAAACGAAGACTGTTTGCACTTACTGTGGAGTAGGCTGCAGTTTTGATGTTTGGACAAAGGACCGAGAAATCCTGAAGGTCGAACCACAGGTGGAAGCTCCAGCGAACGGAATTTCTACATGTATAAAAGGCAAATTCGGATGGGATTTCGTTAACAGTGAAGAGCGCCTGACAAAGCCTTTGATTCGTGAAGGAGATAGCTTCAGGGAAGCGGAATGGGAAGAAGCATTGGACCTCATCTCCAGTAAATTCACAGAGATCAAGAATGAGTTTGGTCCTGACTCTTTAGGCTTCATAACATCGTCTAAATGTACGAATGAAGAATCCTATTTAATGCAAAAGCTGGCCAGGTCTGTAATTGGCACAAACAATGTAGATAATTGTTCCAGGTATTGCCAAACGCCTGCTACTGTAGGATTATTCAGGACAGTTGGACATGGAGGCGATGCTGGATCGATTACAGATATCGCGATGGCTGATTTGGTCATCATCGTTGGATCGAATACAGCAGAGGCCCATCCGGTACTGGCAACAAAGGTTAAACGGGCACAGAAGCTGAATGGACAAAAGCTTATTGTTGCGGACTTGCGAGAGCATGAAATGGCTGACCGAGCAGACTTGTTTATTCGTCCTAAGGCAGGCAGTGACCTTGTCTGGATTTCAGCTGTGACAAAATATATTATCGACCAGGGTTGGGCAGATGAAGAATTCCTGAACAATAAAGTCAATGGACTTACAGAATACGTTAACAGTCTTGAAGGTTTCACTTTGGAATATGCAGAAAAAACTACAGGTCTTTCTAAAGACACACTGATCGAGATTGCTGAGAGTATTCATAAAGCTAAAAGCGTTTGTGCATTATGGGCAATGGGAGTTACACAGCATATTGGCGGGAGCGACACCAGTACAGCGATTTCGAACCTATTGCTTATTACCGGAAATTACGGCCGTCCAGGAACGGGGGCATACCCACTGCGTGGACATAACAATGTCCAGGGCGCAGGCGATTTTGGCAGCAGCCCGGACTCGCTGCCAGGCTACCAAAAGGTAAACGATGAAGAGGCGCGCATGAAGTTTGAACACGCTTGGGGAACCAAGCTGCCTGCTGAACCAGGGATCAATAATCATGACATGGTTGAAGGAATGCATAATGAAACTCTCAAAGCCCTTTACATCAAGGGTGAGGAGATGGGCCTTGTGGATTCCAATATCAATCACGTCCAGGCCGGCTATGAAAAACTCGACTTCTTTGTTGTCCAAGATGTGTTCTTTTCCAGAACCGCACAATTTGCAGACGTAGTTTTACCAGCAAGCCCAAGCTTTGAAAAAGAGGGAACGTTTACGAATACCGAGCGCAGGATTCAGCGTTTGTACCAGGTATTCGACCCGGTTGGAGAATCAAAACCTGATTGGCAGATTCTGATTGAGGTCGCTAACCGCCTTGGGGCAGGCTGGACTTATGAGCATCCTTCTGAAATCATGGCCGAGGCAGCAAGCCTAATGCCGATATACTCTGGTGTGACGTATGAACGCCTTGAAGGGTACAAGAGCCTTCAATGGCCTGTTCAGCAGGATGGAACTGACAGTCCTGTACTGTATTTGGATGGCTTCCCGTTCCCTGATGGGAAAGCACGTCTTTATCCTGTGAAATGGTCGATTCCTATCCAATATGGGGAGGAATATGACATTCATGTCAATAATGGCCGCTTGCTTGAGCATTTCCATGAAGGAAACTTAACTTATAAATCAGAAGGGATTACATCGAAAACTCCAGAGACTTTCCTTGAAGTGTCGCCAGAACTTGCTGAAGAAAGAGGCTTGAAAGATGGAACACTTGTCAGACTGACATCACCATACGGCAATTTGAAGGTCAGATGTGTTGTCACCGACCGAGTGGCAGGAAAGGAAGTATACTTGCCGATGAACGACCAGGGCGATGCAGCCATCAATCTCCTGACAAGCAGCTATGGAGATAAAAACACCGATACTCCAGCTTATAAGGAGACGAAGGCAAAAATGGAAATACTCCAATTTGAAGGAGTCAATCCTTTGCCGAGGAACAATTTCCGATACGGTAATCCACAGCCGCAAATCGGCGTCCAGGTCGAAAAGAAGTGGGCCCGTCCAGATTACATCTTTCCAGGAGATCTTGTGAAAAAGGAGCGTACCCAGCATGGCTAAAGCAATCACCAACATCAATCGTATGCAAATGACAGAGGAACAAAAACGCCAGAGTGACCTGGAAGAAATCGAAACTGCCTTGCTTGATAACAAGGATGCAATTTTACAGTCCATGGACATCCTCAAGCATATGAATCAGCGAGGAGTACTGTCGCTGTTGGATGGATTGTTCAGTGAAGGCGATAAAATCTTGAATGTTCTAGTTAAGGCGGCAGACAAACCTGAAGCTACCAATACAATCAAGAACCTATTGCTGATGGTGGGCGTCCTCGGCACGATCAATGTACAGCAGCTGGAACCACTGCTATTAAAATTAAATTCTGGCATTGCCAGAGTAGCAGAATATACGGATAGCGAGGATGATGACAAACTTGGATATTTTGATATTGTCCGATCTTTGAAAGACCCGGAAATCAATCGTGCACTATCCTTACTTTTTGAGTTCCTTAAAGGGATGGGTGAAAATACCGAGGGACTAGAAAGAACGACTCAGCTACCGGAAAACCAGGATATCCACCAGAGCCAGCAAGGTACTTTGGAAGATAAGTGATCTTAATGCAGGCAGCAGGCATTCCAGCTTGTTCGCCTGCTTTTTCTAGTTTGGTCATTCAGCTATTTGGATAAAAGGAGATTACTGTAAAGTATAAAACTTCAATAAGAGAGGATGGCTGTTGTGAAACCAGTCGAAGTCAAAAGGAAAATCCTCCGTTTTGGGGATGGCCAGGCCGAAATGTTGGAAGACAGCATCGTAACGGAATATTCTATTACCATTAAAGTCAATGGTCAGGAATTTGTTACAATGGTTTGTACTCCAGATTATATTGAAGAAATGGTCATTGGATACCTCGCTTCAGAAGGCATCATCAAGAAGTATTCAGATATAGAAAATATATGGATTCAGGAAAAAGAAGGATTTGTTCATGTAAATACATCAAAAATGAATCCGGTTTATAAGAACTTGCAGGGCAAGCGCTACTTAACTTCGTGCTGCGGGGCAAGCAGGACGGGCTTTGTATTTGCGACCGATGCATTGACCGCAAAAAAACTGCAAAAGGTAGAGACGGAAATCGAAGTGGAAGATTGTTTCAGGCTTATGGAAGAAATGCAGGATTCCGCTGAACTTTTCCATAATACAGGGGGAGTACATAATGCCTCTCTATGCAGTTTGTTTGGTCCTATTGTGTCCCGGATGGATATCGGCCGACATAATGCCCTCGATAAAATTTATGGGCATTGCCTCAAGAATGATATTTCGATAAGTGATAAAGTAATTGTTTTCAGTGGGCGGATTTCCTCAGAAATTTTATTGAAAGTGGCTAAAATTGGCTGCCCGATTGTATTGTCCAAATCAGCTCCCACTGAACTTGCCCTAAAACTGGCGGAGGAACTGGGGATCACGACAATTGGCTTTATCAGGAATCGATCACTAAATGTTTATACACACCCTGCAAGGGTTGCAGAGGCGAAGTATAGTGTCAAGGAAAGCCAGGTTGAATAAGCCTGGCTTATTTAAATCAGGTTGGGCATAGGAAACTCAAAGTTCCTAGTAATAAAAGGGAGAGAGTATGAACGCTGTATAAGGTATGTAAAAGTATGGAAAAATGGAGGTGATAGCAGAAGGAGTGATAGAATGGGTGAAAAAGAAATGCAAGATATGTTCGAGTGGGCGGGGTTATCTGATGTTTATGAGCAGCATGGCTATAAAATGTGGCTGAGCGGCCTTGAAGATCACATTGATGTCGAACTATTGGATCATTTTTCTGACGCTTATTCATTTGAAAGTGCCGAGACCATGTTTTATGACGAGTTTTTGTTCCACTTAAGAATTTTCAAGAATATAAGCAAGAATAATGAGCTGCCTCGCCGATTTTGGTGAATCGAGAGAGATAGGCAACATTGGAGAGGAGTAGAGAATATGAATCCGATTACTGACCATTTACGGGATGATCTAGACGTTATTTTTGTCGGTTTCAATCCCAGTATCCGGTCATCAGAAACCGGTCATCATTACGCTAACCCCAACAATAGATTCTGGAAAATCCTTTTTGAAGCTGGCATCACACCAAGGAAGTATGACTCTTCGGAGGATTATAAGCTCCTTGACTTAGGTTACGGAATGACGAACATTGTTGCGCGGCCAACTAAAGCAGCGGATGAAATTACAAAAGAGGAATACCAGCAGGGGAAGCAGGAGCTAAAGGAAAAAGTCGAAAAATATAGGCCGAAAATCGTTTGTTTTGTCGGGAAAGGTGTCTATCAGCAATATAGCGGCAAAAAAGATCTTCCTTGGGGAAAGCAGGAAGAATCCGTTGTGGAAGGCACTGTCGATTTCGTCGCCCCATCCTCAAGCGGACTCGTTAGGATGAAAATGGAAGAAGTAGTGGGGATTTATAAAGAACTCCCTCTCTTAAGGGATCGTTTAAAATCCAGTTGAATAAGGAGCGAGGAGAAGCGCGTTCATAAATGTACCCTTATGCCGTGAATTCACTTTGTATAAGGGTACATTAAGTAGAGTGTACACTTTTGCAGCGAGATCGGCATCCGTAAGGGCACATTTAGGAGCTAAACATATCCTTATGAGAGTCATTCGACTGCTACAAGGGTACATTTAAGAGCTAAACGTAACCTTATGCAGCGAGATCGACATCCGTAAGGCAACATTTAGGAGCTAATCGCACCGTTATGTCGAGTACCCACCTCTCATAACGGTGTTTTATATTAATATAAATAAAGTCTTAATTATCCTTGGGTTTGTGTACAATTTTACGAACCTGAAGTGACCCTGTTTATCCTGATAAGGGCATCGACAATCGAATCATATCCCTGCACTGAATACCATTTTCAAATATAGGTTGTTCATAATTTCGAATAAAAAAATCCTGATCTATTCCCGTGATTCTGAAGCCAACTTTTTGGTAGAGAGCCAGTTGGTTGATACTTGAATTTCCTGTACCGATTTCAATCGTTTCGTAACCGTACTCAGCTGCGGTTTGAATCCCATGCTTAAGCAGTAAGGTACCTAGCCCCTTGCCTTGGTGAGATTCATCTACTGCCAGATTCATGATTTCGATGGTATGTTTACTAACCGGGACCAGCAGGATTACACCGATTGTTCCACCATTTTCTGACTCCGTAACATAGCACATTCCTTTATCTAAATACCTTGAAACTAAATCCTTAGAAGGATCAGCCAGGAGCAGCAGTTTCCAGGGAGGCTGTTCGCCTTCTTTTAACATTCTAATGTGCATGTGTTTTCCCCTTCATTAAAAATAAATAAATGATCTTGATTAAGAGATACCCCAATGCACCGCCTATTGTGTTCAGGATGATATCATCAATGTCGAAACTTCCAACCCTCGTGACAAACTGGAGAATCTCCACAGTTAAAGTTGCCAGAAAAACAGAAGTAGTCGCCCGCCAAAAACCAATGAGCCTTTTAAACAGCCAGGGAAGGAAGATTCCTAACGGGAAAAAGGCAAGAACATTGCCAAATAAGTTGGACATCCAGATATTTTGATTGATGTGCGAAGAAGCTTTTATGTAATCTGTGATCGTTTTGAATGGAATGATATTATAAGGGTTGGTGCCTGCAGAATTGATTTCATACGCAGCTTGCCGATATGGGCTGAGAAACAATAAAATGACGGCAATGATAATGTACAAAACGAATAAAGTATAGGATATTGCTGAAATCCATTTCTTGTGTTTGATATCTATTAGGTTTAGCATAACTTCTCCTTGAATTGATCACGAAGATATTTTAAGAGATACATAGGTATTAGCTAAAAAAGTCATATCAGATATTAATTACCCAAACTGGCAATAAATTAAATAGAAAATAATACCTATTAGTAATTAAAATAAAAACCTTGCCACAAGGCAAGGTATGAGAATATGTATTTTGTCATCCTGCCAAGGCAGGGCCCCTGCCGTCCGTACAGTGGTTAAGTGTCCCGCAACAAGCGAATGTCCGGCAGAGGCAGTTATATTTTAACACAATCATGTTGGAAAAATACAATTTGAAGGTGGATACTTTTATTTTTATTTGTAATAGTGGTATGATAACAATGATTTTAACACAAGGAGATGATTTACATGGCTAAAAATGGATACATACAAATGCAAAATGGTGAGAAAATCGAATTCGAACTATACCCGAACGAAGCACCTGGTACAGTTGCGAACTTTGAGAAGCTAGCTAACGAAGGCTTCTATAACGGATTGAACTTCCACCGTGTAATTCCTGGATTTGTCAGCCAGGGAGGATGCCCAAACGGAACTGGTACTGGCGGTCCCGGCTACACAATCAAATGTGAAACAGAAGGCAACCCGCACAAGCATGTACCTGGATCACTTTCTATGGCGCACGCAGGTAAAGATACAGGTGGAAGCCAGTTCTTCATCGTACATGAATCACAGCCACACTTAAATGGAGTGCACACTGTATTCGGTAAAGTTACTTCTAATTTGGAAGCGGCTAAAGCGATGAGAAACGGTGACGTTATGGAAAAGGTTGTTGTAACAGAAGAATAGGATCGTTTAAAAAGAGCCTGATGGCTCTTTTTTTGTACTTATATACCCATTGAAGCGAACATACGCTCTTGTTAAAATGAATCCAAGGAAAGGTTTATTGTTTTGTTAATATGATAAGTCTAATGTTTAATAAATTTGACTATGCTATCTAATTTATATAAAATTACACTAAATAGTCGAATTTAATTGTTAGGTGGAGTAGCAATGGAGCCAGTGTCTGTATTTATAATGGATATCACGAATTCTTCCTCAGCAGCTTATGGCGAGAAGCTGAGTAATTATTTAGGGCAGCTAGAGACATATATAAATAAGTGGTATGAAGGAATAGGTTCCATAAAGATTAAGCACCGATCTGGGGACGAGCTCATTCTTCTAGCTGAAGGATACTCAACAGCATTTATTACAGCCTTTTATATCAGTTCGATTTGGAAATATGAAAAACACCTTCCGTATTTTGGCCTTGCCTATGGCGGGCTGGATAAGAAGGTAGAGGAAATTGATATTGAAAAATGGATTCATCCATTGGCAAAGCAGGCGAGAAGTGCGAATGACCAACTTAAAAAACAGAAGAATAGGGGAACCTTTTGTTTTCAAATTCGCGACAGTGAGCCAGGTTTGCAGACATTAATAAATGGGATGCTTAGCCTGCAGAATGTACTAAGAATGGAACAGACTGATGTACAGCGGCTAGTATGCTCGCTCTATCTTATTTATGGCAAACAAAATACTGTGGCACAGCTTCTCGATCGCTCAGCTCCAACGGTTTACAGCCATTTTAAGAAAGGGCACTGCGAGCAAATTCTCCGCAGTTTCCATGCAATCGTAAGTGTTTTGGATGGCAGGCAGGCGAGTGATTTTTTTCCGGATATGCAAAATGAGCAATTAAAGTTGCTCGAAGAAAGTATTAGAACAAATATAAAAAGCCAGGTGCAGAATATTTTCAGTCTTTAGATTCTGGTGAAAGGAGAAGGCATGCTTTTATTAAGTTTGATTATAGCTCATCTGATAGCCGACTTTTACCTTCAGACGGATCGTATGGTACAGGATAAGCTCAAAAATATTAGAAAGCATATACTTCATCATTTTCTGGTGAATACGGCTGTCCTTTCAGCAGGCTGGCTCTTTTTTTACGAGCAAAATGATCTTGTAATGACTGTACTTTGGCCGGTCCTATTCATAACAGCGACGCATTTGATCATCGACTTGGTTAAGATTCAGCTAGTGGATCAGTATACGTCTCGTGAACATTTGAGTAAACTGTGGTTTTTTATAGTAGACCAGGCGATGCATCTTTTCATGCTGCTAATTGCGATGCAGTTATTTTATAATATATCGCTAGTTTCTAATGTTGATAGATTTATAAAGCTTTTGTTTGAGGAAGGGCGGAATTTGGACGCTTCTGCTACAATGCTGGTGATTGTGATTATTTTAATATTGGGAACAAGTGTGAGTGGCCATATGATACGAATCCTTCTTGGCTCTCTCCCTGGACAGCTGTTAACCTTTGAAGGGAAATATACCTTTAAAAACGAACTGAAGGAGCAGGTCTACCCACAAACGAACAGAGGGGATCAAGGACTGTCAGAACAATACAGCTATATGATTTTCAATAAGCACGATATGTCACGCGGGAAGCTGATAGGCTATATCGAAAGGCTTCTTGTTATCTTGCTTACGTACTATAGTTCGTATCCAGCCATCGCCTTCATTGTTACTGCAAAATCAATCGCCCGCTTCAAACAGATGGATGATCGTGACTGGGCGGAGTATTTTCTCCTTGGTACCTTGACGTCCATGTTCCTGGGAATCATGTTTGGAATCCTTTTAAGAGAAATATTAAATTAAAGGTTTCACTATTTCCCCCTGAATAGTCCTTTTATAGAACTGAACTGAGAAAAACTAGAGCCTGTGCAAAAGAGTAAATAGCGGAGTGATTTCAATGAACATCGTCCTTTTCAATAAAGATTTGCGTATTTCCGACCATCAACCATTGGCGGAAGCAACTGCGGCGGGAGAAGTATTGCCTCTTTATGTATTTGAACCTTCTCAATGGAATGAGACACCGCTTTCTGCCCGTCATGTGCAATTTGTTGTTGAAAGTCTGGAGGAGCTGTCGAAAGAGATTGAGGAAAAGGGCGGGAAGCTCTTTACTGCAATTAATGATGTGGAAATCGTATTGGAAGGATTATTGGAATCATATCATTCTATCAATATTTTTGCCCACAATGACGGCTGGTTTATCGATAAAGTGAAAAAATGGGCTGACCAGAATCAGCAAAGCTTGTTTTGTTATGGTCCAGAGCTGGTAAATGTTCATGGAAAACGATTTTATGATCGTTTGGTCGGTTATTTAAAAGAACCACAGGCTGAAGTTCCTGCCCATATTGATGTTCCGTCCCGGTTACCAGGTTTTTTATTGACTGATTTTAAAAAACTTCAAACCTTCAAGATAAAGGGTGAGAAAATTCGCTTCGGTCAGCAAGGGGGGGAATGGAAGGCAATAGAAACACTGGATTCATTCCTCGAAGACAGATTTGCAAAGTACATCGAAAACTACACAAAACCGCTGCCGTCCTCATTATCGTCCTCGAGGCTTTCGGCTTATATAGCATGGGGGAATATATCGATCAGGACTATTTTTCAACGAACAGAGGAGAAATTACAGGCATGTAAGGTGGAGGAAGAGAAAACACAGTACGAAGAGTTTTTATCAAAACTTATCGCCAGGGTCAAAATTTGCAGCATGGAGTCCCCAGAACAAGAATTGCATGCAATAAGTGAAATCAAAAGGGACTGGAATGAAGAGTGGTTCCAGCGATGGCTGCAGGGAAGAACGGGGATTCCAATGATCGATGCCGCAATGAGGAGTCTGACAAAAACAGGGTGGATGAATTTCTCGCTGCGTGCTTTGGTAACATCTTTTATTTCGAATACTTTATTGCTGGATGTAAAGAATCCATCCCATGCCTTGGCGGAATTGTATCTAGACTACGAACCAGCTGTACATGATTTCTATATCCAGCAGCACGCGGAAATGAAAGGGAAGATGAAAATCATTGATCCTGTAAAGGTTGGCAAGGAGCTTGACCCAGATGGAGTGTTCATTCGCCGATATATCCCTGAATTAAGCAGGCTGCCGGAGGAGTACATCCATGAACCATGGCTTTATCCGGCTTTTTACCGACTTGGCTACGAAGCACCAATGGTCGATGTCAAAAAGACATGTAAACAAGCAAGACTTCAGTATCAAAGTATTAAAAGCAAAGGAAAGCCTGGCCGGAAAAAAGGAGAGGGAGGAGAAACAGAGCAGCTATCCTTTGATTTCTAGAGTTCCCATTTCGCCCCTCCCTTTGAAGTAGGTCAGGGAAACTCCGATAAGTGTAATTACACCGCCTGCTATTGTCAAGATCGCCGGTACTTCCCCCAACCAGACCCAAGCGATTATAAAAGAAGCAGCAGGAGTAAGGTAGAGAGAACTTGCTGCTTCAGAGGCCCCGGATTTTGCGGTGATATAGGCTATTGCAAAGTAAGCAACCACCGTAGGAAAAAGACCGAGGTAAATAGCACTTATCGTTGCTCCAATCGGGGCTTCAATCATTTCATCCAAAATCCCAGGAGCAAAGAAACCCATGAATATGGTGGCTGCCCATATCGTATAGGCTGTAAAAGGAAGAGCCCCATACTTGCTTAAGTATTTTTTTTGAAACACAAAATAAAGTGATTCAGATAATGAAGCAATCAATATTAGAAGTACTCCGATGCCAAAATTTAAACTTCCTCCTGATCCAATCGAAATGAACATGATCCCAAGGATGCTAATCGAAGCGCCGGACCAATACCATTTCCCTGTACGCTCCTGGAAGAACATTTTCCCAAATAATCCGATAAAAACAGGTGAAGTAGAAACAAGCAGGCTGGCGACTCCGGCGCTGACGGTTTGTTCACCGAAATTCAATGCAGTTTGATAGACTGCAAACCCCAGAAATCCGAAGAGGAATATAACAGGGCAATCTTTTCTTTCTGGAAGCTTCATTTTTGTTAATAAGGCGTAGAAAAGAAGCGCCGCTGACCCAATAATAAGCCGAAGGAAAGACAAGTGTTCTGGAGAGTAGCCTTCTAGTCCATGCCGAATCCCTGCGAATGCTGATCCCCATAATAAAATAACGAGCAAGTGTGCTGCAGCCAACCTGGATTCCATGTTATCCCCCCTATAAAACCATCCAATTTAACCCTGTATGACAGGTTTGCCTTTCAAATATAACGGGGTCTTGATAAAATGTATCCAACCAATATGGTTTTTTAAAAACCAACCAATTATGAATGGAGCAGGGTTCATGAAAGAGCCAAAATATAAAGTAATAATCAATTTTGTAAAAGAACAGATTACAAACGGGAATTGGCCAGTTGGCAGCAGGCTGCCCAGTCAGCGTGACCTTGCAAAACAATTCGGCGTGAACAGAAGTACAGTCGTCACTGCGCTGGATGAGTTGGCTGCTGATGGGCTGGTTGAGGGGAAGCTGGGGGTGGGAACTATAGTCGTAAATAATACCTGGACCCTCATGCGTTCTGCCCCTCCAGTCAATTGGAATGAACAAGTGGGGCGGGGCACCCATCAGGCGAGCCTGTCAACGGTCCAGGCTATAAATCTGGCAGAATCTGATGAGAGTTTGATCCAGCTGAGTAAAGGAGAATTATCAAAGGATTTATTCCCGCTGGAGGATATGAGGGCTGTTTTAACAAAAGTTGGACAGGAACTGGAGCCGTTTGGCTATGAAGACCCGAAAGGAAACCCGCAGCTTCGGAAAGCGATTACTCAACACCTAAATCAAAAAGGAATTAAAGTCGATGCTTCATCTATTTTAGTCGTATCCGGTGCTTTACAAGCATTGCACCTCATTTCCATCGGATTACTCGAAAAGGAATCCACCGTTTTTCTAGAGAATCCATCTTATTTACAATCCTTGTCCACCTTCCAGTCTGCTGGAATGAAACTTCATGGGATCTCCATGGATCATGAGGGGATCATCCCAGAGATGATAAAGGAATCCCATCGTAGCAAGGACTCTGTATTATACTGCCATCCGAATTTTCATAATCCCACTGGTACCCTAATGGGAGTAAACAGAAGGAAGGAGTTGCTCAAACTGGCAGAGACAGCTCAGCTTCCCATCATTGAGGACGATGTTTACGGCGATCTGTGGATGGGTTCTCCGCCGCCGTCTCCCATTAAATCGCATGACAGGCATGGAAATGTACTATATCTTGGCAGCCTTTCGAAGAGCCTGAATCCCGGATTGAGAATCGGATGGGTTGCCGGTCCGGAAGCAGTTATCGACCGGCTGGCAGACCTGAAAATGCAGACAGACTACGGATCAAGCTCATTATCTCAGCGAGCAGCCGCAGAATGGCTGTCCAGCGGGTTGTATGAGAAGCATTTAGCAAACGTAAGGAAACAGTTGGAGGTGCGTAGAAATGCGGCCTTGGAAGCATTGGAAAAACACTTAGGCAATTATGCAGAATGGGAAAAGCCTGAAGGTGGGTTTTTCATATGGGTCAAAATGCATCCGGATATATCCTTGTCTGATTTATACCGAAAAGCTCTTGCAAATGGAGTGTTAATCAACCCCGGAAGAATTTATGCCAACCAAAGAATGCAGCATTTCAGGCTTTCTTTTGCGAATGCACCGGTTAAGGATCTCATTAAGGGGATCGCCATAATAGAATCGCTAATCGAAGACTGATAGAATAGAAGAACATGAGGTTTTAGCTAAGGAGAATATGTTTAATGAAATTAGTATCTTGGAATGTTAATGGCATAAGGGCATGCGTTCGGAAAGGGTTTATGGATTTTTTCAAAGAGGCGGACGCAGACCTGTTTTGTATACAGGAAACGAAATTGCAGGAGGGCCAGATTAGCCTGGAACTTGAAGGGTATCATCAGCTCTGGAATTACGCTGAAAAGAAGGGGTATTCCGGAACGGCTGTTTTTTCGAAAAAACAGCCACTTTCAGTGAGGTACGGCATCGGATCAGCTGAGCATGACCATGAGGGCAGGGCCATAACTGCGGAGTTCGAAGAGTTTTATCTTGTAAATGTGTATACTCCTAATTCCCAGAGGGATTTGGCGCGCCTTGGCTACCGCTTATCCTGGGAGAATGTGCTCAAGGAATACTTGTTGGAATTGGAGAAGACTAAACCCGTAATCCTTTGCGGTGACTTAAACGTCGCCCATAATGAGATCGATTTGAAAAATCCAAAACCGAACAGGGGAAACTCAGGTTTTACAGACGAAGAGCGAGGGAAGATGACCGAACTTCTCGCCAGCGGCTTCGTAGATTCCTTCCGCCACCTGCATCCTGAAGTAAAAGATGTTTATACTTGGTGGTCATATATGAATAAAGTAAGAGAAAAGAACATCGGATGGCGTATCGATTATTTTATCGTTTCTGAAAAACTGGCACCTGCAATCAAGGAAGCGGGTGCAGAATGTTTCGTTATGGGGAGTGACCACTGCCCAGTCACGCTTGAACTAAGTCTATAAAAATGATTGAATCCCCTGAGCAATGCTCAGGGGATTTTTTTATCACAAGTTTGGACAGGTTTACGCTTATTTCCATCAAAGCTGTCAGAAGCAGTCTTAAGTTCGGACAGCTTTCTTCTGGTTTCCTGCAAAGCTGTCTGAAGTAGCCCCAAGTCAGACAACTTTCCGTGGATTTCCATCAAAGCTGTCCGAAGTGGTCTCAAGTTCAGACAGCTTTAGGAGAATTCCTATCAAAGCTGTCCGAAGTAGCCTCAAGTTCAGACAGCTTTCCGTGGATTCCCATCAAAGCTGTCCGAAGTGGTCTCAAGTTCAGACAGCTTTAGTAGGATTCCCATCAAAGCTGTCCGAAGTAGCCTTAAGTTCGGACAGCTTCCCGCCTGATTTCCTGTAAAGCTGTCCGAAGTAGCCCCAAGTTCGGACAGCTTTACGCGGATTCCCATCAAAGCTGTCCGAAGTAGCCCCAAGTTCAGACAACTTTCCGTTGATTCCCATCAAAGCTGTCCGAAGTAGCCCCAAGTTCAGACAGCTTTCCGTGGATTCCCATCAAAGCTGTCCGAAGTAGCCTTAAGTTCAGCCAGCTTTAGGAGGATTCCCATCAAAGCTGTCCGAAGCAGCCTCAAGTTCAGACAGCTTTCCGAGGTTTACCATCAAAGCTGTCCGAAGTAGCCTCAAGTTCAGACAGCTTTCCGTGGATTCCCATCAAAGCTGTTCGAAGTAGCCTTAAGTTCAGACAGCTTCCCGCTGATTTCCTGTAATGCTGTCTGAAGTAGCCTTAAGTTCGGCCAGCTTCCCGCTGATTTCCTGTAAAGCTGTCCGAAGTAGCCCCAAGTTCGGCCAGCTTTCTGCTGATTTCCTCTAAAGCTGTCCGAAGTAGCTTCAAGTTCGGCCAGCTTTCTGCTGATTTCCTCTAAAGTTGTCCGAAGTAGGCTTAAGTTCGGCCAGCTTCCCGACGATTTGCTGCAAAGCTGTCTGAAGTAGCTTCAAGTTCGGCCAGCTTCCCGCTGATTTCCTCCAAAGCTGTCCGAAGTAGCTTCAAGTTCGGACAGCTTCCCGCTGATTTACTGTAAAGCTGTCTGAAGTAGCCTTAAGTTCAGACAGCTTCCCGCTGATTTCCTGTAAAGCTGTCCGAAGTAGCCTCAAGTTCAGACAGCTTTCCGTGGATTCCCATCAAAGCTGTCCGAAGTAGCCTCAAGTTCAGACAGCTTTCCGTGGATTCCCATCAAAGCTGTCCGAAGTAGCCTCAAGTTCAGACAACTTTACGTGGACCTCCTTCAAAGCTGTCCGAAGTAGCCTCAAGTTCGGCCAGCTTCCCGCTGATTTCCTCCAAAGCTGTCCGAAGTAGCCTCAAGTTCAGACAACTTTCCGTGGATTCCCATCAAAGCTGTCCGAAGCAGCCTCAAGTTCAGACAGCTTTCCGTGGATTCCCATCAAAGCTGTCCGAAGTGGTCTCAAGTTCAGACCCGCTTTTTCTCGATTTCCACCAATGCTGTCAAAAGCATCGCCATATTCAACCACCTAACATTGAGTAACAGTATGACATATTTAAGTTGAAAAAATAAAAATTCTCCCCATTAAATCGTGTGATACTCTGCTATTTTAATAAATTCAAAGAATTATCAAAACCTTTCCTTTTGCTTTTTGGTTAAATGTTATATACTATAAGTTAATAAGGATAACACATTATAAAAATCCTTGATAATAATTACATATTAATTATTGGGGGTACGTTGGTGGTGAGTTCTATTAAACTAACAAAACGGCAGGAAGAAATCGTTCAAATTGTTAAAGAGGATGGCCCGATTACCGGTGAGCAGATTGCTGAAAAGCTGAAATTGACTCGGGCTACTCTACGGCCTGATCTGGCAATCCTGACGATGGCAGGAAGCCTGGAGGCGAGGCCGAGAGTGGGTTATTTTTTCAATAAGGAAAAAGAGAGGCTGTTTGAACCTACAGAAGTTCTTAATCTCAAGGTGAATGACTATAAAGGCCATCCGATTGTCGTCCAGAAATCATCCTCTGTTTATGATGCGATTGTCCAGATGTTCCTTGAGGATGTTGGGACGCTATATGCTGTTGATTCGGAAGGCTGCCTTGCTGGGGTCATCTCAAGGAAAGACCTGCTGAGAGCTGCGATCGGGAACAAGAATCTGGAGGATCTTCCTGTAAGCGTCATCATGACAAGGATGCCAAACATTATCACGGTGAAACCTGAAGAAACACTTGTCCAGGCTGCTAAGAAGCTTGTGACGAACAGAATTGATTCTCTCCCTGTCGTCCGCGAACTCAAGCATAAATCCGATTCATATGAAGTCATCGGACGAATAACCAAAACAACCATTACGAAGGTTTATTTAGAAATAGCAGAGCAAAAATCTGTCTAGGAAGTGAGCGCATTTTGGATATGAAGGAAGTTGTTTACGTAGTATCTGATTCAGTCGGGGAAACGGCGGAATTTGTAGTTAAGGCTGTGGCCACCCAGTTTAATGGCGGACAGGTCGATATCAGAAGAAATTCATACGTCGAGGATGAGGAAGACATTGAGGATGTCATCATGGTCGCGAAACAGGGGCGTTCCATTATCGCTTATACCATCGTTGTTCCAGCACTCAAGGCTTATCTTGATAAAAGGGCTCAGGAGGAAGGGGTCTATGCGGTTGATTTGCTCAATCCATTGATGAATGCCTTTGAAAAGAAGTTCAATAAGGAGCCAAACCATCGACCAGGCATGATGCGCAAGCTGGATGATGAGTATTTCCGTAAAATTGAAGCGATTGAGTTTGCCGTCAAATACGATGATGGCAGGGACCCTCGGGGCATTTTGAGAGCGGATATCGTACTTGTTGGCGTTTCCCGTACTTCAAAAACACCTTTGTCGATGTATCTTGCCCACAAACGCTATAAGGTGGCCAATGTACCGATCGTTCCGGAAGTTAAGCCGCCAGATGAATTGTTTCAAGTGCCTAGAAGCAAATGTGTAGGTTTGATCATTTCGCCGGATAAGCTTAACGAAATCAGGACGGAAAGGCTGAAAGCGCTCGGTCTGGGCGCTCGGGCAAATTATGCAAGCTATGAACGAATCCTGGAAGAGCTTGATTATGCTGAAAAAATCATGAAACGTGTTGGCTGCCCTGTCATCAATGTTTCCAATAAAGCGATTGAAGAAACAGCAGGATTGATACTCGATATTTTAAAAAGTGAGAGGAGTTTTGGCTGATGTCTAAATTTGTTTATCTTTTTAATGAAGGAAATAGCGGAATGAAAGAAATCCTGGGAGGTAAGGGAGCGAACCTGGCGGAAATGACGCGTATCGGGCTTCCTGTACCTTTTGGATTCACGATTTCTACGGAAGCATGTAATGCCTATTATGAAGCTGGCAAGACGATTCCTGCAGAAGTACAGGCGCAGGTTCTTGAAGCTCTAGGTGAGCTTGAAGCGAAAACCGGCAAGAAGCTTGGGAATCCTGAGAACCCACTACTGGTATCAGTTCGTTCTGGTGCAGTATTTTCCATGCCTGGAATGATGGATACGATTCTGAACCTTGGTATGAATGATGAGACAGTCGAGGGGATGGCGAAACTAACCAACAATCCACGTTTTGCCTATGACTCATACCGCCGTTTTATCCAGATGTTCAGTGATGTCGTCCTCGATGTTGATGTCTTTTTCTTCGAGCGCTTACTGGAAGAAACCAGGGAAGCGAAAGGCTACAAAGCAGATCCAGAAATGACTGCAGAAGATTGGAAAGAAGTTATCCAAGGCTATA
The DNA here is from genome assembly GCF_053543455.1 of Mesobacillus sp. LC4. Taxonomy (NCBI): domain Bacteria; kingdom Bacillati; phylum Bacillota; class Bacilli; order Caryophanales; family Bacillaceae; genus Mesobacillus; species Mesobacillus sp. LC4. The sequence goes on from NZ_JBGCUB010000001.1 coordinate 770,539, forward strand.
AAAATATCGTTACAAAACATACAAGAAAGCCTTTCCCTCAAGATCCTAAGGAACAGCTATTCCTTTCCATCAACGCTGTGTTTGATTCCTGGAATAATCAGCGTGCGATTGTCTACCGCCGTTTGAATAAAATTCCTTCACATCTGGGGACTGCTGTTAATATCCAGAGCATGGTATTCGGGAATATGGGGGATGACTCCGGAACTGGTGTTGCTTTTACTCGTGACCCGTCAACAGGTGAGAGTATCCTGTATGGCGAATACTTAATCAATGCGCAAGGCGAAGATGTCGTGGCTGGCATTAGGACACCTCAGCCAATCCAAACATTGAAAAATGAAATGCCTGCTGTTTATCAGCAATTCGTTGAAACCTGCAATCGCCTCGAACAGCATTATGAGGATATGCAGGATATCGAATTCACCGTTGAACGCGGGGAATTGTTCATCCTTCAGACCCGGACCGGGAAGCGTACTGCTCAAGCAGCTATCCGTATTGCGACAGAGCTTGTAAATGAAGGGATCATTGATAAAAAGACAGCCCTTCTTCGTGTGGATCCGGAACAGCTCGATCAGCTTTTGCACCGCCGTATCGATGAAGATTTTGAGCGGAACCAACTGGCAAAAGGACTGCCTGCTTCACCAGGAGCCGCTACTGGGAAAGTCGTGTTCGATGCCGATGAGGCTGAACTTCTTGCAAATGAAGGTCAAAAAGTCATTCTTGTAAGGCCAGAAACGACTCCGGATGATATCCATGGAATCATTGCTGCCCAGGCGGTCGTCACAAGCCGCGGTGGTATGACAAGCCACGCCGCTGTAGTAGCGCGTGGTATGGGTAAGGCTTGTATCTGCGGCTGTGAAGCGATGAAGATCGACTTGCACGAAAAGCAATTTCGTGTTGGCGATGTGATTGTTAAGCATAGTGATATTATTACAATCGACGGTGGAACCGGTGAAATCATGCTTGGTGAAATCCCAATGATTGAACCTGAGCTTTCAGAGGAGTTCCAGCTTCTTCTTTCATGGGCCGATGAAGAGCGGAAAATCGGCGTTCGAGCCAATGCAGATAATCCTGAAGATTCTGCCAAGGCACTGGAATTTGGTGCGGGCGGTATCGGACTTTGCCGCACGGAGCATATGTTCATGGACGCTGCAAGGGTCCCAATTGTCCAAAAGATGATTCTTGCCGAAACGTTTGAGGAACGGAACGCCGCATTGGATGAACTATTGCCGATGCAGAGAGAAGACTTTGAGGGCATCCTTGAAGTGATGCAGGGATTGCCTGTAACCATTCGTTTGCTCGACCCTCCTTTACATGAATTCTTGCCTGATAAAGAAGAACTCTTAGTTGAAATAACGAAACTGCAAATCCTTGACCCTGAATCGAAAGAGCTAAAGGAAAAGGAAGCGTTGTTAAAGAAAGTAAGACAATTGGATGAATTCAATCCAATGCTAGGCCACCGTGGCTGCCGCCTTGGAATGATCCACCCTGAAATTTATGAGATGCAGGCAAGAGCCATTTTCTACGCTGTAGCCAATTTAGCTGATAAAGGAATTGATGCAAAGCCTGAAATCATGATTCCGTTAGTTGGCCATGTGAATGAATTGAAGGAAATGCGTGAGCTTGTGAACGCGGCAGCGCAAAGCATCAAGGAAGAAACCGGGAAGAATTTTGAATACACGGTCGGAACAATGATTGAAATTCCACGTGCAGCATTGACTGCAGACCAAATCGCTGAGGAAGCGGACTTCTTCTCATTTGGTACGAATGACCTGACACAAACAACATTCGGCTACAGCCGCGACGATGCAGAAGGTAAGTTCCTTCAGGCTTATATTGAACAAAAAGTACTTCCTGAAAACCCATTTGCAGTACTTGATCGTGAAGGAGTAGGCAAATTGGTTGAGACTGGTGTGGAACTGGGCCGCAAGACAAAGCCTGGCTTAAAGACTGGTATTTGCGGGGAGCATGGCGGTGAAAAGTCTTCGATTGAATTCTGCTACAATGCTGGGCTTGACTACGTAAGCTGTTCACCATACCGTGTACCGCTTGCGAGACTGGCAGCTGCTCAGGCAACAATCCGCCACGAGAGAAACAACGAAAAAGAGGCTGTTATAGCCAAATAACCCTTAATGGGGAGCGTGATTTCAATATCGCGCTCCTTTCATTTTAATTTGATTATTTCCTTATTAATAGGTAACTGATGGAAAAAAGGGTATACTAACCTATATACGCAATTCCTCGGGTCTTCTGGTGTTTCCACTTACCATGAGAAGGCGTGAGACCAAACCAGAGAGGATGAGGGAAATGTTAGTGAAACTTTATCAGGCAAAAGCTGGCGATGGCAGCAAGAAAAAGGGATTGAGGAGAACGCAATCCTATTTCATGACACCTGAGGATGCATTATCAGAAGCATTCGCTTTGAAGGAAAAAATGGATTCAAAATATGCAAATGAAATAGAATGGGATTATCAAGGGCCTTTTACAGGTACCTCTGAAAAAATGAAAATACTTAAGGGATACTTAAAAGGCAACAAACAAAGCAGTCCGTTCTACCTTGAAATCCTGAGTGTCGAGAACGTGGATAAAATTAAACCCGTGTCACCAATCAAGCCTAAAAGTTTTACTAAGGATGACCAAAAGGTACAAACCAAAGTCATGCAAAAGTTGAAAGTGAAGAACGCCTAGTCAAGCCGTTCCGCTGTTTTTAAGGTTCATATCAGATGGAAGGGCATGCACAGTGGTTGTGCGGCCCTTTTTTTTGGTTTTTTGAGACACTTATCGTGATTTTTTATTGATTAATTTACATATTTTAAGGGGTTCAGCTATGAAGCAAATTGACATGATCCACCAGCAGGCCGTGGAGAATACTAAAACTAAAATAATGGATGATATCGAAAAATTCCTTGGTGAACAGGAAGTCCTTCCTGATTTCAAGGAGTATTTAGATAATAGAAGTACTTATATCAGCCAGATCTGGCTAAATGTGTGGCTGACAAAATCCACGAACGACTTCTCGAAGCGTGATAAAAAGGCTTTTTTAAGTGAACGTGGTTTTGTCGTTGAAGGTGTGGACCGAAAGCTGATCAATAAGCTTTTCAGAAATGAGATGAGGGACTATGAGCCCTTCAACACCAAGGAATGGGTAAAAACCAAGACTGATGAACAAAGCTGGGAAGAGCAATATCACAGCGCGAGAAAGAAGTTCCTCAAAAAAGTGGAGGAAGACCGGTTGCTTGAGCATAAGGCAGGCATTAAGGAAAACATATACCAGGTTGCCCAAACTGTCTTAAGTGACTTCCAGGAATCAGCCTATCTAAAAATCAGGCACATGATGGCAAAGGAATTAAGGAAGGTTTTTAATGAGAATCAGAAGTTTGAGGATATCGATACACACATGCTGGAAGAAAGATTGACTGTGATTGGATCTTTCAATCTGGACGATTATAGAACCATGGCTGACTTTTATGATGAACTGACAGGCCAGATTCACCAAATAGCCAGCTGGGGGCGTTTTTATTTTGAATATGAGACCTATGAGTTTCATTTCGAAAAAAAAGTTTTAGAGTATTTTACCCAGATAGCTGCAGAAAAGATATTGGGGAGTCTGAATCAGCAGCTGCTCAGCGAGTATGAGGAAGTGTTCGAGGATAAACTTTCAGCTGGAGAGGTGAAAAGAATCACTAAAGACCTCACTGAAGTTTATTTAGACGGTTTTCTTTTCAAGCTGCAGGAAGAATATATAACGGATTTAATGAACCTGGCTGATACAGAATTCGATGTAACGGAACATCGAGCAATATACGAAAGTGACCTTGGAGAGAGGATACGCAGGAAAGAAGAAGAGCGGGCAGAGCTTGAGCGGAAAAGGGAAGAAGAAGCTCGCATGCTGGAGGACATATTCGGCCGTGAATACAATCCTTCACTGAGGAGAAATGTCCGATATATACTTCATATCGGTGAAACGAATACAGGTAAGACCCATCACGCTCTCGAAAGGATGAAGGAAGCAAGAACTGGTTTGTATTTGGCTCCGCTTCGTCTGCTTGCCCTTGAGGTTTTTGAAAAACTCAACTCTGAGGGTGTTCCATGTTCCCTTAAAACGGGAGAAGAAGAAAAGCCTGTGGAAGGTGCCAACCATATATCCTGCACAGTGGAAATGTTCCACGAAAAGGACTTTTATGAAGTAGTCGTCATTGATGAGTCTCAGATGATCGCTGATAAGGATAGAGGATTTTCCTGGTTCAAAGCCATTACAAATGCAAATGCAGAAGAAGTCCACATCATCGGCAGCAAAAATATCAAGTCCATGATGATGGACCTGCTGGATGATGGAGTGGCAGAGATTTACGAATATACCCGGGATATCCCGCTCCAGGTTGAGAATAAAGAGTTTAGCCTAAAGTATACCAAGAAAGGCGATGCTCTTGTTTGTTTTTCTAGAAAACAGGTGCTTGAAAATGCGTCGAAACTCCAGAACAGTGGCCGCCAGGTGAGTATGATTTATGGAAGTATGCCGCCAGAAACAAGGAAAAAGCAAATGGAGCGTTTCATCAAGGGAGAAACAAGTGTAGTGGTTGCAACCGACGCGATTGGAATGGGGCTGAATCTGCCGATCAGGAGAATCGTCTTTTTGGAAAATGAAAAATTCGATGGTACGAGACGCAGAAGGTTGACTTCCCAGGAAGTAAAGCAAATAGCCGGCCGTGCCGGCAGAAAGGGCATTTACAATGTCGGACGGGTTGCTTTTACCTCAGATATAGGCTTGATGACAAAGCTGCTTGAAAAAGAAGATAAACCAGTAGAAACATTTTCGATTGCTCCCACCTCGGGGATCTTTGAGAGATTCCAAAAATATCACCGGTCTCTTGCGGTATTTTTTGAACTATGGGATAAATTCGAGAGCCCTAAAGGGACGAATAAAGCTTCACTTTCGGAAGAAAGGGAGTTGTATGAGTATGTCAGGGATACTGAAATCGAAGCCAGGCTGCCGATGATGGAGCTGTATGGATTTCTTCATTTACCTTTTTCGTCCAGAGAACCCGCCCTCAATGAACAATGGCTCGAAACGATCAAAGCAATTGTCGCAGATGAAGAATTGCCCGAGCCGCCTGTCAAAACTTCTTCTCTGGAGGAGCTTGAGCTATCTTATAAAGCGATTGGCCTCCATCTGTTGTTTTTATATAAGCTCGGAAGGAAAACAGAGGCTGTTTACTGGGAAAGGGTTCGTACGGAGTTAAGCGACGATGTCCATGAATTCCTAAAGTCAGAAGTCAAGAATTACAAAAAGAAATGCAGGCATTGTGGAAAGGGAATTCATGTCGATTCCCCATATCAAATTTGTGACTCTTGCTACTCAGCAAGGAACAGGAAAAGGGCAGATAACAGGGATCGCTGGAGATAGTCATCTGTAAGCAGGGTTTCGAAAATGAAGCCCTGCTTCTTTTAGGTAGGGTAGTATATAATAGCTCAACCGCCATATGATTATAGAAGGAAAAAATAAAAAGGTGTGATCAGATGACTGTCCACGTAGTTAGGTCAGGCGAAACCCTTTGGGCAATTGCCAGGACATATGGTGTATCGATCCAAAGTATTGCCGATGTCAATGGACTTCCTTCCACCAGCTTAATCATTCCTGGGCTGGCACTATATATTCCAGATCAGCAGCCTATTATTCGCTATTATAAAATTAAGGCTGGCGATACATTGTGGAGAATTTCTTTACAGTTCAGGACGAGTGTCACCAGCATCGTGAATGCGAATCCGGGACTGGATCCAAATAATTTGTATATTGGCCAGAACATCAATATTCCCTCACCTGTTCCACCACAGTTCTCAACTCTTGGATTTATCGTACCTGGCTCCTCCCCAACCTTCCTAGCCGATTTGGAGAAAATGGCCCCTCATTTAACTTTCATTGCTGTTGCGGCTTTTTCCTTCACAAAAGAAGGGTATGCCTATGTTTTAGGAGATGATGGACCTATTGTCCGCAGAAGCCGAGAATTGAACATCATCCCCTTATTATTGATCCAAAACACTACTTCGGCCGGTTTCAGCAAAGAGCTGGCAGGCAATGTCCTGGCATCACCGATATACCGCAGAAACCTGGTTGCCAGTTTAGTCAATTTAGCGAACCAAAGAGGATATGCTGGCATAAGTGTGGACTTGGAATTTATTCCTCCGCCTCAGAGAGAAGATTTCAATAGCTTCCTTCGTGAACTGAAAGAGGCCATGGGCAACCTGATATTACATGTGAACGTCCATGCAAAGACAGAAGATATCCCAACCAATCCGATCATCGGAGCTTATGATTATCAATCAATTGGCGAGATTGCTGACATTGTGGCCGTCATGACAATTGACTACGGTTATCCTGGAGGTCCGCCTGATCCTGTTTCTCCTTTATGGTGGATCGCACTCGTAGTAAGATATTCATTGACCTTGATTCCTCGTGAAAAGTTGCAAATCGGTCTCCCGCTTTATGGTCATGATAAAGTAGTCTCGACCAATCAATATCGTGCTCTCTCCGTACTTGACGCACAGAATCTTGCTATTTCTACCGGTGCGGTCATCCAGTATGATCCTGCAGCCAGGTCACCATGGTTCAGGTACTGGAAAGGTGATGAAGAGCATATTGTCTGGTTTGAGGATATTCGGAGCTATGTTGAAAAATATAGATTGATTGATTTATATGAGCTTTATGGCGCAACATATTGGCAGCTTAGTTTGAAGGCTCCTCAAAATTGGGCTTACTTGGATAAGGTGGATGTCATCAAACGATGAATTATTACACTAATCCTTCTAACTTGTAGCTAAATTCAAAGCCTGAGTAGAGTGGGGTGAGCAGGTATTTAATAATTCATAGTAAGCATCTGTTTCTAATTGAAACAGGTGCTTTTTTACTTAATAGGGTAATTGTCTGCTTTTTTGGGGTATTAATAAGTAAATTGATTCAAATAAAAGGAGGTACAAGAAATGAATAATTTTTTGAAGAGCGGCTTTTTACTCGGGCTGGGAGCTGCAGTTGCCGGCAAGGAAAAAGTAGATGAAACCATCATGAGGCTGGTGGAGAAGGGGAATATGACTCAGGCTGAAGCTGACACGATCTTCGACGACTTTTTTAAAAAAGGTGAATCGAAGAGTGAGGAATGGAATGGAGAATTCAGAGAGATGGCGAGGAAGCAGCTATCAGATCTTGGATTCGCAACAAGGGAAGAGTTAGACACTGTCAAGACACAGCTTGTGGTATTGCAAAAGGAAATTGCACAACTGCGAAACACCGGATTGAATAAAGATATTGACCAGGTTGAAAATGGAATGGAGAATGTTCCTCCTGGATTTTCAAAAGACATTGATTAGCAGCGGGTGATGGAATGTTGACGGACCGATTGAGACGTTTAAATAGATACAGGGAGATCGCATCAGCCTTTGTTAAGTACGGATTTGGCTATGTGCTTGAAGAGGTCGGGCTCTTCCATGTCCTTTCTTTGAAGGATCGGATTGCTGCTGATGTGAAGAGCGGAAACACAAAAGAAGCCGGTTACCGTATGAGATGCATGCTGGAGGAATTGGGGCCAGCTTTTATAAAGCTCGGCCAGCTCCTAAGCATCAGGAGCGATATGCTACCAGAAGAGATTGTTAAGGAATTGGAATTGCTTCAAGATCAAGTTCCCCCTGTGCCAGTTGATGAAATAAAGGGGAAACTTCATCATGAATTTGGCAGGCCTGTTGAGGATGTGTTCCAAAACTTTAACGAGAATTACGTTGCAGCCGCGTCGATTGGACAGGTTCATGAAGCTGTACTGATAACTGGGGAATCTGTCATGGTCAAGGTCCAGCGGCCTGGCATTATCCAGACTGTCCATACCGACCTTGAAATTCTAAGGGATATAGCAAGATTGATCGAACAGAGATATGATTGGGCTCAATACTACAATATTACCGACATGGTAGAAGAGCTGTCTGAGTCTATTCGCAGGGAACTCGATTATACCGAAGAAGCACGAAATACGGATATGGTACAGATGCAGTTTGAAGATTGCGACTCTATCAAAATTCCTGTCGTTTTCCATGACTTTTCGACGCCACAGATTCTGACCATGGAAAAAGTTGAAGGAATCAAACTCAACGAATTAAATAGGACTATGATTCAAGGTGAGGAAAGACGAAGGATTGCCGATCTATTGGTAAGTGCATTCATAACTCAAATTTTAAGGGAAGGTTTTTTTCATGGTGATCCACATCCTGGCAATATCCTATATAATCCTGAAGCTCAACAGCTGATATTCATAGATTTTGGACAAGTAGGCCGGCTGTCAGCAAGGTTAAGACATGATACTGCCTCGATGATGATGGGCATTATGCAAGAGGATACCCACCGAATCGTCAGGTCGATATTCAAAATGGCTTATGTCCCTTCAGACATTGATGAACAGCATTTTTATGATCGGGTAGATGGAATCAGGAAAACGGTTGAAAGGTCATCAAAAGAGGGATTGAGCTTAGGAATTACGGTCAGGGAATTGTTTGCGGCTGCTCAGGAACATCGAATTATCCTACCTAAGGAAATGACGATGATGGGAAAAGCGCTGATGACGATTGAGGGCATCATTTCTGAAATCGATCCAAGTCTTGACATGATTGAGCTGGCAAGGCCCTATGGAGAGCAGATCATGAGGGAGCGATATGATCCGATAAAAATGGGCAAACGTCTTTGGAATAAGGCGGAGGACTTAACGGATACATTCTCCAATATTCCGAATCAAGTTGAAAATGTTCTAGATCAGGCTTCCAAGGGGGATCTGAAATTTGAAATAAGCTTATCGGAAATAAATCGGATTCTCCATAAGTTTGACAGAATCAGCAACCAGGTTTCCTTCGGTTTGACACTGCTTGCTTTCAGTATTGTTGTCCTAGGGCTAATTGTCGGGGCAACATTTGGCAATAATACAATATTGACAAGCGTACCTGCGATTGAAGTAGGGTTTATCATTGCATTTGGAATGTTTTTATGGATTATTTATTCTATATTAAAGTCGGGTCGCTTTTGATAAGACTTTTAGAATAGGCAATGTCGACCCCATTGCCTATTTTTTATGTCAATCGATAGGTGTGTTCAATAATTTTTTCGGAGGAGTTTATTATGCCTTGCAGAACGACTGATGAACTGAACGAACTGGTAGATGAAGCAAAAAAGTACACTGAGGGCGGAAAGGTAGCAGACTATATTCCTGCATTGGCGAAAGCGAATCCTGAAGAGTTGTCTGTCGCGATTTTTCATGATGATGGAACTTGTGTTTCTGCTGGAGACATCCATCAAAAATTGACATTGCAAAGTGTATCAAAAGTGTTGACGCTTGCGCTTGCCCTGATTGATTACGGGGAAGAAGCTGTGTTCAACAAAGTGGGTTATGAACCAACTGGCGATCCCTTCAATTCAATTGTCAAACTGGAGTTCAGCCCTTCGAAACCGTTGAATCCTATGATTAACGCAGGTGCATTAGCCGTTACACATATGATCAAAGGGCAGGACGCAGAGGAACGATTCGAACGGATCCTCTCTTTCATTCAGGAGCTGGCTGGAAATTCTTCAATTGGTTATTCACAGGAGGTTGCAGAGTCAGAATATGAAACTTCTGATCTAAATAGAGCTTTATGCTACTTTTTGAGGCAACATGGGGTGATTGCTGAGAATGTCGAAGAATTGCTTCATGTCTATACGAAGCAATGTGCAATCGAAATGGACTGTCTTGATCTTGCCCGTATTGGATGCGTGTTCGCAATGGATGGTTTGGAGCCGGTAACAAATCGCCGTTTGATACCGGCCCATGTCGCACGCCTTTGCAAAACGTTCATGGTTACATGCGGGATGTACAACGCGTCAGGAGAGTTTGCAGTCAGGGTAGGGATTCCTGCTAAAAGTGGGGTATCTGGAGGGATTATGGGGTCAGTGCCAAACCGGTTTGGAATTGGCATTTTAGGGCCTGCCCTGGACGAAAAGGGAAATAGCATTGGAGGAATCAAGCTGCTGGAAAGCATGTCTGCCAAGTATAATATGAGCATGTTTTGATGCGGATTTGGAAGAATCAATTGGTCGGAACCAAAAGTAAAGGACGAGTACATGAGTACCGTCCTTGTTTTTTTAACAATATTAGCCCCCGAATGCTTCAAGGATATCTTCAACTTCTTTCATGTTGAGTAATTTTGCAGCATCTGTTTGTTCATTCATGGTTCTAGCCTTAACAGTTGGCTGGATAAGATAGCTGCCATTTTCCAGCATCGATCGTATGTCAGCCAGTTGCTGGAGGATTTCGGCAGACCCTCCATTCAATACGGGTTTTGGCGTAAGGTAATGATGGAGAGCGGATAGAACAAGATGACCCAGCGAACTGTTTTCGGCATGGTATTCGATCTGGTCAACGATTTTTTGTGAAACCGAATAAGACTCACCGGTTTTGACATCAATATATCGTTCAGGGACAGTTATCGCGATTTTATTAACGTAATCCGTATAGGTGTTTGACATACCGATCATCCTTCAATGGAAATTAGTTCCTCGGTATTCTCATGTTGTTTTTTAAGCTGGTTCATTTTGGCTAAAATCATGAGTCCGAAGACGTTCAGTTTTTCCAGGTTTTCCGGAAAAGTCAGCTCAATCGGGCGCCCCTTATCAGCCCATCTTACTGCAGCTTCCTGAATTTGTTTTTGGGCCAATTTTGCTGCCCCGCCCACGGCGATGTAGCGGGATGCCCCTTTGATTTCGCTGGAACTGCTTCTCGCACGGTCAAAGTGCTCAAGATACTTTATAGCCATGATTCTTAATTGGGGAATTACATACTTGCTGATGTCTTTCCTGACACCGGCAAAGGGTTCGACATACCATTCTGATTGCCCTGCAAACAGCTTTTCTTCAAGCTCTGACCTTGAATCAAAAGTATATAATTCATTCTTGCTTACCTTTTTTATGATCGTATCCAAAAACAGATTGATTCCAAAATGATCACCTTCAACTGAGGCAACAGGTTTGCTGTTCTTGATTCCAACAAAGTCAACTGAATCCCCGCCAAGGTCACCAATGATGATTCCTTTCTTGGAATCCTTCACGAGGGCGTCGTCCTTAATTGTCAATGTGTCAATGTCCCGAATTAAACCTAAATAGGCACATGCTCCCTCGGCACCGACAATGACATCCTTGATTTCGAGTTTGACAATCAGTTCTTTTGGCTCAGGAATTCCCGGCACCTTATGGAGAGTAATGGTATGGGTGCCAATTAACTTTTGCTTCAGTAACTCTTTTCTCTCCTTATATTGTGTGGTTGGAAGAGATACAGCTAATTGGTCGATGCAATAGTTCAATTCAATATCGGTTGAATTTATGACAGAAGCATGGTAGGCTGCAGCGGCGAACAGAAGGATATATGTGCGGTCTTCGTCAGCTTTTTGGTTATTGCTTGCGGTCAGGCTGACATTTCTTTGCTTGGCAGCAGCCTTCCCAGCATAAAAAATTTCTCTTTTGTTTGTGATCGCCGGGCTTTTTATCTCTACGATCAAATTTTCCTCGAGAATGATATCTTCCTCGTCATAGGGCTTTTCATAAAACTCATCATCATACAATGCGATGGCGTTTGGCATTTGGTATTCCCTGAGCTCTCCATGATCAGAGGCCAGGACTTTATACCAGCTGTTCCCTATGTCGACAGCGAAATAATTATAATTGTTCATTTTATCCTCCTCCTTTTGAATCCTATGCAAAACGCATGTTCAATTGTGCAAGTACCTAATTTTTATGGAATGAAAGAATTACATTCATAAAAAATCAAGAAGTATGAAAAATCCGCATATGTACTGATGCATTCATCTAGTCCAAAATATCTGGAAGGAATAGGATAAATTGTACAAGAAAATTAAAAGGAGGAAATATAATGACTAATGACCATACAGGGAAGCGTGGATGCGTTAGTGTCAACAAGTCTGCGTCCAGGAATGAATGTGTGAACGTCCCAACCCCAGGATTGCTCCCATCTGCTAATCTTCCTGTTACTCTTGCAGATATAACCATAACAGACCATCTAGTTGCCGACATTCATTTCCCAGATCCGGTACTTGAAATCAAGGATATCAAAAAAAGGGTGAAAATCGTCCAGTGCAGATTGCTCCTAGGTCCTACATCAGACCCTGTTACAGGAATCCCACTATTTATTAAAGGTTTCATCCGCAAAAATATCCAATATGCAACGCCATGTCCGCATGCTAAAAGTGACTGTGTATCTTCAGAAATGCGCTCGTTGACTGTAGATGTGCCGTTTGAGTGTGTAACTGTTGTAACTGATTTCTTGACTGATCCAATTCTCCCGATTTCCAACACTCGTGAAGAGTTTGACTTCTTCAGGGCACAAAGCCTGGGCCATGGATATCCGGAAAAAGATCAGATGCTATCCAGCGACCTATCACAATTCCATCAGGTAAGCACTCAATTCTACAATCAAATTCCATTTTGTGAACTGGTATCAAGCAGCATTGTTCAATGGGATGAAGCAGTAGATCGATATCCTTTACCTAATAATGGACCATTCGAAGAAGGAACATTCCACAATATTGTGGAAAAAACATTCTTGCAATTCCGTGTAAGAGTTTACCAGAACCAGCAAATTGCACTTAATGGCAATGGCTAACCCTAATTATTAAGTAGGATAGATAAGATTCCACAAATGGCGATGGCAGCTGTCATCGCCATTTTTATTATACATATTCAAGACAATGTCTTATCGCTATTAGAATAGGAGCAAAAAAAGTGGCAAAAAAATTTTTGCGAAGGTATTTGGCCAGTACATCACAAATAAATAAAGGATTTATACCGCGTATCTGCCTTGAAATTTCAGAAGGCATAGGGGCATACGCCTAGACCCAAAAAGTCGAAGCGCATAGGATAGAGCATCTTCACTCTAAGGAGTTTTAAGGAGGAGCCATGTATGTTTGAACTAGATAAAAATAAAAAGCCTGATTTTGAGTGTAAGCCTTCAACCGATCACTTTGAATGCTCACCAAAGCATCATCATCCACATGTAAGCCTAGGAAAGGTCGTAACGAAAGTTCCAGTCGTTCTGGCGGAGCTGACTCTTCACGTGAATCTGGATACAATGATTAATTTCCCAGAGCCGGTGCTAGAGATTAAGGATATTAAAAAGAGGATCAAACTGACCCAATGCAGATTGCTATTGCCAACGAATAAATTATTCATCAAAGGGTTTGTAAGGAAGAACATCCAATATGCAAGTCCGAGCCAGGAAATTGAAGCTTCTTCATCCTCATCAGTAGCTTCTGACCTGCACTCTTATACAGTCGACATTCCTTTCCAAGTAGTAACAGAGGTAAAGCACTTCCTATCCCATCCTGTCATGCCGCAAGTGAATAACAGGAAGGAATTTGATTTCTTCGTCTCTAAACCTTTGTCAACTGGATTCCCGGAAAAAGATGAATTGCTGACAAGTGACTTGAGCCAATTCCACCAGGAAAGCTCTCAACATTATAATGAATTGCCATTCTGTGAATTAGTATCCAGCCAAATCATCGAATGGGATGAAGCGATTGACCGTCAGCCGCTTCCGACATCTTCACCGATCGATGAAGGATATTTCCAGACAATAGAAGAGAAAATGGTCATTGATTTTACTGTACGTGTTCTTCAAAATCAACAAATCCGCGTTTCTTCAGCAACAAATGATCCAGATTGCTATGATGAATCAGAGTAAATAACAGAAAAAAGCGGGGTATTATACTAGGCAACATTAGTATATGCCCCTTTATGTTTTTACCTCTTTAGAGAAGGAGGGTAGGGATAGGTTGCAATATAAGCAGACCCTTCCATAGAAGATGGAAAACAGAAATAGAACATTTCACGAGATGAATTTGTTCCAGGGCAATTGGCGAAATCATTCAGTGGGTCGTGAGGAATCAGAGGTTGACTCAGAAATGGGTGAAGTATTCGATGAAATCGATAAGAGTCGAGCCCGAGAATTCTATGAAACTGGATTCCGGCCTAAGGGAAAAAGTTCAGGGAAGCCATTGATTCTCGCTCCTCCTGTGATTCGAAGTGTCGAAGAAAAACCTTCCTCAAGGAGACAGTTTACAATAGAAGAAGTCGAGGAAGAATCAAGTGACTTATTAGAGGTTGTTGGCGGAAGCGACGAGTATATAGAGGAGGAAACTCAGGAAGAGTACGAGGAATCCTCTAGTGGAATATTATTTGATGAATCCAGCAATCTTTCAGATGAAGAAGCAAGTCAGTTATTCGCTGTAGATGAATCCGCAGACGAACCTTTTTACTATGAAGACCGTGATGAATCAGTTGAATATCAATATGGATCCGATGATCATGCCTATGAATCCGATGATCATGCCTATGAATCCAATGATCTTGCCTATGAATCCTCTGAATCGTCCTCGAAACCAATGAAATTAGCAACAGCCGCATATAGTGGAAAGAATTCAATGACGGAACTGACGAAAGTAAGGCTGCCATTGCACCTGGCAGATGTTGAGCTCGAAATTGACATCTTTGACACTTTCACACTCGCAAGGCCTATTTCGGATGTGTCTAATGTCGAATGTTCACTACATTCGATTGATGCGGAGGTATTGCTGCCTTCAGCGAGCTTATTCACTAAAGGCACACTTCTGTTGAATATCGATTATGCTTGTACTGATAAATCTGGGACCATGCACTCTCTTATGATTCACATCCCGTGGAAAAAAATCATTCCGGTAAAATGGATCCATCAGCCCGAGCTTTCTTCCAAGAACAGCAAGGAATATTTATTTACTTCAAATCTTGGCATGGAAGAAGGATATACTCGCGAGTATCGTGAGAGTTTAGTAGAAAAAGTGGAGTTTAGCCTATCAGATTTGCATTGTGTTTGGAATGAACAATTCATTGATAATGGCAGAGTGATGGTCCAAGGCACTGCAAAGATGAAAATAGATCTATTTCAAAAGCAATGTTTGGATTTAAATAGGTTACTCTCAAAATAATATATAAACAGGGTGCCTCAAGCGAGGCACCCTTGCATTAATATTAGCCATCATGGCGTTTCATTAATTCAGCCATTCTGTGCTTCATGTTTTTGGGCTGCTGTTGGACAATTTTATCGCCTGATTCCAAATAGGATGATGATGAAGATGAAGATGACTCTTCTTCATGTTTGTGTCCATAGGAATGGTCTAAGTCAACCTGCTGCTTCTGAATCAATTTGAAGAATAAGCCAACTTCCATCTTTTCTGTGATGCGGCTGAATCGGCCCCAGTTGTCAAAATCCTTGTAAAGGTCAAGGTCATTGACAAAAGATGCAAGCAGTTTGCAGTCAATCGGCTCATTATAGTACTCATACGTAAATGCACCAGAAGTACAGTTATCAGCACCATGGCCTTTCTTGTCGATGAATCTTCTTTCGTACACGGTGTTCTTTTGGCTTAAGTTTTCGTAATCTGGGTAATTGTAGACTTTGACAGCCTGGCTGCAAGTAAATGGTACATCGACGCTGTAGTCCTTCAATACACCGCTGCACTGCTCTACATATTGGATATTCTTGTGGACAACACCGGATATATAGAGTTTAACCTT
The DNA here is from genome assembly GCF_053543455.1 of Mesobacillus sp. LC4. NCBI lineage: Bacteria > Bacillati > Bacillota > Bacilli > Caryophanales > Bacillaceae > Mesobacillus > Mesobacillus sp. LC4. The sequence continues at coordinate 786,152 of NZ_JBGCUB010000001.1, forward strand.
GTCATAGTCCATTGCTGAACGGATTGCCTTACATTGCGTAAGCGATACATTCCTGCGCATGTGCTTGATCTCGCGTGCTGCTGTAGGGAGTTTAATATCACTTTCGACTTCTACTTGCAGCTCAACTTCAGCTAGCGCGACATCAATGTCAGCAACTGGATACTTAAGGTAATTGCCATAAGGATAGTAAGAATCATTATCGCATTCAACCCGAAGCGTTTTTGCTTCATCGCATGAAAGCTGTGGCGGGCAGCCATGGTTTGAATTGCAACCTGTATTTCTCTTCATATCTTTCACTCCTTTTTTTTTAATCAAAAGCAGTAAGAAACAGTATAAGTCTGCTCCTTTCTTTTGACTTACTATTTTATATGCCAGTACTACAGTAAATGAATAGACGAATGATAGAGGGCAATCACATATTTTTTACGTCAGGGAAGTGGAGTTAATAGGATTCGGGACAAGTGCTGAGTTTTAGAGGCAAAATGGAACCCCACATAGAAGTGGGGTGGCTGTTTTGTGTGACTATTCAGGAAATCAGCGTCCAGAGCATAATAGCTTCTTAGGATCCATTTTTTTCGCTTTTACTGGAGGGAAGCAGGTAATGCCGACAAAATCTTTCAAATCGACTTCAAAACAAGCCCCCGTTCTTACGAAGCCTTCAATTCCATGTTGTTTCCCTTCACAACGTTCCGGACAGAGCAGCTCAAGGATCGCACAGCATTTGGAACCCTTAGTAAAATCAACTACACGGAAAAAACTAGACTTGATATCATAAAAGCATCCATTGATTTTAACAACGCCTGTACCCACGAAGGTCTCACAGTCGCCTTTGCTGCATCCGCATAATAATTTGAATGGGATTGTATCGTAGTTCGACTGTTTGCACTGATTTAAGAGTTCTCTGATTGATCTTTCACAGCTGACATCACAACCATCTTTCTTATGCTTTACTTTGTGCTGTGCATCATTAATGTCCCTGACCTTTTTGCACACACAATGATCGGAGTGTTTATCATCATGGTGGCCTTTTTGGCAGCCACAATCGTCATCATCCCAATCTTTATGCTTATCTTTATCTTTTTGCTTCTCCCAATCCTTATGATCATCCCATTTTTTATGATCATCCCAATCCCTATGCTTGTGATCATCCCGATCCCTATGGTCATCATATTTTTTGCGTTTCCCCATATCGCGGTCCCTGGACTTTTCTTTTTTATGATCGTAATCATAGTCAGGTCGATGATCATCTTTGTAATAATAATTCATAAAACGTGCCTCTCCTTTCTTATAGAGTGGTGTTATACTTACAAGATATGGGGAAAAGCAGTGGTTTGTATGGGGATGTGACTATACAAAAGAAATTCTTCAAGAAATTTTTGGGAAACTGGACTAGAAAATTTGCTATTTGCCTATTTTCCATTCAATATAAATATCAGCAAAACGATTATGGAGGCCATCATAATGTTGAAAAAACAGATAGAGAAGTTTATAGGATCTCAAAAGGGTACGGTTGAATTACATAATGAAGAAAAGGAATATGCAGAACGTCAAGGATTACTTAATGGTGTCCAGGTAAAATTATCTGAGCCCGGCGCCCGTTTCAAGGATGCTTATATTGAGAGAGGCAACAAAGAGACTGAAGAGTTCCTAGGTGAAGAATCATCGCATTTTCTTAGTCAGCCAATTGGTTATTTCAAAGAACGGAATAATGAATTCATGTACTTGGAATCCAGGTGGTTTGAACTGATTGGAGTCGATGCCGTCAGTTTTGAAAAAGATGATGTGTTCGGAACATATGATGTCATGCTTGGACTGAAGCTTCAGAAGAAGTATGAGGCTGACATCAAGAAATTCCTCGAAGAAAACCTGCAAGGAGAGGGGTCCAGGTTTGACCTGATGTTCGATGCCAATGAAGGAGTATGGAGCCTGAACTTCGCATTGAATGGACTTAAAGGATACATAGAGGATCTATCCATCGGAGAGGCTTATAATCTGATCTATGGTTTTCTTTTTAGTCTCGCAGAGTCAATAGAGAATAGGTAACCGAAAAGCGCCTGATGGGCGCTTTTTTCAATGCTTTAACATGGTATCATACTACTATATTAGAATACTAAAATTTCCCATATCTGTTGACATTCACTGCTAGGAACCATAAAATTAATATAAGTTATTAGTCAATAGGTAAAATTCAGAAAACGGGGTCGGTCATGAGTAAATTAGCGATTGGGAAAACAGCGATCCTGCTGGCGTCATTCACAGAAGAAGAAATGGCTTTTTTTCAGGATACCCTTAAAGGTGTAAGCTATTGCCTTGGCAAAGTAGGCTCGATGAATATGCAAAAAGTTATTTCAGCAGTGGAGACAGCTGCCAAACGTCATGGTCTCATACATCCCAATTTGTATCGTGAAACCCATGCTTTATACCATGCAATCATGGAAGGCATGGAAGGGGTGACACGGGGCCATCTGTCCATTGGTGAAATGAGCCGTACTGTCGGCCTTCGATTTGCCGTTGTCCGTGGTACACCCTTTTCCGATGAAGAAGAAGGAGAATGGATTGCCGTCGCGTTTTATGGAACGATTGGCGCTCCTGTAAAAGGGTCTGAACACGAAACGGTCGGTTTAGGAATCAATCATATATAAAGTTGCATTGCCTATAGTCCACTAGTCAGTAGGAGGCGATGATGGTTAAGTATGCCATTATCGTCTCCTTTTTATTTTATCCGATCAGGAGGTTACTTGTATGGTTGTTTTAACGGGAGAAACGTTAACTTTGAAGCAAATCAAGCAGGTCTGCTATCTCGACGAGGCAGTCGCCATCAGTCCAGAAAGCATGAAGAAGGTTACCGAGAGCAGGGAAGCGGTAGAGAAAATCGTAGCCGACAAGCGTACGATCTACGGAATCAATACAGGATTCGGGAAATTCAGTGATGTCATCATTGATGAACAAGATGTCAATGCATTGCAGTTAAACCTGATCAGGTCTCATGCCTGCGGCGTAGGGGAGCCATTCCCCGAGGTCGTTTCACGTGCGATGATCTTACTTAGGCTGAATGCGTTGATTAAAGGTTTTTCAGGGATCAGGCCGGTTATTGCTGAAAGGTTGAAAGAATTGCTCAACCTCAGAATCCATCCGGTTGTCCCGCAGCAAGGATCCCTTGGTGCGTCGGGGGATTTAGCGCCGCTGTCCCATCTGGCATTAGTATTGTTAGGCGAGGGGAAGGTTTTCTATCAGGGAAGGGTATGCCTGACAGAAGAAGCATATAAAAAAGAAGGTCTTGAGCCAATCGTTTTACAGGCTAAAGAAGGCCTGGCGCTGATTAATGGAACGCAGGCAATGACGGCAATGGGTGTGGTGAACTGGATCGAAGCAAAAGATCTGGCACATCAATCAGAATGGATTGCTGCCCTAACAATGGAAGGATTGGAAGGGGTCATAGATGCATTCCACCCTGCTATTCATGAAGCTCGCGGTTACAGACAGCAAATAGAGGTAGCGGAGCGCATGAGAGATTTACTGGCAGGCAGCAAACTGACGACACGACAAGGTGAAAAAAGAGTACAGGACGCGTACTCATTAAGATGCATTCCCCAAGTGCATGGAGCATCATGGCAGGCGCTCGACTATGTAAAAGAAAAGTTGGAGATTGAAATGAATGCAGCTACAGACAATCCGCTCATTTTTGACGGGGGGGAAACCGTCATTTCGGGAGGGAACTTCCATGGCCAGCCGATTGCGATTGCAATGGATTTTATGAAAATAGCTGTTGCAGAATTTGCCAGTATTTCTGAAAGACGGATTGAAAGATTGGTCAATCCGCAATTAAATGACCTCCCGCCTTTCTTGAGTCCGCAACCTGGACTTCAGTCAGGTGCGATGATCATGCAATACAGTGCAGCATCACTCGTTTCAGAAAATAAGACCCTTGCTCATCCTGCAAGTGTAGATTCGATCCCATCCTCTGCCAACCAGGAGGATCATGTGAGCATGGGAACCATTGCTGCCCGCCATGCACACAGTATCATCCAAAACGTCAGGCGTGTACTAGCAATTGAATGTATCTGTGCTCTTCAGGCAGTCCAATATCGAGGTGTTGATAAAATGGCACCTAAAACCTGGAGCTTCTATCAAGAGGTAAGAAAGATCGTTCCATCCATCACAGAGGACCGGATTTTTTCTGAGGATATCGAGAGGCTTGGAGACTGGCTAAAAAAAAATAGACATCAGTGGACAGCTGTAAAACAGCAGGAGAGTCTGGCTTAATACTATAAAAAATTGAGGAGAGTGGAAAAAATGGCAATTGAAGCAAAGCGCAATATTAAAGCAAAAAAGGGCCTTGAACTGGAGTGTAAAGGATGGGAACAAGAAGCAGCATTAAGGATGCTCTATAACAATCTTGATCCAGAGGTGGCTGAAAAGCCTGAGGATCTTGTTGTTTACGGGGGAATTGGCAAAGCAGCACGTAATTGGGAGGCATTCGACGCTATCGTTGAAACGCTGCGCAGGCTGGAAAATGACGAAACAATGCTCGTTCAATCTGGTAAACCTGTCGCTGTATTCAAAACGCACGAGGCTGCACCAAGAGTGTTAATTTCCAACTCTGTTTTGGTACCTAAATGGGCAAATTGGGATCACTTTCACGAATTAGATAAAAAAGGATTGATGATGTACGGACAAATGACTGCTGGAAGCTGGATTTACATCGGTTCCCAGGGAATCCTCCAGGGCACATATGAAACATTCGCAGAGGTAGCGAGACAGCACTTCAACGGAACGCTTAGAAACACCATTACGCTGACTGCAGGGCTCGGCGGCATGGGTGGAGCCCAGCCTCTAGCCGTTACGATGAATGATGGCGTCTGCTTAGCTGTGGAGATCGATCCAGAACGGATCAAAAAGCGAATCGATACTCGTTATTGCGACAAAATGACCCATTCAATCGATGAGGCAATTGATTGGGCAAATGAAGCAAAGCATAAGGGAATACCTCTCTCAATTGGTCTGGTCGGGAATGCTGCAGAGGTCCATCTGGAATTACTGTCCAGGAATTTTAAGGTGGATATTGTAACGGACCAGACTTCTGCTCATGATCCATTGAATGGGTATATCCCGGTTGGTTTTAATTTGGAAGAAGCTTCCAAACTTCGTGACGAAGATCCTGAAGAATATGTAAAGCAATCTTCCTTCTCAATGGCAAAGCATGTCGCTTCCATGCTTGAATACCAGAGGAGAGGTGCTGTCACATTTGATTACGGCAATAACATCCGCCAGGTTGCCAAGGATCATGGTGAGCAGCATGCGTTCGATTTCCCTGGATTTGTTCCTGCCTATATCAGACCGCTTTTCTGTGAAGGTAAAGGGCCTTTCCGTTGGGCTGCATTATCTGGAGACCCAGCAGATATTCATCGGACAGACGAACTGATCAAGGAGCTTTTTCCAGAAAATAAAGCACTTCAGCGCTGGATTGACATGGCACAGGAAAAAGTGGAATTTCAGGGTCTGCCGTCAAGAATTTGCTGGCTTGGCTATGGTGAGCGAGTGAAGATGGGATTGGCAATTAATGAACTGGTGCGTAAAGGTGAATTGAAAGCACCGATTGTCATTGGTCGAGATCATTTAGACAGCGGGTCGGTCGCTTCTCCCAATCGTGAAACAGAAGCAATGAAGGATGGCAGTGATGCAGTTGGTGACTGGGCGATTCTTAATGCACTAGTCAATGTTGCTGCAGGCGGCTCATGGATCTCTGTCCATCATGGCGGGGGCGTAGGCATGGGATATTCCCTGCACGCAGGAATGGTCGTGGTGGCGGACGGTACTGACCTTGCTGAAGAGAGGCTTAGGAGGGTCCTGACTACAGATCCTGGAATGGGTGTTGCCCGCCACGCTGACGCTGGCTACGAAAAAGCGATCGAAACAGCGAAAGAAAAAGGGGTCGACATCCCGATGCTTCCCTAATTTGGAGGAGGCAATGTTAAATAAAAATGAAGCATTGTCACTTCTGTTCTAGGAAAATTTTGAAAGAAAGGATGAGAATATTGACATATGATGTAATCGTTCACAATATAGGTCAGCTCATTTTGCCCAAAGCTTCCGATTATCCGTTGAAGGGGCAGGATATGAAAGAACTCAACATAAGTGAAGAGGCAGCAATAGGAATACAGGATGGGAAAATTGCCTGGATTGGCAGCGATGCTGAAGCAGGGTCACTTAAATCTACCGAGAGAATTGATGCCGAGGGTAAGGTTGTGTCTCCAGGGCTTGTTGATCCGCATACACATTTAGTATTTGGCGGTTCCCGAGAACATGAACTTTCACTGAAGCAGGCTGGAGTACCTTATTTAGAAATCCTCGCTCAGGGGGGCGGGATTTTATCAACGGTAGGTTCCACTAAAAAAGCGACAGAGGAAGATTTGTATAAAAAGGCTTCTTTCCATCTTGAAAGAATGATTTCCTACGGAGTTACAACCTTGGAAGCAAAGAGTGGCTATGGTCTGGATGCTGATACAGAACTTAAGCAGCTGAGGGTGGTCAAACGTTTAAAGGAAAAGTACCCAATATCTGTCGTTTCAACATTCCTTGGTGCGCACGCTGTGCCGCCTGGATTCAAAGGGAAAGAGGATGAGTTCCTGGACGAAATGGCCAGGTTGTTCGAGGTTATCAATGAAGAAGAACTTGCAGAGTTCGTGGATATTTTTTGTGAAACAGGTGTTTTTACAATCGAACAGTCAAGGAAGTTTTTACAACAGGCAAAAGAAAAAGGGTTTGGTCTGAAAATCCATGCTGATGAAATTGACCCGCTTGGAGGCACGGAAATGGCCGTATCATTAGGGGCGGCAAGTGCTGACCATCTGGTTGCCGCCTCAGATGAAGGAATCAGACAGCTCGCGGAAGGCGATACAGTAGCAGTTCTGTTGCCAGGAACGACGTTTTACCTTGGCAAGGACCATTATGCCCGTGCGAGAAAGATGATTGATGAGGGTGCGGCAGTGGCTTTGGCGACAGATTTCAATCCCGGAAGCTGTGTGACTGAAAACCTTCAAATGATTATGTCACTCGCTGCATTAAAGCTGAAAATGTCCGCAGAAGAAATTTGGAATGCAGCCACGGTAAATGCAGCCCATGCAATTGGAAGAGCGTCTCACGCAGGATCATTGGAAATAGGACGTTCTGCAGATTTCGTCATCTGGGATGTACCTAATTATCAATATATCCCGTATCACTTTGGTGTAAATCATGCACAAAGTGTCTACCATTCTGGTAATAAACTTTGGGAAAGGACCGCTTATGGTGAAATTCAGTTATCTTCAGCCAGGTAAGCCAGCGGTTTTCAAGGACCGGTTCGTCACGAAGGTCAATGAACGGGTAATACCTTATTCAGAGGGCGAAACTGGCAATATCGGCTTAATCGGTCTTCCATACTCTAAAACATCCATTTCTTTATCACAGGCATCGGATGCGCCTAAAACGATGAGGGCAAGCTTAAGCTCATTTTCAACTTTTTCTGGAGAAAGAGCCAAAGATTACGAGAATGTAAAGATCCTTGACTTTGGCGATGTGCAAACACATCCAACTGAGATGGAGGAATCCATTGAAAGACTTTATGTAAGTGTCAAGGAAATGCTTGAGAAGAATGCCTGCCAAAGGTATATCATGCTTGGCGGAGACCATGGTGTCAGCTATCCTTCCATTCGGGCCTTCAAGGAGCACTACGGGGAAATAGGAGTTATCCAATGGGATGCACATCATGATGTCAGGAATCTTGATGATGGCGGACGGACAAACGGCACACCATTCCGGAGCCTTATTGAAGGGGGACATTTAAAGGGTGCGCATCTTGTCCAGATAGGGATTCGTGATTATGCAAATGCGAAAGAATATCATGAATATACAAAAGAAAAAGGGATTTCTGTCTATACAATGGAAGATATAGAGATTTCAGGGATCATTCCTATCATTAAAAAGGAACTGGAAAGGCTGTCTGAATTAGTAGATAAAATATACTTATCTGTTGATATGGACGTCGTCGACCAGGCATTCGCGCCCGGGTGCCCGGCTATTGGACCGGGTGGGATCACCAGCAGGGAATTGCTTGCGAGTATTTCAGCTGCTGCCTCCCATGAAAAAGTAAAAGCGATGGATATCGTGGAAATAGATCCATCAAAAGACTTCCGGGATATGACAAGCAGGCTGGCCGCTGCTGCCATGCTTCGTTTTATGTACAACTAAAAAAATTAATCAGCCTGCAGACCAATCATTGTCTGCAGGCTGATCTTTTTAAGGAAAAGGTGTTGAAGATGCTTAGTTAGTAGAAAATATACAACCTAGCGATCAGTGAAACCAGAATTTGAACAGCATTGATAGCAGTATCAATTGTCTTGACTTCAACATTTTTCGAGCCTTAAATAATTGTATTTTAATTGTCTAATTTTCGTTGCTTGAACTATTTTGCTTTTAAAGTTAGAGTTATTTTATACATATCTAAAGAGGGTGTAAGCATTTGAGCAAGAGGTATTTTACCATTGGGATGGCAGGTCATATTGACCATGGAAAAACATCGCTGACCAAAGCGTTGACGAATGTCGATACGGACCGCCTGAAAGAAGAAAAAGAACGCCAAATTTCAATTGAACTTGGCTTTGCGCCATTATATGAGGATGAAGAACTGCAAATTTCCGTTGTCGATGTTCCAGGACATGAGCGCTTTATCCGCCAGATGATTGCCGGAGTTGCTGGGATCGACCTCGTCGTTCTGGTGGTTGCTGCGGATGAAGGCGTCATGCCGCAAACGAGGGAGCACCTTGATATTCTGGGGTTTCTCGGAATCCGCTCTGGTATTATCGCAATTACAAAGACCGACAGAGTAGAAGAGGAATTCATAGAGCTTGTGAAAGACGATATATTAAGCGAGCTTGATGGCACAGTTTTTGAGAACGCTCCATTTATGTTGGTCGATAGTCTATCAAAAAAAGGAATCCCGGAATTAAAAGAAATGGTCATTGAAACACTGAAGGAGCAAGAAATGCGGGATGCCAAAGGAGCGTTCCGCCTGCCGATTGACCAGGTATTTACAGTGAAGGGGCAAGGGACCGTTGTGAGAGGTACTGTTTACGAAGGGACGGTTGAAGAGGGCCAGTCATTAAAAATCCTGCCGAGCGGATTAGAGGTCAGAGCTCGCCAGCTGCAAGTTCATCATCAGCCAGCAAAGATGGCTTATGCAGGTCAAAGGGCAGCCATCAATCTATCGGGTGTCTCGCGGGATGATCTTGAACGTGGCGAAGTCCTTGTGTCATCCGAGCACTTTATTGTAACGAATACGATTGATGTAGCAATCAGAGTCGTTGAGGATCTTGAGCATTTGGTAAAACAAAGAACCCCTATTAAGTGCCATATCGGGACTGCTGAAGTAATGGGGAGGATTGTCTTTTTTGACCGGAATGAACTAAAAGAAGACAACGGAGAAGTCCTTTGTCAGCTCCGTCTTGATGAAAAAATCGTTACGAAGCGTGGAGACCGGTTCATCGTCCGCCGTCCAAGTCCGCAGGAAACGATTGGCGGCGGATGGGTAATTGACCCACGCGGAAATAAATACCGATTTGGCAAGCAGACGATTGAAGAACTTGAGAAAAAGAAGGCCGGAACGCCAATTGAACGAATAAATGCTTCTTTATACGAAGCAAAAAGTTTATCTATTGAAGAACTAATCAAACGGACTGCTCTTGATGAAGGGGCAATTCTGGCCAATCTGAAAGATGACCAGTTCATCCAAATTTCCAATAAGGAATACGCTCTAGTATCGGTTGTCGAAGTCATCGAAGAAGAGATCAGCGACCGGTTAGAAGACTTCCTTGCTGAAAACCCAATGCGAATCGGGATGAATAAGGCCGAACTGCTTCAATCCTTGCAAAAATCTTTTTCAAAAACCCTGCTTGAGTTTGTGATCGATCACGCCATTACCGAGGGGGTGCTGAACAGGAAAGAACAGTATATTTCTTTGGTAAGCTTTGCTCCTCACGTTCCGAACAACTGGGTGAAGCGAACAGAGAATATGCTAGACGAACTCAAGAAGGATGGCCTGAAGGTTGCATATCTGAATGATTATATAAAAAATGCCGGAATCCCTGAGTCTCTTGCAGCTGAGTTGAAACGATTCCTTGAAGATCAAGGAGAGATTGTCATGCTCGATGATCAATATGCCTGGTATGGCGCTCATTTTGCTGAGGCAGTGGAGAAGCTAAGAAAACATACTGGCGATGAGTTTGAAGTACCCCAAGCAAAGGAAGCCGTGGAGTTATCGCGAAAATACATGATTCCTTTTCTCGAGCGACTCGATGCACTGGGGTATACACGAAGAGTTGAAAACAAAAGGGTTTGGCGGAAATAATCCAAAGGGGTTTCACCTCTAATATACACGGAGCAGGTTCTTCCACTCACCATTTGAAAATCTTGTTCGAACAATGGTCAACCTTGATAAATTTGAAGGAAATCCACGTGTTTCTGTCTGAACCACGGTCACCTTCGGACAAAATTGAAGGAGATTTGCGTGATTCTGTCTGAACCTGGATCAACTTCAGACAAAGTAGAAGGATTCACTGGGATTTTGTCCGAACAGAGGTCAACTTCGGACAAAATTAAAGGAGCTCCGCGTGGTTATGTCTGAACCAGGGTCACCTTCGGACAAAGTAGAATGGATTTACCAGGATTTTGTCCGAACAGAGGTCAACTTCAGACAAAATTGATAGAGGTCCGCATGATTATGTCTCAAGCAGGGTCACCTTCAGACAAAGTAGAAGGGATTCACCAGGATTTTGTCCGAACAGAGGTCAACTTCAGACAAAATTGAAAGAGATCCGGTGATTATGTCTGAACCTGGATCAACTTCAGACAAAGTAGGAGGATTCACTGGGATTTTGTCCGAACAGAGGTCAACTTCGGACAAAATTAAAGGAGCTCCGCGTGGTTATGTCTGAACCAGGGTCAACTTCGGACAAAATTAAAGGAGCCCCGCGTGGTTATGTCTGAACCCGGATCAACTTCAGACAAAGTAGAAGGGATTCACTAGGATTTTGTCCGAACAGAGGTCACCTTCGGACAAAATTAAAGGAGCCCCGCGTGATTCTGTCTGAACCAAGATTAACTTCGGATAAAGTAGAAGGAAATCATCAGGTTTTTTCTGAAGCAGGGTATATAGCGCACAAAATCGAAGAATTTCGGGAGCCCGAACATTTTCAGGGCAAATCACGATGATCAATAAATAGCCAATTTAAAACAGCAGACCATATAATTTGGCCTGCTGTTTTTCTCGCTTGTAGTTTACATAACAATATTATTTAACTCTCAGTAGATTTCACTTGCAAAGGAGGAGGAATCAACCAGCCTTTTGTTTTATTCAATTTCAACATCTTGGCACCGAATTGTGCTTTAGCCATATGGAATTGACCATACATTAAGCCTATATCTTCTCTGATTGCCTGACCGATCATGGTGCTGGCTGCGACTAACCCTTCAGCAACATCCTTCGAAACGGCAGCTGCAATTTCAGGGTCACTGAATTTTGCTCCTGGAGGTATATCCTCCAGATGAGCAACTGGGCGTTCTGGGGGTGCAGGAGGAAGACCAATTCCATTTGATTTTAGCAACACTTCTACCTGTTTGTTTTCTTCCTGCATTGCTTCAATAGCTTCTTGAACAAGTTTCTTTAAATCTTCATCACCAATATGATTGATAAACGTCTGGTATGCTGCAATCAATCCATGATTGACTGACAGATGAGTCCATGTTCCATATACTTCACCATAATGCAAAGGTTCATCTTTGGGGTTTCCGCTTAATACTCCCATGATCGCACTCCTTATCGTTTCTAAATTCATTGTTTTTGCCCCTTATGAAAGGAAGTTGGTCCATTGATTATTTTGCATTCTGAAGTGATAATCATACCTGCTTATAATTGGGAAATAAATACATTCGCGATTAAGCAAGGACTACTAACAGAAATAAGAAGTTATATGTATAATGGTTACTTTGAACTAATTAATGGGCTCTAAATTCCATCATTCATTGAGTGAAATACGTATGTTACAGTAAAGGAGGAGAGGGTGATATTTTTGAATGAAAAAGTTTTAACATTCTTTTTAACAACTAGCATTTTGTTTGCAGGTTGCACTAAGGATCAGGTAAATGTCACTGAACCAAACCAAAAAACGATTGAACAGGCAATGTTGGACAGTGGGATCGAGACCGATGGCATAATCTTTACTGAAAAGATAAAGGGGCAAAATGCATTTTCTCTATATGAACAAGTTGATGGATTTGGCGTCATTCACTTAGTTAAGTCAGATAAAGGGTGGCAATACAGAGGGGGATCAGAGTTTGGGCATCCTGAAGGAAAGCCTGATCCTCTATCATTTGGAGCGGCAACATGGTTGCTGGGAGACTATTCTCTTGAGGGGAACAACAGATATAATACCGTGTTCATTGGTGAAATCCATCAAACGGAAATTACGGAGATCATTTTGGAGATAGAGAATGGTAAGTATCCTGCAAAAATCATAACCCGCAATAGCAGGAAGTTCTGGTACCATCAATCAGGTACCGAAAATGCACAGAGTCTTGTGACTAAAATCTCCGGGTATACTTCAACTGGAAAATTGATTTATGAAAAAAAATTAAATTTTAACGAAAGATAAGGAGCTTGGTATATCCCAAGCTCTACACTCATTCTCCGAAAAATCCTTCGTATATTTTGCTGATATCATCTCTCAACTTCTCAACTTGTACGATTCTGGCTTCCCTCAAATATTCTCGCCCATCTGCATAGAGTACGAGGACTGGCACGGTAAAAGCCATAAGAAATCCAGCGATCTCTTCAACCTTTCCTGCGTTTACCAAACCTGTTTTGATTTTAGGGAAGTCCTCCATAACTTCCTCAACCTGAGGAAGCAATCCATGGCAGACGCTTCAACTGTCAGTCAAGACATATATGAAGCTTAATTCATTATCGCTTATCAAGCTTTTTACTTCGTCCATCGACATTAATTCTTTCATCATTAATCCACCTCCTATCTTTTTTTACCCATTAAAAATTAGGTTAGCCTTCAGTTCTTTAATCATACTAAAAAAAGGGTAAAGGGTATAATAATCAGGAAGGAGTGAGAGAGTATGGGAAATCTATGGCATGAGCGTTTTGGTTCGGAAGAATATGTGTATGGTGAAGAGCCAAACCTTTTTATAAAAAAACAATCAACAAGGCTGGAGAACGGCAAAAAAGTTGTATGCTTTGCTGAAGGTGAAGGAAGGAATGCTGTTTACCTTGCGAGACAAGGTCATGAGGTTACAGCTTATGACTATGCGCTTAATGGCCTAAAAAAGACGGAAGCACTGGCCCAACGGTTTGGAGTCAAGATCTCGACAAAACAAAAGGATTTAATTCAAGAACAGGTACAAGTAGAGGAATTTGACGCAGCCATAATGGTTTTTGGCCATTTTTCCAAACAGGACCAAAAAACAGTATTTGACAAACTCTTATCTGCTGTAAAACCTGGTGGCATTGTCATGCTGGAAGTATATTCAGAGGACCAGGTCAAATATGGAACAGGCGGGCCAAAAACAAAAGAAATGCTTTATGATCCATCGGACCTGCTCCAGTGGGTGAAAGGATATAATACATTACATTTCTACTATGGAGAAGAGGAGCGAGTTGAAGGCCAATTACATACCGGCGTTGGGCATGTAATACAGATTGTAATCCAAAAATAAGGCAAGATTGATAAGGCGAATCTTCTTAAAAGAAGGTCGCTTTTTTGCGTATTTACAAGGATTTTCCAATAGGTTTGTCGAATTTTATACAAAGAAGTAATGATAGGGCAAATCAAGACATCAACAAGTGTCAACTGTACCTTATCTCACTTTTGAAAGGGTAAACAGGGGGAAATCTAGGGAGGTAGATTATGAAAGAAACAATAAATAGCTATGAGGACTTATTAAGAATGCTAGATTACTTTCTGAAAGAAGAAAGTGAGTTTAACTGGGATCATTTTTATTCTGACCGGGAAAGAAAAATTCCTTTTTTTGAAAACCATCCAGATGAGAATTTAGTTGAATATATGGAAAAGGGCAGGATAACAGCGGGAAAGGCCTTGGAATTAGGCTGTGGACCAGGGAGGAATGCCATTTATTTGGCCAGGAATGGTTTTAACGTAGATGCCGTCGACCAATCTGCAGAAGGTCTGGAATGGGCTAAAGAAAGGGCAAAAGAACAAGAAGTTAAAGTGAATTTTGTTCAACGTAATATTTTTGATTTCGAAATTGAAGAGGGAGCCTATGATCTTGTCTATGATTCTGGCTGTTTCCACCATATCCCGCCGCATAGAAGAATGAGTTATATTGATCTCGTACAGAGAGCTTTAAAGCCTGGAGGTTCATTTGCTCTAACCTGCTTTGTACAGGGAGGAGAGCTTGGCGGGGCGGACATTTCCGATTGGGAAGTGTATAGAGGTAAAAGCATGCGAGGCGGTTTGGGTTTCACTGATGAAAAGCTTAAGTGGATTTTTCAAGAATTCACAGCAGTTGAAATCCGGAAAATGAAAGATTTAAACTCTGATACCGGAAAATTCGGAACATCTGCTCTTTTAGCTGCCCTTTTCAAAAAATAAATAATGGAGTGAACACATTGGGATATATACGTGAGCTAAGAAAGCTGGTAGGCCACAGGCCACTGATTTTACCAGGAGCAGTCGTGCTTATTTTTAATGATGAAGGCCAATTACTGCTCCAGCATCGAAGTGATGGCGGATGGGGGCTTCCAGGCGGTTTGATGGAATTAGGAGAGAGCCTTGAAGAAACTGCAAGAAGGGAAGTAAAGGAAGAAACGGGACTCGACTTGGGAAAATTGAAGTTAGAAGGCGTGTTTTCAGGTGGAGAATATTACTTAAAAGTCGCAAACGGTGATGAACTCTACTCAGTAACTACCGTCTATTCAACAAAGGATTATAGTGGTGAGATTGTGTTGGATGAACTAGAGTCAATCGACTTGCAATTCTTCGATTTGCATCAAATGCCTAAAAACTTGCAAAAAAGCTATCTTGATTTTATACAACATTATATTCAACATAACGCCATAGACTGTGGTTAAGAGAAGCTGAATATATGTTGAAAACGCCCGGTAGAAAAAATTTTATACAGGAGTGTACAAATGACGGTTGAACAAAAATGGCAAGATTTCTATTGTGATGAAGTATTATCAGGTAAAACACCTGTGGAAAAGGTGTTTGAAACGGAGCAGTCTCTAGCATTTTATCATACTCGGCCATATTATAAGCTACATATCATTGTCATTCCCAAGAAACATATTTTATCATTTTTAACAGTATCGGAAGAGGAAACGGAGATATTGAATGATGTTCTCAAGATAGTAAAGCGGGTTGCCTCAATGCTTGATAAGGACTTTGGAGCATGCACAATATCTACTAACATTGGAACTTATCAAAGCAACAAGCATTTGCACTGGCATGTCCATTTTGGTCCGAGGATACGCGACGAGCAAGGAAGGTTGCTTCATGATCACGAAACAAAATAATGGTTTTGGTTAGTAGACATTCTTGAAATAAGCGTAATGGACATGGAGCAATATCAGCCGCTGGCAGGATCATACGCCATTCATGGTGAGAGGAAACTATCTAATTGGATACAACACCTTAAGGCAACAACGGGAACTACCGGCCGGAAAAAGAGAATATGATGAAACACCTTTGAATTGCGCTCTAGAAGAACTTCTTGAAGAAACTGGACAATTCGTCATGAATCTTAAATTTGTTGGCCTGGCAAGGGTAAAAAATCATCTTAACGGTGCCGAAAAGTTCAACCCATTATACTACTCGACAACTTCCTTTCTGTGCCCCTTTCAACAAAACAAAGAAATGTCTAAAATAAGACTCTGGGACCTTAAAGAAGCTGTACACATTGACCAGGTTGATTTGGCAATATTAGAATACATTCATCTGTTAGAGCATAAGGAGTTATAATGAAAAGAAAATTAAATTTAAAACAGGTACTTATCGCAAGCTTTTTTATTGCTACAGTTCTAACGTTTGCGAATAATATGATTGATTGGGAAAATAAAATTCACTCTGGCATTTTTGCGTTTATTGTCAGTTTCGCTGTTTTCAGTATCTCAGAGAATATATTTAAGAATTAATTGGAAAAGGACTTAGGCCTAAGTCCTTTTCTGTTATATAGGAGCTGTTTAAAAGATTGGTAGGGTGGAGTGGAATTAATAGTAAATATAGTTGGATAGAAAAAGGGGAAGAGGAACTATGCTAGCTGCGGGAGTTCATGGATTTATCCTCGCCTTTGGACTGATTCTTCCGTTAGGAGTCCAAAACGTGTTTGTTTTTAACCAGGGATCTATGCACAAACAATATAGTAGAGTTTTGCCAGTGATTTTGACAGCTTCAATCAGTGATACAGTCTTAATCACTCTTGCAGTTCTCGGTATATCAGTTATGGTTCTAAAGGTTACCTGGTTAAGTACGTTGTTATTATCAGCCGGCATTCTTTTTTTAATCTATATGGGATATTTAACTTGGAGAAGCAGGCCAACTGATGTAACTGAGGAGGCAGTAGCCTTTTCCCCGAAAAAACAGATAACCTTTGCCGCATCGGTTTCTTTGCTTAATCCTCATGCAATCATGGACACAATCGGAGTGATAGGAACGAGTTCAATGAATTATGCAGGTCCAGCGAAATTCACCTTTGCAGTTGCCTGTATTTTGACTTCCTGGATCTGGTTTTTCGTTCTTGCTTATGTTGGACGGCAAGTGGGAAGGTTAGGGGAATTAAATAGTTTTCACATGATCTTGAATAAAATATCCGCTTTGATCATGTGGGGGACAGCCATTTACTTGGTGTTGACTTTTTAACTTAAGGATACTGAAAAGAGGCCAGAAAAAGAGTTCTTCATAAAAATCATGAAGGACTCTTTTTTCTTATTGTCTTCTGCGACGTCGAAGATATTGAACTTCTGATTCAAGTTCTTGCAGCCGCTTATTGTTTTCTGCTAGCTCGCACTTCATTACATTCAATTGCTCTTTTACTTCGTTCAACTCCACAGGAAGTTGTTCGTTCTCATAAGAAAGTTTTTCGGTCTCATTTTCTAGGCTAGTAGTGTTTGCGTCTTCTTTTTTTGAGTCTGATTTATTCAATGTCTTGGATAGCAATGATAAAGTAGTTGGATTGACAATTCCCTGTACAGCTGCCATTAGGGAATTAAGGTTGTCAGCATTAAGTTGGTTTTTCTGAGGCTGGCTAACCTCATCGTCATTTTCTTCTGGCAACTGATTAAAAATCGCCTGGGTGAAATTAAGTATTCCATCTAATGACGGCTCTTTTTTCAAAGAATCAATATGTGGCTTTATATCTTTTTCATTCATCTACTATCATCCTTTCTTTTATTATAGAATCTCCCCGGCTAATACCGGTATAGCCAGGGAGATTGTAAGGAACTGTAGGTCGCAAATCTTACAGAGATTAAGCAGCACCATTGTCTACAGCAATTACTTCGCCGATGCAAGTGTAAAGGACATCAGCAAGTGCGTCTTGGTTCAACAAAATGGCAACTACCAAAGCAAGTGCCAGCAAAAGAACGACAATCGCAGTGATTAACATCTCTCCACCCCCTTCCTTCATAGAAGATAGGTAAGATTCGAACCTTACAACAACATCTTATGAAAAAATAACGGACGAGCATCAGCTTGTATCATGGAATCTTAAAGACGGGCTGCCTATTTTATAAGAAATAGGTTATTATTTGAAAAATGGCACAGTTTCTAATATGGTGGAGTTAGAAATTCAAGGAGGGGGTCGTTTAATTGTCCGAGCCAATCGCGTTAACGAAGATAACAGTAATCCAGAAAGATACTCCCAATAAAATCAGGGAGGCTTACATTGATGGTTTTAGTGAGCCTTTGCTTTTTGGGGTACATGGTGGTGTAAAGCAGTTCTATGGTGTGAATCCAGAGGTAGAATATCCGTCTACACTAGATCATATCGTTGCTGCAGCAGGCGGCTGACTGGTTGGAACCCTATCTGGCGCGCTGGAGGCGCGTAAAATACCATCTTCACCTGATAAAGTCAAAGCGAACATCCAAGGAACAATTGAAGCACCTGAAGGAGTCCTGAAAATTACAAAAATCAACTGCCACTATGAATTGAAGGTTCCTTCAGGAAATAGGGAAGCTGCCGAAAGAGCATTAAATGTTTTCGAACGGGGATGTCCAGTCGCACAAACATTAAAGGGCTGTATTCAGTTCAATCATACTTGGGAAATCGAAGAATACTAGTAAAAATGAGTCCTTATCCTAATAAGATGAGGGCTCATTTTCACTTTTTAAACAAGAGGATTTTTTATTATGTAAAGGATTTTTAGTTCTATCCTCGAATTCTTATTTATATCTTTTTGAAAAAGGGGAGTCCATGTGATTGAATTAGTGCGTGTAAAACAGGAGGATGAAGCAATACTCCAAAATGTAATACAATTTTATATTTACGAATTTACTGTCTTTCAGGATATCAAGCTTGAGCAATCTGGATTTTTTGCACCCTTTGATTTAAAACCGTATTGGAATGAAGCCGATTTATATGCTTTTTTTATCAAGCATGAAGGAGAACTGGCGGGTTTTGCCATGGTTGAAAGTGGAGATCCCAATGTTATCCTGGAGTTTTTTATCATGAGGAAATTCTACCGAAGAGGGTTTGGGAAAGCAGCGGCGGACAAGCTATTTGACCTATTCCCTGGAAATTGGAGCATTACTCAGGTAGAGAAAAATGAGCCGGCAAGGAACTTTTGGCGAAAAGTGATTGGCGATTATACTGGCGGAAACTATATTGAAAAGTTCGATGATCACAATCGGTCAATACAAGAATTTAATACCGGATTATATGCAAAAAAATGATTGCAAAAGGTCTGAAGAGTTGTTTATAATGGTAAAAATATCAAATCGATGAAAAAGAGAGTAATTATTCTATCTTTGCTACAGCGAGCCAGGGACAGTGGAAGCCTGGTGCATCAGAATAATGAAGCGCACTTTTGAGATGCTGTCCTGAAACTAAGTAGGGATAGCCGGGATTTACCCGTTATCAATTGGAAGAAGGTTCCGAAACTCGGAACAATTGGAGTGGTACCGCGGGATAAACTCTCGTCTCTTATTTAGAGACGGGAGTTTTTTTATTTTATATAAGGGGGTAATTTAATGGATTATGTAAAACTGTATGCTGAGTTGCTTGCCGCTGAGCTAGAAGGGGCTCTCCCGTGTTCAGAAATAGAGAGGTTAATCGAGAAACCGAAATTTTTGCATCAGGGTGACTTAGCTTTTCCATGCTTCCAATTGGCAAAAACCATGAGAAAACCGCCGGTTGTTATTGCGGAGGAGTTACATGCCCGGTTGCAAAGCTCAGTTAATAATTCAATGGAACGTTTTGAAGCAGCCGGTGGTTATGTAAATGCGTTTTTAAACAAGGCGGAAGTGACCAAAGAACTATTGATTGAAATCGGGCAAAAGAGGAATCATTATGGTGATCTTGATCTTGGTGGAAATCAAATTGTCACAATTGACCTTTCTTCTCCGAATATTGCGAAACCCTTTTCCATGGGCCATCTGCGGTCAACCGTTATAGGAAATTCATTGTCGCTTATTTATGAAAAGGCTGGATATAAGACCGTGAAAATCAACCATTTAGGAGATTGGGGAACTCAATTCGGCAAGCTTATCACAGCATATAAACTTTGGGGATCAGAGGAGAAAGTAGAGAAGAACCCAATACAGGAGCTGCTGGCGCTATATATAAAGTTTCATGATGAAGCAGAAAGCCAGCCGGAGCTGGAGCAAGAGGGGCGAAACTGGTTCAGACGTCTGGAAAACGGGGATGCTGAGGCACTCAAGCTATGGAAATGGATCAAGGAGGAGTCACTTAAGGAGTTTAAGAAGATTTACAATCTCATGGGAATTGTGTTTGATTCATACGCTGGGGAAGCTTTTTATAATGACAAAATGGATTCAATCGTGGAAATGCTAAAAGCAAAGGACATGCTTGTTGATTCGGATGGGGCACAGGTAGTCAGCTTGGAAGAACATGAACTTCCGCCTTGTCTTATTAAAAAATCGGATGGCGCAACATTGTATGCTACCAGGGATTTAGCCGCAGCTAAGTACAGATTCGATAGCTATTCATTTGTAAAATCATTGTATGTGGTCGGCAATGAGCAAAGTCTGCACTTTAAACAGCTCAAAGCAGTGCTGGCAAAATTGGACTTTCCATGGGCTGTCGATATTGTTCATGTTCCATTTGGCATGATGTTAAAGGATGGTAAGAAAATGTCCACGAGAAAAGGGAAGGTAGTCTTGCTCGAAGATGTTCTTAATGATTCCATTCAACTGGCAGAAAAGAATATAGAAGAAAAAAATCCTCATTTGGAAAATAAAACAGAGATTGCAAAAATGGTTGGTACCGGCGCAATTGTTTTTCATGACCTGAAGAATTTTCGGATGAACGACATTGAATTTTCCCTGGAAGAAATGTTGAAGGTTGAAGGGGAAACAGGACCTTATGTTCAATATACAAATGCACGGACACAATCGTTATTGAAAAAGGGAGGATTCAAATGGACGAATGAAGACTTCAAGTGGGCAGCTATTGCGGAGTGGCCAGTGATCACTGAGCTTAAGAACTTTCCGGAAACAATAAATAGAGCGATTGATAAAAACGATCCATCTTTGATTGCTAAATATGTCCTTGATTTGTCCCAGGCCTTTAATAAATATTATGGAGAAGTCCGCATCCTAGAAGAAAATGCTGAAAAGAACGCACGTCTTCAATTAGTCCATTGTGTAAGCATTGTGCTCGAAGAAGGTCTTAGAATACTGGGAGTCAAGGCTCCAAAAGAAATGTAAAAAGAGTCCCTGGATGAACCGGGGACTCTTTTAGATTCAATTATGTTCTATATAACTGGCGAAAATTTCACCAGCGGTATCGCTGTACTTCAGTTCTACATCTGTTTTGTCAAAGAACCATGTATCGTTTGCTTCTACAAAAAAAGTGATGCCGTCAATCTCTTGCTGTTCGGCGGCTATGGCAGGAGATTCAAGCGAAAATGCCAGGCTGTAACCTTTATTCTTGTCGCCAAACCCGGCATATTGAGGATAAAGGCGGATGTGAAACGGTTTCTGTGTATCAAATTCCTTTTCAAACCATTTGTATGCGTTTTGATCAATCTTGATTGTCATCTTTGCACCATCCTTTCGTTAGCTTTATTGTAAAACCTCAAAGGTACTGGCTGCCGTGCTTTATGTCACACTTTTCTCAATGTCATTACATTGTCAAATATGTTCCAATTAAAAACAGCTCCCCAAGTGAGGAGCTGAAAACCCTAAACCCTAAACCCTAAACCCTAAACCCTAGTTTCCTTTTTACGCATTGCTTCTGGGATATAAACACAAAATGGCTCACTGGCCATATAGTCTCCAGTAACAGCATAGGTTCTCGAGCGTGAACCGCCGCATACATAGCGAAATTCACAAACACTACATTTGCCGCTGTATTTATCAGGGCTGCGCAAGTCTTTGAAAATAGGGGAGTCTCTATATATTTCTGCTAAAGGCTTTTCCCGGACATTCCCTCCGACAAGAGGCAGGAGCCCGGATGGCATGACATCTCCGGTGTGGGAAATAAAAACGAAACCGTTGCCGTCATTCACCCCTTTAGGAGCCCGCTTTAGCCCATCAATGACGGAGGCCATATCTTTAGTCAATGTGTCCACATAGCGGATGCCTTGTTCTTTGGTGAGTTTATTTTCTCTTGCTTTTTGCTGGTGAACTACACGTCTGTAGTGCTGGGCAGCAGTGGTCTTAATGTCGTATGGTGCCGTTTTACTTAACTCATATAGCCATCTGAACACCTTTTCGTGTTCGGCCGGAGTAAGGCAGGCATCGAGTTGCCCTCTCCCGGTCGGTACAAGTAAAAATATGTACCACATCACTACCTTTAGCTCTTTCATTAATTCTGCCATTTGTTCAAGGTGGTCATAATTGTAACGGGAAATAACAGTATTAAGCTGCAAGGGCATGTTTAATTCGTTCAAGTATTTTACTTTTGCAATCGTAAGGTCGAACGAACCGGGAGTTCCGCGAAAATGATCATGGATTTCTGGAGTTGGCCCATCGAGGCTAAAAGCCCATCGTGAGAGTCCAACTTCCTTGGCCCTTTCCATTTTTTCCTTTGTCACATTATCTGTAGCACTAGGAGTCATGGAAACGCGCATCCCTTTTCTAATGGCATAATCGGCAAGGTCAAAAAGATCTTCCCGCATCATGCAATCTCCACCAGTAAAAACTAGCATGGGATTTCCCATCTCATAAATTTGATCAATAAGTTTTTTCCCTTCTTCAGGAGTTAATTCCATTGGGTCAGGTTTATTTTGAGCATCTGCCCTGCAATGCAAACATTTCAGCTGGCAAGCCCTTGTTACTTCCCAAATAACGATATAAGGATTTTGGTCAAAATCAACTTTACCAGGGTGGAAGCTTGTAGAAAGGAAATGTCCAACTCTATGCATAATGATCACCAACTTTTTATCATTTATTTATTCATTATAAAATAAGTGATTTTCTACGCATGTAACGAATGTTACATAATACCGAAAATGGTTTTCCTGCTGAATTATTAGAAAAAAGGCAATTTCACCAGCTAAAACTGCAAAGACTCCCGAGTCAAATTGATTGAAAAATTTGAAACTTTCCCACTGTCATCTACGTCTATTTATAGGGAGAACTCAGGAATTGTGAAAAGGGGGATATCGGTGAAGAAGTCTGTTCCGTGGATAGCCTTGTCTATTTTGGTTTTGATCAGTATGTCCAGCTGGATCACGTATAACTCTTATAAACCAACTCCTCCTGAATTGGAAGTTGCTGCAGCTAAACATATCATGGAAGTTAAGCCGGTAACCTATACCTTAAGGAAATGGGGAAGGACTGCTTCTGCGGATATGAATATTGAACCTGCTGTACTTGCCAGAGAATCCACCCCACTTATAGTCGATTCAAATGATAATGTTAAGCTTTTATTTAAACAATCACCGGATGCAGTAAAATGTTATTTATGGGATATGGATACGGGTAGACTCGCTTATAAAGAGTTAACTGGATACCCTTTAAACTTTGAAGAATACAATGTCGCTTCTGGTGATTACGCTCTGGAAGTTCATGCTAAATGGGAAAATGGTTATGTATTGTATACTGCGAGAGTGATTGTTCATGATAATGAGCATTGACAAGCCATGGGCTTGCTGAAAAGCATGCTCATGGCTTTTTGTTTACTAATCGCCCCGAATAATTTCTCTTAGCTTTGCCATACTAAAACAGTACCAGAAATTCTGTAGAAAGAAGGGACCCTGATGACAGTTGGAGCGCAAGTTAAGCAAACAATTGCTGGTCTAAAAAGTGCTCAGGCAAGTTTGGAGACTTTTGCACTTGGTACGGATAATCAACAAGCAAAGCAACTTTATCAGACAGCTGCACAACAAACACAGGCAGTTATAGATAGCATTCAACCGCGTCTGCAGGAAATAGAACAAGAAGAACCACAATATAAACAGTAAACGGCAGGGACGGGGCAGGTTGAACCGACCCTTTTCCTTTTTACAGAGGTGATGTAAATTGACGGTAGCATCAAACATGAATCAACTTCTTTTCACAATAAAAGGAATTGAAGCACAGTTATCTACAATGGCGCTGAATACTAATGTTCCTGAAGCGAGCACAATCTTTCATGAAACCATGCTGATCATTGGGGAGATTAAAACCGACTTGCAAGACAGGAAAACACAGATTGAAAAAGAAGAACCCCAATATAAAAGCTAGTAGGTGAGAAAATGAATGAATGGACGCATATTATTATTTCGTCTGTGCTGTTTGTAGTGACTTTATTTGCCATAACGAAAATAGGCGGGAAGAAGCAACTGTCGGAGTTGTCTTTTTTTGAGTATGTTTCGGGTATTACGATAGGAAGTATTGCCGGTGAAGTAATTATGGGACTGGATGGTAATTTATTTCATGGAGTATTGGCTATTGTAATATTTGGGTCCTTCACATATTTGCATGACCTCATTGGAATTAAAAGCAAGAAGTTCAGAGATTTATTTGAGGGAAAGGCAACCGTGATTATAAAAGATGGAAAAGTGATGGAAGAGAACCTGAAAAAAGAAAAATATACAATCGATGAATTGAATTCTTTGTTAAGGCAGAAAAATGTTTTCAGAACTGCAGACGTTGAGTTTGCTGTATTAGAGCCAAAAGGTGATTTGAGTGTATTATTAAAAAAGCAATTCCTTCCGTTAACTCCGAATGATTTAGATATGCCGGTAGCACCAGAAAAAGAAACGTATACGGTCATAATGGATGGAAATGTATTCAATGATCAATTGGCTTATGCTGGTAAAAACAAAGCATGGCTAGACATTGAACTGGCTAACTTAGGAGTGACGCTTGATAATGTCTTTTTAGGTCAAGTCGATTCTTATGGCAGTCTATATATTGATACATACGATGACCAGGTTCAAGTACCTTCACCTCAACCAAGGAAGCAATTGCTAACCATGATGAAAAAGTGCCAGGCAGACCTTGAATTATTTGCTCTCGAAACGGAGTCTTCTAAAGCTCAGGATATGTATAGAAAAAACGCGAAAAAATTGGAAGAAGCTATTCAAAAAGTAAAACCGTACCTGAAAGAGTAAACATCCTATGTAATCATTTCCGGTATAACGATAAGGCTAAATCAAATACTAATGGATGGAGGAGATATAAAGATACTCCTCTAATTCTTAATAGGAGTGCTGCCTGATGAATAGATCTGCATGGATTTCTACGTTGATGAAATCGAATATACCTCAGAATATGATGAAAATGTTCGGATACAAACGTAAGAGAAATCGCTCCATGACCTACTCGATTATAGGGGTTGTAGCAAGTGCAGCAGCAGCCTTTATTGTTCGCAATAGAAATGGAAATGGGATGAGGCAGCTTTTCCAAAATTCTAATGCCGCATCAACTTTTAATAAGCCAATGGCGGCAGGAATTACAGAATTTGCAAAGGAAATCACCTCTGGTTTAGATACCAATAAGACAAAAAGTACGACAGGTTTTCATTCGTCGACCTCGACGAACCCGGAAAGCAGTCAAATGATTAACCAAATTGCTTCGGCCGCCAAAGAACCTGGAAATAGCCAGCAAGTGGATCAACTAGCCAATCAATTAATTAAGCGCAACCTTTAGATAGGCTATTTCATTAGAACAAATGAATAAAAAACAACAAAAAAGTCTCGCTGTGACTTCAGCGAGACTTTTTTGTTACTTATAGATTTAATGAAAGTCACTATTTATTCAATCAATTAGTTCCTTTTTACCTTGTTATAAATAGGGAATGAGTCTCGTGGCATAGGTTGGTAAAATTACAACAATGTTAAGCTTATATTTCACTAATGTAACAAAACGGGAGTCGAGAAGGAAAAAAGCTCCTCTAATCCCTATAAGAATGGGGTTTAGCGATTAATTGCCATGTAAACGGTATTTTTACCAGAGGAAAAGTATTCCTCACAAACCAATATTTATAGATTCAAAACTAGTTTGGGAAACTCTACTATTAATTTGTAACGAAATCAAAGGAGTTGCTCAACATGAAAAAACAGCTTTTAACGGTGGCTGCAACAGCCGGGATTTTATTTACATCATTCAATGGATCAGCAAGTGCACATGATAAATTACACACAGTCCAGTCCGGAGATTCTTTATGGAAGCTTTCAAATATATACAATGTCGGTATAAATGATATTCAAAAGTGGAATAATCTTTCAAGCACAACCATCTATGTAAATCAAAAACTATCAGTCTTAGCGCCGCATAGTCATTCATCTGATTCAAATACTTCCGTCAGCTCATCTGATTCTACGTATATCGTAAAGACAGGCGATACGTTATGGGGAATATCAAAATCGTACGGAATGTCCATAAGTGGACTTAAATCCTTAAACGGATTAAAATCTGATGTCATCTACCCTGGGCAAAAATTGAAAGTTTCAGGATCTGCTGCAACAACAGCCAGTTCTCCAACTGTAAATACGTCCAGCACATACACAGTCCGTAGCGGTGACAATTTGTCAACGATTGCTGTTCGCCATAATTTATCGCTATCACAATTGATGTCAATCAATAATCTGAACTCTCATCTGATCTACCCTGGTCAAGTATTGAAGCTAACCGGTTCATCTACAACACCAGTTGCGACTAATGTGTCAGCAGCCACTACACCTGTAATGGCAACCTATGGTTCTACATCTAAGGTAAATTCATTAATTGGTGAGGCCAAAAAGTATATGGGAGTACCATATGTTTGGGCTGGCAGCACACCTGCAGGCTTTGATTGTTCCGGTTATTTAAATTACGTATATAATAATGTTGGCATTTCGATTCCTAGAACAGTAGAAACCATTTGGAATGCAACAAAACCTGTTTCATCTCCACGAGCAGGAGACCTTGTATTCTTTGAAACATATAAAGCAGGCCCTTCTCATGCTGGTATCTATCTAGGCAGCGGTAAGTTCATTCATGCTGGTTCTTCAAGAGGTGTGGAAATCAGTGACATGAACAACTCTTATTGGAAGCCACGTTACCTAGGTGCAAAAACAACATTTTAATCTGCTTGTTTACCTATACCCAGCTCTTTGAATTTTGAAACCTCCACCTCGGAGGTTTTTTTATTTTCATTAAACGAAGACTATCATTTTACTAGGTACAGCTTTTAATTTGTAAACCACATATTATATAGCGTATAATCCAATTAAAATCTTATTTACTAACGTGCAAGTGGTTGGATGTTGACCATTTTGAATGAAAATTATTTGTACATAGTGAATTCTGGTGAGTTTAATGATTTGGAGGCATATAAAATGAGAATTCCTATTTTAAAATTAAAAGACTATTTATTGGTTTCAATTCAAGTAGAACTAGATGACCAGACGGTACTTACTTTTCAAGAAGACCTGTTAAATAAAATTAAAGATACAGGAGCAAAAGGTGTTGTCATCGATTTGACTTCTGTCGATATGATTGATTCTTTCATTGCAAAAGTATTAGGCGACGTAATCGTAATGACAAGCCTGATGGGCACTAAAGCTGTGCTGACCGGTATCCAACCTGCAGTCGCCATTACCTTGATTGAACTTGGCATAACATTGGAAAATGTCCATACTGCACTGGATCTTGAACAAGGAATTTCGATTTTAAGCCAATTGTTAGAGGGTTAGCCAGATGACAGAACCGATTATTATTAATATTAATAATGAATTTGATATAGTGCTTGCCCGTCAAAAAGGAAGAGAAGTTTCGAAAGAACTCCAATTTGGCGGCGTTGACCAGGCAAGAATAACAACAGCCATTTCTGAACTTGCGAGAAACATTTATTTATATGCGGGAAGCGGCAGGGTCACAATTGACGTCTTAGAAGAAAACGGAAGACGAGGAATCTGGATTTCTGCAGCTGATGATGGTCCCGGCATTAATGACATCAGGATGGTCTTGCAGGATGGTTATTCTACCTCTGGAGGCCTTGGTGCAGGGCTCCCAGGAGTTAAAAGGTTAATGGACAGCTTCGATATTGATTCTAGACCCGGGGCTGGTACGAAAATCACGATTACCAAATGGGCAAGATAATATGAATTAATGCTTCGTATGAATAACAGAAAAAATAAAAGGATGTTCAACAATCGTTGAACATCCTTTTCACTATTTTAAAAGAGCCATTGCTCTTGAACTTGCTTTCGTGCCATCTCCATGATTTCTTCCTCTGATGTTTCACGATCAGCAATGACATTCGTTAAATAATTCTTACCCTCTAAGTCTACAGATACTGTTACTTCTCTCATTGTACATTACCCTTTCTAATGTGTTTTCGTGATCAGTTTAATACTTCCGTGTTTTTCTTAATACCAACTATTGAGGTTGAATAAACATCAGGGACTGGCAGGCAGCCTCACTTTTTTGTTGTTGGGTGTTTTGGTAACTCTTGAAAAATCTTGATGAAAAAGCAGATCCTGTGGAATAGAGTACTGTATCTTAAGCATTAGGGGTTTTGCTATTTTCGTAAAGGGAATAGGATGTATATAAAGATTAAGGAGGGAAGCACCTTGGCAGATTCAAAAAAGGATCAGCAAAGCCTGGTCGAATATGAACGAGAAAAATTAGGGAAAGATAAAAAGATGGATGAGTTCAAAGATCAGGGAAGAGTTCCCGATCAGCAAAATAGATTAAAGGACCAGGAAAACCTTAGAAAATAGTCGGAATAAGCTGGACATAGTCCGGCTTATTTTTTTGTTGATTGAACCTTAATAATGAAATAATAGTTTATTGTTAGCTGGAAAAATAAAAAAGTATGTTTTATTAGAAGGAAATTTTTTACTATAAGTTGAATATATATTATGGAAATATAGAGAAAAGAAAAGGGGAACAATATTTTGAATGCACATAATGCTGACCGAGCGGGGAGCTTGCTGATAACAGTCGCTGTTATTCTTATCTTCGCATCTGTACCAATTGGTATTTTCATCGTTACTTTTATTCATCAATCCATTTATATTGATAAGTCGCAATGGTTTTTTGACAGCCCAATGTCATCCTACATCTCCATGGTTGCGATGTTGTTGGTTATACCGGTATTGCTGATCATCATTGCCATCTATCTTTTCAAAACAGATGAATCGAAAAAAAGAAGTTTCAATGTATTCATTGCTTCGATTTTCACACTGCTAATAATGGCTTCAGGCGGGTACTTAAGTATCGACAATTATTACTATATGGATAAAGATGGATTATACTATGATGAGCTTTGGAAATTGAAACAAACTGAATATCCGTGGGATAAAATCACTGAAATGAAACAAATTAACAAAAAAGAGGGAGGTACCTTAACTCCTGATAAATTAATTTTTACATATGATAATCAAAAAATTGAGTTGCCGTTGAGCCCAAAGCTTAGAAACGAAGTTGATCCCGTTATCGATTATATCGAGAATACAAAAGGGATTGAACTAGTCATGGAAATTATCACAATAGATGAAGAATAGCAAAAAACCCTTCCTCATTTTGATGGAAGGGTTTTTGTTTTTTCAACCGCATTAGCGAAAAAAGGATCGTCGCCTCACCTTCTGAAAATAGAACTGGAAACCGTAGGCAAAAATTGCAAAGGAATAAATAACATTGAAAAAATATATAGGTTTCAGACGTTGTAATTGATAAATGCCCATTTTCTTAAAAAGATTACTAATAGGAAATGCTAATAAATAATCAATCACGAGATTTATCCCTAAATACTGCCAAATACTTCCATAGGATAACTTGAACACCCATAGATTTGCTGCAAAAAATGGGCCAAGTGTGAAAGTAAGGTCATTGTAAATACGAGTTCCAATGCCTCCGGATACCTTCCAGAGCTTAAAAGGGTGCGAAAGAAGCAGTAATATCGATACGAGTCCTGTAACAAATAGCGTGACAGGAAGAAACTGTTTAAATGCACGTTTTGGATATAATAACAAAGTGGACCAGGAAAGTAAAAGCATACTAAGCCTGAATATATTATGTAACATGGAGACTCCTTTCCGAACTAAAACAAAACTTTTGGTTCACATAATGCATAGTTTCTCCACATTTACGAAATATAATAATGCATTATTAAAAAGTTCCTAGGTTGTTTTAAGGACATACTTATGTTAAATTAAACCACACATGACTTTTGTCCTATTAAGGAGAATTTTGCCATGATCAACGAAGAAGAAAAATTAATTTTTCTAAAAGAACTTGGACGTTTAATTGATGATTATAAAAGATGTTGCGATGACGAATATCAAGAACAGATATACGAAGATATCATGCATTTAATCAATGTAATCACTTAATATAACTCACCTCCCTGCTTCATTAACGACAGCAGTTTTTTTCTATACAAACGATTATATTAACTGTATGATAGAAAAAGCAGCGATTCTGTTACCAAAAGATCTCGGGAGGGTTTTAACAGGTTGGAAATGAACAGGCTGAAAGAATTAGAAGATAAAATTCAAGAATATGAGACAATTATTTCTGAGATGTCCGCACCCATAATACCTTCCATTGTCCCACAAACAATCCTGGTGCCAATCACAGGTTTAATTAGAGCTGAACGGTTTGATAAAATCCGCGGAAAGTTGCTCGCCTTTATTCATAATAAGGATATTGAAACCGCAATCATTGATTTGACTGATATAAGTGGAGAAAGAGTTGAGGATATTTGCCTTGAGGAAATAGGAAGAGAGCTGCATGAATTGGATTCTTCCATATCTTTGATGGGCGTTAAGACGTTATTTGTGGGGATGAATCCTGAACTTGTCAAAAGAATGGTACTTGATGGAATAAAACTAGAGGCACAAACATTCTCGACTTTTCAATCAGCATTAAAGCATTTAATGAAAGAAAAAGGGTTGGAATTCAGAAAAATATCAGAATAAAGTTAACCCGCCACTACTATGGCGGGTTATTTTGCGGCTTATTTTTCAGGTTGGGATGGAGTGGATATATCTTCTAGAGCCTCTCCTGCTTCATCCTCCATTTTATCAGTGACAGCAAGATCACCTAACGATACAATTCCAACCATCTTACCGTCCTCTACTATTGGGAGTCTGCGAATTTGTGCGTCTGCCATTAAATCTGCTGCTTCTTCAGCAGACATATTAACTGTCCCACGTACAGGGTCGGCTGTCATGACCTCGGAAATAGGTGTATCCATTGAAGTGTTTTGCGCAACAGCTTTCAATACAATATCCCTGTCTGTTGCTAAACCTGTCAATTGGTCATTATCACAGATCGGCATTACACCCACATCTAAATCCTTCATTTTTGCTGCTACCTCATGGATTGGTGTATCAGGCTTGCAATACTCTACATTTCTGGTCATTACTTTTTCGATATTCATGAATTCATCCTCCTTTTTAAGCTTCTATTAGGGGAATACCCGAATGCTAACAATGAGAAACTGTTAGTTTTTTGCAGGTTCTGTTGGTAAAATATGAATAAATGTAAAATGTAATTAGAATAGAGGAGGACATTATGATTGATTTAAGAAGCGATACTGTCACAAAACCAACAGAAGAAATGCGTAAAGCCATGTACACAGCTGATGTGGGGGATGATGTCTATCGAGAGGACCCAACCGTCAGAGAGTTGGAAGATACCGCGGCCGAATTACTTGGTAAGGAAGCAGCTTTGTTTGTTACGAGCGGGACACAGGGAAATCAAATTGCTGTTCTGACACATTGCCGGCCAGGACAGGAATTACTATTAGAGGAAGAATCACATATCTTTTATTATGAATCAGGCGCTGTAGCTGCCCTTGCTGGAGTCCAGACGCGGACCATTCCAGGGCATAGGGGAGCAATGGACCCACATGATGTTTTAAGGGCAATCAGAACGGAAGATATTCATTTCCCAGAAACTGGATTAATTTGTTTGGAGAATACTCATAACCGTGCAGGTGGAGCAGTCATACCTGTTGATAATATGAAAGCGATCTATAATATTGCCAAAGCAAATAAAGTACCTGTTCATCTTGACGGTGCTAGATTATTCAATGCCGCAGCTGCTGCAGGCGTGGATGCTAAGGAATTTGCTAAGTATACAGATACTGTCCAAATTTGTCTTTCAAAGGGACTTGGAGCTCCTGTGGGCTCTATCATAGCTGGTGATGCTGAATTCATTACGACTGCCCGCAAATGGAGAAAGCGCCTTGGTGGCGGTATGAGACAAGTTGGTGTCATTGCGGCACCTGGTTTAATTGCGTTGACGAAAATGAAAGATCGGCTTGGAGAAGACCAATGGAATGCTAGGATACTGGCAGAAGCAATTGAAGCAATTCCAGGTATGAAGCTTGCCCGGCAGCCTGAAACGAATATTGTTGTCGCAGATGTTGCAGGTCTGAACATTACTTCCGATGTTTTTGTTGAGAGGCTTCGAGGTGAAGGAATTCTCTCTGGTACCTTTGGCCCTACTTTTGTTAGGTTTGTAACCCATTATGATGTAAATGAAGATCAAATTCAGAAGTCAATCGAAGCGATAGCCAAGGTTGCCAGACAATGAAGCAAAAGCTGGATGACATACATCCAGCTTTTTTAATGCATCGGGATTAATGGATTTCAACCTATGTAGTAGATGGCCATCTGAAGTGTAAAACAGGTATAGGATCTTTTGAAAATAAGTATTAAAGTTAACATAATCCATTTTACTAAAGGCAAGAATTACTAGTATTTTCTAAAGTTAGTGACCTTCTATGTTCCTGAGAGCGTAGTAAATTTGAATGCCTACCACTAGAAATGTATAATTGGACTATGTCTCAAAGGGGAATAGGAGGAAATGAATAATGTATATCGTACATTCAACTGTAAATATACCAGAGGGTAAGGTTGATGAGGTGATAGGAATCTATCAAAAAAGATCACGCCTGGTAGATGAGTATGAAGGATTCATTTCCTTTAACTTGCTTCAAAACGAACAAAAACCATCAGAGTTGACCGTCCAAATCTGCTGGGAATCAAAGGGAAATTATATAAAATATATTACGAGTGACGCCTATAAAAAAGTTCATGAACTTGAAAAGAATTATCCTGATCAGGAACTTGCTACCATACGTCCAACTGTTGGACGATACCAGGTGGTAGCCAAATGAACGAAACATTAATCAATTCAATTATAGAAGAGGTTACCGACGGGATTTACAAAGATTATCCTATCCTGCTCGAAAAATATGGTGAACGGGGAAGGCAAAAATGCAAAGAGGACAATGAACATCATATAAAGTATCTTCAAACAGCGGCTAGTATGGATGAGGAAAAATACTTTATCGATTATGCCCATTGGCTAAATGGCATTTTGACCTCAAGAGGGATGAAGACAGAGCATCTTATTGATAATTTTAATAGATTGATTGGTGCTATTGAAAAATCGAACGATGACAAATCTGCAAGAGCATATGTTAATATGCTTGAACAAGCGATCGATTCATTATCAAATGATGCAATATTAAATGAATGAGGTGAGGTGTCATGGACAAGGCTATAGAGCTTTCACAGCTTTTGCTTGATGGTGACCAGGATGCCTCCTGGGAACTATTGGAAGGTGAGATGGAGGCATCGAAAGACAGTTTATATATCTATGAAAACATCATTACGGCTGCCATGAGGCATGTCGGGCATTTGTGGGAGACAAATAAAATTACGGTTGCCGATGAGCATTTGGCAACCTCGACATGTGATTATATATTGGCTCGATACAGTTGGCAAAAGGGCAGGGATATGCAAATTCCCTCAATTGGGAAAAAAGCGATGTTTCTTTGTGTTGAGAATGAACAGCACTATCTTGGATTGAAAATGGCTAGCCAATTGTTCAGTGAATATGGGTGGGAAATAAAATTCCATGGACCGAATCTTCCCCTTGAATATATTAAAAAGGCCGCCGAGGATTGGAAGCCTGATGCAATATGCCTCTCTTTTTCGATTCTTTATCATGCGGAACAGCTTCGTCCTTATATTAAGGAGTTAGAGGAGCTGCCGTGCCGTCCAGCTGTGATTGTAGGTGGGCGACTGTTAAGTCAGTATGAATTTGACCGTTATGGATCGGAACGGACGCTTTTCCTTAGAAATCTTAAAGACATAAATGATTGGCTGGAACGTCATCAGCACGGAGTGAAAACAAATGTCGGATCTTAAATTTTCACCGCAACCTTATTTTTTATTAGACAGTGACTATAATATTCTCGAATTTTCTCAAATTAGTTCGGAAACTTTTACTATAGGAGATACGTTTCTTGATTTGGTGGATTGGGAAAGCCATGGCAAAACAAAATCCATATTGGGAAATAAAGAAGGCAGGGCGGAAGGAGAACTGACCATGAAAACAAGAGAATCTCCTTACGCCCTTTTCGATATAAGTGTCATTTGGAATGAGGGCAGGGGTCATGTCATTTGTATTGAAAAAGACCATCGCCTTATAGAATTAGAAAGTATTGTTGAAAAACATCGGAAACGGCTGTCAGATACGAATCTTGAGCTTCTTGAAAAAAAAGAGTTGGTTGAAAAGACTCTTTACGAGATGAAAAGTCTGTCCTGTCCATTCATTAGATTAACTAAAAGCGCGGCATTGGTGCCCCTTTTTGGGAACCTGGATCAGGAACTGATCTGCCAAAACGAACATAGGGTATTGGGGAAAGCCCAAGAAGGTGGGTACCTAGAAGTACTGTTCGATTTTAATGGTGTCGGAGAATTTACAATTGAGGGAGTAGAAGCTTTTGTGACACTAGTTAAGGAGTTGCAGATAATGGGGCTTCAGCCATATATAATTGGAATTAAACCGAATCATGCCTTTTACCTTAATAGTTCAAAGACTGTTCCAGATGTACCGTATTTAAATACTCTCAGCAAAGCGTTTAGAAAATCAACTTAAAATGAGCACTTCGATAATTTTTATCGGAGTGTTTTTATTTTGGTGAACCACTGGTTTCCCAATATTTTTGAGTGTTGAATTACCATTTTATATGTTAACTAAGCTTGTATTGCTTCCGCATTTCTAAAAAAGTATATAAGGAAGTAATCAGTTTTACAGAATTTATGTTCCAGCGAGAACTGTTTATTTAACTGTAAAGAGAGTTACTAAAAGACACCAAATTTGAGCGGACGTCCATTACTGCTCTCTCTATTTTCCCAATCAAATAGGCTTGGTTATCTGTTGATATTGGCTGAAAATTTAAAATATACTTATTTTTGCAGCCGGCCAGCTGAAAATTTGTAAAGGTGAGAGGAGCAAAAGAATGAAGAAGAAGAGAATACTCGGATCAGCAGTACTTAGTTTAGCAATGGGTGTTTCATTGTTTGCAACAGGGGCTTTTGGCGCGGGAGTACAAGAAAGCCAGGATACTTATCGAGTTTTAATTAAAGGTCCGAGTGCAGAAAAAGCAAAAGTAAAAGAACAATATGGCAAGAGATGGGATTTTGGCAAACAAGGATTTACAGCAGAGGTAAATAGTAAACAATATCAAGCTTTGCTTAAGAACAAAAATATCGAAGTGTCTCAGGTAGGGATTCATACCATTGACGCACGTGTAGAAGGAAATAGCAATAGCAAAGGAAAAGGCAAGGGTGATTATACAGTCCAGGCATCTTATCCATCTGATCAGACTCCTTGGGGCATCCAGGCAATCTATAACGATAATTACATCCAAGCCACGAGCGGTGGTAATGGAATCAAGGTAGCTGTCCTGGATACAGGCATCAACCGGAACCACATTGATTTAACTGACAATGTTGAACAATGTAAAGATTTCACCCAATCATATTCTTCGATGGTTAATGGGTCTTGTACTGACCGTCAAGGGCATGGTACACATGTTGCCGGAACAGCTGTTGCCAATGGCGGGTACGATGGTGCTGGAGTATATGGAGTAGCACCTGAAGCGGAACTGTGGGGATATAAGGTTTTAGGAGATAATGGTTCTGGTTATTCAGATGATATCGCAGGAGCAATCCGCCATGCTGCAGATGAAGGTGTACGTACAGGAACCAAAGTCGTCATCTCAATGTCACTAGGTTCAAGCGGCAAAGATTCAATGATCGCAAGTGCAGTTGACTATGCATACAGCAAAGGTGCACTGGTTGTCGCGGCTGCAGGTAACAGTGGACCAAGTGCCAACACCATTGGGTACCCTGGTGCTTTAACAAATGCAATTGCTGTTGCGTCACTGGATAATACATTCGTAAATGGAACACATAAAGTATCTGACTTCTCTTCTCGCGGTAACCCATATACTGACGGTGACTATTATATCCAGGAAAAAGACGTTGAAGTAGCAGCACCAGGCGGCGGCATCTATTCAACAGCTGTTGACGGAAACTATACAACTATGAGCGGTACATCAATGGCAACGCCACATATTTCAGGACTTGCAGCAAAATTATGGTCTGCGAATAAGTCTTGGAGCAATTCACAGCTTCGATCTGAAATTCAAAGACGTGCGAAACTTTATGACATCAAAGGTGGATCAGGAGCAGCTACAGGCGATGACTATGCTTCAGGGTTCGGTTTCCCACGAGTGAGATAATACGAACACACTTACAACTTTGCTAGCCATCCGGGTTGATTGATCCGGGTGGCTTTATTTCAGTATTTGTTGTAATATATGAAGAAATAATTTATAAAATATAGAATTTTTCAAAAATAGTACTTTTGAACTGTTTAAAATTTTGGGAAAGATGGTAGATTAAAATAAAAAACGGAAGGTGAATATATGCAGTTTGGACCACTCATTAAATTTTATAGGATTCAACAAGGTCTAACACAAAAGGAACTGGCAAATGGCATATGTTCAGTTCCCCATTTGAGCAAGATCGAAAGCAATTCCAAAGAAGCCAACCAAGAAACAATGGGGCTTTTACTTGAAAGACTTGGCGTAAACCTTTCTTCCATTACGGAAAATGAAGGGCAGATTAAGCTGCTAGTAAGCGAACTGAATGAGAAGATCGATTATTATTTAAATGACGAAGCTGACGAAGTGATGAAGAACCTTCAGGAGTTTGAAGGAATAATACCTTTTTCAACAAATTTACATACATATGAACTAGCTAAATATAGATACTTGATTTTTAAAGGTAAGATATCAGAAGCAAGTAAGCAATTTGAACTTTTGAATAAACAGAAGAATATTTTTTCCCAACCTCAGATGGCTTTATTTTCCTATCTGCATGCTGTATGGTTATTAAAGAAAGGTAATTGTAGAAAAGCAGATGAGATCTTAAGTTCGATCGGCAAAGCTTCTAAGATAGAAATATCAAGAGGAGAATTACTATATCACCGAGCCCTGGCCAAGAGTTCTCTTGAAGAACCAGGATACGCTATTTATTACGGCAAATTAGCTTTGGAAGAATTTATGGTGGACCATAACTTCAAAAGGATATTGCATGTATTGATTTTATTAGGGATCAATTATACGCATTCAAAGATTTATGAAGAAGCTCAAGATTGTTTTAAACATTTGATTCGGAATGCAGAATTATTAAAAGAAAGCAAACTCCTGCCAGAAATATATCATAATATGGGTTACTTGCAGAAAAAACTTAATAAATTTCAGGAAGCTATTGTATTCTTTGAAAAAAGTAAAGCAATGCAGACAGAGATTAATCTTCATTATTTAATAACATCTTATTCTATTGGTGAAATTAACTTGGAACTTGGTAATATGGATAAGGCAAGAGAGGCTTTTCAAGAGGTTCAAAGAGTATCAAAGAAGTTGGATAATCGCAAGTATAAGATTCTATCAAATTATTATCTTATGAATCTTGAGTCTCCTGAAAAATCACTTGCATATTCCGAAACAAAAGTAATCCCTTTTTTAGAAGAAAGTGATGGGAAAAGTGAAGAATTAATCGGATTTTACAAAATGCTATCGAACCACTATCAAAATATTGGCAGGTTCGATCAAGCAGTAAAATATATTCAAAAAATTAATTAAATGGAGGAATGGAAAAATGAAAAAGAAGTTATTTGCTTTACTTTCATCAAGTGCATTTGCTTTAGGAGTATTAGTAGCGGGCATGCCGCCAATCCAACCTCCAGTATAAAAAAATGTAACAAAAAGGCCAAATTAAGGCCTTTTTGTTTTTTATACCTATAAAACTTGGGAAAGTTTTCATGACGTTAAATTACCCCCAGAACCCTCATATAATAAACGAACTATCTTTACGAAGCGGACATGTTATTCTGTCCACTCAAAACATGAGGAGGTTCGGTATGGGAACAATTAGCATGGATATTGACGAGTTGTTGGAAGAGACAACGGATGTTGCTGAAAATGATTTAAGTTATGCGCTGAACCAAATTGAAATTGACACTTTGCTTGAAATTACACGCCATTGGTAAAAGATATTAATCCGTTCCAGGATTCTCTGGAGCGGATTTTTTATTTAATTGGATATATAAGAACGTATGTACTATAATTAGTTATATGATTTTTAGAGATCGGGGCAGGTGAGTGGATGCAGAAGGTAGTGAAGATACCGGTGAGGACTTTGGCTGAGTATGTATATAAAAGTGGGAGTATCGTATCTGGATTCAGCTCAACTTCGTCATTTGCCGAAGGATCTCGAATCCATCGAGAAGTCCAAAAAACATATAATGAACAAGATCAATGTGAAGTCTATTTAAAGACTGAAATTGAATGTGAGAATCTTCATTTTATGATTGAAGGGCGTTGTGACGGTCTTCTTGAAAACGATGGACACATGACAATCGATGAAATTAAATCAACCTCCTTAAGCCTGGATGTGATCAATGAAGAAAGTAATCTTGCTCACTGGGCCCAGGCAGAATGCTATGCGTATATGTACATGCAGGACCATGAACTGGATTGCATCGATATCCAGCTTACGTATGTACAGAAATCTTCCGGTGAAATAAAAAGATTCCGTAAGACTCGGACAAATGACGAGATCAACGAAGCTATGCGGTACATGTTATCCATGTTTGCTCCCTATGCAAAATTGCGATTAGAGCATGAATTGAAAAGGAATCAAAGCATCAAAGAATTGGCATTTCCTTTTCCTCAATACCGTAAAGGGCAGCGTCAGCTAGCTGGTACGGTCTACAAGACAATTCTTGAAAATAAGACCATTTTCGCAACTGCTCCAACTGGTATCGGAAAAACCATTTC
Organism: Mesobacillus sp. LC4; assembly: GCF_053543455.1. Taxonomy (NCBI): domain Bacteria; kingdom Bacillati; phylum Bacillota; class Bacilli; order Caryophanales; family Bacillaceae; genus Mesobacillus; species Mesobacillus sp. LC4. The sequence continues at coordinate 824,960 of NZ_JBGCUB010000001.1, forward strand.
TACCATCTTTCCGGCAATTAAAGCAATAGGTGAAGATCATCTGGAAAAGATTTTATATTTGACTGCTAAAACAACGACCAGGCAAACAGCAGAGGATGCTTTTAGTCAACTGTTTGCTGGAGGCCTTCAAATGAAAGTAGTGACTATAACGGCAAAGGACAAAGTTTGCTTTACCGGGCAGGGAGAATGCAATAAAGAGCATTGTGAGTTTGCGGACGGTTATTATGACAAAATCAATGACGCTATACTTGATATTTTGCAAAATGAAAACTCTTTAAATCGATATTGTATAGACCAATATGCATTTAAACACAAGATTTGCCCTTTTGAATTTTCCCTAGATCTTGCTTATAGTGCGGACACAGTCATATGTGATTATAACTATATATTTGACCCGAAAGTTTCTTTAAAGCGTTTATTTGATGAGCAAAAAAAAGCAACAGTCCTTCTTGTTGATGAAGCTCACAACCTGGTTGACAGAGGGAGGGATATGTATTCATCCACTCTGGAAAAGGCACCTTTTTTGCAGCTTAAGAGGGAGTTTAAGGGGAAGAACGAAAACATACATAAAATTTCCAAGCTAATGAACGACTATTTTATCAAGGTGAAAAAGCAGGCTGAATCTTCAAAAACAATCGAATTTGAAGAGCCTCTTGAGGATTTCAATCAGTTGGTATCGGACTTTATTGAACTTGCTGAACAGGAACTGTTAAGCGAAAGATCTGAGAATCCAGAATTGTTGCTTGAAACCTATTTTGCAGCGCAGAATTGGCAAAGAATCGGCAAGCTTTATGATGAACGCTTTATTTTATATGCAGAGATACAAAGGAATGAAGTGAAAATAAAGCAATTTTGCCTTGATCCTTCTTATCTAATCAAGCAAGCAGGTAAAAGTTTCAAAGCCCGTGTTTTCTTTTCGGCCACTTTGAGCCCTACTGGATATTACCGTGATATGTTAGGCGGAGAAGAAGATGATTATGTTGTCAGAATTCCTTCCCCATTTTCCCAAGAACAGACCCAGGTAATGGTCAAGCCTATTTCGACTAGATTCAAGGATAGAGAAAACTCGATAAAACCGATTGTCAAAACACTTGTCGAAACCATTCAGACTAAGCCAGGCAACTACTTGATCTTCTTTCCATCCTATCTCTATCTTAATTCGGTGTTGGATGAATGGAACCTCGGCAATTATGGCATACCGTCAATTGTACAGGATACAGGAATGGGAGATGCCGAACGTGAAGCGTATCTGGAATCCTTTAAACCAGGAAGATCAGACTCACTGGTAGGTTTCGCTGTCCTTGGTGGAATCTTTTCAGAAGGAGTTGATTTAAAGGGGGACCGATTGAATGGTGTGTTGATAGTGGGGGTTGGACTGCCTCAAATTGGCTTCGAGCGGGATTTGATCAAACGGCATTTTTCCTCCACAGGTAAAAATGGATATGATTATGCCTATGTTTATCCAGGTATGAACAAAGTCCTTCAAGCAGGCGGCAGACTGATTCGTTCAGAAAAAGATACAGGAACCATTATATTGATGGATGATCGTTATTTACAGTCTAAATATCAGTTCTTGCTGCCAGATTTATGGAAAAGTTATCGTGTAAAATAGACAAACATCCTGCTTTTTAGAGGATGTTTTTATTTTTATAGAATTTTTTTAAGAATTGAAAGCCAAACCGGCGCAACTTCCGTCTAATGATTAAGAATGGAACAAGGGGGTGCATCTATTGCTGTCATTGATTAAAAAAGCCCAGAGGGGAAATGACAAAGCATTTCTTGAGCTTTTCCAGCAATATGAGCAGGATCTATACAGGATGGCTTATATATATGTGAAAAACGAGAACGACGCATTGGATGTGGTACAGGAAACAGCGTATAAGTCGTTTAAATCTATAAAAGAACTGAAGGAGCCACAATATTTTAAATCATGGCTGATCAGAATAGCCATTAGCTGTTCACTCGACATTCTTAGAAAAAGGAAAAAGGTTGTGCCATTGAAGTCTGATTTTGAGGACTTTATTTCAGGAGCAGTTCATGAAGATTTGACTTCCGAAATTACATTAAGGGGATTGATTGAAGAGTTACGGGAGGAAGAAAAAAGTGTCATCCTGCTAAGATTTTATCAAGGAATGACTTTAAAAGAAGTTTCGGAGACATTGGATATTCCACTAGGCTCAGCAAAGACAATATTGTATCGAGGGTTAGAAAAGCTTCGCAAAAACTGGAAGGGAGATGACGCATATGAGCAATAAAGTCCAAACAGAAATGAGCAAAATTGAAATACCGAATGAATTGAGCGAGCGAAGCAAATTAGGGATTGGAAAGGCAAAATCTGAGATGGGAAATAACAATAAAAAGAAATGGTTCACCTTTGCAGCACCCGGTCTCGCTGTGATCATTGCACTGGGGATAGCAGGCCCTGGATTGTTATCTAATCAGCCACCTGAAAATCCCGTCATCAAAACAGTACAAACCAGTCACGCTTTTGATGTCACTGACCCTAAAAGGCTTGTCGGATGGGCAGATAATGTGTTTGTTGGAAGAGTTGTAAAGTTGTCTGGAACATCTGATGAAAGAGGAATGCTTGAAACGCAGTTCAAAGTGGAAGTGGCTGAAAATATCAAAGGTGAATTGCATGGAGACATAACAGTCAACCAGCAAGGGGGCTATGAAGGGGAAACCCTGATTCTGGTGGAAAATGACCAGCTGCTCAAAGAAGGTGAAAGCTACTTATTTATTTCCAGGCAGAATGAAGAAAAGGAATGGCATACAATAGTGCCAGGATACGGAGACATTCTACTCAATAGTGAAGCACATAAAGAGGAGCTATTAACTAAATACGAAAAGGCGTATCAGAAAGAAATCCCATTTAAGTAAGTGTAGAAGACTAGAATCATACTTCAAATATAAAATAATAAAAAGTATTGACTCTGACGCTGCGTCATAGATTACGATTTATATGTGGAGGTGATCAAGACATGTATAAAGTAAAAGAAGTTGCAGAGTTTACGGGAGTGAGTGTACGGACCCTACATCATTATGATCGAATTGGGTTACTAAAACCAGAAGCTGTTTCCACTGCCGGGTATAGACTATACTCAGAAGAAAATCTTGAGCGCCTTCAGCAGATATTAGTTTTCAAGGAAATGGATCTCTCTCTTCAAAGCATCAAAGATATCATTGATCGGCCGGAGTTTAACCGCAAGGAGAATTTAACAAAGCATAAAGAATTACTTTTAGCTAAGAAAAAGCGGTTAGAAGAGATGATCATGACTGTGGAACGGACAATTCATTCAATAGAAGGAGGTTATAAGATGGCAGAAAAGGATATGTTCAAAGGGTTTGATATGAAGGAAATTGAAGAACATCAAAAGAAATATAGTGAGGAAGCGAAAGAGCGGTACGGGAAAGAGACTGTCGAAAAAGTCGAGAAGAAGACTGCTGGATATTCAGCGGAAGACTGGGGAGACATCCAAAGTAAAACAGAGGGAATTTATCAACGGCTTATTGCCGGGATGGACAAGGGCCCAGAAGCTCCAGAAGTACAGCAGGCTGTAGCGGATTGGCGTCAGTTTATCACCGATCACTATTATGATTGCACACTGGAAATCTTTCGTGGGCTGGGAAATTTATATGTGGACGATCCGAGGTTCACAAAGAACATAGATAAATACCAACAAGGACTGGCAGCATTCTTTAAGGAAGCGATCCACTTTTATTGTGACCAGCAAGAAAAGTAATGAATAAACAGTCTTAAAAACACCCAATACTCTATGAGGCCACTGAAAAAGTCCTTATAGGGTAACTTAGTTAAATTGGCCGGTTGATTTCCACTCCAGGATGCTTCGCTTTCCGCAGGGCGTGAGGTGTAGCCTCCTCAGCGCTAAAGCGCCTGAGGGGTCTCACCTGACCCGCTGATCCCGCAGGAGTCTACGCACCTTCCATTGCAATCAACCTAGTGCAACTAAACTAAAGACATTATCTTTAGAGGCAAAAGAGGACAAGAAACAAAAAAAGCAGATCCAATTCCTGAAATATGGAGTTTGATCTGCTTTTATGTTTGGCTCTTAAGAAAATCTAAAAAATCGGCATACTTTCAGTGGCTTCTATTCTATAGGCTGTTTTTTGATTCCTGAATTGAAACATATCTTCAAATCCAACGTATTAATGTTAACCAGATGTTCTTACAATGTTTTAAGATTCAATAAAATGTGAAAGTGGATAATAATAGTCAGAAGGAGGGTTTTCATGAAAAAGTTTTTTAAAAGAATCAGGCTTGTATTTAAAGTGCATAAATTTTTACCCTTTTTAATAGAGTTCTTTACTTCGAGGCTAGTTCCATTAAAGCAAAAATTCATTTCAGCTGGCTTGATCATCGGCTATTTTCTCCTGCCATTTGATATCATTCCTGACTTCTTAACATTAATCGGAGTCGTTGATGATGTAGGTGTCCTGCTTATTATTTTCCAACAGATGATAAAAATGGCTCCGGCTGAGTTAAAGGAAAAACACAAACTTGAATAAAGTTTGATACAGTATACAAGCCAGTAATAGGATAGATTCGTTAAAGTTTATAATAGGCAGTCTTTATTGGTATAATACAAAATAGAAGATTTTGCATCTTGTCACTATTTCCATTTGGTGCATTTCGAGACAGGGGGAAGCTTGATGCACAGAAATCATTACTTATATGAATACCTAAAAGAAAACAGCTATAATTTAACTGAAGAATGGTTTGAAAATATTGATAAGTCAAACACTGCAGGTGTATATGCTTCGAGTGACCCTAAGGTTATTAAAGCGTTGAAAAAACAAAATCATGATTTCCATTTACATTTTATTGAGTTATTCAATAAAGGGGAACAAGAATTTTTCCGGGACTTCGAGCCATGGATCATCGAGATAGCAAGTGATTTTGAACATATTAATACGCCTATTCATTACGTAATCAGGGAATTTAAAAACGTAAGGAATCAGTATTTTGACTATGTCCGTAAATTTATTCAGATGAACCCGGGGATCACAAGGGAAGAAGTCGATTTATGGTATGATATTATCCTTAAAGAAATGGACGAGGTCATTTTACGTTTCGTCGAAGCTACATATAAATACTCTCAAAACGTGTTGAAAGCCCAGCAGGCGACTATCAATGAATTAAGTGCCCCAGTTATTTCATTAAGCAACCATCAAGGTTTGCTGCCTCTTATCGGGGATATTGATACTTCAAGAGCAAAAATGATTCTTGAAAATACACTTAAGCAATGCACTAAAAGGGATATTCATCACCTATTTGTTGATTTATCAGGGGTGGCGATGATTGACACTATGGTTGCCCATCAAATATTCCAGCTATTGAACGCATTAGAAATAATAGGTGTAAAGACCACGCTATCTGGCATCAGACCAGAAATTGCCCAGACAGCTGTTCAACTTGGGCTCTCTTTCAAAGATAAAGAGATCAGAACAAACCTGGCCCAGGCTCTAGACCAAAAATAAAAAGGCTTTCCGCAGAAAGCCTTTTTTTGTTATGCCATTAAATACTGATCTTCACGAAAACCAGTCTTATCCTGGACAATTTCATCAACTTCTGAACCTTCAAGTGTTTCTTTCTTTAGCAATTCTTCTACTAGCATATCAAATTGTCTTCTGTGAGCATTAATGATCATTTCGGATTTTTCTAGAGCGTCATCGAAAAGCTCCTGCATCTTTGTTTCTTTCAAGCCTTTACTGAATGTTAGTGAGAAACCTTCCTGCAGCAAGCCCGTGTCAACCATTTGCTCTATAATCTGTTTAGCTTGCTGGACATCACCGCTTACTCCGATACTATGTTCACCGAGAATCATCCTTTCGGCTACACCACCAGCAAGAATCATCGCTATACGGTCAATTAAATCGCTATGAGTCGACAATTGAAGTTCTTTTGGAATCGGAGCCACATATCCAAGTGCCTGCCCTCTGGGGATGATTGTTGCTTTTCGGACAGAACCAGGTTTAGTGACTGCTGACACAAGTGCATGTCCTGCCTCGTGGATGGCAACCCTGCGCTTTGTATCTGCATCCTGAAGAGTACGGGAAGTACTTCCGAGGATGGTCCGATCAAGAGAGTAATCAATATCACTCTTTGAAATGAAATCCTGTCCACTCCTTAATGCACGTCTGCTTGCTGTTTCAAACAACGAGTGCAGCTCGGCCCCTGAGAATCCAGAAGTGCTTTCAGCCAGGTTATCCAGTGATGCTGCAACGTCATCTGCCAGGTTTTTTCCTTTAATATGAATGTTAATGATCTCTCTTCTGCCTTTTGTATCCGGAAGTGGGACATTAAATGAGAAATCGATACGACCTGGACGTAGGAATGCATCATCCAGCATGTCTTTCCTGTTCGTAGCTGCAATGAAAAGAATTCCATCATTAGCGTGGCCTCCGTCAAGCTGGACAAGCAGTTCTGTCAGTGTCTTTTCACCTTCTTCACCGCCATGTGGCTTACGTTTACCGGCAAGAGCATCAACTTCATCGATGAAAATGACGGCTGGCCCTTGCTTCCGTGCACTTTGGAATAAGCTTCGGACACGAGAGGCACCTACACCGATGAACATTTCATTAAATGCAGATCCGCTGGCAGAGAAAAAGTTGGCGTTCAATTCACGAGCAATAGCTTGAGCAAGCAAGGTTTTGCCTGTGCCTGGAGGTCCATACAATAGTATGCCCTTTGGCGGTTTAATGCCCATCTTTGCTGACTTTTCCGGATTTTTCAGTATTGAGAGTGTCTGAAAAATTTCCTCTTTCATTTCTTCCTGCAATCCACCTACATCTTCTAAAGTAATGGAAGGGAGAGGGTTAGGTTTTGAAAGACTATTCTTCATTCTATTTCCTGTACCGATACCACCAGTTTTCTTTTGAATAACAAACGCAGTACCTAGCAAAAGCAATAATACTCCGCCGAGGATCCAGGCACCATATTTGCTGTTATTCATATATTGATAGTTCACATTATATTTTTCTACTAATTTATCGACCATCTGGCTTCCGGGAGGAACTTGGGAAACTAATGTTGATTCTTTCGTTTCAAGTACTAGAGTTCCATCCATTTTTTCAGTAAGGGTTGCTTCGCTGCCATTAAGGCCTTCTATACTCTTGACAAGAGAAGAAAAAGGGACAGATACTTTATCATCAGTATTTTGAACGACAAATGTCGCTGCAATCGTAACTATAACCATAAACGCCGCAAAAAGCGGAAGAATCTTAGAAACAAACTTCGGATTTGAATTCATGGTTTCAGCTCCTTATCTATTCTATATACCATTATAAGTAATATACCTATGTAAGGAATAGGTAAATCGTATGACTCCCGCTGGTAAATAAATGAAAAGAATAGACTAAATGTTTAATATGCTCATAAATAGGGGTATAGAGCCTGTTTCAGAAAAATTGTTGGGAAAATTAATATGGACAAATTGTGACAATTAATGAATTCAGTAAAAAAATGGAATGTATATAAATAGCTTCTTGAAACTTTTGGAAGTTGAAGATAGGATGGAAAGAGAATAGATAAGTGAATTTTGCATTCATATTCAGCACACGGGAGGGGTCTGTTTGAAAGGCTGGAAGAATCCCATACTTTTAGTTCTGGGGATAGGGGTTTCAAACATTGGTAATTGGATTTATTTTGTGGCTATAAATTTATTGGTTCTAAAATTAACAGGTTCTGCCGCTGCAATCGCTGGATTATTTATCATTAGGCCATTGGCAATCCTTTTTACGAACACATGGGCAGGCAGCGTCATTGATCGTGTCAATAAGCGGAGATTATTAGTTTACATTGACATACTTCGTGGAATTCTTATTGCAATCATCCCATTTTTTAATTCAATTGTTCCGATATACATAATTATGTTCTTAACAAATATAGCGGGAGCATTTTTTGGTCCCACGTCAGAAACTTATATAACAAAGCTTGTTCCACCTGAAAAAAGAAAACGTTTCAATTCCATCTTTTCGTTTGCAACGTCTGGTGCGATGCTTGTAGGACCTAGTGTATCAGGAGTTCTGATTATGTTTGGAAGCATAAATACAAGTATTTACATTAATGCAGTTACTTTTTTCTTTTGTGCATTGGCCATATTCTTCCTGCCAGATGTGGATGAAAAGTTAAGCAGTGAAAAAGTTAGGGAACGGATTACGATGAAAATGATCGCTGAGGATTGGAAGGCTGTCATCAGTTTTGGAAAAACAGCAACTGGTTTTATGATCATTTTCCTTATGTTTCAATTCATCACTTTAATTTCATTTTCCCTCGACTCACAGGAGGTTACCTTCATACAACAGGTTATGGGCTTATCCGAAAAGAATTACGGATTATTGGTAAGCCTCACTGGAGCTGGGTATGTGGCTGGTTCTTTAGCTGTGTCAGCGCTGGCGAATCGTCTTTCAATAAGGATGCTCTTGGGTATGGGGTCTTTTCTGTCGGTGACCGGTTACTTGATGTTTTATCTTGCTTCACCACAAACGATCCCGCTGGCTGTGGTCGGATTTATCATTATTGGGTTCTTTTCACCATTTTCTTTTACTGGTTATGCAACTTTTTTCCAAAACAATGTACCAGTCGACTTGATGGGCAGGTTTAGCAGTTCATTTGCCTTCTTTCAGGCAATGGTTCAAATCCTGTTAACTTTGTTATTGGGTTATATAGCAGAAGTAGTTACACTGCAAACAGTTACTGTCGCATTCTCTGCAATAGGACTGTTACTCGCTGCAGCCTTGATGTCGCTGATATTTCTTCAGTCCAAAAAAGACCTTTTCATTCTTGAGGCAGAGAACAATTTAACAAAAGAGGGGTAAAAAAAGCTGTACTGGTTTAAATCACACCAGTACAGCTTTTTTGTGATGTGACTGCAGTACAGGTATCCCTTCATACATAAAACCTTTTGAATAGTAGAAAATACATTTGATTGAAGAAAAGGAAATCAATTGAAGTTATAAGTGTTGGGATAAAAGGGAGGGAAGAAATTGTTCCATGCTTTTGTTATATTAGGTGGATTTGCTTTGTCGGTTGGAATGGGGAAGTGGGAACGATGGAAGGAATTTCTCCCTACTTTTTATTATTGGGCTCTGTTTAGTTGCTTCTATGAGTACATATCTTATATCGGCAACAAACACTTATGGGAATTTGACAGAAATTTTATCAGTCTATTTGTCACTGAAACATTATATACATTCATTTTTTACCCAAGTATGATCATTCTGTTTCTGGGAAACTATCCACAGGGCAAATCCCAAAGAATATTGCACTATGTTAAATGGATATCGTTGTCTATCTTAGTCGAGACCATTGCCTTCAAAATAGGAGCCATTAAATTTGCACACGGCTGGTCTATGGGCTGGGAAGTTTTTTTCTATAGTACGATGTATCCCATGCTCATGCTGCACCACAAGAAGCCATTGGTTGCGTTAATCCTCTCGGTGTTCTTTGTCCTCTTTTATTTACTGATTTTTAATTACCAGCTTATATGAGGGTGAAGGTGCAATTGTTGTTCCCTGGACAATTGAGGGAATAGTTTCAAAAAATGTGCAAACCATAATAATAATCGAAGCAAATATGAAATTTGAGGTGTAATGTGATTTGTCTTACTTATTGGGTAAAGAGCGAAAACTCATCATATTTTCACTCATTGTGATTTCTCTCTACTTATCCCCTTATTTTATTTTAGGAGACGATGCCCATATTAGGGTCCATGACAATCTTGACTCAAATTTGGCTTGGTACAAGGTGCTTGCTGAGAGTGGCGAGCTTACCGGTTCTTTAGATTCCAGGATTCCTCAAATCATCAATGGGCTGCCGAGGAATGCGCTTGGAACCGAGCTCAGCCTAATTGTATGGCTGTATGTATTATTCCCGACAATGGTTGCTTATGGAGTAAGTCAGGGAATCACCAGGTTCGTAGCTTTCCTTGGTATGTATTTAGTTTTGAAGGACCACTTTATTAAAGCGGAAGAAAAAAGCATTATTCGTGTCGGGACAGCTCTTGCATTTTCCCTTACTCCATTTTGGCCGTCTGGGATGCTTAGTACCTTAGGTATGCCTCTCGCACTCTGGGCTTTTTTGCATATCAGAAAAGGCAGGGTTTCCTGGTCGTATTATCTTACGCTTACACTCCTGCCATTTTATTCAAGTATCGTTCTTGGTTTTTTCTTTTTCCTCAGTGCAATGGGAATACTTTGGCTTTATGATTTCATCCGCAGAAAAGGCTGGAATTGGAGGTTCTTTTTAGCGATAGCATATATGACAGCTATGTATTTAGTCACTGATTACAGACTGGTGTACTCCTTCTTATTTGATGGGGAACCGAATAGCAGAGATGAATACTTTCACGCACGACTATCGTTCTGGCACTCTGTCAGGCTAACCTTCAAAAACTTCTTCCTAGGACACACACATGTTATGACGGTACATACTCTTGTAATACTGCCAGTCATTGTAGCAGCGATGCTTCTTATTTGGAAGCATAAAAAGTGGAAGAAAGAACGCATTTTTGTGGTCTTTTTTTCTCTTAACTTTGTATTATCTGCCTGGTATGCATTTTGGTTTTATAAAGGATGGCTTCCATTAACTGAAAAATTCCACTTCCTGGATACATTTAATTTCGCCAGGTTTCACTTTTTGCGTCCATTACTCTTGTATATTCTGTTTGCCATCGGCCTCAAGATTCTATGGAATGAAATAAAATTGCAGAAAATAGTGCCCTGGTTAATAGCTGCCCAAATTATCCTTCTTTTGTTCTCAAACGAAGAGATCATACACCGCAAAAAGCCTAGTGTCGGGGAATTTTACGCAGTAGAACAATTTGAAGCTATCAAAAATCACATAGGAAAACCTCAACATCACTATCGTGTAGCCAGTATAGGCTTGCATCCAGCAATCGCTCAATATAATGGATTTTACACCCTGGATACCTACAATAATTTTTATCCTCTGAGTTATAAAGAGCAGTTCAGGAAGATTATTGAAAATGAACTTAAAAAGAATAAGAAAATCCGGATCTACTTTGATGAGTGGGGCGGACGCTGTTATCTTTTTACCGATGAATTGGGAAAACATTATGTGTTTAAAAAAACATCAAAGAGAAGAATTGAAAACATAGACGTGAACATAAAGCAGTTTAAAGAGATGGGCGGAGAGTTTATCTTTTCTTCAGTTCCTATTGATAACGCATCAGAAAATGACCTGAAGCTTGATAAAGTCTTTGACTCAAAGGAAAGTGCCTGGAAAATTTACCTCTATGAAGCTTTATGACACCAAGGAGGCTAATAATGAATACGCCGATCTTCACAATTATCGTACCTTGTTATAATGAAGAAGCAGTCCTGGAAGTGACAATCGATCAGTTGACTGCCAAGCTCAGTGAACTGATTAAGCAAAATATAGTATCAGATAAAAGCAAAGTCCTATTTGTCGATGATGGAAGCAAAGATAGGACCTGGCACTTGATTTATAAAGCCAGCTTAAATAATGAAATGGTAAAAGGCCTTAAGCTCTCAAGGAATGCCGGACATCAAAACGCTTTGCTCGCCGGACTTTTTTCAGCAAAGGAAGCGTCCGATTGCATGGTAACCATTGACGCTGACCTCCAAGATGACATTCATGCTATTAACGAAATGGTTAAAAAGTACAACGAGGGTTACGAAGTGGTATACGGTGTGAGAAGCAGCAGGGGGAGTGATACATTCTTCAAGCGGTTTACTGCAGAAGGATTTTATAAGCTGATGGACAAGCTGGGAGTCAAACTAGTCTTCAACCATGCAGATTTTCGTTTGATGAGCAAGAGGGCTGTAGAAGAATTGGAACAATTTGCGGAAAGCAATATGTTTCTTCGTGGAATTGTCCCTTTAATCGGTTTTAACTCTACTTCAGTATGTTACGAAAGGAGAGAACGCCTAGCAGGGGAAACAAAGTACCCATTGAAGAAAATGCTGGCATTCGCCTTTGATGGCATCACTTCATTTTCAGTGACACCAATCAGATTTGTGATGCTTATAGGATGTCTTTCTTTTCTCGTAAGCCTTGTATTCGGTCTTTATTTTCTCACATTGAAGTTTTTTGGGAACACAGAGCTTGGATGGACTTCCTTAATAACATCTATATGGCTTATTGGGGGCCTGCAACTGATTGCCCTTGGTTTGGTTGGAGAGTATATAGGGAAAATTTACAAAGAAACGAAGCGGCGTCCAAAATATATTATCGATGTCGATCTCTTTAATCTGCCTGTGTCGAGAAAATTGATCAACATGGAAGGAGCAGATTATGAGCCAATCAGTGAAACTCGGAAGCTATCTGAGAATAACTAACCAGCTGGCGCAGAGGATTGGACTCGGGAATGTAAGCTTTCTGGAATTCATAAAATTTCTGCTGGTCGGGTTATTGAATACACTTGTTGGAATGGGTTTGATGCTTATTTTGAAAAATGGGCTGGAATGGCCATTTTGGTATGCCACATTCACTGGAAATACGGTTGGCGCGATAGTCAGCTATTTAATGAACAGAACTTTTACATTTAATAGTAAGGTTCCTATCCAGGTTGGAATACCGAGATTTTCTGCAGTTGTTCTAGCGTGTTATATATTTTCTTATTCAATCAGCAGGCTGATAACTGGTTCTATGGACTCCTTCACACTTGGTGAATTTTATATCGATTCAGACAATTTCGCGATACTGTTAGGGGCTCTCATCTATACTCTCGCTAACTATATTGGACAAAAATATTTTGTTTTTAATGATTACGCTCAAAGCAGCTCTTGATGCTGCTTTTTTTTATTGACTAAATGTCCAATTATAGATAAAAATGAATAAGTGCATTTGCTGTTTGTTTTTTAGGACTTCAAAACACCGTAAAGTACAGCACCTAAAAATTTACCCCTTAAAGGAGCAAGACCATTTCATGAACATTTGGGAACTATTTGTGGCATTTATACTCGGGCTAGTAGAAGGATTAACTGAATTTGCGCCTGTATCGTCAACCGGTCATATGATTATTGTCGATGACCTGCTATTGCACTCTAAACAACTATTCACAGAACCAGTTGCCAATACGTTTAAAGTAGTTATTCAATTAGGGTCGATCTTGGCAGTGGTCATTGTGTTCAAAGATCGATTCATTAATCTATTGGGATTGGAAAAGGGTGTTTCGATTGGTGAATCAAAAGGGAGGCTGAGTTTGCCTAAGGTGATTGTAGGGTTGATCCCTGCTGGGGTGACGGGCGTTTTATTTGAGGACTATATTGATGAACATCTATTTTCGGTTGAAACTGTCATTATCGGATTAGTAGTTGGGGCATTCTTGTTAATAATTGCAGACCGCTTACAGCCAAAGACGCTTAAGACCGAGGATGTTGATCATATCAGTTATAAACAAGCCTTCGGAGTAGGTTTGTTCCAGTGTCTTGGTTTATGGCCAGGATTCTCCAGGTCTGGTTCTACAATCGCCGGTGGCGTTCTTCTTGGGATGAGCCACCGCGCAGCTTCCGATTTTACTTTCATCATGGCGGTTCCAATCATGCTTGGTGCCAGCGGCATTTCCCTCTTGAAAAACTGGGAGTACTTTACAATGGATGCTTTACCGTTTTTCACTGTAGGCTTTATCAGTGCATTCGTGTTTGCATTGATTTTCATTCGCTTCTTTTTGAAACTTATCAATAAAATTAAATTAATGCCATTTGCGATTTATCGGATTGTTTTGGCTGGATTGATTTATTTTATTTTTCTATAAAGCTCTTACACCATATTAAAAAGGAAAAGACGCAAAAATGCGCCTTTTCCTTTTTTGGTTTCAAAAAATCAAAACATGCGGTGCGCTTTAGCGTTACTCCTCGCAATAAGGACATTTTGTGCCACCTGGGTTTCCCCATTGATCTGCGAGTTTGTATGCTTGCGCCTTGACCTGCTGTGGTGAAAAAGTTGTGAGTGTGGATCCAAATGATCTTTGTAACTCATACAATCACCTCATGAATGGATTTTTGAAACACCCGATATTCATACGAATATCAGTAATATCGTTTGTATTATGAAGGACCAATATACAGAAAAATAATAAATGCTTTTTAAAAATAATCTTTTTTTGCTTTTTTTGTAACTTTTTACAATTTTCATCGTATTAATCTTTGTGAAGCCATTTTATATAATTTTTTTAGGAAAAGAGGAGATTCTATGTCGCAATTTGCCCTCGAGGTAAAAGACCTGACTAAGACGATTGGTAAAAAAACAATCGTTGATGACGTGAGTTTTCAAGTGGAACGGGGAGAAATTTTCGGTCTGCTCGGTCCAAATGGTGCCGGCAAAACAACCATTATCCGAATGATTGTTAGCCTGATTAATCGTAGTGGAGGAACTGTGCTCGTAAATGGACATGATCTGGATGATTCCTTTACAGCAGCAATGAATGAATTAGGAGCCATCGTTGAAAATCCTGAATTCTACAAATACCTTAGTGGATATAAGAATCTCAGGCATTATGCTCGCATGGCATTAAGCGAAATTACTGAAGAGCGGTTAAATGAAGTAACAAAGCTGGTAGGGCTTGAAAATGCCATTCATGATAAGGTCCGCACTTATTCATTGGGTATGCGACAACGCCTTGGAGTGGCGCAAGCGATTTTACATAAACCGTCCATTCTGATTCTGGATGAGCCTACCAATGGACTGGATCCCCAGGGAATTCGTGAGTTCAGGGATTATTTACGCTTGCTCGCAAGCCAGGGGACCTCTGTATTAGTTTCGTCTCATTTATTGTCTGAAATGCAGCTAATGTGCGATCGATTTGCGATCATCGAGAAAGGAAAATTAATACATATTTCTTCTATGTATGACCATGAAACATCAGAAACGATCGAAGTAAAAACGATCGAAGTGGAATTATCGAATCCAACGCTTGCTTCTAAGCTTTTGGCAGAGCAAATGACTGATATTAAAGTAACATCTAGTAAAGGCAATCGCATAACTTTAGCAGCCCGCAAAGAACAAATCCCAACAATCAACAAACTGTTTGTTCAACATGATATCGATGTTTATGAAATATTAAATGTAAAAGCAACACTCGAAGACAGATTCCTGGAAATAACCAATAAAGATAAAAAGGAGCAGATGGTATGATTCCTTTAATTCAAAATGAACTGATGAAGATATTCGGCAAAATGGCCAGCTGGATCTATATGGTCATAATCGTGTTGGCTGTTTTGATTGCTGGAATCATTTATATGAAGTTCAGCGCAGACCCAAATCCGAACTGGAGACAGGATACCCAGAATGAGATTGCGATGCTTGAAAATCAGATGGCATCAGCCTCTGATGATGAAAAGAAAATGATCCAAAACCAAATTGAACAGACTCAGCAGTATCTTGATCAAGACATTAACCCAAATGAAAAAACAAACTGGCATTTCATGAACGATGTAGTCGTGGGTGTCAGTTCTCTTGTCACCTTGTTCGTGGTGGTTGTCGGCAGTGCCAATGTCGCTGCAGAATTCTCTGATGGAACAATCAAACAGCTATTGATTCGGCCGCATCAAAGATGGCGAATTTTATTGTCAAAGTATATAGCCGTCATCATTTATGCATTATTATTGGTCCTGACATTGATTGTTTCAGGATATTTAATTGGATTGATCTTATTTGGCAGTGGAGATTTCAATATGAAGATTTTTGAAATTACGCTGGAAGGAAGAAAGGTAGCAATTGTTGGTACACAATTCATGTTAAAAATGCTTTACTTCATTCCGAGCTTGCTGATCATCATGACAATCGCGTTTATGCTGTCTACCTTATTTAAAAGCCAGGCTCTTGCGGTTGGTATCGGGATTTTCGTTCTGTTCTTTTCCTCTACAATCGGAGGAATCATCCTGATGCTTGCGGATAAATACACATGGGCAAAATTTCTGATTTTCCCGCATCTGGATTTGACTGTCTATGCACTCCAGGATCGAATCCTTGAGAATATAACATTGCCGGTTTCGCTATCTATTCTTGCGGTATATTACGCTATTTTTATGATGCTCACCTTTTTCTTTTTCCAAAAGAGGGATATCAGTATTTAAGCAGAATAATTTAAAGAGCGGTCCTGTGACCGCTCTTTTTATATGGAAGATGAAAGGGGAGAGGTGAAGGTGAATCCTGTTTTGTTGGATTTTCCATCCGAATTTGAAACAAAACGTCTTTTAATCAGGATGCCGATGCCTGGGGACGGAGCTGTAACCTGCGAATCAATCAATGCATCTTTAGAGGAGCTTAAGCCATGGATGCCATTTGCTCAAAAAGAACAAAGTGTTGAAGAAACAGAAATCGTGGTCAGGCAGGGCTACATTAACTTTTTGAACCGGTCAGACATGCGTCTCCTTGTATTCAAGAAGGATACGGGGGAGTTTGTCGCGTCATCCGGTCTGCATAGAATAAACTGGGACGTCCCTAAATTCGAAATCGGTTATTGGATTGACACCCGTTTTAGTGGAAAAGGGTATATGACAGAGGCTGTCCAGGGTATCACTGATTTTGCTGTCCGGGAGCTTAAAGCACGCAGAATCGAAATCAGATGTGATTCGTTGAATACCAAAAGCAGAGCGATCCCCAAAAGGCTAGGGTTTGCTCTCGATGGAATATTAAAGAATGATTCACTGTCCGTCGACGGTGAATTAAGAGATACCTGTATTTATTCGAAGGTATTTTAACTATTTGGGTTGATGCAAACTTTTATACGATTGGAGCTTTGTCAGAAATGGTAGACGTTCAGACAAAACCGAAACAAAGGTGCGGAATTTTGTCTGAAGAGATACTATGCTCGGACAAAACCGAGTTGAAGGTTCTTGATTTTGTCCGAAGTAGAGCCAGGTTCGGACAAAACCGAGATAAAGGTTCCTGATCTTGTCTGCAGTAAAGCCGACTTCAGACAAAACCGAGTTGAATGCCCGTAACTTTGTCTGAAGCAAAGCCGAGTTCAGACAAAATTGTAGCGAATAGCAGTAATTTTTCTGAAGGCTAGTCAGGCTTGCAAAATATGATTTGATTACATAAATACAATAAAAAACGAGCAGCCAATTCCGACTGCTCGTTCTTCCTTTATTGACCCTGCCACTCCCTAAGCTTGTCCATCACTTTGTCGCCGACCTTTCCGGCATCTTCCTGCATCTGATCAAATACTCTTTTCCACTTGGGCGCTTCCTCTTTTAGTTTTTCTTCAACTTTGCCAGCACGCTCTTTTAATTCTTGCTCCAATTCATTTGCTTTTTCCCTGATTGCTTTTTCAGTTTCTTCATAATCAACTACTGCACCAGACTTCCGTTCGTTGATTGATTGTACCTTGAAATCCTCCTGCTCAATATGGGGAACTGTTTCTTCCATGATCGCCCTGAACAGGGGGACTACATCTTTTGAGCTGCTGCTGGATAAATAATGGTCGCGGTCCGTTTTATCATATCCCAGCCATACTGCTCCGACGATGTTCGGTGTATAACCAACAAACCATTGGTCTTTTGTTCCATTGATATCTGAATAAGGGAGCTGCGTAGAACCTGTCTTACCGGCAATTTCAACACCCTCTATATTGGTCCCTTTACCAGTCCCGGTTTCTACAACATTCAATAGCATGGACGTCATTTCATTAGCCACTGATTTGGATGTAACACGAGTTGTCGATCCATCATGCTCTGCAATCATCTTACCTGTCGGCCCGACAATTTTTGTGATCAAATGGGCATCGTGCTTCTTTCCGCCATTAGGGAAGACAGAGTATGCTTCAGCCATCTGCAGCGGAGAAACCCCATTATGCATACCTCCCAGGGCGAGTGCAAGGTTCTGATCCTCTTTTTCAACCTTAATTCCAAATCTTCTTACGGCATCGATGCCTTTATTCAAGCCAACCTCATTTAAAAGCCATACAGCAGGTATGTTAATCGACTTTTCCACGGCTTCATACATAGGAACTTCTCCTTGGTAAGTGTCTGAGAAGTTTTTTGGGCTGTAATTTTTAAAAGTCATCTTCTCGTCGACAAGCATGGAATCATATTCATAACCTTCCTCAAGCGCAGGTGTATAAACGGCCAGAGGTTTCATTGTCGAACCTGGCTGAGCCCTTAGGTGTGTAGCACGGTTAAATCCTCGGAAGACTTTTTCACCCCGGCCTCCAACCAACGCACGGACACCACCATTATCCGGATTAAGCAACACAGAGCCACTTTGCACCAACACGTCTCTTGATCGATCAGGGAATAGGCGGTCCTGTTGATATACATTTTCCAGGCCAGCTTGTATATCCTGATCAAGTTCAGTATAGATGCGATAGCCTCTGGTCATGATTTCATCCTGAGTAAGTCCATATTTACTTGTTGCTTCATCTAAAACAGCATCGACATAAGAAGGGTATTTTCGGTCTGCGAGAGATCCGCCACCGTCCTCTAATACAATCTTTTCGTCTTTTGCTTTTTTAAATTCAGAATCGGATATCATCCCTAACTCGTTCATTTTAGCTAGAACAACATTCCTGCGTTTAATCGCAGCATCATAATTGTTATAAGGATCCAGGGCAGAAGGGGCTTTAAGCAGTCCGGCAAGCAATGCAGCCTCACTTATGGTGACATCCTGAATATTCTTTGCGAAATATTTCTTGCTGGCATTGTTGATGCCAAATGCACCACTCCCGAAATACACCTGGTTCAGGTACATTTCTATAATTTCATCCTTTTCATACTCTTTTTCAAGCTCTACTGCCAAAAATAACTCTTCCACTTTACGTTTGTATGTCCGCTCTGATGATAACAAAGCGTTTTTTGTCAACTGCTGGGTAAGGGTACTGCCACCGCCGGTTATGCCTCCTGCTAAAAGGTTTCCGAAGAAAGCGCGGGCGATGCCTTTAATATCGAATCCATTATGTTCATAAAATCGTTCATCCTCAATTGCAATTACGGCATTAGGGACATGCTCTGGCATATCCTTAATCGAAACTCCACCAGTCCGGTTCGTAGCAAGTTTGCTTGCTTCATCACCATTGCGGTCATAAATCGTGGTTGCCTGGCTCAAACCATCCTTCAGGGTCTGAACATTTGCCCTGCTGGCTATAAAAGCAAACCATAGAATCGATAACAATATGAAAACCAATAAGATTAATAACAAGATTTGAGTCAGGTGGCGCCGTTTCCAGAATCGGACAATAGCCTCCCAAAATCGTTGCAGTAAATGCATATCATTTCTCCTTTTATGAATGAAGCTTTTGGTGACTTATTTAGGTTCTTTACCTAATTTAAATTCCATTATATATGATTTGCTGTATTTCAGGAAAGTTGAAGCCATTTAAACAGACTAAAGGACCTGAAGTACTGTAATGAAAACGGTCTGATTGAAAAGGAGTGGGATACATGTTAGGAAATGATATTAAGAGAATATGACGATCTAGGTATAAATGGTCATCATACATCAAAACTAACTAATGTATTCTTTCAATTGGAGGCGAAAGATGAAGCTATTAGAAGAAATGCTCATTCTCTTAGGAAGGGTAGTCACAATTCTCCCATTGATGCTGTTTGCGGCGTTGTTTATGGGCAGGCGTTCAATTGGGGAGTTGCCAGTATTTGATTTTTTAACCTTATTAGCGTTTGGTGCTGTAGTAGGTGCAGACATTGCCGACCCCAAAATTCCACATATACATACTGCAGTTGCGATCATTTTAATCGCTTTACTTCAAAAGCTGGTAGCCTTTTTGAAAATAAAGAGCAGGAGAGTTGGAAGTTTACTTACGTTTGAACCAGTTACAGTCATTCATCAAGGGCAATTCATAGTGGAGAACTTACGAAAAACACAATACTCAATCGATAATATCCTGTTGATGTTACGAGAAAAGGATATATTTAATGTTCAGGATGTAAATTTAGGGATACTTGAAGCAAACGGAAATTTAACGGTCAAAAAAAAGCAAGGGAAAGAAACTGTTACCCTTGAAGATATGCAGCTAACCAGGAGCAATGAAGATATGGCAATGCCTCTTATTCTCGACGGGAAGTTGTATAAGAAAGTTTTATTCCAGCTTAGCTTGGATGAGGAGTGGCTGATGGATAGATTGGCACAAGAATCAATTCATCATTTGAAGGATATCTTTTTCGCTTCCATTACGGAAAGTAAGTCACTGCAAATCACTTTAAAGAAACAAACTGATTTAAATATTCCACCAATATATCATTGAATGTACAGTCATTGTTCAGGAGATTTTTAAGATAAACAAAAAGGCGAACCCTATGTTCGCCTTTTTACTTTGCTATTTACCAGCCAGCTGGAAGCATCGCAACCGGCATAAGAGAAACCTTATATGTGTATCCGCCATCCTTCGTGCCGGTTGGCCATAAAGCTGTTGCCATGTATATTACTTTAACAGTGTTATCCTGAGAAAACTCTGTTACGTATACGATCCTGTCAGCCATAAAACCGATTTGTTCTTGTGTCCAAAGAATTCTGTCAGCCATGAAGCCAATCTGGTCAACTGTATGAAGAACTCCATTTAATGTTTGAGAATAAGAATCCGCACCCATTTGGCCAACTGTTACCAGAACATCAGCGGATGTAGTAGCAGCTTGAGCTTTTTGCTGTGGACCGCCAACAACGACTAGAGACAAAATCATCGCAATAGCAATGATGGAATTTATGATCATTTTTGACATACAAAATGTCCTCCTTATTTATACCTATAAGGTTAATTTTTATTACAAGTAAAACTATATACCCCCATGGGTAATTAGTCAACAGAATAATTTTAAGTTCTCATTGTGGTTTTAGCCAGTCAGGAGTAAGATGTAATAGGTGAAAACAGAAAGGAGTTGGTATCTTTGGGTTATTCAAAGGAACCTGATCCCGATAGGTGCGGGGAAGTCGATGATCTATTAGATTTGATACAATTGAATGCTGCAAGACTATCAACTCTGAGTAAAGGTAGTTGGCTTCCTCAATAAAAGAAGAGGAGGTTGATCAAATGCTGGAAATCTATAAAAGCAGTGAACAAAGACAATTACTATGTGTGGAAGAAATATCAAAAGGCTGCTGGGTCAATATGGTACATCCCTCTGAGGATGAAATCCTTAGAGTAGCGAATGAAACTGGTGTCGCAATTGATTTTATTAAGGATTCCCTTGATGATGAAGAGCGTCCAAGGATTGAAAAGGAAGATGGAATGGTCTATATAATTGTTGACTATCCCTACATCACGCATGATGAATCTGGCTTCCCAATCTATGAAACGATTCCTGTCGGGATCATCCAAACGCCAAATTGTATTATAACTGTTTCTCTGAAAGAAACACCTGTTCTGAATGAATTCAAGTCAAACAGAGTCAAGGAATTTTATACTTTTAAGAAAACGAGATTTTCCCTGCAAATCCTTTATGTGATTTCAATTTATTATTTGCGGTACTTGAAACAAATCAATAAAAAGACGAATGAGATTGAACGCGAGCTGCATCAGTCAATGAAAAACAAGGAATTGTATGCATTTCTCGCATTAGAGAAAAGCTTGGTTTACTTTACGACGTCACTTAAATCCAATAAAGTCGTTCTTGCCAAGATCATGCGCTTTAATTATTTGAAGATGTATGAAGAGGACAAGGATTTATTGGAGGATGTCATCATTGAAAATACGCAGGCTATTGAAATGGCTGAGACATACAGCTCCATTTTAAGCGGCATGATGGATGCATTTGCCTCAATCATTTCAAATAACCTCAATATGGTGATGAAATTCCTTACTTCCATTACCATCATTCTATCTTTTCCGACCATGGTAGCAAGTTTCTACGGTATGAACGTTGATCTTCCATTCCAGCATAATGCCTATGCATTTATCCTGGCTATCAGTATGGCTGTTTTTTTAGCGGGATTGACAGCATTCATTTTTTGGAAAAAGAAATATTTCTAACTAAGCGTCTGGACATCTGTCCGGGCGTTTTTTAGTCTAAAATCGCCTTTCATACATATTTATGAATTAACAGTGATGGTGCTTTATATGGATATCACAGGTAAAAGGGTGATGGAATGGCTGGAATATTGGTCAGTTTTTATAGGAAAGTATTGTCCGTTTTCATTATATTAATTTGCACTTTTAGCTTTTTTCTAGTGGCCGGCCTCATTTCGTCTTCGAATATCAGCATCTTTAAATTTAAGGTGAATGGAGATATTGGAGCAGAGGTTTTCTTGAGGATCATAAGTTATGAAAACCCATTGATCGGACATGCCTTGACAGGTTCAAATACTGATTTGCCTGTATTTTCCACAGGTTTCAAATTGCTTACAAATATCGAAATGAATGATCTAAGAAGCTTGGTCAGGACTGAAATTCCTGGTTTTCGTGTATTTGATTCTAATTTTCTTATTGCGGATGAAGGTGTTGATTTTACAGATATACCGATGGAGTCTGCCCCTCCAATGGAGGTTCTGCTGCAGGAAAGGAATATGGCGGCAGATGAATTAAAGGAGTTGAACAGCGGGAAGGTTTATTCCGGTTCTTCTCCAGAAGAAAAAACGGTTTTCATTTATCACACGCACAGTTGGGAATCCTATCTGCCATTACTTGGACTTGAGGGTGCAGAGAATGAAAATGAAGCTGTTGATGGCAAGACGAACATTACCATTGTGGGTGATTTACTAGGGAAGGAATTGGAGAAGAGAGGTATTGGGGCTAGCGTGGATAAGACCAATATTGGCCAGGAGCTGGACAGGAAAGGCTGGCTGACATATAAGTCTTATGAGGTTTCACGTTCATTGGTTCAAGAGGCGATGGCTGATAACAAGAAATTGGAATACTTCCTAGATCTGCATCGAGACTCTGTGAGAAAAGATTCGACTACAACTACAATCAACAATGAACCTTATGCAAGATTAGTTTTTGTAATAGGCGAGGAAAATAAAAGCTTTCAAAAGAACCTGAAGTTTGCAAACGAGCTTCATAAAATCCTCAATAAAAATTATCCGGGCATTAGCAAGGGTGTCTTGCCTAAAAAGGGAATCGGAGTGGATGGAATATACAATCAAGATTTGCATGCGAACACGTTAGTAGTTGAGGTTGGCGGCGTTGATAATAATATGAAGGAATTAAAGAATACGATAGAAGCGTTAGCAGATGCAATCAGTCAACTCTACTGGAAGGCGGAAGAGGTTAATGGCTGATTATGAAAAATACTACTGGCTGGTATGGACGATTGCCACATCGCTGTTCGCGTATTTTTATTTTCCTATCACGGTCACCATTGCATTTTTTCTCTCAGGGATGATGATAAGCAGTAAATGTCTTGTCGAGGATTTCTTAATCTTGCAGGAAGAAGAAAAGCAAAATGAAAAAAAACATTGAGGCATGCAGCTTCAATGTTTTTTTCTTCCTTAGATGCGCTTCTTTACTTAAACCAGCCCTTTTTCCTGAACCAGAAGAACATAATCACCCCGATGACAAGCATGGCAAACAAAGCTCCGAAGTAACCATATTGCCAGGAGAGTTCAGGCATATTCTCAAAATTCATCCCATAAACTCCAGCGATGAATGTCAGAGGCATGAAAATGGTTGTTATCACCGTCAATACTTTCATCACTCGATTGGTTTCATGGGAATTCATTGATAAGTAAGCGTCGCGGATGTCAGTTGTCAATTCACGACTGGCTTCAACCTTCTCAGCCAACCTCAATAAATGGTCATGAATATCCGCAAAATATTCTTTTTGTTCAAGGACTCCGGATAGGCGATGGGAATTAATCATCCTGTACACTAAATCTCTCATTGGGGTGATGGTATGCCGCAATGAGAGCAGCTCATGTCTTGTATCGAATAAATCTTCAAGCAGATCCTCCATTGAGCGATCGGCTGAATTCTCATCTATCTCATTCAATAAATCTTCAATACGATAGACATGTGGGAAATAATTATCAACAATCTTATCTAAAATATGGTAAAGAACGATTGAAGGATTCCACTCATTTGCCACCTTTGAGAGTTCTAATCTCTTCCAGACTTCATCAACTTCATGGGTACTGACACTATGGTAGGTCACAATATAGTTACGTCCAAGGAATAAATCAACCTCTTCCTTTTGCATGGATTCTCCATTCAATGCCTGAAAAACAAAGAAATGGAAATCATCATAGTAGTCGAGCTTTGGTCTTTGAAGAGTGTGAATACAATCTTCAATGGATAATGGGTGGAATTGTAACGGTGTGTCCAATAATTGAATCTCTTCATCAGTAGGTTCATTAAAATCAATCCAATACCAATGATCGGGATTTGATAGCAATGTATCTAGGCTTTGACCAGTTTGAATATCACCTGAAGGACTAACAGAAATTGTACGTATCATAAAATCTCCCGGAAAATTTTAATCTAGGCCAGCTTGTTAATGATTAATGAATAGTGAGTATGCAATCATCAATGATGCTGTTACCCCTCTCTATTATATTAGCAATACATGTTCGGAATCAAAACAGAAGCAACTTACTTAAGGAAGATTGGAGTCACCGTATGAAAGATGATGGAAGAAAAGAAAAATTGCTATAATAGGAATAGCTAGCAATATGCCATATTAAAGCCTTTTACAGTGGAGACCGAGGACAGAGAACATACTAACATTAATGATTGCCGAATTGATGGTCCCCATCCATTTTTCTAAAAGACATTATTTTATTCTTGTGCCGTTTTTTTTAGGTTCATTATGCAAAACAGATTTGATTAGGAGGCTGTGATAGAATGCTGCATCATATTGAAATCAATGTAAGCGATTTAAATAAAGCGATTGAGTTTTGGGATTGGTTTTTAAGTGAATTGAACTATGAAGTCTATCAAAAATGGGATAGCGGTATAAGCTGGAAGTTCGAGAACACTTATTTAGTTTTTGTACAAACTCATGAAAAGTTCTTAAAAGCAGGATATCACCGGTCCCAGGTTGGATTGAATCATCTCGCATTTTATGCAGAATCTCGTGAACATGTGGACCAAATGACGGAAAAATTAAAAGAAAGAAACCTGACCATCCTTTATCAAGATCGACACCCATTTGCAGGTGGCCCAGACTACTATGCGGTATTCTTTGAAGGTCCTGACCGTATGAAAGTTGAATTGGCAGCACCGTGAATGATTATTTCCATGTGTTGATTCCTCTTATAAAGGGAAAGGTATTTTACTTTTATAATTAGGAGGCAAAGGGGAAATTATGGCAGAAGCTTTTTTGGGGATTGTCATTTCTGCGATGGCAACAGGGCTTGGAGCAATTCCAGTATTATTTCTAAATAATGTCTCATCAAGGTTAAAGGCGTTGCTTCTCGGCTACGCTTCTGGGATCATGATGGCAGCGACGACCTTCAGTTTGATACCAGAAGCTATGAAAGCATCAAATATTTGGGTCTTATCCCTTGGTATGCTATTTGGAACATTCATTTTGAATTTTATCAATTCGAAGACAGAGAAATTGAATACTAGTAACTTTAAATTTTTACCAGGTGTTGATCGGAAGACATTAGTCATCATCACAGCAATCACACTTCATAATTTGCCTGAAGGACTTTCAGTCGGTGTAAGTTATGGAACCGGGGAAGAAAATCTTGGTGCAATCATTGCTTTTGCAATCGGCTTGCAAAATGCACCGGAGGGATTCCTTGTTGGGCTATATTTAATCCATCATAAAATGTCCAGAATGAAGGCACTTTTGATCGCTACGTTGACTGGAGCTGTGGAAATAGTAACCGCAACAATTGGATACTTCCTTGCCTCTGAAGTGGATGGCCTAGTACCCTTCGGCTTGAGCTTTGCGGCAGGGGCGATGCTCTTTGTTATCTATAAAGAATTGATTCCAGAAAGCCAAGAGGATCATCATGTCAAATTCCCTACATATTCATTTATCTTGGGCTTGATTTCCATGCTCTATCTCACATTGCATTTTGGGTAAAGGTTGAAGAGGCATAGGCTCATGCCCTTTCTTGGGGATAAAAACTTAGCATTAAAAAGGATAATAACAAAAGGATTGGGTAAAGACAAAGAGAGTCTGGTATTCTAATTGTATACATATTAGGAGGGATCAATATGGGAGAATGCAAGATCGACCACAGTAGAGAAGACGTCCAGAAGAAATACGAGTCACAAAAAGACTTTTTGCCTGAAGAATTTCACCCAATGTTCAATCAGTTTTTTGAAAAAGAACATACTCAGGACATTCTGAATGAAGTATTCCATTTGCTGAAAAAGTATGACTTGGCAACAGAAGAAGAAAGAAGCGAACGTAACAACAGAATGAAATTGGTTTTAATGAATGTGTAATGAAGTGAAAAGGAGCAAGTTGCTCCTTTTTGCTCTTTTATAACTGATGTTGATTTCACAAGTTGAAAAATAAGCGGAAGAATTCCGGTAAAAATTGAAACGGCTCTTATTTTCTTAAAAATAAGGGTCGTTTTTCCGTTTATTTAATAAAAAACATTGGATTTTGACTTATTTATAGCAGTTAACCGGAATATATCCGCTTATATCTGCTAAATAAGCTTCCATTATAGACGGTAGCCGGAAATTCTCCGCTTATGAATTCCTTTGTTTTATGAAAAATCACCAAGAAATGCGTTTTTAGAAATATATGAGTCATTGCCTCAGCTTAGGAAAATAACCTTCCAAATAAGTGGAATTGACAGAAGATTTTTGTTTTAATGCTCCATTAAAAAACCTATTGCCAGCAAAAACCAGAAGGAGTAAAATTAGGTGGATATTTCGGTATCCAAAATAATATATGAATCATTCGAAAGAAGAGGGAATGCATGGATAGTCCTTCACAAATAACAAAGAGGAATGAAAAGAATAGCATCATAAATGGTGTTGCCTCTACGATCGTTATGAGTATGAGCAATAATTATTTTGCCTTGTTTGCCATTGGTGTCCTTGGTGCTACGAATTATCAAATTGGATTAATCAGTTCTCTGCCTCAAATAGTCGGCATGTTAGCTATGATTCTAGGTACAGTGATCATGAGCAGGCTGCAGGAAAAAAAGAGGTTCACTGGTCTCTCTATTTTTTTCACGCGTATATTTTTACTGGCAATGTTCTTCGTCATATATCTTCCGGAAGAGTACAGGGCATGGACGTTTGTACTGCTCATTGGTTTTATGAATCTTCCCGGATCATTCGCAATGCTTAGCTGGCAGTCATTTATCGGGGATCTTATATCAGATAGCCGCAGAAGTGGATTCTTCAGCGAGAGAAACAGAGTTTTGACTATTGCCGGAATGGTTACGACATTGCTAATTGGAATAGGACTGCAATGGTTTGATAAAGCCAATCCCCTGCCATATCAAATACTCTTCATTCTCGCGTTTCTTTTTGGAATGATGGAAATCTTTTATTTAAATAGACATGTAGAACCGAAGAAAGATAATGTAACTGACAAGAAACGGGTTAGTTTTGGCTGGGATGCATACCAACATAAACCGTTCATTTATTTTTTGATCTGTGGGTTGTTTTTCAACTTCGCCTGGCAGTTAGCCTGGCCATTATTCAATATCTATAATATTAAAGTTGCGCATATGACGGGCTTCTGGATCAGTATCATTACAGTGGCAAATCAGGTAGGCCAAATCATCAGCTTCAATTGGTGGGGAAGGATGGCTGACAAGCACAGCAATGCGAAGATGCTGGCGATAACAGCTATAGGGATGGCATCAGCACCATTCCTTACGATACTATCAACCAATATGTATTATCTGACCTTCGTGAATTTTACTTCTGGCCTGTTTGTTTCGGGTACTGTGCTTTTGTTATTCAATCAGCTTCTCGAGGTAACAAGGGAGCAGAATCGCGGAAGCTTCATAGCCCAATACAATATCCTATTAGCAATTATAGGCTTTATCGCGCCGCAAGTTGGAGTATACCTGCTTCAGTTAAGTTCAATCAATACAGCTATGAATTTCGCAGCTGTTTTAAGGTTGGTATCCGGTGCGGTATTTTTACTATTCTATCTCTATATGAAAAAACGATACTTCAACAGTAACAAAATGGCAGTCCAAAAAGCATAGGGATTTTTACAGTGAGTATGTGCTTAATACCCCTGTCAATCAAATAGGAAAAAAGAGTATAAAAATCCGGTCTTTTAAGACTGGATTTTTTTATAAGGGATTTATAAAGGAATTTATCGGACTAACACCGAATAAACTCTATTAATATTGTAAGGACAGGTTGTGTAGCCATGATTATTTTTAGCTATCTTCTCATTTCTTATCTTCTTGGCAGCTTAATGGCTGGTTATTTAGTTGTGAAGATCCTCGGGAAAAAAGATATAAGAGTTGAGGGAAGCGGCAATGTCGGGGCGAGGAATGCAGGCCGGGTACATGGAAAAGTATCATTCGTTTTTACTTTTCTTGGTGATGCATTAAAAGGGGTGCTTGTGGTCTTTCTAGGTGAATTTTTTAATTTGGCACCCGAATTACTTTTAGTAGGATTAGGGTTTGCCATTCTCGGCCACGTTAAGCCGATTACTTTAAAATTCAAAGGAGGCATGGGTATCTCTACATTTATTGGAGGAATGATCGCCTTTGAACCCATGTCAGCTCTGATTCTCATTATTGGATTTATCCTTCTTTATCCGTTTCTAAAAAGTTTCACATTTGCTGGACTGGGTTCCTTTGTTTTGCTTCCAATTGGCTTCTATTTTCTTGGCATCCAGCTCATTGCCATTTTAATTGCCTGCTTCCTCGTGATAGCGATCATCTACATCCACCGTGAGGATATATATGAGAGAATAGATAAGAGAGCCAAAAAATAAAGAAGCTGGTAAATAGCAGATAACCACCTATTCCATGCTATCTGGGACCAAAATAAAGAGCAGTTAATGTTTATCATTCGCACATTTCGAGGTAATGAAATGAATAGGATAATGTATCCGTTCGAAAGGAGCCTGAAATATGTGGAACTGGGTTTGGCTCTTGCTGCTGCCGATCATTATTTTGCTAGTGATTGAAGAAGTTAGTCATTTTATTTGGCGCAGTTATTTAAAGGAACCACAAGATAGAAAAGAAAGGTTTTTCAGCCGTACACTTTTAAGCTTTAAAAAAATTATGGAGAAATATCGTAAAGATCCTTCACATTGATGTGAGGGATTCTTTTTTAGCATAATAAAATGTTCATCCTGATTGAAATATCCACTCTGTTAAACTATGATATAGTTATATTCAGAAAATTTAGAAATGAAGAAGGGATGATAGTATGAGTAAAAAAATTCCGGAAAGCTGGTGGGAGCAGTTATCCGTTCCTGCTATTGCTGCACCAATGTTCCTTGTTTCAGGTCCAGATTTGGTTAGTTCTTGCTGTAAAAATGGAGTGATTGGATCATTCCCGGCGCCTAATGCCCGACCAATAGAAGTTCTTGATGAATGGATGGGCAGATTGAATGATGAATTAGCAGAAGCAAAGAAACAAGATCCAGAACGAAAAGTAGCACCTTGGGCGATGAATATGGTAGTACATAGTACTTACAGCAGGCTTGAAGAAGAGCTTGAGTTATTAAAAAAGCATAAACCTCAGCTTGTTATCACATCACTGGGCAGTCCAAAGAAAGTGGTAGACATTGTACATGAATATGGTGGCCTTGTATTCTCAGATGTCAGTGATGTGAAATTCGCTAAGAAGGCAGCAGAGACAGGAGTAGATGGCCTGATTTTAGTCGCTAATGGAGCAGGCGGCCATGCAGGGGAATTGAATAGCTTTGCTTTTGTTGATTCTGTACGGACTTTCTGGGATGGAATCATTGTGCTGGCAGGATCAATCACAACTGGAAAAGCTGTGCTTGCTGCCCAGGCAGCAGGAGCAGATCTAGCTTATATGGGCACAAGATTCATTGTCGCAAAAGAAAGCATGGCCAACGATGAATACAGACAAATGGTGGTGGATGCTACTCAGGAAGACCTTATTCTTACGGATGCATTTTCTGGCGTGAAAGCGAATATGCTGAAGCCAAGCATTGTCAGGGCAGGACTGGATCCAGAAACCCTTCAGAAAAAAGATAATGTGAATTTTGATTCCATGCAAAGAGAGACAAATGCAAAAGCATGGAAAGATATTTGGTCTGCAGGTCAGGGAGTTGGGGCCATAGAAAAAATTCAAACCACATCGGAAATCATTAACCAACTAGAATCAGAATACAGTGAAGCTTTAAGAAATTTGAATTCAAAATCAAGCAAAATCAAGCCATTAATTATGGAATAAACCTAAACTCACCGATTGAAGATACCAATTATCGGTGAGTTTTTTTTCTGGGGAAAAATGGATAGGGTTCTCTTGATTCAGTCATAATTTTGTTTAGTCGATTAATGGGGAGAAGTATGTTAGTATAGAGGGTATATTTGAATATGTGAATTCATTGTTTGTTTCCCTTGAATTCCCTGAGGAGACTGATACAATGCAAAAAAAAATCCAGGACCTGATCTCCGGTGTGAAAGAAACGGGAGCCCATATTTTTTATTCATTCAATGATGAAGGGAAATATGTTGATAATCTTATAGTCTATCTTACTGCGGCAATCGGTCTCGGCAATCACGTCATGATTATCGAAAATGACCGTATTTTGCCTTTGGTCCAAAAGAGAATCAAGAGTGAACTAACTGAGGAACAGCAGGAAATGATTCACACAATCAATAATTATGATTTTTACTGCTATCGCGGCAACTTTAATAAGAAAACGATTCTTAGTTATTTAGATAATATGCTCGCACCCTTTTTGGAAAACAACATTCCTGTACAGACATGGGCACATGTTGAGTGGAGAGATCAGGAAGATATTTTCCAGAATATTGGAAATTATGAAAAAGAGGCTAACCAAATGCTTCAGTCAACAACATTAATTACCATTTGTGGCTATGATGCCAATAGGGTTCCTGAGTCTTTGAAAGACATCCTGATGGATTCGCACGATTATTACATGACTGACGATACCATTCAACAGATTGATCGAAATAGCTAAATGAAAGTACCTGCCGATGACCATCGGCAGGTTTTTTATCATTTCAGACAGATTTTCTCTTAATCAATTGAAATGGCAGAGAAACTTTTTGTGCGTATTCATTGTTTTCTGAACGCTTGATATATGCTTTAAAAGCATCTGAACCTAATTGGTTAGTGGGGATGTCAATTGTTGTTATCGCCATGATTTCAGAGATTGGATGGTTATCAAAGCTTAATACAGCGACATTCCCGGGTACCGCTAGCCCATTTTTTGTTGCTTCGGTAATCAATCCTGCTGCAACTTGGTCATTGCCCACCAGAAAGGCTGTAGGCTTTTCTTTCATATTTAAATATCGGTTCATCACCTTTTTACCATCCTGAACAACTAAACAATCTCCAATAATCCACTCATCGTCTACCTCGTGGCCAATCAACTCCATCTTTTTAAGATATGTCTTCTGGCGCTTCTGGCTGTTCGTTCCTTCAAGCCTTCCCAAACATATGGCGATGCGGTCATGCCCCTTAGATATTAAGTATTCCAACCCCATGTTGAAGGCTTCATCGTGTTTGATTGAAATAGATGGAAACTCATCTTGATCACAATCTTCGCATAACACAATAGGACCGTCATCTTTATACTTCAAGAGTAAGTTAAAGGGAATGGCACGTGAAGCAAAAATAATTCCATCAATGAGATGGCCACGCAGTTGTTCTAACGCTTCGAATTCTTTTTCTTCCCGATATCCGGTCTGGAAAAGAACCAGCTGGGTATTATGCTTGATCGCCTCTTCAGCAATACCTTCCAGAAGTTCAGAGAAATAAGGGTGATTGATTGTAGGCAATACAACACCAACCATATTTGTCTTGCCCCGGGATAAATGGACAGCATTAATATTTGGACTGTAATCCAGTTCCTTTATAGTTTTTAAAACAGCTTCCCGTTTATCTGGACTTACATATGGATGATTATTCAATACTCTGGAGACAGTTGACACAGAGACTCCCGCCTGTCGGGCAATTTCTCGGATATTAGCCATGTAAAAACCTCGCAAATATTTATTCTTGACCTGAAACGCGTTCCATAAATTATTGTGAATTCAAACATATCACAAAGGAGTGTTCATTATGGTAACAGGTTTTTGATGTTGGCAGGATTATGCTTGTTTGAAATTATTTTAGCAAAAATTGCAATAGGTAACGCGGAAATAGAGGAATTTAGTTACGAGGAGTTTTTTAATGGGGAATACTAAATCAATCCTGTATGTTCATGAGAATAGAGCATTGTAGTGCAAACTAATTAAATAATAAAACATTTTGACCAACTTAAAGTGTTACAATAAAAGGCAGGTCATATATTAGGAAAGATTTTGAAACTTTTTCCCGTGGATTTCCGTAGATATTTACGTCAATAAGAAAGAGGTGATACGAATGAGCAAAACAAAAAAGGTGATGGCTGGTATTTCAGCGACAGCTTTGGTGATGGGATTGGTAGGATGCAATAACAACCCACAGGCCATTCCTGATCGGGATTGGGATCAGGATCCTTCTGGCGGTGAAGGGGAAGATTGGAGCTCCGAGCAGACTGAAGAAATTCCTCCAGTACCAGAAGGCACCGATTGTTCTGACTGGGAATGGGACAATGAAGATGGGGTTTGGGAATGTGATGATAATAATTCTCCGTATTTTGGACATTACTTTTTCGCAGGAATGTTCTTTGCAAACCGATCTTTACTCTATAAGAGCAATGATTATATGAAATACAAACAGAGCTCGGCATTCAAAGGGGCAAGACTGGACAGCAATTATAAAAATACTTCGCCAAAGGGCAGTTCAGGATTCGGCAGCGGGTCAAGAAGCACTACTGGCGGTTAAGGGAGAGAAACAATGACAAATTTATATGTAAGCTTTGCCGCTTACCTAGGGCTTGGATTGGTATTGCTAACCGCAGGTGTCGGTTTATTCGTGCTGGCTACCCCGAAAATCAAGGAATTTGAACTGATTGGCAAAAGAAATATTACTGCCGCTCTTTCGCTTGGCGGAAAAATGTTGGGTCTTGCAATCGTGCTTGGCGCAGCTGCAGAATATTCGATTTCCCTCCTTGATATGGCTATTTGGGGATCAATTGGGATTTTTACGCAAATCATCGTTTTCTTTGTTGCTGAGGTAGTTACGATCAAATATAGCCTGCAAAAAGCAATCGAGGAAGACAACCGATCTGTCGGTGTCATTCTTTTCTCACTTTCCCTTGCTGTAGGCTGGATCGTTGCAAAGAGCCTTTCTTATTAGGAGGAAAAGCTTCTATGAAAAAACTGACTTACTTCATTCATGATAGTAAAGGCAATTATGAACCATTTTATGAATATTCTATCCCGAACGTCGGGTTAGACGAATTTTATGCCCGACAACTATGCACTTATTTTATTATTAAAGGGACTCAGTATGAACTAGTATCCAATGAGATGGCTGGTGATGAAGAAATACTGGTGCTTGAAGAACGAGGCAAGAACAATTCCGTCCTGGATGAAAAGAACTATCGGGGAAAAGGCATTCATGTGGAATTCCGTCGGTACAGGGAGAGTGAAAATTATAAATTGATTACGGCAGTTCCTTGCCGGACTCATTTAGATGTAATTCGCTACCTATTGAAAGATATCATCGATGTCCCTGGCGGAGGTCAAATGGCCGTCACCTCAACCGAAGTGGATGAAGACAGGGGAGTTTACGTCCTCTATGTGAAAGCCATTGGTGAAAACGACATGGAATAGGAGGCATTCCATGAAAACCTACAGAACAAAGAGAGAACATTTTTATAGTGGAATCAAGAATTTTTGGCCTGATTTATATGGAGAGGAATACGCTTTATACGATATTTCAACCATCGATCATAATGAAGCAGAGGCCATCAGGATATCCACGGAGCGGATCGGAAAGAT
This sequence comes from Mesobacillus sp. LC4, assembly GCF_053543455.1. Lineage (NCBI taxonomy): Bacteria > Bacillati > Bacillota > Bacilli > Caryophanales > Bacillaceae > Mesobacillus > Mesobacillus sp. LC4. The sequence continues at coordinate 858,846 of NZ_JBGCUB010000001.1, forward strand.
CTTTTTTAAAGTGACTGATCTCCTGAGGAATGCAGACCTGGATACCTTAAGAGAACTGGGGTATCCGGGTGAAACGCTTGACTTTATACGACTAAAGACAATGAATATGGAAAGTGTCATTGCAAGGCTTGATCTTATTAAAACTGAAAATACATATAAGTGCATCGAGATTAATTCTGATACTCCAACATTCATTAAGGAATTATTCAGTGTAAATGGGGCTGTTGCTAATCAATTTGGTTACGGAAATCCAAATGAAGGATTCGAAGAGCAATTGGCGAGAGCCGTTAGGACTGCCGTTACTGCTTCAGCCAAATGGCTCAATGAGATAGAGCCATATATCGTGTTCACTGCGCATGAAGACAATATCGAAGATCGAAATACTGTTCTATATTTGCAGGAGCTTTATGGTTTACCTTCGAAGTTCATTGCTCTGGATAAACTAAGGATCGTACCAGGGAACGGACTCTACGATCAAATGGGGCGCAGGATTGATATCCTCTACCGGCAAACGTTTCCGATCGAAGGGTTGATAATGGATGAAGACGAAACAGGAAACAAAATCGGACTGTGGCTTCTTGAGCTTGTAAAGACAAAGAAATTGGCCATTATCAATCCACCTTCTGCTTTTTTATTGCAGAATAAAGCTGTCCAGGCCGTGATTTGGGGTTTACATGAAAATAAAGATGCTTTTTTTACAAACGAAGAGCATAAATGGATCGAGGACTATTTCCTGCCAACCTACCTGGAAGCAGAGCCCTTTTCTGAAAAACAAGTATCATATGTTAAAAAGCCGATTTTCGGAAGAGAAGGAGATACAGTCCAAATATTCAGCTCCACTGGTAAGTTGTTAATGGAGGAAAAACATAAAAACTACATGGATGTGCCATCTATATTCCAGCAATATATTGAACTGCCGACTGTTTCATATCATTCAGAAAAAGGGAAACAAAGTGGCCACATTCTTACAGGGAGTTTTCTGGTGAATGGTAAAGCTTCAGCGCTTGGCTTCCGTGTCGGTGGGGAAATCACAAACAACCTATCTTGCTTTTTACCAGTTGGATTGGCTTAACAGAAAGGAGGTCAACCATGTGGATTTTACAACGGTTGTTTACAAAACTGCTTAAAATCAGCCTTTTAAAGATTACCTTGATTGTTCTTGGAGTAATCCTGCTAAGCAGCCTGATTATCAAGACACTGGAACCAGACACTTTTCCCAGGTACCTCGATGCTGTCTGGTGGACAATGACCACTGTCGTGACGGTTGGTTATGGTGATTACTCACCCAGCAGTGATATCGGCAGGCTTTTCACGATGTTCCTACTGTATACGGTTGGAATTGGTGCGATGGGTATTATCATCGGAAAGATTTTTGATAGTCTGACTTTGTATAAAAGAATGAAGGAGGAAGGGAAGTTGGCTTATAAAGGTAAGGACCATTATATACTCATCGGTTCCTCCAAAGATAAACTAAAGAATGTTGTCGAGGAAATCCTGAACTCCAATAGTAAATGTGATATTGTCATTGTCGATCATAGCAATGAATCGCCAGTCCAGCATGACCGTGTTCATTTTGTCAGTGGAAACCCTGCTGAGGAAGAAATATTAATGCAAGCAAACATCCTTGAATCAAGATCTGTCGCAGTCTTCACTGATGACAAGATTGATCTTCCAGAATATGCGGATGGGAAAACCTTGCTCATTGCTTCAAGGGTAGAGCATATCTCTAAACAATCCAATAGAAATATTTATACCATTGCAGAAATTATGAAGGAAAAACATATCGCCCTTTTCGAACATGCAAACATCGATGAATTCATATTATCCAATGAATCGGTATCCAAACTCATGGCTCAAGCGGCGATTTTTCCTGGGTCGAGCAAGCTGTTTAAACAGCTGCTCAGCAACATGGAAGGTGAAAACCTCTATAAAATTGAAAAGAAGCAGCATTGGGCAACCTATAAACAAGCGGCAATGGAGCTTTTTGACCTGGGAGCAACACTCATATCGGATGGCCATGCGCTAGACATAGCACGGAAACATGATGAACAAATCCCAGAAGGGACGAAAATGTTTGTGATTTGCGATGAGGAAACTTATAAAAAAATATCCAGTAGTTAAACCTCTTCTAAAAATATTCTTTTTTGAGTTTAAAATGTTTTGGGAAGGATATAATAATCACGCAAGGTTAAATTGCAATTTTTTTAATCGCTAGGAGGCAACAATTGTGGAACGTGGTAAGGTAAAATGGTTTAACAGTGAAAAAGGCTTTGGATTCATTGAACGCGAAGGCGGAGAAGATGTATTTGTACACTTCTCAGCAATCCAGGGCGAAGGGTATAAGTCTTTAGATGAAGGACAAGAAGTTACATTTGATGTTGAACAAGGCCAGCGTGGCCCTCAAGCGACAAACGTACAGAAAGTCTAACTAAGGATTTCTAAAACAGACTCAGGTTTACTGGGTCTGTTTTTTTTATATGTTCTTTTCTAACATTGGGAATTTATATAAGATTAGCTTTGAATAGTGTTTTTAACCCCAAAAAAATAACACATCCCTGATGTGCCAAATTAAAATCCAAAAAAGGAGCTTATTATATTTCGCTTTTTGAATTTCTTTAAAGTGTTACCAGGCGTTAATGAGAGTTTGTTTTCCTCCTGTGTAATTGTTTCTCGTTGAGCAGCAGCCTCCTCCATGCTTGTGATCACTTCGGTCAGCCGCGCTACTTCTTTTTGCAGTTCCTCAATTTCTCTGCGGTGCTGGAGGAGTTGATAAGAAACTACTTCATCAGCCTTTCTGTCCAGCCTTTTTTCAATTTCCTCCATGCGTTTCATCAGCTTTTCCACTGGCAAATCTGGTTTCACAGCTGGTATAGCCGCTTTTCTGTGCTTTCTTCCCTTTACTTTTAAGTCTTGTAACAATACCCCATTATTTAGCTGGTCTTTAATGTCCTTTAAAACCTCGATGCTCTCATCAGAAAACTGATAATGACCCAACTCTGTTCGCTCCATTTGAAGGTTTGCCTGTTTCACCCACCGCTGAATCGTGCTGGGAGAAACTCCGAGCATCTTTGCGACTGCGCTAGTATTCATCAAAATCCCTCCTTGTTATAGTGAAAAATTCGCTTTATCTTGTCCTTTTCCTTTCCTTATGACAAAACTAGTTGACTTTCGGCAAAGAAAGTGTTCAAACACCACCAAGTACCTTTTAAGGATAGAGACCGTGAAATTATTCGGATAAACAGTCGAATTTTGATATTTCTTATCTTTTTTCAAGAAAATTGCAAACTATTTATGGTAAACGATGGTAATATTAGATTAGCGATTTGAAGGGTTGGGACATTTGTGAAAAATAAATCTTTATTAAAAAAGCTAGTGGCAGCATGCCTTCTCATTTCAATGTTTTATGTAGGTTTCCTTCATTACAAAATTGTTGAAAACTCTAAACTGGAAGTGCCAAAGAATGCTGATTATCTAATCATTCTTGGAGCGCGTGTAAAAGGTACAGTTCCTTCGCTCGCTTTGCAATACAGAATTGACCACGCAGCATTGTACTTAAAAGAGAACCCCAACACGATTGCGATTGCCTCTGGCGGCAAGGGACCAGGAGAGGATATATCTGAAGCAGAATCAATAAAAAGGGAACTGATCGGATATGGAATTGACGAATCAAGGATTCGGCTCGAAGATCAATCGACTGATACATATGAAAATGTTCGTTTTTCAAAGAAATTCATACCTGAAGAAGCAGAAAGCGGGTTATTAGTGACAAATGACTTCCATATTTACCGAGCAAAGATGATCGCAGATGATGAAGAATTAAAAATTGGGGGGTTACCTGCAAAGACGCCGATTCAGGCAGTATTGAAGTCCTATACAAGAGAATACTTAGCACTGACGAAATATTATATCATCAGTCTATTCAGCTAGTAAAAGCATTAAAATGAAATGAGGTGAATATATGAACATTCTGGGGTCTGTTTTGAATTTATTGGCTTGGAGTGCAATTCTTATTCTGGCAAGGCGGATATATAGTAAGCAGGATGTAAAACCGATCATATGGAAGCTGGTAATCGTTATATTTGTCGGCTTATTCTCTTTTTCTATTAATTTGCCATATATGGACCAACAGATTAAACTAGCCATCCTGCCTCTTGGGGTATGGATTTTATATGGAATCTATTCACGGAAAAATGAAGGTATAAGCTGGGATCAGTATCGGAAATATGCCTGGTTAGGATTCTTTGCGAATTTCATCTTTTTAGCAGTTGCACTTATCAGTCCACTAATTCATTCGGCTATATTTCCAGCAAATGAGATGTCAACCTATCTATCGGATATCAATAATGGGAAGATCATTCAGACGCATCCCTCAGCGGACAGTAAGGTATTAGACAAGGAATCTCTCCGTATTCAAATGGACAGGTTCAAGGAAGAACCTGTATATAGTGAAAAATGGTACTACGAAGCCTTTGAGTCTGCCGGTGAACTTTCAAAAGCTGAAGAAAGGTTCCCATATCAGCTTACAGGAACGGAAGCAAAATGGGGGAGCGGTATCGATCCTATGATTTTTATTGAACAAGATGGAAAAGGGATATTAGTCTCAACTGGCCAAAAGCAAGTATACTTCCGTGCCGAAAAATCTTTGCTGAAGAAGGAGGATTAGCTTCATGCGCAAAAAGGTGTTTGTGCCTCTTTTACTTATCCTGTTTCTAATAACTGTCGGACTTTTATATTGGTATTATCTATCTCCTCCAGCAGCCTTTCCTGAGCAGGAGGAAATAAAGGCAATTATGAATGATCCCTTAAACGGAGTTGGAATAGCGGAAATACAGGACACGATTTTTCTTGATGATAAGCATGTGTATATCCCTTTCATTACAGAAGAGGAAGGCCATGGTATAAGTTTTTGGGAGTGGGAGAAGCATGAGTGGCAACTATCAAGCTTTTCTACAGGGAGCACGCCGCAAATCTGGAAGATAGATTCTGATGATCCGTCATCACATTATATTATGTGGAATTTCCATCCGGAGAATAATTTGGATTATTTAACATTCTTTTTGATGAAAGAACGTGGGTTTTCAGTCAGTGAAGGAAAGCATCAGTATGATCCTGGTATTCAAATGGAATACAGGGCAGAGGCTGGTGAGAAGTCATATGGTTATACTTCAATCCCCTTAGATTGGCAAAAGTATACGGAAGCAGAAAATAATATGATGGCAGCAATAGTCCCTGATTCTTTTTTTGCTGACTTTTTTCCACCGCCTCAACATTATTTTGGCTGGCAATCAACAGGAACTGACGGGTCCACAGAGTATCCTTCTTACCCAAACAACAATGGTTTTGGCCGTGGTGGTTCATCAACTGAGCAGCTTCGGTTTTTAGGAGAAAATGATATATTTCAATGATTTATTAAGCTCGAGTGGTTACACGAAACTCCTGATTCCTTTTCAGGAGGTTTCTTCTTTAAATGAAACCATTTTGCGGAAATCTTCGTATTAATAGGGGAACCTTTGAAAATTAAACTGAATAGATAGGGAGATCATATTAAGGTTCTAAACGATGTAAAAAGGGTAAGTATGTAAAATATTGTGATAAAGGAGAAACAGTTGATGAATGTTAAGCACTTGATGAAAATCTCAGTTTTACTAAGCTTATTTGTTTTCGCTCTTGGTATCAATACTATTCCTACACTGGCTTCCAATGATAATGACGAAGATGTCATTAATGAGAAGTACGGTCCACCCATTGTAGTTTATGGTGAAGCACTTTCTGATAAGCAAAAAGATGAAGTCAGGAACTTGCTGGGAGTCAAAGACTCTTCAAAAGTTAAGGAGATTGTTGTTACTGGGAAAGACCTAGTAACTTATATAGACGGCGATGAACATTCGAATATGTATTCATCTGCCAAGATTACCAGGAAAGATACCGGAGAGGGGCTTGTAATTAATCAGGTCACTCCAGAAAATATCACGGAAGTAACGGACGAAATGTACGCAAACGCCCTTTTGACAGCGGGAATCGAGGATGCCATTGTAGACGTCGTTTCACCAGTCAAGGTAACGGGACACTCTGCTCTAGTGGGAATCTATAAAGCATATGATGAAGGCGAAGGAACAGCCCTTGATAAGGATCGCACAGAAGTTGCCAATCAGGAATTGAACCTGGCAACAAAACTAGCAAAAAAAGAGGGGCTCGATCAGGATAAAGTTAGTGAACTGTTGACAGAAATCAAAAAAGAAATTGCTGCTCAAAATCCAGCCACAAAAGAAGAAATCGAAAAGATTATCGATGAAAAGCTGAAATCGCTCGAAATTCAGCTCAGCCCTGAAGACAGACAGCTTCTAGTTGACTTATTCAATAAAATGCGCGATTTGAACATCAATTTTGACAATGTTAAAACTCAGTTAGAAAACCTTTCTACTGATATTCAAAAAAGAATAGAAGAAGCGGTTGGAGACAAAGGGTTTTTGGAATCAGTCTCAAATTTCTTTAAAGAGCTCATCGAGAGCATCAAGAATATATTTTCTTAGAACAGAGGATTTTCCTCTGTTTTTTTGAAATCGTATATAATAGCGAGGGGACTTAATATGAATATCCGGCAAGCTGAAGAACGAGATACAGAGAATTTTGCACAACTCATTCAATATGTTGAAAGTACAACGAAATTCATGCTGTTTGGTCCAGGTGAAAGAAAATACAATCCTGAAGCACAAAGGAAAATGATACAGGCTTTTACAGCGGAAGGGAATTCAACTATTTTCCTGGCTGAAGTGGATAGCGAATTGGCAGGCTATATCATTGCGAAAGGCGGAAGTGCAATCCGAAATAAGCACTCAGCTTATCTTGTTATTGGAATAAAAGAAGAGCATCGAGGCAAAGGGATTGGTACAAAACTCTTTGAAGAACTTTTTAGATGGGGAAAAGAAATTCAGCTTCACAGACTTGAATTGACGGTTATGACAGATAATAGGGCAGGTATCGCGTTATACAAGAAGATGGGCTTTGAAATAGAAGGAACTAAGAAAGACTCATTGGTAGTGGATGGCCAGTATAAAGATGAATACTATATGGGGAAAATTCTATAGGTCACAAATAAATACTAACTGGACAAGCATGAAAACCGTCTGGGTCCACAGGGAGGGCCAGACGGTTTTATAAGAATAAAACATTGTTTATTGTTGCAGCGCTTCCCATTCTTCCCTCAACAATCCCATTTTTATTGAATCATAGTACTTCCCATTATAAAGTCGGCATTTCCTGATCCGTGCTTCTTCCACCATTCCCAGTTTTTTGCCGACCGTAAGCATCCTGGAATTTCCGGACCACGTTGTAAAACCGATTCTTGGTATAGGAAAGGTGTCAAAAAGGTGAGCAATCCATAATTTCAATGCATCTGTTCCAAAGCCACCATTCCAATGTTCTGGAAGGTAAATGACAATTCCGATTTCTAGCCATTGTGAAGATTCGTGTTCCCAGTAATATGTCACCATTCCGATAATTTCATCTTCTACTTTGATAAGGTACTTTCTGTCATATCCCTGGTCGATGAGGTTCGACATTTGTTCCTTGAACTTGTCTAGGGGTATTCGTCTAAGAGGGTAGTAGGGTGCATCCCATTTTTTCCATTCAGGATGTTCGTCATTGTGGATCAACTCCCACCATGTGTCCAAATCCTGTTCCTTAATTTTGCACAAAATGACCTGTTCACCTGATAATAGATTCGGCGTTTGCATTTTCCGTACCTCCTTAATAGATGTGAGGCTAGACATTTATTGTTTCTAATTCTCTTTTATTCTAGTATTTCCTGCGATAAATCAAAAATACAAAAAATGTTCAAATTCCATACAAAAAAGAGACGCTGGAATTAGCGTCTCTTAGTTAGTTGCTTCATCATCTATAAAGGCATTTTCATCAACTGCGAAGAAATTTAGTCCAGCGGCGATTGCGAAAGCCCCTCCAAGTAATGCGAATGTAGTAATCATTATGTAATCGCTCCTGTCATTAATTGTTTTTGTTTTGTTAGTACATATATTCCCGAAGTAAAAGCTATTAAACATATTATTACGAAAAAATGACAATTAAATTAAATAAATTTAATTCTATTGGAGGATGTTGTATGAAGTTATCTAGCAGAAAAATGACGAAAGAGTCTGCAATTGACGTTTTAAACTGGTATTATGAGCCGCCTTATGATTTGTATAATAATGTGGTTACTGATGAAGCGATTAGTGAATTACTTAATGAGGGATATACAGCGGTAGTGGATGGGCGAGAGGAATTGATTGGGTTTTATTGCAGCGGGCAAGCTGCCCAGGTTCCAGCTTTAAAAGAGTCAGGTGCGTATTCTAAGCCAGCTGTTGACGTAGGAGTAGGATTGCATCCTAAGCTTACTGGGCAGGGGTATGGTATTGTATTCTTATCATTCATTCTTAATGAACTGGAAGGTTTAAATCCAGATTCGACCTTTAGGCTGACTGTAGCTAAATTTAATAAAAGGGCAATTAGACTTTATGAAAATATGGGTTTTAAAATAGAATGCGAATTCAAAACTGAAAACAATGAATTCTTTACAATGGTAAAGTGGTGAAAAAGTAATTCGTCAATGCGTTTGGGCGAATTGGGACTTTTTAAGAAAGTTAACGATAAATAATTTGAAATTGTTAAATAATCCCTATATAATGAAAAAGCTGTGTGAAATTCTGGTTCACATATAGCGATATATAGATTGAAGGGGAGAATAAAGATGAAGAAGTTTTTGATTTTACTTTCAGCAATCACATTCGCAATCGGGTTGACTGCATGTTCAGCGGAAAAGGAAGAAGCACAACCTGAGAAGAAAGAAGCAGAAAAGGCTGCAGAGCCAGCTGCTAACCCAAAGAGTGTTTTGTACAAATTCTACATGAGTCTTGTAAGATCTATCAACGAGGCTGATGCTGATCTTAATGCATACGAAGGTGAAGAAGATCCTGAAGCACAGGCAGAATTAAAAGCCGCAGCCAGTGAATCTGCTGCTGCAGTTGCTACTAAGGTTGAAGGACTTGAAGTCCCAGCTGAATTGAAGGATCAAAAAGCGGACCTTGAAGCTGCACTTTCCGATATTGCAGAGTCATACAAGCTTAAATCAGAAGAGCTTAAGAAGGATGCTCCAGCTTTTGAAGCTGCTGATGAAAAGTTCACTCAAGGGGAAGAAAAGATTGGCGCGGCATTTGAGAGCGTTGACATGAAAAAACCTTCTCTTGCCAAGGAACTGTAATTGACACAAGAAAAGCTGTGCCATCGGCACAGCTTTTTTTAGTATATTGACTATGATTATTCAACAGTTTCATCAGCAGGTTCTTTAACTCCATTTTTCATGTTGAAGTACGCATCCATGACAGCACGGCCGATCTTTTTATTCGCTCCGTGGTCCACACTGCCCTGATAAGCCCAGGGAACAACGACTGCCATGGCGATTTCGGGATGATCGGATGGCGCATAGCCAACAAGGCTAAGATTCATCGTTGAAATTAGTTTTTCACCTGGCACCCGGTACTGTCCGTCATAGAACGCCTCTGCTGTTCCTGTCTTGCCAGCAGGGGAATAGGTTGCTGTGCTGAAGTATCGATAGGCAGTTCCTCCAGACTCTTGCATAACTTTTTTGAAACCGGTATGGACTCTATCAAGCCATTGTTTCTTAATGCCAGCATCGTTCAGTACATTTGGCGAAAAGGACTTATATATTGGTCCCAGCTCTTCACCATCCCCAGAAGGTTCACGGATTTCCTTTACAATCCTCGGCTGCATGCGATAACCTCCATTGGCGATTGTAGAGATATACTGGGCAAGCTGCATATTTGAATACGTATCATATTGCCCAATGACCAAATCGAGTACTTTACCAACTGGACTATTTGCTCCCTTTGCACCAGTTTGTTCATTTGGCAGGTCAATACCTGTCCTGATGCCAAGTCCAAAAGAGGCAAAGGAATTGCGGATCGTATCCCAAACCTTCTGATCAAGTCTCAAAGGTTGCTGATAACGATAAACACCATTTCCAATCCGGATTGCGGTGTGGAACATAAAGACATTCGATGACAATTTCAAGGCCTCGATATCATTCGGCGTTCCCAAATAGGCATAGGATTTTTTGACTGGTGTATCTTTAATGGTAAGTGCCCGATCGTCAAACCTAGTAGATGAATTGATTACGCCTGTTTTATAGCCAGTCAAAACTGTCGCACCTTTGACGACAGAACCCACGTTAAAGGTTTTACTGATGTTGCCAAGTGCGTCGTCTTCCATAGATATTTCTTTTGTTTTCTTATCTTTTACGATTTTTTTCCCTGCCATTGTCAATATTTCACCAGAGTTCGGATCCATCAAGACAACATAGGCACTGTCAAGGAGAGATGTTCCCGGGGACCTTTTGGCAGCCCATAATTCTTTTTCAATAATCTTCTCTACCTCAAGCTGAAGGTCCATATCGATACTTAGAATTAAATCTTTTCCTCGCTGGCCTTCTGAAACTAATTCTTTTTCCAATAGCTCACCTGATTTATCTGTCACATTCACTACTCTTTCTTTCTTGCCCTGCAGTACATCCTCATACTCCATTTCAAGATTGCTTTTCCCGACGCGGTCATTGAGTGTATAGCCCCGCGACAGAAAATAATCGAGTCTTTCAGCAGGAAGGCCTTCACTGCTAGTTGTGATTTTTCCTAAGACAGGTTTGAAGGCCTCTTCATAATTATATTGCCGATCCCAGTCCATAGTAGCATTAACACCAGGGAGCAGTGATAGATTTTCATTTACCACCGCAAATTCTTCTATGGTAACATCCTTGTTTTTGATGATTTGCGGCACAAATTTATAACCGCTGTTCATGATTCTGAAAATGGCGAGCTCTTCTATTTCCTGCTTAGATAGCTGATTTAGGTGCTTTTTCGTAATTCTGTCAATTTGCAATTTATATAGATCTTTATCCTCGAGTTTTTTATTTCTAAAAAGTTCCATTTCTTTATCTTTTATTAGCTTTTGCGCTTCTTCAGGATGCTTAATCATCCAGAAATCCTTCATGTCTCTTTCTCGGACCTTATCAGTTTCTTTGTCAATGAGTTTGGCCAGTTTTGCGGCAACCTTGAGCATTTCCTTTTGGGAGACTCCATTGTTCGTATATGTAATGGCATTCAGCGGTTTGTTATCGACAATCAGCTTATGATCTCTGTCCAGTATTCTTCCTCGCGGTACGGGGTTATTGACTGTCACATCTTCCTTCCTGTTAATTTCGCGTTTATAATCTTCTCCATGGACAATTTGCACGATGCCAAGACGCAGTACCAGCAATGAAAAGAGAAGAAAAACTGAAAAGAACAAAATATTAACCCTTATAGGAGTTGTATTCTTTTTTTTAGGCAATTTATCTCACATCCTATGAAAATATAAAAACCAGCTATTACCATAAGTTTACGTAATGGTTTACTTAATTGTAAAGGTTTTCCTGCAAAATAAAAGGAATCCTTATTAATTAGGATTCCTTGATGAATTATAAAGGTTCTTCCGGAATGATTATATTGCTGTTTGCATTCGGTATCTTTCGTTTTTCTATATTTATTTCGTCAGAGGAGTAGATTAGCACAATCATTTTTCCCGGATAGGCTTTTGCCCTGATCAGGATCGGCTGATTGTATTTGTTTTTGAATGTGAAATCTGGACCATACCAACTTACTGTTGCATCTCTGCCCGGAGGAACGTAGGGCACTTGTTTGCTATGGGAATATCGCTCCAGTATTTTCAAACCTGAGCGGTCAGCAGCGTTAAAGAGCGTTGATGACACCTGGCAAATGCCTCCGCCAATGCCCTCAGTCAGTTCACCTCTGACAATGATGGGAGCAGGCTGGTAGCCTTTCTGGGCAGTCCGTTTGCCGACAACCTTATTGAAGGAAAAGGTTTCCCCGGGAAAAACGACATGGTTATTAATCGCTTGGGCAGCAAGGTTAATGTTATGCGTCCGTTCCTTGTTTCTGCTATTGAAATAGGTTATATAATGGCCAATTAAATTTGTCCTGATGTTGGCGATAATTTCGCTGTCGACCTTTGGGTAAACAGGTAAAGTAGGGATTTCTATCCGTGAGTGGTGTTGTTCGAAAAAACTCTTGGTGAAGCGCTTCTTGAACCTTTTTTCATCGAGTATGTATCCTACATCTTCTGGAACGATCTTCCCGTAATCATCCAGACCGGCATTGGCCGGATCCTTCCTGATCTGGAGAGACAGCTGTTTATTTAAAGTTTCCAGCATCGTGTGATTAAGGATTGGATACCCAAACCATGGAATTGTAAAATCAGAGCGCTGTACTTCTGCAACTGGTTCATCATCCCATATCATATCGATTTCATCATGGTTATTAGCAGTGCTGCTAGAAAGAATAAATCCAATTGTCAGTAACCATTTCATTAATTCCACCTCCCGTTATATTATGGATAAGGAGATTGAGTTTAATGTATTTTGGGATTGATGGTGTTTAATGGAAAGCAAAAAAGGAGTTTTTCCTTTTTAAACGAATAAAAATAGGATTATGATTATGCATTAGCAGGAAGGGATAAAGTATGAAGATTAATTTATCATTGTTATCAATGGATGATGCCAAAGCATTATTCGAATTTGAAACAGCAAATAAGGAATTTTTTGAGGAGTTTGTACCTCCCAGGCCTGATTCTTATTTCATTTATGCAAAATTCATCCATACCACGCAGATGCTGTTAAAGGAACAAAAGGATAAGAAGTCTCTGTTCTTTTTAATCAAAGGCGAAAATGGAGAGATCATAGGCCGGATTAACCTAATAGATATTGACTGGCCAACCAAAACAGCTGAAGTAGGTTATCGAGTTGGAAAGAATTATATTGGCAAGGGATCAGCTGTCCAAGCTCTTGAAATGCTTAAATCTGATTCTTTACTTTTAGGAATTAAAAGGATACAAGCGAAAACAACCCTGGATAATATACCTTCTCAAAAGGTTTTGGAAAGGTGTTCTTTTCAGAAAGATACAGTATAGAAGGATAAATTTATACACTATACTGTAGCACTCTAGTCCACTTCTAGAGTGTTTTTTTTGTGTAATAGACTGATGTCCAAAATTTTCTAAATAACCGTTGAGTTTTATGTTATATTTTGTGTAAAATTACACTATACATAAAATTAAAAAAAGGAGTTCTATTTACTGTGTTCTTACCATTTCTTAATTTTTCTTAAGAAATTATTAAGAAAATATCCCCTATCTTTTAGGAAGGTGCTGGCATATAATTAAACTGTATTAATAATAATAGTACACTTAGTACAGATAGGGGGTCATTATGTTTGAGCTTGACCTTAGGAGCCGAAAGCCTATATACGAACAGCTGGTAGATAAGATGAAAGAGCTGATCATTAATGAAGTGCTCAAACCTGATGAACAATTGCCATCCGTGCGGCAAATGGCACAGCAATTGACAATTAACCCAAATACAATTCAAAAGGCATATAGGGAGCTTGAAGCTCAGAATTTCATTTATTCATTAAAGGGCAAGGGAAGCTTTGTCAATCCTATGGATCCTGGCAAAGATGCTGATAAAATCCTGCAGGTGAAGAAGGAAGTGGAGAAGCTCCTGCTGGAAGCACTATACCTGGGCATTCCTGCGGAAGAATTGCATGAGATGATAAGAAACATAGATGCGTTGAAAGGGGGAAGCAGGCAGGATGATTCAAATGATAGAGATAAATAAAACATTTGAAAAACAAGAGGCTGTCAGAAACGTCAATATGACGATCAATAAAGGCTCGATCTATGGGCTGATTGGGTCCAATGGAGCTGGAAAAACAACCATCATTAAATTGATTGCTGGTATTTATAGACAAGATACAGGACAGGTGCTACTGGACGGGTCACCAATTTTTGAAAATCAGGCTTTAAAGGAGAAAATATTTTACATATCCGATCAGCCATATTTCTTTCCTCAGTACACCGTCAAACAGATGGCGAACTTCTATAAAAGCATATATCCTGCATGGAATGAAGATAGATTCTTGAAATTAGCACAAGTCTTTGATTTCAGCATGAACAAAAAGCTGCATTCTTTTTCAAAAGGAATTCAAAGACAAGCTGCCTTCTGGCTCGCTTTATCCACAATGCCGGAAATTTTGATCCTTGATGAGCCTATGGATGGCCTGGATCCGGTTGCTAGGAAAAAGGTTAAGAACCTTCTCATACAGGATGTGGCGGACCGGGAAATGACGATTTTGATTTCCTCGCATAACTTGCGGGAAATTGAAGATATCTGTGACCACATCGGAATATTGCATCATGGCTCCCTTCTCATGGAAAAAGACTTGGATGATCTTAAATCTGATATCCATAAGGTCCAGGTAGCGTACCGGGGAGAGACTCCAAATCATCTGGAAAATCACCTTTCATTGCTGCACTGCGAAAGAAGGGGAAGTGTCATGGTATGCATTATCAGGGGAAAAGAAGACGAAATCGAAAAGGTGATCAATCAGACTGAGCCTGTGATCTTTGATATCCTCCCATTGACTTTAGAAGAAATTTTCATATACGAGATGGGGGATATCGGCTATGCGATCAAAAACATCCTTGTTTAACAAAGAGATGGTGCTGCAGGTGGGAAGAAACGTCGGCTGGATCTCTGCCATTTACTTCCTGGCTTTATTTTTCGCGATACCATTGCAAATTATGATGATCAATTCCGGTGAAAATTACCGAAGTTTTATGCCGGTGCAAAGATTATTTGATTTCCAGTTTCCTATTCAGTTCATTATGTTCATTACAGTACCAGTGGTTATGGCAATCTTTCTTTATCGCTTTCTGCACGTCAAGCAAGCAGCGGATTTAATTCATAGTCTGCCATTGAAACGTCAGCAGATTTTCCACTTTTACACTCTGACTGGCTATGCGTTTCTGATTGTTCCAGTGATCTTAGTTGCATTGATTACTGCCGTCATTCACGGTGTGTATGATTTAAATCTATATTTCCAGTTGGAAGATATTTTCAGATGGACAGGTATTGTTATCCTATTTAACTCTGTATTTTTCCTTTCAGGTGTATTTATTGCAATGGTTACAGGAATTTCGGTGGTCCAGGGAGTCCTGACATATATCATGTTATTGTTTCCAGCCGGTTTCACTTTGCTGATTATCTATAACCTGGGATTAATGCTGTATGGCTTTCCAAGTGATTATTATCAAATCAGGAATATAGAATATCTTTCGCCTATATCGCATCTGGCTTTTTTAGAGGGTCAGATGATTACTGCTAAGTCCTATTTTATATACTCAGTTCTAATATTTGTTTTATATTTCCTTTCTCTATATCTCTATAAAAAAAGGAAAATAGAAGCAGCCTCAGAAGCAATTGCTTTTAATGGTTTAAGAATCGTTTTTAAATACGGAGTCGCTTTCTGTATGATGCTGCTTGGTGGCATGTATTTTGATGCTATGCAGAATGAATTTGGATGGTTGATATTTGGATACGGTGCTGGGGGGATTATCGGCTATTTTGCTGCCGAAATGGTTCTTCAGAAAACTTGGAGGGTTTTTGGAAGAGTGAAGGGTCTTGGCTACTTTGCTGTTGGAATGGTGGTCTTAATTTTGATTACTCAAGCGTTCGCTCCTTACGAGAAAAAGGTGCCTGCGCTTGATGACATTAAAAGTGTCACCTATGCTAATCACATTTATATCCACCAGGATGACCGGCTTGCACCTAAACCACTATTGAAGAAAGAAAATATTGAAGCTGTCAGGATGCTCCATGAAAGCATTCTTAAGAATGAGAGATTGAATGAACGAAGAATGAAATCCCAGGAATTCGCTCTGTTTATCTATGAACTGAACAATGGAAAAAAATTAGTTCGCCAATACACAATTGACCGATTCGACTATGAAAAACAATTGAAGGAGATCTATGAATCATTAGAGTATAAGCGTGCACATGAGCCTGTTTTTAAAATCAGTACCGAAGATATAACCTCCATTAGAATAAACAAGCACTTCACTGGCAGTCCATTGACAATTACTGATAAGAACAAGATCAACGAGGCTTTTGAAATCCTGAAAAAGGAAATTGAACAAGAACCGTTTACTATTGACTCTTATCCGATAGGGAATCAGTCAACGATTGAAATTATGTCGGGCATAAATAATTATGACCATATAGAACTAAAGCAGACATATAAAAGCTTCATCGCATGGCTTGAGAAAAACGACATGCTTGAGGAAGCCATGGTGACACCAGACGATATTGACTATATTGTCGTGTCAAATGACTCAATTAAAGAAGAACAATTCAAGGAATATCCAGAAGAAGAAATCACCAATCGAATTATGAACGATAAAAACGCGCTTAAACTGAGTGAACGAAACCAGGTGCTATCAGCGATTGAGAGCGCAGGTTACGGTTGGTTTAATGAAGCGCCTTATACAGCAATTTTTGTATACAAAAATGGGGGCTATAAGGAAATACGCACATTTAGCGAAAATAAGGTGCCGGGCTTCATTAGGGAGCATTTTAAGGAAAACCAATAGAAAAAGTTGTAAGCAATTGGTGCTTGCAAAAGGTAAGGGGGATGGGTATGGCTATTCTTGATTTTGACGAGCTTTATAGAATACATGGAAAGAAGCTGTGTCAAATTGCTTTCAGTATCACAAAAGACAGGCATCTGGCAGAAGATGTTGTCCAGGAGACTTTTATAAAAGCATATAAAAAGGCAGATACAATCGTAGATACGAATAAAATCGGTTCATGGTTAGCAGCCATCGCAGCAAGAACGGCCATTGATTATTTGAGGGCAGAAAAAAGAAGAAAATGGCTTCCATCTGACCAGTCCATCATGGAGCAAATTTTCAGTGATCATGATACCGAGCAATCGCTTGAAAAGGAAGTCGAAATCATTCTTTTCAAAGAAGAAATCCAGCATATGCTGTATTTGTTGACGAATGAGTATCAGCAAGTATTGGTTTTAAGATTCCAATACGGTTTAAAAGAAGATGAAATTGCCTGCAAGCTGAATATAAAATCAGGCACAGTCAAAACTCGGCTTCATAGAGCTCGGAAACAATTGAAAAAAGTTATGTCAGAAAAATACCCAGCCTAATAGTAAAATACGGGCGATTGTTCAATCGCCTATTTTTTTCGGCTTAATGGTTGGAAAAAAATATAATTTATTCAAAAATTTTGAAAAAGAGGTGTGTCATATGATATCAATCAGCAACTTAAGCCACGATTTTAAAATAGGAAAGAAAGGGAAGGAAACAGTCATCCCAGTCTTGAAGAATGTTTCTTTTGAAGTGAACAATGGTGAAATAGTGACGATTGTTGGAAGGAGTGGATCAGGCAAATCAACGCTTCTTAACCTTGTCAGCGGTTTTATTAGACCAAAAGAGGGAGAAATCATCATTAATGGAGTGAAAACATCCTCTTTAAATGAAACGAAATTTGCAGATTTCCGGATTGAGCACCTCGGCTTCATATTTCAAAGCTTTCAGCTAATTCCAAGCATGACTGCCTATCAAAATGTTGAACTGCCTTTAATCCTCAAGGGAATCAAAGAGGAAGAGAGAAAAATACGCACTAATGAAATCCTTGAAATGGTGGGATTATCAGACTATCAAGATCATTATCCAGGTGAGCTTTCCGGCGGTCAGCAGCAAAGGGTGAGCATTGCCCGTGCACTTATAGTCAATCCGCCAATCATCCTTGCTGATGAACCAACTGGCAGTCTAGACTCGGAAACAGAAGAAGATCTGCTGAAGTTCATCATCAAATTAAACCGAGAGCTTGGCATCACATTTTTAATCATTACCCATGATGATAAGGTTGCCCAAATTGGCCATCGTACCATTGAATTAAGAGATGGAAAAGTTGTTGAGGAGGTATATGCAAATGAGGCTTAAGGATCAATTTAAATTCGTCAGGCAGAATATGAAAAAAAACCGTACTCGGTTGTTTATGACAATACTAGCATCGGCTATGAGTGTAGCATTCCTGATTGTACTAGCTTCTGTGGGGTTTGGACTTCATAAATCAATCGTCAAGGAAACGCTGGAGAGAAGGATCGTCACAGAGATTGAAGTTCCCGGAAAAGAAGAGCCGAATAACGGATTCAGACAGCTGACGAATGAGGATATTTCATACTTTGAAGACATAAAGGATGTCAAGGCTGTGACAAGAAGGAAAAACCTGCAGAATTACAGGTTTGAAGTGGACCAACACCAGACAAATGCCCAGGCAGTAGTGGCTCATATGCCTTCTGAAACAAAAGCAGGACTTGAACTTTCTGAAGGCAGGCTTCCAAAAGCAGAGAATGAAGTGGTCGTTGGGTATCATTTCTTCCAGGATCTTCGCCCAAATAAAGAGATAACTGAGGAACTTTATAATGAAAAGGGACAAATAAAAGAAAAGTTCCGCTATAATGGCGAGTTGGTCGGCAAGAAAATTAGCATGGAAGTTATCAAGTTCGAAGACGGCAAAGAGGTGAAAAAGCCTTTGGAAGTAACGGTTGTCGGAATTCGCAAGAAACCGACAAAGGAATGGATTTATGATAATGTCGTGTTTGTTTCCGAAGGAGTACTAAAGCAAGTCGAGGAGTTTACAGGGACACCAAGGGGAATGATGAAAGATCCTAACAATCCGGACATGGAGCTGCCAGCTATCCCTGCTGACCAGTATGATCAAGTAAATGTTTACGCAAAAGATATGGAATCAGTAAAAGACATTACGGCACAATTAAAAGAAAAGAATTATCCGTCCTATTCGGTCATTAATGAGCTTAAAGATGTCAATGTCATGTTCACAATTGTTAAAGCAGGGTTGATATTTATCGGCACTATTGCCATCATTATCGCATCAATCGGTATCTATAACACAATGACCATGGCCGTTACTGAAAGAGCACCTGACATCGGTATCATGAAAGCCATTGGAGCTAACCCTAAGACAATCAAAAAGATCTTCCTGCTCGAAAGCAGTTATATCGGATTGATCGGTGCAGCGATCGGAACACTTGTCGCTTATGCGATCAGTTTCATCGTCAACTTTGGTCTGCCGCTGATCATTAAGCAAGCTTTCGGTGAAGAACCGCCGGAAGGATTGGTATTCAGCTACATTCCATATACTTTGCCACTGATCAGTTTTATCATCTGCTACCTTGTCACCATCCTGTCTGGCCTTCGTCCTGCACAGCGGGCCACTAAAGTAGATGTTCTGCAGGCAATGAGACGGGAAGTATAAGGATCTATAGAATGTAAGGACCAGTCGTGGATACTGGTCCTTTTTACATTATTTAGTGGCGCATGTATTGGAAGCAGGCTAAAGAACAACGGTCCACACGTCTTCTACATCCAAAAAATCTGCTCAAACTTTATTGAACGATTTTTAATCATTGGCCGTCTTATGAAAAACGGTTAGCAAACAGGGGGTAGCAGAATGTCGCAAAATGTAATAGAACTGGACGCAGTTTCAAAACATTTCGGTGATCAAGTGGTACTAAGCAACGTTTCGATGAGTGTAAAAGAAGGAGAGATTGTCGGGCTTCTTGGTCCAAATGGTTCTGGAAAAACAACTATGATCCGCCTCATGAACGGAGTAATCAACCCAACAGATGGAAAGTTATCAATCCTCGGCATGGACCCGGGGTCCGAGGGAGATTCAGTTAGAAAGGCAACAGGGATTTTAACTGAAAATGCTGGCCTGTATCATGAGATGTCGGGAGTGGATAATCTTATCTTTTTTTCTAAGCTTTATGGAAACTACGACTTAAAGAAAATCCACCTTTTCTTGGAGGAATTTGAACTGTATGAACATATGCATAAAAAAGTAGGTGCATATAGTACAGGGATGAAACGCAGGCTGGGAATCATCAAGGCGATTTTGCACAATCCTAAACTTCTTTTTCTTGATGAACCTACGAATGGACTAGATCCTGAGGGAATTAAATTGGTACTTAAATTTCTAAAGAATTTAAATGAGCGAGAAGGAACCACCATTTTTCTTTGTTCACATATTTTGCATCAGCTAGAACATGTATGTAAAGAGTACTTTTTTCTAAATGACGGTCAAATAACTGACTTTGGTACTATAATTGAACTTCAACAAAGATATGTAAGCCAGATTAAATTGAAAGTTATTACAAATTTACAGCCTGCTGAATCTCAATGGGGAGGGTATCCGGTATTAATAAAGGATACAAATACATTGCAATTCCTTTTGCCTTCAAGTGAACATATAACCCCGCTTCTCCAAAAAATCATCCGTGATTTCTGGGTACACCATGTGGAGGTTGAGAATAACGATTTGGAATCACTATATTTTAAAATCAGGAGTGGGGTCAATGAATAAAAAGTTGATATGGCTTATAGCTGCTAAAGATATAAGAGGAATAACGAGCTCCGTTCAGGTATGGCTTGGTCTGATTTTATTGCCGCTGATTTTTTCGGTGATTTTTCCGTTAGCTTTTATTCTTTTGGTAAAGAATGTACCAATAACTTCCCCGGATTTTACTGAGTTAGTTGCAAACATTTTGCAGGGGCTTAGAGGTACAGAGAGCGGGGAATTGATAGCCACACTGCCAAGCATGAAACACCAAATTATTTTTGTCATAGTGAATTACCTGCTTGGTTCGATCTTCTTGCTTATACCAACCATTAACGCAATGATGATTGCCCTTCATAGCTTTGTTGGTGAAAAAGAAAAACGGACAATGGAAACACTATTGTTTTCACCTATTACTGTGATGGAATTATTCATTGGGAAAGTCCTTGCAGCATTCATTCCTTCTATTATTATCACTTGGGTAAGCTTCTTCCTGTTTGGAGTTATCACTGTAAGCTTGACTTATAATATGTTTGGCTATTTTATTTTCCCGAATGCAAATTGGCTTACACTGATGTTTTGGGTTGTACCGATGATTACAATATTCACAATCCTTGTGAACGTGTTTGTTTCTGCAAGGGCAAAAGGTTTTCAGGAGGCACAGCAGCTAGGGGGAATCATAATCCTTCCTATCATGGGTCTTTTCATAGGCCAGGCAACGGGTTTTCTTATCATTAATCCCCTCTTTCTTTCATTAATTGGTCTTATTATATTGATTTTGAATTTTATCTTATTAAAATTCATGACTAAATATAATGATCGAAATACTTTATTTGAAAAGCAAATATAGTTTTTACAGTCATGCTCGATGCTTGAGCAAAGTTGACTGGTAAATTTGTGAGACCGAGACAGCGGATTTGAAAATGTATAGATTGCTGACCTTTAGAAAAATCTAATCTTATCGCTTATTTTACAGGGGGATAGGATATGTCAGTTATAGTTATTCAAACATTTGAGATGAAACAAGATAAATTTCCAGACGGTATCAAGAACTTACGATTAATCCAAAATTTCCGAAACGAACAATATGATCATAGGGTGGAGCTCTTGTCGCCAATTTCAGGTGAAGACCATACTTATGCATTAATTTCAACATATGAAGGGCTGGCAGAAATGGAGCTTCAAAATAAAAAAATGTTCGAGGACGAGGAGTATAAAAAGCTCATCGGTGAGTTCTTTCTGGAAAACATCGTGCAAGGAAGTATGTACACTCAGATGTATCGAACGATGACTGGATTGAGTAAAGATTCAGAATCAGAAAAAAACAAAAAATAATAACGAAAAAGTCGATCCTTTATGGACTCGACTTTTTTCTTGCTTGATTAAAAATTACATAAAATACGGCTGATACTCGAATGATAATATTTGTTGAGGAAGGGGGTAAAGCAATGGATTATTTTCTGCCATCATCAAAGTCGGGATGCGGAAATGGCGGTTCAACTGAAGGAGATTTGAAATGGTGGCAATTGTCCCTGATTGGTGTTGGCTGTACGATTGGGACAGGTTTCTTCCTAGGTTCAGCTATTGGAATCAAAGTCACCGGCCCGTCAATCGTTCTATCATTCATGCTTGCTGCTTTTGGCACATACGTCGTTTATAACTTATTAGCGAAAATGACAGCCGAGGATCCGCAAGATGGTTCATTTTGCTATTATGCAAAAAAAGCATATGGCCAGTGGGCTGGATTCAGCTGCGGCTGGAATTATTGGAGCTCCAATATTTTGATTATGGGAAGTCAGCTTACTGCGCTATCAATTTTATCCCAGTTCTGGTTTCCTAGTATCCCATTATGGCTTTTCGCTACTGGCTATGCCATCCTTTCGATCGGTGTGGTATTTACCGGTAACAAGGGATTTGACAAGGTAGAAGATCTATTGGCCATCATTAAAACAGCAGCAATCATCATGTTCATTTTAATAGCTGCCGCGGCTCTTTTTGGACTGTTTAATTTGGAAACAAAACAAGTGATACTGCCAAATAGTCCAAAAAAACTGTTTCCTGAGGGGATTAAAGGCTTTTGGTCATCACTGATTTATGCCTTTTATGCCTATGGAGGGATCGAAGTAATCGGGTTGATGGCAACACGTCTAAAGAAAAAAGAAGATGCACCAAAAGCGGGTGTGATCATGCTGATCTTACTAGTCATCATCTATGTACTTGCTTTGGGTCTCGCAGTGATCATGGCAGCTCACGGTGCTTTTAACCATAAAGAAAGTCCTTTCGTCACAGCGTTGGAATCTTATAACTTAGCTTTTTTTCCTCACGTTTTCAACGCAGCAATCATTGTCGCGGGTTTCTCGACTATGACAGCATCGTTGTTTGGGGTCACCACCTTGCTCGTAACCCTGGCTGATGATGGGGATGCTCCCAAGGTCTTCTCCAAGAAAATCGAAAAGTTGAAACAAGTGCCCCTTCCATCATTAGGACTGGCAGTTGTCGGATTAATTGCTTCAATCATTACAGCCTTGCTGCTCCCAGGTAAAATTTATGAGTATATCACCACAGCCGCTGGAATCCTGATTTTGTTCAATTGGACTTTTATTATCATTTCAGCTTTGAAATTGCTGGAATTGAAAGCATGGGGTAAATTGATTTCTTTTATAGGTATTGCCCTTATTCTAGCGGCTGTAAGCGGAACGATCATGGAAAAGAGCATACGAATGGGCTTCTTTATTAGCCTTATTGTGGTCTTGCTTATCGGGGTGATCTCTGTTGTTTTACAGAAAAAGGTGTGGAATAAAGCAAGTTGAACATGATAACAAATAATGATAATACATCGTGTTGAAAAACAAAAAAGTTTGCGAATATGGCCAAATAAAAATAACTAAAGATATAAAAAAGAGCTGCAGCCACAGCTCTTTTTTTCTGAAGAAAAGATTCAATCTTTTACATAAACAGTATCCTGCTTCTTGGAAACTTTGAATTCAAATAACTCAAAAACTATTCCATAAATGAATGACGTTAAGAACATAGATGCGAACATATCAAGGATATAATGTTGTTTCACAAACAAGGTGGAGAGGATGATCAATGATCCCATCACGGGTACGAAGATCGAATGAAACAAGTGCTTATTACGGATATTGATACTCCCCAGAATGATTGCGAACGTGGTCAATACATGAATGCTTGGAAAAGCGTTGTATGGTTGGTCATGGCTATATATCATTGCTACAAGGTCTAAAAAGATCCCATCTCCGACAAGTTTTGGACGAGGTACTGTTGTTTGGAAGAAGAAATAAATCAGGAAACAGATCAATTCTCCTACAACAATTAACGTCAACGTCTTCATATAAACTCGGGTATCTTTATACCAAAAATAAACCAGGTAGCCGAAAATAAAAGCGTACCATATAATATATGGAATGATAAAGACTGGAAGGAAAGGAATCATACCGTCCACTTCAGTAGAGAGGATTACTGCCTCTCTGGGATTATTATTTAAAATTTTATAAACCAAACCTAAAATTGGCATAACCAGTAAAAATAATAAATAGGGCAATTCTCTCTTTTTAGTTTTCATATCACTTTCCCCTTCTGCTAAATTGCTTATGGTGTATAAATACCACAAACAATATATTTTAACCCCAGACCAATCGTTACATTTCCTGCCATCACTAATATAGACGAATTAAAAGCGGCATTAGTTCCCATTTCCTATCCCATAATAATTGCTTTTAAAGAAATTCCCCCAAATTCCATCCATAAAGACCGTTCACATCAATAAAAACTGCAACTCAAATATTCATATTGTCTTAATCCGAAAGTCATATATTTACAAAAATACATACATTCTACCTGAGCTTTCTTCATAATCTGAAATATGGTATATAAGGGAGGCGAAGAAGTTGAAAAGGGCAGATATCGGACGAGATTTGCTGACCATCATTTATTTATTAACGCTTTTTATGATCATTAGCTTTTACTTTGGCTCAGGGAATTTGGCTGATTTCGTGGGTAAACTATATGCCCTTTATCCACCAGAAGTGATTGTCAGGAAAATGCAGGATTTGATCCTATTGGCTGCTTCCGAGGGGTCATTAGGGATTACTAGAAATGGTGAGCCTTTTGAAGCTGTAGTAGGAACCTATGTTTACAAGAGTATTCCCATCATCATCACGGCATTTGCTTTGGCCATTCCACTCGGAATCGCAAAGGGAATCTTTGATTACCGCAAAAAAAACACAGTGACAGGTGTCGGGCAAGGTTTGACGTCTTTCATCACTTCTTTGCCAGATTTTTTCCTCATCCTATCACTTCAATGGATCATACTATTCCATTTCCGTTTCATTGACTGGTTTGGAAGCGAGCAATGGTATAATTTCATGCTGCCTGCACTTTTAGTGGCTATATATCCACTAATGTATCTTGCAAGAGTCACATCCGCTGCATTATCGAATGAGGACGGTGCTATGTATATCCGAACAGCCAGGGCAATGGGTCTTTCCGAAAGGCTTGTAATTAAGAAACATATCTTGAAAAAATGCATGGGAGCAATTTTTCAGCACATTCCCGCTGTGACCACATATATCCTATCGAATCTATTGATGGTTGAGTGGCTGATGGACTATAAAGGAGCTGCATGGAGATTATTATATGCAATTCAGCGCAGCAATGATCCCAATCATAATGAAATGGGGCTGGCAATTGAGCTGTCTATGTGCTTTATGGTTTTTTTGTTCATTTCGCAGCCATTAAATATCCTTCTGCAGCAAAAATATCTTCCTGAAAAGTCTAATCCTGTATATCAAATATTAATGACGATATTAAGATATATTTTTATTTCAATCTTTATTTGTCTATTTTTTCTGCTAATCAATATGACTCCAAAGATATGAAGAATAATAGTCTTGAAATAAATAGAGAGAAAACAAGGGGGTAGCCATGAATAGAAATTGGTCCATTTGGCTAGGGTCATTAATGTTTGGTTTCCTATTATTTTTTGCTGTTTTTGGTTCTGATTTATCTTTTATCGATCCAAATCCAGCCGACAGCCGCATGAGGTTTTACGAGGATGGTTCTATGGCCAGGGCGCCCTTTCCTCCTTCTCTTGAAGATCCACTAGGCACTGACAGTGACGGGAGGGATTTGCTGAGCCTGTTGATTATCGGGACAAGAGACACATTGCGTTACATATTTCTGATTACGATTCTTCGATATTTGATTGCCCTTCCGCTAGCATATCTTTCAGCGCCTAAACGAGGGTTGGCCTATATCATTTCGCATGGCTGGAATTCATTTTTTAGCAGCGTGCCAGCAGTGTTTTCAGCAATCATGATCATTTTGATCTCCAAACCTGTTTGGGAGTCTCAAACAGGTTCAAATCTTCCGATGTATTGGTCAATCCTTCTTTTAGCATTAATGGAGGTAGGAAGAGTGAGCGTACTGCTTTCTCACGAAATTCATGACCTGTCAGAAAAAGAATATGTTAAAGCAGGAATTGTTATCGGAAATGGACCTTTAAAATTATTTAAAAACTATTATCTTCCTAACCTTTCTCAAAGTTTAGTCATCAATTTTTGTAACGATTTGAGCAGGGTAACATTGTTAATTGGCCAACTGGCTTTATTCGGCTATTTCATTGCATCTAAATCTTTGTTGCTTGAAGGAGGAATAATCGAAATCTCCTCAGCTACCTATGATTGGCAGGCACTTTTGGAAAAAGCAAGGAGTGATCTTATTAAAGCTCCCTGGATTCCCATCTTTCCTGCACTTGCTATTACTTTTACCATCCTCTCATTTAATCTTCTTGGAGAGGGACTGCGGCAAAAGTTTGATTTGATATCCGAATCGTCTGAGAAAATTGCATTAATGAATATCCGAAAATATTTCAGGAAAGAAATTAAATGATGGGATAAAGGGTATCCGCATACGTTGGTTTCTGGTATCCATATTAATTTTAGCAGGAATCATTACCATTGGACTAAATAACGACGATGAAAAAGTTCCATCAGCTGCAAAACCAGATAAACAGCAAGAAGATCAGTCAACCTCAATGGGGGATACGTATAAGAAGGTGGGTGACATGTTGGTGCCATTAACAGAATCTACAACGAAAAAGGGAGGATTATACGATAGCGTTTCATACATCAAAACCACAATGAAACAAACAAAAACGATTCCTTATCCAGTTTTTGAAGATGAGGAAGGGGTAAAATTAGTCTGTTAGAATAGTAAACGTTGGGCCACAAAAGAAATAAAGAATAAATTTAGATTATAAAATAGAAAAACCCTTGATATTAAATCAAGGGTTTAAGCGTCCCAGAAGAGATTCGAACTCCCGACCTACAGTTTAGGAAACTGTTGCTCTATCCTACTGAGCTACTGGGACATGTTAGAAGGAATAATCTAATTACAGCGACTCAATAATTATACGATGGATTAGAGGGAAATTCAAGATTATTTTTCCTGTAATATTGAAAAAGCATTCAAGAACCTGATTATCAGGCTTCTTGAATGCTTTTAATGCTGTTTTTTATGGAAAAGTCCCATAACTTCCAGTGTTTCGGTTATATTCACGAAAGCATCAGGATCGATTTCTTCAATTAGTGTTTTGACCTCTGTGAGCTCGTAACGTGAAATGACAGTAATGATGACATTGCTTTTCTCGTTTGAGTACCCTCCAACAGAATCTATCACCGTTACACCACGATAGACATTTCCTAGTAGGTGTTGCTTCACCTTTTCTCCTTTTCTGGTAATGATCATCAAAGTAAGCTTGACATGATGTGTATGGACCTTATCAATCACTTTTCCAAGTACGAAAATGGAAACAAGCGTATTTAATGCTGCATCCCAGCTGAACAAAAAGCCCGACAACAAGATCACGATAGAATTCATGGCGAATAATAGAGTGCCCATAGGGAAATCTTTTCGTCTTGCCAGAAGCATCCCGATAATATCGAATCCACCTGATGAACCTGATGAACGGAAGATGATCCCAATCCCGAGTCCGACAATTGCTCCGCCAAATATAGAAGAAAGTATTGGATTTTCTGCTAGCTTTATTACCGGAATGGCATAAAGTGCAATAGATATTGTAATAACAGACAGGATTGTATAAAAGATAAATTTTCTTCCCAATTTCATGTAACCTAAAATCAATAGTGGAAAGTTCAAAAGAAAATTGAAAATCCCTGTATTGATGGAAGTTAGCATAGATAAAATGATGGATAGTCCGCTAATGCCGCTGCTCATTATACCGTGAGGAATTAAGAAAAGGTTAAATGCAAATGAAACTATAATTGAGCCTATGATGATTCCTGCTGACTTCAATGGCAACGCCTCCAAAAAACAGTGTGTAAAAAATATTATATAGATGAAAATAAAGAATTGAATTTAAAAGTTTATTTAAAATTCATTAAGTATTTTGATTAGAATTCTCTTTTGCGTCTAATCATATTAAGTCCAAGGTAGGGGAAAATAATGTGACTCTATGCTGGAGGTGAGGAGCTTTGAGGGATGACTCAGTCAGGGACTTAGTGACAGTAACCGATGATATGGGGATCGTAAAACAATTTGAAGTAGAAGCATTATTTGAGATGAATGGAGAGTCCTATGCAATGCTTAGGAATGAAGATGGAACAGTCTTAATGAAGGTGGAAGAGCAGGGCAATGACCAATTCCTTGTTGGTTTGGAAAGTGAAAAAGAAAAGTCACAATTGCTTGATGCTTATCAGATTGCTGTTGATGCAGCACCTGCCGAAGATTAGCAAAAGCCGCCTGAAAATGGGGGGCTTTCTTGAAGGGATTTATGTCCACAATGGAGAATTAGATGATATATCTTTTAAATTGGGGGACATATGGAATTTCCTATATTAGAAACTGAACGGCTCCTTCTAAGGGAGATAAAAGCGGAGGATGCAGAAAATTTATTTATCAATTTTTCCAATCCAGAAGTCATGAAATATTATGGTTCAGAACGGATGGATGACATTGAAGAAGCGAGAGGACTAATTCATTCTTTCCATATAGGGTTAAAGGAAGGAAAAGCTATTCGATGGGGCATCCAACTAAAGAATAATAATAGTCTAATTGGTACGGTTGGCTTTCATGCTATTTCACAAAAAAATCGGAGAGCAGAAATAGGTTATGAGCTTAACCAAGGTTATTGGGGAAAAGGCTTGGCAAAAGAAGCAATCCTGAAGATTGTGGAACATGGATTTGAAGAAATGGAGCTAAAAAGGATTGGCGCGGTAGTATTTCTTGAAAATAAGTCTTCCAATGAATTGCTTCTCAAGCTTGGATTCCGCAAGGAGGGTATTCTTAGGGACTATATGATTCAAAATGGCCTTTCCTATGATACAAATGTGTACGCTTTATTAGCACAAAAATGAACAATTGGCGAAAATAATTATAGAATCGTTTTTTAGTTAATCAACTAAACATGTAACAAGACAAAAAGCTCAGAATCTGAGCTTTTTGTCTTGTTAGCATCTAATTAATGTATATTCCGTTTCTTGAATCTGCCACCACGTACTTCTGCAATATTTCCGACTGCAAGGAAGGCTGATTCATCCAATTCCTCGACAATGGACTTCAATTTAGCTTCCTCAAGACGTGT
The DNA here is from genome assembly GCF_053543455.1 of Mesobacillus sp. LC4. Taxonomy (NCBI): domain Bacteria; kingdom Bacillati; phylum Bacillota; class Bacilli; order Caryophanales; family Bacillaceae; genus Mesobacillus; species Mesobacillus sp. LC4. Next base: position 887,801 of record NZ_JBGCUB010000001.1, read on the forward strand.
GATAACACAAAAAATCACTTTTTTGTCATCTCCTGTATATGCCCCTTCTCCTGTTAAATACGTGACCCCGCGCCCGAGACGAGCCAGTATAGCTTCTCCTATTTGCTTGTGCTGGTCGCTAATGATCCACGCGGCTTTAGATTCATCAAGTCCAGCGATGACTATATCGATGGTTTTGAAGGCGATGAAATAGGCCAAAATAGAATACATGGCACGATCCCAGCCAAAGACAAATCCTGCTGTACCAAAGATGAAGATATTGAAGAACATGATCACTTCCCCGACAGAAAAAGGCAGCCTTCTATTCGCCAGGATAGCGAGTATTTCTGTTCCGTCCAATGATCCTCCGTACCGGATGACTATTCCAACACCTGCACCAAGAACGATTCCGCCAAATACGGTTGCCAAAAGCAAATCTTCTGTGAAAACTGGCCAATCATGGAGGAAACTGGTTGTCAATGACAAAACAGTGATACCCAAGAGAGTGGATAATGCGAATGTTTTACCAATTTGTTTATAACCGATGAAAAAGAAAGGGATGTTCAAAACAAAAATAAAGAGGCCGAGGCGCCAGCCTGTCAAATGTGAGAGGATGATTGAGATACCGACAATACCGCCATCAAGAATTCTGTTCGGGACAAGGAATTCCTCGATTCCAACACCCATGAGAACAGCACCTAATATTATGAAGAATATTCTTTTGGCGAGTTTGGTTTTCGTAATGCCCTTATGTTGTTGTTGAACAAGGGCTTTTTCTGACATGCTGTTCATACCTTCCCCCTTAATAAATCCTTCGATATATATAATATAGTTTATTTTATCACAATTTTTTAACGATACTGAATTATAGAGCTTTGATGATTTTATTTTCCAGTGTTGGAAAGAAGGGAATTGGGTAGTAAATAGGATAGTTAATTTCATAAAAATTGAAAAGGTGTTGTTGCAGTTTGAATCTGACCCTAGTCGTTGGACTTTTTTTACTGATGCTTTTTTTGATTGGTATGATAGGCATCAAATTAATTAAAATACCTGATATATTATTATATATTTTGCTTGGACTTCTTTTATCCATCTTTATTAAGGAATCCAAGGTAATTGAAATGGCAGGAGAGATTGGTTTAGTCCTGCTGTTCTTTATTCTTGGTCTGAAATTCCCGGTTAACAGGTTGATTTCAAACAGTGCCAAGGTGTGGAAAGGCGGCCTGCTGGATGCTGTCCTGGGGATATTCGTAACTGCGGTAATAGCCCTTCTGTTCGGTCTGGATTGGGTATCTTCATTGATTGTTGGAGGAATTGTCTATGCAACCAGTTCCTCGATCACAGCAAAGCTTTTGGAGGAAAAGAATAGAACCGACAACAAAGAATCCGAATTCATGCTGCTGATCCTGATTTTCGAAGATTTGATTGCACCTATCCTTGTTACCGTATTGATTGGTCTCTCTGGAAAGGGTTTGTCAGCAACAGATTTTATGATCATCCTTTTAAAAATTGCCATTCTCGCAGGGAATGCAGTGTTCTTCGCAAAAGTTGTCTTTAAAAAACTAGAATCAGGACTTAAAGAGATTATCAATAATGATATTTTCATCGTATTGATTACTGGAATTGCGCTTACCTATGGAGGCATTGCGATGATGCTTGGTTTATCTGAGGTAATAGGGGCGCTTCTGGCAGGTATGATGCTTTCTGAGCTGACCATTAAGGAAAAGGTTGAAAGAGCTGCTTTGCCAGTAAGGAACATTTTCCTCCCATTCTTCTTCCTGAATTTTGGTCTTCACACTGAATTGACAAGTGACATCCCTTATTTAGGTTTATTGGTTGTGCTAGTATTGTGGTCCTTGATTCATAAACTGATTGTGGGATATGTTGGAGGTCAATGGTATGGTCTCTCGAGAAGCTATTCCTTAAAAGCGGGCCTGTCCCTGACTCAGCGCGGAGAGTTTTCCGTAATCATCGCTGCGCTCGCGACTGGAGAGTTGAAGGTTTTTGCCAGTATCTACATTTTGGTGATTGCTTTCGTTGGAACCATCCTGTTCCAGATGGCTCCTGGATTGAATAAGTTAATTGTTGAGAAAGTGAAAGAAAAAAAGAGTTAAGCATTAAAGGGGCGATCCCATTAATGCTTTTTGATCATCAGTTGCTCCTATATCAATCCAAGATTTCCTTCACACGTCCAACCTGACCGTCCTCCAGCCTAACTTTAATCCCATGTGGATGTGAAGGTGAATTGGTCAAAATATCTTTAACTATTCCCTGAGTAAGTCTTCCGGTTTTCTGATCGGACTTAAGGACTATATTTACTTTCAAACCAGTTTTGATATGATTTCGATTTTTGCCATCTTTACTGTTTGCCATGATTCTGCCTCCAGACTTTCAATTGAAGAATGATAAAAACTATTGATGAGTATTCAATTCTACCATTATTTGAATTATTATAAAGAAAAAAGCAAAGAGGGATGATCTTGAAGTTGGGGAATTGGGCATGGTTAATATTATGCATAGTATTGATTGTCTTCTTAATTGGTTATCTTCATCAGAAACAGCAAGAAAAATATAAGGGTCTTGAGCTGATTCCTGAACAAACAGAGGATATTCCGCTGTATCTGGGACTTAAGGCAGAGAGTCCAGTGTATAAAATAAAAGGTAATCGATGGATGGATATTATCGATTTTTACGAGAAGGAACTCCCGAAAATGGGATGGAGTAAAATCACAATGCAGACCTCGCAAGATTCTACAGAAGATGGAGCAGGCTTCATGTCAAACTGGGAAAAGAAAGGGACAAGCTGGGTATTATCCATAAGTGGAGGGTATTTTAAGGCCTCAGACCAAACAGAAGTCATTTTTGAGAAGCGAAAACCCTTAAAAGCAATCAAATGGATTGAAACCGATGTATCTGAAGTCTGTGTAAATGAACAGCCAGATAGAACCGATGATTGTTTTCCCTTGACAGATCAGCAGGTAATCAAACGAATAATTGAATTAATCAATACAGCCCAAGAAGCTGAAAATCAACAGATTTACTATAATGAGAAGAGTGTCATCGACTTCCGACCATTTAAGATTACTGTCTATTATGATCTTGAAAAGGGGATTTATTTGGTCTCAGAAAGAGGGACGAAATGGATGAAGCCTGAAAGGGAATTCTTTCAATTGACTAGAATTTCTAAAGAATATTGAACAACTCTTTTATGATAAGATTCATAGTTCACTTAAAATAGACGGGTCTAATTAACTGGGTCATCCCGATTATTTTTATGTATTCGCTGGAATTAGCAGTTCGAAAAGAGATTATTTATGACTTAAAGTGTATCCTATTGATAATAAGTATGTGTTTTTGACAATTATGAAGAAAAGGGAAGTGACCTTTGTGAATCCAACATATGCGGTTGCAGATGAATTACAACAAAATGCCGAAACAATCGCAACGGAAATGGTTGATTCCATAGTTGTTCTTATTGGGGTGGAGATCCCAAAACAGGAAATTGAGCAGGCAATTATTGTCTATACGGAATATTTTAGTTTTCTTGGTGAATCAATCAGAAACAAAGATGAGACAACCTCCAAGGGGCTTCTTGAATGGAGCAAGCAAAATGGGGAACGCGAAGCAGCCAAAGGCGGCAGGGTTTCTGATATTCTCTTTAGATATCCTCCCACAAGGATGGTCTTTATCGATAAAATGGCTGAGCTTAGTTTGAGGCATGGAGTCAATACCGCTGATTTGATTTGGATCAATAAAAGAGTGAACAATATGCTTGATATTAGCATTAATGAAACTGTATTTGCGTTTGAAAGGCAGACTTCGAATCAGATCAAGGAAGTCCAGGATGAAAGAGATATTTTATCGACCCCAGTTGTTCCAGTCCAAGATAATGTTGCAGTATTGCCTTTAGTAGGGAAAATGGATCATGATCGAGCCAGATTGATACTAGAGAGGGCTATTCCCCTGGTATCTAGCCAAAAAATACAGTGTTTAATCATTGATTTTTCAGGAATTGTTATGATAGATGCAACCATTGCTAAACACATTTTTGACATCCATAATGTTCTAAGGCTGCTGGGAGTAAACTCAATAGCAACTGGAATGAGGCCCGACCTTGCTCAGGCTGCAGTGGAGGGTGGAGTTGATTTTTCCAGTATTAAAACATTTGCTACAGTAAAACAAGCAATTGATAGCATCAATCATGACTTGTAAGATGATAGGAGGATGGATTTGAATTACCAAAAGCCAGATATAAAACTAATTGCATTGGACATGGATGGTACACTCCTCAATGAGCGACACGAGGTCTCTGAAGAAAATAGACAGGCGATAAAAGAAGCGGAAAAAAGAGGTGTCTATGTCGTCCTTAGTACTGGGCGAAGTCTTAAAACGGCCAGGGACTATGTATTATCACTGGAATTGTCTTCTTACCTTGTAACGGTCAATGGGGGAGAGATCTGGGGGCCAAACGGAGAATTAGTGGCCCGTAACATGGTGGATACAGAGCACATCCAGTGGATGTATGATTTAACTCGAGAGCATAATACTGGATTTTGGGCTACAAGCAGTGAAGACGTTTGGAGAAATAATATGCCAGAGGACCTGTTCTCCCAGGAATGGCTTAAATTCGGCTTCCAAATCGAAGAGGACGAAATCAGAGAAAGTGTGCTCAAAGAGTTAAAAGACAAGGGTCTATTTGAAATCAGCAATTCAAGCCTGAAAAATATAGAAGTCAACGCACTCGGCATTAATAAGGCAAAGGGCTTGGAAAAGGTATGCGAACTTCTGGGTATATCGATGAATAATGTGATGGCTGTGGGTGACAGCCTAAATGATATTGCCATGATTACGGAAGCTGGCCTTGGCGTTGCTATGGGAAATGCACAGGAAACTGTAAAGGAATCTGCCGATGATATCACAGGTACAAATCGAGAAAATGGTGTGGCACAAGCCATCGTGAAATGGGTTCTTTCATAATTTTGGAAGCAGATCACTTTGCTTCCTGAATTATTTGGCTCACTTGTTGATTTTGAGTGCGTATGAGAATTCATAAGCGGAGGATTTCCGGCTATTGTATACAAAGCATGCTTCTGAAGCATAAATAGGCGGAAGTATTCCGGTTAACTGCTTCAAAAAAGACATAAAAAAACGATTTAGATTAAATAACGGGAAAAACGACCCTTATTTTCAAGAAAATAAGGGTCCATTTTTATTTAAGCGGAATTTTTCCGTTTATTTTTTAAAGAATGTTAAATCAACATTCAGTATTAACAGAACTTTATATTAAACAGTTGTCTGTTCTTCGCTAGAGTGCTTTAACAGCACCTGCTTGAACCCATTTGAGTCTATTTCATTCAACAAGGCTTTATTTTCTGCAAGTTCAACTACCGCCTGTCCGTTTACAGCCTCTGCATAAACCTTCTCAATTGCAGCCCTTTCGACTCCTTTGCCTATATGAATAGCTTTAGGTGCCGAGTGTCTTGAAATCATGTTCCTGATTTTAATATGGTCAGCATGATTTCTGCCCCCAAATACTTTAATATCTGATTCTGCACTTGTAAACCCACTTATTTTCACATTTTTGAGTATGATATTTCTAGAGCGATATTGAAGCGCGATTGCTGGTTCACCGCCATAGTCATATGAAGGGTCGCCAATCACAGTAAAATGGTTTACTGCTACATTTTTATAAGCAGACACGACCATCGCTCTGGGAGATGAATTTGCATACAACTTGGTATGAACTGGCTTAAAAGAGATAATATTGGCAGCCTGAATATTGATGGCTGTTTTGGATTCGGGATCATTTTCCTTGTGGTGCCCTATATGCCTGAAATTGAAGGATCGATTGTCATTGACAGATAGATGGCCAATGATGACAACATTGCTGGCTGCTGAAGAGTTATGATGGGCCTTGATTTCGACTCCTCCAAAGCATCTTGCTGATGAGTTGTTCAGTAGCCAAACATTTCGGGAACCATCGTCTATTTCAATGCCATTTGAATTTGAGAATCCCTCTTTATGTGTTTTGCCGCTTGGATCACACATATGGCAATTCGAAATGAAAATATTATCACTATGATGAGTGGTAATGCCGTCATCCCCGAAACCATGTCCGTTCAGATTGTCCAGCCAGATAAACTCACTGCCACCTCGGGCCCGATAACCATCACCATAGTAATTGTACAAAGGAGAAGAGATGTCAAAGCAATGCAAGCCTGGGTTAACTGCTTCAACATCCTTTACCCAGCCATACTTTACATTGGCCAAAAGCAGGCAGCTGGAATGATTTCCCCAGGTACTGGTCTTTTCGACACTTCCCAAACGTTCGACATTCCAATCCAGGGTCATTCCTTTTACATGGACATTCCTGTTTCCGGTACGATGGTTTTTGTTTGTCATGAGTCTCCTGCTTTTCGGGGCGGAATCATGAAGCTTGATGATTGTTTTTCCTTTTCCTGCACCAAGCAAATAGGTGAAGGACGGCAGTTTGATTTCTTTTACAACATATACTCCCTCCGGAATATGAACTTTCACACGACCTTTGCCAAGGGCCATTTTGAAGGCATCTGTGCAATCAGTTTTTCCATCTCCAAGTGCGCCAAAATCCTCTATATGAACCTCTCGATTAATTTCTTTCAGTAAAGTTTTGTACTCTTCATTCAATCCCTCAAGCCATTGAGGAAAAACATTGCCGTTCTTATCAACAACAGTACCGAATGGTTTACCATGGTCAAACGCTGATTTTGTCTGGATGATTCTTCGGAAACTTGCACTGAGATTTCTGAGGAATGAAGAAAAGCTTGTATTATTTTTTACATTAATAGGTTTGTAATCTGCACTTGCTTCCCTAAATAATTCATTTGTCTCCTGAACTAATTCAAATATATTAAGATTCTCTTCTGATAAACGGGAGATCAATTCAGCATTTTTTGTTGGATCATGTTTTCGGTCGATATTTACCATATTGTTCCCACCTCTTGTAAAAAAGCTGCTTGCATATTATTTCCCGCTATAGGGAAAGATAATCTATTCGTGCTTAAAAATACCTTTTATCAGTTAGGTTTTATCACTTATAAGTAGAATATGTTAGAATAAAATCGTTCTCCATAGAGAGTGAGGGATTTTAATGATTACTTTAGGTCCCAGGGTAATAAAAACTGGATTGGCCGTAGCACTGGCATTATACATAACAAACTGGATAGGGTTGGAGCCAGCCGTTTTTGCAGCTATTGCCGCTACATTTACGATCCAGCCTTCGATCTATCGTTCGTGGAAACAAGTATTAGAACAGTTTCAGGCGAATACTCTCGGCGCGATCATCGCGATTGCATCGATTTTTTTATTCGGGAATAACCCGATTGTAATCGGGCTTGTAACAGTGATAGTCATCATCATCAGCTTGAAGCTAAAAATGGAAAGTTCTTTATCCTTAACGCTTATTACCGTTTTGATTATGATGAGCTCACAAGAATTTAATGGAGTAGTAGCAGCTGCAAACAAATTCCTCATCGTCCTTGTAGGGATGGGTTCAGCATTCCTTGTTAATCTAATCATCTCGCCGCCAAATTTCAATAAAAATTTCACCGAAAAAATGGACAGCACTTTTAGAAACATGTCATTGCTAATCAGGACAGCCATATCGAATGAGCTGACTGAAAAGACATTTCAGGACCAATGGAGTCAGCTTAGAAAAGATATCGCCAAGCTTGAAGAGCTCTATAAAATACTAGATGAAGAAAGAATGAAGATATCAAAGATAAAACCCTTTGATATCAGGGAACTGGTATTGTTCAAACAGATGCTTGCCTGTCTTCAACAAGGCTTAAGATTGCTGGATATCGTAGAAGATCATTTTTTTCAAAGCCGTCCTGAACAGCAAGAGACGAATGAATTTGATGATCAATTCGAAGAACTGATTCAATATCATGAAATGATCCTGCTTAAATATTCAGGAAAAATCAGAGAACTAGATTCGGAAGAATTTTTTAAAAATAGCGGGCTATTCCTTGAATCAATCCTAGAGGACACCTCAATTCAACGGAATGATCGACTGCGTCTCATCATAATCGGATCAGCCATTTATGACTACGCTTTTCAGCTTCATCGACTCAATGAATTGATTGACCAATATCAAAACAGAAAGACTGACACAGAAAAAGCGGTGAAAAAGCTTTTTTAAAAGGAACTGCTAGGGAATAATAGACAAGTTTATTATTCCAATAAAAAACATCTATGCCAATTTATAAAAATCTCCTATAATCTATTTAATTGTGATTAAGGAGATATTGAGAATGACAGAAAAAAATTTCACTGAGAAAAACCTGGTACATAAAAATGAGAATAAATATTTCTGGATCGTATTAAGTATTAGTATTGCTTCTTACATTTTGTTTGCAATATCCATAGTGGGAATATTTATCATTGCAGGATTCTTGATGATTTCATTGGTGCTTCATGCTTTGATGATTGGCCAGATACGGCTCAATGCGGTGAAAATAGGCGACAATCAATTTCCGTTAATCCATTCGACGGTCAAAGATTTATGTGTCAAAATGGAAATCAAATCCATACCTGATATTTACGTGATGCAATCAGGCGGAGTAATGAATGCTTTTGCAACACGCTTTTTCGGAAGGAATATGGTTGTTGTCTACTCCGAAATTTTCGACCTTATCGAACAAAATGCTGAAGAGGAACTCCAGTTTGTCCTGGCACATGAATTGGCTCATATTAAACGAAATCACCTCGGCAAAATGATGTTCATCCTTCCTTCTATGTGGATTCCGGGTATTGCAGAAATGTACCTGCGCGCTTGTGAATATACTTGTGATCGCTATGCGGCCTTCTATACAGGTAATCCAGCAGCGGCGAATAACGGACTTACCATGCTGGCCATTGGGAAATCCTTATATAGAAAGGTGAATAAAGCAGAATACCTTGACCAAATCAATAAGGAAAAAGGATTGGTGGTATGGCTGGCAGAAATCTTATCAACGCATCCACCGCTTCCAAAAAGAATCAATGAAATCAGTATCTTTTTTGGAGAAGATTCAGCCATGGCCCCTTCCAAAAAATCACTAGGGCTTGTCGCATTTGTTGCTGCTTCCATCATGCTTACAGGTTTGGCTTTGGTTGGCGGATACATGGTCTATAATGAGGTGAATTCAGCTATCTTTGCAGATGATGAATATTATGAAGAAGATATAGAAGTTTCTCCATTAATCGAAGCAGTCATCAGTGGGGATGCGAAGAAGGTTGAAAGTTTAATAGAGAATGGGGAAGATATTGAACAATTAGACTATAATGGATACACAGCATTGGACTGGGCTGTTATGGATGTGAATACCGACATGGTTCAATTGCTGTTGAATCTTAAGGCAGATCCTAATTTCGAATCGGATTATGGCATGACACCATTTATGACTGCTGCCCAAACAGGGAATGCATCAATGATCAAAATGCTGCATGAAGCTGGCGGTGATCCTAACTACCAAGAAATGAGCTCTGGGTATACAGCATTGATTTATTCAGTATTCAGTGGCGAAATCGACACGGTCAAACTGTTGATAGACTTGGGGGCAGACACACAGCTAAGAGATTATTCGGGTATGACTGCGAGAATGCATGCCTTGCAATCAGGTGAGCAGGAAATCGCAGATTTATTAAAATAAATTAGAGACAACTAGGAGGAAAATTCAATGAACAGACCAGCTGGTTTTTGGGTAAGACTGGGTGCAGCAATCTTAGACGGATTAATCATCGGAGTGCCACTTGCAATTATCAGTTATTTAATAACAGGTAACACTGAAGACAATGCTTTTACTTCCTCAGTGAACCTGCTCTATTCTGTGCTTGTTCCAGTAGTGTGGTCAGGATATACAGTAGGCAAGAAAATCGTTGGTGTAAGAATCGCGAAAGTAAACGGGGAGAAACTAGGTTTCGGCACGATGCTTTTGAGAACTCTCGTCGGCGGACTAGTTTATGTTCTTACTTTAGGTCTTGCTGCTATTGTCAGTGCTTTCATGGTAGGGATTCGACAGGATAAAAGAGCAATCCATGATTTCATCGCAGGCACATATGTAACTTATGAAAAACCAAACGAAATACACTATGAACAATAAGATTTATGACACCTGGCATTCCAGGTGTTTTTTTAATGCTAAAATTTAAACAATTTGAATCATAAACATTAATCTCCATCTCTTGATTACGTGGAAAAACTTGGTGATTTCTAAACTGTTGTTATGGTATATTAATGCTTATTAACTTGTACTATTGAACTTTGTATTTGTTTTCTGATTGTAAAGCATCAAGTATGCAGGTGTTATTGTTTTAAGGGGGAGTATGTGAATGGGACCGATTTTAATAGGCATTTTAGCAGCCTTCTTTTTTGCGTTCACCTTTGTTTTGAATCAATCGATGGAGTTATCTGGCGGAAGCTGGATATGGAGCGCCTCCCTTAGATACCTATTCATGGTTCCCTTTCTATTGGCCATTGTGGCAGCAAGGGGTAACTTAAAGCCTGTAATTCACAGTATCAAACAAAATCCTTTTCCTTGGTTTCTTTGGAGCTTTGTTGGATTTGTTTTGTTTTATGCACCACTTACATATGCTGCTGCCTTTTCACCGGGTTGGCTAATTGCAGCGACTTGGCAAATCACAATTATATCCGGTGCTTTGCTCAGTCCCTTGTTTTATGAAAGGACCATGACAAATGAAGGTTTAGTAACTGTGAGGGCTAAAATACCCTTCAAGGGACTTGGGATGTCAGTGATCATTTTAGCAGGAATCTTGCTAATGCAGTTAGAACATGCTAGACATTTACCGTTTAAGATGGTTTTACTTGGGGTCATCCCTGTCTTGATCGCATCTTTCGCTTATCCTCTAGGAAACAGAAAAATGATGGAAGTAACAAATGGAAATCTTGACGCATATCAACGTGTTCTGGGAATGACTCTTGCCAGTCTGCCTTTTTGGCTGCTCTTATCTTTATATGGTCTGTTGACGGTGGGTCCTCCTACCACGAACCAAAGCTTCCAGTCCCTTTTAGTAGCCATTACCTCAGGCGTGATCGCGACTGTTTTATTCTTCAAAGCGACAGATTTAGTGAGAGGCAATATGCAGAAACTCGCTGCCGTAGAAGCAACCCAGGCCATGGAAGTTCTTTTTGCCTTGGCAGGCGAATTTTTGATCCTGGCAATGCCACTGCCATCAACATTATCTTGGGTCGGCATTACCCTCGTCATGCTAGGTATGGCACTTCACAGCCTTTCAACATTCAGGAGGAAAGAAGGGCAAATGAAAAACACTGCATAGGAATGACCGTATCTATCCTCATAAATCTCACAAACTCTATAAAATTGTTAAGGTGGGTTTGAATGAAGTTAATTGAAGTAAAACTTACAAAGCAAATGTCAAAAGTTTTTGGCATAGCAGAACATGCATGTAAATATGACAAAAGTCCATGCTTGACACCTGAGCATCTTTTGATTGGATGCTTGGATGATGGGTCTTACCCTATAAAGGAGGCAATACAAAAAAGTGGCATCGATATTGATTCTTTGAAGGATTCATGTCATCCGATTTTTGAAAGTCTTCCTTTCGGTTTCTGTGAACCAATTAAAACTCCAGTTTGTCAATCAACGAAACTAGTGATTGATCAAGCAATAAACTATATGAGGAACTACAATCAGGTTTTCCTAAATGAAGGACATGTCCTGAAGGCTTTAATTATAACTGGACAAACTGATAGAATGTTGACTCCGGAACAGCAAAACACCTTTCTAAGTCTGGGAACAGTATCGCGGGATATGCAATTGGATTTATCAGGATACAGTGTACAGAAGCAGCTTTACAAGAATATTAGAATGGTTCGCCATGAAGATGCTGAGAGGCTGATCCTGTTCATAAAAGATGAGTTTGGCACTCGTTGGATTGAGACAATCAAACAGGCACTTGAGCGTAATCTTCCGTCCATTTTTATCGCTGAAGATCGATCAGGGGATATAATTGGCTTTGCAGCTTATGACATACATCAACCAGGTCATTTTGGGCCGATGGGTGTCGCTAAACACAAAAGAGCTGAAGGTATAGGAGAATCATTGCTGCATTTGTGCCTGGAAGGGATGATAAGAAAGGGTTATAAAAGAGTGATCATCGACCATGCCGGACCAATCGGATTTTATGAAAAAGCGTGTAACGCGAAAGTCATTCCTACAATTGAATAAGGTTAATGCAGAGACCATACCATGGTCTTTTTTTCATATGGATTTCCTAAAACTTATTTCCTATTTATTACAAATATAGTAATACTTTGTATTCATTTTTATCTGAATAGTATAAATTTTCAATAAATTAAAAGGTTTTTACAAAATTATGCAGTATTTCTTCGGTAATCAAATGATCAGGGGGTGCAAGAAATTGCGAAGCAAAAAGAAGGTTACCGTAAGAAAAATTTCGGCAGTAATGTTAGCGTTCCTGATGGTGTTTTCATCATTTACTAGCCAACTGTCTTTTGCTGCCGAACAGAAACCCAAGAGTTTTTCAGAGGAAGAACTCGTGCTGGAGAAACAGCGTGAGCAAGCTTCTGAAAGTGCAGGAGAAAAAGAAATTCCATCAGCAGAGATAAACGAACTGACAAATCTGCTGGACGGGTTGGGAATCGACCCGCCGCCTTTGAAAGGCGAAGATCCAGCAGCTGTTGAAAAGGAAAAAGAGCCAGCTCTTCTTGAAGCATTTAAAAAGGATCAAGAAATTGATGTCATCATAAGGATGAAAGATAAGCCAGACTTCAACAAGATTTATCCTCAAGTGAAAGCTAAGAAGAACCGCGCTGAAAGAATCGAAACCATCCAAGACCACCTCAAAGAAAAAACGGCCAATTCTCAAAAAGGAATCAAACAGGCACTGGATGCTTTAGAAACAAAGGGAAAAGCCAAAAAGAAAGATTCTCTTTGGATTATCAATGGAATCACTGCTTCTATCACAAAAGAAGCTTTTGAAGAACTTGAGAAACGTGACGATGTAGCGGATATCTCGCTCGATCAAACACTAACTCTTCCTGAAGTGACAGTTGAAGAAAACCCACCGCGTCTGCCTCAGTGGGGATTAGAGAAAATTTATGCTCCAAAGGTTTGGGGTCAATACGGATTAAAAGGTGAAGGTATCGTTGTGGGGGTCATGGATTCCGGGGTAGACGGAAATCATGAAGCACTTAAACATAACTATCGCGGCCGAGATGGCAATCATCAATATTCTTGGATTGATTTATCTGGCCAGGGGTATGACAAACCGAATGACGGACATGGTCATGGAACCCACGTAGCCGGAACAGCAGTTGGCGGCGGCACAGGTGAACCAATCGGGGTAGCTCCTGAAGCAGAATGGATAGCGGCAAAAATTTTCAATGATGGGGGTTCTACGACTCTATCTGCCATTCATCAAGCTTTTCAATGGTTCATGGCTCCTGGTGGTGACCCATCAAAGGCTCCTCATGTAGTCAACAACTCATGGGGGAACTCCAATGCTTATAACCTTGAATTCTATGAAGATGTAAAAGCCTGGGTGTCAGCAGGAATCTTTCCTTCTTTTGCAGCTGGGAATGATGGCCCTGGGTCACAGACAATCGGCTCACCGGGAAGTTTTCCGGAGACGTTTGCAGTTGGCGCAACTGATGAGTATGACCAGGCTGCTTATTTTTCCAGCCGTGGTCCGGTTTTCTGGAAGGATGAAAACGGTGATGAGAAGCGGATCATTAAACCTGATATTTCTGCACCAGGACACAAAATTTATTCAGCCTGGCCGGCTAAAAGGAACGAAGGGAAATACAACACAATCAGTGGTACATCAATGGCAACCCCACATGTCACTGGAGCAGTAGCGTTACTGTTGCAGGCTAATCCAGATCTGACAATTGACCAGATAAAAGAAACACTGAAGCAGACTTCCAGAGTGGAACCGCATATGGGTAAGCTTCCCAACGATTCCTATGGAACGGGTATCATGAACATTTACCAGGCTGTCACCGAAACTGCTTTTGCCGGTGAGCTTACTGGCAAGTTGACCAATAAGGATGGTGAGCCGATCGAAGGAAAACTTGAAATAAAGGAAGAGGGTCTTACCTTTACCATTGGGAAGAGCGGAGAATTCAATTACAAAATCAGGGAAGGGAGCCATAAAGTCAAGGTTACATCATTTGGCTATAAGGATTTCGAAACAGTTATTGACCTGAATAAAGGCGAAACTTTATCTGTAAATTGGATATTGGAGCATGCACAAACATTTAGTGTAACTGGAAAAGTAACTGACAGCACAGGTAAATCTGTACCGTATGCATTCATAAGGGTTAAAGGCACGCCGATGCCAATATATCGGACTGATGCAAACGGAACATTTGAAGTGAAGAATTTGCCTGCCGGCCAGTATGTCCTTCAGGTATCCGGTGAAGGGATAGATGGACTGGCAAAAGAATTGAATGTTGACGCTGATACTTCCATTAATTTGAAGGTGAATAGCAACTCAGCTAATTCAAATAAAGATTGGTCTATGGCGAACGGCAACAATCAGCGAAATGCTGTGTCTTCTAACGCAATTGACCTGGCTGCCTTGGAGGAAGGATGGGAGTACAATACTTCAGGGAAAGGAAAGATTCTTTTTTCTACCCCGGCTGCAGCTAATAACAAAGTTGTCCTTGTCACGGACAGCGGTTATGTTGTAGCACTTGATGCATTTACAGGCAAGGAGCAATGGTCAGTAAGAATTGGAAGCACGAACAGGTCTTCACCGACAATAGATGGAGAGACTGTCTATCTGTCAGGAGGAGAAGACGGGAAGATCTACGCATTGGATCTGAAATCAGGAAGCATTATTTGGACCACTGTTGTTGGGGCAATGGCAATCTATGAATCTCCATTACTTGTTGATGGAACTCTATTTGTGTCATCTGATCTTTCAGAAGATGCAAAGGTTACGGCGTTAAATGCAGAAAATGGAGAAAAGAAATGGAGTGTCAATCTTGGCGCACCTACCTATTTCGGTCCTAGTGCTGGAGATGGGATGTTATTTATCGGAAGCTATGATAATCAAAAGCTAAGAGCCCTCAGGATTGAAGACGGAACAGAAGTGTGGAGCAAAACACTCGTAAATGAGGGTATTGCATCAAAGCCGGTATTCGATGACGGCACACTATATGTTGCTGGCACTAACTTTAACACTGAAGGCGGCACACTTTATGCCCTGGATAGCAAGACAGGTGAAGAGAAATGGAAGGCAGGAGGTATCGGTGATACTCAAGCTGGCTCACCGATCGTCTATGAAAATCTTGTCGTCGTTGGTTCAGCTGTTCAGCCGGTTTTGCGCGCATTCGACGCAAAGACTGGCCAGGAGCTTTGGAACAACCGCTCAGTGGGCACCACTTTGAACAATGGTTCTGTTTCTGCAAATGGATTACTATTTTTTGCAGGTACAAGCGGAAATCTGTCTGTCATTGATGTGTACACCGGTGAAAGATTGAAAGATTTCAGCCTGCCAGTTTACAGTACATCGGGTATCCCTATCCTTTCAGGACAGGTAATCGTACCTTTCCAGACTGGCGTCAAGAGCTATAGCTCACCTGGCTCTGTTAAAGGAGCAATGAAAGATCATGAAGGCAATGTTATCGAAGGTACTGTGACGGTTGTAGAAACAGGAGAAGCTGTCAGCACAGATAAAAATGGAGTCTTTTTGCTCAAGCATGCACCTGGTGACTATACGATCAGGATTTCTGCTTATGGTAAAAAGCAAATAATTGAAAATGTAAAGCTTTCTTCAGGCTATCAATTCATAAAGAATTATCAACTTGAAGAAGCCGTTCAGGGCTCTTTATCCCTCCTTGTAAAAGACCAGCGCACTGGTAAGCCGGTAGACGGAGCGGCTGTCAGCCTCAATCAGTCACCGATCGAGGGGAAGACGGACAGTAATGGGAAATTTTCTAAAGACGTTTATGAAGGAACCTACAAGGCAGTTATAGAGTTAGATGGTTACAAGACCGGCAGCTTGGAAATCGCTGTTAAGGCTGGCGATCATACAGACCTAAGCTTTGAATTGCAGCCAATTGATGTTGCTGTCCTAAATGATTATAAGAGTGAAATCACCACCCTGCTGAATGTTAATGGATTCATCGCAGAAGAACGGGGCTGGGATGTTGTCGAGGACATAAGCCGCTATAAAGTACTTTACCTGAATGGCGGGTATGGTTCTGAAGGCATTAAGCCGACTGAGGAGCAGTTTAAAGATTTGGTAGAAAATGCAAAAGCCCATAATGTCAGCATCATCTTCACAGATCAGTGGGGTGCGAACTATGGGTCCATCCATCATTTAAAAGACTTTTTCCAGGATCCGAAAGAACTGGGGCATGATTATGATGGTGGTGAAGTAAGAATCCAGGTTGAAGCAGAACATCCTATTTTCAAGGGGTATAAACCTGGGGACAGAATCAATGTTTTAGAGAATAATGCAGATTTTGCCTGGTTTAATCAATATTCCGGAAG
This sequence comes from Mesobacillus sp. LC4, assembly GCF_053543455.1. NCBI lineage: Bacteria > Bacillati > Bacillota > Bacilli > Caryophanales > Bacillaceae > Mesobacillus > Mesobacillus sp. LC4. The sequence continues at coordinate 904,309 of NZ_JBGCUB010000001.1, forward strand.
GACAATTGGTAAAATCGGCAACACTGATCAAGGGTTTGTAGGATCAGGAATTGCTTATAATGCAGTATCCGAAGACAGTGCCCATTTATTATTGTCAAGCCATGCGACAGTACCTTGGGAAAGTTCCAAGGCTTGGCTTCGCGGCCAGCAGCAGATCCTTTTTAACAGTATTGATTATCTGTACAACGCTCAATACGGAAAAATAACAGGTTCAGTAACCGATGCAGCCGGGGAACCTGTAAAGGCAAACATTGAAATGATTGAAACAGGAGTTAAAGTGAAGACTGACGCTGACGGAAACTTCACGCTTTTCCATGATGAAGGAACATTCAAACTAGAAGTAAGATCGAAAGGCCTGGGTTCCAAAGCAGAAACTGTTACTGTAGCAAAGGGTACGGCGGCAAAAGTCCAAATTACTTTAGGTGAGTCAGAAAAAGGGATCCTAACTGGAACTGTAACGGACTCCATATCAGGCATGGAGCTCGAGGGAGTCGATCTTGCAGTTGAAAACTCTGCAGGCGAAACAATCGCAGAAGTTAAAACTTCTCCCAATGGAAGATATGAGGTTTCCGGATTGGAGGAAGAAGTATATCTCCTTATTTTCAGTAAGGAGGGATACATCGCACAAACTCAGAGTGTCGATGTTGCGCGCCATTCAGGTGAGTTCGATATTCAGATGCACAATATGCCTTCCATCGGGGTAGTAGGTGACTACTATTCTTCTGAAAAAAACTTCAAGGCTCTCTTTAATGAGATCGGAGTAAGTGTTTTAGATGTTGCACCGGCAGAATTAGTCCAGAAAATGCCTGAGTTTGATGTCATATTTTTCAATGACCCAAGCTCTTCAGCCATAACTGATGAAATGATGGAAGCAGCGGATAAAGCACAAACCAGCCTGATCTATGGTGATGCGGTCTGGGGAGGCGGCATCAAGCAGTTGGTGAATTACAGAAAGGATCCGAAAGAGCTTAAAACAATAAGGAAGACCACTGAATCTGCCCAGTACAAGGTAATCGAGGAACATCCAATATTTGATGGAGCAAAGGCCGGGGAGTCCATCGAAATCCTCACTCCATCCTCCAGCTATGTTGGTTACTTCAAGGAATATAGCGGCTTTTCTCTTGCGGAAATCAAGCATGAAGGTTCTGATGCCGCGCATGGACTTGGGGTTGCATATAAACCAAGATCTGCTGGAAGTGCTGAATTATTGTTGAGTGGTCACGGTTTTGCTTATTACCATAGTGCCAAGGATTATACAGAGACAGGAAAACAGCTTCTCATCAACTCGGTATTATGGGCAGCAAATGTTAAATATCCGGTGATCAGCGGAATGATTGTCGATGAAGAAGGCAATCCCTTAATAGCAGATATCAAGGTGAAGGGACAGCCATATCAAACTCAGTCAAGCGGTGAGGATGGAAGTTTTACTATCGCGACGCTAGAAGGAGAATACGAGATTGAAATCAGTGCCTATGGCTATGCCGAAAAAATATTGAAAATAACGGCAGAAATGGACGGTGAGCCAAAGGAGATTCCATTGTCTGTAGCTGAAAATGTTGCCTCCATTACTGGCAGTGTGGAAGATTCCAAGGATGGAAATGCAATTGAGGGTGCGAAGGTTACACTGCTAGGTGCACCAAAAGAGGCAGTAACAAATGTCCAGGGCCTCTACAACCTAACAAAAGTGGAACCAGGTAACTATACAGCACGCGTAGAAAAAGAAGGCTATGTGCGCCAGGACATTGAAGTGAAAATTACAGACGGCCAAAAAGCAACCTTGAATGTAAAATTGAAGCCATCACCAACAGTAGGAATCATCGTCGATCTGACTGCTTCAGGAACTACCTATAAACAATATTTGGAAGAACGAGGCTATAAGGTCATTTACCTGAACTATAAAGATACAGACAGGTTGGCTGAAGTAGATGTTATTTTTGCGAATTCCGATTATGCCAGAAATCTTGAACCGACAAAAGAAGAGTTTTTAGCATTCCAGAAAGCTTTGGATGAAAACAGGAAATCAGTCATTTGGACAGGCCAGGCTGGAGGACGCGGTTCGATTAGATATTTACAGGAATATAATGGTGAACCAAAAACTATATTCGAACATAACAACAAGCCTGGAGCGCAGGGAACTGTCGTGGGTGACCATCCACTTACTGCAGGTTTTAAAGCAGGAGATACGATTGAAATACCTGGAAAATCAGGCTATTACTACGGCTTTGACGGCTATTCGGGTAAAACCATCGTTGATTTTTCCCATTCAGAAACCGATGAAAAGGGCAGCATGATCGCCTATAAAGGAAGGACGACTGATTCAGTTGAGATTCTTTTAGCCAATATGACAATCAGCCATGTATTCAAGCCTAATGACTCCTTTGACCCCGCGAGAGAATGGCTGTTGAATAACGCGCTGAACTGGGCACTAGATAAGAAAGAGGCTCTTGTCGGTGAACTCCATGGCCTAGTCCAGAATGTCAACGGGGCTGTGCAGGGGACAATTACTGTAAGTGAAACAGGCAAAACCTATCAAGCCGATGAAAAAGGAAAGTTCTTTGCTGCATTAGAGGAAGGGACATACACCTTGATTGTTGATGCTTTTGGACATGCTCCAAAAGAATTCCACGTTTCAATTGAAAACGGTGAGGTGTTAAATGAAAACTTCGTCCTAGAGCCGGTCGATTCTGGCATCCTGTCAGGAAAAATTATCGATGCTTCCACAAAAGATGCAATCGAGGGTGCAAGACTGGAAATAATCGGGACGCCAGTAGCTGTCACAACAAGCCAAGATGGAAGTTATCAAGCCACACTTCCGGCAGGCCAATATGAAGTCAGGGTGATTGCGGCCGGCTATAAGCCGATTTACCAGTCCGTAGAAATTACCACAGGCCAGCAGACAGACTTGAATGTCCCGCTTGTCGTATCGGAAAAAATTGCTCTTCTTGCGAACACTTATCAACAGGACAGGATCATGCCATTCCTGGAGAACAATGGGTATGACGTTGACCTGCATCCATATAAGGAATTTGAAACATTGATAGAGAATATATCAAACTATAAATTGATCATCGTCAATGATTTGTACATGGAAGACGACAGGTTTAAGGAAATGGTGGAAAGAGCTAATGAAAATGAAGTCAGCATTATTTTCACTTCATTGTTCGGTGGGCCTATTGGAGATTTGAGTGATGTATATGGAGATCCTGAAGAGTTTGAATATAGTTTTGTAGATAAGGAACTAAATCTTCGGGTAGATGAAAACCACCCAATCCTTAAGGGATTCAATAAAGGTGAAGAAATTCCATTGCTCCTCAACCCTAAAGGCAGCGTGCAATATTCGGTGTTTGATAACTATAGCGGTACGATTCTCGGGAGTTTGACTAACCCGGTTAAGGGAGAACTAGGCAGTTCCATTGCCTATAAGTTCAGTTCATCCAATAGTGTCCATATTCTTTTATCTGCCCTGCAAATCAGCAGCTATGGGCATCCGAATGACAGATGGACTGAAAATGCGAAGAAAATATATTTGAATGCAATTAATTACGCGTTGACCGCAAGCCAGGGTGAAATCAAAGGCGTAGTTAAGGATAGTCAAGGACAGCCAATTGCAAATGCCTTTGTTTCTATCGAAGGAACAAATAGCAAAACAACCACCAACTCAGCAGGTCAATACAAATTTGGAATTGGTGTCGGTGATTATGAAGTCAAAGTCCAGGCAAGAGGCTTTGCTCAACAAATCCAACCTGCTAAAGTTGCAGAGTTAGGAAGCAGTGTCGATTTGAATTTTACACTGGAGGCGATTGAAGGATCTGATTTGAAGGGTGTTATTTCAGGAAAGAAAGGCAAAGAACTTGTGGCGGGTGCTTCATTGACGCTCGTTCCCAAGGATGAACCTGATTTTAAAATGGAAGGTTCCAGTCAGGAAAATGGTTCTTATGATTTCCAAAATTTGCTCCCTGGCGAGTACACGTTCAATGTAATGGCAGATGGATATGTCCAGGAATCTTTTGAGGTTGAGATCGGATCCGAGGATAAAGTATTCAACCTTGAACTGAATGCTTTCGAGGCTGCAGTGTTAGGGGATGTCAGCGGTGACCTTACTGCTCTATTAAACGAGCAGGAGCTATTTGCGGAAGAAAAAGGCTGGGACATCCTAGGGAATGTCGGAAAGTATGATGTCATCCTGGTTAATACAAATAAAGGAACAAAAGAGCAATTTGAACAGCTTATCAAAGAAAGTGATGAACAAAAGACTAGCCTTGTATTCACGGGAACTTGGGGCGTTGGAGAGGGCTCCATTCAAAGACTGAAAGAGGCAGCGGGAAGTCCGGAAATGGATCAGCAGGGATATAATGAAGGTGCAATCTTTGTTCAAGCTGTCGATGGGCATCCAATATTTAATGAAGTCGCCCAGGATGAAAATGGCCGCGTTAAAATCCACAGTGCAAAAAGTCCATATTCAACCTTTAAAGACTACACTGGAATTGCGATTTCGAGCCTTTCAGTGGACGGGGAGGATAAAGGCGAATCAATTGGCTTTGAATTCAGGAGCAAGGAGCATATGCACTTGCTGATGTCTTCTTTTGCGGTTACGAACCTCATCGGACCTGACTATGGGTGGACTCAGGATGGGCGACAGATATTCGTGAATGCCATCAGGTGGTCCAAGGATTCGGTTCAAGAAACCCCTGAAGCTCCAGCTTGGGATTTGGAAGAATTGAAGGTGAAGGATGAACCGGCATTAGTAAAAGGCACAGCAGCCCAGGGGACGACAGTGAATATTTATGAACAGCATGGGAATGAAGTGATCCTGATTGATTCGGCTAAAACCGGGCGTGACGGCACTTTCTCAGTGGAGTTGGATCTTGCAAATGGATCACATACATTGCTTGCAGAAGCTGAGAACTTCGCCGGTAAAACTAAAACAGCGAAAACAATGAAAGTAATTGTAACAGGAAAACCAAAGAAAAAAGATAAAGATAAAGCAAGTTAACAAAAACGGATATGAATTGATAAAGGCTTTCCTTTTTGGGAAGCCTTTTCTCTATAATGAATTGGATAGTGTGCAAAGGCATTTAGATAGGATTTAACTATGGTTAACTTACACTTTAGGAAAGTAAATTCCCCTAGAAATTACAGGTGAATCATTTATCAATATGCATATTATTTCACAATCTATATCCTTTTATGGTATATTAATATTTAAAATATTCTCACAAGTTTTAGGAAGGTGACAAAATGACATCAGGAATCGAAGTAAATGACAGCAGTTTGCCATTACGCCGGGATGTGAAAATGCTTGGAAACATCCTTGGAGATATTCTAGTTTATCATGGCGGAGTGGAACTGTTTGAAAAAGTAGAAAAGATCCGCGCTATGTGCAAAACGCTTAGAAATGGACATGACCGCGATACATACCCTGCTTTGAAAGAGGAAATCGCTAGTTTGTCAGTACCCATGAGGAAGAATGTAATCAGAGCTTTTTCTGTATATTTTCATTTAATCAATGCAGCAGAACAAAACCATCGGATCCGCAGGCGCCGTGATTACTTGCTGGAGTCCGAGATCAGCGCACAGCCAGGCTCTATTGAAGCAGCCATCCTTTCATTGAAAGACAATCATATATCCTCTGATATCATCCAAAATGTATTGAATACCATTTCTTTGGAATTGATCATTACAGCCCATCCTACAGAAGCCACCAAGCGTTCAATTCTGGAGATCCAAAAAAGGATAGCAGATATACTTAAAAGTCTGGATAACCCACTTTTATCCAAGAAAGAGCGTGAAAGGGTCGAGGAAAGCTTATTCAATGAGGTTTCCGTCCTATGGCAAACGGATGAATTAAGGGATCGTAAACCCACCGTCATAGATGAAGTAAGGAATGGACTTTATTATTTTGACCAGACTTTATTCGACGTGCTCCCTGAAATCCATCAGGAAGTAGAGACTAGCCTGAAAGGTCACTATTCTGAACATGAATGGAAAGTGCCTCATTTCCTCCGATTTGGTTCATGGATTGGCGGTGACAGGGATGGCAATCCAAATGTGACTCCAGATATTACATGGGAAACTTTGCAAAGACAAAGACGTCTCGTACTAAAAAAATATAAAGCTGTATTAGTGGACTTGATGAAGCGTTTCAGCCATTCAATCACAAGAGCAGCTGTTAGTGAAGAGTTAATGGCATCTGTGCTTCAGGATGAAGAAAGGTATTTAACAGATGATCAAAAGTGGAATATTGAAGGCGAAGTGTATCGCCGTAAATTCGCGGTCATCATTCAAAGGCTGAAGGAAGCCGGGAAATCAGAAATAGGCTATAAATCATCAGAGGAAATGCTTGAAGATCTTCTTGTCATTAAACGAAGCATCTATCAGCACCACCCTGTGCACCATGAACTCAAAAGTTTACAGAAGTTGATCAGGCAAGTACAGTTATTTGGATTCCATCTTGCCACTCTGGATATTCGGAACCACAGCGGGGAACATGAAGCGGCAATATCTGAAATACTAAAAAAGGTCGGGATCACTCAGGATTACCCATCATTATCTGAAGATGACAAACAGGAATTACTTGTAAAAATTCTTGCGGACCCAAGGCCGTTGCTCCTTCTTCATGAGGACTACTCAAAAGAGACACAGGAAATGCTTCAAGTTTTTCAGATGATCAAACGGGCACACAATGAGTTCGGAAAGCGATCGATCTCTGTTTATTTAGTGAGTATGACTCAGTCGGCGAGTGATTTGCTGGAAGTTCTTGTCCTAGCCAAAGAAGCCGGTATTTACAGGCTCCACACTGATGGTACATTTGAGACGGATTTGAATGTTGCTCCGTTGCTTGAAACGATCGATGATTTAACAGCTGGGCCTAAAATCATGGAAACATTATTCAACATGCCTGTTTACCGCAATCATTTGAAAAAGATGGGGGACCAGCAGGAAATAATGCTAGGGTATTCAGATGGAAGCAAGGATGGCGGAACGTTGACGGCTAACTGGAAACTTTACAAAGCCCAGCTGGAAATCAATGAAATGGCGAAGAAGTATCAAATCGGACTGAAGTTTTTCCATGGCAGGGGAGGTTCTTTGGGTCGTGGTGGCGGACCATTGAACAGAAGTTTGCTTTCCCAGCCTGTCGAGACACTTGGGCAGGGAGTAAAAATTACCGAACAGGGTGAAGTATTATCATCTCGCTACCTATTGAAAGATATTGCCTATAGAAGCCTTGAACAGGCCACATCCACGATGATGAAGGCCGCAGCTAATGTCTTAAAGGAGTCTGAGCAGGGCCATTTGCGTGACCAAAGATGGGTTGATGCAATCGAACAAATATCTGCTGTTTCCTTGAGGAAATATCAATCGCTTGTGTTCGAAGATCCTGATTTCATCACTTATTTCAACCAAGCAACACCATTAAAGGAACTTGCTGAGCTTAATATCGGTTCTCGTCCAATGAGCCGTAAGAACAGCAGTAAGTTTGAAAATCTTCGTGCTATTCCATGGGTATTTGCGTGGACCCAAAGCAGACAGCTTTTCCCTGCATGGTATGCTGCGGGTTCTGGTTTGCAGAGCTTCGTACAACAAAGTCCTGAAAATTTGAAGGTCTTACAGGAAATGTATGCAGAATGGCCGTTTTTCAGGAGTACGGTTGATAATCTGCAAATGGCACTAATGAAAGCAGATATCACTACGGCTCAGGAATACAAATCGCTTGTAGAAGATAAAGAAATTGCTGATCGTATCTTTGGCAACATCTTAGAAGAATACGAAAGAACCAAGAACATCCTTCTGGAAATTACAGAAGATGAAGAACTACTGGATCATACGCCAAATATCAAAGATTCAGTTCATAGACGGAATCCATATGTCGATCCGCTAAACTTCATTCAGGTTGAGTTGATTAAGGAGCTTCGTCAGGATGAAAATCCAGATGATGAATTATTGACCCAGGTTTTATTAACAATCAGCGGTGTTGCTGCAGGATTAAGGAATACGGGCTGATGATAAAAGGAAGTCCCAAAAGTGTTTTTTGGGACTTCTTTCTTTTTCTTTCGATTGAATGTATGCAAGTCGGGAATAATTAGAATAAAGTTTATAGTCTTCCGATGAGCTTTTCACCCAGGCAGTTTTAATTGCCGTTGCAGGGTAATATGAGTTAATATTTCATGATTAAGTGATGACGCCATTTTCATAGTAAGATTGAGTATTTTACTGACTCCAGCCATATGTCCATTTTGGATTGCAAGCCGATCACATTGGATTTCACTTTCAATGCTCATCTGATGTTCCGGAACAGGGTATTCAATGTGGCCGATTTCGTGCCATATGATCGCTTCTTTTATATCACTGTCATCACAGAAGACCTGGTAATCATAAACAACAATGAACCAATCAAATTCTTCTTCATAGGATTTATAAAACAATGTCAGGATTCGAGAATCGATATCCCATAGATCAAGCCATTTTCCACTTTTAAAACCAAATACCTTTAACACGGCCTCCTTATTTTCGATAATCGCTATTCTCCCATTGACACGATACTTATCCGGGTCCAAAAGTTCACCAATACAAATCAAAGAACTCCCCCTTTTTAAGAAGACCTGTTACCATTGTTATATATATTGGTTATTGTTAAACAACATGATTAAAATAAATTAGGTAGGATTGTGATCAGAAGGGAGGAAGCTGGGTATGCTTTGTTCACATAGATACTTGAAAGTGGATCGAAGAATTGAAGGTAATGAACAAGTTTATGAAGAGTACGAACAATTGATGCAAATGTATCATGACAGGATTACCACAGCTTCTGACGTTTTTTATTTGCATGATATTTTGGATATTACATTCAAGAAAATGTCAGGCATGACAGGATTCCTTTATCTTCATACAACAAGAGGGGTTTATTCCTTCTTTACTAATGCAAAGCCGGATCAGCTCATCACAAAATATAAAGAAATAAAACATCAAAAATTTACTTGATTTTACATATTAAGTAGCAAAAATCACACTCTATATACAAAGGGTGTGATTTTGTGCTTTTATCCATTTTAGGTGCAATTGGATACCAATTGAATGAACATCTGCTGGTTTTAAGCTCCATCTCGCTTCAGGAACTATTAGATGCAGAAGCCAAGTACCATAAGGTATTAAGGACGTATTGGCATGAGAATAACTTCCTGACTTATAAATGGTGGTTTTTGGTGGTTCTATCCATTGTCCCGGCTATTATCTGGTGGGTGCGAGTCGATAAAACGAGGCTAATTGAAAATACAGCGTTCGGTTTGTTCTATGGAGTAACAGCAATCTTCCTTGATTCTATCGGAAGCAACGCAATGGTTTGGACCTATCCGGTCAGGCTCACTCCATATTTAAATCCGCAGTTATATCCATATGATGTGGGAGTTGTCATCATTCCTTTTATGTTCGTTTATCAAGCATTCAGCATGTCATTCAAAAAGTTTTTTGCTGCAACAGGTGTATTATCCCTTTTCCTGGCTTTTATAGCAGAACCATTCATGGTGTATCTCGACATCTATAAAGAAATTACCTGGAAACATATTTATTCTTTTCCGATTTACTGGTTAATAGGGATCATGTGCTGGGTCATCATTAATAAATTCAAATCCTATTCAACTTAAACTTGAAAATCCCTCGCCTAAGGCCAGGGATTTTTATGTTATATTATGTTGGTAGAAAAGGAAGTGAAAATATGACGGACTTTACCATTAAAGTCATTGAAATTATTCAAGCAATTCCAGTTGGAAAGGTAATGACATATGGCCAGATAGCAAAGAGTGCAGGAAGCCCCAGGTCCGCAAGGCAGGTTGTCCGAATACTTCATTCCATGTCAGATAAATATAACCTTCCATGGCATAGAGTGATCAATTCAAAAGGTGAAATCGGCCTTCGCGACGAAGAATCATTCAATACCCAGAGATTTTTGCTGGAATCAGAAGGAGTTAAATTCAACACAGAAAGATCTTTGCCGCTTAAGGAGTATTTGTGGCAGGGGGAAACCGAATTTTATTAATGGGTATAGGAAAGTGGCTTTCCCTATCAATTTTTCATTTTTAAAAAACACCCACAGGGTGCTTTTTTAAAATTATTTTCTCTTTGAAAGATTTTGTCTGTCAGTTGATAATGGTGGTTGTTCAAGCCATTCGTTTGCAACCAAGATATTGACTCCATCTTCAGAATATTTGAGGACCTCTGCATTCAATCTTGAATAATCAATTACAAGATCACTTCTTTGACTCTCAGATATAGCGACCCCATAATTCCCAATCCCAGCATAAATCATCATGCTGAAATGGAACATCATTAATTTATCTGAAAAAACAAATTCGGTCGATTCAGTTACTTCCTGTTGAATACCAGCTGGCGCAGGCAGCGAATTCTTTTCTAAATAATCCCTAAGAGTCCTTACATGCTTAAATGCTATTTCTTTTCCTCTTATGAAATAATTCCGCGCTTGCTTGGTCTGGGCAATTTGGCTAAAGCCTGTCGATATAGCAGCACCTAATTGGTTTGTCTCAATATTAAAGTGAAGGTGGGTGATTTCTGTACCCGATAATGCTTCTCTGCGTCCTAATCCCTCAAGGAAAAAGGATTGTTTTTTGATGAATTCCACTTTATTGGGATAAGGGATGAATGGGGGACGTTTAGCCTGGCCTTTTTCTAGTAAGAGCATGGTCACTTTATTTTCAAGCTCGATTGAGGATGTCAACGCTTCTGAGTAAAAGCTTTTAACGTCTTTGCGGTATATATTTGGAAGCATCCTGCTGTACCCGGCTAAACCGCCACCAGCCATGTTTTTTAAGTATTGCAAGTAAAGGATATCCGAGAATAACCTTTTGGCTTTAAGGTTCACATCCTGGTCGGTGAATCCCTGCGGAACTGCTATTTACTCTTGGACGAATATTCCTTTAATGATTTTCACATGCTGAGTCAATAAATCGAGGGAATGGTCTATGATTTCCTTAATATCAGGATCATCAATATGCTGAAGAAAATACTTTAATACACAGATTGACATCGTATCCGATTAATATGTTGTCCAAAGATATGAAATTTCGGCTGCAGTTAGCTAGATGGTATCATGGGTACTCGCCATAGGAACTCCTCCTTCACTATAAAATAATATACCCGAAGCCAAAATGAAATATAACGACAAACCTACAAGAATAATACATAAATCTGCAATTTATTCTTAAATTAAATACAATGTGTTGAGGGTTTTTGTACTTCTGGATAGGGGAATAGTATAAGAGGAGTAAATTGCATTGCGAGGTATATTATGGAAGTTACATTGCTTGAAAAAGAAATAAGCGGATATATAGGAAGGTTGCTAAGAGAGAATTTTGGACGCGGCCCCGGTAACGTGTTTTGTACAATCTCGAGTCCTTTTGTATCAATCTACATTACCAACTTTCTATCCCCGATGGAGAACACTCTCCTCTCTAACCAACAAAGCGTCTATGTCCAAAAAACAAGAGACTTGATGATGGAAACGCTCGAAGAGGAAATCAAGTCCTATATTGAATCGAACACAAAAGATAAAATAGAGGAATTTTACTATGACTGGAACCTAGACGAAAAATCTGGAATGTTCTTATTCATCTTTGAACAAGACCACCTTCAGGATTCCCACTCATACGTAAATAAACATCTTGTTGAGCAAAAAACAATTGAGCTAAGTAAGGAGATTCAAAAAACTCCTGAAAGCACTTATTCAAAGCTGCTTAACGAGCGGACACTGATTGTTGTCCGTCAAGGCATATTGATCAGCCTGGAAAAAGAATTCATTCATTTAGGTTTCTCAGAAACCTTGAAGATTGCTAAGAGGAAGCTTGAAAAGAAAGTGATAAATAAACACCTAAAATCCTATGAAACCTATCTAGATGCTAAGGTTATTGATTGCTTTGTTGACTGGAACTTCAATGAGGATAAGAGCTTTATATTATTTATCTTGAAGCCATAAAGTGAAGTTCTTCTTGATTAATCCATTTCAAGATGTTACTATACTAATAAGGGTAAAGGTTAAAACTCTTAACCTTGCTTAATTGAAAAATCTTTAACAATTAAATACATTAATTCTGATAGCAATGAATGGGCATAGAACCAAATCATAAGTCAGAAAAGGATGAATGAATATATAATCCTTTTCTGACTTTTTTTATTGTCAAATAATGGATTTATTAACTGTAAAGGAATGATTATATACTATAATGAACATAAGCAAAAAAGATATAGTTTCATGCATTGATACTTTTGTATTGGAAAAACAACAATCGATAGCGGAATCTCCTAATACGATCAAGAAGAAGGAGCTTGAGACGTATCTAGAGGAATATGCATTGGAGCAAGGTATTTCTTACGTAAAACAGTCGAAACCCACAAAAACCATTTATACTTTCACTGTCGGGAGCCAAGAGGCTCAAGTGGAATTTTTCTATAGATATAGCCACTATTACACTAGACATTCTATAACTCTTAACTAAAAAGCTGTTCCTGAGGGAGCAGCTTTTTATTTTTTTGCCGGTAAAGGTATTGAATTCACGCAGGTGTTATAGGATAATTTTGTCATTGTCCATTAAAGTGGAGATCTACAATTTACTAGTTATGATACTAACATGTTCGTGAAGGAATCACAGAAAAAATTCAGGGGGGGATAAAAGGTGAATTTCGCTCTAAAAGCTTTGTTGATCATCATAGGGACACTTTCAATAGCCCTTGGAGTGATTGGGATTGTTGTTCCTCTCTTACCGACCACCCCGCTGATCCTGCTGGGTGCAGCCTGTTATGTGAAGGCTTCAGATGATTTGTACCAAAAATTAATCAAGAATAAATGGTTAGGCAGGTACATTAAGGACTTCCGTGAGAAAAACGGAATCACGCTTAAAAACAAGGTGCTTAGCCTGAGCTTAATGTGGATCTCAATCCCGGGGACCATTTTGTTTGTAGACATTGAATTTTGGCTTGCAGCCGTCCTCATCATCGTTGCTGTTACAGTCAGCGCCTATATATTATCCTTTGATACTATTTAAGATGGCAGCTACTATTTCTACCACCATTCAACAGCCACTTCCTTGACAGAAAGAACTATAATTTATACAATTATCTTGATTTCGAGATATATAAACCAGAGGTAAAGATATCTTTGAAAAGGAAGGAGACTTGAAATGAAACATATTTTTAAAAAAGGAACAGATTCAACGAAGCCAACGTTATTGCTGCTGCATGGCACAGGGGGAACTGAAAACGATCTTCTTCCATTGGCGAATATGATTGACCAGGAAGCGACTGTATTGAGTGTGCGAGGGAACATCCTTGAAAATGGAATGCCTCGTTTTTTCAGGAGGCTTGCTGAGGGTGTCTTTGATGAAGAGGACTTGGTCTTCCGTACTCGAGAACTTCATGAGTTCTTATATGATGCCTCGGAAAAATATGAACTTGACCGTAGCAACATTGTTGCAGTTGGTTATTCAAATGGCGCCAATATCGCCGCTAGCTTACTTTTCCACTATAAGAATGCCCTCAAAGGAGCAATCCTCCACCATCCAATGGTTCCAAGAAGAGGGATTGAACTGCCGGAACTCTCAGGGACAGAAGTGTTCTTAGCTGCCGGGAAGAACGACCCGATTTGTCCAGCAGCCGAGTCAGAGGAATTGAAATCACTATTGCTTAAAGCTAATGCTCATATAGAAATGCATTGGGAGAACAGCGGGCATCAATTGACCCTAAATGAGGTTGAAGCTGCACGCGAATGGTATGTACGCAGGTTTTAAAAGTTCATTAATAAAGAAGAGCAATGTGAAAACATTGCTCTTTTTTTGTTATTCATTGTTATTGCACAATGTATCACGCATTGAGAACTAGCCTAAAGAATATTTATTTTTTATAAATAGACAACATCCGTGAAGTAAAGGGATTTAGGGGCAGGGGGCGTAAGTGAATAGTTATAGACTGAGGCATAAGGTAGTCATGTTGGGCTTGTTTGAAACTATTATACATTGCTTTGCCACCCGTTGAGTTTGCCGAGTGGATAGTGATCCGATTGGCATACAATTGTTTTTGAATCATAATTTCTACAAGCATTAAGCCATTTCTTACATGGCTGGTCAGATCATGATCCAGTGAAAGGTGGTCGATGTCATAGTTTTTCAACAGATAGAGGCATTCATCAATCGTTTCTGCCAATACATAGCCCTCAGGTGGTTTGCGGTAGTCATCCAGGAAAACACTAATCTTCTCCATTTCTTCTCTCCTTCCCTAAAAGGGGTGACTAAGAAAAGTCGAATAGCCCTGGTGAATTTCCTTATTCCCTCATGGTAACATACATTTGGGCGTAAAAGGACATAAAAGGTTTGGGAAATCCTTCAAATTTCTAAAAGCAGAATTTCTCAATATCATTGATGTAAAACGGAAAAATTTAGTCTGGGAGGACCCCCACCTTATCTGCTTAGTCTAGGGTCCTTTCACATCACTTTAAAGCTCTAAATACTTTAGCAAGAATATCGGGTCTCGCAAGGTGTATTGGATGCTTTTTTAGATGCAGAACCTGGATGAACTGAGTGTAAACATCCTCATTATGAGAGCTTGCCGCCACGACTTTCTTTACAAACCATTGCAACATCGAAAGACCTATTGGTTTTCTTCCTTCGGTCGTTCGGAAACGAAAGTCTTCTGTTAAGGCAATTAGCCAGGGGATTTCAAGGATATTGCCGACCTTTTTATGGTAGCTTTTTGTTAACTGTTTCTTGGTTGTCTCCTTCATTAATAGCTCCTTCAATGCCTTAGCTTCCATTGCAGCAAGGCTCATTCCCTGTGCAAAAACAGGATCAATCCGACAAACAGCATCACCCATCACAAGCAAGCCAGAAGGAAAATCCTTAAGTTTCTCTATATGGTAACGGCGAAGGGCAGGGAACCGATAGACCTCTATTTTCTGCGAGTATGGTAGTTCGTTTTTTATCACCTCATATAAATCAGGGTGTTCAAGTGTTTTTGCATATCGCATAAAACTGTCTGCATCATTAGGGACATCCTTGGTACCATAGCCGATCAGGGTTATCAACATACGATTCCCTTCAATAGGGGAAATCGTCCCGCCGCGATTAGTCTCGGGAGGATTAGGGTAAGCGAGAAGACTGTGCCAATCCATTGATCCAGAAGAGAATCCTTTATACACCATACTGGCATAAAATAAATCCACCTTAACTTCTGTTTTGGGAGGAATGCTGTATCCTGAGTCCCGCAGCCATTGGTTATGGAGTGCGGCAGCCCCTGAAGCATCGATTAATAAATCTGCTGAGAGTTCCGTTATTAATCCTTCTTCATCCTCGAATACCACTCTATCCATTTCGTTTCTATTAAATAGTAGACTCTTAACTTTGCAGCCGAATCGAAAATGAATGTTTGATATCATTTCCATTTTATTCTGAATCTGTCTTTCAAGTAATGGACGACTTTGCTGGCTAATGAATACATTTGAAGTAAATCGAATCTTATGCCTTCCGTGGTGTGACCAAACGAGATCTCTTGCAAAATCAGTTTTTTTGGCTCCCTTTTGGGACAATTCCTCAATGATTCCAGGGAAAAACTCCTCAAGGATCTCTTCCCCACTTTTCAATAGGACGTGGCCATGGGCACTCTGCGGAACCCCTTTCCTGTACATGACCTGTTCAGCGCTTTTATCTTTTTCTATTACTATTACTTCATTGAAAAACTCAGACAGGACCCTTGCAGCAAGCATGCCCGTAATGCTGCCTCCTGCTACTACTGCTCTATTTCTTTTCATTTTTTCCGAGTTCATCTTTTGCGCCAATTCCCCTCATGTTGATATATTAAGTTAAAATGATAGTAAGAATGCCGAAAGCGACAACAGGATAATTTTACCGGAAGAGGTGTCGAATTGAAAGAGTTACAAGCATATACAAAGGAATATCAAAAAGAAATGGGCTGGGAAATCAATAAAGAAAACTATGCTAAAAGCAGAGAGTCTTTATTGAATAACTATTTACTTCTGACTACTGAGGTAGCAGAAGTTGCGGAGGAGTTGAGGAATGCTTTTAATCTCACACAAATGAAGGTGAAGGAGGGAATGGGGGAAGAAGAGGCGTTCGCCGCTGCGAAAGAGAGCATCAAAAAGGATGTTGGTAAGGAGCTGGCTGATTGCCTCGCGTATCTATTGAAATTTTATAACTACTTTGATATAGATTTGGAAGACAGCTTTTATGAAAAAATGCAAGAAGTTAGAGGGCGGAAAAACAAAGATCTTTAATTTAAGGTAACAGGGGGATTTAAAGAAAATAAAAGTATAGCTTTTTCACGGATGCTTTAAGATTGGAGCTCAAGCTTATGAATGAACATCAATGGGATAAATTGCTGAATGTAAGAACAACAGGTGACCAAAAAGGATTCATGACTTCATTGCATTACCATCGGTATGAACCCACCCCATATAGTGCGCTAGAGAAATTTTTCAACGATTATAAATTTGCACATGATGATCATGTAGTCGACTTTGGGTGTGGGAAAGGACGTATGAACTTTTACCTGAATGATCTCTTCAATTGCCATGTTGCCGGAATTGAAATGAATGAAGCGTTCTATATAGAAGCCCTAGAAAACAAACAGAATTACTTAAAGAACTATCGTTACAGAGCGGATAAAATTCATTTTTATTGCGTTTTGGCGGAGGAATATGAAATTTCACCTGATGAAAACAAGTTTTATTTCTTTAATCCTTTTACCGTTCAAATTTTGATGAAAGTGGTAAACAATATCCTAATCTCTTTTGAGGAATATCAAAGGGAAATAGATCTGATTCTTTATTATCCATCTGAAGACTATATCTTTTATTTAGAGAAGCAAACACCATTTGAATTGATCAATGAAGTGAACTTACCTGAAAATAACCCGAATGAACGGTTCTTAGTCTATAGATTGAAATCGTATAAGTAAAGCTATTAATTCATCTGTATAAGGATGCCCCAGCAAAATGCCGGGGCAAAATCCAATTATTTAACACGCTGAGGATGTTGATCATCAGCCAGCATTGCTGCTTTCGCATTGAGTTCCACCTGTTCTGGGGACTTGCATCCTGGAATGACAGCAGTTACTGCAGGGTGTTTCAAGACCCAGGATAATGCCCACGTGGCCATAGGCACACCTTCAGGAACCTCGTTTTGTTGGATCTCTTCTACCTGCTTGAGTAGGGTGCCTGTTTCTTCGCTGTCATGTTTTGAGCGGACATCATCAGCATTGAAGGTTGCACCTGGTTTGTATTTTCCGCTTAAATATCCACTAGCCAGCGGAACCCTGGCAAGTACCCCAAGTTTTTGATCTTGGCTAGAAGGGAAGATTTGTTCTTCCGGCTTCCTGTCAAGGCGGTTGTATACAACCTGTATGGCACCTGCTTTTACGTCAGTAGCGTGGTCCGTTTGGTAGCTTTCTTCATTTGATCTCAGTGATATTCCGAGGCTGCGGATTTTTCCTTTCTCCAATTGCTTATCGAGCATTGTCCATAATTCGTCGTTGTTGAATTCTTCGTCTGTACATGAGTGAGCCTGATACAAATCTATGTAATCTGTTTTCAGTGCTTTTAGTGAAGCATCGAGCTGCTTTAATACTTCATTTGCACTCCAGTGACGGGTCCTTTCAAAATTACCGTGGAAATGATGGCCGAATTTTGTTGCCACAATCCAGTTCTCTCGCTTTCCGCGGCTCAGGTAATCTCCAATAAGACTTTCTGATAAGTGATTCCCATAGCATTCAGCTGTATCGAGGAAGTTGATACCTTTCTCATTTGCTTTGTCAAGGATGGCATCAACTTCATATTGTCCAAAAACCTTTCCCCACTCACCGCCATACTGCCAAGTCCCAATTCCGACTACAGATATATCAAGGTTTGTTTTCCCTAAGCGTCTGTATTTCATTTCTTTCGTCACTCCTAAAATAGTTTACATCCATCTTATCATTTGACTGTTTTGAACAAAAATATGTTGCACATATACAATGATCATATACAGCATCAAAGGAAAAGGGCTGGTTTTAGAGGAATTCAAGCTTTAATCAAGAAATTATAATAGATCAAACAACTGACAAGGGGGGAACCCAATGGAAGAAAAAGTATTGAAAGCCATCCAGGATGAATACCCAGAGGATTTTTCGTGGTGTTATGGATGCGGGAGGATGAATGAGCACGGACACCATTTCCGGACCGGTTGGGATGGGGAGAAAACCGTATCCATCTACAATCCTAAAAAAGAACATATGGCACTGCCTGGGTTTGTATATGGGGGAGTGATTGGTTCATTTGTGGATTGCCACGGCACTGGTTCAGCAGCATTATACCTTCACCGTCAAAATGGATTTGAACCTGGTGACGGGGCAGAACCACCTAGATTCGTAACAGCATCCTTGCATGTCGATTTCTTGAAGCCGACACCTCAAGGAACTGCATTAAAGGCAATAGGAACCGTACATGAAATCCATCCAAAAAAATATCGAGTTGAAACAGAAGTGTATGCTGGGCAAACATTGTGCGCTAAAGGAGAAGTCATCGCTGTTGTGATGCCAGATACATTTACATCTAATTAGGACAAAAAAAGAGGCTGACTCCAAAGGCGAATATATTCAGCCTTTGGAGTCGCCTTTTTATTATGGATAATCTTGTCGACCGCAAAATGGATGTCGCATTTTTCTGAACACACGTGAAAAAGTGTCTCCATGAGCTCGATGGATACCGTATATTTCCGTTCTCACCCGAATAAGTGTCTCCATAAGGACGATGGATGCCGCATTTTACCGAACACACGTGAAAAAGTGTCTCCATGAGCTCGATGGATACCGCATATTTCCGTTCTCACCCGAATAAGTGTCTCCATAAGGACGATGGATGCCGCATTTTACCGAACACACGTGAAAAAGTGTCTCCATAAGCTCGATGGATGCATCTTTTTTCCGTTCTCACCCGAAAAAGTGTCTCCATAAGGTCAATGGCTGTGTATTTTCTATTGAATAGGTTCAAGCATAGTTGTCGGGAAATATCCTTCCTGTCCTGAATCTTTCATTTTCACTTTTGTTCGTCTAATTTCTCTTTCCAGGATTTCTGCTTCACTGCCTTGTTTGATTTCCTCCACTTTATGTTCTTGTACGACCTTGTCTACACCTTCTAAATCGTTTATCTCAATTAATTGATAGAGCTCGTCGTATGCTTCCGGTGTTAGTGCAAGGTAAGCATCTTTTTGAACAGTTGCTATATCTCCGGCTTGAAGAGTGTTGTCTTTAACCTCTTCTTCGCTTTCTTTATACGTATCTTTCATGTTCTGGATGATTCCCGGTGCCTCTTCTTTCACTTTATCGACTACTTCTTTTGATTTCTCTTCTGTCGCCTCAGCGGCATTCTTTGTTTCTTCTTCTATTTCTTTCACTCCCTGTTCTGCTTCATTGCTGTTGCAGCCAGAGATGAGCATGATTGCCAAACTGGCAGGAATAATCAATTTATTCAATGGTAGCGACATAATATATCCTCCTGGAACCGTATTTTTTATATTTTAGGATACCACTTTGGCATTCATATAAAACATTCGCAATTTTGTCGACAATTGATGTGGTTTAGTCAATAATGACTTTATGTATAGGAAACGAGGGATTGCATATGAACAAGAAAACTAGAATTTCCCCCTTTGTAACAGCGGAAATGTTCGTTAAAGAACATTTTCCTGACTGTGACGCTGCGTTGTTAGCGGGAAGTGTAACAAGGGGAGAAGCAACTGTTACCTCTGATTTGGATATCGTGATATTCGATCAGAAGGTCCCATCAGCATACAGAGAGTCATTAATTGCCTATGGCTGGCCAATCGAGGTGTTTGTCCATAGTTTAAATTCCTGCAAGCTTTTCTTTGAGAGTGATATTAAAAGGGCGAGACCAAGCTTACCGAGAATGGTTGCGGAAGGAATGGTGATTAGGGATAGTGATTTTCTGCCCCGGATCATTGAAGAAGCAAAGAGGATCATTGAGATAGGACCTGAGGAGTGGACGGACAAAGAGCTCGAGTTTAAAAGATATTTCATAACTGATACGCTTGATGATTTCATTGGATCTGAAAACAGGGCAGAGGCAATCTTCATTGCAGGTACTCTGGCTGAACAGCTTCATGAATTTGTGTTAAGGACAAACAAGCGATGGATCGGCAAATCAAAATGGGTGGTGAGGGAATTAAATCGTTTTGACCCTGTATTCACTGAACAATTTGTAGAAGCTTTTTCCCATTATTACGAGACTGGTAATAAATACAAGGTCACAGAATTAGCGGAACTGATTTTAGAACCCTTCGGGGGAAGGCTATTTGACGGCTTTTCAATAAAGTAAAGTAAGCAAAAGCAGCCTGTATATTCTAGGCTGCTTTATCTGTTCCTGCCGAATTTCACTTTTTTGTGTGCCATCTAAGTTTATTAAATGGTAACAGTAATACTTTAACCTCATTCATGCCTTGAATGAAAATAAAAGCAATAAAGCTGCTATTCCCTGTATACAGAGGCTGAAAAGGATAAAGAAGATGATCATTTCCTGCTCGGAAACTATATTCTCAGGTAGACCGCAAATAGCCGGTTTTTTCACTACCGCGCCAAGCATGGTTCCCATGATTGCACTTGTGCCGCCGTTATATATTCCTGCAATCAAGGATTGTTCATTTAACAATGAGCCAAATAAATAACCTATCGTGATACCAAGCAATATGTTAAGCACTCCGACAATTTCAAATTGCGCTGGAAAAAGTAATGTGAGGTTCAGCGAAGCCACTAGTCCCACTATGCTGCTAGTAAAATAGGAAGCTGTATATCCGAACCTGTCACTAAAAAGCAGTCTCGACTTTCGAAGCCTTAAATATAGCCATGCTCCTACGAAGAAATTAATGAATGTAACGGATATCAATAATAAGCTCATACGATAGACACACCCCCAATTTTACTAGCTCAGGTTTTGTAAGCTGAGGAGGCTGCTAAGCAAAAACAGCTGATTATGAAAATCTCAATCATGATTAAGAACAAAACCCCTTCCAAGGCCGCAGCCCCTACCATAGGAGCCATGATTCCCATCATCAAGCCAGTGATAAATCCAGACAATAAAGTTTGATAGTCAAAGAGATTCCCAAACAAGATCCCAGAAAGACAACCGATTATCACTGAAAATAATGTCGCTTCCAAAAAGTAAAAAGGATATAGATTAATAAAAATAATCCCGGTCCCAAGAGCCAAACCGCCACTGGAGACCATGGTTATGTTCATTCCTAAATGATAGCCAATTCGCTTTCTTCGATTGTAAAGAAATATATATAGTACATATGCGGACAAGAAATTAATTGGGTAAAAAATCACAATCCATTCCGGCATGACACATCACCTCTACTGTTCAGTGTATTCATAATGAATGATGAGGTGTTTGAATTTTTAGGCAATTACATTGACACTTATGATATTTGCCTCATAAGATAATGGGAAAATTTGTTAGAGGGGGGCAGTTTGTTGAAAACGGGTATGCGTCATTCGGATTATTTGAAAAATCTATTAGAGGAAAGAAAACATGAAGCCAGGATAATTGATCCAATCCATGAAGTGGGAGATCACATCGCCTCCCCGCCTGGTGCGACTTCGCTTGAAGAGAATAAAATCATTTCGGAATACCTGGAACAAAAAAATCTTCAGACATTGGCGAATGCTGTACCTGAATTTAAAAAGCCATTGATTTTGAAGAAGTTTTTTAAGATGAAAAGGAACCAGGAAGTAATAGTTTATATAGAGGATAAAGCCAATGTAAAGGAGATTTGCGGAAAGGTTAAGGCAATCGGAAGGGATTTTGTCACATTGACGAATCTCAAAGAGCGGATATGGATTCCATACAATTCCATTAAATCAGCAAACACTCCATCCGGTGTGCCGACTTACGAAGGCGAGCATCAAAATTTCATTTATGATAATGATCTGAAACGAAAACTGATAACTGATTTTGGTGAAACAGTTGTCAAACGGGAGGTCTTGATTCAACAATTTTTTGAAGAGACACTTAAGGGGAATCTTGAGAGGTATCAAGGGGTTTGGATTAAGGCAGTTTTACCTGAACAGACAGCTTTAGGGAAAATCTCTTCAGTCTCTGGTGAATGTTTGTTATTACAATCATATGGTTCAAAAAAGGAAATTGCCATTAGTGATCTTACGTATATTTGTTCTGTCCGCCTTTTTACGCAGATGCTTTTAATGGGGAAGAACATGATTAAGAGTTTGTTTCGATAAGAATTTAACAAGTTTTATTACGAGAAAGGGTGAAACAACTTGAATGAATCTCAACTTCAATCATTAGTGCCATCTTCTGGTGTTGGGGAAGTCAATGATCCTCTATATGACTTTTTTAAGGGAGAGATGGGCAAGCAAATTCTAGTCATTACGGAATCATCACAATTAAATATCTTGGGGCAAACTTTCAGACCGATTTTTTGCGGCAAGATTGCAGAAGTGGAACCTGGCCATTTAACATTATCTCCTGTCACAGTCAAAATCCTGAATGCACCGTTCCATAAGTTCCCGGTTCCCTTGTCCATTCCTTTTGAAAAAATCGCCCACTTTACACCAGATATTGATTGCTCGATGAGAATACCGTTAGTTTAAACACAAAGAACAAGGAGGCATTTTTCTGATGTCGGCAGATTACTCACAAATGACAAATGTGAATGAAATCCATGACTCTGCCATCATAGAACATTTTAGAAATGGAATAGGCCACAAGTCGCTGGTCATTACTCCATCCTATCCCTATATGTTTGTTGGCACAATCAAGGAATTGATCGGTGATACGGTCAAGATTGATGTGGAAACGACTCACTTTGCACAGTTAGAAAACAGGGAATGGTACATCCATATTCATAACATTGAGGTTTTCTATATAGAAAGACCAGGTGCACCTGCCATCC
Organism: Mesobacillus sp. LC4; assembly: GCF_053543455.1. NCBI lineage: Bacteria > Bacillati > Bacillota > Bacilli > Caryophanales > Bacillaceae > Mesobacillus > Mesobacillus sp. LC4. The sequence continues at coordinate 927,279 of NZ_JBGCUB010000001.1, forward strand.
CAGAGCTAAAGGATTATTAAATGAAGGGGGGAAATCCATGATAAGAAAATATCATGTTGTAGGGATTTCTACAAGAATAGTAGTAAATACATTTGGTGATCACAATCCTAATGGAAGAATATATGTGTTGAAGGAAAATGAATCAAAGCTAAAGGAACTTGTACGAAAGAACCCATACAAACCCATCGATCTTGTCCAACCGTTAGCTATTCGTGCTAATGAGGGAGATGTCGTAGAAATCCTTTTTGAAAACCAGCTTCCTTTTTCAGCAGGAATGCACTTTCAAGAAGCTGATTACAATGTTTTGACTTCTGATGGAGCGGATGCTGGCTACAATCCGGATACAACAGCAGAACCAGGCGAGAGCATCGTTTACAGGCTTAATGCAAGTCAAGAAGGAATTCATTTTTTCACAGACCTTGGGAATATTTCGAGCACCGAGCAAGGATCCAGCGTTCAGGGCTTATTTGGAGCGCTGCTTGTCCAGAAAAGGGGATCCTCCTGGACAGATCCTGTTACTGGAGGCCCAATCAACAGTGGTGTCTATGCCGATATACATCATCCATTTCTTCCATCGTTCAGGGAATATGCCTGGTTCTTCAATGACGAAATGGAGATTAAGGACCTGACGGGAAACCGTCCATTGAATCCGATGACAAACCAGGAATCTGAGTCGTTCCATGGTGTGAATCTTCGCTATGAACCTATGACAAACCGGAAAAAATTGATAGATGCGGGAGTTGTATGCCCAGACTGTGATTCAGAAGAGGTCCATCATGACTCGTGGGTGTTTGGTGATCCTGCCACACCGATTCTCAAGGGATATGTCGGAGATCCGGCAGTCATCCGGCTGATCCATGGCGGTGTAAAGGAAACACATGTTTTCCACTACCATGTCCATCAATGGTTTGGTGATTCCAGCAACATTAATGCAGAACTAATCGATGCCCAGTCCATTAGCCCTCAAACACACTATACAATTCAACCGCTTTATGGACTTGGAAGCCTTCATGGTGCCATCGGTGACTCCATCATCCACTGCCATCTGTATCCACATTTTGGCATAGGCATGTGGGGAATTAACAGGGTGTTTGATACTCTGCAGGATGGTAGCCAGTGTTATCCGAATGGTGTGCGTATCCAAGCTTTAAAACCTTTACCAGATCGTCCTGCACCTCCCAAACCAACTCTTGTAAAACCGGGCTTCCCTAATTTTATACCAGGAAAAGTCGGCTACAAAGCACCAAGACCGCCATTGGGTATTGTTGGGGGCAGGGAGATGACTGAACTGGAGCGGAATGCAGCGATTGCAAATCCACGCCCGGGGGCTATTTTTGTTGATCCTTGTATAGATCAAGATCCAGTGGTCGTGGAATTCAATGTCTCGGCAATTGAAATGCCAGTAGTCTACAACAAACAGGGCTGGCATGACCCGAAAGCTAGATTTTATGTGATGGATGAGGACTTGGAGGATATCCTTTCAGGGAAAAAAGAGCCTGAGCCGCTTGTATTCCATGTTCCTGCAGGTACTTGTATACGAATGAATTATACAAATCGAATGCCGCATATTTTAGATGGAGATGCTTTCCAGTTGGTGACGAGGACATATGAAAATGGTTTCCACATTCACTTTGTGAAATTCGATGTCCTCGCCTGCGATGGAGGAAATGTAGGGTGGAATTATGATAGTGCTGTCCTTCCTGGCCAGACGATTCGGTATGAGTGGTACGCCGAAACGGAATTAAAGGCATTTTTCTTCCATGACCATTTATTTGCAAACTCACACCAGCAGCATGGAGTTTTCGGTGCAGGCGTGATCCAGCCGCGTTTCTCGAAATTCCTTGACTCAAGAACAGGTGAAGAGGTTGATCATGGCACACAGATTTCAGTAGAACACCCGTTAATTCCTGATTATCGTGATCAAACCCTTTTTGTCCATGATTTTGCCCTTTTATTTGATAAAAACGGTCTTCCCATCCAGCCGCCAGATTATCCAGGTTCCGAGGATGACCCAGGTGTCTTTGGTGTTAACTATAAGAATGAACCGCTAAAGTTCAGGCTTGGTAAAGATTGTGATCCTGCTTACTCCTTCAGCTCTTATGTTCACGGAGACCCTGTGACACCGATCCTAAGGGCCTATGAAGGTGACCCGATCAGGATCAGACTATTGCAAGGAGCCCATGAAGAATCACACAGCTTCAATATCCATGGGTTAAGATGGAAAGAAGAGCGGCCAGACCTGGGTTCTTCCATGAAAGCACAGCAGCATATCGGGATTTCGGAATCCTTTACATTCGAGACTGAAATACCAGCCTCAGGTGATTATCTTTGGGCATTTGAGGATGAGGAAGATGTATGGCTCGGGACATGGGGGTTAATCCGAGCATACAGCGGTAAAATGGACGATTTAATCGTATTGGCTGACCGTGAAGAGCCGCCAGAAGGGCCAGGCGAAACTCCAAAGCCTACGGGCAAACCGCCTGAGAAAGCAAATCCACTCGCCAGTCTTCCGCCAGGCGCTTATCCAGGTTCACCAGTCAAGAAGTTTGAGGTAGTCGCATTCCAGACATGTATTAAATATAACTCTTATGGTGATCATGACCCATTTGGAATTATTTTTGCATTAAAAGAGGATGTGGAAGACATTCGATCAGGCAAAAAGAACCCTGTGCCATTAATCCTAAGGGCGAATGTCGGTGAACTTATAGAGGTAACCTTGACAAGTGAGCTGAAGAAGGAACTCTTTCCATTTCAAGATGGCATCCACCCGTACCCGCCTGTAAAAGAACAATCCTATTATCCTCCTTCACTAAGGATTTCACTTCATACTAGCTTGCTAAACTATGATGTGAAGACTTCGAGTGGGGATACTGTTGGGTACAATCCTGACCAGACAGTCGGTCCTGGCGAGACAATCACGTATAGATGGTTTGTAGACGGACAGTTTGGAATGTGTTCAATGTGGGATATGGCCGATCTTCGAAATCACCGTTCATTTGGAACATTCGGAGCATTCATTGCTGAATCCAGATTTACGACATATTTGGATCCTCACAGCAGGGCAAAGGTAAATACTGGCGAAAATGTGATCCTTCGTCATCCCTTGCTGCCGGCGACAAGAGAATTTGTCCTCTTATTGCACGATGGTGTAAGGCTGGAAGACAAAGATGGTAAAGTCATCATTGATCCGATTGATGGAATCATACCAGATACCGAGGTGCTTGAAGAAGTTGATACGTATGATTATGGATCAAGGGGATTTAATTATCGAAGTGAGAGGCTGATCAATCGTTACAGGGAACACCCGGTAATGCACGAACTCTTCTCTTCAGAAATTTTCGGGGACCCTGCCACCCCTTTATTTGAAGCTTATCCGGGCGAGCCAGTGGTAATACGAATTACCACACCAGCAGAAAGACGAAGATCCCATACCTTCCACTTGCACGGACATTATTGGAAATTCGATAGTAAGGATCTTGATTCACGAATTCAGTCTTTTTTGGGTCATATGATTACTGGCCATACTGATGATTTGCGTTTGATTGGTGGAGCAGGAGGACTATTCAATTTTCCCGGAGATTACTTGTACCGCTCCGGCAATATCCGCTGGGACATAGAATTGGGAATGTGGGGAATCTTCCGTGTTCATAAGGATTCGAAGGAAAACCTGCCGCGGCTTGAGGAAGTTGAAGGGGAGTGGGACGATGAAAAAGAGGCATAAAATTGAAATTCCGGCCGAAGAGTCTTCAAGCCAGGAAGTATTGGAAAGCAGTTCCTCATCCAGAACCAGTCCTAAAGACGATTTTTGTCTCCCGGACGATTGTCCTGACGTAATCGATACTCCGAGATTCCCTTCACCAACTTCTTGTTTACCGGAAGGAAGGCTGCACGAACTAGAAGAAAAAATTGACGGAGCCAATCGCATGCTTTTGGATCTAGGTCTTTCAAATGAGCAGTCCGAACTCGGGCGCAGGATTTTATTTGATGGCCTGGCAGGGGAAATGGTAGAAATCAAAATCAGATGTTCTGATTCGGATGAGGACCAATTAGGTGATAGTCCAGAATTTATCGAAGAAATAGTAAACAAGAAGTCGACGACAAAAAAACGGCTCAAAAAGAAACGGCTCGCAAAGAAGAATAACTTGAAGCGGAAGCATAGATTAAAAAAGAAAAAGTTGAGTAAGAATTTTCTAGAAGGATTTGTACAATTAGTAGGCAATGATTTTGTTCAGATCCAGAAGAATGGGAAGATGTATCTTATACCCTTCCGAAGGACATGTCTTGTCTTATCTAAAAAGCCCTATCAGCCTCCAAAACCCCAAACTCCACTAGCAGAAATTGACCCGTGTTTTCGAAGGGAACTGACTTACAATTTTGGAGAAACAGTTGCTGGAGATCCCGAATTGGTACAGATATTTTTCAGGATTAAGTTAGCGATGTACCTTATGACGTTTGAAGATCAAAAAGTTACGGTCTATACAAATGCAGGAAAGGAAACAGGACATTTAAAGGGTTGTGAAAACGGCAAGATACATCTAATTAGCCAAAATGATCAGGAAGTTGAAATACCTTTTTCCTCGTGCTGCTATCTGAAAATTATCTAAAAACCTAACGCCTGAGGTCTGCTCAGGCGTTCTCTTCTTGATCCATTTCAAACCAGTTGATTGTATCGAAAGGGATCATCCTGTATTTCTTTTTAGAGGGTTTATGCTTGTATTTATGGACGGCCACCTCCACAAAATCTGTTCCAACAAAGGAAATCCTGCCATGAATCTTTTTGAAATCATTGTCGCAATCCGTCCCAATGATAACATTGCAGCCGATAGATCTTCGCAAGACTGCGGCCATCTTACTCCGCAACCCACCGAGACGAACGCTGAAATGCCTGCTGCATAACTCCCGGTCAGCAAAATTATAGCGACGGTCAAAAATTACAGGTACATAGTCATCTTTATAGCTATGACAATGATGATTCGAATTGGATTCCGGCTGTTGATTTTCCACTGATTCACAGGGAAAGGGAAAGTCAGGGTTTTGGCATTCTAGATGATCGTAATCATCGGATTCGTCAGAATGCTGTTCAAATAATTCACGGCTTCTAGAAAAATAAGCATCAATATCCATCTGTATCCTCCTTTTTGATTTTTACAAACGTAGGTGCTTGTATTCATTTTATTCTTGAAAAATTATTTTGAATGAGCAAGACGCCCTGTTAGGTAACTTGACCATATAAACGATTTTATAATATGGTGTAGGTGTATTTACTTTGGCTATTACCAGGTTCGGTATGAATTAAAGGTTAGATGGGATGGTTGTCATGGATGAATTATTGAAGAAATTGCGATACAAACAGGGTTCCGCCATTTTACTGAACGCTCCGAAAGAATTTCAGTCATTAATTAAAGAGACAGAACATGAAAACGGCAAAATGGAATTTCTGCTCATGTTCGTGAACAACAGTGAGGAAGTAAAAACTTGGTTTCCAAAAGCTCTTTCGGTTCTGAAGGAAGATGCGATCTTCTGGGTTGCCTTCCCTAAGAAGAGCTCAAAAGTGAAAACAGATATTAATCGCGATACATTATACAAGCTTGTTCAAGAACTTTCAGACTATAGAGCAGTCAGCAATGTATCCTTGGACGAAAAGTGGTCAGCACTCCGCTTCAGGCATCAGGACCTTGTCAAATCGAAAAAGTAATGGAATAAAAATATCTTTTAATCTATAAAATGTATGGTAAAATGAAAAAGGCAAAATTACATATTCCGTTGATGCGGAAGAGGTTCTAGCTACCCTCTCAAAAAAACTAAGGGAAAACAGTACTGCTGTCTTAGTGGTGCTGTTTTTTCTGTTGTAAAGGAGTATTTTTAATGAAAAATGAGAAAGCTGTTGTCGTGTTCAGCGGCGGACAGGACAGTACAACGTGCTTGTTTTGGGCCATGAAGGAATTCGGAGAAGTTGAGGCAGTTACTTTCGATTACAACCAGAGGCACAGGAAAGAAATTGAATGTGCAAAAGAAATCGCAAGCGAGCTCGGAATCGAGCATCATGTTCTGGATATGAGTCTGCTTAACCAGCTTGCGCCCAACGCACTTACCCGGAAGGAGATCGAAGTTAAAGATGGGGAAGACGGGAACCTGCCTTCAACCTTTGTGCCGGGGAGAAATTTATTATTCTTATCCTTTGCAGGCGTGCTAGCCAGTCAAGTGAATGCAAAGCACATCATTACAGGAGTATGCGAAACGGATTTCAGCGGCTACCCTGATTGCAGGGATCAATTCATTAAATCGATGAATGTGACTCTTAATCTATCAATGGACCAGAACTTTGTCATCCATACACCGTTGATGTGGCTGAACAAAGCTCAAACCTGGAAGTTGGCTGATGAACTGGAGGCTTTTGAATATATCCGGACAAGAACATTGACTTGCTATAACGGAATCATTGCAGATGGATGCGGGATTTGCCCTGCCTGTCAGTTGCGGAAAAAGGGTCTTGACGAGTATCTTGAAGGCATTGTTACTTGATGTATAGATTCAGGGTTGTTGGGCAGCAAAAATATTAGTTAAAGATATTAATAGACGGAGGTAAGATTATGAGGATTTTTTTATATTTAATTTCAATTATTACTGCGAATGTGATAACAGCAGCGCTTGCACCACTTCAGTTTGGGATGTTCATTGTACCGATGGGGACATTATTGATCGGAGCCACCTTCATCTTCCGTGATCTTGTCCAGAATAAGTACGGCCGTTCCAAAACGTATATGTTCATCGCTTTAGCATTAGTTCTGTCAGCTACCGTTTCTTATATTCTCGGAGATACAATGTGGATCGTTTTTGCTTCGGCATTGAGCTTTGCTGTGGCTGAGACGACAGATACGGAGATTTACACAAGGCTTAAGCTTCCAATGAGCTGGAGAATATTCTACAGCGGCTTGGTCGGCGGACTGCTTGATTCCATCATCTTCGTCATCATTGGTCTAAGCCCTATTGGAGCAAACTTCCTTCCGTGGGAAGCAGTGCCCGCAGCGATTTTAGGCCAGGTTATCGTCAAAACCATCATTCAGGGGATTGGCGCCATGCTCCTTAACCCTATCAGTAACATTTTCAATCAAAAAGCAATGTCAAATTAGAACAAAAGGTGCTCGATCTATTGATCGAGCACCTTTTGTTGGATTGGGACGAATTTGGCTGGAGTAATATTATCCACGTCTCTTTCGAGGTCCCGTGGCTTTATTTTAGGAACAGATATGCTGAATTTTGCTGTTTGGCTTTCCATATTAGTGATTATTTCATTCTTAATCACAATAACAAGGATGAAAATAATCAGCAGCAAGCCTAGGGAACTGAATGCTACCCATGGAGCAGTCTTCAGAGTCCAGAAATTTTGTCCTGTAAGGCCCGCAAGTTCATTGGTTATGCTTTTTGGATAAAAGGTATTATATATCTTTTCCTCATGACGTCCACCGAGAAAAAGCTGGAATAGAGCTAATCCCATTAAAATCTGTAATGTTTGCAAAACCTGTTGCACAAATAATAAAACCAAATGTGGTTTCAAATGAGGCAGGATTTGTACCTTTAAAATATGAACTTTACTTGCACCTAACAATGCTGAACTTGTCACATATGATTTCGTGCTGATTTCCTTAACTAAATCTGATGTGAAGAAAAATACAGATGGAAAGCCGAGAAGGAATAATACAATCAACTGGTATTCGATTTTGACGATAACGGGTATTTCGTTAAAAGTAAATATGACAGCATCCATCAAAATCACAGCGAGCAACAGCAACGGAATATATTGAAACGGCAGGAAAAATGCCTGGACAAATGGTTTACTGACAGGTGCCCATGTTTCCGTCATTATTCCCATTGCTGCACCAACGGCTACTCTTGCTAAAGAAACAATGAATACGGCCGCGATGGTATATTTTAACCCATCCAGGATCAACAGCAAATTATCCCGCCCATCGCGGTCAGTACCCAGTATATATTCTTTACTAGGAGGATAAGGCGGATTTTCCAGGACGTTTCCGTTTTTATCATAAAGTTGGCCAAGCATCGAACGATAATCTTCCGGACCGATAAAATTGTATAAAATACTGGTGATTAATAAGATCAGTAAGATCCCAAGGCTGATTTTCGTTCTTCGATAGGTTTGTAATTTCATATCTGAAATTCTCCTCTTTTCCTGATCACAGTCTCTTTAATGACTAGTTTTAAAAGAAACTCGAACATGATTACCGGGAGAATTAAAAAGCTGATTCCATAAATTAGCGGCAATACATGTTCACCCCTGAAAACCTGATAAAGAATCTGGTTTGAAAGAGTTGTTTCATAATGGTACATATGCTCAACTAAAATCAGGTTTGAGAGTAGCATATATAGAATGACCCGGAATTTGAGAGATAAAATAGGCAGGATATTCCGCAGGATGTAAACGAAATATAAATAAATCCTGGATAATCCTTTGGAATATCCTAAATGAACGTAATGGGCCTGTTCTTCCTCTTCCATACATTTGATTAGATATAAGGCATAAAGGATTGCAGGCAAAAAAGATGTAACGATGACAGGAAATGCTACGGGCTGAAAAGATCCAAAGCCATACATAGGAAAAATCTTATAGTTAAATTCCTTCAACAAATAGATATTCAGCATATTTATGATGAATATAAACAGAAGATCAGGAAGCCCTTCGAAATAATCCAAAAATTGATGAAATCTTTTCCTTAACTTAATAGGCGATAGAATCACCAGGAACCCGATTATACTACCCAGTATGATAATTGTAGCCAGTGATATGCCAAGAACTTGATAGGAATTCAAAAATCCATCCAATACATTTGGGTTTTGGGAATATTCAATTACACTTTTAAAACTGAAATCTAGTAATTGATTGAGGAAAGTTTGCAGTCGCTCCTGGAATCCATCAATCGAGAGTGCTAAATGTTCGCCATTCTTTCTATTAAAGTTAAATAACGCTGTAAAAGAAAGTAGAGACCCAACACCAAGCAAGAAAGTTCCGATCAACGCTAAACTATAAAGTACTTTAGTTAAGGCTTTCTTTAGAATCCTAAATCCATTTTTCATAGTTAGTCTCCTTTCAGACTTAATTAATTTCTCTCCTGTGGTAAAAAAATCCTTTTTTTGCAAGGGAACAATTTGAGCAAATCTCCTATATAGCACCAGATTGAGAGTGCTGGAAAATATAGCACAGTATTATGAGAGTAATTTCTCTAAGGTCCAGTTTCTGTTTAAATTCTGTTAACAAACTTCGTTAATTTTCGTTAAATGAGCATTTATAAGCGGAGAATTTACGTTTATAGTTTACTGAAAATAATTATGAAGCAGAAATAAGCGGAGATATTTTGGTTAACAACTATAAAAAAGCCAAATTCAATGATTTGGATGGAATAAACGGAAAAACGACCCTTATTTGTAAGAAAATAAGAGTCGTTTATAACTTAATGGGAATTTTTCCGTTCATTTTACACATTATAACTTCAATTTTTTTAAAAGTATTCTTTCAATTGTTTTCCAAGGCAGGAAATTCTTTAACTGGATCATGTTCTTGACACCTTTTCCTATAGGGAATCTCAGGGTTGGTGTACTTTCGTCTGAAGCAATCCTCGCTGCAAGTTTGGCAACATCGTACGGATTTCCATAAGAATCTTGGCCGGAAGTTAGTATTTTCATGATCGAGTCCTTCATTAAATCATATGGTGACTCATTGGATAATGATACATTTCCGATACTTTGCCATATATTTGTTTTGTATGAACCAGGTTCAATAAGGACTACATCAATTCCAAAGGGTTTTAGCTCAAGTCTTAAGCTTTCACTGTATCCTTCAAGGGCATGTTTCGAAGCAACGTATGCAGACAATCCAGGAAATCCAAATCTTCCGCTGATGCTGCTCATATTTATGATTTTACCTGACCTTTGATTTCGCATAGCAGGGAGGACTGCCTGTGTGACGGCAATAACCCCAAAGAAGTTCGTTTCAAATTGTTTTCGATATTCATCCACTGTAAGTTCCTCGGAAAATCCGCCTTGAGCATATCCCGCATTATTAACCAGCAAATCTACAGAACCGAGTGATAGCACGTACTCTTTAAATTTCTCGACCGATGGTTGCAATGTTACATCCAATTGAATAACTTTAATTTTCTCTGTCACTTTTTCAGCTTCAGCCAGTTTCAGCAAGTGCCCTTTTTTATTGAGGTTACGCATTGTTGCAATCACCTGGAAACCTGATTTAGCCAATTCGATGGCAATCAATTCACCAAAGCCGCTAGAGGAGCCTGTAACAATTGCTGTTTTCACAATTTTTCACCTTCTTATGTCTCTTTTTGTCCAATATTACAGGTGAAAGGACAATTTGAATAGGAATTAATGTATCTTTCCAGCAATCATGGAAAAAATCTAATATTGTGGATTTTCCTAAAAAGGAGCAATGCATATGACGAAGTTAGACACATTTAAGCTCTTGAATCTTATTGAAAATGTATATCCGCTTGTAACATTGAAAAGTGATACGGTACAGAGGTGGATGGCCAGCTGTGAATTGATGGATTATAGCTTGGTATTCAAGAAACTGGCTTTGCATATCAGGGAGAACCCTTATCCTCCTTCCTTGGAGGACATCCTAGTTAACTCAGGGGCTAATGGCAGCTATTTTGATTGGTTGGATGAATATTCAATCAGGACTGAAAATGGGGCCGCCTGAGTGAAGGATAATTTATTCATGAAATTTCGGTGTTTAATTTTGAATTTCATGTGGTACTTTTTCAGGTGAAAAGTGATTTTTTTTCGAAAAGGGGGTTATCAATTTTTAAAAAGACTCTGCCTAAGCATCTAATTTTTAACGAGTAAATGGCTGAATAAAAAAATATTAACAAATATTATTACCTGGTCACAAAATGAAAACGTTGTTAAATCAAGGTTTCAAAGACGAAAAATATAGAAACATGACATTTATCATATGTCATATATGACACCTGCTACTGCACAGAAACCTTTCCCTTATTTATAATTTGGTTAACTAACAAATCCGAAAGGGGAATTTATATCAAGATGGCAACTCACAATGCAAAAGAACTTAGAAAACAGGTCGCCCCTTATGAAAGCTCAAACATTAAAGATAGTACCATTCAAATAATTAATACGGTCATTCCATTTCTGGTTTTATGGTTTCTCGCCTATCAAACCCTTGAAATTTCCTATTTATTAACACTTGGAATCGCAGTTTTCGCAGCTGGTTTCATGATCAGGATTTTCATCATCTTTCATGACTGCACGCACCATTCATTCTTCAAAAACCGTACAGCAAACAAAGTGGTTGGTACGCTCACAGGAGTATTAACATTGTTCCCTTATAGCCAGTGGGGACATGAACATTCTGTCCACCACGCAACAAGCAGCAACTTGGACAAGCGGGGTACAGGGGACATCTGGGTCCTGACTGTTAACGAATACATGGCTGCCCCGATGTGGATGAAACTCGCGTACAGACTATACCGTAACCCGTTTGTGATGTTTGTGCTCGGGCCGATTTATATCGTTTTGATCACTAATCGTTTCAATCGTAAAGGTGCCAGGATGAAGGAACGTCTGAACACCTATCTAACGAATGTGTTGATCTTTGGAATTTCTGCTCTTTTGATATGGGCAATTGGCTGGAAGGCATTCATAATGGTTGAAGGTCCAATCTTCTTCATTGCAGGTATGTTTGGCATTTGGCTATTCTATGTACAGCATACATTCGAAGATTCATATTTCGAAGAGGATAAGGATTGGGAATACGTGAGAGCTGCGGTAGAAGGAAGCTCTTATTATCAACTGCCAAAAGTGCTTCAGTGGATTACTGGTAACATCGGCTACCATCACGTGCACCATTTAAGCCCTAGGGTTCCAAACTATAAGCTTGAAGAGGTCCACAAGAATACAAAGCCTCTGCAAAATGTGCCGACGATCACACTTTCTACAAGCTTGACATCCTTGAAATTTCGTTTGTGGGATGAAAAGAATAAGCAGTTTATCAGCTTCAAGGAAATGAAAGCCTATAAGCACAACAGCAAATTAACTGCACAGACTAAGCCTGAACTATAACAACCACTCCCCTTAATCCGAGTATGACTGATACTGGAATAAGGGGAGTCATTTTTTTAAGCTGGCAGATTTTACATATGTTAAAATAAGAGCAGATACTTATAAATAGGCTATTTTCCATTCACTATTGCTTGAATATTTGCTTGTTACCCCATTAACAAGAGGTCGGAACCTTTTATGGGTGATAGATTACGGAAGAAGCAACTGAGTTTTCGAAAATAGCCGTAAAAAAGAGGTTTGATATGATCAAAAAGTTTTTTAATTCGCTTAGAATTACCGGAATTTCTCCATACATATGGACGATTCTGGGAATATTGCCTTTTTACTTCCTTTGGCAGCTGCCAACGACAGTAGGGAAAGTTGTCGGAATCATTCTGACACTTTTGTTCTTTCTCGTATACTGGCTAGCCTTTGTTTCGAAGGGCTGGACGGTTTATCTATGGACTTGTATTTTAATAGGTATTTCAATAGCGTCTACGAGTTTGTTCAGTTACATATATTTCGCTTTTTTTATCGCTTATTTCATTGGGAACATTAAGGACCGGATTCCTTTCCTGGTTCTGTATTTCATCCATCTAGTTGGGACTTCGATTGTGATCAATTTTGAGATTGTCTTGCAAGAGGATTTTTTCATCAGACAGCTTCCAATCATCGTGATTGTATGGATTGGTGTCATCCTTCTGCCGTTCAGTATCCATAACAAAAATGAACGAGGAGAGCTTGAGGAGAAGCTTGAGGATGCCAACAAACGGATCTCGGAGTTGGTTAAACTGGAAGAGCGTCAAAGGATAGCCCGAGATTTGCACGATACACTAGGCCAAAAGCTGTCTTTGATCGGACTGAAGAGTGATTTAGCCAGGAAGCTGATCAATAAAGATCCTGAACTGGCAAAAGAAGAATTGAAAGATGTCCAGCAGACTGCCAGGACGGCTTTGAATGAAGTAAGGAAAATGGTTGCTGAAATGAGAGGGATCCGTGTTCGTGATGAACTGGTTCATGTAAGACAGATGCTAAAAGCTGCTGAAATCGAGTTTATCGGCAATGAAGAAGAATTCAATCTCAATAATGTTTCTTTGCTGTCTGAAAACATCCTGAGTATGTGTTTAAAAGAGGCCGTGACGAATATAGTTAAGCATAGTAAGGCATCAACGTGCAGCATATCAATCAAGCAAAGTGAACAGGAATTGTTTGCTCAAGTAAGCGACAATGGCGTGGGAAATATTGCCGACGAAGACCTATATAAAGGGAGCGGTCTTCAGGGAATGCGCGAGAGACTGGAATTCGTGAATGGCACACTCGAAATTCTTTCTGAAAATGGAACCACTCTATTAATCAAGATTCCAAAAGTATTGAAACAAACGGGCAGGGAGGACCTGATATGATAAAAATTGTCATTGCGGAAGACCAGCGCATGCTTCTGGGGGCATTAGGCTCCCTGTTGAGTCTTGAGGATGATATGGAAGTTGTGGGGAAGGCGAGCAACGGAGAGGAAGCTGTTGCTCTTGCAAAAGAGCTTAAACCGGATATTTGTGTCATGGATATTGAAATGCCTGGGAAAACAGGTCTGGAAGCAGCGGAAGAATTGAAAGGCTTGGGATGCAAGGTGATCATTTTGACGACTTTTGCGCGTTCTGGTTATTTTCAGCGAGCATTGAAAGCTGGTGTGAGCGGGTATTTATTAAAGGATAGTCCATCTGAAGAGCTTGCAAGTTCGATTCGCAGCGTGATGGGGGGAAGACGCATTTATGCACCAGAGCTAATGGACGATGTATATAGCGAAGAAAATCCGCTGACTGATAGGGAAATGGAAGTGCTTGAGCTCGTTGCCGATGGGAAGAATACGAAAGAAATCGCAGGAGAATTGAGTATTACGACAGGTACAGTCCGAAATTATATTTCGACAATCCTAGATAAGCTCCAAGTGACCAACAGGATTGAAGCAATCACTCAATCCAAGGAAAAAGGATGGTTTAAATAATAAGAAGAGCCTGATATCAGGCTCTTCTTATTTGTAGAATACCTTATCAATATTATACTTGGCCTTAAGTACATTAATGGCATAGGTTTCATAAATTTCTCTGTCTATCGGATCGACCACTGTAATGACAGCAATCTTATTCACTTCATGACGGTGGTTTTTGATAGGAGATACATTATCCTCAAAATGTTTTTTTACGCGTGGTCTAAGTTTCCGGGCTTTCCCTACGAACATCAATTCGTCGTCGGCGTTGAAAAACAAGATGATTCCGCCTTTATCCCTAGGAATACGATGGTAATCTGTAAACCCATATTCGCTGCTAATGACCGCTTCTACCTTTTCTCCTAATTGCTTGCTTCGTGTAATGACTACATCTGGTGCTGGCAATTCAATTTTAATCACTTTTAATCACTTCCTATTCTTCAATTAGTAAATCGTACCACAGGCAAATATGAAAATCCACATAATAATATTATTTTACCCAATCAGAAAGAGACTGACGCATAATGTGCTGGACGGACGGACGGACGGACGGTCGAACGATAGCTTTATGAAGAGGAATCCGTCCGCATAAGGATACAATACCGACCGAACGATAGCCTTATGAAGAGGAATCCGTCCGCATAAGGGTACGATACCGACCGAACGATAGCCTTATAAAGAGGAATCCGTCCACATAGGTGTACGATAACGAAAATTCTTTAGGAATGATAAAGAGACTTCTTTAAGTACCTGAATCAATCCAGGCTTGATATTTTCCTTCAATAAAAGCAATAATGATAAGGGATGGTCGGTATAATTCGGCCTTATAAAGAAAGCAGGGATTAAATTTGAATCAATTTAGATCACTAGGTATCTCAGAACTACTTGCAGACACGCTTAACCAGCAGGGAATTTCCAACCCAACACCCATCCAGGAAAAAGCAATACCATTGTTGCTCGATGGCAAGGATGTTATTGCACAATCCCAGACAGGTACAGGAAAAACCTTTGCTTTTGTGCTGCCAATACTGGAGAAAATAGATATTAACAAATCCTATATACAGGCCTTGATTGTAACTCCTACTAGAGAGCTTGCATTACAGATCACACATGAAATCAAAAAACTGATTGAGGGAACAGAAGGAATAAATGTTCTTGCTGTATATGGAGGGCAGGATGTTGAATCACAGCTTAAAAAGCTTAAGAAGAACATTCATATTGTCATCGGTACTCCCGGCAGATTGCTCGACCATATTCGCAGGGAAACGGTTGATTTCTCCAATGCAAGTTTCCTTGTCTTGGATGAGGCTGACCAAATGCTTCACATCGGTTTCCTGAATGAGGTCGAAGAAATCATCAAGCAGACACCAAAAACAAGGCAAACCTTACTTTTTTCAGCGACTATGCCGGATGAAATCAAAAGGTTAGCAAAAAAACATATGTACAAACCAGAATATATCCAGGTCGAGAAAAACCAGGCCCCGCTTGAAAATATCAAACAAATTGCCATCAGTACAACTGACAGGGCAAAACAGAATGACCTAATCGAATCTCTTAGATTGTATCAGCCATTTTTAGGCGTTATTTTTTGCAGAACGAAAAGAAGGGTTAGCAAGTTGAATGACGCTCTGAAAGCGAACCATTTTAATTGCGACGAGCTTCATGGTGACCTTTCACAGGCAAAAAGGGAACAGGTGATGAAAAAGTTCCGTGAAGCTAAGATTCAGTATCTGATCGCAACAGATGTTGCGGCAAGGGGACTTGATGTTGAAGGTGTAACGCATGTATTTAATTATGACATCCCTCTGGATACTGAGAGCTATATCCACCGAATCGGGCGAACTGGGAGGGCAGGAAGTGAAGGACTCGCTTTAACATTTTATTCGCCAAAAGATAGGCCCTTGTTGGACCAAATAGAAACAGAGCTCAACTTAAGAATTGAAAAGAAAAACATGGGGAATGCCAAGAGAAGTGATTCCCAAGCGGATGAAGTTAGTGCCCGAAAAAAAAGTAAACAGAGATCGGGTGATTATAAGGGAAAGAATACTCGATCAAGAAGACGGGATGATAATAAACCTGAAAGGGATCATCGGGGTGAAAAAATAAGTAAAGATCCAGGTTCGAGAAGAAGGGCGGAAGATCGACGCGAAGCTCGATACGATGGTCCAAGCAGAAGAGAGAGGGAGCAGTCCTCATCAAGGCGTGAACTTAGAAACCATCCTGAAGGACAGCAATCCAGCCCTTCTCGTTCAGGTGGAAGAAGAATGAGTGATGATAAAGCAAGGAGAAGTAGTGGTGAAAGGCCTACCCGGGAAAGACAGGGCAGAGAGCGACAGAACTCCAGCACTCCAGGAGGCCGAACAGCAAGAAGAGGCGGATCAAGCAGCCGCAGAAGCAGGTAGCAGAAATAAAAACAGACCGCAGCTCATTTTATCTGCGGTCTGTTTTTATACAGTTTTCTTACCGAGTTTAGAACTTTTCTGTTTAATGTTGCTTATTTGGAAGCTTGTCACTCGGGTTTTCTTTTCCCTGACGTTTTCTATTCTGTTCGTCTTTCCTTTGTTTATCATGAAGTTTCTGAACAAATTCGTTGGTACTCTCCATTCGTAATACCTCCTGTTATAAATGATTCGTCGTTACTTTTTCCATTACTGAATCAAATCATTCATGTAAATAAACACCGATAGGGTAAAATAGGAGTTATAAATTCCCATGTAAGGAGAGACAGGTGTGGAAATAAAAGATGTTTTCGGAAATTTGCCGGTGCTTGAAACGGAGCGTCTGGTCTTAAGGAAAATAAGATATGAGGATATTGATGATATACATACATATGCCTCCAACCCTGAAGTATCGAAATATGTATTCTGGGGAGCACATGAAACAAGAGAGGCGACGGAAGACTATTTAAAGATGATTTTAACTCTTTATGCAGAGGGGAAAATTGCTCCATGGGGCATTCACTATAAAGAGGATAACAAGCTGATTGGTACAGTAGACTTTGTTTCCTGGCAGACTCAGCATAAGACTGCGGAACTTGGTTATGCTCTGTCCAAGGACTATTGGGGAAGAGGAATTGCTACTGAGGCAGCTAAAGAATTGATCAGGTTTGGAATGCAAGAAATGGGTCTCGTCAGGATCCAGGCAAAAAGCCTTGTAGCCAATGTAGGTTCTGAGCGTGTAATGGAAAAGGCTGGAATGACTTTTGAAGGTATCTTAAGGAAGTTCATTTATGTTAAAGGCGCCCATTATGACGTGAAAATGTACGCAATCATAAAAGAAGAAGTTTAAAAATGAGCGCCGTTTAGTTAACTGTTGTCATCATGTTTGTTAAAGATATACACTCTTGCGTTTTCGGCTCTATTAAATTTAGGGCCTGAAAACCCTCTCTTTAATAACTCCTTCCTCATGAACATCATGATTCCTCCGTGCCCAACAATCAGAATGTCTTCACCGTGAGCCAATGCTTGATCCAGAACCCTGTTGATTCTCTTGATAACTTCTTGTTTACTTTCCTTTTGTGATTTATGTCCCAGTAACCAGGCAATCCGAATGAATGTGACATGAAGCCAGAGAGGAAGACGAATTTCAGTATGAATGACAGGATAAAGTGTCATCTCCCGCAAGTCCTCCAAAAAAATGATCTCTCCTTCAAACGCTTTGAATGCTGTTAACTTAGCTCTTTCCAAATCACTTGAGTAACATTTAACCCACTTTTCATCCTGATGATGTATTTCAACTTCCTCGACTTGGGATTGATTATACTCCTTTTGCCAATTTAGAAGCTCCTGAGAAGTGACAAGCTTATTTGGATAGCCTAATGTCACTTTAAAATGCCGTAATAATCCAACTTTCATATTCATCATCCTAACCAATGGAGTATCCTACTTTAATTCACCAAATAGCTATAAAATACCTTTAAAAAAATTTGTGTTAGTTCTAGCGAAATTGAGGAACTTTAAAAGCAGGAGGTGTCTACATTGCCAAGAGGAAAAGAACTCGAACAGCTGCCCATGGCTAACACTTTGCCAGGAATGGGGGAGGACCCCAGTAAGTTTGACCGTGAAATACTAACAGGAATCACAAACGATGTACGTCCAATGCCTGCAAAAATAAAGGAAGATCATCAAGGTAATAAATAACGTGAACTTGAAGGTTTTTTGCCTTCAAGTTTTTTCGTTTTAAAGAAACCGGGTTGATAATAAATTAAAAGCATACTATTATTGAGTGTGAAACGTAAACGTTTACGTAAAGGGTTTGATTGGAAATGAGTTATACAATTAAAGATGTAGCAAAACATGCAAATGTCTCGATTGCTACTGTATCAAGGGTCCTGAATGGACAGAGCGGCTATTCAAAAGCAACTGAAGAAAAAGTCCTTCAAGCGATCAAAGAGCTTGAGTATCAGCCAAACGCAATCGCCCGCGGATTAATCAGTAAAAAATCCAACACTGTTGGGATTTTATTTCCTGAAGTGTCGAGTCAGTTTTCTTCAAAGATCTTGCGGGGCGTGGAAGAAGCAGCTCACCGTCTAGGTTCGAGCGTAATTGTCTGCAATACGGCATCACATGGACACAGGACCATGAAATATTTACAGCTTTTGTCCGAAAAAAGGGTAGACGGGATCCTGTTTGTCAGTGAAAGGATCACGGAGGAGTATTACAAAACTCTTGACTCGATGAAAATACCAGTTGTCCTTATCTCGACTGAATCCTATCAATATTCTTTGCCTTTCGTGAAGGTCGATGACAAGCACGCAGCCTTCACCGCTACTGATTATTTAGTGAAAATGGGGCATTGTAAAATTGGGATGTTGAGCGGAAACAAAGATGATCTCATAGCCGGCCAACCGAGAATAGATGGCTATAAGCAAGCGTTGGCACAAAGTGGACTTCCGGTAAACGAGAAAAGGATCATTCATTCACAAGGTTTTTCGTTTAAAGATGGTTTTACAGGTCTGCCAAAACTCCTTGAGCAGTCCCCCGATTTGACCGCGATTTTCGCTGCCAGCGATGCCTTGGCCCTGGGCGCAATATCTGCTGCATATAAACTTGGTGTTAAAATACCGGATCAACTTTCTATTATCGGCTATGATAACCTGCCGATCGCTGAAATGGCGATACCGCCCCTTACTAGCGTAGCTCAGCCTCTGGAAGAAATGGGTATGGTTGCCGCAGAGATGCTTTTTTCGATGATGGATCAGGGCAGAAAAAGGGTTGAAAGCCGAATCATGCCTCACTCTGTGATTGAGCGGGAAAGCGTAACTAAAGTAAAACCTATGTAATACGTAAACGTTTACTGTGCTGAAATCGCGTATGGATTGTTGCATTATTAAGTCATCCATCTATTATTTGGAATGAAATTCTGACTGCGATAATTTTACAGAGATAGCCTTTATAAAACAAATTATTTGGGAGTGGTTTTAATGAAAAAGCATTGGTGGAAGGAATCAGTCATTTATCAGATTTACCCTAGAAGCTTTATGGATTCCAATGGAGACGGCATAGGAGATATCCCTGGCATTATATCGAAACTTGACTATCTAAAAGAATTGGGAGTAGATGTTATCTGGCTTTCACCAGTATATCAATCTCCTAATGATGACAATGGATATGATATCAGTGACTATCGAGAAATCATGGATGATTTCGGAACGATGGCAGACTGGGAGCTTTTATTACAAGAGATGCATGACAGAGGAATGAAGCTGATCATGGACCTGGTTGTCAACCATAGCTCGGATGAACACCAATGGTTTGTAGAGTCCAGAAAGTCTAAAGATAATCCATATCGGGACTATTATATTTGGAGACCTGGGAAAGATGGAAAGGAACCAAATAACTGGCAATCTACATTTAGTGGATCTGCCTGGCAGTACGATGAAAATACAGATGAGTATTTCTTGCATATCTTTAGTAAAAAACAACCTGATTTGAACTGGGAAAACCCAAAACTTCGTCGTGAAGTTTACGATATGATGAAATTCTGGCTGGACAAAGGCATTGATGGATTCAGGATGGATGTCATCAATTTCATTTCAAAAGTAGATGGCCTTCCTGATGCGCCAAATCCTGATGGGAAAAACTACGTTTCTGGCAGCAAATACTTTATGAATGGACCGAAAATACATGACTTCCTTCAGGAAATGCATAGAGAAGCTCTTGCTGATTATAACGTGATGACTGTAGGTGAAATGCCTGGAGTGAATGTTGAGCAGGGAAAGCTGTACACTGATGAATCCAGAAATGAAGTGAATATGGTTTTCCAATTCGAGCATGTGGACCTGGATTCTGGCCCAGGGGGAAAATGGGACCTGAAGCCGCTGAAGCTAACGGATCTAAAGAATAATTTTACAAAATGGCAAACCGGTCTTGAGGATATTGGTTGGAACAGCCTTTATCTGAACAATCACGATCAGCCGCGTATGGTTTCGAGATTCGGTAATGATCAGCACTACCGGGTAGAGTCAGCCAAAATGCTGGCTACATTCCTCCATATGTTAAAAGGAACACCATATATTTATCAGGGCGAAGAAATCGGGATGACAAATGTCCGTTTCGATTCCATTGATGAATACAAGGATATTGAGACACTGAATATGTATGACGAAAAAGTGAAACAAAATGGGGAAGATCCTAAAAAGGTAATGGAGTCCATCTATGTAAAAGGACGGGACAATGCCCGTACACCTTTCCAATGGGATGAAAGCGAACACGGAGGATTTACGACAGGCACCCCATGGATCCAGGTAAATCCAAACTATAAAGAAATCAATGCGAATCAGGCAGTCGCTGATGAAAAGTCCATCTACCACTATTATCGGAAGCTAATCCAGCTTAGAAAAGAGCAACCGGTAATTGTCCATGGCAGATACGACATCCTGGTTCCTGATGATGAGAAGATCTATGTGTATACAAGAACGTTCGAGTCTCAAAAGCTACTTGTTCTTTTGAATTTCAGTGATGAAGAGCAGGCCTTCGGAGTTCCTTTGGAATTACAAGGAAAGAAAAGTGAGATTCTGATTTCGAATTACGAAGCAAGCGAAGGATATGGTGCTGAAGTTTCATTAAGGCCGTACGAAGCAATTGTATACCTGATTGAGGATTAAACAACGAAAAAAGGCTGCGAATGCAGCCTTTTTTATATAAATTTAATTTAATTCTTATTTTTTTACTTCCCATTTCTTTACTAAATCAAGGAAGTTTAGACGATATTTTCTCATGATGGTATAAATGAGATAGTAAACGAACATACCGAAAAGTATGATATTGATGATCATACCCATGAAAAAGACAGCCCCTAAATGGATTCCGGCGTCTAAACCATGAGACGGCATACCCGCTGCAGAAGGGAAGATCCCATAAGGAAACAGGGTTTCACCAACAACTACATTCAAATAAAATAAGAATGGGAAAAGCCAGATGAGTGCGACACCACTAATGAAACCAGCTACCGGATTTCCTTTAAAGAGCTTTGCACTTACAGTCGAAAGTACTGGCCCCATGCCGAAGGATGGGATAAAGTGGATTAAAAATCCAAGAGTAAATCCTAAAGACACATTATGTGCATTCTCTTTGATTCTCAATAATTTTATAAGAAGGAATTTTAACCTGCGCAAATTTTTATTGATCATAATTCACCAACCCCAAATTAGTATACAATTTGATGAATCATTTGAATAGCCTTTTTGACATATTTATTCCAAAGTGATGGATTCTACGATTTTGGTTAGGAATTTTTTGCTTACCTCTATTCAGAAGAAGAAAAAATGATATAGTTAAACTATATTTTCGGCTATTCTTTAATAAAATAAACATGATTATGTGGTGGCTGGGGTAAAAATAGGCATAGGCAAAATAAGAAAAAGTTTTCGGAGAGTGATGACAACTAATGCGGTTTACAAAAATGATACCCAATATGTTTACACTTGGGAATCTGTATTGTGGTTTTCTATCAATCGGATTTGCGGCTAATGGCCAATTTAATAATGCAGCCATATTAATTTTGATCGGTATGATGCTGGACAGTATGGACGGAAGACTGGCAAGGATGTTGAAAGCAGACAGCCAGCTCGGGAAGGAGCTTGATTCCCTTGCGGATATTGTTACCTTCGGTGTAGCACCTTCTTTTCTCGTTTATTATACATACTTTTATCAATTTGGATTGTGGGGCTTGATGGTAGCGGGGCTTTTCCCGTTATTTGGCGCTTATCGCCTGGCAAGGTTCAATATCAGTACAGATAAATCATCGCTTAATTACTTTATTGGCGTACCTATAACAGCAGCGGGCGGAATCATGGCCATCCTCACATTATTTGGAGACTTGATTCCCAACATCGTCACTACGGTTGTTTTTACGGCGCTCAGCTTCCTGATGGTTAGCAGGATCAGGATTCCAAGCTTTAAAGAAGTGCCACTTCCGAAGTATGGAACAATCGTGACAATATTTCTTGGTTCATTGCTGTTTGTGATCTGGAAAGGCACATACAGCCAGTTCCCGTACTTGATTTATATTGCCACACCGTTGTATGTAGCGTATTTGGCCTATCGTTTTGTGAAGGGAAAAAATAAAAATAATATTGATTAGCATATAAAAAAGCCTTTGCTGTCATAGCAAAGGCTTTTTACATAAGGAGTTATTAATCTCTGGAAGAGTCGTTAAATGAACGAGATACATCTTCTTTCAAATCTCCGGCTGTTTCTTTTAGTTTTCCTTTACCTTTATCAAGGCGGCCTTCAGCTTCCATTGATTCATTGTCGGTAAGCTTCCCGAATTGCTTTTTAGCTTCACCTTTAACCTGGTCAAATGCGCCTTTTGTTTGTTTGTCATTCATGATTTATGGCCTCCTTTAATTGAATATATTTTTATATACCCTGAATCAATCAACACAAACTCTGAAGGTATAGGGTTTGATATGACTGTCATCAATTATAAGATGGTCAAAACAAGCTTAGGAAGATATTTTTTACTTTAAGAGGCAATTTAATTTGCTTTTTAAAGTAATATAAATTACTATTCAAAGTAAGGAGGTGGAAAGAAGTGGATAATATTAGACTGAATGTTGCGTTACTTAGAAAAAAAGTCCCAAATCTGACCTCAGCAGCTAAGTCTGTTGGATTGAGACCGGCTACTGTTTCAAATTTATCTACAGGTAAAATACCGGTCGGCAGGGCAGAAGTGCGGACAATTGTCGCTCTCGCAGAACTTGCTGGCTGCAGTTTGGATGAGTTGATTTTAAGAGGGGAGAATGTGGAAATGATTCAAACAGGCATTAAAACCTTGGACTTGTTTGCACCAATTTCTAAAGGAGGAACTGTTGGGCTCGTTGCCCGTCCTGGAATGGGGCAATTAGTGGTACTGGCCGAAATGTTACATCGTTTGAAAAGAGAAGGATTTGTGACTGTTCTAATTAAACCGAAAGGGGATTATCCAGAGCTTGAGGATGTTCTCCAAGACGTCGATTTTGTCACAAAAAATATCGAAGAGACAGAGAAAATCATGCAAATAGAAGGTGTGGATAAGGATTATGCTCTTACAGCCGATCGTTCGTATGTCATTTCAGGGGAGATGTTCTCTTTGCAGGAATCCTTCGATAACAAAGGAGTCAGCAGTGTAACGACTTTCTTGATAGACTTAAAGGGTGAGGCTGTCGATGAAGACCTCCCTTATGGCCCGCTAGATACTTTGTGGCAATTTGATGCTGATCTTGCCGCGCGCCATAAATACCCAGCTATCAATCCAATCTACTCCACATCCTCCATCTTAGAGGGGTCCTATTTAGATCCTGTTCACCATAGTATTCAACAAAGAGCGCAAAAGCTTTTACGCAGGTATAGAGAGTTGCGGGCAATCGTCAATGTCCATGGACTCGAACGACTTCCAGCCTCCGAGTCGCAAATCTATCAACAGGGGGAAAAGTTGGAGGCCTATCTGACTCAGCCTTTCTATGTAGCTGAAGCATTCACTGGGAAAAAGGGTGAGGATGTAAAGCTCCAGGACACATTATCGGATGTTAAAAAAATTCTTGATAATCCTTCAAGTATAGCGAATGCAGAGGAACTTAATTTTATAGGAAATATAAAGTAACACATTGGCCCAGCGTCGATGAGGCACTTTGTTCTATTCTTTGTCGTTAAAAACCTCAAAAAGTCAGGTGCAACTAAAACCTGACTTCTTGGGGTGAAGCGATATTTCATAATTAGTAACGACCCACCTGGAGCTGTTTGTAAACTTCTTCGCGCACTTCCTGCAGGGTGTCGCGATGGAGCAGCTTAGTTGTACTTATTCGTAAATAGGTTTGTTCATCAATTGTGCCTTCTTGCTGCAATTTATCAAGATGAGGCAAACGAAAATTGCCAATAGGCAGGTAGGCAAGGAACAATTTCTCGCCATTTTGTTTTAATGAGATTTTAATCCCTTTCAGAAGAGGGAAGAAATAAGATGAATAATCTTGTTCAATAATCAAGTCTTCCTTCAATGCATCCCTGATATAAGGTAAAGTAGTGGGCAGGGAAATAAAGTAGACCATTTGATCATAGGAATAATGAAGGTCTGAAACCCTGAACCCATAATGATTGGTAACTCGTTTGGAATAATACTTCTGCGAAAGGATGTACATTGGCCTACTAGTCAAAGCGGAAGCCAGGAAAAAGAAAAGGGCAGCGAGAATCAATGCCAGTTCAATCAATGCTAACGAACTCCTTAAAAGAAATTACAGTATTTTTGCCTGCGTTTTTAGCTTTGTAAAGGGCCTGGTCGGCAGCTTCTATTAACTCATTTTTACTGTTTATGTTCATATGATCTGTACAAGCTGTTCCGACACTTACAGTTAAAGTGCCATTTGGCTGTGTTTTTTCACCGGGGAAGCTTGTCTTTTCAACATTTAACCGAATTGTTTCGGCTGCTATTTCTGCTTGTTCCAGATTGGTACCAGGCAGAAGAACAACAAATTCTTCTCCGCCAAAACGGAAGGAATAATCTCCTGGTCTTAAAGACTCCACGATAACTCTCGCCAACTTCATTAATACTTCATTTCCAAGCAGATGGCCATTTTTATCATTGAACACCTTAAAGAAGTCAATATCAAATATGATAAGCGAAAGGGGAGCAGCTCTGCTTCCTTCAAAAGGAAAGTGTTCATTAAGAATGTTCTGGAATGCCCGTTGGTTTAGAAGGCCTGTCAAACCATCCCGTAAAGCCATTTCCTCAATTTGCTCATAGAGATTGGCGTGATCAAGTGCAATCGCCGCCTGGTTAGCCAAAGGTAGGATATTCTCTGTATCCATCAATGTAATGGGTTTTTTATTTACAATATTATCAATGAGCAGGATTCCAATATTCTTTCCTTGGTTAATTAGCGGAATAACCGCAAACTCCTCGGTTTGGAACAACTCAAAAATTAAGATTTGTGAAGAATCATCTTTCTCGATGCCTTTGACAATGACTGGTTTTTGGCTTGATAATGCTAATCCAAAGACATTATGTTCATCAATCGGGATTTCCAATGAACGCAAAAGAGCATTCAATTCCGGATCGGTGAAATTGCTGTCAAAATTATGTTCGATTAATTCGCTGAGTTTAAGCCTGTTTTCAGAAATCTTTTCCCAAACTTCATAACCTCTCTTCACATCCATTGGGCCTACGCCCACTATCCCTTTTAGCGACTTTGACTCATTGGAAGCAAGGAAAATCATTGCTCTGTTAAAACCTAGTCCATGACCAGCGGTAACTGATGTCAAGATTACCTTCAAAAGCAAATCCTGCTGCAGAGTGCGCTGCATTGTTGTACTTACTTCACGAAAGACTTGTAGATGTTTTGATTGTTCCATAAGCATGTTCAGCCAGCGATGGTGATTTTTTTTCTTATTCAGTAAATATTGTGATAAATAGCCTGCACAAGATCCAATCAGCAAATATACAGGCAGAAGTGCCAAATTGGTCCCTTCTGTCTGTAAATAAACAAGAAATAGGCTGAAAATGGCTGCAACAATACCACCAATTAATTTAAAGGAATACCCAGCTGTAATGATAAACAACAGAATACTCCAATGTAAATGATTGCTTCCATAGAAAAATATAGAAAGCTCGACAAGGATCAATGATGCAACAGAGAAGATCAATTGATTCAGAAAAGCGCTTACATGAAATCTGATTAAATTTGCTGTCAGGGATAACCCAACAGCAGCAATGATTAATAAAATGATAGCCTCCAGCTTGCTCACTCCTAATTTGAATCCTACATCTATTTTACTATTTTTCTCAAAAATTGATAGGCAGTTTTTATTAGTATTGAGACTAAATAGTGTTGCTTTTTATTACACAAAAAGGAAAATCAAAAACACCCCTAAATAAAATCGGGCCGATTATGGGAAGATAATGATATCATCAGGAAACTGGGGTGTGTAGATGGAGGACAAGACTAGAATACGCCTTACTTCGGCAGAAATGTCCAGTATGTGGACGCAGTATATTAATGATACAATTTCAATCTGTGTATTAAGTTATTTTATGAACAACATAGACGACAATAAAATAAAAGAAATCGTTGAATATGCGACCGGAGCTTCACAAAAAAACATATCTCTATTAAAGGAGATGTTTGATCGTGAAGATTTTCCCTGTCCCGTTGGTTTCACAAAGAAAGATGTGAATATCCACGCACCCCGAATTTTCTCAGATACATTTGTCATGATGTATCTAAGACATATGTCCATTCTGGGAATGGCAGCAAATAGTGCGGCAATTGGCCTGGTAACTCGCCCTGATGTGATCTCATTTCATAAAAGTGTGCTGAAATCCGCAGTCGGGCTGCAGGATTTGACGAGAGAGTTAATGCTGGAACAAGGGACTTATATTCGGCCTCCTTTCATATCAGTGCCAGACAAGGTTGACTTTGTTGAGAAACAAAAGTTCCTGTCAGGTATCAAAAGCAGGAGACGTGTACTTACCTCGGTAGAAATCACTCATTTATTTTTGAATATACAAACAAATCAAATTGGGAAAGCTCTAATCATGGGATTTATGCAAGTTGCACAGGATAAAGAGGTTAAAGAGTATTTACAGAGAGGGAAGAAAATTGCTCAAAAACATGTCGACTTATTCAGTGATATCCTGAAGAAAAATGATATCCCTGCTCCAATGTTTTGGGATGCTGCCGTAACAGACAGTACCACGCAGGTTTTTTCGGACAAGCTGATCTTATTCCATATTTCGGCGATGATTGCCGCAGGGATTGGTAACTACGGAGCTGCCATGGCCGCAAGTCCGCGTAAGGATATAGGGTTGAAATATGCTTCCCTCATTCCCGAAATAGCTTTGTATGCGGAGGACGGTGCTAATATCATGATTAAAAATTCCTGGCTTGAGGAGCCTCCAATGGCTGATGATCGGGACCAGCTGTCCGGGTTGAAATAAATTGAAGAAGGGTGTCCCGTGTTTTGAATACACATGGTACACCCTTGATTTATGGTTATGTAATCATTCATTGTTGATTTGCATAAAGGTATCAAAATTCCTAAGCGGAGAATTTCCGTCTATTGTATATAGATGAAGCTTTTGAAGCGGAAATAAAGGGAGTTATTCCGAATACAAAATCCAGCGATTTGGATTAAATAAACGAAAAAATGCCCCTTATTTCCATTAAATAAGGGGCGGTTCCAATTTAAGCAGAATTACTCCGCTTATTTTTTCGCCACTGTAAAATCTTTTGCCAGCAGAAATAGTCAGAAGCCAGTGGCAATACTTTCTATTTGGCATTTTGTAAATCAGGGAATTTCACCGGGGTATTTACCGATAATTGATCCCGATAGGAACGGTACGCTATGACTGAATGATTATGAGAATGGACGTCGAGCTGCAAAATTTTTCCTTTGTTTGTCTCTAAATAGTATCTCATCTCACCCTTACTTAGTTCATAAAATGAAATGGTAACACCCAGGTATTGTTTAGTTGTGATTCTTGTATCAGGATGATTCCTGACATAGTCGGCTATTTGCTGGACAGTTGCTGAGGATGCACTTGTGATGGAATAAAGAGTTTCTTTGGCGTGGCCGAATGCCTGATTCAAACCTATCTTTGCTTTATCGAGCAAATTATTAAAAGATATGTTCAATTTCATTTCCTCCAACTAAGCATTTTCCATGATGTTAGTAATATACCCCGGAAGATTATAGTGAATCCATTTTATTGTTTATTTTACTTTCGAAATACCATCTTAAAATCGGGGGGACTGCAAAGTAGATAAAGAATAACCTAAAAAGCTGGAAACCTGATACTATGGATAAATCCGCATTGACTTCATGTGCAATGATGCCCATCTGATCCATTCCGCCTGGCGCCAGGCTGAGAAAGCTTGTAACTATATTGATGCTCAAAGCGTCTGATAAGAAGAAACTTAATAAAAGTGATTCCATCACAAGCAAGAAACCACTCAACAATGCGAGTGTGATGGTTAATGATTTCCTCTCTAATTTCTGAGGTTTTAAAAGCAGGCCTATATAGCCGCCAATCATCAGCTGTGAAGCATCCATTACCGATGACGGCAGGGATGGGCCAGTAAATCCAGCATAAGACAAAATGGCTGTTCCTAATATTGGCCCGAGTAAAAATGGAGTAGGCAGCCGCAGCTTTTTAGCGATTATCACTCCAAGGATACATACTAAAATAAATGAGAAAGAATTAATTGGTTCTGAAACAAACTGGTTTGCGCCTTCCAATCCATTATTCGCCGAATGGCTGATGTTAAGCACAGGGCCGAATATGATAAAAGGGACGACAAAAACAATCATTAATAATCTGGAGACCTGAAGGAAGGTAACCGTTGTAATATCGATGCCCTTCATTTCTTCTGCAAAAATGATCATTTGTGACAGCCCGCCTGGGATACTGCCGGTCAACACAGTAGGATAATCAACTTTAGTCAATTTTGATATCACTTTAGAAATCAAGGCAGCAGAACTTACCAGAATCACCGTCATCATCAACATGGTTGGAAGGTTTACTATGATATTCTCTACTGATGAACGTGTAAAGGAAAGACCGATTGAATATCCAATCAGGACCAATGCTGAATCCCTAAAAGCCCTTGGCCAGTGTAAGGTTAATCCTTTAAAACGATCAGCAATCAAAATTGCCGACATTGGTCCAAGGAGCCAGGAAACAGGGATTGAGAGGGATGAAAATATCAGGCCGCCAGCTAAAGCGATCAAGAAAGAAAATATGAATGATTTTGCGCGTAAGTTATTTTTCAAATCTGCACCTTCTAGTGATTTTGTCACTCCACCAATTTTGGTAAGACAATCCTAGCATAATGTATGTATTTGTTAAAAGTAACATAGGACAAGTTTCATTATTGTAGAGATTATAAATTGCTCCGGGAGATGATTTTATGGGTCACGATATCAATAGCTTTGAAGAATTGAGAACTTTATTTGGTGAGCCAAGTGAGTTGGCAAAATGTAAGGTAATTTCCTTGGTGGATGAACATTGCTCCAATTACATCTCTCACTCGCCATTTTTAGTCTTATCCACCTCAGACGAAAATGGGTACACAGATGCCTCTCCAAGGGGTGATGCCGCAGGCTTTGTCCTTGTTCTCGACCATAACCGGATAGTGATTCCTGAGCGGCCAGGGAATAAAAGAATGGATTCTCTGAAAAATATCTTATCAAACGGCAGAGTAGGGCTGTTGTTTCTAATTCCTGGGATGCTGGAGACATTGAGAGTCAACGGAAAGGCCAGATTGACACGTGACCCAGAACTGCTGGGTAGGATGAAAGCCGGTGGGAAGGAGCCTCTGCTTGGCATCGTAGTGGAAGTAGAGGAATGCTATATACAATGCGGAAAAGCATTGAAACGGTCAGGTTTATGGAATCCTGGAACCTGGGGAGACTCATCAACACTGCCAAAAGGTGCAGAGATACTGGCAGCACACTCAAAAATGCCTAAAGGGTCAGAAGATGAGATCCAGCAAAGATTGGAAGATGGATATAAAAATAGACTTTATTGATGGCGTGTTATTCCCAAATTAAAAAGCTGCCAATTGGCAGCTTTTTAATCATTCATGCAAACATTTACGAGTGCTCAAGTGATTCCTCTTGGATTACTTCGTCCAGTCGGTCGGGGTAATTAGTAAACATTCCCGTAACTCCCCATTCCAGAAGCATTTTCATATCATCCTTTTCATTGACCGTATAAGGGAAAATCATCAGACCAGAACTAGTTACTTTTTGGATGTAGCCTGGGCTGACGGCTGTGTAATGCAATCCGACGCCAATTGCGTATTCTTTGATTTTGCTTACTTCCTGATCAGTAATGACCGCTGGGGCATAGTAAGACAACAGTTGGACCAATGGAATCGATTCATCCATTTGATGTATTTTTCTTAAGCTTTCAGCACTGAAAGATTGAACAATAACATTTCCGAATGGCTGGGCACCGGTAAGATTGTATTCATTCAGAATATCGAGTAGCTTTTCTTCCATTCCAGGATAGACTTCAGGTGATTTGGTTTCAATGAAAAACTTTGAACTAGAACCGAATTCAGTAAGCACTTCACGCAGGGTAGGAATCTGGAGCCCCGTATAATCGGCATTCTTTTTTTCAGGGTAGGCTTCATTAAACCAAGAACCTGCATCCAGTTTCTTTATTTCCTTAAGTGTAAGATTTTTGACTAGTCCCTTTTTGTCAGTGGTCCGGTCTATGCTTTCGTCATGCAGCGCAATCAATTCTCCATCCTTTGTCATTTGAAGGTCGATTTCAATGTAATCGCCATTCATGCTATTCCCAAGTTCGTATGCGAGAAATGTATGTTCAGGAACATAGCCTGAAGCACCTCGGTGAGAAATGTTGAATGCCTTGACTTGCCCGTTATCCGAGGAGGTTTTCGCTAAAATAGTATCTGATGTTGTTCCTGATAGGTAAATGATCATAGCTGCGATTGCCATCCAGCGAAAATATCCAACCATCTCCAATGTTCCCTCCTAAGAGTATTCGATGCATTGCATTATGGAGATTTTATAACAGCGGGTACGTAAGTGAGAATATTATTTACATCTTTGCAAGTTATAAGTCAGAAACATGAAAACTACTTCCAAACCTTCCACCAGTTGCGTTTGGATTGTTTAGAAGCTGCTGTTTCCCTGAAGCTATCAACCATATTTTTGAACATCTCATCTCGCGTCCTGATCTCACGGCGGAACTCCTCTCGTTCAGACTGAAGAGTTTGTACAAGATAATCTCGTTCCTGATTGATGACCTGATTTAAATTGGAGAGCTCTTGATTGGTTGTCTCACGGCTATTGGAAACATAATCAGCAAGTATTTTAAATTCCTCGGAAACCGTCTCAGTGGTCTCGTTCAATCTTTTTGCCAATAGGGATAATTCCTTGTTTGTACCGGAAGATAGCTTATCCACAGAAGTTTCCAGCTTAATGATTTTTTCATTTGTTCCTTTCGATGTTTTAGTCAAATTAGAGGTTAATGATGCTATCCGTTCGGAAGTACCCTTCGAAACATTCGAAATGCTTCCGGATAGGGCATTTATTTTTTCGGAAGTACCTTTTGAAACCTTCGCAACACTTTCAGTCAGCTTGGTGATTTTATCAGTTGTCCCCTTGGAGCTATTCTGGATATTTTCAGATAGCTGGGCTATTTTTTCAGTGGTGCCTTGCGAAGCCTTCGTTACACGGTCCGTTAGCTTGCCAAACATTTCTGTTGTACCTTTTGAAACCTTCGCAAGATTCGTGCTGATTTCGGAAGTCCCTTTCGAAACATTCGTAAGCTCTGTTGAGATGGTTCCAAGACGTTCGGAACTTTCCTGTGAGCTTTTGGTTACTGTTTGAGAGAGATCGATAATATGTTCATTGGTCTTTTCGCCTGTTTTATAAATTGAATCAGAAAGGGTTTTTACTGTGGTAAAAGTCCCTTTTGAAATTTCTTTTTTTACATCTTCCAGAACTTCTTTTCGAATGCCATTTCTGATCTCTGCCTTGACCTCTTCAAGCAGTGATTCCTTATATTGTTCCATTGCCATCATAAAAGCGGCATATTCATTCGTACTGTCTGGCTGGGGTGCGGATGGCATATTCGTCTTTACAGCAAGGTTGTTTCCATTTGGAGTTTGTTCTGACACGACATCAGTACCCATATGTCTCTGCAAAAGCTCCCGAATCATTTCTTTGCTAAGATTCTTATCGCGCATTTGTTTTATTTTCATCAATTGGTCTATTTCAATATCCGTATAAAATCTTGCACCTTGTTTCGTTCTTGGGATAACCAGCAAACCGGCAAGATCCTTCTCCCATTGTCTAATGGTGCCAGATGGAACATTTATTTTCTTGGACACCTCTTTGATTGTGTATGCCTTCATGAATTGAGTGTCAGTCATCATGTACATTCCTTTCTGTTTTGGTTTATGAAAATATCGATGTCCTATTACAATTCAGCAAGACCATTCCTGTTTTCCTGCATGGTGACAAAACCTCTCAAAAGTAGTGTTGTTTCAGCATAACTATCTGAAATCATACAGTGTTTGCAAACATTCTTTCATGAAGTTATCATTTGTGGTGATGATTTTCTCTTTTTGATTTACAATAGTCATGTAGGCTGATATTCAGGCTAAGGGGGATTTAAGAGGAACAAAAAGATTGTCGGTAAAGGAAGGCCCTCAATACATAATTAACAATCATTGTGAATATTTCATGCTTTTTGGAGGGGTAAACAAATGTCTGAGGTAAAAGTCCGAATTGAAAAGGATTTTCTGGGAACGAAGGAAGTATTAGCGGATGCTTATTATGGAATTCAAACTTTAAGGGCGGTTGAAAACTTCCCGATTACTGGTTACAGAATCCATAGTGAGCTGATCAAGGCAATGGCCATGGTGAAAAAGGCAGCAGCACTTGCCAATATGGAAACAGGAAGACTATACGGTGGCCTGGGGGAGGTCATCGTAAAAGCAGCTGATGAAATTATCCAGGGACAATGGCACGACCAGTTCATTGTGGATCCGATACAAGGTGGAGCAGGGACATCCATTAATATGAATACGAACGAAGTGATAGCCAACCGTGCTCTGGAATTGCTAGGTGAGAAGAAAGGGGATTATTTCACCCTTAGTCCTAATTCCCATGTAAACATGGCGCAATCGACAAACGATGCATTCCCAACAGCGATGCATCTGTCCGTGCTGGCGCTTCTCGACAAGCTCCTCGATACGATGGAAATCATGCGAGATGTCTTTTCCCAAAAAGCAAGGGAATTCGATGCTGTCATCAAAATGGGCAGGACACACTTGCAGGATGCTGTTCCAATCCGACTCGGCCAGGAATTCGAAGCATATACGCGGGTGATCGAAAGGGATATTGAAAGAATCAAGCATACCCGGGGCCACTTATTTGAAGTGAATATGGGAGCAACTGCCGTTGGGACCGGGCTAAATGCCAATCCGAAGTACATCAAAAATGTTGTACGGCACCTTTCTGAAATCAGTGGTTATCCATTAAAAAATGCGGACCATTTAGTTGATGCCACTCAAAATACAGATGCCTATACAACAGTTTCGGCTGCTTTGAAGGTTTGTATGATGAATATGTCAAAAATAGCCAATGATTTACGCCTGATGGCTTCCGGTCCTCGGGTAGGCTTTAACGAGATTTTTCTTCCATCGAGACAACCGGGCTCTTCCATAATGCCTGGCAAGGTGAATCCGGTCATGCCTGAGGTCATCAATCAGGTAGCCTTCCAGGTAATTGGGAACGATCATACGATATGCCTTGCTTCCGAAGCAGGTCAGCTGGAGCTGAATGTAATGGAACCAGTGCTTATATTTAACCTGATTCAATCGATCAGCATCATGAATAATGGATTTAAAGTTTTCACAGATCATTGTCTTGTCGGAATTGAAGCAAATAAAGAAAAGACCGAAAAGGATGTCGAGCGGAGCGTAGGCATCATCACTGCTGTCAATCCGCACTTAGGTTATGAAGCAGTGTCGAGGATTGCGAGAGAAGCAATCCTGACAGGAAAGTCGGTAAGGGAACTATGCCTTGCATATGACGTCCTGACAGAAGAAGAGCTTGATTTGATCCTGAATCCATACGAAATGACAAACCCGGGCATTGCAGGGGAAGAGTTATTAAATAAAGATTGATTACAAATAGGGTGGCCGAAAAAGTACAATCTTTTTGGCTTCCTTTTTTTATTTTTCCAACGGTCATCTTAATATGTTTATTTTGAAAAAATGCTAAAAAGAAATAATACACTGTTTTTTATTTGGCCAAAGGGGAATTAAGCCATTAAAGAAATTTTCAATAACCAAATTAAAAATTGCATCTTTAGAACAGGAGGAATTTGAATTGGCATTTCGTAAACCTCAGGAAATTGCTCAAGTGACCATAGATTCCGGCACATACAAGGCTGCTATGCCCGTAAAGAACATGCTGGCACTGGGATTCCTGGGCGGTGCTTTCATTGCTATAGGGTATCTTTTGGACATCAGGGTAATCGCGAACCTGCCGCACGAGTGGGGAACTTTCGGAACATTCCTTGGTGCATCGGTATTTCCTCTCGGGCTGATTTTGATTCTTCTTGCTGGTGGAGAACTGTTGACGGGTAATATGACCGCCATATCAATGGCCAGCCTTGCGAAGAAGGTAACAGTAAAGATGCTATTGAAAAATTGGTTATGGATTACTCTGAGTAATTTTGTAGGTGCTCTTTTTGTAGCCTATTTTTTTGGCCATATTGTCGGCCTGACAGAAACGGGACCTTATCTTGAAAAAACAGTCGCAGTAGCAGGCGCAAAACTGGATGCTGGTTTCTGGGCTGCTTTTTTCTCAGGGATAGGTTGTAACTGGCTTGTTGGTTTAGCGGTGTGGCTCTCATATGGGGCATCCGACATGACGGGGAAAGTGTTGGCCATCTGGTTCCCGATCATGGGCTTTGTGGCAATCGGATTCCAGCACGTGGTCGCAAACATGTTCGTCATCCCTGCAGCGATTTTTGCTGGCTATTATAGCTGGGGGGAGTACATCACTAATTTTGTCCCCGTTTACTTAGGTAATGCAGTTGGCGGTGGAGTCTTCGTAGCTTTGATCTATTGGATGAGCTATAAAGACAGCATTAAAAAGTCAGCTGCAAAGCCTGAGGATCAATTTTTAAAGGCGAGTGCAAAAAAACGGGCAGCAAGCAAATAAAAATGGAACCTCTGGGGCGGAGGTTCCATTTTTTTGTCACTGGCTTATTTCACAATAACCCAAGGGATTTTAAACCATTGTAAATCCCCGAGTTAGTAACAGCAGTTGTCTTATGTTTTGCATATTGAATCAGGTCAGGATGCGCATTGCCCATCGCGAATCCTTCACCAGCACATGCCAGCATTTCCTTGTCATTCATGCCGTCTCCAAAGGCAATCGACTCTTCACGTTTAATCCCCAGTTTTTTCAGAAGAAATTCGACGCCAATCCCTTTATTTACACGATCACGAATGACATCATAGCAATGCTGCATACCCTCGACATTCACCTGGGACAAATGGATTCCATTCTTGAATCTGTAAAGCGACTCACCATTATTTCCAGCGGTGATGATCGTCATGCCAAGTATTTTTTCGATCGTATTATCAGTGAAAACTGCATTCTGGCGTAAATGAAATTGTTTGAGAAAGGCTTGTACCGATTCGGATTCCGGATTGGTTAAGTAATTTTTTTCATGTGAATAACTAACAACTTCATGGCCATTTGCTGCTGCCACATCCAAAATGTATTTGACATCATCAGGATGCATTGGTTCAGCGAAAATCGTTTCGCCTTCATAAATCCCCAGTGCGCCGTTATATCCAATAAATGAAGTAATCTGAAGTTCCTTTGCAAGAACCGATATCTCATGGAGCGGACGTCCTGTAGCTAAAACCACCTCAATGTTTTGACTCTTCATATTATTAATAGCTGTCTTAGTAGAGTCTTCGATCGTATCATCTGGTCTTAAAATCGTTCCGTCTATATCCAAAAATAAAATCTTATAATGTCCCATGGCAAATACTCCTGACTTAAAAGGATAGTTTAAGTGTTACACAATGACCCTGAAGTTATCAAATAATGTGGTATGACGGATCTTGTTTAATAGAATTTACAAAAGGGTAAACTTTAACCAAGAAAACAATAAGGAAAGGAGATGTTGCTAATGTTATGGACAATAGCAGGAATATTGCTGGTACTTTGGCTTCTGGGTCTGATTTTTGAAATCGCCGGCGGAATCATTCATATCCTCCTGGTCATCGGGA
The DNA here is from genome assembly GCF_053543455.1 of Mesobacillus sp. LC4. Lineage (NCBI taxonomy): Bacteria > Bacillati > Bacillota > Bacilli > Caryophanales > Bacillaceae > Mesobacillus > Mesobacillus sp. LC4. The sequence goes on from NZ_JBGCUB010000001.1 coordinate 963,623, forward strand.
TTATCTTGATTGCATATAAGGCGATCAAAGGACGGGCTTCTGGTTGATAGGAGTTTGGGCAGCGGCAAATAGTCGCTGCCTTTTAAATTGGTTTTTGATACAGTTGGATTGTTTTTTGATGGACAGGGCTTATTGGTGACCTATTTTCGAAATTTTAGGGATTTTAGGTAACCAAACGGGCTTGTTGGTGCTCTGTTTTTCTCATATTAGGAAGTTCACTTCACCAATCGCGCTCTTATAGCAATGTTGTTTGAAACCAGAGGCTCAATACAGAAAACCAGCATGGCATGCGCTGTTCATTCAATTTGCCCGAATGTGAACCTTGATTAATAAAATCCATTTCCTTTATTTTCTATGCTTTTTCATAATACAATGACAATACATACTTTACGGGGAGAGTGGATGTCCAATAATGAACATTAATCAGATTACAAAAACTTTATTGGGGCGTACACCTACAATTTTGGGCAATGAACAATTCATCAAGTTCGCAGTATTACTTCCATTAGTGGAAGTCAATAACGAGGTCCATATTTTATTTGAGGTGCGATCCCTTACAATGAGAAGGCAGCCTGGAGAAGTATGCTTTCCGGGCGGCAGGATAGAGAAGGGAGAAGGACCTCAAAAAGCAGCGGTCAGGGAAACCTCGGAAGAGCTTGGCATAAATGAAAGTGAGATTGTCGATGTGTTTCCTCTGGATTATATGGTATCGGCATTCGGTACAATCATTTATCCTTTTGTCGGGAGAATCAGTGATCCAAGTAAAATCATTCCGAATGAAGCAGAAGTGGGTGAGGTATTCACAGTACCTTTGTCATTTTTTAAAAAGAACCAGCCTGACAGTTATAAAATCAATTTCCAGGTGGAGCCAGAAGATGGCTTTCCTTTCGATTTGATTATCGGCGGCGAGAATTACAATTGGCAAACACGGAAAATGGATGAATATTTCTATCGAGCTAACGGAAAGGTGATATGGGGTCTTACAGCCAGAGTGCTGACCCATTTTATAGAACTGATGGAAAACCATGATTCTAAAGAGTAGGAGCTCATACTGCTCTTTTTTTTTGTGGAAACCATTATCTTGAAAAAACTGTTTCAAAAACTCCTGCAGGTATATAAAAGAGAATTTGGAAATTCATTTCCTACATCTTTCTTTAAAAAATACGCAAAAATATTATTCAATCAATAACGTTTTTGCAACATTAAAATCAGTGACAAATCTACTATTTCCTTGTAAGAGCTGAATTTAATAGCAAAAAAGGTTGCGATTGGTAGATTTATTATTTATAATTTTAAGATAATTATTCATAGAAAGTTGGGCAAATTATGAAATTATACATATCTGTGGACATGGAAGGAATCACTGGTCTGGTCGACCATACCCATGTGGATTCTTCTAAGCATAATTACGAACGTGGTCGAAAAATCATGACCCAGGAAGCAAACTATGTCATTGCAAAAGCATTTGAAACTGGCTGCCGTGAAGTCATCGTCAATGATAGCCACTCTAAAATGAACAATCTCCTAATAGAGGACCTTCATCCAGATACACAGTTGATTACTGGCGATGTGAAGCCTTTCTCAATGGTCCAAGGGCTTGATGATAGCTTTGAAGGAGCCGTTTTTGTCGGCTACCACGCAAGGGCTTCTATGAGCGGTGTAATGTCTCATTCGATGATCTTCGGTGTCCGCCATATGTGGATCAATGATGTTCAAATAGGAGAACTTGGATTCAATGCCTATGTGGCTGGTTATTTTGGAGTACCTGTCATCATGGTAGCAGGGGACGATGGTGCTGCACGCGAAGCTGAGGCGTTGATCCCTGGCATTACAACAGCTGTAGTCAAGCAGTCTATTTCACGGTCTGCTGCAAAGTCTCTGACTCCGGTCAAAGCTGGTGAACTGCTTGCTGAAAAGACAGAGGCGGCTATCAAGAACCTGGAAAAAGTGAAACCGCTTACTCCGCCTGAGAATCCTGTATTAAGAATTGAATTTGCCAACTATGGCCAGGCAGAGTGGGCAAATTTGATGCCTGGTACAGATATCGAAGAGGGAACGACTATTGTAAAGTTCCAGGCCAAGGACATTCTAGAAGCCTATCAAGCTATGCTTGTGATGACAGAGCTGGCCATGAGGACGACATTCTCATAGAATGTGCTCAACTACCTCAAGAACTGACACTAAGACATGATAAGGATGTGAATCAATGCTCCGTTATTTACTCAAACGACTCGGTTCGATGGCGGTCACGCTGCTGGTCATCATTACGCTGACCTTCTTCTTGATGCACTCTATTCCTGGTTCTCCTTTTAATGAAGAACGGGCAACGAGCGAAGCGGTCCAAAAGAACCTTGAAAGTTTCTATCATTTGGATGAACCTTTATACGTCCAATACTTTATTTATTTAAAGTCGGTCGCGACATTTGATTTCGGACCTTCTATTAAAAAGTCCTCCCAGACTGTAAACGAGATGCTTGGAAGGGGATTCCCTGTCTCATTCGAGCTTGGAATGATCACCTTGATTGTCGCGATATTTTCCGGCATCCTTCTAGGGATCATTGCGGCTCTCCGCCATAATGGCTTGATCGATTATCTTGCGATGACAGTAGCGGTTGTCGGCATATCAGTACCAAACTTTGTTATGGCGACACTTTTAATCCAGCAGTTGGCTGTAACCTGGGAAATACTTCCGGTCGCCACCTGGACAAGTCCTAAGCACATGATTCTGCCGACTCTGGCACTCGCTACAGGACCTATGGCCATCATCGCCCGCTTGACGAGATCGAGCATGCTTGAGGTCTTGACGCAAGACTACATACGGACAGCAAAGGCAAAAGGGCTGTCACCAGTTAAAATCGTCTTTAAACACGCATTGAAAAATGCATTGCTGCCGGTTGTCACCATTCTTGGGTCATTGGCAGCCAGCATACTTACAGGAACTTTCGTCATCGAAAAGATTTTTGCCATTCCGGGCATGGGTAAGTATTTTGTCGAGAGCATTAACCAACGTGATTATCCAGTCATAATGGGAACAACGATTTTTTACAGTACAGTATTGATCGTCATGCTTTTCCTTGTAGATCTCGCCTACGGAATACTTGACCCAAGGATCAAGCTTCATAAAAAGGAGGGGAAATGATGGCTCTGCGCAAACATCAGGAACCACAAGCAGCCTCGTCCGTTCCAGACGATTGGTTTGTTCCAATAGAAAAAAATGACTCAGAAGCAGAAGCTGTTGTCAGGCCAAGTCTATCGTACTGGCAGGATGCCTGGAGACGCCTCCTTAAGAATAAGCTGGCAATGCTTGGGTTGTTTTTCTTATCTGTATTGACATTCATGGCCATTTTCGGTCCGATCATCTCGCCTCACACAGTGGACCATCAGGATTTGGTCAATCAGAATCTGCCGCCATCAAGCGAACATTGGTTTGGAACTGATGAACTCGGTCGTGATGTATTCACACGGACGTGGTATGGTGCCCGTATTTCTTTATTCGTCGGCATTGCTGCAGCTTTGATTGATTTTCTGATCGGAGTGATTTATGGAGGGATTGCAGGCTATAAGGGTGGAAGAACAGATCATTTCATGATGAGAATCATCGAAGTTCTTTACGGACTTCCATATTTGCTTGTCGTCATTTTAATTAGTGTAGTAATGGGGCCAAGCCTGGCTACGATTATATTCGCACTGACCGTTACTGGATGGATAGGTATGGCACGGATTGTGCGCGGCCAGGTCCTCCAGATCAAAAACTACGAATACGTTTTAGCATCGAAAACTTTTGGAACGAAAACAGCACGGATCATCCGTAAAAATCTGCTTCCAAATACGATGGGGCCAATCATTGTGCAGATTACACTATCCGTTCCATCAGCAATCTTTGCCGAAGCATTCCTTAGCTTCCTTGGTTTGGGCATCCAGGCACCGCTAGCGAGCTGGGGATCGATGGCTAGTGATGCTTTGCCGGTTATCTTGTCCGGTGACTGGTGGAGATTGTTTTTCCCGGCATTCTTCATTTCATTGACGATGTTCTCGTTTAACGTTTTAGGTGACGGGCTTCAGGACGCACTTGACCCGAAGCTAAGGAGGTAAGCAACATGGAAAAAGTACTGGAAGTAAAAGACCTTCATGTTTCATTTAAGACATACGGCGGAGAGGTAAAAGCTGTCCGCGGAGTCACTTTTGATTTGCATAAAGGCGAAACATTAGCAATTGTCGGAGAGTCTGGCTGCGGGAAAAGCGTGACCTCCCAAAGTATCATGAGATTGATTCCGGAACCCCCTGGCAAGTTTGACGGCGGTTCCATCCTTTTTAAAGGAAAAGATTTGACGAAACTGAAGGACCCAGAAATGCGGAAAATTCGCGGATCAGATATATCAATGATCTTTCAGGATCCGATGACTGCACTGAATCCGACTTTGACAATTGGTGATCAGCTGACAGAAGGAATTCTGCAGCATATGAAGCTATCAAAGGAGCAGGCAAAGAAGGTTGCAGTACAAATGCTTGACCTAGTGGGAATTCCTAGTCCACAGGCTCGGCTGAAACAATATCCGCATCAATTCAGCGGAGGGATGAGGCAGAGGATCGTCATTGCCATGGCGCTGGTCTGCCAGCCGGAAGTGTTGATTGCCGATGAGCCGACAACAGCACTGGATGTGACAATCCAAGCCCAGATTTTAGAGTTGTTCCGTGATATCCAGAAAAAAACTGGCGTCTCCATCATCCTGATCACCCATGATCTTGGTGTTGTAGCACAAGTCGCAGATCGGATCGCGGTCATGTATGCAGGCAAGATTGTTGAGACAGGAACAAGGAGAGAGATTTTTTACAATCCTCAGCATCCGTATACGAAAGGGTTATTGAACTCAGTTCCGCGTTTGGATGTTGACGGGGCGGAGTTAGTCCCAATCGGCGGGACACCGCCTGATTTGTTCTCACCGCCAGTGGGTTGTCCTTTTACAGCCCGCTGCCCATATGCAATGCAGGTTTGTGACAAAGTCTATCCTGCAGAAACAAAACTTTCCAACAGCCACGGGGTGGACTGCTGGCTGCAGGATGAGCGTGCAAAAAAATTAATCGCAAGTAACTAGCGTTCAATCAGGCATTTGCCTTTTTGATATATATTTGGATCAACATAAGGGGGAAACAGAGTGAAGAAGTTTTTAACCATACTCATGGCGGCACTGCTCGTATTCACGATGGCAGCATGTACCGCGAACGACAACGCAGGAAAAGAAAAAGAGGGGAAAGACAGTGGTGATGGAGGAGAGGAAAAGGTTCTTTACCTGAACAACGGCCAGGAACCAACATCTTTTGACCCGCCAATCGGCTTTGATTCAGCTTCTTGGAACGCATTGAACAATTTGATGGAAGGTCTGACACGTCTTGGTAAAGATCATCAGCCAGAAGAAGCTACTGCAGAAAAATGGGATGTATCTGAAGATGGAAAGACATACACATTCCACATTCGTGAAGATGCAAAATGGTCCAATGGAGACTCTGTAACAGCAAATGATTTCGAATTCGCTTGGAAGCGCCTCCTTGATCCAGCAACTGGTTCTGCTGCGGCATTCCTTGGATACTTCATTGAAGGTGGAGAGGAATTCAATAGCGGAGAAGGTTCTGCTGACAATGTAAAAGTAAAAGCAGTGGATGATAAGACATTTGAAGTTACATTAACAAGTCCACAGGCCTATTTCTTAAGTGTCATTGCCAATCCGGCTTTCTTCCCGATCAATGAAAAGGTTGCCAAGGAAAACCCTGAATGGTTTTCTGAAGCAGACTCTTTCGTCGGCAATGGACCATTTAACCTTGCTAGCTGGGAGCATGACACAAAATTCGTCATGGAAAAGAATGACCAGTACTGGGATGCAGAAAACGTAAAACTTGATCGTGTTGAATGGGCAATCGTAGACGACACAAACACTGAGTATCAAATGTATGAGGCTGGAGATTTGGATGTTTCCGACGTTCCTGCTGAATTAAGTGAAAAGTTGTTCGACGAAGGAAAGGTAAATGTAGACGATCAAGCTGGCGACTATTTCTACCGTTTCAATGTCACGAAGGAACCATTCCAGAACGTGAACATCCGTAAAGCATTTGCACTTGCGGTTGACCAGCAGAAGATCGTTGACTATGTCACGAAGAACAAAGAAAAAGCTGCTTATGGCTTTGTATCTCCTGGATTCCAGGATCCATCAGGTAAGGATTTCCGTGAAGTGAATGGAGATTTCAATAAGACTGATGTAGAAGAAGCGAAAGCATTACTTGAAAAAGGAATGGAAGAAGAGGGTTACACCGAGCTTCCTGAAGTGACTCTGACATACAGCACAAGCGATGTGCACAAGAAGATTGCTGAAGCATTACAGCAAATGTTCAAAGAAAACTTAGGTGTTGAAGTCAAGCTTGCCAACATGGAATGGAATGTTTTCGCAGAAGAACAGAAAGCATTGAAGCACCAGCTTTCCCGAAGCTCATTCCTTGCTGACTATGCTGATCCAATCAACTTCCTGGAAAACTTCCAGACTGGACACTCCATGAACCGTACTGGCTGGGGAAATCCTAAGTATGATGAACTGATTCAGCAAGCAAAGAATGAATCTGACGAGGCAAAGCGTTTTGACTTGATGTATCAGGCAGAAAAAATCCTGTTTGAAGAAGCACCAATCTTCACGGTCCACTTCTATAACCAGGTATATCTGCAAAATGAAGCAGTTAGCGGTGTTGTCCGCCATCCGGTTGGATATCTTGAATTAAAGTGGGCAGATAAGAAGTAATTTTTTCTAAGAAAGAGGTGTTCATCTTGGAACACCTCTTTTTTACTAGTACATACTCTTCCATAATGTCTTATAACATATGAAATTTATTTTGCCGCAAAGCAAGCCATGGGCATTTACGGAACAGAACCAGAGAGTAGATATTGGGTAAAAGCAGAGCCGTTGCATTTACCGAAAAGTGTCGGAGAACAGATTATTGGTAAAAGCAGAGCCGCTGCATTTACCGAAAAGAGTCGGAGCGCAGATTATGGGTAAAAGCAGGGGAATTTTTTATCCTGATAATTAAGGTTAATAATTCAATTTTTTTAAAAAACTAAAATTTCACTAAGGGAGTTGATTGACATGTCAATTAAGCCCACACGCTTGAAAAAAGGTGATACGGTGGCTGTTATTGCGCCAGCGAGTCCGCCTAACAAGGAAAACCTGAAGCGCGGCTTAAAATTCGTCGAGGATTTAGGGCTCAATTATAAATTAGGAAAATCCTTGTATTCAGAATATGGTTATCTTGCCGGAAATGATGAAGCGAGATTGGCCGACTTAAATGAAATGTTCCTTGATGATGAAATCAAAGCGATCATCTGTGCTGGAGGAGGATATGGAACAGCCCGGATTGCCTCCGCATTAGACTATGATGCTATTAAAAATAACCCGAAAATTTTCTGGGGCTACAGCGATATTACATTCTTGCATACTGCCATCAGGCAGCAGACAGGGCTGATTACTTTTCACGGTCCGATGCTTGCTTCGGATATTGGAAAAGAAGAGGCTGATCAAATATCCAAGGATACTTTCAAGCAATTGTTTGCACCAGCTGAGCTGAATTATGATTCTACTATTTCCCAAATTGAAGAATTGGTTCCAGGATCCGCTGAAGGTCCTCTGGTTGGAGGAAATCTCTCACTTCTATCAAGTTCGATGGGCACTCCTTTTGAAATTAATACAGAAGGAAAGATCCTGCTTATAGAAGATATAAATGAAGAACCGAGGGCAGTTGACCGCATGTTGAACCAGCTTTATATGGCTGGTAAACTTCAGGAATCAGCCGGGATCATTATTGGTGACTTTAATAACTGCGTACCGGAAAGAGAGCTCTCTTTATCTCTGGAAGAAGTTATTGACCATTACATTCAACTTGCGGGCAGGCCGGCACTAAAAGGCTTCAAAATGGGGCATTGTTCCCCGCATATTGGAGTTCCGCTCGGTGCGCCTGCTACCATGAATACGAAAGAAAAAACGCTTTATGTAGAGAGCGGAATCAACTAGAACTAAAAGGGAGGTAGAGTTATGATTATTGAAAAAGTCGATACTATGCGCATTGCTGTCCCTTTGAACAAGCCATTTAAAACCGCACTCCGTACAGTTACGGTCGCTGAAGCGATTTTCGTTAAAATTTCCTGTGATAACGGAATCACTGGCTGGGGAGAAGCACCGCCAACTTTGGTCATAACAGGGGACAGTCTCGCAAGTATCGAGGCAGTAATAAATGAGGTCATCAAGCCAATTTTGTTGAAAAAGAACCTTATTAACTATGAAGCTATCTTTCAGGGGTTAAAAACCGCCCTTGTAAATAATTCAAGTGCAAAGGCAGCCATTGATATGGCACTTTATGACTGTATCTCGCAAAATTGCAGACTTCCGTTATATCAATTCCTTGGCGGTTACAGAAACGAGATAGAAACTGATTTTACCGTCAGCGTCAACAGCCCTGATGAAATGGGTGAAGATGCCGTTCATTATGTTAATAATGGATTCAATGTGCTAAAGGTAAAGGTAGGGATAGGTGAAATCTCGACCGACATTGCCAGGATCCATGAAATCCGTAAAAGGATAGGCAATGACATCAAGATTCGTCTTGATGCGAACCAGGGGTGGAAACCGAAGGATGCAGTCAGGGCCATCCGAAAAATGGAGGATCTTGGCCTTGATATCGAGCTAGTTGAACAGCCAGTTAAAGCAGATGACCTGGAAGGTTTAAAGCAGGTTACTGATTCAGTCGATACTTTAATAATGGCTGACGAAAGTGTTTTTTCACCTAAACAGGCATTCGAGGTGATCAAGAGGAGAAGCGCTGACTTGATTAACATAAAGTTAATGAAGTCAGGAGGAATTTATCAGGCTCAAATGATTAACCAAATGGCTGAAACCGCAGGGATTGAATGTATGGTTGGCAGTATGATTGAAACCAGGCTGGGAATTACAGCTGCTGCCCATTTCGCGGCAAGCAAGAAAAACATCACCCGTTTTGATTTTGATGCGCCATTAATGCTGGCGAATGACGTAATTTCAGGCGGAATAATGTATAATGGCAGAAATATCACCCTTCCGGACCAACCTGGTCTCGGTATAAAAGAAATCCTTTTAGAAGGAGGAAATTCCCATGGAAAGCAATAATATCTGGCTCGTCAATGTCCCCGTAGCGACATTGTGGACTTCCCATGATTCAGCAAGGGAAATAGACATGGATGCAACTTCTGGAAACTTGAATATAGAAAAATGGCTTGAAAAGCTTACATATGAGCCACGATTGCAACTATGCGATGACAACCTTGTACAATCACAGGTTTTATTTGGCCAGGAAGTCATGATCATCGGAGAAAAAAATGAGTGGGCAAATGTTGTTGTTCCAGACCAGCCGTCAGGAAAAGATGGGCGTGGTTATCCTGGGTGGATACCGAAAAATCAGCTTATCCAGCAATCAGACTGGTATATCAAAAAAGGTTCAGTGGCTGTCATTACTGCTAAGAAAACCCTCCTATATTCCGAAAAGAACGAAAAGCTGTTGGAATTGAGCTATCAAACAAAATTGCCAGTAGTAGAGGATATAGTCGATCGAATTCGCGTTAAAACACCAACCGGTATCGGCATCTTGAGAGCTGAGGATGTAGCGGTTTTTCCAACAGAGGAGAAGATTCCTAAAGGTAATGGTGCTGCGATCGTGGCTGCGGGCGAGCAGTTCCTTGGTCTGCCGTACCTTTGGGGAGGAATGAGCAGCTATGGCTATGACTGCTCTGGTTTCAGTTACAATATGTGCCTGGCGAATGGCTATACCATTCCGAGGGATGCTCATGAACAAGCGGCAGCTGGTGAACAAGTTCCGCTATCATACATCATGCCAGGGGACTTACTTTTCTTCGCCTACGAGGAGGGAAAAGGAAGCATCCATCATGTTGGTATCTATTATGGAGATGGCAAGCTTCTTCATTCACCGAATACAGGAAAGAATATTGAAATCATTTCCTTGGAAGGAACGATCTACGAGAAAGAACTCTGTGCAGCAAGACGCTACTGGATTGATACGGAGGAATAATGATGGAAAATGAAGTTTTATTAAGTGTAAAAGATCTTAAGAAGCATTTCACTATGGGAAAAAATGAAATCCTAAAAGCAGTGGATGGCATCTCCTTTGATATATATAAAGGAGAAACATTTGGCCTTGTTGGTGAATCAGGCTGCGGTAAATCCACTGCCGGAAGAACCATGATTGGACTCTATGACAGGACAGATGGAGAAGTTGTTTTCAACGGCAAAGACGTGCACTCACTTTCAGAGATAGAAAAATTCCAGTTCCATAAGCAGATGCAGATGATCTTTCAGGATCCGTATGCTTCACTGAATCCTCGTTCTACAGTAAAAGAAATTATCTCAGAACCGATGGAAGTCCATGGAATGTTCCCGAACAAAAAAGAACGTCTTGAAAGGATCTATCAGCTGCTTGAGGATGTCGGTTTAAATCGCGACCATGCCAACCGTTATCCCCATGAATTCAGCGGCGGTCAGCGGCAAAGGATTGGCATTGCCAGGGCACTTGCGCTGGATCCTGATTTTATCATAGCAGATGAACCAATTTCAGCCCTTGATGTATCCGTTCAGGCCCAGGTGGTAAACCTGCTGAAGCGACTGCAAGAAGAAAAGGGTTTGACTTATCTATTCATTGCTCACGATCTTTCAATGGTGAAGCAAATCAGCAACCGGATCGGAGTTATGTACCTCGGCCATATCGTCGAGCTTACAGCTAGTAACCAGTTATACAATAAACCGCTCCATCCTTACACTCAAGCATTACTGTCAGCCATCCCTATCCCAGATCCGGATGTGGAGGATCAGCGCGAACGAATCATCCTGCAAGGAGAACTCCCAAGTCCGATGGATCCGCCTAGCGGCTGTGTTTTCAGGACAAGGTGCCAGCATGCCATGGATATCTGTGCTCAAAAGAAACCTGTGTGGCAGGAAATCGACAAGAATCACTATGTCGCCTGTCACCTATATGATGAGCATTTAGACGAAAAAAGAAAAAAAGAGATGCTTGTCAATATCAGGTAAGGAATAAAAACTATGACATTAGAAGAATTAAGAACAATACTGTTGCAAGAACTCGCTGGGTGTAATGGCCGGGCGAGTTTGTTTTTGGAGATTGAAGGAGAAATTATTGAATTTAACAGTAATGAGGTTTACCAGTCTGCCAGCTTGATAAAATTGCCGATCTTATTCGAGGCTTTGAGGCAAATGGAGACAGGCCAGCTGCAAAAAGAAAGTCAATTGCCTATTGAAGAAGGAGACAAAATTGGTGACACCGGTGTTCTTCAGGCTATGAAGGTCAAACAACTGCCAGTTGTGGATTTAATGTCCCTTATGATCATCGTGTCAGATAACTCGGCAACTAACCTGATGATTGATTTGCTTGGCAAAGACTCTATTAATGCCACTTTATCCAGGCTAGGAATGAGTCATTCTATATTGCAGCGTAAAATGCTGGATTTCTCAGCTATTCAATCCGGTCTCGATAATTATACATCTGCTGCTGATATCGGGCTATGCTTGAAAGAAGGAGTTAATGGAGATCTACTCAACCAAGACTCAAAATCTATCTTCCATGCGTTTTTACTGCAACAACAATTCAAGGAAAAGCTGCCATTATATATGGATGATACATTACTTAAAATCGGAAATAAGACAGGAGAACTTCCCGGAGTCGAACATGATTGCGGTATAATTGCCTATGGTGAGAATGAAGCAATTATTGTTGTACTAATTGATGAACTATCAGATCCACAATCCGGAAAATCGACAATTCAGCAGATTGGGAAGCACATAAACAGCTTTATAACAGGTCTTTCGACTCCAATCGACCATAAGTGATAGTTTCTGATAACAGATTGATATCAGCTGCTAGCAATTTAATACCTGGTATTTTTGTATTCTAACAGGTCATGATTCCATTCTATTGTTGATTAAAAAAATCAACACAATTAAAATAATGATGATATCCATTTTGATTTTGCAAGGAGAAGTTAAATGAAGGTAAAGGAAAGCACGACAGGGTCTAATATCGCAGATGCAGTAGCTGTCAATAATCAATCACCCTATTTTGTGTGTATACATAAAAACTCCGTGATTCTTTCCATAGATGAAGGCGGCACCCAGTTGCTCGGATACAAGTATCCAGGTGAATTAATAGGTAAATCGATATTTTCCTTTTTGGCTGATACTAGGCAAGAAACAATCACTGACAGAATCGCAGCAATAGAAGAAGGAACAATTCTGGATGGTATGATAATGAGTTTCTTGATAAACGGAATTCCAATGGACCTCCAGGTCGATTCTGAATGTACGATTTTTAATGGGGAACCAGCTATTAAATCCTTTCTTCGCTTTATAACACCCAATTCCATTGCTCAAGATTACTCGGAAGAGGCAGGTTCACTTATACTAAGTGCAAACAAAGGCATTGTCATCACCACACCAGAAGGCAAGATACGGGCTGTCAGTGATTCATTCACTCGATTGACAGGCTATCTTAAGGAAAGTGTGATTGGTAAAAACCCGAGGTTATGGAAGTCGCACAGCTATACACCGATTTTTTATAAGAGAATGTGGGACTCTATTATGACAAGGGGATGTTGGGAAGGAGAGTTATGGAATAAACGAAAAGATGGCAGCCATTATTTAATGAAGGTGAACATCTTCTCGATCTTGAATGAAGAACGAGAACTGGTAAATTACCTCGCTGTCTATACTGACCTTTCCGAAGTGGAAAGGCTTTCCCAGCAGCTCAAAGAACGCGAGGAACAATACAGGACACTTGTAGAACTTTCGCCTAATGCCATTATTCTGACTCAATATGATCAAATAGTTTACGCTAACCCGCACACTGAAGCCTTATTTGGGTCCAACTTGAAAGAGATAATCGGCAAACCGGTTGGGTCTTTTTTCATCAACCATCCGAATCTGGTTTCCAGACTTGATTTTAATGATAAGACAGTGATCAGTTTTGAGGATCAGTTTAAAAAGGAAGACTCATATATTGATATTGAAGTATCATCTTCCTTAATTACCTACCAGGGAGAAAAAGCTGTATTGACTGTTATAAAAGAAATCACTAAGCGTAAAAGCATGGAAAGAGCTCTTCGGGAAAGTGAAGAACAGTATCGCTTCATTGCTGAAAATTCATCTGATATGATCGGAAGGCTTTCACGTGAAGGAAAGATCATTTATATATCTCCCTCAAGCAAGAGGATTCTGGGCTATAAAAACGATGAGTTGATTGGAACAAATCTTTACGGGAAAATCCATCCAGAAGATGGTCAGCAACTGCTTGATCAATACGGAAACCCTAATGAATTAAGTGGCATCGTAACATCCAGTTACAGGATGCGTCATAAAAATGGCAGTTATATATGGGCTGAGACTACTGCAAGACCGGTAAAGGACAAGTCAGGCAAGTCTTCAGGTATGATGTTCGCCACAAGAGACGTGACGGCAAGGAGGACCATTGAAAATCAATTAAGAGAAAGCAATTCTCTCCTGAGGAAGCTATCGTCTCTTGATGGATTGACTGAAATATATAACCGCCGCGCCTTTGACGAATTCCTTATTACTGAATGGTCTTTTGCTTGCAAGCAGAAAACCGCATTATCCCTGCTTTTTTTAGATATTGATTATTTTAAAAATTACAATGATACGTATGGGCATATCCAGGGCGATAACTGCTTGAAATCGGTTGCCCGTGAGCTCGAACGATTTTTCCATGAAAAAGGGTATTTTGCTGCGAGATATGGGGGCGAAGAATTTGCGGTAGTTCTTCCGAATACGGAGGCACCAAGAGCATCTCAACTAGCAGACGAATTCCGTTCAATCATCCAGATGATGAACATTGAACACCTAAACTCCAAAGTCAGCAGGAGTGTTACAATCAGTATCGGGATTGCGTGCGTCAATCCTATACATCAGCATGACCATCAGCAGATTCTCGAATTTGCCGACCGGGCGCTCTACAAAGCTAAGCAAAACGGCCGAAATCGTATTGAAGTATGTGAAAGTGCGAATAATAATTAGATCTTAGCTTATTAAGTGGCTCCATCGACTGTAGATCGATGGAGCTTTTTGTTCTTTACATTGCTTTTTCCATTAATTTTACTTTCTCCTGGTCAACGCTATATTTTAGAGACCATATTAAGAATAAGATTCCGAAAGCAATATACATGATTCCGCCGAACATACCCACCAATCTTGGGCTGAACCATTCCAGCGCTAAGCCTGTAAAGAACATGGAAAACCCGATGAAAGTATTGGACAGCATACTGGTGATACCGAAGTACATTCCGTGCCATTTTGAAGGAATAGTATCCATTGCCACTGTGTCGAGAAGTGTGTTGCCGACTCCGCTGAACACTGCGGTCATGCCAAACAATGCAGCGGCCAGCCAAAAGGATTTTGTCTGGCTTATCGTCGTCAACATCAACCCTTCGCCAATGATACAAACAAAAGAAAATAATAGAAACCTATTTTGGATCATCCTTGTTAATAAAGGGCTGATAATCAATCCTACACCAAGAACACTGTAAAAGATCCCCACTCCCAGATCAGCTTTTTCAAATGTCTCGACGGCATACACGCTTATTAACACATTCTCAATCCCATTAATAAGCGGGATGATAAGCTCGAACATCATTAACAACAACAGGAACGATGAAGCTGCAATAACGGGCAGCAGCTCACTATACTTTTCATGATTTGGTTTAATGGTCAAGTCATTTTCTTTCTTTGGCTCAAGAGAAGGCAGTGTCGATAAAATCCAGCCGGCAGCAAGGAAGGATACAATATTAAGCATAAATGCTGTTTTCGCTCCTAGGAAATAGGACACAACCCCGCCGCTTAATGCTCCAATTACTAATACAAATCCTATTAATACTTGTTCCCAGCCATTTATATCTTTTAGTGATTTCGACGAAACCATGGCAGGAATGCTTGATTTTCTGATGGGTGCGTAGATGGCTTCTCCAGACGCCAGCAGGAAGGAGGCAGCGTAGACAATCCACATATCATCAGGATGATCGACCGCTAGAAAAGACAATGCTATAACCGCTCTGGCTATGTCGGTAATGATCATGACTGTTTTTCTTCCGAATTTCATTCCAAGGCTGCTGCTCAAAGGGCTGAAGAATAAAAAGGGGATCATCCTGAGAGCCATTGTGATGCCGACAGAGAGTCCAGAACCAGTCATTTGCAGGATGAGTGCCAGCAGCGCCACCTGGCTGAACCGGTCCCCAATTCCATTAATGATGCCAGCGAAGAATAGCTTCCGGTAGGATTTCTCCAGGTTAAATGTTTTGAACATAGTGTCCTCCAACAGTTAATTATATATTAATCTAATTAGATTATAATCTAATCTAATTGTAAAAGGAACTATTTTTTTCGCTGGCTGGCATGCATCAAACAAATGATAAATTTCTTGCAAAATATCAATCAAAAATGTATTCATAAAAAGTAATATGCTATATAATTATTTTCGTATTTCTGAAATTTTGAAGTCAAAATGTTATTTTTATAGATACAGGGGGAATGATGGATGAAAATGAGAGTTTCAGCAGTCCAGTACCATCTTCACACGATCAGGTCGTTCGAAGAGTTTGCTCAGCAGTGTGAGCATTATGTAAAAACAGCACAGGAGTATGGTTCAGAATTCGTTTTGTTTCCTGAGTTCTTTACTACTCAATTATTATCAATCGGAAGTGAGCAGGGTACGAGGCTGACCATCAATGAACTCCCCGGTTTTACTGAACAATATTTAAACCTGTTCCAGAATTTCGCATTGGAAACAGGCATGCACATCATTGGCGGTACGCATGTCATCGCTCGAGAAGGAAAGCTCTATAATGTGGCGCACATGTTTTACCCAGATGGCAGAATCGTTGAGCAGGCGAAGCTTCATATCACGCCAACCGAGGTAAATGAGTGGAATATGAGTGCAGGTGAGGGTTTCAGGGTATTTGATACAGACAAGGGTCGCATTGCGCTGCTAACTTGCTATGACATTGAGTTCCCAGAAATCGTAAGAATGGCTAAAGCTAAAGGTGCAGACGTCATTTTCGTACCTTCCTGTACAGATGACCGCCATGGTTTCCATCGCGTTCGCTATACAAGCCATGCTCGAGCTATTGAAAACCAGGTCTACGTTGTTTTGACAGGAACGGTTGGTGCATTGCCAACTGTAGACTTTATGCGTGCCAATTTTGGCCAGGCGGCAGTGATTACGCCTAATGATATTCCGTTCCCGCCAAAAGGCCTTCAGGTTGAAGGAGAACTTAATGATGACATGATCGTTACTGCTGACCTTGACTTAGAACTACTATACGAGGTGCGCGAGAGAGGTTCTGTCACTACTTGGCGTGACCGCCGAACGGACCTTTATCCGGACTGGGAACAGACAGAAAAAATCTAAACTGATAAGGAGCATGGTTCATGGAATATATTCGTGTTAACAGTATTGAAGATCCGCTTTTTGCAAAGCTCCATAATTTAATGAAAGAAGTCTTTCCACCCGAAGAGGTACTGGAGTTCGATTTATGGAAAGAGCCTCTCGAGGATCCGGGCATCAGAGTATTCGTTGCTGTACATGAAGATGAGGTCGTTGGTGTAACTGAATATCGATACTATCCAGACTGGAATATAGCCATGACGGATTTTACGATTGTTGGAAAGCCGGGACTCAGTCTTGGAAGATTCCTTGCAAATAAAAGGATGGAAGACTTGCAAAACCTCGCTGGTGAAAAAGGCGTAGAGTTGTTTGGGATGTTTGCAGAGATTTATGATCCATATAGAAAGACAGACCATGATTTTGGCGGCGTAAAAACGATGGATCCGTTTGTGAGACGAGAAGTCTTATCTCACCTAGGCTATAAGCGACTTGATATCGAGTATGTGCACCCATCATGGGAGAATGACGGAGAAGCTGTAGAGGGACTTGATCTATGCTTCATGCCGACAGATGAGATTACTCATGAGCTGCCGGCAGCGTTAATCTCAGATTTTCTCACTACTTATTATTCCGTTCTCGCTAACAAACCTGAGAAGTGGAGCAATATGATTGATCAGCTAAAAAATAGAGAAACCGTGACTTTGTTGCCTTTATAATCTGGGCACAAACGTCAATTCAGCAAAAGTGACGGTTGCGGCCTTGTTATAAGTGTAGAACCAAGATAGGTTTTATCTCGTTTTCACTAGGTTCTGTAATAAAAGAAAAATAGACGGAAAAATTCCGATTATATTGGAAAAGACCCTTATTTTCTTAAAAATAAGGGTCTTTTTTCCGTCAAAATGATTCAAATCGTTGTGTTTTGTTTTATTTCTAGCAGTTAACCGGAATAGCTCCGCTTATTTCTGCGTGTTAAACGAAATCCATATACATTAACCGGAAATCCTCCGCTTAAATGGCATCATACAAAGACGAAATCGGCAAGGAATGATAACAGCCTATTATTGCAAAGATAACACTGTCTTTCTGGAAAAGACAATCACATCAGGTGATAGTACCAGGTACTAATTCAGTGGAGAGGGAACAGAAAAACAGACCTTATAAACCCGTTTTTCGTCCGATATTATATTAAAAAACAGCTTCATTATTGTAATATAGTTCATTTTAGGTAACAAAAAAACGGCCTAAGCCGTTTAAAATGCATAATGAAAAATTCCATAGTAAAGGGGAACAACAAAGATCAATCCACTTAGCCTAGCTGCAAGGGGCATCGGTTCTTCGTTTTCATCTACATCGAGGCCAAAATCGGCTGCAAAACGGTCCGCAAAGAATACGGTAAAAATGACATCCCAAAGAAGACCAAATACAAAAACGATTTTCCAGACTAGAGGGATCAGCATTGGTGTCTCCGTTACATAACCAAATAATCCAAACCATGTGATGATTGAAATGACAAAATCTGTCCTGGTGATCTTGTTTTTATATTTTCCTTTCATTAAAAACCAAATTGCTGTCGTGCCTAAAAACCCCAAATATATAATCCATAAAAAATCAGCCATCTTATTTACCTCTTAATCTCTATTATTTGCATACTCCAATGTTTTTATCTGTTTTTGATAAGGCGATATGGAAAGTGGATAGCAGTTGCATAGTCCTTGAAATACAGTTTGAGAGCGCACTTTACCTATTATAAATGTGTATAGGCAATGTTGGAATAGAATATTGTCGAAAAAACACTTTTGTTTTTTTACAAATGAATGTTGAATTTTTTAATTAAAGGTGTAAAATTACACTAAACGAATCATATTGGATTAAAGAGGGATTGGGGGATAAAAATGGAACATACTCCTAAAGAAGAAAGACGCAGGATTTTTCGTAATGAGCTCTATCATTTAAAAGAACTAGGTTATGTTACTGGAGAGGAATACAAAAATGTATCAGAAGCACATAATGAATACTTTTTGGATTTGATGGCAAAGGAACGGCAGGAGAAAGAGTTGGCAGCAAGAACGAAGAAGAATGATTCTGTTGCCTTTGATGACCAGCCTGCAGCCAGCATACCAATGAAGGTGAATCGAAAAAATCAGCCTATTGTCAGGCCAAAGAAATCAGCAGAAGAGATCCGTGAACGAAACATTTCCTGGTCGCTGAGTCTTGGAGTCATCATGCTTTTGATTGGCGGGTTGTTTGTTGCGACAAGCAACTGGGAGACGATGACTCCCTTCATGAAAACTGGGTCCATCGCGCTTGTTTCGGGTTTATTTTACGGAATTGCCTATATGAGCTACAAGGTTCTAAAAATCGATAAGACAGCCTTTGCATTTGTGATCCTTGGCAGCTTATTCCTTCCGATCTTCACCTTATCGCTTGGGTGGTTTGAATTGCTGGGTTCTTACTTATCGTTTTATGGAGAAGGCCGCTTCATATTAGGGGCAATAAGCAGTTCTGTTTTGATTCCTATATATGGTTTTCTCGCTAATAAGCTGTCTTCAAGGGTGTTTGTATGGTTTTCGTTCATTACTGTATCGATTACAGCAGCCTATCTGTTGAAAGCGATTGGCTTGCAAACAGATGGTTTTTACCTTGGACTGGTTGTGTTTAACACTCTTCTGCTTGCATCTTATCATCAGCTGAAAAAGAAAGATGTTTTGTCGCTCTTCACGGCCGAACTTGCGCTATACGCTCAGGCCAACCTGGTCCTGTCTACATTATTGATGCTTTTCTTTTATGAGAATGATGTATTCAATGGCTTCAACTTGATTTTGACTGCCATCCTTTATCTATCGATGATCTTCGTTAATGGCCATAAAGAGTATCATTTTGTTTTCAGTGCTATGTTTGTTTATGGTGCTTATCAAATTCTTGAAACCTGGCAATTTGCTGAGGGAAGCATAATTGGTTACGCACTTCTTGGATTTGTGTTCCTGTTCATTCCCAGGTTCATCGATGATAAATATGCTTTGAAAAGAGCGTTCCAGATTACTAGTGCAGTCGTATCGGGTCTTGCTTTTCTATTCATCACAGCAGAAGCGATGATGATTCATACAGAAAATCCATCCTATATTCTGGTGGCTGCTTACCTGATAATTTCGGCTAACTTCCTTTATCTTGCGAATGCCAATGAAAATATGATTTTTAACTATTTAAGTCCGATATTTATTGCGGCAGCTATGTTTGAAGCGGTTTTGCAGACGTGGAAATGGATTAGCATCGAACATCTTTCTTTGCCAATTTATTTCATTGGTTTTGCCTTATTCATGCTTCTAGGCTGGCCGCTCAAGCTGAGATCTCTTCAAGTAATCAAAACTAGCTCGCGTGACGTCGGGATCGTCATCATGCTTTCGATGATTCTTATTACATTTTTTCAGTCGCTTTGGTGGGAGCTGGGGATGATGTATTTTCTGACTAGCTTTGCTTTTTATGTCATGAAAAACATCGACACCCGGGCGATTTTGCCGTTGATAGCTCAATGGGCAGCGCCAATTACACTCGGTTTATCTGCAACTGCAATCGGGGAAGAGATAAGGTTGAATTCCAGCTTCTATCACGATGCTATAGGAATGCCGGGAAATTTTGCGCTTGCGGGTGTCCTTTTATTGGCTGTCAGTTACGGTCTTGGTAGAATTCAGGAAACTAAATTGTCAAAAAACGCCTTTTTCTGTGGACATGGTTTTTATGCAGCAAGCTTGTTCTACACCTTCACGTTTCCTATTTCGAATCTTTACGGAGAATCCGTTATTTGGTTTGGCGGCATCCTGATGTCTCTTCTGCTTTATAAAGTGTCAAAAGAACCCATAGTGGCATTTATCTCAGCATTGGTCAGCCTCGCATGGTACTTGATCACTTTCAATTCTATTGATGAGAAGTTGTACGACTTCAGCACATTTTCCGAGGCACTGATCATCCCTGGTGGTGGCTGGTTATTGTTGGGAGCGGCCGCTTTGCTTTTTCAAAAAAGAAAAGAGCTTGCAGTTGCGCATTCATGGATTGCACATGTCTATCTCGCTCCTATCATGGCAGTCGCCTTTATCATTTACGGTGAAGAAGCAATAATAAGCTATTTGATTTCAGTAGGAATTTATTCAGCGAGTATTCCTTTTGTAAAAAAGGAATGGAAGGTGAAAGCACTCCTGTACGCAGCGTTCACCTCATTGTTTTTAGCGATTCATACAGGTATCAGTTATTTTTCAGAAACTGAAACAGGTCATTATGGATTCTTGCTGACAAGCATTCTGTTGGCTGCATTTTGGAAATTGTCATCTGCTAAATTCAAACAGAGAACATTGTATTATCTTGTGCCGATTTCGCTGTTAGGGGTAGCCAGCTTCCTCGCAGCATATCCATACAATTGGCTGCTGTATGGAATAACGATTGGGTACGCAGCGGCAATATTGGTTTTGCTTCATAAAGTGAAATGGGAATTAGCTGCGATCGCTCCTTTGATGATGATTTTTTACGGTACGATCCAGATGATCTTCCAAGCCCGTCAAGAAGTATCTTGGGATATAGCGATTCTTTCTGGATTCGGTATATTGCTTATTCTTTCAGGAAGAAAAATCTTTCAGAACCTTTGGGAAAAAGGTGTCTCTATTGGACTGAAAAGCCTGGATGCTTATTCAATAGTGGGTTTCCTGTTCATTGTTTCGGTCGCTTTTCTGAATAGCGAAACCTTCTGGGCTCTCATTATCCACGGCCTTCTTCTATCTGCAGGATTATGGCTGCAGAGGGACAGGGTTCATGGTACAGGAGTCAGGGTAATTCAATTTACAGCGGGTGCATACCTTTTGGTTCCTTATTACACAGCTCTAGAGCAATTTGAAATACCAGCCATTCTGGAACGGGAAGTCTATGTTCTTCCTTTTATTGCTTTAAGCATCTTTGCACGCCTTATTTTTAAAGGGGAAAATAAACAGATCACTAGCTATATCCAATGGGCAGTACTGATAATCGTCTCGCTTTTGTTGATCCAGGACGGCCTCGAGAGCAATACCGTTTATGATGCTTTGATTCTTGGAACGCTGTCATTGATTTCAATGCTGGCCGGAATGTGGCTAAGGATAAAATCGTATTTCTTTGTTGGTTCGGGAGTTTTGCTTCTGAATGTTATCCTGCAAACACGACCGTTCTGGGGAAATTTACCTTGGTGGGGATACCTGTTAATCACTGGTTCCGTATTGATCACTATCGCTAGCTTCAACGAATGGCATAAACAAAAAGGAGCCAAGGGAGAGAAGACCTATCTCGTAAAATTAAAAGAGCGTCTGCTCGTAAAATTAAAAAGCTGGAACTGAATGAAGCTGGCAAAGGGAGAGTTGAAGTCCTTTGCCAGCTTTTTTTTAGAGATATAAAATGTGCATTTTTTATATATTTCTGTTAACATTCTAAAAAATAAAGGTGTCTCATCAGCTAAGGAGGTTGTGAAATGAGGGATGTAACTCTTTTAGACATATTCGAACACCATATTGCACAGAAATATTTGAAGCGATCAGGCATGGCCCATGCTATTGCTGTCGCTTATCACGCCTTCCACCTTGCCAGAGAGCATAATGTTGACGTTGATATTGCAGCGAAAGCCGGTTTCCTGCATGATATCGGCCATTTCACATGGTACAGGAATGGAAAATGGGATTACGAGCTATATCGGAAGAATGATATCCACCCGATCAAGGGAGCTGAAAGGGCGCACAAACTCCTGATCCGTTTGGGTGAAAACCCCGTACAGGCGAAAGCCACTTCACTTGCAATCCTTTTCCATACAGACTCCTTTTTACCGACAAATGACATTGTACGTACTCCGCTTCAGCAGGTAGTGAAATGGGCAGATGAAAAAGATGAAGAAGAAGGAGGTAAGCATCATTACAGAAAAATAGAGCATGAGCGTGCAAAGCAAAGCTTGATCAGGCTAGATCGAATGATTGATGAAGTGCTAATCAACGGTGGGAGCGGGGGAGATACTCAATTACCATCGTAAAGAACAACAAAGGGCATCCATTGGATGCCCTTTGTTGGTTATATTAACGATTTTCCGGAAAAATTCTTTTAATCGTAGAATTGAATTCTTCCGTAAGCCCCACGATTGGCCTTCTGCTCAAAAGCTGATCCCTATAGTCTGTCATGCTGACAACAAAGTCCGCATTGGGGGAGACATACACGTCAGCAATAGACTCATCGTTCACTTTAATTTGTTGAGAGATTTTGTTCTGCAATTCACCTGGAACTCTATCTGTGTTGCCACTTTCAAGAACTACAGCCACATATGCTTTTCGCTGGACTGTTATGACCGTAGCGTTTTGGACTTCTTTAAGCATTTCCACTTGTTCCTCAGCATTTTGATCCACATGCATTCTGTATGTTTGGTTATATGAAGTAGAGTTGTACTCCTGATTGATATTCTGGATTTGTGCTTGGTTGTTATTTATTCGGTAAGTTTCTGTGCCCTCATCCGTATATGTATTGCACCCAGTGAACAATAGGATGGTCATTATCAGAATGAGCAGCTGTATGCTGATTCGTTTCATTGGCAAATCCTCCTATTTTTAAAATCTGGAATATATTGCCCAATCTAACGAATTTTTATTCAATTTATATAAAATAGACAAATAAAAGGCCAGCTTTGAGGCTGGCCTTTTGTGATGATCTTAAGTATGGGGACTAAAAGTATCCCTTTTTTCTCTTAATTTATAAAATTTCCACACATCCTTAATGATAATTTTCACCACAGAATAAAGTGGAATGGCAATGAGGATTCCCACGAATCCATATAAGGAACCAGCTGCAATTAAAAGTAAGATGACAGTTATAGGGTGGATACTGAGTTTTTTTCCCATCACTTGAGGGGTGACAAGGTTCCCTTCAAGCTGCTGTACAACCAAAAGGACAATGAGTACTTTTAACATCATCAAGGGACTGTTTGTAAGGGCAACGAATAATGCGGGTATCACCCCTATAATTGGACCCAGAAATGGAACTACTGTAAAAAACATTGTAAATATCCCCAAGATCAACGCATATTCAAGCCCAATGATTTTATAACCAAAATACATAAGCGTCCCATCAACAACCGCAATGATGAACTGGCCCGTTACATAGGTGAATAGTGTCTTATCTATATCTTTTAAGATTTTGTTGCCTTCCTGCACATGCTCTGAAGGAATTAGTTTCATCATATAAGGTCTTAATTTTTCATCGTCTTTTAAAAAGAAAAATGCAAGAAAGGGAACTACAACTAAAACAGTGGCGATACTTGTTATGACCGAAAATACGGTCATAATATTTTCACCTAAGTTTTGTGAAAGCTTGCTTAGATAGTTTAAAGCCCTTTGCTTAATTTCATCAGCATTTATAATTCCAAGCTGATTATCATTAATGACATCTTTCGATTCTTCTGTAATTTCATCTACTTTTTGAGGGAAATTTTCCGTTAAATCACTGATTTGCCCTCCTATTAGGGAACCGGCAAAGTAAATGAATCCTGTGAATAATCCAGCTACTAAGGTAAATACAATCAAGATACTTGCAAGTTTAGGCATGAATTTACTTAACCATTGAACGGGCTTTCGTAATATATAATAGATAAGACCTGAAATCAGGACAGGAAAGAAAATGGCGATTATAAAATTTTGCAGCGGCCAAACGAAGTAATCTATCTTACCAAAGAGGAAGATGATAAGAAGCAAAAGAATGGTTCCTGTTGCATATTTAAAAAAAGGTCGTTGAATCCACATGTCTTTACCCCCTGAAAAATTTTGTCTCTTTCTGATTATTTACCTTAAAGGGCAGGCCATTAAACAAATGGTTGTCATATAGTGGACAGTGATCTCATAACATGTAGTAATTGATAGTTTCAATTATTTTTTAACGGGTAAATATTCTGGTCAACAGAAATAGAATCGAAGCATAAGCCACTGGTCATCTTCTGTGTAAAGGGGTCTCTGTATGGTTGCAGTCGAAGAACATCTATTATTTATCAAAGAACTTGGCCGTTTATTCGATGAGTACGCACAATGCGAGGATAAGGAACTGAAGAATGAGATTTATAAAGATATTCAACTATTAGGTGAGGCAATCAATATTAGCAACTAAGTCCAGATAGATTCCGGCAAGCCCTTTATCAGAGGCTTGCCGTTTTTATTTAATTGGATGGATTTCTTTTAGTTAAGATGAAAAAACCCTGGATAACAAATTCAGCAATCTCTAGGAAAGACAGGCATCTTTCCTTCATATATATAAACAAGCAAATGAAAAGGAGGGTTATAAATGAGAATTGACCTTTCAAAGGAACAGTATTTGACTCTTGTGAAATTAATGCAGCTTGGAAATTGGCCGCTGGGACTGACCGAAGCAAATCAGGAGCTGGTGAGTAAAGCAGAGGATCTTGAACAATATATTTTTTCGCTTGCGAGGGATTTTGAAGCGGATGACGGCGTTTACTACGACAAGGAGGAAGAGTATTATTATCTCTCTGAGCATCTTAAAGACACAGTTGAAGCCATCATCGATGAATACGAGGAAGATGTCTTTTGGGATCAGCTTACCCATAAGCTCGCCACCATTGATTTGAAGCGCGAGATCAACATCAATGCTACGATAGAGCAGAAAATCAATCGGCTTTTCCAGCTGAAAGCACGTTACGAAAAATACTTCCTGGAAAACGGATTGGACAAAATCGATATTTTGTAAATGAAAAATCCGGCTCATCTGGGCCGGATTTATTTTATGAACAATCTTGCTTTTTCTGAAATGAAGTCAGCTGCAAATACCAGGATTAAATAGAAAAACAGCAAAAGGGTTATATCAGTGTAATGGAAAAAACTCATGCTCAGCTTGAATTGTTGTCCAAGTCCTCCAGCCCCAACAAAACCAACGACAATAGTCGTCCGCATGATGACCTCCCAACGGTACAGTATATACGTCAAGAACCGCGGCATAACTGCAGGCAATACACCATACAATAATAGCTGCAGACGGCCTGCGCCGCTTGAAGAAAGATTCCGTACAGGTCTGGAGTCTAAATCCTCAATGACCTCCGCAAAAAGTTTGCCAAGTATCCCGAAATTATGAAGAGCAAGTGCGATTGCTCCGGGCAATAGTCCGGGTTTGAAGATAAAGATAATGATCATTGCCCAAACAAGCTCTGGTACAGCACGTGAAAAAATATAGCCTCCTCGAATTGCACCGAATGAGAGCCACCCATGCCATTTTTTTACAAGAGTCAGGGACCCGTCGGCAACGTTCCGTGCTGCAGGTATAACTGTCAGAAGCGCGGCAATTGTTGAGAACCCCGTTGCCATAATGCTCATGCCCAAAGTTTCGATTGTAAGGCCCAAAGCATTTTTCCAGCTTTCACCATTCAAAAAGGCCGGATTTTCTTCTCCAATTCCCAAAAGCCCTTTAAAGAACTTGCCTGCATAATACAGATTCTGTTCTGAGAAAAGAGAAGACAAGCTTGCCTTTTCAAGGATGAATATAGAAGTCCAGGATCCAACTGCCAACAACAGCAAAGCATAAACAGAGCCCCTTATAAAGCTAACTCTCCGTTTCTTCATTGGACCAGCCTCTTTCTTAATTGATTGCTCCACCAATCAATGATGATGACTAGCAGGATTAAAAAGAACACAAAAGTCCACACTTCATTATAATGAAGATCATCAAGACTCAGCTGAATTTGGTATCCGAGACCGCCAATTCCTACAAAACTCATAATGGCAGATGAACGGACACCGCATTCAAACCTGTACATTGCATAGCTGGTGATGTTCGCTCTGACCATGGGCAAGTATCCATACCATAAAGTCTGAAGTTTGGTTGCGCCTGCTGCTTCTAATGCTTTGATAGGTTCTTGGGATACATCTTCAAGCATGTCCGCAAAAATCCTGCCGAGGATTCCTCCATAGGGGATAGCCAATGCGAAGATTGCCGCAAAAGGAGAGAGACCAATTGACGCGACGAATAACCATGCCCATACAAGTTCATGAATGGCCCTCATGAAGCCGAGCTGCTTTCTGAAAAAACTTCGGATATAACGTTTAGCTTTTCCCTCCGCTACTATAATGCCCGAGGCCGGAACACCGAAGAAAAAGGCTATGACAACTGCCAGACTTAAACCAGCAACAGCGTAGGAAAGAGTGGTCCAGCTTGACTCCAGAGCGAGAAGCAAGATGTCACCTGTCAAATCGGGGGTGAAGAAAGCTGCAGCAATCTGTTTTGCTGTATCAAACCCCTTGCTATGAATTAAGTCATTATCCCAATCGACAGAGACTAAACTTATGAAAAATGCCAGCAACAGGATCATTGATAGGATTTTTCTTTTATGCAGCTCAAAGCTCAGCCATCTTTTATCCATATCAAGGCATCTCCTTAAGTTTGTAAAGGCTTTTGATATGGTCATCAGTTACGGATGAAGCGGGGAGGTCAAAAAAGAGTTCACCATCTTTAAGTGCTATCAATCTATCGAAATATTTCCTGGCATATTCGACAGAATGAAGGCTTGCAATCAGTGTTTGGTTTTCCTCCAAAGCGATCTTAACCAATAATTCAAGCACATCTTCCGCACGTGCAGGATCCAGCGAAGCAACCGGTTCATCAGCTAAAACAATTTCAGGACTTTGGACAAGGAGCCTGGCAAGCGCAACCCGTTGTTGCTCTCCGCCTGAAAGGGAAGACGTTTTTTCATATAATTTCTCTGTCAATCCCACGCGATTCAGTGCCTGGATCGCATAGTCCTTATCCTGTGGGATCAGCAGGGAAACTATTGATTTGAAAATGCTCCATTCAGACAGCTTACCAGCAAGAACATTGTGGATGACTGGAAGCTCACCGACAAGGTCAAATTGTTGACGAATAATGCCGATTTTTTTTGCTCTCTTTTTCGGTTCCTTTAACTCGGATAAAGGGCTGCCGTCTATCAGGATTTGACCTTTATCCGGGGATAGAATACCTGCCAGCATGTTCAGGAGAGTAGTTTTTCCTGCTCCGCTTGGACCAATAAGCCCAACCAATTCTCCCTTTTTTACAGTAAAAGAAAGGGAAGATAAGGCTATCTTCCGCTCATAGGTTTTCGATATTTGATGTAGACTTATTAATTCTTGCATGTATTCCACCTACTTGATGATCTTGAGTTGCTTTGCGACCTTTTCTATGGCTTCGTAATTTTCATTCTTTGTCTCTATGAATTTATCGGTCTGCAATAATTCCATGATTTCATTATCCTTTGAAGTCATAGAAAGAATGGCATCTTTTAACTTTGCTTTCGTATCATCGTCCATTTTGTTTAATGTCCAGTTGTAATCATAGTATTCAGGTGTTGTATAAATAACTTTAACCTTTGATTCATCTACTTTGCCTTCTTTTACAGCTGCTTCCCACACAGAAATATTCAATGCACCCGTCTGGTAAGCTCCAGATTCAACAAGCTTATAGGTTTTATCATGAGAACCGGAGTAATTAGGCTTTCCGTCAAGATCCTGATCTGGGTCTATACCAGCTTCCATCATGAAATAACGCGGCATTAGGTGTCCGGAAGTAGAACTTTCACTGCCAAAAGTAAAGGACTTTCCTTTGAGACCTTCAAGACCATCAATCTCAACGTCAGTGTGGGCAATGAAAACAGATTTGAACTTTTCATCAATTGGCCTTTGGGCAAATGCCTCCGCTTCAGGAACTAAGTTTCTTGCCTGTACACCAGTAAGACCGCCAAACCACGCAAGCTGGATTTCACCGCGTTCAAATGCAGTGACAAGCGCCGAATAATCAACAGAAGGGACATACTCAACATCCAACCCTGTCTTCTTTTCTAAGTCCTTCGCAAAATCCTCCATGCTCCTGTTCAGGTCTGCAGCATTCTGGTCAGGAATTGCACCGATTTTAATGGTTTCTGTTTTTTTGTCTTTTTGACTTTCATCTGAACCATTGTCAGAACAAGCCGCAATGGTAAGAATCATCAATAAGCTTAAGAATGCAATCAATTTTTTCATTTGTTATCACCTTTATAAATAAATTTTATGTATCTTATAAAATTTATCAATAACAAGAGGATAACTCAATAGATTTCTCTTAAATTTATTATGAATATAATGCCAGGTAAGTTTAATTTCATTAAAATCGGTGCGAAAAGCGTGTTTCCCAGTTGGGAAAAAGTAAAAACCTGACGGGATATCCCGTCAGGTTCCTATGTTTACTTAGAGTTTTCAACCCATTCTTCTACATTCCAAACTTTTGTTACCCAGTCTTCGTAGAAATCAGGTTCATGGCTTACAAGGACAATCGTTCCTTTATAGGCTTTCAATGCTCGCTTTAATTCAGCCTTGGCTGTTATGTCAAGGTGGTTGGTCGGTTCATCGAATAGAAGCCAATTACTTTCATGCATAAGCAACTTTGTTAGACGAACCTTTGCCTGCTCACCGCCACTGAGTTGATTCAAAGGACGGGAAATATGTTCATTCTTCAGACCGCCACGTGCTAAAGCGGCACGGACTTGATGTTGGTCCATGCCTGGGAACTCGCTCCAGACATCTTCGATTGGAGTGATGTTTCCTGCTTTAACTTCCTGTTCAAAGTAGGAAGGATAGAGGAAGTCTCCGCGCTCGATTTTGCCACTCAATGGAGGGATCTTTCCAAGCATGGTCTTCAGCAATGTCGATTTACCAACACCGTTCATTCCAACAATCGCAATCTTTTCGCCGCGTTCAATTGTAACCGATAATTTCGGAAGAAGCGGGTGAGTGTATCCGATTTCGAAATCTGTTCCTTCAAAAACATAGCGGCTGCTAGCCCGTGATTCCTTGAATTCAAAGGTAGGTTTAACAGCTGTTTCAGGTCTGTCGATCCTCTCCATACGGTCAAGCTGCTTTTGGCGGCTCTTTGCACGGCCTGTTGTTGAATAGCGAGCTTTATTTTTTGCAATGAAATCTTCTTGTTTCTTGATGAATTCCTTCTGCTTTTCATATGCATTAATATGCTGGTTTTTATTGATTTCAGCTAATTCCAGGAATTTTTCATAGGTAGCAGTATAACGGGTAAGCTTTGAAAATTCTAACTGGAAAATGACATTTGAAACCTGGTTCATGAATTCAGTGTCGTGAGAAATCAAGATAAAAGCATAAGGATAATCCTTCAGGTATCTGGTCAGCCACTGGATATGCTCGACATCAAGGTAGTTGGTAGGCTCATCAAGCAGTAATACTTTAGGTTTCTCCAACAATAACTTTGCAAGCAAGACTTTCGTGCGCTGACCGCCGCTCAGGGCAGAAACATCCCGGTCAATTCCAATTGCATCAAGACCAAGACCGCGTGCCGCTTCTTCGACTTCGATGTCCAGGGAATAGAAGCCGCCCGCATCAAGAGCATCCTGGATCTCTGCCATTTGTTCAAGAAGCTTTTCCAGTTCTTCTGGTGATGCATCCGCCATTTTTGCTGTTACTTCATTCAGTTCTTCTTCTTTCTTGAAAAGCGGAAGGAAGGCATCGCGCAATGCATCGCGGATTGTTTTCCCCGGGGTCAGCACGGTATGCTGATCTAAATATCCGTATTCCACGCCTGGAGTCCATTCAACCTTACCGGAATCGTGGATCAACTGTCCGGTAATGATATTCATCAATGTCGACTTACCGACACCATTTGCTCCAACAAGGCCTACGTGGTCTTCAGCCAGTAAACGAAAGGAAACATCCTTGAAAAGGGTACGGTCACCGAACGTGTGGCTTAAGTTTTCTACATTTAATAGACTCATGATAAAATCCTCGCTTTAATCTATTTTTCAGATCATTATTTAACAATCACATTTCTTAATCATACTAAAATCTATTGTTTTCCACCAGAGTTTTCTAGGCTGGAAGTTATGGAAACTGTTTTTATAATCATAGTGGTAAATTACCTATTTCGGGTTTCTAAGCAATTACTATAGACTTAGTAGTTATTTATAGAATTAGGATGAATTAACTGAATTTACAAAATATACTGTATATTAATTGAAACGACTTTTCCTCCTCTGCTATATTGTTATTCAATACATAGAGGGAGGTTTTAAAATTATGAAAAAACGATTGTTATCTAGTCTGATTCTAGCAGGTGCTTTGACGGTATCTTCAGTTCCATTCAATGTTCTTGCGCATGACGAACTTGGTGATGTCAATATAGAAAAAGGAGAGAGGGCAGGGTATAGCAATGTTTCTGTCCCTGTAATGGAGGGCAGCAAAAACCTTAAATTCTTGCATGAAGCAGCCGCTCCTGAGATGAACACGGTAAGAGCTGACGGAAAGCAAAACAGCTTTGCTGATGTCTATGCCCATAAAGGGTTTGCTTACCTTGGAACTCACACTAAAAATGGCGGAAATGGCGGGGTGAGGGTATTTGATATGAAGGATCCGTCCAATCCTAAAGAAGTAGCTGTTTTTGCCAATAATGATATCCCTGGAACATGGCAGGAAAAAGTGATTGTAAAAAGCGTCAACACTCCATCCTTTAATGGAGATCTTGCCGTTGTGAGTGTTCAGCAGTTAGATAGTAAAAATCCTGAGTCAAAAGGGGGATTCCTGCTTTATGACGTTACAGACCCAACAGAACCAAAGAAGCTGGGATTCTATGAAGTAACCAAGAAAACGAGAGGAACACATGAGTTATATTTAACCATGCAAGGCAATCGGGCGATCGTACTTGCCGCTAACCCTTATGCTGACTATTACAGCCATGGTGAGGAGAAGGATTTCCAGGTTGTTGATGTTAGTGACCCAGCAAATCCAGAGAAATTGTGGGAGTTCGACCCAAGAACGTTGGAGGAAATTCCGGACGATTTTAACGGATACCATTGGTATTCTCCTGATGGAAAAACCCGTCCAGTATTCAATCACAGCACGATGATAGATGAAACCGGAAAATATGCATATGTCTCGATGTGGGATTTAGGAACAGTCATCTTTGACATCAGCAATCCTGATAGCCCTCAATATCTGGGTCGCACAGATTTCGGTTCCGATCAGCAGGGGTCCGCCCACTCGGCTACCCTGGCAAAAGGAGGAAATGTCCTGATCGAGACAAGGGAAGTCTATAACCCAACGAAAGAAGGCTATGAACAATCCTACGGCTATACAAGGATATTTGATATAAAGGATAAAACAAATCCTAAGTTGCTGAGTGAATTCAAAACAGATTTAGTAGATGATGTTGAAGATGGTATTACATTCGCAAATACAGTTCATGACCCTAAAGTCCATGGTAACACATTGTACTTGTCTCACTATGCGGGAGGAGTATATGCAGTGGATATCACTGATCCTGCAAATCCTGTTCAAGTTGGACAGTACGCACCTGAAAAAAGCGATGTATGGGGAGTTTTCATTGACAGAAACTACATTCTTGCATCTGATATTGGATCAGGGTTAAAGGTTTTACAAAAGAATAATAATTCCGCTCAACCGCATAAACAGGGAATTGAGTGAATTTACAAGGTGAAAGCATGCATGACGCATGCTTTCACCTTTTTTAATAGCTTCGTGGAAACCAATCATTCTTAATGAAGGTGTGCAAAAATGCATGCATTTCGGGCATAAGAGGTTGGTACTGTTTAATATCAGATTGCGTGGGTAAATGATAACTAGCTGACTAACTAATTGAGGTGTATAAAAATGAGAGTTGCCAATAGCTATTTATTTACAAAGGAAGATATGGTCAATCCTGATCGTGTACCCGAATGGGTTATTGACGAATATAAAAATTTCCGTGAGGTTGTCACTCATCGAGAGTTCCCATGTTATTTTGGAATGTCTGCGGAGAAAAAAGGGGAACTCCGCTACTCATATATCAGCCGGGAAAATTGGGAACAGTTGCCTGGGGCCATTGAAGAGTTCATCGGTTTATTTGACGAATCAAAACCTCTTATCAGGCATGGTTTGTTTGTATTTGTTGAACCTGAAATGGAAGAAAAAACAATTCAGTATTACCGAGAATATTTCTGGAATGTACTTCAATTTTTACATGAGAAAGACACGAAGCCATGGCCTGCTGATTATCCAACGGATCCTGACCATCACTTATGGGCATTTTCGTTTGCTGGGGAACCATTCTTTGCTTTTGGGAATGCTCCGGCTTATAAACAGAGGAAAACGAGGGACCTCGGAAATAGTCTCGTCATTGGTTTCCAGCCGCGACGAATTTTTGATGGTCTTGAAGGAACTTCAAAAGGTGGGATCATGTCCCGTGAGAAGGTAAGAGAGCGCGTTGAAAAGTGGGACAATCTGCCAAAGCATCCAAATGTGAGTCATTATGGCGACCCTGATCATAGAGAATGGAAGATGTATTTTATTGGAGATGACAGCAAGCCAATAGAAGGCAAATGCCCTTTTCATCATAAATAAGACATTAGGCTAAATTCTGCGATAGAGAATTTAGCCTTTTTTTGGGCACTTCATTAAGAGCCAATTCCGACACATTTAGAATGTAAAATAATCCCTCGTTTTGCTATAATTGTATTGGGCTAGAATTTATTCAAAGAACAGACATCCACATCCCATACTTTTTACAGAAGGGAAGGATGCTAGATGAAGGCTACAGGAATCGTGAGGAAAACGGATCAGCTGGGTAGAGTGGTCATTCCGATGGAGCTCAGAAAAAAGCTAAGTATCGGTGAGAGCGATCCGCTCGAAATATTTGTTGATGAGGATATGATCATCCTGAAGAAATACCAGCCGGATCAGACTTGTCTCATAACTGGTACAATCAGCAGTGATAACATGTCACTGGCAAATGGAAGAATCGTCTTAAGTAAAGAAGGAGCCGAGCAGTTGATCAAAGAGCTCCAAAGCTTTCTGGCGACCAACTAGAATACACTTTTAGGCAGCCCTCCGATGAAGAGGACTGCCTTTTATTTCTTTTAAAGGTCCTTCCGATAAATCGGCATGCTCATGCAGCGAGGGCCGCCTCTTCCTCTTGATAGCTCCGAACTTGGAATCTCGATGACTTCCACACCATTTTTGCGCAGTAAGTCATTTGAAACATAGTTTCGGTCATAAGTGACGACTACACCTGGGGCAATTGCCAGTGTATTGGAGCCATCATTCCATTGCTCTCGGGCCGCTGCGATTTCATGTCCGCCTCCGCAAGGAATCAATACGAGCTCTTGCAGGCCGAGGACTTCTTTCAGTGTCTCTGTCAGGTTGGAGCGCTCAGCTATATTAAGCTTATCGGGTTCCTGGCCCTTTTCCAGAATATAGATTTTCATATGGCCATTCGGTCCTTCGATTCCGTGATGAATCGTAAACTTCTCATGGTCCACCATAGTAAAGACAGTATCCAAATGCATGTAAGCTCTTAATTTAGGGATTTCAACAGCCACCACTTTTTTAATTGTGCTATTTCTTGAAAATATCCGTTTCGCCAATTTTTCAATTGCCTGCGCAGACGTTCTTGCACTCACCCCAATAGCAACTACTTCAGGACTGAGGACCAACTCATCTCCGCCTTCTAATGGATAATATCCATCGCGATCATACCAATGTGGAATATCATGACTAGAGAATCGCGGGTGGTGTTTCATAATAAAGTCCATAAATAACGATTCTCTTTTTCTGGCTCCTTCACACATCTTGTTAATAGAGACACCATTGCCAATCACAGCTGCCGGGTCTCTTGTAAAATAAAGATTTGGCATTGGATCCAGGAAGAAGGGGTAGTAATCATCGAGCAACTCATGTAAATGAACTTTTTTCTCTTGCTCGATTTCTGATTTAAGAACACCGGACATGACCTTTTTGATCATTTCATCCGTTGAAAAAGAATGAAGATACTCCTCAACTGTTTTCCGGGAGCCATTCAGGTTGCTCTTACTTTCATTCAATACTTGATCTAGGAACTGTTGTTGCAGCTCTTCAGACTTTAATGATTCCTCCATTAACTCTTCCAGATAGAGTACCTCTACACCGCGGTTTCTTAATACATCCGCAAAATAATCATGTTCTCTCTGCACTGCCGGTAAATAAGGGATATCATCAAAAAGAAGCCGTTCCAGGTATTTAGGCGTCAGGTTTTCAACTTCCTTCCCTGGCCGGTGAAGTACTACTGATTTTAGCTCACCAATTTCGGATGTCACATTCAAAGGATATTTCATAAAAGCAGCCTCCATATTCAGTATCTATTTCTATATGAAATAAGGAGGAAGTGATCATTATGTATAACTCAAAATTTCACTGCCCCCGCCAGTCTGCTTGCCTGCAGAATGGCTCTCTTTTCTATACCCTATTAAAAACTTTCAAACCTATTTTTAAAGATCCCCTCAAGTCTTAATTGCTTGATATCTTCACGTTAAACCAGGCATATCACGCTTTTTATAAAAAATTCATGCATTGGGCAGGAAAATAGGGGAAAATAAACAGATAAAAAAGAAAGCGTTTTCTGTCCTTCATAGATGTACAAATGAAATAAATATGATAAAGTATATTTTGTGAACACACAATAAACATGGAAAAAGAGACAATTTCATTGTCCTCTCCAAAAAGACAGATGTATCCATTATAATGACATGCCAAATTTGACGGCAGAAAGGGGATTTACGATGTCTAGCAAAACATTGGATCAATTTTTAAACGAGAACCTTGAGGACTTAAAAGGGAAGGGTTTATATAATGTGATCGACCCGTTAGAAAGCCCTAATGGACCAATCATAACCATCAATGGGAAGGACATGATCAACCTATCCTCTAATAACTATCTTGGACTCGCTACTGATGAAAGATTGAAAAAGGCTGCAGATGAAGCGATTGAAAAATATGGCGTTGGTGCCGGAGCAGTACGTACAATCAACGGTACACTCAGACTGCACCTTGAGCTAGAGGAAATCCTGGCGAAATTCAAAAAGACAGAAGCCGCGATTGCCTACCAATCCGGATTCATGTGCAATATGGCAGCCATTTCCGCTGTTATGGATAAAAATGATGCTATCCTGTCTGATGAGCTGAACCATGCATCCATTATCGATGGCTGCCGTTTATCAAGAGCAAAGATCATCCGCTTCAATCACTCTGATATGGAAGACCTCCGAGCAAAAGCAAAGGAAGCGAAGGAGTCAGGACAATATAATAAAATCATGGTAATAACCGACGGCGTGTTCTCGATGGATGGAGACATTGCAAAGCTTCCGGAAATTGTTGAAATCGCAGAGGAATTCGACCTGATTACCTATGTCGATGATGCACACGGTTCAGGTGTACTGGGTGAAGGTGCTGGAACTGTTAAGCATTTCGGTCTTTCAGATAAAGTTGATTTCCAAATCGGAACTCTTTCCAAGGCTATTGGCGTAGTTGGGGGATATGTTGCGGGGAAACAGAACCTGATTGATTGGCTGAAAGTAAGAAGCCGTCCGTTCCTATTCTCGACTTCACTGACACCAGCAGATGTTGCTGCCAGCATAAAAGCGATTGAAATCCTGATGGATAGCACAGAGTTGAACGAACGCCTATGGGAAAACGCGAACTATCTGAAGGATGGTCTGCAAAAGCTTGGTTTCGATATTGGCCATTCTGAGACGCCGATCACTCCATGTATCATTGGTGATGAAGTCAAGACACAACAGTTCAGCAAAAGGCTTTACGAAGAGGGAGTGTACGCTAAATCGATCGTATTCCCTACCGTACCACGCGGAACTGGCCGTGTAAGAAATATGCCTTCAGCAGCACACACTAAAGAGATGCTGGATGATGCCCTTGCTATATATGAAAAAGTTGGCAAGGAACTAAAGATTATTTAATTGGATATGCCGGTTTGACGAAAAGCCGGCTTCCTTTTTTTCTTGTAATAAAGTCTGATTTATTAAATTTAGATTAGTATCCAGCTCCAGCGCCTAGCCCCTCGAGTCGCTTCGGTCCTGCCAATGATGTCAAAGAACGACTTCACTGTCAGGCCCTCCAGCGCTTGTCGGGGCTGACCAATGCGCTTGCGCTTTTCTCGTGGAGGGAGTACATAGAATGAAGAAAATCTTGATAACTGGTGCGCTTGGCCAGATTGGTTCTGAATTAACAGTTAAACTACGTGATATTTATGGGCAGGATAATGTTATTGCGACTGACATCAGGAAAACTGATTCAGAAGCAGCTGTAAACGGGCCTTTTGAGATCCTTGATGTCATGGATGCAAACAAAATGGTCGAACTGTCCAAAAAATATGAAGTCGATACAATCATGCATATGGCAGCCTTATTATCTGCCACGGCTGAAACGAAGCCGGTATTTGCATGGAACTTGAATATGGGAGGCTTGATGAATGCTCTTGAAACTGCAAGAGAGCTTGATTTACAGTTTTTCACGCCAAGTTCCATCGGGGCATTCGGGCCGAATACGCCAAAAGACAATACGCCACAGGATACAATCCAGCGTCCTACGACCATGTATGGTGTGAACAAAGTTGCCGGTGAACTTCTAGCAGATTATTATTTCCATCGCTTTGGGGTTGACACAAGAGGGGTAAGGTTCCCTGGATTGATTTCATATGTTACCCCTCCAGGCGGCGGTACAACGGATTATGCGGTTGAAATCTACTATGAAGCGATCAAGAATGGAAAATACAGTTCATATATTGACAAAGGTACTTATATGGACATGATGTATATGCCAGATGCTCTAGGTGCAATTATTGATCTGATGGAAGCAGATTCTTCCAAGCTGATTCATAGGAATGCTTTTAACGTAACCGCGATGAGTTTTGATCCTGAGGAGCTTACGGCGGAAATCAAAAAGCATATCCCTGGCTTTGAGATTTCTTATAATGTTGATCCTGTACGTCAAGCAATCGCAGATAGCTGGCCTAATTCCATTGATGCATCAGCAGCCACGGAAGAGTGGGGATTCAAGGCGAAGTATGATCTTTCCAGCATGACCGCTGATATGTTAGAAAAGCTGAAAACAAAGCTATAAAACCAATGAAAAAGGTGAAATCTCAATGATTTCACCTTTTTACATAAATCAGCTTATCTTTCTTTTCTGTGACTTTCCCTATTATAGCCGAATGGTCAAGTCCTTTGTTTTTCAATGCTTCCACGTATCTTTCAGCTTCACTTTCAGGAAGCGAAACGAGAAGACCGCCAGAAGTGATCGCATCACACAGCACTAGCTGCTCTTCATTTGAGATATCTTCATAGTGCACATCATCTTCCAGCCACTTATGGTTGGATTTTGATCCCCCAGGAACGATTCCTTTTGCAGCCAAATCATATGTACCATCTAAAACAGGTACTTTTGATAGTGAGATTTCAAAGCTCACATTGCTGCCTCGTGCAATTTCACTGCCATGGCCTAGCAAACCGAATCCAGTGACATCTGTAACAGCATGCGGTGTAAATTCCTTGAGCGCATCTGCCGCAGATTTATTCAATAGTGCCATTGTGTCGGTTACCGCCTGTTCTTGCTCCGCAGTGACTGCACTGCGCTTGATTCCTGTAGTCATGATGCCAACACCAATCGGTTTTGAAAGCACAAGCAAATCGCCCGGTTCTGCACCGACATTTTTCCAGATGGCTCCAGGATGGGCCAAACCTGTTACGGATAAACCGAATTTTGGTTCCTGATCATCGATGGAATGGCCGCCAATCGTTACTGCACCTGCTTCTTTTACCTTGTCGCCGGCACCTCTCAATATCTCAGCAAGCATATCCGGACCAAGCTTTTTGACAGGATATCCTACTATATTAAGAACTGTTTTAGGTTCACCGCCCATTGCATAAACATCACTCAGTGCATTTGCTGCCGCAATTTGCCCAAACATATACGGGTCATCCACAATCGGGGTGAAATAATCTATCGTTTGGATCAGGGCGATATCATCAGTCAGTTTATATACACCTGCATCATCGGATGTTTCGTGTCCAACTAGCAATTCAGGAACAGGTTCCTGCTCTGGCAATAGACGCAAAACTTGCGTCAAGTCCTCAGGACTGATTTTGCATCCTCAGCCAGCCTTTGTTGATAAAGAAGTCAAACGGATTTTTTCATGTTCACTCAACCTGATCACCTCCACAAAAAAGTATACTCTTTCTTTTTCTTAAAATCATCCTTAAGATACTATTATTTGCACTAGAGTGGGCTTTACACTAAAATGACAGTAAATACATATAGCTAGACGTACAAGGGGGATTTTCAATGGAAAAATATCAAGTAGCTGTTCAATTCTGCATGATGTGAAACTATGCACCAAAAGCCGCGAGTTTCGCGGAGGAACTTTTCACGCATTTCCGCAGCCAAATAGAAAAGATGGAGCTGATTCCAGCTTCAAAAGGAGCTTTCGAAGTCACGATAAATGGCAAGACAATATACTCGAAACTGGATACAGGTGTTTTTCCAGATACAGACGAAATAATCAATCAAATGGAAGCAATGAATTAATGCCTGGCAATTTGCCAGGCTTTTTTCATATCCATTAAGTTCACCGTTTTGAAAAAACTTTTAATTGGGCAATAATGATATAATTATGAATGCAATACGGTTGTGGGGGAGATAGACTTTGAAACAATTTTTAAGACAGCTTCCTGCTGTCCACGAATTACAAAAAGATAAAAGGTTCCTCGATTTAATCGAGAAGCATGAGACAGATACAGAACATTTCACACTCATCATAAAAGAGGTGTTAAATGATATAAGGAAAGATATTGTTAACGGAAAATGGACCGGTCCTGAACCTGGTACCTCACTGTTTATAGACAAGTTTTTCGAATTGCTTGATTCAGCAGCAGCAGAGCGATTCGACTTTACTTTGAAAAGGGTCATCAACGCTACTGGCACTATTTTACATACGAACCTTGGCAGGGCACGTCTGAGTGAAAATGCAATAAGTCATGTAATGGATACCGCGAGGAATTATTCTAATCTAGAGTATAAACTAAACGAAGGAGAACGCGGATCCCGTCATAGCCATGTTGAAACGCTCGTAAAGGAAGTGACTGGTGCTGAAGCTGCGATGGTTGTCAATAACAATGCTGCAGCGGTTTATTTAATCATGAGTGCACTAGCAAGAACTAAGGAGGTCATCGTTTCACGCGGCCAGCTTGTAGAAATAGGAGGGTCATTCCGGATCTCTTCCATCATGGAAGAGAGCGGCGCTCATTTAGTGGAAGTGGGAACAACCAATAAAACGCATTTATATGACTATGAAAATGCGATTAACGACAATACTGGAATGATCATGAAGGTCCATACAAGCAACTTTAAAATTTATGGATTTTCGAAAACTGTTGAAACTGAGGAACTGGCCCAACTTTCAAATAAGCATGACCAGGTTGTTTTTTACGAGGATCTCGGAAGCGGTGTCCTGTACGATTTTTCCCGCCATGGAATCGGAGACGAACCAGTTGTGGGTGATGTTTTGAAGATGGGGGCAGATATCGTTTCATTCAGCGGAGATAAGCTCCTTGGTGGACCACAGGCAGGTATAATCGCTGGCAAGAAATCACTCATAGATCAGCTGAAAAAGCACCAGCTTGCCAGGGTGGTACGAGTAGATAAAATGACACTTGCCGCGTTAGAGGGTACTTTAATGGATTATCTTAAAGGAGAACAAGGGTTGCTCAATATCCCGACAATAAGGGACTTGCTTGTTCCTCTGGATGAACTGAAAGACAGAAGTGACCGTTTTGTCCGTGAAATTAATGCTTTGAATAATGGCATAATAGCGGTTGTGGCTGAAGGAACAAGTCAGGTGGGCGGCGGGACAATGCCTGATGTCCATCTACCTACATTATTAGTCACCATTAGAAATCCGGATATCAGTGCTGAATATATTGCCAGAAAGCTCCGCACTGAACATTCACCAGCAATCGTCGTCCGTATACAAAAGGAAGAGATCCATATCGATCTTCGGACAGTCACTGCAGAAGAAGAAAGTATACTTCTAAATGCAATCAAAACCATATAAAAAGTAGGGACTGCCTTTTCAGGTGCAGTCCTTACTTTTTTTAGAGTGGGAATAATTCTTTTCTGGCTATAGATATTCCAATTACCTATTTTACATATCGTGGTGCGAATTATGTTTCTGGCGAGTGTGATTGCGATTTTTGACTTTCTTCGAACCGCTTAATGGAGCAGGCTGGCTGTCTTGGTCGCCTTTAGGAGCATTTTTGCGCATATCCTTGGAATCATTTTTGTTCATTGCTCATCCCTCCTGATTTTAGGATTGGATTTTTCACCGAATTTATACTGAATAAATTATATTTAACTGAGCAATTTAACGGTATAGATTTATTACACCAGGAGGAAAACACAATGCCTTATAATAAAGATAAACAGCAAGCTTTTCAGGCAGCACAGCAAGGATTCGAAGACGCGCAAGGTCTTTACTCGGAAATAGTCCGGGACTCAGCAAGCTATGGACATCAACTGAAGCATCTAAAAAATGAAGTGAATGAAGCATTCCAGCAAATCGAAAATGCTCTCGAAAATGCATCTGAGCATCAACGGTCACAGCTTGAAAGGTTCCAGCAGGACTTACGCAGCATCGTAAATGAAGTGAACATGGAATAACAGGAAAAAGCGGAAGGGGAGCCTTCCGCTTTTGTTCTTATTATTGGTTCTTTTTTCGCTTCTTATTATTTTGCTTTTCGATTTCAGTCATAGGTTCATTTGCCATTTCTTCGTTATAGCCTGCGCCATTGCCCTGGGCTTTTGCGGCATTCGCTCCAGGAATGACATGATTTGCTTTTCTTTTTACCAAATGATTCACCTCCATCTGCCATATTTTTTCCCATAAACCACTGAGCAATCCAGCTTTTTCATTTTACTGAAATAGTTTTTGTCCAAAGAGGATATAAAATGAAAAGAATTCCTCCATTGATAAATTCCCATTAAGATTGTTTTCATCATATTTATGATTTTTATAATAAGAAAAACTTATTAACCACAATAACTTTCTTGTTATTTACTTATACACAAGGTTATATTAATATGAAATTGTGAGAAAAGTTAGGATGGAATACAAGATTCAAACTTTTCGACAATTACTTTTATTTAGTTTATGATGTTTACGTAGAAGAAGGGGGTAAACATATGTCAAACCAAGATATTTTTAACGCCCGCAGTTCATTTGAAGTTGACGGGAAACGCTATCATTACTATAGCCTGGCAGCATTAGAAAAGGCTGGAATCGGCAATGTATCAAAACTGCCTTACTCAGTGAAGGTTTTGCTTGAATCCGTGCTTCGCCAGCATGATGGCTTTGTAATCACAAAAGAGCATGTTGAAAACCTAGCAAAATGGGGAACTAGCGAAGTGAAAGAAGTGGATGTGCCTTTCAAGCCTTCACGTGTCATTCTTCAAGACTTCACTGGTGTACCTGCAGTCGTAGACCTTGCTTCACTTAGAAAAGCAATGGCTGACATGGGTGGAGACCCAGATAAAATCAATCCTGAAAAGCCGGTTGATCTAGTCATTGACCACTCTGTACAGGTTGATAAATACGGAACTCCAGACGCACTTAATGTGAACATGGAACTTGAATTCGAACGTAATGCTGAACGTTACCAGTTCTTGAGCTGGGCACAGAAAGCTTTCGATAACTACCGTGCTGTTCCGCCAGCAACAGGTATCGTTCACCAGGTTAACCTTGAATACCTTGCAAACGTTGTCCACGCTGTTGAAAATGCAGATGGTGAGTTCGAAACTTTCCCTGATTCTTTGGTAGGTACTGACTCTCATACGACAATGATCAACGGTATCGGCGTTCTTGGATGGGGCGTTGGCGGTATCGAAGCAGAAGCTGGAATGCTTGGCCAGCCTTCATACTTCCCAGTACCGGAAGTAGTTGGTGTTAAATTGGTAGGAGATATGCCAAACGGCGCGACTGCAACTGACCTTGCACTTAAAGTGACTCAGGTTCTTCGCAGCAAAGGCGTTGTTGGCAAATTCGTCGAGTTCTTCGGACCTGGCGTTGTTACGCTTCCACTTGCTGACCGTGCTACTGTTGCCAACATGGCACCAGAATACGGCGCTACTTGCGGATTCTTCCCAGTTGATGGTGAAGCGCTAGATTATATGCGTTTAACTGGCCGCTCAGAAGATCACATTAAAGTGGTTGAGGCTTACTGCAAGGAAAACGGTTTATTCTTCGATCCTGCATTAGAGCCAGTTTATACTGATGTTGTAGAAATCAACCTTTCAGAAATCGAAGCTAACCTTTCTGGTCCTAAGCGTCCGCAGGATTTGATTCCACTTTCTGCAATGCAGAAATCCTTCAAGGATGCATTGACTGCTCCTGCAGGTAACCAGGGATTCGGCCTTGATAAGAAAGAAATCAATAAAGAAGCAGTTGTTGAGTTCGCTAATGGCGATAAAACTACTATGAAAACTGGTGCTATCGCAATCGCAGCGATCACTAGCTGTACAAATACATCTAACCCATACGTACTAGTAGGGGCAGGACTTGTTGCCAAGAAAGCTGTTGAGCTTGGAATGGAAGTTCCTAAGTTCGTTAAGACTTCGTTGGCACCTGGTTCAAAGGTTGTAACTGGATACCTTCGTGATTCAGAATTGCTTCCTTACCTTGAAACTCTTGGTTTCAACCTAGTTGGTTATGGATGTACAACATGTATCGGTAACTCAGGTCCATTAAAGCCTGAAATTGAAAAGTCTGTTGCTGAAAGCGATCTTCTAGTTACTTCTGTCCTTTCCGGTAACCGTAACTTCGAAGGACGTATCCATCCGCTTGTAAAAGCAAACTACCTGGCTTCACCGCCGTTAGTTGTTGCTTATGCACTTGCTGGTACTGTGGACATCGATCTTCAGAATGACCCAATCGGAAAAGATAAAGATGGCAATGATGTATTCTTCAAGGATATCTGGCCGTCAACTGCAGAAGTGAACGAAGTCGTTCACCGCGTTGTAACACCTGAACTATTCCGCAGAGAATACGAAACTGTATTCACTGACAACGAAAAGTGGAATGAGATCCAAACAAACAGCGATCCGCTTTACACTTTCGATGAGGATTCAACTTATATTGCAAACCCTCCATTCTTCGAAGGTTTGACTCCAGAAGCTGGGGAAGTTGCTCCATTGAACAACTTGCGTATTGTCGGCAAGTTCGGTGACTCTGTAACAACTGACCATATTTCACCTGCAGGTGCGATCGGAAAAGATACACCAGCTGGAAAATACTTGCGTGAAAAGGGTGTAGAGCCACGCGACTTCAACTCTTACGGTTCACGCCGCGGAAACCACGATGTCATGATGCGCGGTACATTCGCGAACATCCGCATCCGCAACCAAATCGCTCCTGGCACAGAAGGCGGATTCACTACTT
Organism: Mesobacillus sp. LC4; assembly: GCF_053543455.1. NCBI lineage: Bacteria > Bacillati > Bacillota > Bacilli > Caryophanales > Bacillaceae > Mesobacillus > Mesobacillus sp. LC4. The sequence continues at coordinate 1,007,411 of NZ_JBGCUB010000001.1, forward strand.
ACTGGCCAACGAACGAAGTTATGTCCATCTTTGATGCTTGCATGAAGTACAAAGAGCAGGGCACAGGCCTAATGGTTATCGCAGGAAAAGATTACGGTATGGGATCATCCCGTGACTGGGCTGCAAAAGGTACAAACCTATTGGGAATCAAGACTGTTATCGCTGAAAGCTTCGAGCGTATCCACCGTTCAAACCTTGTATTGATGGGCGTTCTGCCTCTTCAATTCAAAGCTGGTGAAAACGCAGAAACGCTTGGCCTGACAGGAAGAGAATCATTCGATGTCCAGATTGATGAGAAAGTTCGCCCACGCGACATCATCACTGTTACTGCAACTGATGAAGATGGAAACAAGAAAACTTTCGAAGCTCTTGTACGTTTCGATTCAGAAGTAGAAATCGACTACTACCGTCACGGCGGCATCCTGCAAATGGTTCTTCGTGATAAGTTAAAGGCATAAATAATTGAATTGGACCCCCTGGCCGTTATGCGGACCAGGGGGTTTTTAATTTTGCAAGTAAAAGCTTCAAGGTGAACGGTACTCTTATAAGGGAAAAAGTGCTTGCATAAGGGTAAGATACTGGGAGAACGGTACCCTTATACGGGAGGAAGGTCATGCATAAGGGTAAGATACTGGGAGAACGGTACCCTTATGCGGGAGGAAAGACATGCATGAGGGTAAGATACTGGGAGAACGGCACCCTTATGCGGGAGGAAGGGCATGCATAAGGGTAAGATACTGGGAGAACGGTACCCTTATGGGGGAGGAAAGGCCTCCATGAATCTCTATCAATTCTTATAGTCTTCGCATATTAGCCTTGTTCACTCTCTCAGATCACGAGTCTTACAAAATCCGTGAAAACTTCTTATGAATCGACAACTTCTCCTATTGATATTTGCTCCCAAAGAGGTATGTTTAAGGTAGATGGAACATAAGGAGTGATTTCTATGGGCCTTGTATCAATTGTAGCAAGAGAAGATTTTATTTCATTGGTTACTGATTTTGGGATTCATCAGGTGATCGATGATATGAGGTTTAAAGAGTTAATACCGGATACTGCCTTCATTGCTTTTTCAGGTGATGAAGAATATACCTTGATGGCCGCCAGTGCTGCTGAAACTCTTATTAAGCAAGGATTCAGTCTTAAAGAGCTGGCAGAGTCAATCCAATCCTCAATCAATCATTCCATGCTAATAAAAAATGGACGACCCTTTGAAGCCGTGGTGGCTGGGTACTCACAAAATGGCGAGGCACAGTATCATATCATATCCAATGCTAAGGCTCTAGAATCCTATTATCCGCGTGCTGGTGAGAGTCTCTACTATGTAAATGGTCATGAACCGATGCTCGTGCTTGAGAGATCCCTGAAGATGTATGGAATGGGTACGGCTGATCAGGCACTAGCTGCACAAATCCATTTATTCCAGGAAGCTGCTAAGTTCATTCCGAATGTGAATAATCAAGCTGAGTCCTATATCCTCAAAAAAGCAAATTAAAACAGCCTTGGTGTCCAAGGCTGTTTTTCATTATTATAAGGCATATTGCAAAACAAAATTCCCAAGGAACAGCAATGCGATCATATAAAGGGCAGGCTGGATTTCCCTGCCTTTACCCATTAGAAGTTTCAATAGTGGATAAAGAATGAAGCCAATTGCCATGCCATCGGCGATGCTGTAGGTTAATGGGATCAACACAATAATTAAAAGTGCAGGGAAGCTTTCCAGAAGATCATCAAGCTTTATGTTCGTGATATTCTGAAGCATCAATATTCCTATCAAAATTAAGACCGGTGAAACCGCACTTTCTGGCACTACTTTAATCACAGGAATCAATACGATGGATGCAAGGAACAAGACACCAGTAATTATACTCGTCAATCCTGTTCGGCCTCCAGCCGCTATCCCTGCAGCACTCTCTACGGAAGATACTGTCGGACTAGTGCCGAAAATCCCCGCTGTAGCTACAGAAATCGAATTAGCCTGGAGGGATTTCTTGAACTTTTGAGGTTGTTTCAGCATTTTAGTATGACCATGGATCAGTCCGATGTTCTCGAATATGACGACCATGGCAAGCGAAAAGGCTGTCAGCCAGAATACGAAATTACCCGCCTGGGCAAATGACATTTGGCCAAAAACCGAAGTGTATTCACCAAATGAAGGCATGCTCCAAGAAACTCCGCCGCTTTTAAAATCCCCAAAGAATAATGAAAGGACAGATGTGAAAACAATACTCAATAATAGATTACCTGGAATATTTTTCATGAACAAAATCACCGTGACAATTAATCCAATCAATGTGATCAGTGCAGTGGAGCTGCTTAAGTCACCTATTTCCAGCAAGGTGTGCTCTGAACTTGCAATGATTCCGCTATTATCAAAACCGATCAAAATCAATAGTATTCCAATGCCGACTGTAATGGCCTCTTTCAAAGAGTCCGGGATGGAGGCGACAATGGTCTTAGCCAGCGGAGTGAAGGCTAAAAGCATGAATAGAATACCCGAAACGAAAACCATGGCAAGTGCCTCTTGCCAAGAAAAACCGCCGGATTGCACGATTGTATAAGTAAACATCGCGTTTAAGCCCATACCCGGAATCACTAGAATTGGAGTATTACTCCAGAATCCCATAAGCAAACATCCTGCGAACACGGTGAGGATCGTAGCGATGATCCCGGCTTCTAATGGTATTCCTGCTGCTGCTAATATAGTTGCGTTGACAATGATAATGTATACAACAGTTATATAGGAGATAAGACCTGCAGATAGCTCTCTACCGAACGTTGTATCATGTCCCTTTAAATCAAATAATTTATCCATTTTTTCTCCTCTCTCTTTTATAGATAAATTTTTCCGTTTTGAAACGAATGAAAATATCGTAACATAGACTTTATCTATATATAAAATATATAATTTATATCAAAACTATATCTTTTTTAAATAGAAGGAGTTTCTGATGGATATTAGACAAATGAAGTATTTCATCGCAATAGCAGAGGAGAGGAATATAACAGCAGCAGCCCATAGGCTTCATATGTCACAACCACCCTTAAGCCTTCAATTGAAACAAATGGAGGAAGAACTAGGGGTAATGCTTGTTGAGCGGCATGGAAAAAAGCTTGAATTGACGGATAAGGGCGAACTGTTATACAGGCATGCACTGAATATTGTCCATGCATTCGAAGAAGTGAAGAATGAACTCCAAGAGACGGATGAAGGCAGGAAGGGGAATTTATCCATTGGAATCAATACACTTTCTGTACCGGAATTTCCTGAATGGCTGGAAGCATTTCATGCATCCTATCCGCTTGTTTATTTGCGAATCGTCCAGAATGATTCCGCGTACCTTGCTGAACTTGTGAAAAATCGGACAATTGAACTTGGTCTTGTCAGGCTGCCACTGGCTAATCAGGATTTGAATTACCTGCATTTATATAATGAATCCTTCATTTTTGTTTGCAGGCAAAATGAGAAAGAAAAGATTTCAATGGAAGAAATCAGTCATGTCCCATTAATTCTTCCTTCGACAGAAGGGCTGGGAAGCTATAGTATCATACACGAGGCTTTTACTAAAGCCCAGCTTCCGCTTAAAGTCATTAGCGAATGCTCGGACATGAATGTATTGATGCAATTGGTCTCATCGGGAATTGGTTCAACTATAGTACCTGAATCAGTTTTTCAATCATATGGACACCCAAATCTCTTCGCACGGGAAATAACTGATGCTGGTTTGAGATCTTCTGTAGGGTTAATCTGGTTAAAGCAACATCACCTCTCCAGACCTGCAAGGAATTTTATTGATTTAGTAAAATTGAGGCTTGGGATCAATGATACTGGTCATGAATAGAAAGGTAATATTCTTCCAATAATAACTGCAAATTCTAAAAAGAAAGGAAGGTGTCCTGCTTTGAATATTTTTGAAGTCATGAAGGATGCTTTCAGCCCTTTTATGGACGGCGATAAAAAGCCATTGCACGTTGGAGGTAATGAATTTATGGTTTTATCTCCATGGCACGGAACAAACCCTTAGATATGACCAGCACGCATATAATTTAGCCCAGGATCCAGAACTAAAAGAAAAAATCGTGGATATAATCAATAATGTACACAGGCCAATGATTGATGAATTGACAAAGTTTTTCAAGGATGAAGGAATCCCTCTCCCTGATGTAGGAGCAGAAAAGGTTGTTGGTGAATACCAGGCACTTCCTGAAGGAGCAAGAATGAACGATGAAGAGATTGCCAATCTGATCGCCTACAATCTAGTGGTCGGAATTACATCTGCTACAAGAGGAATCACCGAATCTGTCAGGTCGGATGTTGGCTATTTATTTGCAAAGTACCATATGATGAAAATCACCTTTTCTTTGACACTAAAAACACTTATGCAAGAAAAGGGCTGGCTCAGAGTACCACCTTACTATATTACCGGAAAGAAGTAAAAACAGCGCCTAATAGCGCTGTTTTTAAATATTTTTCAACTCATTGTTTGCTAAGGTTTCAAGAAGTGTCTTTTCACGGTCCCGGGCTATTCCTGCTTTCCAAGTATAATTAGCTTCCTCCATTGATTGTATCCAACCGTGTACCTCTCGAATGGTCTCTTCGATTGGTCGAAAGGTAAGGCCGGATTGGAGGGCTTTGTCAATATTAATATGGAAGGCTCCTTTCCATGGTTCTCGATGCTCAGGCCCTAACGGTGTATTTTCCGGAATCCAAAGAGGCATTTCTGTCCAGGGTACAACATTATTTTCAAGAAGAAATTTTTCACCTGCCCAGTTAAATTCCGCGTCACTGCCTGTAGATTCCCTGATTTTAGTGAAAAGATCCAGCAACGGCATTGGTTTTCCTGTCACGTTGTAAGTGCCGGCATTTTTTTCCTCCATCATTTTTAAAATCCATTTCGACATGTCCTTCACATCAATTAATTGAATGTACGAGGTTTGCGGATTTCCAGGAGCAAGCACTTGGCCTCCTTCAGAAATACGATTAACCCAATACGGCAGCCTGTCAGTATAGTCATTTTCTCCAACCAATTGTCCGGCGCGAATGTTTAAAACCCTTCCTGGCATGTTCCTTTCAGCTTCTTGTTCTGACAATGTTTTAAACTGTGCGTAATATTGTAATAAGTCGCCATTTGGATCCTTTGTGAGTTCATCTGCTTTTTCCTTCGGCATTGATTGAACTGGATAATCCTCTTTGATTTCTTTTGGAATCCAGTCCTTGTAAACCGAAATACTAGATACAAAGGCATAGAAATCTGTTTGCATTTTTAGAATTGATGTTAGGTTCCTAACAGAACTTGGTATTAGACCTGAAGTATCCAAAATGGCATCCCACTTACGTCCTTTTAGGTTTTCTAGATTGCCATTCCTATCGCCAATCAACACCTCAACATTTTGCAACACTTCATTATTATTTCCTCGATTAAATACTGAGATTTCATGGCCTTTTTTTTGCGATTCCTCCACAAATGCCCTGCCAAGAAATCGGCTTCCGCCAATTACTAGAATTTTCATAATCAAGCCCCCAGTCTATCCGAATGATTTCTGATCAATCTTATTGCGTGTTTATACGATAACATATTAATAGATAATTTAGAAAATTTAATATTAGACAAAATTTTTTCTTAGGTCGATTTTTATTTGCTGTAAAGAAGAAAATTGTTAAAATGATATTTAGTTTCAGAATTGTCTTAAAAGGCAGAAGGAGGACCCATTTTGGAAGAAACATTTTTACAATCCGTTAAGTATGACGGTGAAAAGCTCTATATATTAGATCAAACAAAACTTCCCCACGTTACAGAATTCCTGGAAATCACCAATATAGATGATGTATGGGATGCTATTAAACAGCTTAAAGTAAGGGGGGCTCCGGCAATAGGCATTGCCGCTGCTTACGGTCTGGTGCTAGGTATTATTGATGCCCCCGAGAAGGATTTTGAGACATTTTATACGTATTTCAAAAAGCAAGCGGATTACCTGGCTACATCTAGGCCGACTGCAGTCAATCTTTTCTGGGCACTCAAAAGGATGGACACTCGAGCAAAGGTTGAAAATAGAAAGCCGGTAAAGGAAATTAAAGAGCTATTGGAAGTAGAAGCTCATTTGATTCGCCAGGAGGATGAAAATGTATGCAGTTCCATTGGTGAGCATGCATTGACTTTATTTAAAGATGGGATGACTGTATTGACTCATTGCAACGCCGGTGGAATAGCTACAGCAAAATACGGAACAGCGCTGGCTCCAATCTATTTGGCCAAGGAACGGGGAATGGATATCAAGGTATTTGCTGATGAGACGCGTCCTCTGCTCCAGGGAGCGCGACTGACAGCCTGGGAACTGATGCAGGCTGGAATCGATGTTACCCTTATCACTGACAGCATGGCAGCAATGGTGATGCAACAGGGAAAGGTACAAGCGGTCATCGTAGGTTGCGATCGAGTGGCTGCCAACGGGGATGTAGCTAATAAAATTGGTACCTATGGTGTTGCTTTACTTGCCGAAGCGCATAATATCCCATTTTATGTAGCTGCGCCACTATCGACAATTGACCTAGAAACGAAGACTGGCGAAGAAATACCGATTGAGGAACGAGCGGCAGAGGAAATCACTGCAGGCTTCGGAAAATCGACAGCCCCTGAAGGCGTTAAGGTTTTTAACCCAGCATTTGATGTAACGCCTCATCATTTAATCACAGCAATCATAACTGAAAAAGGAATCATGCGTGGAAATTACAGCGAAGAACTGCCGCGCTTATTTGAAAAATAGCAAGCAGTATGCCAGGGATGCACTCCCTGGCATTTTTTAGCTGCGCTTTTAATGTCGGCATAAGAACGGAATGAGAGGTGGGATACAAATGCTGGAGCTACCTAAATTTTAATCGATGATGAACCAAGATTCGCACCGATCGATTAGTGTCAGGGCAACTTTCTAATAAAATTCACATAATCCTCAAATATTCTCACATTTCCACTTTCATTATCTTTGTATACTTGGGATATCCTACTTGTAAACAAATCAAAGGGGGGGTTCCTATGGTCAAAAAAGCGATTGGAGCAGGTATACTGGCTGGTTTAGTGTTATTTGCGATTTTTCAGCAATTTAACACGGCGGATGAACCACTTGCAATTGAAGCATCTAATGCAACGACTGGCATCGGTGCCGGGATGGTAGCACCGAACTTCACATTGAAAAACCTTGCTGGAGAAGAGGTCAGCCTAAAAGACTACAGAGGTAATAAAGTGATGGTGAACTTTTGGGCCACATGGTGTCCGCCCTGCAAAGAGGAAATGCCGGCAATGGAGAGGTTTTATAAGGAGAATTCAAAGGAAGTGGAAATTCTGGCAGTCAATCTGGATCCTCAAAACAATGTAAAGGGATTTGTCGAGGAGAATGGATTAACCTTCCCTATTTTACTTGATAAAGAAGGAAGGACGCAGCAAACCTATTCAGTCATATCCATTCCTACTACATTGATTATTGATGAACAGGGCTTGATTATAAAAAAGCAAATTGGTTCGCTGACATTCGAGCAAATACAGGAACTTTTGAAGTAAATTCCCACACCAGTTTGACTACTGGTGTATTTTTATGGAAAAAATTGCTTGTAAGAACTATAGATTTATCGGGTAAGAGTAAAATACGATTAAATTTTCAAAAAGTTGTAATAATTGCAACCGATTCCGGACATAATAACTGTTACAATGATGACAAAGGATGGTGAACACGATGAGAAAACCAAGAAAGCGTTCTTTTCAAGAGCTTGTAATGGAAAATAAACGCCAACTTCTAAATGACCGTGATGCACTCGAGAAAATAGAGGCCAAGTTAGAACAAAAACACTTAGGCAAAGCTGAGTAAATATCATACATTACCATTTATGAATACCTCTTCTTTAGGAGAAACTTATTCTAGAGGAGGGATATACATGAGCAATCCTAAAAAGGACAGTAAGCATCATGTTCCAAGCCATCTTGGAACACAGCCACGTGGATTCAGTGGCAATAAAGGCAAGAAAATGAACGACAAATCGGGTGAACATGCCCAGGTCATGCAAACTAAAGGTGAATAGTTGAATGAATGCGCCTGCCATATAAATGGCGGGCTTTATTTTTCCCGTGAAAAGATATCCACTGTTTTCCGCTAATAATCGATATGAGTAGTTGCATACTATTGATGTACTTTTTAAAAGGAGGTACATGACAATGGCACAAAATACACCAAAGCCAGACGATCGAAGCGATAATGTGGAGAAGCTGCAATCCATGATCCATCATACGATTGAGAACATGGAAGATGCTGAAGCTGCAATGGTCAATTCTAGTCCTGAAGACCAGCAAAGAATTAAGGAAAAAAATGAACGCCGCCGCGAGAGCATTGATGCTTTTAGGGCAGAAATCAAGGATGAAGCGCATAACCAGCAGTAAAGCGGAGAAGACTCGTCGTCAGGCGAGTCTTTTTCCGTTTGGTCAAAATTGTGATAATATACGGATTGTGAACAAAGTTTATATAGTTTCATGACGAATGTTTCATTTTCAAACTTTAAGATAAAGAAGTGATTAGAATGGACCAGCAAAAAAAACAAATTCTTGTGGATGAACAAATCAAGCTGTGGGAAGAAGAGATACATACAAAAGGCTTTATTCAGGAGGAAGCAAGCTTAATCACGGCAATCAGGAGCCTGACTTTAAGTGAAGACAATCAAAGGCTGTCGAAAGCACTGACTCTTGCTGCACAATCTCGAGCACAACGAAACGGGTATGATTCACTCGTTCTTGAGTGGTTAAGGGCCGCGATAGATCGTGATTCCAAAAACAGAAAAGCAAAATCCCTGCTCGCCCGGAATCAGTGGAAAAACAAAGGAAATCTATTTGACCAGCTCGTATATCCCCGAATCAGGGAAACAGATAATCGTGCCTTGAAGAAGAAAACAGCTGAGCAGTATATCGATATCTCGCAGCAGTTCCTTTCTCATGCCGAAGAAGAGCTTGATGATTTAGTAGGACAGAATTTTAACAAAGAAACTGACGCGGAATCGAAGTTCAGCAGGCTAACTGAATTGCTTGAAAAGGCTATAGAAGAAACAGCAGCTCTTTTGAAAGCAACAGAGCTATATGAAGAGTCAGTCACGGGTGTTTTTCATACAGCCATCCATTATGAAGAAATGCAGAAAAGACTGCAATCTCTTGAGGAAATAAGGCTGCTTTGGGAACATGAATTTCAAGAGGATGTTGATAGTGAAAGACAGGCTGAAAGCGATCCTCTGGCTGAACTAAATAAATTGGTGGGTCTCGAGTCGGTTAAAGAGAGAGTAAATGATTTTTACCGCTTTCTCAAGTATCAGCAAAAACGGAAAGAACTTGGCCTGCAAACTAAGGATGATCAAAGCTTGAATATGGTCCTGACCGGGAATCCGGGAACAGGGAAAACTTCGTTAGCTCGGTTGCTTGCAAAAATCTATCATCAGCTAGGAGTACTTCCACGGGAAGAAATAATCGAGGCAGACCGTTCCCAGCTTGTCGGAGCTTATGTCGGGCAAACAGAAGAAAATGTCAGGAAGGTCGTTGAGCAAGCGCTTGGCGGGGTTTTATTCATTGATGAGGCATACAGCCTGAAACGTGAAGGACAGACTGGAAATGACTATGGTCAAACTGCAATCGATACCCTGGTATCACTAATGACTGGGAAAGAGTACGGGGGGAAATTTGCCGTTATACTTGCTGGGTACCCAGAAGAAATGCGACAATTTCTTGATGCAAATCCAGGTTTAAGATCTCGTTTTCCTCAATCGAATTTGTTCCATCTTCCGGATTACTCAAATGATGAACTGTTGCGAATTGCTGAGCAGGCGGCACAGGATAACGATTATGCAATGACAGAAGGAGCAAAGCTGGAGCTCAAAGATCGCATTGAAAACGAAAGAGTAGATGATACCTTCGGAAATGCAAGGACAGTTCGGAATCTCGTGTTGGAGGCCATTTTCAAAAAGGGATCCAGACAGACAGGACAAGATGACTTTTCCACATATACATTGTTGGAAAAAGAAGATTTTGAATCTCCATCGAATCCATCAGCGGAAAGACCGCTAGACAGGCTGAACTCACTAGTTGGATTGGACACTGTAAAATCAGAAGTCACATCCTTAATCTCATTTGTCAGGATGCAGCAGCTGCGAAAGAATAATGGACTGCCGGCTGTGCCGATACAGCTTCACTCTGTTTTCACCGGCAATCCGGGCACAGGAAAAACCACGGTAGCAAAGATTTACGCAGAACTGCTGAAAGAATGTGGAATGCTGAAGCGTGGCCATCTAATCGTCAGCAGCAGGGCAGATTTTGTTGCTGGCTATGTCGGTCAAACAGCCATCAAGACAAAGAAAAAAATTCGTGAGGCTCTAGGAGGCGTATTATTCATCGATGAAGCTTACTCATTGCTAGGTCAAAGCTCTGGTGATTTTGGCAAGGAAGTTATTGATACGATTGTCGATGAAATGACACGGCATAATGAAAATCTAGTCGTGATCCTTGCTGGCTATCCTGCGGAGATGGATTTGCTGCTAGAAAGCAATCCTGGTCTCAGATCAAGATTCAAGAAGTTTTTCCACTTTCCGGACTATAGTGTGAGTGATTTATTGCTAATCATCAAGAACTATGCTGGTAAATATCAATATAAGATTAGCGAAGATGTGGAATCGTTTCTGTCGGTGAAACTTTCAGAAGTCGATATAAAAGGGAACGGGCGATTTGCTACGAATTTAGTGGATGAAGCAGTTCAATCCCAGGCATATCGTTTGATTGACCGAGAGTTTTTTGAGGATTTCGATGAAGATGTTTTATACTTAGACGAGCAGGACTTTGAAGCAGCTCTAAAAAAGATTAGTGGATAATACTTATTTATAAAAATAACCTAATAACACGAACAATAAAGGGGAATACAAATGATCATTTCTACAAGGGAGATTGAGGTACGATATGCGGAAACAGACCAGATGGGTGTTGTCTATCACGCAAATTATCTGGTGTGGATGGAGCTGGGCAGAACACAATTGATCAAAGAGCTTGGCTTTAATTATGCAGAAATGGAGAAGGACGGAATCATTTCGCCTGTACTCGATATTCAAGCTTCCTATAAAAAGCCATTGAGATATGGGGATACTGCAACGATCAAAACTTGGGTTGAGGAATATGATGGCATTCGCTCTGTCTATAAATATGAGATATTCAATGGTAGCGGGGAGCTTGCTTTAACAGGCAGTTCAAAACATGTCTGTGTGAAGAAGGATAGCTTCCGGCCTATTTCTTTAAAAAGGAGCTTTCCTGACTGGCATGAAGCTTATCTTCAAGCTATGAAAAAGCCTGAAGATGAAAAGGAGCAGGTCTGATTGGCTTTCGGAATAAAACGTCATGAGCTGGATGAATGGAAAGCTAAAATCGAAAGAGGAGAGCTCGCCTTCCTGACTCATTACTGGATTGATGATCGCTTCCCAGACTGCTCAACAGTGACGAAGGTAGGCTGCAGTGACCTCGAAAAGCTAACCCAGTGGGGGCGGAAATATGGTTTGCGGCCGGAGTGGATTGACAAAAGGAAGACCCATTATCCTCATTTCGATCTTTTAGGAACGAAGCAGGCTGAAATTTTAAAACAGGAAGGTATTGAGAACCGACTTATAGTAACTAAAAAATAAGGCAGGCGCTTTCGCGTCTGCCTTACTTCTTTTCGAATTTAAAATCGGGTTCCTGCCCAACTGGGTGAAGTTCAACGAGCATATCATGGCCATCAAAATACCAAATATCTTTTTCTTCGATATAATAAGTGACACCATTCTTTTCTGTTTTTACACCAATATGATCAGGTTCTTCTTTCGATACACCTAATGAAAAACCTTTCTGAATGGAACTGAAGCCCCCGTACCGGACAAAAAATCTCAAATAGCTTCCGGATGAAAGGTCCATTTCATTTTCATACCATGCTGCAGCATCATCATTAATTGTAATTATCATATTGTTCTCCTTTCAAACCAGGTAGCCCGATTATAACATAAGCAATGCCTGGTCTTCATGGACCAGGCATTCACATTTCATTATTGGCTGTTTTCACATTGCTTATTCGTGTTGACATATACAGTATTCCCGCGGGGGTTAAGTATAGATGCGAGTTTTCGAGCTGGTATTCTTATTGAATCAATATTCGTAAGAAAACTACTTAATAAACTGTGTCATATGCTCCATGATTTCGTTATATTTACTTTCTGCTCCAGCGAGGCCAAATTGGCCGGCTTCTTGCAAAGGAACAACACGGTAATTGCTTTGTCTGCTGCTTGAGACAAATGTCGGTAAGAATTCCGGGTTTTGCAGCACGATTTTATCGCCTTCCGGTGTGATGGTTTTCGTTATTTCAATCGTGGCAAGACCGCCGATATCCTTATAGTCCCACATTTGGCCAGACAGGAAATTACCAAGGGAATAGACGACAAAAGCCTTTCTTCCGTCCGCTGCAGTCAGCCACTCCATAGGCTGCAAAACATGCGGATGATGGCCAAAGATGATGTCTACACCTTCATCGACCAGAAACTGGGCAAGTTCTTTTTGATCAATAGTAGGGAAGCGTTGATACTCATTCCCCCAATGGATACTCATTACAACAATATCTGATTCATTCCGGGCGCGGTGAATCTCGGCTTTCATCGCTTCCCGATCAATCAGGTTCACGAGATGGTCCTTGCCGATTGGAACTGGGATTCCGTTAGTTCCATAGGTGTAGGATAAATAGGAAACCCTGACCCCATTTTTATTCAAGATCCGCAATTCTTGTTTGTCAGCATCATCCTTGAACGAACCAACGTAAGGGAGGCCGGATGCTTCCATATTACTTAACGATGCGAGGACACCCTTTTCCGAGCGGTCAAGAGAATGATTATTTGCATTTGATACAATATCCACTCCGGCATCTATCAATGCGTCACCAACTTCAACAGGACTATTGAACATTGGATAGCTTGATAACCCAATTTCCTCTCCGCCAAGAAGAGTTTCCTGGTTCGCCAGTAAAAGATCAGGTTGCAATAAGTACTCTCTGACATGACTGAGCATTGGTTTGAAATCGTAGCCGGGACTCAAAAATGCATCTTCATAAACCGTATCGTGGATCAGGATATCACCAATTGCTCCGATTTTCACTGTTTCCACAAAACTCTTACCGGTCACATCATAGCTTCTCTCGAGATGTGACTTTTGAGATTTCATTTTAATGCTTGGTTCTTTTGCTTGTGCTTCATTGTACATCTGCAAAGTTAATACGGATGCCAAGATGCCTAAGCCTGCAAACAAGGCAAGACCAAAAGGTTTTTTCTTCTTTTTTCTCATGTTAATCTCCCCAGATTAGAATGAGGCATATTTATTTTTAAGCCTCTAAAGATAATATATTATAAGAATGGTGTTAAATGTATAAATTTCATTATGATTTTCATTATTTTGTCATAATTCGATAATTTTCATTAAAATTGTAGATTAAAGCAGAAACTTTGAAAGGGTGAGAGGCATTGTTCAAAATTACCGAGAGCGCACATAAGATTTTGCGTCAGGCAATCAAGAATGAATGCAAGGAAGAGGAAATACTTTACGTCCGGTTGACGATGGGGATCGGTTGAGGTGGCCCGCAGCTTCGAGTTGCTCTGGAGGAGCAGCCGTTAAAGAATGATCAAATTCATACATTCGATGAAGTGCCTATCCTGATCCATGAAGGTGATTCCGTTTATTTCAATGATACAAAACTAGATTATATAAAAGATGTTTTGGGCAGGGGGCAGTTCAAATTGTTAAAAATGTAATACGATATGTAAAAAAATGCGGTCCTTTAATGGACCGCATTTTTTTACTGGTGATTTGTAACTATATTCTTTCCAGAATGTTTAAAATCCAGATCAGACGAATCATATATCACCAATCCGTGTTTTCCAGGAAATCCAATAATTCATCCATATTTTTAATTTTGATTGGCGAAGGGTCATTTCTTTCATTGTCAGGAATATCAGTTAGAAATTCTACAATAAAATCATCTGGCGACGTTACATCAGCGGTTGTGGTTGTATAAACCCAATTCACGGCCTGCTTGATAACTTCTTCCATTACAATCCGCCTTCTTCCCTTAGTTATTACCTACATTTTACCAGTCACGGCAGATGGTTAATGGCTTTCAATATGACAATTTTTCGACGATTTCTGTTGAGGATTAAACGGCAGGAAGCGCGAATTTGAATAATGTTTTATTGTGTTCAATGGCAACACTCATTTGGCCGCCGTGACTTTCGATTATTTGCTTGCTGATCGCCAACCCTATCCCGGTTCCTTCTGCTTTTGTAGTATAAAAGGGTGTGAAAATCTTGTTAAGAGAGAATTCATCAATTCCGCTGCCATTATCTATTACACTTACTGAAACGTATTCCTCAAGTTTGCTTACAACCAATGTGATTTCAGGTCTCGTATCAGGATTTCCTTCCACTGCCTCAAATGCATTTTTCAACAAATTCACCAACACTTGTTTAATTCCATTTTCATCAGCCCATACATAAAGCTCGTCTTCGGGAAAGGTTCCTTTGAATTGGATATCCTTTAAAATCGATTCGCTCGAAAATAGCTTGAGTATACTTTCTGCTAACTTATTCATGGATAGCTTCCTTTTCTCAGGGGAGCTTGGTTTCAAAACAGAAAGAAATTCAGTGAGTAAGGTGTTGGCACGATTAATTTCATCTAAAGCCACATCAGCGAATTCCTTCTTCCCGTCAGCTTGAAGTTCCGGTTTAAGCAACTGGATAAAACCCTTGATTGTTGTCAGGGGATTCCTTATCTCATGAGCTAATCCGGCTGCCAAATGGCTGGCTGAAGCTGCTTGAAACTTACTTGTGGCAGTTTGGATAGCCTGATGAAGGTGCATTAAAGTTTGCTGTTTATCAACTATTTCCTGCTCCAGTTCCATGCTTTTACTTTCAAGCTCTGCTTGTTTGTGTTTTAAATCATCCATTGTCAACTCAGCCCTTTTCATTTGAAGTTCATGAATCAAGAAAGTTTTATCGTTTGGATACGTACTTGGAGAGACTGACTGTTTCATTTCTCTACTGAATTGAAAGGTTTTAAGGCGTTTTACTGCTTTCATTTATATCCCTTCTTTTTTCGAATTGTTTGGGCATGGTTAAATTAAATAACTCCTCAGGAATTGACATACATATAAACTAGCAGCCTGAATTCGATTTCTTTCGAATGTATATGACATATATATATAAATTATAACAGCAAAACCATTTATTTTTTTAAAAAGAACAAAAAATATCTTATAAAGAACTCCTGGCGCAAAAGGGGCTATAATTGTTAATCTTGGCTGCCATTTTACTGTGGAATTTATGAGGACTTTGGATTTTATCCATAAAAATGCCGGCAAACACGGAAGGTTTGCCGGCTGTAGTTTTCTGTTCTAAAGCCATTTGATTTTCGGCTCTGTTTTATTGCGGATTCTCTCAATATTGGCTCGATGCCTGTAGATGACGAAACTGGCCAGGACTGCGACAACCATGATCAAAGGGAGGTCCTGGGTAAAGAGCGAGTAAATGAACGCGGCAATGCCGGTTAGAATGGAAGATAGGGAAACATACTTTGTTATGTACAAGCTGATGAAAAAGATTAAGAGCATGAATATGAATAATACCGGAATATATGCCAGCAAAACCCCACCGGAAGTGGCTACCGCTTTACCGCCTCGAAATCCAGCGAAGATAGGATACATGTGTCCAATCACCGCAAAGACCCCTACTAAAAGCATATGGAGATCATCCGTATTTAGCAGCAAGGGCAGACTTGCAGCAAGAGTTCCTTTCAACACGTCAGCGATACTAACTATTAAACCAGCTTTTACTCCCAGTGTCCGAAATGTATTTGTACCGCCTAAGTTCCCGCTTCCATGTTCACGAATATCTTTACCATAGAACAATTTTCCGATAATAAGGCCAGAAGGTATTGATCCCAGCAGGTATGCCAGAATAATGATTATTGCGTTTATTGCCATGAAATATTCTCCTTTTAAGATTTTAAGGTTCTTTTATTTTACCATGTTCTATTAAAAACTCCATGCAAATCTTGAACAAAACTGTTTTTGTCATTCATGATAGATGGATTTGCTTGCTAAGTTTATAACTTGCTGAATAAGTGAATAAGTAAGTAAATTAACTTAAGGAGCCCTTCTAAAATGAAGATTGGGAAAAGTTTATCTAAAAGAAAGCCATTATTGTTCATAATGATCCTTGCAATAATCCTGATCACTATTGCTGTCTACCAGACCAATAAAGACATTCCTGAAGGCTTATCATATGAAGGGAAAGTCCATAAGGTCAAGGATGTCCGCTTCTTATATGATTTAACCTATAAAGGGAGAGACGGTAAACAAAAGTACGAACATGAAATATTCGATACGATCCAAAAGCGGATTGGTGAAGCAGAAGATTTTATTGTCCTGGATATGTTTTTATTTAATGGCTATTACAAGGAGGACATGGGCTACCCAGAAATAAGTGAATCCATTGGAGAAAAACTGATCGCCCAGAAGAAAAAGCATAAGGATCTTAAAGTAGTGTTCATCACTGATGAAATAAATTTGACTTATGGATCTCACAAATCAGGTCTTTTGAAGGAGCTGTGGGACCATGACATTAAAGTTGTTTTCACGAACCTGGATCCTCTAAGGGATTCCAACCCACTATATACGGCTTTTTGGCGGGTGTTTCTCCAGTGGTTTGGCCAATCAGGAGAAGGGTGGATCCCTAATCCAATGGCAAAGAATGCGCCTGATGTGACGCTCCGGTCCTATTTTGAACTACTGAACCTGAAGGCTAATCACCGGAAAGTGTTCGTCACTGAGAAGACAGCTATCGTAGCATCCGCGAACCCTCATGATGCTAGTGGGTTCCACTCAAATATCGCCTTTGAAACAAGTGGAAATATCATAGGTGATATATTGGAATCTGAGCAGGCAGTACTCAATTTTTCAGGAGGTGGCAATCTCCCTGAGTACACTCCCCAAAAGGCCGAAGGAGATATCAAGGTCCAGGTTTTAACGGAGGGGAAAATCCTCAAACATCTCTTGAACGAGCTGAAAAACTCTGGAAAAGACGATCATATTTGGATAGGAATGTTCTATCTTGCAGAAAGAAAAGTCATCGACGAAATTGACAAGGCTGCTGATCGGGGAGCAAAAATAAATATTATACTTGACCCTAATACCAACGCTTTCGGAAACCAGAAGTCTGGTTTGCCAAATATCCCGGTGTCAGAAGAGATCATGGAATTTGGCAGCGAAAA
Source organism: Mesobacillus sp. LC4 (assembly GCF_053543455.1). NCBI lineage: Bacteria > Bacillati > Bacillota > Bacilli > Caryophanales > Bacillaceae > Mesobacillus > Mesobacillus sp. LC4. The sequence goes on from NZ_JBGCUB010000001.1 coordinate 1,024,744, forward strand.
TATTAAGATAAAATGGTACAATGCTGGCCAGGAACAATATCATTCAAAATTGATTTACTTTGACAGAGGAAAGAGCAGTGTCATTCTCGGAGGATCCGCCAACTTTACCCGTCGGAACCTCAATGATTTAAACCTCGAAACCAATATCAAAATAGCAGCCGATTCTGATCGCCAGGTCATCAAAGATGTTGACCAGTATTTCAGTCGAATCTGGAATAATGAAGAAGCAAAGTTTACACTGGATTATGAAGAAAATAAGGACAAGATGACTCCATTTAAATATATTATCTATTGGATTCAAAGGATTCTATGGTTTACCAGCTATTAACATAAAAGGCATCTAATGCGGATGCCTTTTTCTAATGGATTGTTTTAATACAAAAATTCCTTCATTTACAGTATCCTTAAGTACGATATTATTAAAAGCGAAGGAAAATGGATTTCATTTAAAGAATTAGCATACATATAAATGCGCGATTTACTATTATGCCAAGAAGATGGAGATTGAAGTATGAAGACAATATTATCAGCCATTCAGTGGATGGCCTTTATCATTGCTGGTTCAATTGTAGCACCGATTGCGATCGCTGATTTATTCCAATTGAATGATTTGCAGACGACTGGATTAGTGCAAAGAACAATGTTTGTGTTAGGGATTTCGAGCCTGTTGCAGGCTCTGATCGGACATCGTATGCCAATTAATGAGGGTCCCGCCGGACTATGGTGGGGTGTTTTTACGATTTATGCGGGATTGAGTGCAACCCTGTTTACATCTAGCCTCGAAACACTGCAAGCTTTAGAAGGAGCCATGATCATCAGTGGAGTTGTATTTTTTCTATTAAGTTTATTCAAGCTTATCGATAGACTAGCAGCGTTATTCACACCTGTAGTCAGTGGGATTTACCTGCTTTTGCTTGTGATTCAGCTAAGCGGCTCATTCTTGAATGGGATGGCTGGACTTGGCGGAGGTCGAAGCGAGGTGAGTCTTCCAATCGCTATGTTCAGCATTTTTTTGGTATCATTCACTTTTTATCTAACAAGGCATCGTATTAAATGGGTCAGCCAGTATGCTATCTTAATCAGCCTGGCTGCTGGCTGGCTGCTATTTAAGACTTTTAACCTGGGAAAAGCATATGAAGTATATACAGGGCCAGCATTTGCCATACCGGAAATTTTCGCATTTGGGAAGCCTATTTTTAATTCAGGTTTAATTGTGACATCGGTTTTCATTACATTCCTGCTAATCACCAATATGTTGGCCAGCATAAGGGTTACTGGACAAGTTCTAAAGGATATGGGGTCTGATCGCACTGATTTCCGCTACAGGGCCAGCGGTTTCACAGCTGGAATCAACCAGCTGCTTGGAGGGATTTTCTCGGCAATTGGGTCTGTCCCAATTTCTGGCGCCGCAGGGTTTATCTCAACTACTGGTATCACAAGGATTCTGCCTTTTATCATCAGCTCATTGTTAATCATCCTTGCAAGTATGCTGCCGCATGTAATGTCTTTGTTCGCAGCTCTACCTGCACCTGTAGGCTACTCCGTTACTTTCGTTATATTCGTGAATATGACAGGGATCGCTTTTTCAGAATTTGATCGTGAAAACGATAAAAGCAGGATTCGAGTCGTGATTGGAACCGCCCTGATGGCAGGTGTAGGCGCGATGTTCATTCCGGGCGAGGCTTTTCGCAATATTCCGCCTGTCCTTGTTTCAATCCTTAATAACGGGTTAATCCTTGGCACTTTGCTCGCTGTTGCCGTTGATCGATTCACACTTTACCAGAAAAAAGAGAAAGGAGAGATTTAAAGCTTTATAATTATTTAAGTAACACATGCCTTGAGGCAAGTTTATTTGAGTCTGAAAAGTAGTGCGATAAAATAATCATTAGGATCGAATTATTCCATAGGAGTGATGAAAATGGCAATCAACAATCCAGGAAGAGAAGAAATCGGCAAAATCCTTAAAAATTCAAAAAGGATTGCAGTTGTCGGATTGAGTGACAACCCTGAGCGGACTTCCTATATGGTTTCAAAGGCAATGCAGGCAGCTGGCTATGACATTATCCCCGTGAATCCGACTGTAGATGAAGTTCTTGGAATCAAAGCAGTTAAAACGTTAAAAGAAATTGACGGACACGTAGACATTGTCAATGTTTTCCGCCGATCAGAATATTTGATGGAGGTTGCAGAGGAGTTTGCCGAAATCGATGCGGATGTTTTCTGGGCACAGCTTGGTCTTGAAAATGAAGAGGCCTACAACTTCCTGAAAGAAAAAGGATATTCTGTGATCATGGACAGATGCATTAAAGTAGAACATGCTTTAACAAGGTAAATAGGTGCGTGAGGACTGATGTTCTCACGCTTTACTTTTGTTATAGCAAATATTCAGCCATAATATTACATAGTATTGTACATCAAGGCGGGGATTTACATGGAGTTATTGAACAAGCAGCTAGCTCAGGAAATTGTAGACAGGACGATGGGGATCATCGGAAAGAATATCAATTTAATGGATAATCAGGGCGTGATCATTGGCTCAGGCGACGAAAAACGCATAGATGACATCCATGAAGGGGCAGTCATCGTCATTCAACAAGGAAAGGGCTTTGAAATTACTGATCATGAAGCAAAAAGGCTCAATGGTGTTAAACCAGGTATTAATCTTCCTATACTCTTTGAAAATAGGATCATAGGAGTAATCGGCATAACTGGATCACCAGATGAAGTCAGAAGCTATGTAGAACTCGTACGGATGGCTGCTGAGCTCAGTCTTCAGCAGGCGGTTTTGATGAATGAAATACAATGGGATGAAAGGCTTAAGGAGGAACTCGTCAGCCAAATCATCCATGCTGAAGGCAAACATGACTCGCTCTTCCTCGAAAGAGCTGTGCGCCTTGGAATTGATCTTCAAATGGAGCGGGTTGCGATTGTCATCATGACTCCTGACAGGAAGAAAACTTACGCCTATTTAAAAAGTCGACTGAAAAAAGATGATCTATTATTGATGCAGGATGATAGGATCGTGATTTTAAAGGTCGTACCGAGAGATGACATTGATCATTTCCTGAGAAAAACAACTGAGACATGGCTTAATGGTTTAAGAATGAATGAGCAAATCCAGGTGAAAATCGGGGTTGGCCAATTCCATGAAGGATTGCCAGGCTTCACGGAGTCATACAGACAGGCAGTCATGACATTGGATTCTGGTCTGAAATTATCTCCACAAAACGATATATACATGTTTGAGGATTATTATTTGCCAGTATTCCTTTTAAGTGCTTCTCACAAAGGGCTCACGGGGAATTTGCAGCCTTTTTATAAGCGTCTGATGGAGAAGGATATTAAAGGCGAGCTGACTGAATCTTTGAGAGCTCTAATCGATACGAACGGAGACATGAATAAGGCTGCACAGAGGCTATTCGTACATAGGAACACGCTGCGATATCGACTTGATAAAATCACTGAAATAACAGGCAAGGATCCACGGAAAACAACAGACCTTCTTCACCTTTATTTATCATTTCTTAATAGTGAGCTGGAATGAAATTGTGCAAATGCACAAAAGATCTGTACTATTACAGGTCTTTTTTTGATGATTTGACTAATGTAATATCAATAGACAGCGCTTACAATTGGGGTACAAAACGTTTTTAGGAGGTATCACCGTGGATATTCAAGTAAGCGCTTTCGGCGCAATTGTAGCACTAGTAGTAGCTATTTTCCTTATTTTAAAGAAAGTTTCACCAGCATATGGAATGATTGCAGGTGCCCTGATCGGGGGACTTGTAGGCGGAGTTGATGTCACGAACACCGTTGCCTTGATGATGGAAGGGGCAAAGGGAATCATTCCAGCAGTATTAAGGATCCTGGCTGCCGGAGTGCTGGCAGGAGTCCTGATTGAATCAGGTGCTGCTGCAGTAATCGCCGAAACAATCGTTAAGAAGGTCGGGGAAACACGTGCGTTACTTGCACTGGCAATCGCGACAATGATCCTTACTACTGTTGGCGTATTTGTCGATGTTGCTGTCATCACTGTTGCGCCAATCGCGTTGGCAATCGCAAATAAAGCGGGTATTTCCAAAACAGCGATCCTGCTTGCGATGATTGGCGGCGGCAAGGCTGGGAATATCATGTCACCGAACCCGAATGCAATAGCTGCAGCGGATGCGTTCCAAATCCCATTGACATCTGTAATGGCTGCGGGAATCATTCCAGCTATTTTCGGATTGACCGTTACGTATATTTTAGCTAAGAAGCTAGTAAATAAAGGTTCGATGGTAACAGTTCAAGAAAGTGAAACAACGGTTAAAGGAAAGCACCCATTAGTAGTCCCGGCAATCGTGGCCCCATTAGTTACCATCATTTTGCTCGCTCTGCGACCTTTATTCGATATAAACATCGACCCAATGATCGCCCTGCCAGCCGGAGGAATCGCTGGAGCGCTTGCGATGGGCAGGATCAGGCAAATCAATGACTATGCAATCGCTGGATTAAATAAAATGTCTGGAGTAGCAATCATGCTCCTTGGTACAGGAACACTCGCGGGAATCATCGCCAATTCAGGGTTGAAGGATGTCTTAATTAACAGCCTGGATGCGCTTGGTCTACCAGCCTTCGTCCTTGCACCTGCATCTGGTATTTTCATGTCAGCGGCTACTGCTTCTACAACAGCAGGGACCGCAGTTGCTTCGCAGGTTTTCGGTTCGACCATATTGGAAATGGGTGTCACCGCACTAGCGGGTGCAGCCATGGTACATGCGGGTGCCACTGTCCTTGACCATCTTCCACACGGAAGCTTCTTCCACGCAACTGGAGGAAGTGTCAACATGGAGATCAAAGAACGTTTAAAATTAATACCTTATGAAACAGCAGTCGGTTTAACGCTCGCAATCGTTTCGACACTAATCTTTGGGATCTTCAAGTTTTTCGGATAGATAAAAGCTTTGGTATGAATAGTACCTAGATTTCTAAAAATGGTCTGGATTTTTCTTGTAAAGTCCAGACCTTTCATTTCAGCGTATGGATACTGTGGTATTCAATGAGAGGAGAAACGATCATGAAAATTGTAATTGCACCTGATTCTTTTAAAGAGAGCCTTACAGCGCTCGAGGCTGCTTTAGCAATCGAAAGTGGCATGAAAAAGATCCTCCCTGGAGCAAGTTTCGTAAAGGTACCAATGGCAGACGGAGGCGAAGGAACGGTCCAATCCCTTGTTGATGCCACAGGCGGAAAACTGATCACCAAAACAGTGACAGGCCCACTCGGTACACCGGTTGAAGCCTTTTTCGGGATTTCAGGTGATGAAAAGACAGCTGTCATAGAGATGGCTGCTGCTTCAGGACTTCATCTTGTACCTTCATGTAACAGAAACCCTCTGGAAACGACTACTCGGGGTACAGGTGAATTAATTGCAGCCGCTCTTGACTATGGTGTTGAGCATATCATTATTGGGATTGGCGGAAGTGCCACTAATGATGGAGGAGCGGGTATGGCCAAGGCCCTTGGTATCTTGCTGCTTGATTCATATGGAAAAGAAATCGGCGAGGGCGGAGGAGCCTTAGGTTCTCTTGCTGCAGTGAACATGGCTGGGTTGGATAAACGGCTTGAAACAGTGAAGATTGAAGTTGCTTGTGATGTGGATAATCCCTTAACGGGCAAAAGAGGTGCATCACATGTTTTTGGACCTCAAAAGGGAGCAACGCAAGAAATGGTTGAAGTACTGGATCACAACCTTCACCATTTTGCCCAGGTCATTTTGAAGGACATCGGCAAGGACATCGAGAAAGTTCCAGGTGCCGGAGCAGCAGGTGGGCTTGGTGGCGGATTAATGGCGTTCCTGTCGGCAGAGTTAAAAAGAGGTGTTGACATCGTGATTGAGGCCGCTCAACTAGAAAGCCATATCCTAGATGCCGACTTTGTTATAACCGGAGAAGGAAAGATTGATGGTCAGACGATTTTCGGAAAGACTCCTATAGGCGTTGCCAAAACAGCTAAACGACATAATGTCCCGGTCATTGCGATTGCGGGTAATGTGGGTGCCGACAGTGAAGTTGTCCACGAGCATGGAATTGATGCCGTGTTCAGCATAGTTCCAGGTGTTGTATCGCTTGAAGATGCCTTTAAAAACGCTCACACATTTACAGAAAAAATTGCAGCAAATATCGCAACCATCATAAAACTTAGCAGATGACGAGAACTCGGAAAGGTGATTATTAAATCAACAGTAATAGAAATATATATCTATTTTGATCAAATTCATGAAAAAACCGCGGGCTGAAATACAGCAACGCGGTTTTTTATGTTTAAAAAGGTTGGAAATCGAATAAATATAATTAAAGCACTATGTGAAAAATAAAAAAGCACCATACAAGGTGACTTCGGGAAAAGAGATTTGTAATAAAAATATGTACATAGTAAAATGACAGTTGGTACTTATTTAACTGATCAATGAATGCACAATAATTCTAGCATAACAATACCACAAACCAAGGTGGGAGTCAAGTATTAGAGCGTTGAGTCTGGAGTGATTTAAATGGAAGAAAAGCAACTGAAAGACTTGGAAATGGAACAAGAACGTGTTGAATTCATCATTGAGGAAATTGATAAAAAAGCAGCGAAGTGGAATGAGAGTTCAAGTAATGTCGGCTCTGATGCTCTTCAAATCCGAAAAACCTTTTGGGAAGATGTTACGGTCAACTTTGATGAAGCTGATGATGTAGCGGAAACTTTTACTAGCATCAAGCAGCAGGCTGCTCTTTTATCAGAGCGTGAACGGACTCAATCTCAAATGATCAAGCAGCTGCAGACTTTGTCTCGCCTCAGGTTTTCTCCTTACTTTGGCAGAGTCGATTTTAAAGAAGACGGTGAAGACAAAGCCGAGCAAATATACTTAGGCATCGCCACTTTAATGGATGAACAGGAAGAAAACTTCTTGATTTATGATTGGAGAGCACCTATTTCCGGTCTTTACTATGATTACTCCCCCGGCCCTGCGAAATATAAAACTGAAACAGATCTCATTGAAGGTACAATGGAACTAAAACGACAGTTCGTCATTAAAGGCGGAAAAATCTCAGCAATGTTTGAAACCGGGGTTACCATTGGGGACGAAATGCTTCAGGAAGTCCTTGGCAATAATGCCGATACCCAGATGAAAACGATTGTGGCTACGATCCAGAAGGAACAGAACCAGATTATCCGCAATGACTCAAGCAGTCTTATTGTTGTTCAGGGTGTGGCTGGAAGCGGAAAGACTTCTGCTGCCATGCAGCGTGTCGCCTACCTGCTATACAAGTACAGGAATATCATCACATCGGAAAACATCATGCTATTCTCACCAAATCCGCTGTTCAATAGCTATGTTGCTACAGTATTGCCTGAGCTTGGTGAGGAAAATATGCAGCAGGCCACCTTCCAGGAATATCTTTCAACGCGTTTCGGCAGCGAATATGAACTGGAAGACCCTTTTGAACAAATGGAGTTCATGCTTGAAGCCGAAAAAAACAAAAATTACTTTGATAGGATTGAAAGTATCCGATTTAAAGCAAGTTTGGCATTTAAAGACCTACTGGATCAATACGCTAAGAAACTGGCTGGCGAAACGCTAGTCTTTAAAAGTTTAGGCATTAATAAACGCGCCATCATCTCAAAGAAAGAAATCACCGCATATTATGATTCGCTCGATCAGAGTATTTCAATTCCAAATAGAGTTCAGCTTGTTAAGGAATGGCTTTTAAAAGAGCTTAAGAGAAAAGCAAAAGCGGAATTGTCACAGGAATGGGTGGAGAAGGAGATCCAATTTCTTGAAAAGGAAGATTATCTAGAGGCATTCAAAAACAGCCAACAAAAACAAGGCGAAGCGGAGGATACCTTCCATGATCTTGATCGAGAGCAGAAATGGCTATCTGAAATGGTAGTTAAAAGACGCTTCAAACCACTATTCAATGCTGTGAAAAAATTAAAATTCATCAATATAAGAGCCATTTTTATGGATTTCTTTAAGGACGGCCATCTTATGGCTGAACCTTTACCGGAAAATTGGAGTGCCATCTGTGAACAGTCCATAAGCAATTTGGAGAATAGATACATTGCCTATGAAGATGCAACACCTTTTCTTTATCTTCAAGATTTAATAGAAGGCAGGAAATCAAACTCATCGATTCGGCATGTTTTCGTTGATGAAGCCCAGGACTATACTCCATTTCAGTTTGCGTATATAAAGATGCTGTTCCCGTATAGTAAGATGACACTGCTCGGTGACATAAACCAGGCAATTTATTCGGGGCCTACCGGGGCCCAGACGATTCTGGCGGATTCAGCACTTGATTTTGGAGAAATGGAACTTTACAGCCTCACAAAGACCTACAGGTCAACAATGCAAATCGTAGAATTTACCCGCCAGCTAATCGAAGGCGGCGAAAGGATTGAACCTTTTAATCGGACCGGACCAAAGCCGGTTATCATCCAAGGCCTTGAAAGCAGAGACCATATTCTTAAGGTGAATGATTTGATTTCGGAGCTTCAAAGGTCGGGGCATAAAAATATCGCGGTTATTTGTAAAACAGCCAAGGAGAGTAAGGCTGCTTTCGAGGGTGTCAAAAAAGCAGTTGACGCAAGGCTGATCGAAAAAGGCACCATGACGTTTGAAAATGGGGTGAATGTGGTGCCGACATACCTGGCAAAAGGAATTGAGTTTGACGCGGTGATCATTTATGATTCATCTGTCTATACAAGGACTGAGGAAAGGAAATTGTTATATACTGCCTGTACAAGGGCCATGCATGAATTATATATCCTTTCTAAAGAAGAACTTAGTCCGCTTATCGAAGAAGTTGATGAGCAGCTATACAATCTGGTATAAAAGCTACAAGCCGTCCAATTAAGGGCGGCTTGTTACATGGTAATGGTTTACCTTAACCATTCAAATAAAGACTTCTCTCTTTTGTTGATGCTCGGCGTCTCTTTGTTTGCTTCCTGCAGTGCTGAATTCACATCAATCAAGCCATTTCCAAACTGAACATCTTTTCCTTGCTCCCCAAGATCGATCGCAGAATTTTTGATGATCCTGATGACTTGAGAGCTTGTTAATCCAGGGTTAGCAGATTTTATAAGCGCGGCAAGGCCGGCGACATGTGGAGCGGCCATGGACGTCCCTGAAAGGGCTGCATACTGTTCATTGAAGTAGGTGCTGGGGATATAAACTCCAGGTGCGGCAATATCAATATAATCCCCATAGTTAGAAAAGCTTGCCCGGTTTCCATTATAATCTACCGCAGCAACACTTATGACTTCTGGATAGGCAGAAGGGTAGGTAGGCTGGTTTGATGAGTCATTGCCGGCTGCAGAAACCATGACCACATTATTCTCATAAGCATAACGGACAGCTTCTTCAAGAACTTTTGAAGGCTGATAATTGCCAAGACTAAGGTTAATCACATCGGCCCCATGATCAACAGCCCAGACTATCCCCTTTGAAATGTCAAAGGTGGTACCATACCCTTTTGCCCCCATTGCTTTTACCGGCATGATTTTACTGTACCATGTCATTCCGGCTACTCCTTCATTATTATTGGTTTCTGAAGCAATAATTCCGGCTACATGGGTTCCATGTCCATTGTCATCATCCGGCTCAGATCTATCATCAATCACATTGTACCCTTTAACAAGTCGGTTTTTTAAATCAGGATGATTCAAATCAACTCCGGTATCAACAATCGCAATTTGGATTTCTTCATTTCCACGGGTGACGTTCCATCCTTGTTCCGTCCCGATCACCGGTAAATTCCATTGATAGTTCTCCTGGTAAAGAAGGTCATTAGGTCCACTCACTTCATTTTGCATCAAGATAAAATTTGGTTCAACATACTCAATATTTTGTCTCTGGCTAAAATATTGAATCATTTCAGGCGTTTCCATCGCAGTCGATCTGAAAATATAGATTGAATTCAGATGCTTGATGACCCAGCCCTTGATATCCCGGGTTATTTCATCTATTTCTTCCGCGCTTGGTTCAATAGCAAAGTCTACTGTGGCTTCATGATCATAATAATGACTTGTGTTCTTTTTATTATGAAAGATTAATGTGATTTCATCTTGGGTATCAAGTTGTGTCTTGATTTTCTCACCCATCTTTACATTGTTGACCTTCGCCATGGACCGTTCGAGCATGATTGGTTGTCCTGCTGACTGAATTTGTTGCCCCTGTCTATTTTCATCAGTGTCACTTCTGAATACACCGCCGGCAGTGACAGCAAGAAGAAGGAGCAGTGCCGTTCCAAGAAAGAACACCTTGGTGCTTCTCATATTGAATGTCCTCCATAAAAAGAATTTGTTCTTATGTTGCAGTTCATCTTGAAAAAATAACGCCGGAAATCGCTGGGAGTTTGATTCAGGAACAGGTATTGCAAGTATGCCGTGAGAAAATCATAATTTAAACAGCATCCAGGACGACATAAAACCTTCACATAAGTATCCAAAAAACTGATTTTTTATGACAAAATTCCAATTAATTCTTGAAATCCGTTTGCCAAATTCCAATTAATCGCTACAATTAAGCATAGACGCCATTCTTATGGTAAAATAAATAAGAGAACAATTGTTCTGATCCAGATAAAAGGCAGCTTTATATGTAAAATGGCCCAATTGATTAGACCATCAAATTTCCATTTGAGAAGCCTTTATCAAAAAAAATGAATACTTAACGAATTCATTGACACTATACATAAAAACCGTCAATGTTGTTTGCAAGAAATGAAAGGGGTATGTTCGTGGCAAGAAATCAGCAAGCTTTTGATTATAATGATGATGCCATACAGGTACTTGAAGGCCTTGAAGCGGTGCGCAAAAGGCCGGGTATGTATATCGGCAGCACAGATACAAGAGGACTTCATCACCTCGTTTATGAGATCGTAGATAACTCGGTAGACGAAGCACTCGGCGGCTACGGGAATCAGATCATCGTCAAAATCCATAAAGATAATTCAGTCAGTGTCCAGGATAAAGGCCGAGGTATGCCTACGGGTATGCATAAGCTTGGCAAACCGACTCCCGAGGTAATCCTTACTGTCCTGCACGCAGGGGGTAAATTTGGACAGGGCGGTTATAAAACGAGCGGTGGATTGCATGGTGTAGGTGCTTCCGTTGTTAACGCATTATCAGAATGGCTGGTTGTCACCATAAAACGTGATGGCTTTGTCTATGAACAGCGTTTTGAGAATGGCGGCAAGCCAGTGACTACACTGGAAAAGATCGGGAAAACAAACCAAACAGGAACAACCATCCACTTTAAACCAGACCCTGAAATATTTTCTACATTAACTTATAACTATGATACCCTTTCGGAACGCCTTAGAGAGTCTGCCTTTTTGTTAAAAGGGTTAAAAATAGAGTTGGTCGATGAACGCAATGATGTTAAGGATGTCTTCCATTTCGAAACAGGAATTCAGGCATTCGTTGAATATTTGAACGAAGAAAAAGATGTGCTTCATCCTGTTGTCAGTTTCGAGGGGGACAACAGCCAAATAGAAGTTGAGTTTGCTTTTCAATTTAATGATGGGTACTCAGAGAATGTGCTTTCATTCGTAAACAATGTCCGTACAAAAGATGGCGGAACACATGAAGCTGGTTCCAAAACAGCTATGACCAGGGTATTCAATGAATATGCCCGCAAGGTTGGATTGCTTAAGGAAAAAGATAAAAACCTTGAAGGAGCAGATATCCGGGAAGGATTAGCAGGCATTGTCTCTGTGCGTATTCCTGAAGAGCTGCTTCAATTTGAAGGCCAGACGAAGGGTAAGCTTGGAACAAGTGAGGCAAGATCTGCTGTCGACTCTGTCGTTTCAGAGCATCTTTCTTATTTTCTTGAGGAGAATCCGGATATCAGTACATTGCTGATCAAGAAGTCCATCAAGGCCTACCAGGCTCGAGAAGCTGCACGCAGAGCACGTGAGGATGCAAGAAGCGGGAAGAAGCGAAAGAGATCAGATGCCATGCTATCTGGTAAACTGACTCCGGCTCAGTCCAAGAATCCTGCCAAAAATGAACTTTACTTAGTAGAAGGTGACTCTGCTGGCGGATCTGCCAAGCAGGGACGTGACAGAAAGTTCCAGGCGGTGCTCCCACTCCGCGGTAAAGTGATCAACACAGAAAAAGCAAAGCTGCAGGACATCTTCAAGAACGAAGAAATCAATACGATCATCCATGCGATTGGAGCGGGTGTAGGGTCTGACTTCAATGTAGAAGACATCAACTATGACAAAATTGTCATCATGACGGATGCTGATACGGACGGAGCTCATATCCAGGTGCTGTTATTAACGTTCTTTTATCGTTATATGAAGCCACTGATTGAAGCCGGAAAGGTATTCATAGCACTGCCGCCTTTATATAAGGTCAGCAAGGGAACAGGCAAAAAAGAAATCATTGAATATGCCTGGAGCGACGATGAGCTCAAGGATGCGATGAAAAAGGTCGGAAAAGGCTATATCATCCAGCGTTATAAGGGGCTCGGGGAAATGAATGCAGACCAGCTATGGGAAACGACCATGGATCCAGAAACCAGGACTTTGATTCGCGTCCGAATTGATGATGCAGCAAGGGCCGAACGCAGAGTGACCACCCTTATGGGCGATAAGGTAGAACCACGCAGGAAATGGATCGAATCCAATGTGGCATTCGGACTTGAGGAAGATGGAAACATCCTTGAAAATGAAAATATTTCAGTTGCAGAGGAGGAAGCAGGCGAATGAGTTCAGTTGAAAAGTTTCGCGACCTCCCTTTAGAAGACGTTTTAGGCGACCGTTTTGGCCGCTATAGCAAGTATATTATTCAGGAACGTGCACTTCCTGATGCCAGGGATGGGCTTAAGCCTGTCCAACGCCGAATTTTGTATGCTATGCACGTGGAAGGCAATACAAGTGAAAAAGGCTTCCGTAAATCTGCGAAGACTGTCGGTAACGTAATTGGTAACTACCACCCGCATGGTGATTCTTCTGTTTATGAAGCGATGGTGCGGATGAGCCAGGATTGGAAAGTGCGGAACTATCTGGTCGAAATGCATGGAAATAACGGAAGCATCGACGGTGACCCGCCAGCCGCAATGCGTTATACAGAAGCGAGATTATCGGCCATTGCCGGTGAGCTGCTAAGGGATATTGAAAAAAGAACGGTGGAATTCATTCCAAACTTCGATGATACCTCCAGCGAGCCAACCGTGCTTCCAGCGATGTTCCCTAACTTGCTGGTCAATGGTTCAACAGGTATATCAGCGGGTTATGCGACAGATATACCGCCCCATAATTTATCGGAAGTGATTGATGGGGTTATCATGAGGATGGACAACCCTTCTTGCACGATTGAAGATTTGATGGAAGTCATTAAGGGTCCTGATTTTCCTACTGGGGGAATCATCCAGGGCATCGAAGGCATTGCAAAGGCATACAAAACCGGCAAAGGAAAGATCATCGTTCGCGGCAAAGCTGAGATTGAAGATATCCGTGGCGGCAAGCAGCAGATTGTCATTACAGAAATCCCATATGAGATCAATAAAGCCAATCTTGTTAAACGGATCGATGAATTCCGACTTGACCGAAAAGTGGAAGGCATCGCAGAAGTGCGTGATGAGACTGACCGCACCGGGCTGCGTGTGGTGATTGAATTAAAAAAAGATGCGGACGCAAATGGCGTATTGCATTACCTATATAAAAATAGCGATTTGCAGATTACTTATAACTTCAATATGGTGGCGATCAACAAGAAAAGGCCTGTATTAATGGGACTTGCCGAGCTGCTTGATGCGTACATTGACCATCAGAAGGATGTTGTGACAAAACGTTCCCAATATGATCTTCAAAAGGCACGTGACCGACAGCATATCGTTGAAGGGCTCATTAAAGCTTTATCAATCCTGGATCAGGTAATCACAACGATCCGTGCATCCAAGGATAAACGTGACGCCAAAGATAATTTGATTAAAAAATTCGAATTCACCGAGGTCCAGGCAGAAGCAATCGTATCCTTGCAATTATACCGCCTGACTAACACAGACATCACTGCCCTTCAAGCCGAGGCAGAGGAGCTTGCCAAGAAGGTAGAAGAGCTTACTGCGATTCTTGGCAGTGAGAAAAAGCTATTATCCGTAATCAAGAAAGAACTGAAGGATGTCAAAAAGCGCTTCTCAGATGAGCGCCGAACAAAAATCCAGGATGAGATTGAGGAAATCAAAATCAATCTTGAAGTTCTCATTGCTAGTGAGGATGTCATTGTTACTGTGACGAAGGACGGTTACGTTAAGCGGACCAGCCAAAGATCATATGCCGCGTCCAATGGGCAGGATTTTGCCATGAAGGATACCGACAGGCTACTGTCACAGTTGAATATGAATACAAAGGATGTCTTGCTCTTGTTCACGAATAAAGGCAGCTACCTATACTTGCCGGTCCATGAACTGCCTGACATCCGCTGGAAAGACCTTGGCCAGCATGTAGCAAATCTTGTACCGCTGGATCGTGATGAAGAAATCATAAAAGCTGTTCCTGTCACAGATTTCGAACAAAACGCATTCTTTGTATTTGTGACCAAGAATGGCATGGTGAAAAAATCAGAATTAAGCCTTTACAAAGCCCAGCGCTATTCAAAGCCGCTGACTGCGATCAATGTCAAAGGTGACGACAAAGTGATCGATGTGCATGTAACCAATGGTGAGAATGATCTATTCCTTGCCTCGAACCTAGGCTACGCCCTATGGTTCAGTGAAGAAGAAATCAGTCCGATCGGAATCAGGGCTGCTGGAGTGAAAGGGATGAACCTGAAGGACGGAGATTATGTTGTCGGCGGGAAAATGATTGACAACAATCAAAGCCACTCCATCGTCATCGCTACACAGCGCGGTGCCGTTAAGAAAATGAAGCTATCAGAGTTCGAGAAAACCTCGCGGGCGAAACGCGGCGTTGTAATGCTTCGGGAGTTGAAAGCAAATCCACACCGCATTATTGGAGTGGAAGCTGTCAGAGATGAGGATGAAGTATTCTTCCAAACAGAAAAACAGCAAATTGTATCCTTGAAGGCTTCAGAATTAAGATTCAACGATCGTTATTCAAATGGCTCTTTCCTTGTGGACGAGAGCGAAACTGGCAAGCTAACAGCTATTTGGAAAAGCGAAGAAGTGAAAGAAACAGAAAACAAATAAAAGATTACTAAAAAACACAGGATCATTCCTGTGTTTTTTTGTTTTCATTACCATTATCAGGGTAAATAGATAGATATCTTTAAGGACAAAGCTTGAAATGGAAGTTGAGTGCCATTGTGCTGGAACATCATTTTTGGTACATTAAAAACTATATTTAAATAGCTTTGGAGAAAATGAAAAGGAGTTTACTATGGAGATTTTTAACAACATCATATCGGAATTAAACAACTATATGTGGAGCTATATCCTAATAGCGGTATTAGTTGTGCTAGGTACATATTTTACTTTCAGGACAAGTTTTGTCCAATTTAAATTCTTTCCTGAAATGATAAGGGTGCTTAAGGATCCAGCCACTGTTTCATCAGAAGGGAAAAGAGGCAGGTCTTCATTTCAGGCATTTACGGTCAGCTTAGCTTCAAGAGTTGGTACAGGGAACCTTGCCGGAGTAGCGACAGCCGTTTCTGCAGGGGGGCCGGGAGCGGTTTTCTGGATGTGGATCATTGCCCTTGTTGGTGCTGCTTCCAGCTTCATCGAAAGCACACTTGCTCAAATTTATAAGGTTAAGGATACTGACGAGGCAGAGTATCGCGGCGGTCCAGCTTATTATATGGAACGCGGCTTAAATAAGAGATGGCTGGGAATTTTATTTGCGATCATCATTGTTTTCACATTTGGCTTGGTTTTTAGTTCTGTTCAATCCAATACAATTTCCCTTGCATTTGACCAGGCATTTGGATTCGATCGCTTATGGATGGGAATCATTTTGGCAGTTATGACTGCAGCAGTCATTTTCGGGGGCATCAAAAGGATTGCTTTTGTTTCACAAATCATCGTGCCAATCATGGCAGTCATCTATTTGATTCTTGCTATGTTCATTGTAATCATGAACTTCAGTGAAATACCTGCTATGCTCTCACTAATCGTCAAGAACGCTTTTGGCTTACAGGAAGTGGTTGGCGGAGGAATGGGAGCAGCGGTGATGATGGGAATCAAACGAGGGTTATTCTCCAATGAGGCTGGAATGGGTAGTGCACCAAATGCAGCGGCTACAGCTGCAGTTACACACCCAGTAAAGCAAGGTCTCATCCAAACATTAGGCGTATTTACGGATACTTTACTGATTTGTACGGCAACAGCCTTCATCATCATTATGTCAGGCGAATATACTAACCCTGATTTAGACGGAATACAATTAACCCAGGCAGCACTGACAGCGCATGTAGGCTCATGGGCACCTGCTTTCGTCGGCGGAGCTATTTTCCTCTTTGCCTTTACCTCAATTATTGGTAATTACTATTATGGTGAAACGAATATTGAATTCATAAAGGAAAGCCCAACAGCTCTGTTTATTTACCGTCTTGCTGTTATTGGAATGGTTCTATTCGGTTCTATTGCCGAGTTAGCTATTGTTTGGAATCTGGCAGATCTTTTCATGGGGGTCATGGCATTGATTAATCTAATAGTCATCACCTTGTTGGCCAAGATTGCTATGGCAGCATTGAAGGATTACAAGGAACAGCGAAAACAAGGAAAAGATCCCGTGTTTTATGCTGACTCAATCGACGGATTGACTGGAATTGAGTCATGGGAATACCGACAGGCTGCAGAATCGAAGAATAAGTAAGTATTTTCCACCCTTCTGATTAATTCAGAAGGGTTTTTTGTGCATTTTTTTACCAATTATGGAGATGTTAACTATAACGAGGTGATGCATAATGAAAAGGGAATTATTAATTACGTTCAGTGCCTTCTTTTTTATGTCGTTAACCGCCTTCACTGGCGTTTATGCAGGCGAGTCCAAAGAGAAAACGGTGACGGTTTCGGAAAATAAAGTTGATATTACAGGCGAGGGGAAAAAGGATTTAGTTTATGTCAAAGGTGTACCTTTTGAAGAGGGTGCGCAGTATCTCAAGCATATTTACTTGAAAATAAAAGCTTCTGATGGGGAAATATATAAAATTGAGCTTGAAGCTGGCTATGACCCTGCAATTATTTTTAGAGATTTGAATCATGATTCTGTGAAGGATATGCTGATCAGTGTTCCAACAGGAGGAAGCGGGGGTCTTTCGAATTTTTATCTATATAGTTTAAAGGATTTTCAAGTTACTGACCTGACTGTACCAGAGCCTTTAGCAGTCAGCAGCCAATTTGAAGATGGCTATAAGGCTTCCATTTCAATTCAGGAAACAGGTCAATCGTACAGCTTTGATTTAAGCAACAGGAAAGAGGAGTATGAACGGCTTGGCCTTTACCAGGATGGAAAATTGAATGAACCAACGGAACTTATGGTCCTGCCATTCGGAACATTAAAGCCTATAAAGTTTAAGAACGATCGTTATGGATTAAAAGGGAGCCAGCGGATAAATGGTGCGTATAATGCTGATGGAATTGCCAATCTGGAATCAACCTGGTTGTATGAGAAGGGGAAATGGCAGGTAATAAGCGCTGAAGTCAAGGGGCTGGAAGCTCAATAAATAGGCATCTGTCACGTATTTCTGATGTCTGGCATAAGCTACGCAAAAGGATTCTTTTATTGGGAAGGAGCCTTCTGACGTGAGCAAATTCAAGACGGAAAAATTGGAAGTTACCTTTATTCCTCCTGCAACTGCTTTTTTTCCTATAGACGGCAGGAAGTATACTTTAACTCATTCAGATATCACTGGGGAATTATTTCTCAGCATCGGGAATGTGTATGATTACCAGGCCATTAATTATGAAATGCGAGATGAAGTATTAGCAGACTGGATCACAATCAATGGTGAATATTTGCTGTATGGAAAAGTATATATCAGCAACGGGGAATACGATCAGAATATGTCAAGAATCCGTTATATGGTATTCAAGAAAGAATTGGAGTTAGCATTAACTGCGATTGTTTATGGAGACAAAAGCTTCTTCATATATTACCCATGGCTGCTGGATGCGCCGATTTACGTACAATTTTCCTCAGTATACCCAGAATTTAATCAAATAGCTTATTACGGTACACCGAGGACGTATCTGAATAAAGTGAACAAAAAAACTATGCCAGAAGCACAGGTATGAATCCTGTGCTTTGTTGTATTTTAGAAAGGAAGAATGATAATAATATTATGTAAACTGATTAAATTGTTACGCAGAATTAAAATGAACTTGGAAGATGGATTACAAATGATTAATATCATGACTAAATAATTGATTCACGAGAAGTTATCCAGAATGAAAATATTTTATCGAATAACAGAAAAATAAATAATCGCATTTATAATAATATCTAGCATTAGTGTATATTAAGAAATAAATTAGAACCGAACTGTATAGAAGCAAGTGCAACTTAAAATGATTAATCTAAATTAAATGAAATAAAATTTATTTAAATCAAATTAATGACGTAATCATACGACTGGTAATTGATTTATGTATGAATAAAGAAAATTTTGTTTCTGTCTCACTAGTTTAAGTATACTTAGTTATTGAGACACAATCTCGATTCATTTGTTTAACTTCCTAGAATTTATGTTATGTAAACTAGAAAAATGAGTTTTTATAGCAACCATTCCTGATCCATCCCCCCCTCTGAATTTCTAAAGCAAACACGGAAAATCAGCTGTACAATCATCTAACTGTTTCCGTGTTTTATCCTGCTCCTATTCCTCGATCTTATGCGAAACAAATTCACTATGTTGATTTACGTTGGTGTATGTAGATCGTCCTAAATATAGCGGTATATTCAGTTCTTTGAAATTCGGCATTCCATTGTCAAGGAATTTAGCTGGATCCCTGTAAAACTGGACGATGTTTGCAACGAACCAATCATGATCTCCGTAACTATTGCGATCGATAACTTCACATTCGTATGCTATATATGAATCCTGCAGTATTGGTGAATTGGTTGCGGATCCTTGGTCGAAACAGATGTTCGCCTCTTCGAATTTGTTGACCTTTGATCCAGAATAGACACCTGCCTGTTGAATTAGATTTGAATATTCATAGGGCAGAAAATTAATAGCGAATTTGCCTGCGGATTTTAGCAGCTGATAAGTATGGCGCTCACGGCCTATGGCGACCCCATAAATTGGCGGCTCATAAGAAATATAGGAATGCCATCCTGCTGCCATGATATTATTCTCACCGTTATGGCATACAGTAACAAGTGCGACCATTCCTGGATAACTATGCATGACTGTTTGATTGATTACTTGAAGCATGAAGTCTCCCCCTTTTAATTGCCAATGGAGCATGGGCAACTGTCTATTTTTGCTGTTTTTATTCCCTATAATTCCTTCCCTTTGTCATGGAGTCCTGCTTTTTTAGAAATATATTCTATTATAGCAAAAAAACTGAAATTTCGTATTGCGAAGTAAATTCAAAATCTTTAAAATAAAACAGAATGACTATACTATCTATAGATTTAGGGAGATTCTATGAACCGCAAAGTTTTTCTTTATGTAAAAGCCTTTTCTGACCTTGGGACCTTTATGGATTTAATTGCAATCAATGTATTGATGTATATTGCTACCGGAAGTGCTGCCTGGCTTGCTGCTACCATGGCATTCCGGACATTGGGGGGAGTTTTATCCAGTTTGTTTTCAGGCGTCCTTGCAGATCGTTTTAATCGCAGGAAAATTATGATATGGACCGATATTTTTAGGGCAATCATCATCCTGAGTTTGATTCCCTTCCCTAATCCAGTGATGATCTTGATTGTCTGCTTTTTGATTGGCTTGACGAGCAGCTTTTTTGCTGTCAGCTACAGTGCGGAAATCCCGCAAATCTTTGGCCAGGATAAGATTTTGGAAACAAATGCTCTTATCTCACGATTGACATCGATCAGCCTGGTTTTTGGGTTCATCGGGGCTGGGATAATCACAGATTTTCTCGGTTATCAGGTTACATTGATTATTGATGCTGCAACTTATCTGATATCAGCAGGAGTATTGATCAAAATGAAGTGGCAATCTCCTAAGCCGGACAAAGCAAAACTTTCAAATGGAATTAAGGAGAAAGTATCTCAGATTGGCAGAGATCTAAAAGAAGTGTATTCTTTCATCCTTTCAGTACCGATGTTATTGTACGTAAATGTCGTTTTCCTAGTGGGGTCATTTGCAGGTGCCTCCCATAATCTCGGTATTCCTTTACTGGCAGAATCAATTAATTCCAGTAAACAAAGCTTGATTTACGGGCTGATATGGGGTGTCTGGGGCATCGGATCTGTGTTAGCAACCCTGCTTCTGCCGAAAATGAAAATGATACAGGGGAACAGCTTGTACCGTACATATTTTATAGTAACCATTCTAATGTCGTCAGGTTTTATTACTTTTCTATCAAACATGAATCTTTGGATCGTTCTTATGTTTGCGTTCTTTACGGGTATTTTTGATGCCTGCTTCACCACTTTGCACGCAACCATCCTCCAAAAAACAGATAATTACATTAGAGGAAGAATATTTGGCGTTGGCATGCTGTTAAAATCTTTAGGATTTGCACTCGGTTTTGTTCTTGCCCCTTTCCTGCTGGAAGCCCTGTCGCTGGCAAAAATGGTCTGGGTCTTCCATGGATCCTTAATCACGACAAGTATTTTAGTAATGATTTATTCGGCCGGCAAGCAAAATAAACTTAATGAGATCAAGCAAAGTATCTAACTTGGCGATTGAAAAGAACTCCCGGTATCGATTGAGCGGGAGTTCTTTTTGTCTAGCTTTTAGTTGTATCTGTCCCCATGAATACCGCGGTAAAATCCTCTATAAAAGCAGGAATGTCAGCCTCCATGCCAATCCAGTCTAAATCCTCTTCAGGCTCCTGCTCCGGTTTTGGCCTGAAGTCTGCCATGCTTTTCCCTCTTGCCCTTCCAAATAATTCTACGGTTACTCTTCTTGGAAGATATTTTACAAGATTTTTGTTAACCAGAGCACTTAAGGTGATTACATCATGAAGTGGCGCACCCTGGATGCCAGGTACATTCTTTTTATAAGCTTCGAAGTAATAATCATAGACAGGTTTGATCAGATCCTTAAAAGGAGACTGGCTGTTTTCGGCAAGAAAATTGATTACTGTCGGTGGAACGATCGCTTTATTGGTGATGTTCAACGGATGCAAGAAAACATTCCTTGCCTTTTCCAGTACTTGATTCGCGGCAATCGGGTCGGCGTAAAAATTAGCCTCTGCTTCAGCAGTGACATTGCCTGGAACTAGGAATGCTCCGCCCATGATATAGACAGCACTGACTGTCCTGAACGCTTCTTCGCCATATAGGATAAATGGGATTGCCAGTTCCGTTTGCCTTCCCACTCCGACGATTACCAGATTATCTGGGTACTGCTTGACAATATCAAGAATTTTATCAATATCATAAACCATTACTTCCCCCAGGTTTTCTGGGGGCCTGATCGGGCCAAGGCCTTCAGGTCCATGAATCTCGGGATAAAAAGTAGCCAGCTCACCGGATAAAGGACCAGATGCTCCTGCGATGATCGGAATATCCTCTCTGCCTCCCAGCTTCAATAAATAGGCGGTGTTATTAATCGCTTGTTTCTTCGTAATATTTCCGTAGCCAGTAACAACGCCGACAACATTAAGTTCAGGATGCAACAAGGCATACATTAAAGCCAATGAATCATCCACCCCTGAATCTGTAAACAATAGAATATTATACATAGCACCCACCCTTTGATCTTCCCTCATGTATGATATCTATTCCAATTTGATTCTGAATATAATTCGTTTCAACTATTCAGTTGTTTTTTGGCAAAAAATAGTTTGTCGTCCTTCCTGCTCATTTTCTTCAAAAAAAAGAATCTTCCATTCTTTGAATTCATTTAGCAGTTCATTCGAGTTCAGTTTGTATTGGTTAGAGACTTGTTGTTTCCCAGCTGCTCCATTCTTATAAAAGGTTTCAAAAAACAAATATCCACCTGTAGAAAGAACTTGCTTTATGAGCGGAAATAAAGATCTGTCTAAATAGTATGCCATTACTGCTAAATCATATTTATGGCCGCTAAGAGCAGTTGTTTCTTTGGTAAGGTCAGCGACTGCAGCCGTGATATTCAGCTTATAATGATCCGCCTGCTCTCTAACATATTGGGTGGCAACTTCTGAAATATCAATAGCCGTCACTTCATAGCCCTGCTCTGCCAAATACATACTATTTCCTCCTAAGCCAGAAGCGAGGTCGATTGCTGATCCGCGGTCCAGGTAGGCATTCAACTCTACCAGCCTTCTATTGGGTTCTGGAAGAATCTGATCAGTCAGCCTGTCACTATATTTTTGATTCCACTTTTCTTTTGAGTCCATATTCAATCACTACCTTCAAAAATCTTATTAAAAATATACCATATATGGATGGCTCTCTAATCTATAATTTGCATTTAAAAAATATCAGTGGAATATTTCGCTATCTCTTTCGAAAATAGTCATACTTTAAATATATCTAAATATTTATAATTATCAGTTATTTTAGTAAGCGCTTTCATTTTCATTATTTTATTTTTAGGAGGAGATAAAATGTCGCTGACTCGCAAGATTCTTTATGGGATGGGTTTGGGTATCATTGTTGGTCTTATTTTTAACTTAGCCTTGCCTGGAGTGTTCGAAACAGTCAATAGTTATTTATTTGTTCCCCTTGGTAAAATCTTTGTCAATTTGATCAAAATGCTTGTTGTACCGATTGTAATTGTTTCATTGATTCTTGGAACTGCAGGAATCAGCGATCCTAAGAAGCTTGGCAGAATTGGCGGAAAGACGATTTCTTTCTTTCTAGTCACGACAGCAATTGCACTGGTATTGGCCATTGGGATTGCCTTGCTGGTGCAACCAGGTTCGGGCAGCTTCCAATTGGATGGGGCAACCTTCGAAGCTGCTGAGGCACCGCCTGTCATTGAAACATTATTGAATATCATCCCAGCCAATCCTCTTGGTGCGATGGTCGAGGGCTCGATGCTTCAAGTAATCGCTTTTTCCATCATCATTGGATTTGGAATCGCAAGAGTTGGCGAAAAAGCATCCGGATTAATCAAACTGGTCGAACAGGCAAATGAGGTCATGATGTATTTGGTTCAGGCAGTCATGAAATTTGCCCCATATGGCGCTTTCGGTTTGATTGCTACCGCGATTGGCAGCCAGGGATTAGAGGCAATCTCCGCGATGGGCAAATATATGTTCGTTGTATTGTTCGTCCTACTGCTTCATATGGTCATCACATACGGTTCGGCGGTATCATTACTTGGAAAATTGAATCCATTCAAGTTTATAAAAGAATTCTCACCCGCAATGATTGTTGCATTCAGCACATCCAGCAGTGCGGCTACCTTGCCTATTTCAATGAAAACACTGCAAAATAATCTCAAAGTTTCCAAAAGCATAAGTGGTTTCGTGCAGCCGCTTGGAGCTACCATCAATATGGATGGAACGGCAATCATGCAAGGGGTTGCGACTATATTCATTGCCCAGGTTTATGGAGCTGATCTTGGAATCGGGCAGCTGCTGACAGTCATATTAACTGCTACACTGGCGAGTATCGGAACAGCTGGCGTTCCTGGAGTGGGATTGATCATGCTGTCAATGGTGTTAACTTCTGTTGGCCTGCCTGTGGAAGCTATCGCTCTAGTTCTAGGGGTGGACCGTCTTCTTGATATGTGCAGAACTGCAGTGAATATTACCGGAGATGCCGCATGCGCAGTCTATGTTGCCCGCTCTGAAGGTGAAACATTAGGAGAAGTTGAAATTGACGAGAATGTAACAGCATAAGAAATTAATGATCAGCTGCTCGTTTTTAGAGCAGCTGTTTCATTATGCCTGGTTTAAAACCGCCAAGCATTCTCTTACATTTCATGGGTGTTACAATATTCGTCAATTAACTTTTCGATCTGATCAAGATCCGGTCCTTGCCCATTAAAAGTAAATTTGATTTCCTCGATAAATTCTCCTTTATGGTAAACATGTATAGCTCCATCCTGACTGATTACACTGTATTCTGGTTCAAATACATAACCGCTTCGTTCAATAGCTCCCATTCTTTCATCCCTCCAGTATTGTATCTCCTTTTTGTATTCCCTATTGAATTGCGAAAATACCACTCCTTTAGCTTTTATCTCATTCAAAAGCTAATTCTTTTACAATCATGATTAAAGGGGAGATTATATACATATGGTCTTAAATAATCCTTGAATAAATAGGATCAAATTTAATCCTTTTTTAGGAGGTATATCTGATGAAAGTACTTGTCGTAGGTGCTAATGGCCAGATTGGCAAACACCTTGTCGATTTGCTTAATGAAAGCACCGATCATGAAGTAAGAGCGATGCTGAGAAAACCTGAACAAACAGCTCAGTTTGAGGAAAGAGGAATTGAAACTGTCATTGCAAGCCTCGAAGGTTCTGTTGAGGATATCGCATCTGCAGCAAAAGGCTGCGACGCGGTGGTATTCGCAGCAGGCTCAGGGGGGCATACAGGTCTTGATAAAACACTTTTAGTAGATCTGGACGGTGCAGTGAAAACGGTAGAAGCTTCAGAACAGGCTGGAATTGACCGATTCATCATGGTCAGTGCCCTCCAGGCAAACAACCGGGAAAACTGGGCTGACGTCATCAAACCTTATTATGTCGCAAAGCATTATGCTGATCGGGCTTTGCTCCAGAGCAGCCTGGACTACACCATCATCAGGCCGGGCGGATTATTGAACGAACCTGGAACAGGTAAAATTGAAATTGCCGATAACTTGAAAACTGGCAGCATCCCAAGAATTGATGTAGCAAAAACCATCTTGGCTTGCCTGAATGAAAAGAATACATTCAAAAAATCATTCGACTTAATTTCCGGTGATACTGAAATTGAAGAAGCCATTAAAGGAGTTTAATATGAAACAAAAAGAGAGTTTACCTCAACGCATGGTAAACTCTCTTTTTTTTATACTATGGGACTCATTGCATTAACGCACACAGTTCAATTCGTGTCACTAACTTGGAGGGTAATAGCCGGCAGCTGAATATTTTTTTCGACAAAAATTACTGCGACCATATGTCTTAATTTACTTTCAATCTTTTCTTTGAT
The DNA here is from genome assembly GCF_053543455.1 of Mesobacillus sp. LC4. NCBI lineage: Bacteria > Bacillati > Bacillota > Bacilli > Caryophanales > Bacillaceae > Mesobacillus > Mesobacillus sp. LC4. Next base: position 1,049,951 of record NZ_JBGCUB010000001.1, read on the forward strand.
CTCAAAGTTTACGACTGGTATTTCAATAAGGAACTCCATCGCCTTGCTATTAAAATCGATAAAACGGATATCTGGCTCCGGGGAATCAAGGACTCCCTCTTCTTTTTCCTTGATTTCATTGACTGCTTGTTCAAGCAATGTCTGTACTAGATGTGTATCTGTCCCAAAAGCGACGCTTACCTTCACCTGGGCCATCATCCTAGCACTAGTTCGATTCTTGACGATCTGCTCGATAAAATACTGGTTCGGAACAATCAATGTCCCCTCTTTTGCCGTCCGGATAATTGTGGATCTCAAGCGGATATTTTCAACCCGGCCGACTGTGTTATTGATTTGGATGATTTCTCCTACCTCAATCGGCCTTTCAAACAAAATAATGATACCTGATACAAAGTTACCGGCAACATTCCTCATTCCGAAACCAATACCAATGCCTAGAACACCAAAAACTGCCCCGATAGCCGTGAGATTAATCCCTACACTTGTCAAGCTGACAGCTAGGGCTGCAAACATAACAGTATAATAAATGATTTGGTTGAACGTATACCCTAATCCCCTGTCCACTCCATAATACTCATAGACAGAAGATAATATATACTTATTCAATAGTTTAATAAGCCTGTGCGCAAGTGACACGATCAAGAAGGCTATGACAATCAGCAAGACTGTTACATCCACTTCCCCATGTGTATATAGCGGGTAAAATAACCACTTTGTCTTCGAAAAAGTTAAAAGAAGCAAAATGATGATTCCATAAAAAGTTACCCAATCCGCAAGGGAATCTATGATGGGTAGTGCCCTTTGAAAAAATCTCGAATTTTTTGCTGCCGTATACTTAGCGGTCCTCTTGATCAGCCAATTTCCTATTATTATTATCACTAAAAATATCGCCAGTCTAATTATTTCCCCGCGCGAAATATCCCGAATAAATGTATCTACCATGTGTACCACCTGCAATCTCAATATATGAGTCTATTCCTGTAAAACAAGAGGGTTAAACGTCTGAGGTTGGAAAGCGTTAAACCGGAAAATTTCAGGAATACTCAACCGTACAAGATATATCGTCGTTATGCAGAAAGTAAGACAACCAAGCAATGGTGTAATTGGCTTTATGAAATTTTGCCTTTCTTATTATAAGAAATGTGTGTATAGGTGAATTTAGAGGGATTTTCACTTACACATAGAAATATATAGTAAATAATATTAGGAGGTTGAAAATGGAGTTTAAAGATTATGAAGAATTCTGGCCCTTCTACTTATCGCAGCATAGTAAACGTTCTACAAGAGGATGGCATTTTGTCGGTACCAGTTTCGTTTTCGTATTTATAATCGCTGCATTGATCACCTTGAACTTCTGGTTGATATTGCTGGCGCCAGTTACTGCTTACGCGTTCGCGTGGTTTAGCCATTTCTTTATTGAAGGCAACAAGCCAGCTACATTCGGGCACCCAGTCTGGTCACTCCGTGCAGATTTCCGCATGTACCGTTTAATCTTATTAGGTAAATTGGATAAGGAACTGGCCAAATATAAATTGGCCGCATAAAGGTATTAGTCCTGAATATCAAAGACTAAAAACAAACCCATTCCAATGTAGAATGGGTTTGTTTTTGTAAAGTTTATTTAAGCTAAATCAACATTATGGTATACCTGCTGGACATCCTCTAAATCTTCAAGGGCATCAACCAGCTTCTCGAATTGAGCCTGTGATTCTTCGTCAAGATTAATTTCATTTTGAGGCAGCATGGTCAGTTCAGCAACAGTAAAATCGGTGATTCCAGCATTCCTGAACGCTTCTTGGATAGCGTGGAATTGTTCAGGTTCGCCATAAATAATGATGGAATCGTCTTCTTCAAGGATATCGCGTGCATCAACATCCGCTTCCATCAATATTTCGAGCGCCTCATCAGCTGATTTACCTTCAAAACCGATTACCGCAGTTTTGTCGAACATATAAGAAACGGAACCAGCTACTCCCATGTTGCCGCCGTTCTTTCCAAAGGCCGCGCGCACATTTGAAGCTGTACGGTTTACATTGTTTGTAAGTGCATCAACAATCACCATTGAACCATTAGGACCAAAGCCTTCGTATCGAAGCTCATCATAACTTTCTTCACCGCCGCCCTTGGCTTTTTCGATTGCACGATCAATAATGACTCTTGGTACATTATATGTCTTCGCTCTTTCAAGGACGAACTTCAGTGCCTGGTTGGATTCTGGATTTGGCTCTCCTTGTCTGGCTGCAACATAAATCTCAAGCGCGAATTTTGAATAAACCCTGCTTGTATTTGCGTCCTTGGACGCCTTCTTCTCTTTAATGTTGTTCCATTTACGACCCATATTTTCCACTCTCTTTCAACTTATATCAGATAACTGCATATCAACATGATGCAGCTGCTGCTCACAGATAATATTATACCTTAAATGAAAGATTTGTTAAGAGGTTAGTATACATCAAGCCAGCTGAGGATTGTCCCCCTCACCATCTAAAGTAATTCTTCCGCTATCAGTTCATACGATTTTATTCGGTCCTCTGGTGCATGTGTGATAGACAATAACATGATTTCATCAGGGGAATATTTCTTATACAATTCAAGCAATCTCTCTTTTACTTGCTTAGGATCTCCTATGAGCATTTTTTGCTTCATGTTTTCTAGTGTTTCATATGCTTCTGCAGATAACTTGAATTCCTTAGCGGTTTTAATTGAAGGTATGCCGGATGTACCTTCTCCATTTCCCTGCTGGATGCTCCAAATTAGAGAACTTAAGGCGATTTCTTCTGCTTGTTCAGAAGTATCAGCGCAAATTGCCGAAACACACAAAATGATTTGCGGAGATGGGGTACTTCCTGGTTTGAATGACTCATAATAAGCTTGTAATATGTCCTGTGGGTCCTTATCGCTCATAAACAACCCGAACGCATAAGCCATACCATATTCAGCTGCTAGCAAAGCACTTTTTTTACTCGTCCCAAGAAGCCAGGGTTCTGGACGGACATCGGGTAAGGGTGCAGCATTGATTTTAGCATGTTCACTGTTTTCAGGGTGATTGTTTCTGATGAAATGGAGCAAGTCCTTCAATGATTCAGGCAGTTTCCAAACATTTTGCAGGAAGTTGTCTGACAAAGCATTGGTCACTTCAGCAGACCCCCCTGGTGCACGGCCGATTCCAATATCGATCCTGTCCGGAAACAATGTGGCAAGTAGATTATAAAGCTCCGCGACTTTGTATGGTTTATAGTGTGGAAGTAAAACAGCGCCAGATCCAAGCCGGATCTTGTTTGTCTTTGCACCAATATAAGGGAGCATCACTTCAGGTGCTGGACATGCCAGGCCAGGTATATCATGGTGCTCTGCCATCCAGAAACGCGTATAACCCAGACTTTCAGCAGTCTGCGCAAGCAATACGGATTGTTCCAGAGCTTCTCTTGCTGTCTGGCCCGCTGAGATAGGAGCCTGATCAAGTATGCTTAATCTCATGGCTTACTCCTCTACTTCCCTTAAAACTAGTTTGAAGGTTCCAACCTGCCCGCTTTTATACAGGTTGGTAATGGATGTTGAATACTCAATGATTTTTCCCCTAAATGCTTTATTCTCAGCCGGGACCTGTACATGGAATTCTCCTGCATACAATAATGTCGTTACTTGATGATACTCCTCACTTTTCACGGTAAACTCAACTGAGATGAGATCAAGCCCACTTATCGTGTCCGGGTTATATTTATTGATTACGATGGGATGTCCATCTAATAAAATTGTATCAACCAAATTCTCCACTCCTTTAACTTGCTTCATTCCATACTATCATTTTTGAATGGAATAAAAAAAATCCTGCCCTAAGTGGACAGGCTGATCATTATATTTCTGCTAGAAAATCCTTCATTACCTTAACAAGTTCTTCAGGCTGTTCATACATGCTCATATGGCCAGCGCCTTGAATCTTCTTTTTTTCGATATTTCCTTTGGTTACAGTGAACGTTTTCTCGGCAGGTATGATTTGGTCCTGTTCGCCTGCTATCAGGAGTACGGGAAGATCAGTCTCCTTCAACACATGGTTTCGGTCGGGGCGGTTCTTCATTGCAAGCAATGCGCTGACAAGTCCCTTCTCACTCGTCTTCAACCCGATGTTGACAGTCTCTTCTATTTCCTTTGCATTCACTTCTGTATTTTCAGGAGAAAATAGCTTCTTTGAAAGTCCATCGATGAATGATTCTGCTCCTTCTTCCTGGATTTTCTTTGCATTGGTTTCCCTGGCTTCCTTTGCTTCCTCCGAATCTGGATTTGCCGTCGAATGCACCAAAGAAAACCCGTTTAAATACTGATGATATTCCTCTGCAAAGGCCAGTGTGATATACCCTCCAAGAGAATGACCGAACATGGTTACTTTATTCACTTCTAAATGATCCATTAGTCCCTTGATTGTTCCTGCCATGTCTTCGATTGTATATCGATCCTTGCTCATGCCGGACTCTCCGTGTCCAGGCAAATCGATTGCAATGACCCTGTTTTCGGTTGCCAATTGTGGAATGATTTTATCCCAATATTCCTTGCTCCCCGCAAAACCATGTATAAGGATCATTGGTTTTCCTTTGCCTTCATCAAAATAGCTTACTTCAATATTCCCAATCATTGCTCTTTTTAAGTCCATAGCGATCTGCTCCCATCATTAAGTATAGTTATTATATTCCCTCCATACTCATTTATTAATCTATCACCTGTATATATAGGCTGATTTTTCCACAGCTATAGTGGTGTTTTCTCTGTTACAATTTTGAGGTTGAATAAACTCGGGAGGATCTTTTAATGAAAAAAACTTTCCTGCCTCTGATGATTGTCATATTCACCTTCATTGGGGGCTTTATATCTGGAACAATATATTCAAATTCTCAAAAAATCAATCCGGTAGCAAGCAGTGCTCAAGCTTCACATTCAATCAAAGTTCCTGGTTTCAAAAAAGAACCGAAGTTGAAAGTACAAGAATCCAAGGTGTTAATAGGCTATGTCCAGGATTTCAGGAATCCTGCCGATATTGATTACGATAACCTTACACATGTAATTTTTTCGTTTGCCCATCCAAACAAGGATGGCAGCATGCTGATAAATGGTGATCATGCCGTCAAAAATTTAAGGGCAGTTGTTGCTAATGCGCAAAAATATGATACCAAGGTCATTTTGGCCATCGGTGGCTGGTATCATATAAATGGCGGAGAATCTTATGACTATTTTAAGGCAGCTATCTCAAGCCCTGCCTCAAGAAATAAACTAGTTCACGAGCTTGTGAGTTTTACAGAGAAAGAAAAGCTTCATGGAGTCGACATCGATTTCGAGCACCCGCGCTCAAAAGAAGATGCCCGCTATCTGGCTGAATTTGCTAAAGAGTTAAGTGAACAGTTGACGCCTAAAGGGAAAGAACTGTCTATAGCGGTAAACGCCAAGGTCCATAGCGTAACAGGGACAGAAATCGACTCAGTCGTATTTGAGCCATCCATGTTCAAGTACTTTGACCATGTCAATTTGATGGCATATGATGGCCAATGGGACGGAGAGTATAATGCAGCCAATCTATCACCTTACTCTTATTCTGCTAATATAGTAGCCTACTGGACGGCGCTATTCGACAAGCAAGGATATTCGAGAGAAAAGCTGACCCTGGGAGTGCCTCTCTATGCTCAGCCTGAAGACCCTTCGGTCAAACAGGTTTCATTCGAAGCTCTCATCAATCATCCCCCCGATAATGCCAGTAAGGATCAGGTTGTGTTGAATGGAACGACATACCATTATAATGGCCATTCCACATTGATAAAGAAAACCGATCTTGCTCTCTCTCAAAAACTGGGCGGCATGATGCTATGGGAAGCGGGATTGGACGCAAAAGGGAAGCATAGTGCCACAGCCCTGATCGCAGGAGAACTAAAGAAACAGGAAGATAATCGTTACTATTCGAGGAAATAAATGAAGGAAGCCTTAATTGGCTTCCTTTTCTTTATAGTCCTTGGTTCTGTAGGACACCGTTTAGTTATTGCATGAATAAGTTAGCAGTAAAGAACTTTACGGTGGTGAACAAATGAATGAAATTACCGGCAATTTTATCCGGGCCAATCATTAGAAGGGTCGAACCTTCTTCCGTATATATTTGGATCGCATTAAGCTCTAAGGTTGAAATCGATGCTCAACTATTCCAGATCGAGTCTAGTAGTGACGAAAAGTATCAATATATACCTTTACGTACACACACTGTGGCAAACACCTTTAAAGCGGGCGATAATCTATATATCTATTTGCTTAAGATTTCCCCAGATCATTTACATTTTCCTCCTTGCACTCTCCTCGGTTATGATTTGATTTTTAAAAAAGGGCGACAAGTCCGTACTTTGGACAGTTATAACCTGCTGGATCCTGAAAATCCCCGCTCAATCGTATACGGAAATCTTAAGTATCCTTCGTTTTCTATAAACCATGAAAGCGAGTCAGATAACTTATTGTATGGCTCTTGCCGAAAGCCCCATGGCCATGGAGATGACGCTCTTTTTGCAGCAGATGTACTGGTTGAAAACAATCACCTGGATCTTACAGAAAGACCGAATGCTTTATTTTTAATGGGAGACCAGATATATGCTGATGATGTTGCTGATCCACTCCTGCCCATCATGACGGAACTTGGCAAGGAATTGCTCGGAGACAGCGAAAGGGATAAATTGAACGAACTGATCCCAGAAAATTTAATTCCCCGGCTGGACAAGGTGAATGGTAGGCAATTCTTAATTGAACATCTCGCCAATTTTTCAACAAGGAAAGGTGATAACCATCTGATTTCTTTTGGTGAATATGCGGCAATGTATATGTTCAGCTGGAGCCCTGAAATTTGGGACTATATCCACGAAAAAGAGCTGCTCCTTTCTTTTCAACAGTTACAAGAAGGCGATAAACTACACCTGAAATTGGATCATGATAAAAAGAGAAAAAAGGAATTAACCAGGCTGGAAGCTAGGTACGAGGAGCAAATAGATAACGTCAGGGACTTTGTTGTATCACTGTCTGCGGCAAGACGCTTAATGGCAAACACGCCAACCTATATGATCTTTGATGACCACGATTTGACCGATGATTGGAACATATCCAATAAGTGGACTTCTGCTGTAAGAAATTCCGCTTTAGGAAAGCATATCATCGGTAACGGACTTGCTGCCTACTGGCTATTCCAGGGCTGGGGCAATGAACCCGAAAACTTTGCCAGTGAATTTTTAAAGCAAGTTAAAAACTTTATATCATCCAGCATTGATTCAGATGGCTATATGAATGGTTTGAATCATCTATGGGACTATCATTCCTGGCATTTCATTGCACCAACCAATCCAAAAACCGTTTTCCTTGATACAAGGACCCAGCGGGAGTTCGACCCGAGACCGGAGGGGGTTAAACTCGGCAGCGTGATCGAAGAAACAACACGAACACCTCTATTGATCAGCGAAGCAGGCTGGAAAGATATAAGCCACAAATTAATGCAGAGCGGCTGGGAAAGAAAAACGCCGCTGAATATCGTTTCCCCCACGCCCTTTTATGGGATGGGATTAATTGAATCCTTTCTCCACAAGTATGTATATCGATTCAAAGTTTTGGGTTTCCCCGTCCAGACTTCTTTTGATTTTGATGGCTGGAAATATAATGGCAAAGGCTTTCATGCTTTTATATCACAAGTCGCTTCCTGGGACCCTTCGTACTCTGTATTGCTGTCCGGAGATGTCCACTTCTCCTCATCCGTTAAATCGGATGTCCAGTTCCATTCCGGCGAAAAACAATCATTCTACCAATTTACAAGCAGTCCTATCCATAATGAGAGCTTTACCGGATTATGGGGGGGCTTAATGAAGTCGGTTCTTTGGCTAAACGCCCACAAACGTCGAGAACAGTCCCTATACCGGAGCTGTGGCGAATCGTTGGCTCTTGCTCTTGGTAAAAATGATAAAAAACAGGACGAACAACTTTTGTGGGAAGAAAATATAAATTATATTTCTTTTGAAGATGGAAACATTGCCGAAACAAAAAATTCTATCGGTTACCTGAAGACCGAAATAAGCAGCCTGGAAAATACCTTGCTTATGACAGTGGATTATAGCGAAAGTATTGAATAATTAGTTGACCGTAGAGTTATCATCTTCTGTTTCACCGATTAAATCTATACCTAATCCAATCGACTTTGGGACTTTGAATTATTTACAATATGTGATCCTTATCAAAAAACTGCATCTAAATCATACTTTGACGTAAAATAACCCAGGGCTTATGCCTCTGGGTTTTTTAAATAAGAAATTATAAATTCAAAGAGGATCTGGACTAAGAATCAATCTCTTCAAACTCTTTAATCTTCTCGAGCTTTTCTACGAGCACCATGCATTTTTTATCGCCGATTTCGTAGATAAACATTTTATGGCCGTTTTCTTTAAGGAGCTTCTTGAATTGGATTTCGCCAGATAAGTCATATCCATTCGCCAAGTCAGTGATTTTCTTCAGTATTTGCTCCCTGGTGGGTTCGTTAGTAGATGCTATTTTGATAGGTATGGGAATTCCCTTAATTTTAAAGGTGACAAGAATGACGCTATCCAATGGAATCAACTCCTTCCAAAAAACAATTCGACAAAGTCGTTTGATTTCCTTCTATTTACAACATTTTTACGTGAACCGGCTTGCCTATATTCAATAATACCAAAAAAAGAGAAAGGATTAACCTTTCTCCTGTGCATTACTCTTCTTCATTCAGCATTTCATCAAACGCGGAAGAAACTTTTTCGAATTCTTCATCCGACTCAATGGCTGCTAAGTCTCCATCCTCATCCACTTTTAAGAAAAAGATATCGATATCTTCATCTGTTTCCGTTTGCAGATCATCCACGAAGCTTACTGCTGCATAGTCAGTGCCCTCTATTGTCACTGTCCCAATAACCTCTACCTCTTGCTCTGCATCATTTTCATCACTTATTGTGAATACTTCGCCAACTTCAAGTTTTTCCATAGAAATGCCCTCCTGTCATTTAAAAAAGCTTTTATCCAATTACAATTAAAACCACATTCTTTTTAAGACTAAGTTAAAATGACTGATTATGCCAGTCTAACGCATATTTATTTTTGTGATAAAAATGCATCTATATCCTTTTTATTATCATTAAAAACTTTGTGCCCTAGCTCCTTTAATTTTGCCATACTTGTAAAATCGTCAAACGGAACTTCTTCCGATAACTCTGAATTAATGCGGAAGTAATGATTCCCTAGCAAAAGCCTGCAGTGATAAGAAACGGATTCAGAGGACAAGTCCATTGCCAGATCCAATAACTTTGGCGTAACCTTCAATGAAGGGAATTGGAACGGGAGCCATTGGCGGATTCCCCAGTGTCGTTCCTCCTCCATTGTAAAATCGATCTTCTGTTGGCCTGTCCCAATTGACATAATTTGAATGTCATTGAGGCCAATTTTAAAATGGTGCAAGGCTTCAGTTACACAAACCAATGAAGGGTTATTGGCCCATAATCCCCCATCTATCGAAAGATATTGATTGTTTACATTGTTTGGCGGGAAGTAGATGGGAGCTGAACAGGACGATAAAACGGCATCCCACAACTTTATTGATAACTCTTTTTCGGAAGAGTGTCCAAAGTCTGATCGATGGACATAGGGTTTTCCATGGGTTATATCAACAGCTGGTATCAATAAAGGTTTTTCAATTTGAGCGAGAGTGATATCCTTGAAGGCCTGTTTTAACAGCCGGCGTAAATAACTGTCACTATAGACACTTTTGAAGAGTCCGATTTTGGATTTTCTTAAAAATATCTTTTCTCCGTATGTCTCATATCTCCCCATCACCTCTTGCATGGAAGTATTCAGAGCCGCTGAAGCAGCGATGATCGCCCCTGTACTTGTCCCTGAGATAACATCAAACAGTTCGCCAACAGGCTTTCCAAACTCTTCTTCTATGTTTTGGAGGATGGCAATCGGGAAAATGCCCCTTATACCGCCACCGTCAATGCATAGCATTTTCATGAAATTCCCCCGGTTCGTCCTTGCTGCTATCATTGTTCCCATTCCACGATAACAATATAATCAAACTCATCAAACAAAAAAGAACTGCCATCGTAAAGGCAGTTCTCCTTGGATGATAATATTATGATACTTTTTCTTTCTCATGGTTGAAGGAATATTCCTCTTCCCAGTACTCAGCGTTCTTGATGCCAAGCTTTTTGGAATTGAAGACCGGATCGATACCTTGCTTTCTCTGTTCCTCATAATCCTTCAAAGCAATCAATGCCGGTTTTGCAAGAAGGACAATGGCAATCAGGTTGAGCCATACCATCAATCCCAGTCCAGCGTCACCAAGAGCCCAAGCGAGTGACGCTTCTTTCACCGCTCCGTAGAAAGTTGCTCCGAGGATGACCACTTTTAGGATGAGCATTGGAACTTTGCCATTTCTTCCCCTGAGAAGATAGGCGATATTCGTTTCAGCCATATAATAGTATGCCATGATGGTTGTGAAAGCGAAGAAGAATAGTGCGACAGCAACGAATTCTGCTCCGAATCCAGGAAGAACCGCATCAACTGCAGCCTGTGTATAACCAGGACCGGCTTCCACTCCCTGAAGGTTTTCGACGATGAATGCTCCGTCAGCGCCAACAGTATTGAACATTCCAGTGAACAGGATCATGAATGCTGTAGCGGAACAAACGAATAAAGTATCGATGTAAACTGAGAATGCCTGAACAAGACCTTGCTTAGCTGGGTGTGATACTTCAGCAGCAGCAGCTGCGTGAGGTCCTGTTCCCTGTCCTGCTTCATTGGAATAAATACCGCGTTTTACACCCCAAGCAATCGCGCTTCCAAGAATACCGCCAAACATGGAGTCAGCACCGAATGCACTCTTGAAGATTAAAGCGAACACCGCAGGAACTTCTGAGATATTCATTCCAATGATGATAAGAGCAACTAGGATGTATCCTACGGCCATGAAAGGTACTGTATATTGAGCAACAGTTGCAATCCTTTTAACGCCACCGAAAATGATTAAAGCCAATAATGCAATTACAACAAGTCCTGTCACCGTTTTGCTAACGCCAAAAGCGTTCTCAAGACCAAGTGCTATCGAGTTGGACTGAATCCCTGGCATCAAAAGTGACATTGCCAGCAAAGCAGCTACAGCAAAGGCAATAGCGAACCACTTGATACCAAGTCCTTTTTCGATGTAGTAAGCTGGACCGCCTCGATAAAGTCCATCTTGTTTAACTTTGTAAATCTGCGCCAATGTTGATTCAACAAAAGCGCTTCCCGCGCCGATGAACGCGATCGTCCACATCCAGAATACAGCACCAGGACCACCCATTGCGATCGCAGTGGCAGTACCTGCAATGTTACCAGTTCCTACACGGCCGGATAAAGCAATAGATAAGGCCTGAAAAGATGAAACACCCGCATCGGAACTTCTTCCTTTGAACATAAGTAATACCATGTCTTTCAGTAATCTGACTTGCAAAAATCGTGTCAGGATCGAGAAGAGCAAACCGATTCCAAGAATGATATAAATGACCGGGTTGCTCCAAAGAATCCCATTGAGCCAAGAAATGAAAGCTTCCAAATGAATCCCCCTTTATCAAATTAATTTCTTTCTATTTTGAATTATAAGATAATTTAACCCAAAGGACAATCAAAATGTGATATTTAACAGTAAACAATTTATTGAGCTGTGTGAAAACAATTGGTCGCGGAGGTTTCCCGTATTTTTTTATTTATGAACTAAACCGACTGGCTCTGGATCGGTTGGAATTTGATTCTCAGGTAAAGCCCTTTGAAGGTTGCATGGGTTCAGACAGCTTTTTAATGATTAGCTGCGAAGTTGTCCGAAGTTGCCCTGCCTTCAGACAAGTTTGTGTTGATTTCCTTCAAAGCTGTCAAAAGATGTCCTTACTTCAGACAGCTTTTCTATATTTACATGAGAAGTTGTCTGAAGTTGCCCTGTCTTCAGACAAGTTAGGGCTGTTTTCCTTTAAAGTTGTCAAAAGGTCGCTCTACTTCAGACAGCTTTTCAATGTTTAGCTGCGAAGTTGTCCGAACTTGCCCTGACTTCAGACAAGTTTGTGCTGGTTTCCTTAAAAGTTGTCAAAAGATCGCTCTACTTAAGACAGCTTTTGAATGTTTACCTGCGAAGTTGTCTGAAGTAGCCCTGTCTTCAGACAAGTTTGTTCTAAATTCCCTTAAAGTTGTCAAAAGATCGCTTTACTTAAGACAGCTTTTGAATGTTTACCTGAGAAGCTGTCTTAAGTTGCCCTGTCTTTAGACAAGATTGTGCTAATTTCCTTAAAAGTTGTCAAAAGATCGCTCTACTTAAGACAGCTTTTCAATGTTTAGCTGCGAAGTTGTCTGAAGTTGCCCTGTCTTCAGACAAGTTTGTGCTTGTTTCCTATAAAGTTGTCAAAAGATCGCTCTACTTAAGACAGGTTTTCAATGTTTACCTGCGAAGTTGTCCGAAGTTGCCCTGTCTTCAGACAAGTATGTGCTGGTTTACTTCAAAGCTGTCTGAAGTAGCCGACTCTCCCTAAAAAACACACGAAAAAGCGAGAGACACTTATCTCCCGCTCTTTCAGTGTTAGTGTTTTACCTATTTGAATAAATATTATTGAACACTTCTTTCACGCATAATCGGAAGTGTGCAGCATCTGAAGGATCCGCCAGATTTGATGATTTCAGTTATATCCACTTCAATGACTTCAAATCCTTTACTTCTTAGCTGTTCATTAACGCCATTATTCACCGGCAAGCTCAGAATTTTCTTGTTTCCGATACCCAGCACATTCGTACCGAGTGTAAATTGTTCTTCCTCGCTAACATCGATCAAATCATATTTCGAACTGAACATTTTAATATCCTCGTCAGTCAGTGCAGGTCGATAGATTAGTGCAACTTCCGGAGAAACGATATTGAAAACACAGTCAAGGTGCAGATACTCCGCTTTAAATGGGACGGCTTTCACTTCAAAGGTCGGAAGCAGTCCTTGAAGGTGGTCTGCCGCTTGTTGGTTGGTCCGGTTACTCAGCCCGACATATACAGTGTCTTGATCAATGACAACATCCCCGCCTTCTATATGGTCCCCGATTAAATTATAGTATGATATTCCGTCATCCTCGAGCCATTGTTTCAGGACGTCTTCCTCACCTTTACGTACATCGCTTGCCATATCCGCCACAAATATGGTTTGGCCAAGGGTGAATCCGATATCCCTCGTAAACACTTGCTCCGGATATTTTTTGTGGTATGGAAGCAGGATGACCTCTACCCCATGATTTTTCAAGGTGTTCACAAATTCATTATGCTGTTCCAAGGCAACTTCTATATGTATGCCTTCATCCTTGAAATGTTTCTGGGTTTCATTTATTACTTCGCGGATTGTCATATACTGTGGCTGACAAAGAATGACTTTCTTAAGTGCGTCATATTCATTTATGACATACCCTCTATTTTCGGGCTGCATATTTTGTTCCATCATCATTCCTCCTTTTGAACAAATCATTATAGGTTTTCCGGATTACACTTTAATCATTACTTTACTCAAAAAAATCCTGTCAGATATCCTTACGAAGTCGCTGACTTTATTCCGGAAAATCTTTAAGCTTGAAAAAATGTTTCAATAATTGAGGAGATGAATATGCAAAGTCGTAATGGAATGGAATTAGCCCAATTGATTATCTTAATCGATCTTTTTCGTGATGAATTGTATGAGGAACTTTTGAAAAGACATGGAAAGCACGCTCTTGAACTGTTACGTACTGCCCAGAATGAAACTTATTAAGGAGTGATTCACTGTGTCATTGCATTTGCGTACTGCCGTGGAAAAGCTTAAAGACCATTATATCCAGCATCTGATCAAATCAAATATGACAAATGAAAGCGAAGAAGAATTAAGAAAGCTAACATTAACGGAACTGAAAAATTTAATAAATAGGTTTTAGCCAATTTACAAATTGATATATCATGTGAGAAAATATAACATATAATATCAAAAGTGAATAAAGTGTGGTGAATGAATTGGCTGCAGACTCCTCCTCCTACAAAGAAAAGAAAGTGATTACCATTGGTATTGTCAGTGAGTTGACCGGTCTTTCAGAACGGCAGATACGATATTATGAAGAAAGGAAATTGGTTTTTCCCGACCGTACTCCTGGCGGAAGCAGAAGATATTCATTCTTAGATGTTGAACAATTAGTGGAGATTGCCAACAAAATCGAAGATGGTGTACAGACTTATGAGATCCGGCAGGAAATGATTAAAGAAAAGAAGCGACATAAAGACCAAGATCATAAGAAAATGATACAAGGACAATTGAACGCAAGATTCGGCATTCGAAAATACTAAACTGAAGACCTTCATTATTGGAGGTTTTTTCTTTTGTTCAAAATACGTGTAAGGTTTTCTTACATAAAAGTAGAATGAAATACAAATCCATGCGAGAATACAAACTACATTCACAATTTGAAAGGGGACGAAAAAAATGGATACGGTATTTTTAATGAATAGTCTATGGGTTACGATCTCCGCGGTTTTAGTTATTTTGATGATTGGTGGCTTCATCCTGCTTGAAACAGGATCAACCCGAATGAAGAACGCTGGCCACATTGCTGGAAAAACGATTTTGACATTTGGAATTTCATCAATCGTTTTCTGGGCTGTAGGTTATGGACTTATCTTTGGAGAAGGCAACTCAATTCTTGGCTTCTCAAACTTTTTTTATTCAGGCTATGATATTGAGGGGTTAGGACTTTCAGGTGCTGTATTCTTTCTATTCCAGCTGGCTTTCGCAGGGATTTCCTTAACGATTGCTTTTGGCGGATTTGCTGAGAGGGCAAAATTATCTGTCTATCTTGTTTTTGCACTCCTGTTCTCAGTATTGGTTTATCCGTTCATCGCCCACTGGATTTGGGGCGGTGGCTGGCTTGCAGAACATGGAAAACAGGATTTTGCTGGCTCGACAGTTGTCCATCTCACTGGAGCAATGGCAGCACTAGCAGCAACCATTCTTCTGAAGCCGCGGATTGGTAAATTCAATAAAGACGGTTCAGCTAATAATATCGAAGGTCACAACCAGGTCTTCACAGCATTGAGCGTATTGTTACTATGGGTTGGCTGGTTTGGATTTAATGCAGGAAGCACCGTTTCTGTTGATGGAGCATTTTTTGGATTTGTTGCGCTCAACACGAATCTTGCAGCAGCTGCCGGTACTGTTGCAGCCATGCTCATCTCCTGGATTGTTTTAGGCAAAGCGGATGTTCCAATGATGCTGAACGGAGCACTGGCAGGACTCGTGGCCATTACAGCCTCGTGTGCTTTTGTTGATACTTGGGCAGCGGTCCTGATCGGATTGATCGCCGGCATCCTTGTTTTCTATAGTATTCGCTTCTTTGAAAGCAGGAAGATAGATGATCCTATCTTTGCGCTATCTGTACATGGTACGGCTGGTGTTTGGGGAACTCTTTCCACAGGATTCTTTGCGACACCTGAACTAGCCACAGTTGGAAATCCAGGTTTGTTCTATGGCGGCGGTTTTGAACAGCTAGGAGTGCAGGCGCTGGGAGTTTTCGCCTCAGGAGCTTTCGCTTTCGCAGTATCTTATATCATCTTATCGATTATGAAGGTAGCAATGAAGGGCTTGCGGGTAACAGAAGAAGAAGAAATCATCGGCCTGGATATTAGTGAACACGGAAGCTATGGGTATCCAGAATTGGTCAATAAGGAAGCAGCAGCTAAGGTTTCAATGGATGTCACTTCAACATCCAACATCCCCTTAAATTCACAGCAACCTACTGTCAATTAGATTAATAAGTCTGTTATATGGAGCGGCGGTCCCTAATGGGGGCCAGCCCTCTTTTGATGAATGGAGAAAGGAGGACGTCCGAATTATGAACTTCGTTGACTATACTAATATAAACGCTTTAAGAGTTAAAGGACTGACTGAAGCTTCTTTTAACAATGAACAATTAAATCATTTCCATGACTTTATTTATGATCAAGTCATCTCTGCTGCTGTCAGCAAATTGACAAAGAAATATGGGAATCCCCCTTCCCCATTTTCCTTCTTCGTCATGGGAAGTGCTGGACGGATGGAGCAATCTATTTGGAGTGACCAGGACCACGGACTGGTTTTCACAATGAACACCGATGAAGCAAAGGAATACTTTTTGAAGTTAGGTAAAGAGATTTCTGAAGGATTAGAGCTGGCTGGCTATAAAAAATGTTCCGGCGGTGTCATGGCAAGCAATCCATTGTGGTGTAAATCGCTGAAGGATTGGGAGAATCAACTTGGAGTTTGGGTTGGTGAAGCTACATGGGAGTCAATCCGGTATTTGCTTATTTTTGCCGATGCCAGGTCTATCCACGGTGACGCTGGTCTGTTAAGAAGGTTGAAAGAAAAAGCCTTTGATGAAGTTAAAAGAGAACAATTACAGTTAAGAATGCTTCATAACACAATGTTTCTTAAAAAAGGGATCGGAGTACTTGGCCAGCTGCTTGCAGAAACCCATGGCACCTTTACGGGATCTATTAATCTAAAGGAGACAGCGTTTTTCCCCTTTGTAAATGCTGCAAGGTTGTTGTCATTTTCCGAAGGGATAAAAGAAACTCCAACTCTCTTCCGTATCAGCCTTTTATCTGACGACTTGATGACACATCAAGAAAAAGCTTTGTACAGCAATACCTTCTCTGCATTGCTTGACTATCGCCTGAAACATGGAAGTCATAGGGATTATGACTCCGGACACTACGTTAATATCAATAAACTTTCTAAAGCTGAAAAGAAAGCATTAAAAGAGATCATTAAAGTGGGTGAACAGTTTTATGAACATGTCAAAAAGCTGGTTTAAAGGATGTGAATTTTATGGGAATGAATGATATGATTCGTTTCTTTCGGCAAATGACCGGGAAGCTCGGATCGAACATCTATGCCGGAATGCCAACGCACTCAAATCCACAACAAATGTCGTTTTTAAGACAGCTGCAAAAAGAAATGAAGGAAGGAACTAGCCTCGACTGTCCGTTGGAGGAATTGCAGGTCATTGTATTTGATCTTGAAACAACAGGCTTTTATCCTGAAAAAGGCGATAGGATCATCTCTATAGGAGCTGTAAAAGTTATTGGTTCCACAATACTTGAAAATGAGTTCTTCTATTCATTAATCAACCCTGAAATTCCAGTACCGCCTGATGTCCTGAGCCTGACTTCTATCACTGAGGAAGAGCTTTTGACTGCCCCGAAAACTTCACAAGCCCTGATGGAATTTTTAAATTTCATAGGCAGCTCAGTCCTTGTAGCTCACCATGCAAGACATGAGCAAGCCTTTATGAAGAAATTTACAGGCAGCCATTTACGCTTGAATTTTGAACACAGGGTGATTGATACTTCATTTTTAATTAGGATTTTCCAGCCTGTTGTCAATTCCCTGCCTTTGGAACAAATTTGCTTTGAGTGCGGGATTGAAGTGAAAGATAGGCATCATGCATTGGCGGATGCCAAAATGGCAGCGAAGCTATGGGCTTTCTATATTAAAAAAGCCCGGGAGCAAGGCTACAAAAACTTGCGCGAGGTTTATGAATACCTATCTTTAAAGAGATAAGCTTGTGCCTCGCATCCCTCCCCACCCCATGCCTCATTTCTATTTTCTCAAACATTTTATTTTGATTACCGAAAGATAATTGTTACTATTGAATGGTATAATCGCTGGGAATAGTAAAAGTGCTAACCCTGGCAGTTACTATTATTCAATAAAGGAAGATGTAAAATGACGGACAACAAACGTTTAAACGATATAAAATACTCCGTGCTTGACCTGGCTCCGATTCTTGAAGGCGGCACAGCATCAAATGCTTTAAAGAACACTCTTGACCTTGCCCAGCATGCAGAAAAATGGGGTTATAACCGCTATTGGTTAGCTGAGCACCATAACATGCCAGGCATCGCCAGCTCCGCTACATCCGTTGTAATTGGCCATGTTGCAGCTGGAACAAGCTCCATCAGAGTTGGCTCGGGTGGAATCATGCTTCCGAATCATGCTCCACTTGTTATCGCTGAACAATTCGGGACACTTGAATCTCTTTTCCCAGGCCGTATTGACCTTGGTCTCGGACGCGCTCCTGGGACTGACCAGGTGACGGCTTATGCATTAAGGCGGGAACGTCGA
Source organism: Mesobacillus sp. LC4 (assembly GCF_053543455.1). Lineage (NCBI taxonomy): Bacteria > Bacillati > Bacillota > Bacilli > Caryophanales > Bacillaceae > Mesobacillus > Mesobacillus sp. LC4. The sequence continues at coordinate 1,068,144 of NZ_JBGCUB010000001.1, forward strand.
AGTGATGGCCAGGACTTCCCGGAGCAATTGGATGAGCTTAGGGCTTATTTCAATCCGGAACTGGATTCACAATATCGCAGTGTCAGGGCGATTCCAGGTGAAGGGTTGAACATACCAATTTGGCTATTGGGCTCAAGCGGCTACAGTGCACAGCTTTCGGGACAACTTGGTTTGCCATTTTCATTCGCCAGCCATTTCTCACCGGAAAATACATTAGGTGCATTAAAGCTTTACCGCAGAAACTTCCAGCCTTCAGATGTTTTGGAGGAGCCTTATGCAATGGTCGGCGTCAACGTGATTGCTGCTGAAACGGATGAGGAAGCAGAATTTCTGGCAACCTCCATGCAGCAGCAGTTCCTTAACCTTTTCAGGAATAACCCAAGTCCTTTGCTGCCTCCTGTCAAAAACCTTGAAGATCAGCTGAGCGAGTATGAAAGAATGCTGCTGGGCAGTCGTATCGGTTCTTCCATTGTCGGCAGCCCTGAAACGATCAAAACCAAACTTCAAGAATTCCTGGACGAAACACAGGCGGATGAAATGATCATCAATGCACAAATATTTGACCATAAAGCAAGATTAAAATCTTTTGAAATTGTTTCTGAGGTTTTTAAAGGATAGGAATATCATCATAATAGAAAGAGGAGAATCTAAAAAGCTAGATTCTCCTCTTTCTATTAACCTTTTTACAATTGTCCTAAATCATCTGAGCATAGCCCCGAGTGCCCCGCTGAATTCCCCGTTATGCAGGAAGTATGAATCCAGACCGGACATTTTACAATAGAAACCCAATTGATCTTGCAATGGTTTATTGCCAGCCAGCGTACTTCCTATGAAAACAACTTTCTTTTTTCCGTGCAAAGCAGCTGTTTGTACGGTTAAAAGTGTAATGGTCTCTGCCATCATATTCATAAAAGAAGCCATTTCATCAGCTGAAGAGCTTGTATGGATAGTTTCCGTCTTGGCGAAGTTGCTTGCAGTCAGGTCTCCGGGTATCGGAGGTTCTTCCGGATGATAGAGATCCTTCACCAGCAGGTCCACCTTCCCTTTGTCACCGGTGGCTGTCAAACTGACAAGAGTTGCAAAATCACTGGAATCTGCCAAAAGCCTTCCCATCCCCATAAAAGTCCCGCCGCCTATTCCGCTGCCAAGAACCCGATTATACTTTTCCCCTTCGATCTTAAACCACGAAGTTCCTGTACCAATATTGATGAGCAAGGAATTTTCTGCAGCTGGCAACCCTTCCTTCCTCATCAAGTAGTTCGCACCTTCACATGTGGCGGAAAATTCATCGACAATCTCTGATTCCGGAAAAAATTTCGCTTTGATTTTACCAGCTCTCCCTCCTGTCAGGAAAATGGATTTGTTTGAAGAGACTAGTTTCAGCCATCCTAATGCTCCATCCATTTCACTGATTGGTTGTTTTCGATAATGAAGAATGCCATTTTCCTCATAAGCAATTTTTATTAAGGACCCTCCAGCATCAATGCCAATCCTATTATTCATGAGGTCTCCCCTTTCATGAAAATCAATCAAGTTAAATCTTATCTTTTATTGTAAGTCTTTAGAAAACTTGAAAGCAAAGAAAACAGCGGCAGTCATATTTAACTGCCGCTTTGTAGATTTGTTTAGCGATGGTTTGTACCTTTTAATGAGGAATCAAAAACTTAGTACAGATGGGCATCTAAACATACGCCCCATTCACCAATTAATCAGCCTTGATTGGCACGACCTTCCCATCCTCAATTGCTGCAACGATCAGCTCGCCTTCAAATCCGCCGTTAGGGTCAATCTTTGGAATGACATACACCTTCTTGTCTTCTGGTAGCTTATCCAGGCCATCCTGCATGTGCGCCATGATTTTTTCAGGGTCATCTATAGATCCTGCCGCTTTGATTGCCTCAGCAAAAACATACATGGCAATATAATTCAAGCCAGCTTCGGAACCTGGGTCCTCATTATATTTCTCACGATAATTCTTGACGAATTCTGGAATTCCTGGACTGTCTGAATCAACAAGCGGCATAACACCAATCGCTCCATTTAGGACATCATAGCTGCCGGTAACCTTCTTCATTTCGTCGAACTTTGCCTGGTCCATAACAATGAAACCGCCTTTGAAGCCAAGTTCTCTCGCTTGTTTGGCAACTTTTGCCGTTGGCTCGGACGGTCCCCCGATAAATAATACATCAGGCTTCTCCTTCAGGGCATTCGTTATGATCGTAAAGAAATCGGTATCTTTCGCAAAGTCGATCGAAGAGTTATACACGACTTTCCCGCCTGCTTTTTCCCAGTGAGGCTGCAGCTTTTCTGCCCAGTCTTTACCGTACTGGGACGCAGTAGGAAGGAAAGCGATTTTCTTGCCGAATTTCTCCATTGAATAATTTGTGAATGGCTCAAGATAGCCATCATAACGAGGAGGAATTCTAACTGTTAATTTATTGCCCCCTTCAGTGACCTTAGGTTCACTTGTATAGGCGCCAATAATGAATTTTTCCTGCTGATTAAATACCTGCATTGCCGCTACTCCGCCACTGTGAGGAGTGAAAATAATCGGCGTCTTGTTTTCCTGCATCAATCTCTTTGCATTCGCTCCTGCTTCATTTGGCAAATACTTGTCATCCAGGGAGACTACATTGAATGTATACTTCTTCCCATTTACTTCGACACCACCAGCATTGTTAATTTCCTCGGCAGCCATTTGTACCCCGTTCAATGTCCTTTCTCCATAAAAGGCTGCAGGTCCGCTTAACGGCCCTGTATAACCAATATTAATTGTCCCTTCTCCTGACCCAGCTTCAGGATCAGTTCCTCCAGCATCTGTTTTTTCAGAGTTGTTGCAAGCGGCAAGGCTGAAAATCAAAGCAAACATTACACTTAAAATCAAAAACAGTTTAGATTTCTTCATTTGCTTTCCCCCTTAGTTTAACTTTCCTAATGTTCAGACATATTGATTTATACCGCTTCGCAACCACCTCCCTAAAGACAGAAGTTGTTCTAAGCACCTATATAAGCTTTCTTGATCTCATCATTCGCGAACAGTTCCTCTGAAGTACCTTCGAGTACAACCGCTCCATTTTCAAAAACATAACCTTTATCGGCAATTTTCAAGGCAGCATTGGCATTTTGTTCAGCAAGGAGAATCGTGGTACCCTCGCGATTGATGGTTTTGATTACTTCAAACATTTGCTCTACAATCAATGGTGCAAGCCCGATTGAAGGTTCATCGAGCAGCATCAGCTTTGGTTTAGCCATAAGTGCTCTCCCAATCGCAAGCATTTGCTGCTGGCCCCCGCTCAGTGAACCGGCCATATCATCCTGCTTCTCTTGTAAAATAGGGAAAAGCTCGTATACATGCTTTAGCGATTCTTTTATCCCTTTCTTGTGCTTTCTATGGACATAGCCTCCCATCTTCAAGTTCTCTTCTACTGTCATTGAAGGGAATAGTTTACGCCCTTCAGCACACTGGACAATGCCTGACTGGACAATTTTATCAGGAGAGCGTTTGTTAAGGGATTCACTTTCAAATTCAATACTTCCAGAAGACGCCTTGTTCAGTCCGCTGATCGTCTTGAATATTGTGCTTTTTCCAGCTCCATTCGCCCCTAGCAAAACAACAATTTGTCCGGGGTTAACCTCAAGACTGACGTTATGAATAGCAGTAAAGCTTCCGTATTTTACCGAAACGTCCTGCAGTTTAAGCACTTGCGCTCCCTCCCAGATAAGCCTTAATGACATTGGGATCATTCCTGATTTCCTCTGGAGTGCCCTCTGCGATTTTCTCTCCATAGTTGAGAACCATAATTTTGTCTGCTAGTTTCATAATCATTTGCATCTTGTGTTCAATCAGGCAGACGGTAATCCCTTGATCCACCATTTTCTTCATTAATTGAGCCAAACCCTCTGTCTCATCAGGATTGACACCTGCTGCAGGCTCATCAAGAAAAACAATTTCCGGTTCCGTCGCAAGGGCCAGGGCAAAGGCCGTCCGCTTTTTCTCTTCCTGGGTCAGGCTGCCAACCAACTTGCCGGCAACCCTTTCCAATCCGGTGAACTTTATCACTTCGAGCGCTTTTTCTCGGCATTTTTCTTCTTCTCTTATCAACCTCTTTGACCTCAAAACAGCATCCAGCAAATTTGATTTCGTCCTTAATCTATGACCGACGAACACATTGTCAAGCACTGTTGACTGCTCAAACAGATTCGTAGTCTGAAAGGTGCGTGCGATTCCCAACTCAGCAATTTTATTAGGAGGCATTGTGGTGATATCTTGCCCTTTAAGGATAATAGTGCCTGAGCTTGGAGAATGGAAGCCGCTGATTAAATTGAAAAACGTTGACTTGCCGGCGCCATTAGGTCCGATGATGGCATTGATTTTACCCCTTTCAATGGAGAAATCAACATTGTTAACCGCAGTTAAGCCGCCAAATTTCTTCGTTAAATTCTTGGTTTCAAGGAACATCCTTATCCCTCCTTCACCTGATTGTCTGCTGCAATTGGACTTTGTGAGAAGTGTTTGTCCTGCTCGTCTTTGGCACGCTTTTTCTCTGCTCGTTTTACCATCCACTCGACAATCGAACCTGCGATGCCCCGTGGGTAAAAAATCACGAGCAGGGTAAGGATAGGTCCGAAAATAAGCATGCGATAATCCTGGAGAAATTGCAGCTGCTGGGAAATCCAGACGACTAGAACAGTTCCCACGATCGGACCTGAAAGCGTGCCGATCCCGCCAATCAGCAGGTATGTCAGCAAATCAAATGTGATGACGATATTCCCTATATCAGGCCCTATGAAGCGGATGAATGAGGCGTAGAGAGCTCCTGACAATCCGGCAAAAAATGTTGAAAGGACGAAGACTTCGAGTTTATTTTTCATCGTAGAAATACCGATTGTCTGTGCCAGGTCCTCACTATTGCGAATGGCGATATAAGTCCTTCCTGTCAAAGAATTCACGATACGGTAGACAATCATGATCACAGCGAGCAGGATAACGAGGACCAGGTAATATTGTGATAAAGGTGTTTCAAAGGAAAGCGGTCCGATATTGGCAGGTGCCGGAATTCCGATAAGTCCCCGGACTCCCTCTGTTAAACTGTCCCACTTATCGATGACAAGATAAAGGATATACCCTACACATAGAGTATAAATGGCAAAAAAGTGTTCTTTTGTCCTGAGCGCAATCAGGCCAATCAGTAATCCAAGAATACTTGTAATAATCAAGGCGAGCGCAAAAGCCAGCCAGAAGTTCATTTGTGCTTTTACTGTTAAAAGACCTAAGGAATACGCACCAACCGCAAAGAATCCAGCATGTGCCAAAGATAGATAACCAGTGTATCCAGCCAAAAGATTAAGCCCATAAACTCCAATCATCCAGATGAAAGAGAGAGTCATCACATGGATGAAATAGTCATTTTGAGTCACCAATGGAAAGACGATGGCAAATAGCACGAGTGCCGGAATGATAGTCCGTTTATTGATGATTTTTGCCACTAGTGTCCCCCCTTTGCAAAGAGACCTGTTGGTTTTACTGACAGAATGATCACCAGCAGGATGAACGCGATAATGTCTTTATAATCGTTAGAAATATACGTGGCACCAAGGCTTTCGCTGAATCCTAAAATATAACCGCCGATGATGGCTCCTGGAATGCTGCCCATGCCGCCGAGAATGATGATGACAAATGCTTTTAAAATAACCAGCTGTCCCATGCCTGGAAATACCAGATTGATAGGAGCAGCCAGAGAGCTAGCAATCGCAGCAAGCCCTCCGGAAATCAGGAACGTCAGCATCGCGACCCGGTTCGTATTGATTCCGACAAGGTTAGCGCCATCACGGTCCTGTGACATCGCGATGATCGATGCTCCTGTATATGTCTTTTTCAGGAAAAGGTAAAGCAGAACCATCACGGCAATCGCTGCAATGATGATCAGTAATCTTTGCATAGTAAAGGTCAAACCGAATAATTGAATGACCTGGCCATATGGCGTCGGCATTGTTTGATAATCGGCTCCCCAGACATACTGGGCAAAGGCTTCCAGAAACAATAGAATTCCAATTGCCGCAATTTTGTCGTGTATAGGCGGTGCGTGCCTCAATGGGTAAAAGACGAATCGTTCCATCAGCACGCCAATAAGTCCAACAACAATGACAGAAACCAGGATAGCCAGCCAATAATGAAGCCCGTACTGCACCATCATCATCAAGGTGATGTAACCACCCATCATATACAAAGCACCGTGAGCGAAATTTGGGATATGAAGGATACCGTAAACTAGAGTAAGTCCGAGGGCAACAAGTGCATAAACACTTCCTATGGTAAGCCCATTGAACAACTGCTGAACCAAAATCTCCATTAAAATCCTCCTTGAATTTTAATAGCTGCCGCGAAGGAGTGGTTTTACCTCACCTGTTTTTCAGCCTTTTCCCGTTCTTCCTCCTGTAGTTTCCGCCATAATATCTTTCCGCTGCTTGTCATAGGAAACTGTGTCCTGAACTCAATCTCCCTTGGATATTTGTAGGCCGCCATATGCTGTTTGGACCATTCAATTATTTCTTCTTCGCTTATTTCACCCTCATATCCCTCATTCAGAATCACGAAGGCCTTCACGGATTCTCCTCTTCTTGGATCTGGGATACCAACGACCACCGCCTGCTGTATCGCCGGATGTTTGTAGAGATACGATTCCACTTCCGTTGGCCATACCTTGTAACCGGAGGCATTGATCATCCTTTTGACGCGGTCGACCATGAAGTAGTATCCCTCTTCATCGAAACGGCCTATGTCACCTGTCCTGAAAAACCTTTTGCCGTCTAAGTCAATGAATGAATTCCTGTTTTCATCTTCCCTGTTATAATAGCCAACCATTACCTGGGGACCATTCACTACGATTTCACCAATTTCTCCTGCACCAAGTTCTTTTCCGGTTGAGGGTTCAATGATCCTTGCATCGACATCAAAAGACGGGATTCCAAGACATTGCATTTTTGGTCTGTCAGGCGGGTTGAAGTGGGTCTGGGCAATTGTTTCTGAAAGTCCGTAGCCTTCCACAAACCTCAGGCCTGAAAGTTTGTACAGTTTTTCTCCAACTGCCTCAGGGAGAGCTGCGCCGCCGCCTGAGATCGAGGTTAACGTTGCGATATCCTCTTTTTTCAGTTTGGGGTTTGCAAGGAAGTCAACGATCATTGTTGCAATTGCCACCCAGTGCGTGCACCCTTGCGATTGAATCAATTCAACGGCTGCCTCGCGGTTCCATCTTGTCATGAGCACCATTGTGCTGCCTGAATAAATCGGCATATGCATGCTGTGGACCATTCCGGTCACATGGAACAATGGCAGTGTCGTTAAATGAACCGCACTGGTGGTAGAACTTGACCAGTGATAGGCGCCGATTGTATTCGCCTGGACAGTTCGGTTCGTATGCATGCAGCCTTTTGGCAGCCCGGTTGTTCCAGAAGTATAAGGCAGCACAACAAGATCATCTGCGCTGGTCGTATGCTTTCGGGGTTCATACTGTGCCGCGATGGCTTCCTTCCAGAGGAAATGTCCCGGCTGGTCGTAAAATTTTCTTTTTGCTTCTGCCTCCGGAGGTACTGTTCCGTTAAAGCGATTCCCTATATAATCTGAATAAGCGGCAACTACCACATTATTTAATGGAGTTGTTCCTATAAGCGGCTCAACCTTTTCATAAAGCTCCTGGCCAACCAGCGCAGTGTTAATTTCACAATCCTTGATATAAAAGCTTAGTTCTTCTGCGGTCAGCATCGGGTTGATCGGGACCACAACTGCGTCTGCTCTTGAAATGGCATAGAATCCAATCACAAACTGTGGTGAATTTTGCATAAACAATAGAACTCTTTCCCCTTTAGCAACACCCAGCTTCTGCTGGAGGAATCCTGAAAGCGCGCTGACCTCTTCATCAAGCTCCTTGTAGGAAAGTGTATTTCCATAATAGTAAATCGCGCTCTGGTCTGGATATCGGTCAGCACTGACTTTCAAATTTTCATAGAGAGAGGTTTCAGGCAATTTGAGTGACCTAGATATTTTAGGCCAATGTTCAAAATGAAGATTAGGCATCATCCATTCCTCCTTATTTTCTACTCAACTGGTTTAAGAGAACTTTGTTTATTAAAAGCCGCCGCAGCGTCCTTGATTGCCTTCTTCCCGTCAGGCAAATATTCGGTCATGCCTAGGAAACCATGGAGCATACCCGGGACACAAACATATTCCGTTTCCACTCCGGCATTTTTCAGTTTTTTGGCAAAATGCTCGCCTCCATCACATAATGGGTCAAGCTCTGCTGTCATAATCAGAGCTGGCGGAAGCTTGGCAGTGATATCATCGGGAATCAGCATAGGTGCCGCCAGAGGGTTTTGGGTATCAGCTGGTGTGTTCAAGTATTGCTCACGGAACCATTTCATAGTGGACTTCGTTAAATGGTAGCCTTCGCCGTATTTTTCGTAAGATGGAGTATAATCAAATCCTGTAGAAGGGTAAAACAGCATTTGGTAAGCAATCGATGGTGACTGCCTTTCGACTGCAAGATAGCTGACAGCAGCTGCAAGATTCCCTCCTGCACTATCGCCTGCGACTGCTATAAAGTTTTCATCAATATTCAGCTCGTCAGCGTTTTCAAACACCCATTTAGCAGCTAGATATGAATCTTCCACTGCAACCGGGAACTTGCTTTCTGGTGCAAGACTGTAATCCACTGAAACTACTTTACATCCAGCTTCATTGGCTAATGTGTGGCAGAGGGCATCATGTGTTTCAATGTTTCCGATTACCCACCCGCCTCCATGGTAGTAGACAATGGCCGGAAACTGAGCTTCACCAGCTCCTTTGGGTGTATAGATCCTGATATCTATTTCTCCATTAAAACCTTTGATTATTCGATCTTCCGTTTTGGCCAGCTTTTCTGCTCTGCTCATTAGTTTTGCAGACTGTTCAAATCCATTCCTGGCTTCTGCCAATGGAAGCTGTTCCAGCGGCGGAACAGGATTATTGGCAAACGCTTCGAGCAAAGCCTTTACTTCTGGTTTTAATGACATATTTTCTCTCCTCCTTTTCATGTAAGCGCTGTCAATTCAGACAGCAATGATCCGGTTTTTATCTATAAGTATAGGGACTTTATTAAATATATTTTGCTGTGAAACGAATTCAATTTCCTTTTCAAATCCATGTTTGCTCAGCATCCGTCCGACTCGGGAAGCTTTTAAAATATCATCACTATTTTGATTGTGCCCATGGTAGAAACTATACGCAGCATAGGCAGAATCAGTTAGAAAAAACTCTTCACGGAATTGCTTGATTAAGCAGTCAATAAAGCAGCCCGCTCCCTGGAAATCTTCTACATTGAATTCATTGGAGGACCCTGAGCAGACAACTACAATCGTCTCGCCCTGGTATTCTTTTAAAATGTGTTTGGCAACTGCCTCGCAATTCAACAGGGATGCCGCATAAACCGCCTTCGCATGTGCAGAGTTTTTGAGGGCAACCGTTCCATTTGTAGTGGAGAGAATGACAGACTTCCCTGCAATCTGTTCCTTTAATTCTAAAGGGTTTGGCGAAAGGAACCCGTCAATTGTTCTCCCTTGATACTCTCCAACAAGAACGAAACTATCCTTTTCCCTGCCTTCAGCTTCCTGTTCTGCTGCCTTTCCATCGAGCACGGGGATGACTTCCCTGGCTCCAAACTCAAGAGCAGACGCAACAGTAGAAGTTGCAAGCAGAACATCGAAAACAACAGCGATTTTGTTATCAGCCATTTTCTGTTTATCGATGTCTTCTTTTTTTAGCAAAAGGTGAACTTTCATCATCACCGAGCCCTTTCTGTCATTTTTTTTCTGCTGTGTAAAGAGAGTATTGGATCAAGCTGCTGACAAATTCATCAAGGTGTGCAAACCGTGGGTCCGTCGTTTGCCCCTTTTTCCACCTGTAATAGATTTGCTGGCAAATGACAGCAAGTTTAAAATAAGCGAATGTTTGATAAAAGTTCATGTTGGCCAGGTCCCTGCCGCTTTTCCTGGCATAGTCCTCCAAAAATTCATCACGTGTCATAAAGCCGGGGGTCACCGTAACGGGCGGCTTACCCATCCCTTTTTTCAAAAGATCAGAGTCGTCGGGTTCAATCCAGTAGCTCATCGCGACACCTAAATCGGCAAGCGGATCACCCACAGTAGTCATCTCCCAGTCGAACAGTCCGACCATTTCTGTCAATTCCTCATTGAACATTGAGTTATTCAATTTGTAATCGTAATGGATAATGGCTGGAGTTTGAGATTCAGATACATTTGTTAGCATCCATTGCTTCAACTGCTCCACGCCTTGGACAATATCCGTTTCCGCCCGTTCGTAGCGGCGGATCCAGCCTATAACCTGCCTTTCCATGAAGCCTTCTGGTTTTGTCATTTCCGTAAGTTTTGTCTTCTGGTAATCGATACTGTGCAGCTGGACAAGATGGTTGACCATCGTTTCAGACAATGATCTGCACATTTTATCAGTTGGCATGACGCCTTCGGGAAAATCGGTGTCAAGTACAATGCCGCGCTTTCTTTCCATCACAAAAAATGGACTGCCGATCACTCTTTCATCAGCAAATAAATAGGGCTCCGGAGCTGCTGAAAAATGAGGGCTGATTTCTTTCAGGATTTTATATTCTCTCTCCATATCATGCGCTTTTGGTGCCACAGGACCAAGCGGTGGGCGCCGTAGAACCGCCTCCCACTCCCCCATCTTCAGCTGATAGGTTAAATTCGATTTTCCAAAGCTGAATTGCTCAATCGTCAGGTTATCTCCAGGAAGATTCGTCAATTGCTCCCTTAAGTAATTTTCGATCGCGCTGGTATCAAGTTCTTCCCCTTGTCTGATTGGAATCGTATCAGAAGCCATAAGTACCAGTCCTCCTTTAAGCTGAAATTTCTATTCTCGTTCAATAATCGTGGCGATACCCTGTCCTCCGCCAATACAGGCAGTGATAAGCGCGTACCGTCCGCCTCTTCTTTCGAGCTCGTAAACAGCTTTCGTCACAAGGATTGCTCCTGTGGCTCCAAGAGGATGCCCATGGGCAATTGCTCCGCCATTCACATTGACCTTTTCCTTATCCATCTTTAGCTCCCTGTCACATGCAATGACCTGGGCAGCAAATGCCTCGTTTATCTCGATGATGTCCATTTCATCGAGAGTCAGTCCAGACTTTTCCAGCACTTTCCTGACTGCAGGAACTGGTCCAATGCCCATAAGATTCGGATCTACCCCGGCTACTGCCTGCTCCCTTATGACGGCCATTGGTCTCACACCCAATTCTTGTGCTTTCTCCCTTGACATAACAAGTAATGCTGCCGCGGCATCATTCAGGCCCGAACTGCTTCCGGCTGTGACAGTCCCATTCGGTAAAAACGCTGGCTTAAGTTGAGCCAGGGCATCCAAAGTCGTTTGCGGCCGTGGATGCTCATCCTTGTTAAATATGACCGGTGAACCCTTTCGGACAGGTATCGAGATTGGGATAATCTGTTCATCAAACCGGCCTTCAGCCATCGCTGCCGCCATTTTTTGCTGGCTGGAGAGTGCGAATTCATCCTGCTCTTCCCTGCTAATTGCATATTTTGTTACGAGATTCTCTGCTGTGATTCCCATTGGCGGATCTCCGATTTCTTCAGGTGACAGCTGGGACTTCCTGAAACTTGGTGGCAGAGGGCTATAGGGTCTTTCTGGTTTATCCATTAAATAAGGAGCCCTGCTCATGCTTTCGATGCCGCCAGCAACATAGACATCGCCCGCCCCCGACATAATTGCCTGGGCCGCAAGATTGACTGCATTAATACCTGACCCGCACTGGCGGTCGATCGTCAGGCCAGGCAATTCAAGGGAAAGTCCTGTTTGCAGCGCTGTAAGTCGGGCAATGTTCCCGCCTCCGCTGATGACATTCCCCATGATGACATCCTCAATCATTTCAGGCTGTACATTTGCCCTCCCGATTGCCTCTTTGATCACCTCTGCACCAAACACATGGGCAGGTACCGAAGCAAGTGCTCCGCCCTGCCTGCCAATCGCCGTCCTGACAGCAGATACGATCACTGCATCCCTATTCATGAGAGCTTCCTCCTTTTACAGTACATGTGTCCCGCCATCGACAACGACTACATCACCAGTAATGTAATCAGACGCTGCTGCAGCCAGGAATACTGCTACGCCCTTAAGGTCCGTGTCAGAGCCGAATTTTCGTAATGGAGTTCCCTCAAGAATCGCCTGGCCACCTTTTTCCAGCAGCCCCTTTGACATCTTTGTCGGGAAGAAACCCGGTGCAATCGCATTAACGTAAATGCCTCGCGGGCCCCATTTTACTGCGAGGTCCTTTGTAAAAGTAATGACAGCCCCTTTGCTGGCGTTATAACCAATTGCGTCCATTACCTTTGGATTGGACCCTTTCAATCCTGCAACAGACGCAATATTGATGATTTTGCCTGCCCCTTGCTCAAGCATCACTTTCCCAGCCGCCTGGGACATTAAGAACGTTCCTGTTACATTGACATTCAGGACTTTTTGCCATGCTTCTAGCGGCATTTCCTCCGCCGGCGCTCCCCAAGAAGCTCCGCTGTTATTGACAAGGATATCGATCCGGCCGAATTTCTCCACAGTTTGTTCGACTACGCTCTTCACATCTTCCGGATTGGTGATGTCACATTTAAGAGCCATGGATTCAACACCCATTCCCTTCAATTTCTCGCTAACTTCTTCACAGGCTTCGACCCGCCGTGAGCAAACTACCACATTGGCTCCTGCTTCTGCGAAACCAATCGCGATTTGTTCCCCAAGGCCTCGTCCTCCGCCAGTGACAATCGCTACTTTTCCTTTAAGTGAAAATAATTCAGATACATGCATTGATGTCTCCTCCTTACATATATTTTTTCAGTTCGTATCTTGCAATCGCTCGTTTGTGTACCTCATCAGGGCCATCCGCCAATCTTAGAGTCCTGATATTCGCCCATGCCGCTGCGAGCGTGAAGTCATCACTTACACCTGCCGCACCAAATGCCTGGATAGCCCTGTCAATGATTTTCAGTGCCATATTAGGAGCAACCACTTTAATCATCGCGATTTCGGCCTTGGCTTCTTTGTTTCCTACCGTATCCATCATGTAGGCAGCCTTCAATGTCAGGAGTCTCGCCTGCTCGATATCAATCCTTGCTTCTGCTATCCACTCCTGGATGACGCCCTGGTCGGCGAGCCTTTTTCCGAATGCAGCCCTTTGAAGAACCCGTTTTGACATCTCTTCCAGTGCACGTTCAGCCGCGCCAATCGTTCTCATGCAGTGATGGATTCTCCCTGGTCCAAGACGGCCCTGGGCAATGGCAAAGCCTTTTCCTTCTCCCCATAGCATATTGGATGCTGGCACTCTCACATTCTTGTATTCTATTTCTGCGTGTCCATGAGGCGCATGGTCGTACCCAAATACAGGCAGGATTCTTTTAATTCTTACTCCTGGTGTATCAAGAGGAACAAGAATCATAGATTGCTGTTCATGCTTCGGGGCATCTGGATCATTTTTGCCCATCACGATCGCAATCTTGCAGCGAGGATCTCCTGCACCAGATGACCACCACTTCGTCCCGTTGATGACATACTCATCTCCATCACGGACGACGCTTGCCTGGATATTCGTTGCGTCAGAGGAAGCAACATCAGGCTCCGTCATCGAGAAGCAGGACCTGATCTCGCCATCAAGGAGCGGTTTCAGCCATTGTTCCTTATGCTCTTCAGTTCCGTAACGGACGAGAACTTCCATATTGCCCGTATCAGGCGCAGCGCAATTGAACACCTCTGGCGCGATGCTTGACCTTCCCATGATTTCACAAAGCGGTGCGTACTCAAGGTTGGTAAGGCCTTCGCCGTATTGGCTCTCTGGTAAAAACAAGTTCCAAAGTCCTTTCTCTTTCGCTTTATTCTTCAGCTCTTCCATAATTGGAGGAACTTTTGAAAAAGGGTCATTCTTATCAATCTGGTCTTTGTATACCTTCTCATTTGGATAAATGTATTCATCCATGAATTCAGTCAGCCTTGCCTGGTATTCCTTGACCTTTTCCGTATGGTTGAAATTCATCCATACCACCTCTTTCTTTTTTCATACTAACTAGTAGGTATGTTGGCGTGTTAATACTCTTTTTCAAGCTGGGCAGCTATTATGTTTTTCTGGATTTCAGACGTGCCCTCATAAATTCTTGTGATCCGAGCATCACGGAAATATCTTTCAACCGGGTAATCTGATATATAACCGAGACCGCCATGAATCTGCACTGCTTTATCGGCGACCCTGTTGTAAACCTCCGATCCATAGAGCTTTAGCATGGCAGCTTCCTTGATGACCTTTTGGCTGGAATCAACCATCCAGGCAACTCGGTATGTAAAAGACCTGAGTGCTTCGATCTCAACAGCCATTTCTGCTAGCATATGGCTTACTGCCTGGTGCTTGATAATCGGTTTTCCGAACTGAATCCTCTCTTTAGCGTAGGCAACAGACATGTCAAGGAGTTTCTGGCATGACCCCAGATTACGTGCTGCGAGGCCAGCCCTTCCATTGGCCAATATTTTCAACGCATTTACATACCCTTGGCCTTCAGTTCCAAGAACATTTTCAATTGGAACCTCACAATCCTCGAACACCAATTCTGCTGAATGGGACCCCTTCAGACCCATCTTTTTTTCTACTTTGCCAAGCTCGAAGCCGGGAAAGTCCTTCTCAACGATAAACGAAGTGATTCCCTTTGCCCCTTTTTCAGAGTCAGTTACTGCCATCACTGTAAAAACACTCGCCTCAATTGCATTCGTAATATAGTGCTTCAAACCGTTGAGTACATATTTATCGCCTTTTTTGACCGCAGTCGTTTTTAGGTTGACCGCATTCGAACCGGCATCAGGTTCTGTGAGAGCAAAGGCACCGATTTTTTCTCCGGTGGCCATAGCAGGCAAATATTTTCGCTTTTGCTGCTGATTGCCCAGCTCGACGATCCCGACTGTGCCAATGCCGGTATGGGCTCCAATTAATGTTGTATAGCCATTGTGCGTCTGGCCGATCTCCTCATACAGGGCACATTTCTCCACCATTCCTATTCCTATTCCTAGTCCGCCGTATTCCTCCGGTATGCTTAATCCAAAGAGGCCCATTTCCCTGGAAAGCTGTATAATGTTTTGCGGAATTTTGTCCTCTTCTTCGATTTGCATCGCAACAGGCTCGACTTCACTCTGGATAAAATCACGAACATTTCTTTTTAACGCGAGTAAGTCTTCGTCAAAATCAAAGTTCACTGGGGTTTAACACCTCGTTTCCTCTTTTTGAATTAACAATTCCAGATACAAGTAGTGAATCGAAAGTCGATATTCCTTAAAATCACGTTATATTCCAACGTGGCATCCTCTGCCCGTTATAGCAATAAACCCAGCAATTTTATGCCGGGTTTTTGGTTACTAAGAAGCATACCGATGATAGAGGACGTCTCCCTTAATGACTTCATTGCCATTTTGATTGACTGCCTTAACGTTGAATCTAAGGATGTTCGCATTTTCCTCTGCCAGTTCAGCCTGGAGAGTGACGACATCATTCAGAAACACCATCCCTTTAAACCGAATCGTATAATCCTGAATGAATCCTTCCTCGTAAAAATCAGTGAATAGCTTTGCCAGGTTGCCCATTGTCCACATGCCATGAGCGATGATTCCCGGTAACCCAGCTTTCTTAGCTTCATCATCGATTGTATGGATTGGATTGTAATCTCCTGAGGCACCAGCATATTTGATCAGGGTAATCCGGTCGACAGGTTCAAGCTGGATCTCCTTCAGGGATTCTCCTACATTCAATTCTGCTAAGCTGCTCATCCGATCAACACCTTCCTTACTGCTTCCGTGATAATGACCGTTTGAGTGGAGGAAAAGACTAGTTTTCCCATTTCATCCTCACCAAAGCTTTCTAATACAAGGAAGCCCATCTCCCCCTGGGTTCCTTTCTTTTCGAAATAATTTTTGATCACCGAGTAACAGGTTATTTCTTCGCCTACAAGCAAAGGGCGCTCGTAATGATAAGTCTGTTCGCCATGAATCAAGCCTTTATTAGGAAGATTCAGTCCCTGTATTGTTCCGTAGTCGAAAACCCTCGGAAAGGTAGGCGGGGCAATGTTCCTGTTATATCGTGATTTTTTTCCCGTATCTTCATCAATGAAAATGGGATGAAGATCTCCGATTGCTTCAGCAAATTTCCTGACAGCCCCTCGTTCCACAATGTTTTTTACTTTATTGGATTGTTTACCAATATGTTGTTTGAACACAGGTTCTTCACCTCACATTAATTTTTTGGACCGCCAGCTACATAAATGACCTGGCCGTTAACAAAGGATGATTTTTCATCAGCAAAGAAGGCAACTGCATTGGCGATATCCGCAGGTTTTCCGCTCCTGCCGACTGGAATGCTCGCTATACTGTGTTTAATCAGGTCATCAAACGAGATGCCGATTCGAGCTGCTGTTTCTTTCGTCATTTCCGTCTCGATAAAGCCTGGAGCGACTGAATTGGCTGTTATCCCATAACGCCCCAGCTCAATTGCGAGTGTTTTAGTAAAACCCTGCAGACCTGCCTTTGCAGCTGCATAGTTTGCCTGGCCTCTGTTGCCAAGAGCGGAGGTAGACGAAATATTGACGATCCGCCCATATTTCTGTTCTACCATGTACTTCTGAGCTGCTTTAGCAGCATTGAACGAACCTTTCAAATGGACATCCATGACTGTTTGCCAATCAGAATCCGTCATTTTGAAAAGCAAATTATCGCGGATGACACCTGCATTGTTCACAAGGATGTCGACAGAGCCAAAAGTGTCATGCACCTCTTTCATTGCTTGCTCCACCTGTTCGGAGTCCGTCACATTTGCTACTTTGGAGTAAACCTCGTATCCTTTTTCACGCAGCTCATTTGTGGTTTCTGCCAATGCTTCCTCATTCAAGTCAACAAAAGCAACCTTTGCACCTTCCTCTGCGAAAAGTTGAACAATTCCTTTCCCGATTCCTCTGCTTCCTCCCGTCACAAAAGCAACCTTGCCCTCAAATCTTCCTGCCATTCTAGTTCCTCCTCTATCTATCACTCTGTTAACGCTTACAATTATCGATTAAACAAACTGGCCGATCTTCACATGTCCTTTCAAAAGATCCCTGGCGATGATCATTCGTTGGATTTCATCCGTGCCATCGTAAATTCTCCAAAGTCTTGCTTCACGATACCAGCGCTCGATCGGCAGTTCCCTTGTGTAGCCCATTCCTCCATGAATTTGCATGACGCGGTCCACAACCCTGTTCCCCATATTGGAACCATACAATTTTGCCATCGATGCCATATGCCTGTTATCTTCACCAGCATCAAGAGTATAGGCTGCATTGAGCACGAGCCATCTTGCGGCTTCGATTTCCACTGCGGAATCCGCGATCATCCATTGGATAGCTTGTCTTTCGGCAATCGGCTTGCCAAAAGTAATCCGTTCTTTTGAATAGTCGATGGCCATTTGCAGCAAGCGTTCAGCGGCTCCTATTGCCCTTGCACCAACAACCCATCTTGCAAATCCGATCCATTCCAGTCCCAGTTTATAGCCGCCATCTACTTCGCCCAGGATATTTTCCTCTGGTACACGGACGTTATCAAACACCAGCCCCGCCGGCCCCCATTCGCCCATCGTATGTATAAACTCTGATTTCCAGCCCATATCCCGGTCGACAATAAAGCAGGTCACCCCGTCACGGCCAGTGGCACGGTGCTTTTCTTTATCCGTGATCGCGATGACCATGACAAAGTCAGCCTCGTTTCCACCTGTTATAAAAGTTTTCTCACCGTTCAGTACCCATTCATTTCCGTCCTTCACAGCTGTCATTTTAATATTCCTTGTATCTGAACCGGCTCCAGGTTCTGTCATCGCAAAACATGATTTTTTCTCACCGTTGATGGTTGGAATCAGGTACTTCTGCTTTTGTTCTTCATTTCCATAGTAAAGAATGTTGTCTGCCGAACCGCCAAATTGGAAAGGCACGAACGTTTTCGAAACTTCCATCAAGACGATGGCCATCATCATCTGGCCCAAATCAGCACCGCCATATTGTTCTGGTGTATTGATCCCCCAGAAACCTGCTTCTTTAGCCTTCATCTGCAATTCATTCATTTTTCCGGGAGGAAGGCTTGGCCGTCCTTCTCTCTCATTTCTTAAGACTTCATTTTCGAGCGGCATTAATTCTTTTTCTACAAATCTGCGAATCGTTTTTTGCACCATTTTTTGTTCTTCTGTAAGGCGTAAATGCATAATTGTCACTCCCATCCTATTCTTGAATTCTGATAGTCTATTAAAAAATATATGTCATAACTTTTCATTACATACCTACCGGTTGGTATGTAAGTTTTATTTTAGATTGAACTTTCTGAAAAATCAAGTAATTTATAAAAAATGCAGGGAAATCTCCCTGCTAAAAATGAGGTAAATGATCGAGATTGTTTTCCTTAATTCCATCTGGCTCGCTCCTCAGAATATCGCGGCCATATTTATGGAATACATCAACGTGTGCAAGCTTGCCCGCTTTTGCCTCAGACAGTGCGGAAACATAATCGAGCTCTCTCCCGCTCTCAGTTTTAAAAGCAATCAGGTCACCATCATCATTTTTTCGTACGGCAACGATTTGCTCTTTTCCTGGTTGCGGTGAGTTTGCTTCCAGCTCTGCCTGCCCCTGGCTTTGTTCCTTGTATTCATTGTAAATCTGGTTAAAATCTTTACTTTCCATAAAAACACCTCCCGAACATATGTTTAGTGTTTGCTAAAGGGAGGCTTTTATACAAAAAAAGGGTGACATTAAGTCACTCCTCAAAAAGGCTGCCATGCCAATGTTCTGGCCTTATTAAACCGCTGCTCGACTTCTTTCCAGTTGACGACCTTCCACCAGTTTTCAACATATTTTGCCCGTTCGTTCTTATACTGCAGATAATAAGCATGTTCCCAAACATCCAAGACAAGTAAAGGGACAACATCCCACTGGGTTAAGTTTTGATGCTTTTCGGCCTGGAGGATTTCCAGCCTGTGGGAACGAGGTGACCAAACAAGAATTGCCCAGCCAACTGCTTCAACATTTTTGGCGGCTTCTGAAAAATGTTTTTTGAATCCGTCAAAGCTGCCGAATGAATCGTTGATTGCTTTCCCGAGCTGTCCCTTTGGCGTGCCGCCGCCATTTGGGCTCATGATGTTCCAAAAAATTGTATGGAGATAATGGCCGGCTCCATTGAAGGCTGCTTCTCTTTCCCAATGTTTAATCAAACCGAAATCCCCTGTTTGTCTTGCTTTCTGCATTTCTGTTTCCGCCTTGTTCAATCCGTTTACATAGCTCTGGTGGTGCTTTAAATGGTGAAGTCTCATGATCTGCTGATCAATCACAGGCTCAAGCGCATCGTAAGCATAAGGCAACGGAGGAAGTTTGTGGCCGCCTATAGGCACAGGCTGAAGTCTCTGGCCTTGCTGCCGATCAATTTCTGATTCAGAGCCATATAAATATCCCGCAAGCTCGTCATATAAGCTTCTGGCTTGAGCATATAGTGCTTCATCATCCATGGAATTTTCGGCATGAGCTTTCAGTGTCAGAAGATTTGCTTCCCATTGATTTAAGGCGGTTTCATCAGCGGAATCTCTAAGTTGCCCTTTTACTGAATTCCATTTCGCTTCCATCTCCTTGCACCATTCCAGCAATGAATACCTGAACCAATACCCATTCATCTTAATCCCTCCCAAAACTGCATCCATAATCAAAATATGAATAGACTCGGTAGGTGATTACTGTATTTTGGATAAAGGCTTACTTTGCTGCGTGAAAAAAGTTTATAATATGAATTATGCGAAGATTTTTATTTGAGAGGAGTTTTATTATGGCATACCCGAACACAGATGAAACATTAAATTTATTGCAGGAATTGGTCAGTATCCCCAGCCCTTCAGGAAATACAAACGAAGTCATTACATATGTAGAAAATTATTTGAAGGAATTGCAGGTTGATACAAAACGAAACCGTAAAGGAGGTTTGATTGCGACTCTTCCTGGCAAGGATCAGCTGAACCATAGAATGCTGACTGCCCATGTGGATACTCTCGGAGCGATCGTAAAAGAAATCAAGCCGAGTGGGCGTCTTAAGCTTGATTTGATTGGCGGCTTCAAGTATAACTCCATCGAAGGTGAATACTGCGAAATTGAAACCTCCAGCGGCAAAAAGTTCACCGGTACTATTTTAATGCACCAGACCTCTGTCCATGTATACAAGGATGCTGGAAAAGCAGAACGCAACCAGGACAACATGGAAGTGCGCATTGACGAAAAAGTACATAGCGCAGATGATGTCAAAGCACTTGGAATTGAAGTTGGAGATTTTGTATCGTTTGATCCGCGCGTCCAGACTACTCCTTCAGGATACATAAAATCTCGGCACCTTGATGATAAAGCAAGTGTCGCCATCATGCTTCAATTAATCAAACAAATGAAAAGCGAAAACATAGAACTGCCTTACACTACACACTTTTTAATTTCTAATAACGAAGAAATCGGCTATGGCGGGAACTCGAATATCACACCGGAAACCGTAGAGTATTTAGCAGTCGATATGGGTGCAATGGGTGATGGCCAGTCAACGGATGAGTATACAGTCTCCATCTGCGTAAAGGATGCGAGCGGCCCATATCATTACGAGCTAAGGAAAAGGCTGACACAGCTTGCGATTGACAATGAAATCGGCTACAAACTCGATATTTATCCATTCTACGGATCAGACGCATCTGCTGCTATCCGATCAGGGCACGACATCATCCATGGACTGATTGGACCGGGAATTGACTCATCACACGCATTCGAAAGAACACACAAGGATTCTATCGAGAACACAGCGAAACTCCTGTACCACTACGTACAATCTGAAATGGTATTGTAAAAGTAAAAAGGTGATCACCTGCTTAATGAGGTGATCACTTTTTTGTAATTATTGGTGTGTAGGTTCGTATAGGTGTTTGCTGCCAGCCATAATGGGCGACAAAAAGTGCTGCTTTACCTAAAAAGGGCTTTCCGCCGAATTACGGGAAAAGCAGAGTGGTTTCTTTTACCAAAAAAGAGCTCCCACTGAATTATGGGCAAAGCAGAGAGGTTGCTTTTACCGAAAAAGAGCTCTTCACTGAATTACGGGTAAAGCAGTATACTTCCATTTACCCAAGTTGACTTCACCATCGCTTTTCGGGCATCTACTCAATCTCTCCCGTTTCTTATTTCACAGCTTCCTCGCTAACCGAGTCAAATGGCCACGCTGGGAGCATTTTCGACAATGGCTTATCAACACGATAACCTAAAGCATACTCTCCTTGCATGACTGTGTGGATTTCTCGTGTCCCTTCATAAATGACGGGTGCTTTGGCGTTACGCAGATACCGTTCAACCGGGTATTCGTTGGAGAAACCATAGGCTCCATGGATTTGGACGGCATCATTTGCAGCTTCATAGGCATAGTCGCATGCCTGCCATTTTGCCAAGGAAGTTTCCCTGGTATTCCTCTTCCCCTGATTTTTCAGCCAGCCTGCACGGTAAACCAGCAAACGGGACTGTATGAGGCCGGCTTCCATCCTGGCAATCATCTGCTGTACAAGCTGGTGCCTGCCGATTTCTTTGCCAAAGGTGCTTCGTTCATGACAGTACTTCACACTGGCCTCAAGGCTTGCCATGATTGTTCCGCATGCACCCGCAGCTACTGTAAAGCGTCCATTATCCAGTGCAGACATTGCAATTTTAAAGCCATCTCCCTCCTGTCCCAGCAAATTTTCTTTTGGAACCTTTAGATTATCAAAGAAGATCTCACCGGTATTTCCGGCCCTAATACCCAACTTCCCTTTTATGGCTTTAGAGGAGAAGCCTTCCCAGGTCCTTTCCACTATAAAGGCAGAGATGCCATGGTGTTTATTGCTTTTATCTGTATAAGCAAATACAAGAAAATGATCAGCTACATCACTTAATGAGATCCATGTTTTTGATCCATTGAGTACGTAGTGATCTCCTGCGTCACGCGCCGTTGTCTGCATTGCGGCCACATCCGAACCTGCGTTAGGCTCTGTAAGCCCGAATGCTCCTACCTTCTCTCCGTTTGATTGGGGAACCAGATATTTTTGCTTTTGCTTCTCAGTTCCCCACTGGAGCAATGTCATGCTATTTAGACCGGTATGAACAGAGACCGCTGTCCTGAAGGCCGTGTCTCCGCGCTCAAGTTCCTCGCATACAATCGCAAGGGAATTGTAGTCCATTCCGCTTCCTCCATATTGCTCTGGTATACAGACACCCATGAGTCCCAAATCGGCAAGCCTTGTTAAAATACTGGTCTCGAAATGCTGTTTCTCATCCCATTCTTTTATATATGGCATGATTTCCTTATCGACAAAGCTCCTGACAGTTTTTCTCAAGAGCTCCTGTTCCTCAGTAAAATCAAAATTCATCTTCTGTGACCACTCCTTTATAGTCCTAATCTGTTAGAAACTGTAAAAAGAGGGTTAAACCCCGATTGGTTTCCCCCTAATAGATTATTACTTAACCCCAATCGGTACGACCTGCTGGCCGACAGCCTGAATCAGCTCTTTTGGCATCGGGAAGGATACGGCGGCAGGGTCCTTGGCAACGGCACTTCCAACACGTTCCAGATCTTCCTCGGTCAGGTTGTATTCTGTAAAGTCTGAAGGCAATCCAGTCTTATGCTGAAGCAGGCGCAATTTTTCAACGACTTTAGCCAGGACGGTCTCATTCTCCTCATGGGCATCAAAGTCAATTCTCAATGCAGCGGCTAGTTCTTTTACCTTTGGAAGGTACAGGCTTGGTACATATTCCATTACTACAGGCAGGAAAACAGCATTTGCCAGTCCATGAGGGATTCGGAATAATGCGCCATATGCATGGGCGAAATTATGCACCGGAATGGCATTCAATGCAAAACTGAATGCGGTGATTCCCATTAGGCTCGCCTGCAGCATTTCCATTCTCGCATCAAGATTGGAACCTTCTGCTACTGCAATTGGGAGATTTGTTTCTATCAGCCTGATTGCATGCAAAGCATGGGCGTCAGTCAGTGCAGTGGCACTTGGAGAAGCTAAAGCCTCGATCGCATGAGTCAAAGCATCAAAACCGGTAAAAGCCGTGATGGCCGGCGGCAGTCCTACAGTCAAGTCTGGATCCAGCACAGCAATATCAGCGCTGAGGAAAGGATTGATGATGTTGCCTTTCATCTGTATATCCTCATTGTAGATGACCGCGATCGGCGACACTTCTGACCCTGTACCCGCTGTTGTAGGAATGGCGATATGTGGAATTGGAATATGCGTCGCCTTTGGAAACTGTTCAAATAAAAAGCCGCCGGGGATTGCTTCCTTGATGTCGGTTAACCCTTTATGCATGGCATATTTTACTCCCTTAACCGTATCAAGCACGCTGCCGCCTCCGACTGCGAGCAACCCGTCAGCACCCACTTCCCTTGCATAACTGAGCGCATCGTTCACCGAACGGCTCTCCGCATCCTGGGCTATGTCTACATAAATCCCTGCCAGTTCAGGTCCAGATCCTTTACAGGTCAACTCGAAAATCTGGGCGACCTTGTCTACTACTCCGGCTTTTTCCAGCCCCCTGTCGCTAAAAAGAACCACTCTTTTAGACCCTAAGCCATTGAACAAATCAGGTACTAGGGCTCGGGAGTTTGACCCACTGTAAATTGCCGAACGCAGGGAGAACTGTGATAATGTTGTCGTTTGCATCCTTTTCACCTCATTAGAATTTTTTATTATTCAGCACTGTCAGAAAGCAGCAAACCATACCATGTACGCTTATGTGCTTCAGGGACCATCGAAGTGTGGACATGCTTGACTTGAGTATATGCATCGAGTGAATGCTTGCCCATCTCGCGGCCGATTCCGCTCTGCTTGTATCCGCCAAATGGAGCATCATTGCGCAGCATATGCCAGTCATTGATCCAGACGACACCAGCCTGAAGCTTGCGGGCAACCTCATAAGCTTTATTCACATCCCTGGTCCATACGCCGGCAGCAAGACCATAGATGGTATCATTCGCCATCTTGATTGCTTCGTCAAGATCTGTATATCGAATGACAGACAGCACCGGCCCGAAGATTTCTTCGCGGGCAATTTTCATGTCATTGGTTACATTTGTGAAAATCGTTGGTTCAATGAAATGTCCATTTTCACAGCCAGAAACCTTTGCTTCCTTTCCGCCGCAAACCAGGGTTGCTCCCTCTGCTTTTCCGGCTTCGATATAGGATAAAATCGTCTCTTTTTGCTTTTTGGAAATAACCGGACCCACATCACTTGCTGGGTCAAGTGGATTTCCTAGCTTGATTTTCCCGGCAAGCTTCACAAGATTCTCAACGATTACATCATGCAAATGATCCGGAACAAACAGCCTCGTGCCCGATTCACAAAGCTGGCCCGAATGCAAAAACACTCCAAATAAGCTTCCTGGCAGAGCGAGACTTAAGTCAGCATCTTCCAAAATGATGTTAGGTGATTTGCCGCCAAGCTCGAGAGTCGTGTTCTTTATTGTCCCTGCAGCAAGCTGCATCACCTTTCGGCCCACTTCAGTCGAACCTGTAAAAGCAACCTTATCAACTTTTGGGTGACTTGCCAGCTTTTCCCCAACTTCTGCACCTGGTCCAGTCACGACATTGATGACTCCAGGAGGGACGACCTGTGAAATGATTTCTGCTAGCTTCAATGTCGACAATGGAGTGTAGCTCGCTGGTTTCACCACAATCGTATTCCCCATCGCCAGTGCTGGAGCGATTTTCCATGTCGCAATCACCATTGGCAGGTTCCAAGGAGTAATCGCTGCGCAAACTCCGATTGGCTCGCGCCAGATAAAATTATGTGCCGGCCCGGGGAATGGCGGACTAGGCAGCGTTTCGGAAAATTCGTATTCTTCAACGAACTTGGCCAAAGTCTGGAACAAATCGACCATTTGTAAAATATCGTTTGCGCCAATTCTTCTAACCGTACCACCGGAACTGATGGCTTCCAGATAAGCAAGTTCCTCAGCATGGGCAGCTATTTGATAGGAAATCGCATAAAGAACCTTCGATCTGTCCTTCGGCTTCATATCCTTCCAGTCCGTTTCATCAAATGCCTTACGTGCTGCCTCAACAGCCCTGTCCACATCGGATGCATTCCCTTTTGCCACTCGTGCCACAAGCTCTCCAGTCGCTGGATTAAAGACATCAAAGGTTTCCTGGCTGTCCGCTGCTTCCCATTTTCCATTAATGAATAACGGGAACGTTTTTACATCGACATTTACTGTCATTTTGCTTCCTCCTCAATCATTTTCATTTGTTTACAGAACACCCATCTCAGTCTCTGAAACTCTATAAATCTCTTCAATCCGTTTGCCCCTTGCACGTGAAAGGATTTCCATCCTTACAGAAAGCTGTTTCATTGTAAAATTCATGGTGTCTTCAATCTGATTTCCAAAAGTGCTTACATCCTTCCCTTTGAATCCTTCCTGGTTCAGGCGGATGGCAAGCGGGGTCAGTTCCTGCATCTTCCCTTCAACATACTCGTACAAATGTGGATGCTCACAAATCAGTCTTTGCAGCAGGAAGGTTCCATAGCCAATATGCCTTGATTCATCTCTTTTCAAATTGCCGATCCCCTTGAGCAAACCTGGCATCAGACCGAGTGTTTCAAGATTTTGATAGAATGAGTAATAGCCCGTTTCAGCAAGGACCCCTTCTACGAACATATTGTAAACAGTGGCTGCTTCGGCTATGGCTTCAGGTGATTGGTCAGTAAGCAATCGGTCCATCGTTGTTGGAAGAATCTCATAGAAAATCCTTTTATACGTTTCTGTATGGTGTCCTGATAGATCACCTTTTTCCCCTAGCACATTCAGGACTAGCCGGAAGAATTCCGTATGCTTGGCTTCTTCAAACAAGAAGGTGGTTAAAAACATTTCCTCCTCCAGCCTGCCTTCCTTGGCAATAGCCATGATCAGCGGCAGCAAATCGAGGGTAACGGCTTCCTCACCAGCCTGGAACTGTGAAATCAGGCGCAGAATATCATTTTGCTGTTCGGCGTCCAACTGTTTCCAGTCTTGTTGATCCTGAGTAAAATCAATGTCAGCAGGGTTCCAGATTCCAAATTTCTTCGCTTTTTGGTATAGCCGGAAAGGAAAGGAATCTATCTGCAGTCCCCGCTTGCTGGTTGTTAATATTGTTCTTTGTTCCACTTGCAGTCCTCCTTATATTGTGATGATAGTAGCAGCTGTTTCTCTTAGACGGGTCTTGAGGATCTTGCCGACTCCATTCCGTGGCAAAGTTTCCATAAAAACAATCCGTTTCGGTGTTTTGTTTTTCGCCAAGTGGTCCTGGCAGTAATAGATCAGTTCTTCTTCCGTAACATTGTATCCGGCCTTTTTCACGACACATGCGATGATTTCCTCACCCATCGCTTCATCAGGCACCCCTACAACAGCGGCCTCTGAGACAGACTCATGGGCGTTCAGCAGCTCTTCAATATCACGTGGGTATACATTAAAACCTCCCCTGATGACCAAATCCTTTTTCCTGTCGACAATATAGAGATAGCCTTCGTTGTCTACTTTGGCCATATCACCGGTGAAAAGCCAACCTCCCTTGATTACCTTGTTTGTTTCTTCACTGTTCTGGTAGTATCCCGGGGTAACATTGTCACCTGAGACAATCAATTCGCCAACTTCTCCTGCAGGAACTTCACTTCCCTGATCATCAACGATTTTTAGGCTGACACCTGGAAGAGGAATGCCGACTGAACCTGGTTTTATTTCAATTTTTTTATTATGCGCTGTTACGATTGGGGCTGCTTCTGATAACCCATAGCCCTCAAAAACCTTCGCGCCAAACTTCTTGTTAAAACCGTTCAGTAGCGCAATGGGCAGCGGAGCCGAACCTGAGCCTATCCACTCAAGGGAGGATGTATCATATTGGGCGGCTTTGGGGCTGCCAACCATGGCTTGAATCATCGCAGGCACTGCGGAGAAAGCTTTTACCTTAAAAGTCTCAATTGCTTTGAAAGTTTCCTCTGGGTCAAACCGGGCGAAAACAACGACTGAACTTCCCGTTATATAGCACGTATTCGATATGGTAAGACCATAAACATGTGCTAACGGCAGGACGCCAATCGTAACGCCTCTTTCGGTTTCATTATGAGCTGCGGAGTTGACTGCATTGGTGTAGAGATTTTTGTGGGTCAATAGAACGCCTTTCGGATTTCCAGTCGTTCCTGAGGTGTATAAAATCACTGCGACATCGTCTTCATTTGAATTGTCCTCGGTAACAGCTAAATCGGGAGACATAAGATCATAAAGATTTATCATTTCGTCACTGCCAGGAAGATCTGCAACAACCAGGATTGGTTTGACTTCAAGGCTTTCGATTGCCTTTTTCATATTTTCTGCTGTATAGGAAGAGGCAATGACAACTTTAGCTTCGCAATTTTTGATGATGTATTGTATTTCTTTTGGGTGAAGGGTGAACATAATCGGAACAATCACTGCGCCGCTCCTGGTGATTCCTTGATAAGAGTAAATCACCTCTGGGTTATTTGGCATACAGACGACAATCCGGTCCCCTTTTCCCACACCGAGCTTATGGAGACCATTCGCAATTTGGTCAGCATAAAGCTTCGTTTCAATGTTTGTATACTGCTGGTCTTTATAATAGATAAATGGGTATTCACCGTAATGACTGATATTATTTTCAAGCAGATCTTTCAGCTTCATTTAATCCACTCCTGTTAAAAAGTTCAAGAAGCTATGGCAACTATCAGATCAGTTTGTAATAAATAATTGAGTCTCTTTCCTCTTTCATCACCTCATTTCGGGCTTCCATCAAATCAAGATGACCCTGTATTTGGGAGAGCCCAAGAAACACGATCTCGCCCTTTAAGTGCGGGTAGATCCTCTGGCAAATCTCAAAGACATTTTTATCCCCCTCATTTAATACCTTGAGTATTTGCTGGCAGCGTGCATCCTGCTGAGCCAATCTTTTATCAATGAGTTCCGTGTGCTGTGTGAAGGGTAATCCATGTCCTGAATAACATTTCCCAAGCTGTATGCACCTTGAACGAATCAGGGATTCCCTGTATTGGATTAAGGGAGATGGACGATGCTTCTCTCCTGGTACAGGAGGTTCGATAAAAGCGTTGACTGCCAGTTCCGGAATAATATGGTCCCCGACAAACGTAATTCCCTGCTCCTCATTAATCAGAAGGATATCTGTCTGGCTATGTCCAGGGACGTGCATCACACTGTATGATTTTCCACCTATGTAAATATCATCACCTTCGCTGACAAAATGGACATCCTTCCAAATTTCTTCCTTGTATTTTCGCGGGTGCTGATGAACGGAAGGATCAGCACCACATTCCTTTAAGAAATCATTAAAAAACTGATTGAGTCTATTAAACTCAGTTTCCCCTCCTGTAACTACTGGCCTGGCAAGCTCATGTACATACACTGGGAGGCTGGCTTCCTGCTGGATCAGGCTGACTCCTCCACAATGGTCCGTATGCATATGGGTGACAATGATATGGTCAAAGTCTTTAAACGTCAGATTGTGCTCATTTAATAGAGATTTAAGCTGGTAAAAGGATTTCTCGCCTGGGTTGCCTGTATCTATGAGTGTTGCTGATTCACCAATAACAGCATACACGACAACGATTCCTTCAGAAAAAGGCGAATCCAGCGTAAGAGGTATAATTTTTTGAATAGGTCATCGCCCCTTTCTATTAGAATCTAATTCTGCACCAGAGAACTGTTTCTAGGAAACTACCTTTGCCGGAGCGCCAGTGAACAGTCCGGCAGCATTACCGCCGAGCATTTTATCAATTTGTGTTTCAGATACTCCATTTTCCCTAAGCTGTGGAAGGATATTATTGAAAATATGTCCTGGCTGCCAGTTTTCCATGATTTTCGCTGCTTGCTCCGGCATAACAGGCGGGCGGCCTAACCAGATATTCACAGTATCATGTGCCAGTAAAATTTGATCTTCATATCCATCATTAAGTAAAGCCAATAAAGTCTGTACCCGTTCCTGGTCAAAAGGTGCTCCAACCATTCCCTGGATGCCAAAACGGTCCAGTCCGATCCTGACTCCGAGATCCATTACCTGTTTATGATATTCAGGGTCGGTGTTTCCACACATATGGCCGATAATGATTTTGCCTGGATCTGCTCCATTCTCGATCAACAGCCTGACCTGTTCAGGTCCCATCGTACCTTCCTGGGTGTGTGTGAGGATTACTGCGCCAGTTTCCTGCTGTACACGGGCGCCTGCGCGGAAAAACAATTTTTCATACTCTGTGATTTCATCCTTGCTTGAAGCGAGCTTGATCACCCCAGGTTTGATTCCGGAACCTGCGATTCCTTCGGTGAGCTCTTTCTTGAACATTTGATAGATTTCCTCTTCTGCTGTCCCCAGGGCCTGCCGAAACTTAAAGTAAGGGGTTGCCCCTTCGCCTTCGTAATAGTAGCCGGTCGCACAAATTATCTGGAGACCAGTCGTTTCAGAGATTTTCTTTAAAAACTCCGGGTTCCTTCCACATTCATTTGGTGTCGGATCCACGACTGTCTTCACACCGAAACTCTGTATATACCTGGCAATGTTAATTGCCTCTTCCAGGGCTGATTCCTCATTAAAAGCACCCAATGTTACATCTCCCTGGAAACCAGGATATCCAAAGATAAAGTGCTCATGTATCAGTGTCTTTCCCAATTGCTCTGCTTTGATAGGACCAGTTACTGTATTAATACTTGCCATTCAGCACACCCCTTATTAAGGTTTTAGAATCAATTTACCCTTCGTCTGCCGTGATTGTAAAAGCCGATGGACTTCTGCTGCCTGCTCGAGTGAGAATATTCCTCCGATTGTCAGCTTTAATTGTCCCTTTGATAAATAACCAAGCATTTCAGCCATACTTGATTGAATCAATGCTGGCTTCCTCATGATTTGCGGCAAGAAAAAACCGATGACTGATTGGTTCCGTGCCATCAAGGATGATGGATAAAAGCGGCTCTGCTCCCCGCTGGCCACTCCATAGATCACGAGTCGGCCAAATGTGGCAAGACATTTAAGCGTTTTGTTGAAAATCTCGCCGCCTGCCATTTCGAGGGCAACATCGACCCCTTTGCGGCCGGTCGCCTCAAGAACCTTTTCTTCCCAACCTTGTTCCGTATAATTGATCAGCACATCAGCTCCCATATCAGCGGCCAATGCCAATTTATCATCTGTGCTAGCAGTCGCTATTACCTTGCTTGCGCCTGATAGTTTGGCAAGTTGGACAGCCAGCGTGCCGACTCCTCCGGCTGCAGCGTGGACTAGAACAGTTTCTCCTGCTTCCAGGCGTCCCATCGTTTTCAGGATATGATAAGCACTCAGACCCTGAAGCGGGAGTGCGACCGCCTGCTCAAATTCCATCTTCTCCTGTAAAGGAATCAATCCACGGCTGTCAGCCAGCGCAAACTCAGCGTAACCTCCAGATTCAATCAGGGTAACCACACGGTCTCCTGCCTGAACATTTGTGACGGATTCTCCTGTTTCTACTACTACTCCCGCAATCTCTGCACCAGGGATAAACGGAAGTTTTGTTGGAACAACATACTGTCCTTCTCTTCTTGCAGTGTCAGCATAGTTGACCCCAATCGCATGGATTTCGATTAATACCTGATGCCCTTCAGGAACTGGGCGTTGGAGCTCTACTACCTGAAGAACCTCCGGACCGCCATATTCTTTCAGTTGAATTGCTTTCATGATTTGCCTCCTCGTTAATTGCCTGTAAAGTTTGGCTTTCTTTTTTCTTTGAAGGCTGCAATGCCTTCTTGATGATCTTCCGTAGAAACCATCATCGTCTGTGTAATCCTTTCCTGCTCAAGAATCTCTTCAAGCATAGCTGTCATGGAATGGTCAACCAGTTTTTTGATCATACCGTATGCCCTGGTCGGCCCATTCGCAAGAAGGCCAGCTAGCTTAAGCGTCTCTTCCTGTAATTGTGCAGCAGGGACAAGATGGTTTATCACGCCCAGCTGGTATAACCGCTGTGCCGGTATTGGTTCTGCAGTGAACATAAATTGTTTTGCCAGGTGAGGACCTACTAATCTTGGGACAAAATAGGAACCTCCGCCATCTGAGACAAGGCCAACCTGCGAAAAGCTAAGCGCAAATTGACTTTCTTCCGCAGCGACAATTAAGTCACAAGCAAGTGCGAGATTAAAACCTGCGCCAGCAGCAAAGCCATGGACCGCTGCAATAATCGGCTTCTCCAAAGCTTTCATTGCAAGGATACATTCGTTCAGCCTGCCTATATGGTCATATACTCCTGCCGCGTTTGCCTGGCCCATCGTTTTTACATCGCCGCCAGCACTGAACGATCGGCCGGCGCCAGACAAAACGATTACTTTTACCTCAGGGTCAAGCTGTGCCTCTCTTAATTCCTCCGTCAGTGTTAGAATCATTTCCGGACTGAAGGCATTCAAGCTTTCGGGTCTGTTCAATGTTAAGGAAAGTACTGCCCCATTTTTGTTCTTGACCAAATGGTCACTACTTTTTACATTCGTCAAATCAATCATCCTTTCTCGGATTTAATAGAATCATAAATTTATTTAATCAGCCAGCCGCCATCAACCAGGATGTCAGAACCCGTCATGTAAGAAGCTTCCGGTGAAGCGACAAAAGCAATCACATTTGCGATTTCATCGGGCTTGCCAGCTCGCTTCAAGGCTGTATTTTTTCTGATTGCTTTTACAAATTGTTCATTTTGCATTCCCTGCTCAGTCAGCGGAGTTTCCACGAATCCAGGTGATACGGAATTGACCCTGATCCCGAAAGGAGACAATTCCAGAGCCAATGCTTTAGTAAAATTGATGACACCCGCTTTTGCTGCACTATAATGAGGGATATGCGCACCGGCCTGGTGACCGGATAAGCTGGCCACGTTCACGATCGAGCGGTTTTGCGGGAAATCTCTTTTTTCGTCTGAGTGATCAGCCATGAGTTTTCCAAGCACTTTCGAAACGAGGAAAACGCTTTTTAGATTCGTATTTTGTACAAAATCCCAATCACTTGCCGAAGTCTCCATTATTTTTGAGTGGACCGAACCGCCGGCATTATTGACTAGAACATGCAATTCGCCAAATTGCTCTTCCACGTATTCTGCTAACTCGATAACATCTTCCTCATCTGTTACGTCAGCAGGGAAGATTTCAGCTCTCGGAAGTTTGAATGATTCATTTATTTCGTTTGCCGCGCTCTCAAGTTTGGATTTCGTCCGTCCAACCAAAAGTACTTTTGCTCCTTCACTTGCAAACCGGGCGGCGGCCGCTTTCCCGATTCCACTCCCTGCTCCGGTAACTAGAACCACTGTGTCTGCGAATCTCAATCCTTTCACCTCCTGGATTTTAACGGAATATTCAGTTATTTACGCGCTGGCAGTAAATAACTTTTCAGCCCTTCTTTCAACAAGTCGGGTAATACCTCACTATTCTGGTTTTTAAAATCATAATACACAATAATTGCGGTGCCTTTAGCAATCAACTGCTGGGTCTGAGAGCATACAATGTCATGCTCAAGCTGGAAGCTTTTTGAACCTATTCTTGAAACATAAGTTTTTACAGTCAATAGCTGGTCGAAATAACCCTGGCTGACAAAATCACATTTAGTGGAAGCCAAAATGAATTTCCAATCGTTCAATTCCATGCTATATCCTAATGTTTCAAAAAAACGGATTCTCGCCTCCTCCAGATAGACAAAATAACTGGTATTGTTGATATGTCCCAGCGCATCTGTCTCGCCAAAACGTGCCTGAACCTGGATTTCCTGCATGCATCTCTCCTCTTTCTCTCTGATTATTATTTTTTGTACTAACCGGTTGGTATGTAAGTGGCGTAGAAAGAGGCCAGGCTTTCTACACCTCTCCCTACAATAGTATACTTCAGTTGACTTCGATTCCCTTCAGTATCATTTCGACAAAAATTTCCGCCACTTCCCGATCAGAAACTTTCCCTTGTGGATTGAACCACTGGTAGCTCCAGTTTGCAGCGCCCAGTATACCAAATGTCACAATGATTGGATTCAAATCCTTACGGAATTCACCGCTTTCGATCCCTTCGCGAATGAGCCGTTCGACGTTCAATCTGAATTGGTCGCGTTTAGCGACAATCTGGGCCAGACGATCATCACTTAAGTGGCGCATTTCCCTGAAAAAGATTTTTGCGGATGCTCCTTTGGATTTAATGCTGCTGATCAGCATATAAACGATATCGAATATTTTTTGCTTGCTTGTTGATGTCTCGGCGAGAATTTCTTCCTGACGGCCTAGTAATTCGTCAATATATCTCAGGTGAATGTCCATCAGTAATTCTTCTTTGCTGGAAAAATAATAATAGAAAGAACCTTTTGTCACCCCTAGAGAATCGACGATATCCTGGATCGATGTTTCACTGAAGCCTTTCTTCTCAAACAATTTTATGCTGTGTGCGGTAATTTTTTCTTTCACTATGCTGTCCTCGCAATCCTAACTAGTCTGTACAGAAATTATACCATATTTTACCCCCTGTCCCATTGGGTTTAAAGTATTTATCTGCTCTTCACTTCTTCTCTTAGGGCTCTTCGCAAAATTTTGCCAACACTTGTCTTCGGAAGCTGTTCACGGAATTCGACGACGTTTGGAACCTTGTATGCGGCCATATTTTCACGGCAAAATTCCTTTATCTGATCCTCATCCGCCTCCTTGCCTGCTTTGAGGACGATCACTGCTTTGACAGCCTCGCCACGGTATTCATCAGGGATGCCAATGACAACCGCCTCCTGTACAGCTGGGTGCTCATAAAGGACTTCCTCAATATCACGCGGATAAATATTATATCCGCTCGCGATGATCATGTCTTTTTTCCTGTCGACAATATAGAGATATCCGTCTTCATCAACTTTAGCGATATCTCCTGTATATAGCCATCCATCTCTTAAGGTGTTGGCTGTCTCCTCCGGCATATTCCAGTAGCCTTTCATGACCTGTGGGCCTTTGAGGATGACTTCACCCAGCTCTCCAGTTGGAACGTCTTTTGTACCTGTTGCCAGGTCGACGATTCTGTATTCCGTTGAAGGCATGCCGATCCCGACACTGCCAGGCTTTCTCTCCGCAAAGCTTGGATTACAATGTGTAGTAGGAGAGGCTTCGGATAGGCCATAGCCTTCAAGGATTTTTGAGCCGGTTTTTCTCTCGAATTCTTTCATCAGCTCTACTGGCATTGGTGCGCTGCCGCTGTTGCAAATTTCTATGCTGCCAATTCCATACTCCTCTGCCTTCGGATGGTTCGTAATGGCGACGTACATTGTCGGAACGCCTGGGAACATGGTGGGTTGCTCATTTTTAATTGTATTCAGGACCTCTTCCAGATCGAAACGTGGCAATAAGATGATTTCTGCTCCTGTATAGATTGATAGATTCATGCATGCTGTCATCCCGAATACATGGAACAGGGGGATGACCGTCAATGAACGCTCAACCCCAGGTTTGATGTCATGCTTGAAAAATTCATATGATTGCAGTACGTTTGCAAGCAGATTCCGATGGGTCAGCATCGCACCCTTGGATCTTCCTGTAGTGCCGCCCGTATACTGCAGGACAGCGACGTCTTCAGCTGGATTAACATCCACTACAGATGTCCTGCCGCTGCTTTCTGCTAAAAACGCTTCGAATTTTTTATCCGGTACAAAAGTATGTTCGGTAGGCTGAAGGCTGACAACGATAATATTTCTTAGTTTGGTAGAAGCCTGAACACTTTTAACCTTGGAATAAAGCGCATCAAACACAACAATCGTTTCTGCTCCTGAATCATTAAGGATGTATTCAAGTTCGCGTTC
Organism: Mesobacillus sp. LC4; assembly: GCF_053543455.1. Taxonomy (NCBI): domain Bacteria; kingdom Bacillati; phylum Bacillota; class Bacilli; order Caryophanales; family Bacillaceae; genus Mesobacillus; species Mesobacillus sp. LC4. The sequence continues at coordinate 1,103,096 of NZ_JBGCUB010000001.1, forward strand.
AACGGACATTGGGTTAACCTGGGTAATGATCGCACCTGCGGTCAATATACCAAAATAGGATATGACGTATTGAGGGCAATTTGGAAGCATGATGGCAACCCTGTCTCCACCCTCCACACCGCTGTTTTGCAGGGCTGAAGCAAAATGTGTAACTGTTTGGGATAGTTGCTCATAAGTGACTTTTCTGCCATAGAAAGATAAGGCATTATTTTGAGGATACTTCTCAGCTGATTCTCGCAGCATTTGTGGCAAAGATTTTTCAGGAACTGTGATTGTGGACGCAATGGAGTCAGGATACTTGGAAAGCCAGACATTATTCTCGCTCATTTAATTTCCCCCATTCAAATAATTACTTGAAATTTATGGCTAAAATGTCAGTCCACCGCCGTCGACTGACAAAGTGGCACCGGTAATAAAAGAAGCTTCATCAGAAGCGAGGAACAGAACCGCATTAGCGACCTCCTCGGGTGTCCCGATCCTGCCTAAGGCATTGGCCCTTGAAATGATTGGCCATCTGCGTTCATCATTTTTCCATCCTTCTATGATCTGTGTATCAATGACACCAGGTGCAATGGCGTTTACACGAATATGATCTTTGCCATATTCCAATGCTGCATTCTTTGTCAGCAGGATGACCCCGGCTTTCGATGCATTGTAAGCTGCAAGATACTTTTGCCCCTTTATCCCAAGCAAGCTTGAGGTGTTGATGATTGCGCCGCCGCCAGCCTTCTTCATTTCGGGAACTGCATGTTTAATACCGAGGAAAACACCTTTAAGGTTAATATCAATGATCTGGTCCCAGTCATCTTCCTCGAGATCGACACTATTTACATTCGGATTCCCTATCCCTGCGTTGTTAAAGAGAATATCCAGCTTACCGAAGGCTTCGACAGTTACGGAAACGAGTTCCTTCACTTGTTTGGAATCGCTTACATTTGTCTCTACAAAAAGAGCGCTGCCTCCCTGTTGCTCAATGAGGTCAGCTGTCTCCCGGCCGCCATCGACATTCATATCCGCGATACCAACCTGAGCTCCTTCACGAGCGAAGCGGAGTGCGGCTGCACGTCCTATTCCACTGGCACCGCCAGTTATAATTGCCGTCTTAGTCACTAACCTCATTATATTCCCCCTATAGTTTTCTACTAACCGGTCGGTATGTATTGATAACTTTATTATAACGTTTATATTGAAATATTCAACTATTAGTCTAAATATTCTAATAAATTAGTAAATAATACTACTAAGAAGGATCGGTACTATTCCTACTAAGAAGGTTATTGCAGATATGATAAAAAAGCCCTAAGAGTACTTAGGGCTAAGATTATTTAGAGCTTTATTTTTACAGCTTTTGTTGCGACGAAGCATTTAATAAACTCATCCAGTGGCCTTCTGCCGCCAAAATCGTCCTCATACAAACCAGCAATGACTAGGCCTGCATCAATTTGACCTTGAATCTGGTCTTCTAGTGTATGAAAAAATTCAATGGTATTGTTTGATTCTATATATTTCTCTTTTTCATATTCTGTCAGGTTGTCCAGGGATGAACCGGGAACTTTATTCTTCACCACAAGATTCCCTTTCATGTCCTCTTCATCATCAAAGATGAATAAAAGAGGATTTGTAAATCCCGAAATAAGGGTTCCATTGTTTTTCAATACTCTTGAAGCTTCTTTCCACACAAGGGAAATATCATCAACGAATACATTGGCCACCGGGTGGACGATCAAATCAAATTCTTCATCACTGAATGCCGAAAGATCCGTCATGCTGCACTGCAGAGTGCTTAATTGAAGTCCGTCTCTTTTAGCGACAAACTCATCCTGCTCCAGCTGTTTTCTGGAAATATCAACAACCGTTACATCCGCTCCTGCTGCCGCTAAAACAGGCCCCTGCTGTCCTCCGCCAGAAGCAAGACATAGAACCTTCAAGCCTGCCAACGATTGAGGAAACCAATTTCTAGGGACTGGTTTTCCCGTTGTCACCGTAATTTCCCATTCGCCTGCTTTGCTCTTTTCAATTATCTCCCTGGAGACAGCCTTGGTATATACTGACTCACTTTCAACCTTCTTGTCCCAAGCAAGACTATTTTGTTTAATAGCGTCCATTCTATTCACCCGTACTTTCCTAATCTATTATTTTTTACTTACTGCAATTTTTAAAATATGCTCATAAAGCTGGTGCCAATCATGGTAATATTCTTGTACCTGGTTAGGATCCAAGAAGATTCGTTCTGAGGATTCGTATTCTGCTTCGAACTCATGGACTTCCGTTATATCCATCCGGTAAAAGACCTGGAAACCGATTTTTGGATATGGACTATCCTCATTCCATTGGGTGTTTTCACTATGATCGACTATAATACAACCTAAAAACGTACAATCACCAGAAACATAGGCCTCTTCCATGGTTTCTCTCTTAAAACACTCCTCAGTAGATTCATCTGCCTCAATATGACCACCAGTCATATCCCATCCGCGTTGATTCAAATTAACTAGGAGCACCTTATCATCGTGGAAGCAGAAGCCATGGACACTGCTAATCAAATCCCTGGGAGGAAGCTGTTCCTCTTCCTGCCATGATAACTTTACTTTTGCATGATCCCAGTTTACATATGTAGTGACCAACCATACTCCCCCTTTCAGTTTTGCCAGCCCATTCCTTCCAATTGTAACCAAAATATGAAGTGGGTGACAATATAAAAAAGCATTGGCAAATTGGCCAATGCTTTTTAAGTTTCTAGAAATTCATGCTCAAGGTGTGAAGTCAATCATTGTCATTAGCCCTTTTGCCTGATTCTTTCAACAACAGTGCCTATTTCATCAGGCTTGGCAAATTCCACTGGTGAAAAACCTTTTTCAAAGGTGATCGTATCAGCTTCAATCATGATGACATACTTACCGTTAACCTTTGCAAGATGGATACTGTCACCATAATCAGCCAGCAGACCTTTAACGGAAATGTGATCGAGCTTCATCTTCAGCTCCAGTTCAGGTGTATGCTCGATAAGCTGAGCAGCCGCTTCAATCACCTGCTCTGGTTCGAATCGCTCCTGGAGTTCACGTTTATCGCTTGCAGCCCAGATTTCCATCGCATTCTCAAGCTGCTCCCGTTCCTCACTTTCAGGCTCAAAGGTTTCCTCCATATGCCCTCTGACCATTTCAATGACCTGGGTTTTAACAATTTCCGGCATCGACTGGCCATACTCCACGTATTTCAAAAAGTCTTCAAAATAACGTGCATGCGAAGATTGATTAATTTTCAATTCATTATCCTGGATCATTCCCTCTTCTGGCATATAAGGATATTGAATTGATTTCATATTCTTCGTTGTGATCGCCATCTCAACCTGCCGAATCAAAGTCGATTCATCTGAAATGGAAGCTACTTTTGGTTCAAAGTCACATTTCAGGATGAACACAAACGCATCGTCGAAAAACTTGCGAAGCTTTGCTCTAGCCACGATAAACGCACCGCCTCTCACAGCGCTTGTATCAACGTAGGCAATGGCAAACTTTTCACTCTCTTGCTGGAATGCCTCTTTTGACTCCGCAAAGCGAACACGATGAAATAAATTGTAGTTTGGATTTGATGTTAAATCATGTCCTTCTTCAACGATGAAGTATCCGAGTTTTGTAGGAACTTCGTCCGTCTTTGGATGACGTTCCACCTTGCGCTTGACGATTTTTGCAAACTCCCCATCGAGGAAATCCTTTAATGGACCGGATTCATATTCTTCCTCATTCAAAGTCTGGAAATGCTTATATCTTTTATCTGCTTGCTCCCCTTTGCCTTCTACCTGTACAACATAAAAAGAAAGGTATTGAACTTCAAATTCCATGATCAAACTCCCTGCTGACTATATTTAATGAACGCTTTGTAGATAAGCATTAATAAGGTTTTTAAAGACATCCGATAAGCGCGAAAATACAGCATCTGATTATGGATGCTGTATTTCAGCGTCAATTCATTAAGACGAATTCTGTTTTGCTTCCTGTTTGTGTAGAGATAACCTCAAGTCTTGCATCAATTCTTTCCTTTAATTCAGGAACGTGGGAAATGATCCCGACAAGACGGCCGCTGCTTTGAATATCGATCAATGCTTCGATTGCCTGATCGAGTGACTCCGGATCAAGGGTTCCAAACCCTTCATCAATGAACATGGTTTCAAGCGAAACACCGCCAGCGTAGTTTTGGACCACATCGGCCAAGCCAAGCGCCAGTGACAGCGCAGCCTTGAAGCTTTCACCTCCAGATAAGGTCTTGACATGCCTTTCCTGCCCTGTGTATGCATCTAGCACGAGAAGTTCCAAACCACTTTGGACATTGCCTTTTGAACGATCCGTTTTCCTCATTAGCAGATATCGGCCACTCGTCATTTTGTTCAACCTTACATTTGCCTCCTGAAGGATATCATCGAGGAAAGCTGCTAGTACAAAGCGCTCGAATGTGATCCTATATGTGTTCTGACCCTTTGAGATTTCATATAAATGACCTACCAGTTTATATTTTTCCTCAAGCACCTTCATTTGTTCATTTAAGGTAACAACCTGTTCAAAGATCGATTGATTGTCGCGTTTTTTCATATTCAAATCCTGATACGCCTCGTCAGCTTCTTTAATCTTCTGGTTTAATTCTGCAAAGCGATTTTGGAGTGTATCCATATCCGGCTTTTTAACTTCCTTTAACATCTCTGTAAGTTCTGAAAAACGATCCCTTACAGACCGGACCTCTTCACGATAATTCCTAACATCTGATTCAAGCTTTTGTATGGCTTGCTCAGAAATTTTAGCCTGACTATAAGCTTGGTAGTTTTCAAACCCCTGTGCTGTCATATTGTCTTTGAATGTTTCGCGTTCGGTTGTCAATTTTGCTTCAATTTCTTTTATCCTTTTTTCAGCCTCTTCACGACGGGCAGTTTCGGTTCCCAGCAGTTCCTTGGCATCCTGGAAGTTTTTCCGGGCCTGTTCAAGTTCCTGATCAAGCTGCTTTTGCAAAAGTTCTGCGGAATGGAGGCTTGCCTCGAAGGCATGGAGTGATCGAAGCTCAGCTGGTATCCTTTCAATCATTCGATCCAGCGTCGTCTTCTTTTCTGTATACTGGATGATCAGTTTTTGATAGCCTTCGTCCAACTCTTTCAATTGCTGCTGCAATTTTTCTTTTCCTTCTTCGAATCTAGTGATTTCTGCTTTTATTTTCTCAAGGTTGTTTTTCTTCAAAGAAAGGTTTTGCTGCTCTTTTTTTAGCTTTTCTATATCCCTTTCTGTCAACATCACAGCATCGGACAGCTGTTCCATTTCAAATCCAGCCAGGAAGCCGGTAATTTCAGCAAGTAATTCCTCTCCAGCCTCGTTCAAAGACCTTAGGTTCGCTTCAGTTTCAATAAAAGATTTTTCAGCACTGCTCTTTTCTTTTTCAAGAAGAGAGACTTGTTCACGTGCAGCTTTTAGATCCTCTTCAGTAGGTATGAAGCCTTCGCTTGCTTTTGCTGGCGAGGGATGATGGTCTGAGCCGCAAACTGGGCAGGAATTGCCGACGCTAAGCTTTCCGGCCAGCACAGCAGCCTGGGAATGAAGCCACTTTTGCTCCAGCTCTTCTGCTGCGGATTTGCCATCGTTTAAACGGGCAACAGTCTGGTTAAACAGCCCCTTTCTTGTCTCAAAGCTTTTTTGGGCCTGATGGCGTCTTTGGTTATGAATGGAAAGTTTTTTCAGCTTGTCCAGTTCACGGATCAGTTTTTCCAGCTGCCTGTCATTCTCGAAATAAGTAATCTGAGCTGTTTCTGCCTCTTCCTTGCCAGCCTGTAAAACCTTTAGACGGTCTTCAGCCGTCTTAAGGGTATTTTCAGCCTTTTCCCGTTCTTGTTTTTTTGCATCGAAGGTTGCTTTAATTTTCTTTACCTCGGAATCAATGCGGGAAAAGGCCAGGACCTCTTCTTTCATATTCACCAGCTTACTTAGTTGGTCAGCCGCCGCCTTCCGTTCTGGTTCACGGTCGATTTGCTTCTGTTGTTCCTGTTCAGCAGCCTTCAGTTTCTCTGTTAAGTATTCGATTCGTTTCGTTATTTGTGCAGCCTGGTTCGAAATGGTATCAAAATCAGCCTTCAATCTGTGGCAGAGCTGTTCCTGGGCGTCAAGCAGTGCTGCTTTTTTCGCCAGCATAGACTGCTTCTCTTTTTCAACAAATAATGACTCCTGTGCTTCCAGTTTTTCCTTCACTGTCTTCAAGGTCTCAAGAGATTGAATTTGTTTCAATGTAGCTTCTGCTTCGAATAGGCGCTGCTGCATCTGGTCGCGTTCAAGCTGAAGCTTTTCACGGTCTTTTGCCAGATGCTGAAGCTTTTCCTCCATTGCGTTTATTTCCTTTTTCAGAAACGGGAGGATCAAGGCATCATTCACACTGCCCGCTGCTACCAGCTCCTTGAGTTCATCATTCTCGACAGCTTTAATGCTTCGCAGCTGGGTGTCCCTCTTTTCAACCTGGCCCTCAACCGATTTTTTCAAAAGAGTTGCTTCTTCTTTAAGTTTCTCTTCTACCCTTTTATAAATCTCAGTATGGAATAATCTCTGCAGGATGACTTCTTTTTCCTTGCTGTCAGATGTTAGCAGCTTGCGGAATTCCCCCTGAGGAATCATCAGGATCTGCCGAAATTGATTGCTGTCGATGATCATGATTTCCTTGACTTTTTCATCAACTTCGCGAACATTCGATGCTAGCAGCTGCAATTCACCATTTTCATCAATCAAATAGAGTTCGGCTTTTGCTCCTACATTGGTTGTTCCTTCACCTGACTTCTTTTTCCTCTCCTGTTGTGGAGATCTTGTGATTCGATAAGTCTTTCGGCGAAGAGAAAACTCCAAGGAAACCTCTGTCAAAACATCATCTTCTGCGAACTGGCTCCGCAAGTCAGGCCCGTTCCGATCCTCCCCGCTTGCCTTGCCGTAAATCGCATAACTGATTCCATCAAAAATCGTTGTTTTACCAGAACCTGTTTTCCCGGAAATGACAAACATCGTCCTGTTCTCCAACTGTTTGAAGTCGATAGTTTCGGTACCGGCATAAGGACCGAACGCCTGCATGGTCAATTTTAGAGGTTTCATTTTTGCCCCTCCTCTTTCAGCACATTGCCAATCACATCTGTCATGACGCCTCGTTTTTCGTCTGTGAATTCACTTGTCGTCATTTCCTGGTAAAACTGTTGGAATAGCTCTAGTTCAGATTTTTTTTCTTCCTTTATGGATGTGAAGCTTTGCTTATGTTTTTGGTCGATGGATTCTATTTTTCTCTCAAGGTGGAGAACATTTGGGAAAACCTGACGCAGCTTGCCCATTGGGTCAATCATCGCCCCATCATCAAGCAAAGTTACTTTTAAATAGTCATTCGTATTCTCTTTTTCATAAAAGGATGGATCAAGTAGCTGTTCTAAGTGGCCTTCCAACTCCCGCATATCCTGCTTCGGTGTTAAAGTCTTATAGCGCATCTCGAAACTGCCGTTATCATTCATTTCAACTATTGAAATGGACTTCCGCTGTTTTGCCTCGGAAAAGGAATATTTTAAAAGCGATCCAGAGTACTTAATCTTGTCATGTTTGATCGCATCAGGACTGTGAAGGTGTCCGAGTGCTGTGAAGGAGAATGGGTCAAATAGATCCTGCGTAACACAGCCAGAACCGCCAACTGACAATGTCCTCTCCGAATCACATGAGTCTCCGCCAAGAACGAAGGCATGTCCTACAAAAACGTTTGGCTCGTTTGGCTTCAGGTTTTCTTCTATTTTTCCTACCACTGCTTTCATTGCATCCTGATGGGAATGGATGGAAGAATCGTCCAGCAAATGGCGGACAACTCCAGGTTCCGCATAAGGAACCAAATGAAAATTCACACCATTGATATGTACTGGTTTAAAATTGTTTGTCAATTTTCCTGTAAGGTAAAAATGATTATGGCGATACCATGAGCTCCCAAATGACAGGCGCTCTGCACTATCGTGGTTCCCAGCAATTGCAACAACAGGAGTGTTCAGCTCCACATTAATCCGGAACAGCACTTCATCAAGAAGCTCGACGGCATCTGTTGGCGGTACAGACCTGTCATATAAATCACCTGCAATCACTACAGCATCAGGTTGTTCTTCTGCAACAAGCTCAACAAATTGATTCAATACTTCTCGCTGATCTTCCGTCATGTACATCCCATGGACCAGCTTCCCAAGATGCCAATCAGCTGTATGGATAAATTTCATCCCCAATCCCCCCTGTTAATTAAATTATCTATTTAAATAATTCATAAATGCTTTTTTGACAATGTTTCTATTATATCAAACTCAAAAATCTAATGTGCACTCAAAAAAAGGAAAGTGAAAGGAACGTTTGTTCTGATTCTATCAAACATCCAATCTTAAATCTACCTGAATTTTCCTCTTATTTTGTCTATTCTTTAACAGTTAGTAGTTGATTCTCAGATTTGACTTTTCTTCTGCAGTTTTCCACAATAGAGTTAAAGACAAATAATAAAAGCAGGGATAAGAATGGTTACAAAATCAAAGGCATTATATGAATTTTTGGTAGAGCATGCAACGGATTTTTCAGAGGATTGGCTTAAGCACCAACGTGTAATAAAGGGTTCGGATTACTCTGCTGATGCTCCTTCTGAAGTAATGAACAGAGTGAAGGAACAGAATTCAAACTATGTTCGTCTTGTTGCCAAATCGCTTTATCAGACTGAGGAAGAGATGAAGGAAACGATTTCGGCATGGACGAGTCAGACTGCAGCTGACCGAATCCAATCTAAAACAGACCTCACAGAAGTTGCTTGGAATTCAGGTGTTTTTCGCCGAGTTTACTGGGAGTATGTTCAAAAGTTTGTTAAACAGACGGAAATGGAAATCACACTGGACGACGTATTTACCTGGGAAAAAAAGATCAATTACACACTGGATTATGTCTTTGAAACCTTTATCGTTGTTTTTATGGAAATCCTTATGAACCGATTAGCCTCCCAAGCCACCTTGATCAAGGAATTGAGCGCTCCAGTGATCAGCTTGACAAACGAAGTCGGCCTCCTTCCATTGATTGGTGAAATTGATACAACTAGAGCAAAAAGCTTGATGGAATCAACACTTATTCAAAGCATTGATGCACGAATTAATACCTTGATTGTCGATCTTTCAGGGGTCGTGATGGTTGATACGATGGTAGCCCATCAGATCTTCAAACTGATGGACGCATTAAATCTCCTTGGCGTGCGATCAATCGTAACAGGTATCAGGCCTGAAGTTGCCCAAACCGCTGTTCAGCTCGGAATTGATTTTTCCGGAATAACAACGGAAGGTAACCTGCAGAATGTCGTAAAAAAAATCATTCGAAAATAAAACCTGCTAGCAGCCACTAGCAGGTTTTTCTTCTTAAGATGAACATCCCCCTCCACAGCTTGAACAACTGCTCGAACAGCTATGGCCTCCACCATCGTTATGAGAATCATTTAACCCTCCCGAACCGCAAAAAATGGCACTGCACCCGGAGGTACCGTGGGCCTGGTTTGAATAGGCATAGGCTTGAGCATAATCCCAATACTCATCAAAGTAGTAATAAGAATAAAACACCATTACCAAGCTTAATCCAGATAGGTCACCAAATAGCCCTGGTCTTTCAAATGACCCTTTTTTATCTGTGTGATAGATTTGTTGAGCTTCCCTTAATTGCGCTCTTAGCTGGGTTATTAAGTAATTCACCAGTTCCTGATTTTCTTCAGTTACGTTAAATAACTGCTGTTTCAATTCATGATCACTAATTGAACTCATTTTTTGGAGCACTTCCCTTTCCAATGGATAATGGAAGAAATCTCCCCAAGCCTGCCAAGAATACTCTGTTATTTCAAACAGCTGAGCGAACACCCAATCAAAAAATGCCCTTGCCTGGGGTGCTGGTTCAGGTTCCAAGTTCGGCGTATGGTGAAGCATTTTCCCAAGGAATTGATTGGAAAATCCTTCATATTGCTTCGTGAACATGAGCATCTCATGCCAAACCTCATCCACCTTGCTGCTGAACATTGGCGTGCTTTTCAAAAAAGAATTAAGGAAGAAATACCGTTTTAGTTCAAATAGACGCCACTCGAATTCATCATCAGACACTTCGGGATGGTCACTTAAAAAACGTTGTTTCACTTGATGGATGTATTCATAAGGCAGTGCACTCTCTAGTCTTTGGAAGGTAGCTGATGCTGGAACCTTTTCCAGCAAGCCAAGGCGATCCGGGATGTTCTCCTTCAATAAAACTTTCTTCTTGCTTCCATTGCCAGAGAAATAGGAAATCGCAAAAAGGATCCCTGCTCCAGCGGCAATCGTTAAGAAAATACCCATTTATCATGCACCTCACCTTATGTAATCATTGTTAACGTTAATACGGTTTTCTTAATGGAAAAGTTTCATAGTGGGTGAATTTTTATGATTAAAAAAGCCCAGCCAGCTGGCTGAGCTTCAAGTTGGAGTGAAGGGAGCAATTGTTTTAAAAAGTTAGCAGGAAATCATCTTTACAATGTTTTGGTGAAGCGAATATGGAAGGTTGTCCCCATTGCAATCTGGCTTTTCACTTCCACCTTCCCTCTCATTGCACGAATGATGCTGAATGTTACCATCATGCCAAGACCAGTTCCTTGCTTTCCTTTTGTCGTGTAGTATGGTTCACCAAGCCGGGCAATTTGCTCTTCATTCATCCCGATCCCTGTATCCCTGACAAGAATATGGACCACAGAACCGGTGAGGAACGTCTGGATGATCAATTCACCGCCATTTGGCATGGCCTCCAAACCGTTTTTCATCAGATTGATGAATCCTTGCTTAAACTTCGAGCGATCTCCTGATATAAATAAACCTGGACTGAATTTTTTTGTTATTTTAACACCATTCAAGTTGGCCAAAGGGCTAAGTACATTAAGTACATGATTCAGTTCCTTCTCGACTTCGATTTTCTCTTCTTTTTCAAACGCTGGCCTAGCAAAAGTCAGATAATCATTGATTACCTCTTCCGCCCTCTTCAATTCCTGGACAGCAATATCAATGAATTCTTTTTTCTTATCTTCAGGATAGTCTTTCTCACCTAAAAGCTGCAAAAAACCTTTTACTGTGGTTAGCGGATTGCGGATTTCATGAGAAATTGACGCACTTAAATGGCTGACGGCTTCGATTTTATCAGCCTTTGCCAACCTTTGGCGAATAATGAAGGTTTGGCGGATCGTCTCAATTGAATAACTGACTAGACCTGAAGTTAAGGCAGGAATCAAGATGAAGCTGATCCATGCTTCTGGATGACTGATGGGTTTGTTAACTATGGCGACCATCTGCATTAATAAAAAGGAAGTAATGACTGTCAATAAGACAGAGACACCGACTCTGCTATTCAAGCTTAACCTGTTAAACCAGGGGTGAATCCACTTCAAAAGGATGGCAAGTCCGGAAAAGACCCCAACCGACACCCAGAACCCATCGTTTATTCCCAAAAAACCTCGCATTAGAAGAGTAACGCCTGCAAGAACAAAACTATAACCGGTATAGAGGCTTCCGAGAATCATCGGCACCTGTCGAAGGTCAAAGCGGATGCCATCCTGAACTTGTACTGAAAATATATAACAGGTAAAAATCGATATTATAAAATAGAATAATTGATATGTTTCACGCTTCTCTTCATTTACTTGTCTTTCAATGATTAACTGTGTAAAAAACAGCAAGACAAGTAGCAGCGAGAGGTTCATTAATAAATGCTTTGTAATTTCCACTGTAACACCACCATAAGTACTTATAAAGATAGTATTATAATCCATTGAACAGCGCAAATTTTACCCATTATCACCTTTTTATTCCTTATCATTTGTTTTATATTGGAAAAAAGGAGTGTTGTATATGTTATTATGGATCATCATTGTTTTGCTTGTGCTTGTACTTATTGATGTTGTAAGACTACATAGAAAGGTCGACCGATTGTATGAGTTCTTAAATCCAAAGATTCCACCAACAGTTGAAGAAATCGAAAACATGCTAACATCGAAGAATGATAGCCTTGAATAAAAAATGGCTTCCTTACGCACTCGTCCTTATTTCAGTCTTATTAATTTATATATTGGATACCTATAATTCACGAGTGCCAGAGCAGGAAAAAGAAGCATCTACTAGTATTCCGAAAGCTGTCATCACGATTGACGGTCAGGAAGTATTGTATAAATCAGGTACGTTTTCCTGGGTAGAAAAAGGAATCGGACCTGTCGTCGACCAGGATGAGCCACCAATCCTGTTTCATGATTTGCTTCCTGTAAGCGTAAAACCATTCAGCAAGTTGAAGATCACTTTACCTGAAAAAGCCGGGATTGAAACTGTTTCCGTTTATCGCTCACGAGGAGATTTGGAAATGGGCCCACTGCCTTTAGAAACGATTTTTGATGATACCTACACTTTTAACAATGTGGCTGGGCTAAGTACGGTAATCATAGAAGCCGGCAGGCAAGATAAAGTCTATCATTATACTTTTCCAATCATCATAGAAAAATTGATTTCTTATCAATCCCAGCTCGCCGAAGAAAAAGGCTATTTGGCTGTATTGGAGCTATATCTACCAGACGCACAGCAGCAAAATTGGGCTCTTGAAGAGGTAAACAACAAGTATTTTCACAAAGCTCATTCCATGCAGGTGAATAATGTTGAAGAAGCACGCCAGCAATTCCCCGATTTAACAATCGAAGCACTGCCGTATTATGCCATCTTCAATCATGAAAGACTGCTCTATGAGGCAAATAACCGGGAAGATTTCTTCAAACTGCTGAAAGTAGCGGCACCTTAAGGAAACTGATATTTTATTTTCTCAATCTATGGCCGTTGAAACCTCTATGATGGACATTTTTCTTTGGATAGCTTTGATTTATGTCCGTTACAACCTCGATGACGGACATTTTTCCTGATAACGCCGAGATTTTTGTCCGTCATAGCCTAGATGACGGTCATTTTTTTGAATGAGCCATGATTTTTGTCCGTCATATCCTGGATGATGGACACTTTTTTGAATGGAAGTCATGATTTTTGTCCGTCATAGTCTAGATGACGGACACTTTTTTGAATGGAGCCATGATTTTTGTCCGTCATACCCTTGATGATGGACATTTTCTATCGATATAGCCATGATTATGTCCATCATGATCTGCCTGGCGGGAATTCATCATCATGAATAGAAAAGCAGCCTCCTGAGGAGGCTGCGAAAGTCAATTTAGCTTTTTTTCAATTTGTTCTCGGGTCATTTCGATTTTTCCGGGCAATACGAATAGATATTGAATTAAATCTTCCAGTAAATCCATGATTAGTTCAGTCATTTCATCATCCATCTCGTATTCCAACTCAAGCATCTTATGGAGCGCCCCTTCAGGTTTCATCAAAGGGCTTAATGAAGTGACTGCTTTATCCAAATGAATATGGTCCGGCAGCATTTCGAATTGCTCGTCAAGAGTCAAGCCCTTTGCCTTATCCCCCAGGAAGTTTTTCAGCACATTCTCAAGAACCCGCTTGGCCAGTACAGCAGTTGCTGTATTTTCTTTTGAAAGATAGACGCTGACTGCTGATTTATAAGCCCTGACCAATTCTTCTGGTATTTTAGGAATGTGCTCGATCTGGTTTGTTGGATCAGTTGAGCTTTGTGGATCATATATGTATACATCAGGTTGTGTCATGTTTTCCCTCGTAATGATCACAAATGGAACACTATTTTTACATGAGGGGCAAACACTTTCAGTCATCAGTCCATGTTTGCTGCTCTGATACGTCGACTTAAGTACAAACTCCACCTTCTCCTTGCAAACAGGACAGATATTTCTGATACCCTTAGGGACCTTCAAATGTCCGAACTGACTATAAGATGTAATCGAGCCGGCAAAGATTCGCCTCATTTTCATGCCCCTTTCTGTGCCACAGTTTCCATTCGCTTTCAATAGTATACTTTTCCATACTTCCCTAAAAATTAACCATGCTTTTATATATCCCAAATTAATGCAATAAAAACTTTACTATTGACTATGCTCTAAGTTCATATCAATTTGTTTTCCCAAAAGTCTTGAAATAAATTCCAGGGTGCTAAGTGAGGAAATATCCTGCTCAAGGAGAGGCAGGAAAACTTGTCTCTGATTCTTGAATTGTTCTTTGATTTCTTCTAGATATAATCTTTCGTTCGATCTCCTTTGTGCCATGAACCTTCCATCTGCCTCCTCAGGGATAACCTTGTTAACAACGATGGAGTCCACATGAATCCCATGCTGATGCAGTGTTTCAATTGCCTTGGCTGTTTCAAGTATTGGCAGACGTTCGGCGTTTAGTACAAACACATACTCTGTTTGTCTACCGTCAAGCAGGATTTCCCTAACGCGTTTGAAGCGATTTTTTCGTTCATTCAGCTTGTCATATAAAGGGTCGTCTACGATTTCACCATCGTTCATCCACTGCGCGTAATTTTCGTTCACCTTTTTCCGCCGTTCCAACAGCCCGTCCATCCAGACACCCATCAACTCCGGCAAAGTCAGCAACCGGATTGTATGACCTGTCGGTGCTGTATCAAAAACAATGGCATCATAATTTGTTATTTCCTCCAAAACCAATGAGGTGATTTTGTCAAACAGCGCTGCTTCTTCTGCCCCAGGGGAGGATGCGGCCATATCAATCTGTCTGTTGACCTCCTCCAGCATGGTCGCTTTCACCAGTCCTTTCAAATTCCCCTTTACACCATTGATGTAGTTCCTGGACTCCTGCTCCGAGTCAATCTCCAAAACATCAAGATTTCGGGTTGCTCTTTCAATTTTCCCACCAGTGAAGTTCCTATGAAATAAATCACCAGTATTATGGGCGGGATCTGTTGAAACCAGCAGAATCTTTTTCCCTTTTTGCGCAAGCAAGAGTGCCATGGCTGCTGATGTTGTACTTTTGCCAACACCGCCTTTTCCGCCAATAAAATAAATCTTTTTATCCAGTATAGTCATAACACTTCCTCCTAACAGCAGCGTATTCCTTCAAGCGGGGATTTCTCCATACCTGCCCTCAGATGCCAATCATGGAAACGTTCGATAATGACAGGGTAGAGTTCCAAGGTATAGTAAAATGCCGGGTTAGGCAGGCCGAGCATTTCCGAAAAACAAAGGAGCATAAAAAGGTCTTCTTCGTCTCTTAACTCACGGGCAATTTCCGTTCTGTGCGGCTGCCTGAGGATTTCATCGTATACAGCGATGGCACGCTTGAATTGGTCGTAGAAACCCATTATGCTTTACCTCCTTTCCAAAATGACAATAGAGACCGGTCACCCGGCCTCCACTACCTTACATTTCCTTGCCTATAGGCGGAGGATTATTCTTGCTGAAAGCAGTGATTGCCTCGAGGATGATCCAGAATACAAAAATCAGGATCAGTCCGCCGATGCCAAAGAGCAGCATATTCAACTCCCCGCCTCCATATCCAGACCACTGGAAGACAACCTGCTGAATCATGGCCCAGAGTGTCATGAAGAATACGAAAACCATTGGAATGAAGGTGACAAGATAGTTCCTTCCCTGACGTTTCAGCCAGATGGAAACGAGCAGAAGACTTACACCTGCCAAAAGCTGGTTGCTCGTTCCAAACAATGGCCACAACAGGTATCCACCAGAACCGAATCCGTTTGGTCCCTTTGGCAATAGTACAAGTGCAGCACTTGAAACAACTGCTACAGTCGTGGCTACATGAGTTTTTGTCAAAGCCTGAACATTGTACTCGCTTCCAATCTCAGCGATGATATAACGCATCAATCTTACGGATGTGTCCAATGTTGTAGCAGCGAAGCTGACAACGATGATGGAAACAATCGTCCTTGCAATATCTGCAGGAATCCAGATTCCAGTTGCAAGCTGTGCAGCACCATTGATGAAGTTGCCAAGGCCCCCTGCACTTGCAGCAGCAAAACTAGAATAAGCAGCAGTAAAATCTGCTTTTGTTGCAAATACGGTGACTACCGCAATGATAGCGATCAGGGCAAGTACCCCTTCGCCGACTGCTCCGAGATAACCAACAAACCGCGCATCGGTTTCTTTTTCAAGCTGCTTGGAGGATGTTCCTGAAGAAACAAGTCCATGGAAACCTGAAATTGCCCCGCATGCAATGGTGATGAATAAAAGCGGGAACCAGGAAACATCGGTAGCCGCAGCATTCATAGCCGGAGCTGTAACCTCAGGCTGAAGGAAAACCAGCCCGGCATATAAAATGAATAATCCTACAACCAACTGGTGTGAATTAATATAATCGCGAGGCTGAAGCAGCTTCCAGACAGGCAGAGTCGAGGCGATGTAAACATACACCATCAACACGACAATCCAGACCAGGAATGCCATTGACACACCACTAAGACCGAACATAACTGTATTATCCGCTCCGCCAAAATACTTCACAAGATCAATTTGGAGTGCAGGCACACGGCTTGCAAGGATTGCAGCCCCATACATAACTCCCAAAGCAATCAATGAAGGGACAAGCATTCCCTTTTTCTTTTTATAAACGGCATAACCAATCCAAATCGCGAGCGGGATCTGTAGGAAGACAGATAGAACACTCGCAGGGAATTTTACAAATAGGTTGGCAATGACCCATGCAAAAACAGCATTGACCATCAAAACAAGTATTAAAATAATGAATAAGAACATGATTTTCGCACGTTTGCCAATCAGTTTATTGGTTATGGTCCCTACTGACTGCCCCTTATTCCTGACTGAGAGGACAAGAGTTCCGAAATCATGGACACCTGCAGCAAAGACCGTGCCCAAAGTAACCCACAGGAATGCAGGCAGCCAACCCCAATAGACGGCGATTGCTGGCCCTACAATTGGTGCCGCACCGGCTACAGACGTAAAATGATGTCCCCAAAGGATCATTTTCTTTGTTGGGACAAAATCAACCCCGTCAGAATATTGATGTGCCGGTGTCACATAATTCGGATCGAGACGGTAAATCTTTTCTGCTACCCACTTGGAATAGAATCGATAGCCAATCGCAAAGACAATCATCCCGATCACGGCTAACCATATAGAGTTCATTGATTGAAACCTCCTTTTTTATGAGTTGGTACTACAACTTAATAATAAAAATATATTGCTAAATTAGTCAATAAATTCTGACTACTTTTGTGGAAATTTTGTTATATCCCCTTTTCTCTAATCGAAAAAATTTTCCCAACATGCTCATTCGACATTTTGCGACTTAGTTATTGAAATGTTCAGACTATTGAAGTATAAATATGATAATCTACTAATTTTTATTAGCTAGAATTTGATTTTAGGAGGAGTTTATTTGAAAAAGAAAGTAGTTTCCTTAAGTTTAACGGCAAGTTTGGCATTAAGCGGATTGGTTGCGGCGACAGGCTTTGCGGCCCCGACGGATTCAGCTTCAAAAAAGTTCACAAAAAGCCATGGCGCTCCTGAATTTGTTGCCGGTAAGCTGACAAACCCATCCCAAAAAGCAGCAAAGGACGTTGTTCTTGGCTACTTGAAAACTTCAAAAGGAAAATACAGCCTGGGCACAAATGATAGTTTCGTCGTTAAATCGCAGGAAGCAGATAAACTAGGTGGAGATGTAGTCCGCCTGCAACAGGTGTATAATGGTGTCCCTGTCTGGGGAGCAACACAGTCTGCAAGAGTGGATGAAACAGGAGTTCTTAAAGTCTTCAGCGGGACGGTCAGCAAAGGGCTTGATAACAAACTTGTGAAGGCATCCAATAAAAAATCCCAAAGAGACGCCATCTCTGTTGCTGAAGGCGACTTAGGCTTTAAGCCTGATTATGAAGTAGCTCCATCCGCTGAACTGGTTGTTTATCCTGGTGAGGAGCAAGCAGTATACGCTTACCATGTCACGTTGAACTTCCTAAGTCCTGAACCGGGTAATTACCAGTATTTTGTCAACGCAACAACTGGGGAGATCATCAATAAATACAATGCCCTACACACTGCAGGGAAAACCAATCCTTCTTTAAGTGGAACAAACACTGTTGGATCTGGTGTAGGAGTTCTTGGAGACACGAAATCATTGAATACTCTTCTTTCAAGCGGCTCTTATTATTTGCAGGATAATACAAGAGGGAATGGAGTATTCACATACGATGCAAAGAATCGCCAGAGAACGCCAGGTTCCCTCTGGGTGGATGCTGATAATAATTTGAACGCTTCTTATGACGGTGCAGCTGTAGATGCTCACTACTATGCAGGACTGACTTATGATTACTATAAAGACACTTATGGTCGCAATTCATATGACAATAAAGGCGCAGCATTGAAATCTACTGTCCATTATGGCAGAAGTTATAACAATGCTTTCTGGAATGGCCAGCAGATGGTTTATGGTGACGGAGATGGAACTACATTCATCCCGCTTTCCGGCGGTCTTGATGTTGTGGCGCATGAGCTGACCCACGCTGTAACTGATTTTAGTTCAGACCTTGTTTACCAGTATGAATCAGGTGCTTTGAACGAGGCGATTTCTGATATCTTCGGTACGCTTGCTGAATTCCATGACAACAATAATCCTGATTTTGAAATCGGTGAAGATATCTACACACCAAATAAAGCCGGCGATGCCCTTCGTTCCATGAGTGACCCTGCTAAATACGGCGATCCAGATCACTATTCTGTTCGTTACACTGGCACGTCCGATAATGGTGGAGTCCATATCAACAGCGGAATCATCAATAAAGCTGCCTACCTGCTGAGCGAAGGCGGTTCACATTATGGAGTATCCGTACCAGGAATCGGTACAGAAAAATTGGGTGCGATCTTCTATAGAGCAAACACAGTCTATTTCACATCTTCCACTAACTTCAGCCAGGCACGAGCCGGAGCTGTACAAGCAGCAAAAGATCTTTACGGATCCACTTCCGCAGAAGTAAATGCTGTCAATAAAGCTTTTGATGCTGTAGGAGTATATTAATAGGTAAATATTTAAGGCAGACTGGCTCATCTTTTAGAGATGAGCTAGTTTTTTCATTCTGTTCTTTTGTTAATTGGCTTTCTGCTGGAATAAGTGCTGGGCTGTTCTTGACAGGTTCGCCTCCTTTAACTGAGAAGCTGTCAAAAAAACAAAGTATTCTTGACAGGTTTGCCCCGATAAGCTGAAAAGCTGTCATAAAAACAACGTATTCTTGACAGGTTTGCCCCGATAAGCTGAAAAGCTGTCAAAAAAACAACGTATTCTTGACAGGTTTGCCCCAATCAACTTAAAAGCTGTCAAAAAAACAGCAGATTCTTGACAGGTTTGCCTCTATAAGCCGAAAAGCTGTCAAAAAAACAGCAGATTCTTGACAGGTTTGCCCCGATAAGCTGAAAAGCTGTCAAAAAAACAACGTATTCTTGACAGGTTTGCCCCGATCAACTTAAAAGCTGTCAAAAAAACAGCAGATTCTTGACAGGTTTGCGTCCATAAACTGAAAAGCTGTCAAAAAAACATCCTATTCTTGACAGGTTCGCCTCCATAAGCTGAAAAGCTGTCAAAAAAACATCCTATTCTTGACAGGTTCGCCTCCATAAGCTGAAAAGTTGTCAAAAAAACAACGTATTCTTGACAGGGTTATGCCTTTAATCTGAAAACCTATCATAATAACATCAGATTCATGACAGCAGTAGCCCCCTTATCCCCCAGAATCTATCAAAAACAAATTAATTCGCACACCCACCATGATTTTTTACCTATTTACTTCACCGCTTTAATTTAATGATTGACATTCATCCTTAACAGCTGTAATATTTAGAGAAATTTAATAATTCAATAATATGAAATCTTATCCAGAGAAGCTGAGGGTCCTGGCCCAATGAAGCTTCAGCAACCTTCAACCTTGTTTGTTGAAAAGGTGCTAATTCCAGCAAGTTTTTTTAACTTGGCAGATAAGAAGAATGGCTATCATCTGTAAAAGTCTTCTTCTTAAGAAGGCTTTTTTTGTTTTATTAAGGACTTCCCGCATTGTTTTCTGGAGCTTATGTGGAACCTGTCTGTTTTAAACCGAAGGTAAAACAAAAATTGCCCTCCACTACATCTTTAGGAGTGAGTCTATTGGCAGAAATCGATACAAAGCTTGCACAGCTTGGAAACAGGAGTGAAACAATAACAGGAGCCGTCAATCCACCAATCTATTTGACGACAGCCTATCGGCACGAAGGGATTGGCCAGTCCAGCGGCTATGATTATGTCCGCACCGGCAATCCTACTCGTGAAATTCTTGAGAAGGCGATCGCAGACCTGGAGGAGGGTGATCGCGGCTTTGCCTGCAGCTCCGGAATGGCAGCAATCTGGACCGTTCTTTCACTATTCGAGCACGGAGATGAATGGATTGTCTCTAAGGATTTATATGGAGGCACTTATCGTCTTCTCGAACAAGGTTTCAAAAAATGGGGATTACACAGTACTTATTCTGACATGTCTGATCTAAGCGAAATCAAAACGGCCATAACCCAAAAGACGAAGGCTCTTTTTGTAGAGACGCCGACGAATCCGCTGATGGAACAAGCAGATATTGAAGCAATTGCCAAGATTGCTAAAGAGAACGGTATTCTTCTGATTGTTGATAATACCTTCTACACTCCCCTGCTGCAAAAACCATTGACTTTAGGTGCCGATATCGTCATTCACAGTGCAACTAAATATCTTGGAGGGCATAATGACGTGCTTGCAGGCCTGATCGTGGCAAAGGGTGAGCATCTATGTGAATCCCTCTTCCTCCATCATAATGGCGGTGGAGCGGTCTTAAGTCCATTCGACTCCTGGCTGCTGATCCGTGGTATGAAGACATTGTCATTAAGAATGGAACGCCATGAGAAAAATGCCAGTGAATTGGTCGGTTATTTACAGCATCATCCTGCAGTGAAGGATGTCCTTTATCCCGGAAGAGGCGGAATGATTTCTTTCAGGGTACATTCACCTGCCATGGTCAATCCATTTTTACAAAGTCTATCAGTCATCACGTTTGCTGAAAGTCTTGGCGGAGTTGAAAGCTTTATTACCTATCCTGCAACACAGACACATGCTGACATCCCGGCAGAAATACGAGAAAAAACGGGTGTTTGTGAAAGGCTGCTGCGGTTCTCGGTGGGAATCGAAAATGTGGAGGATTTGAAATCTGACTTGGATCATTCATTCAATAAAGCACGCCAGGAGGTTGAAGTTTTATGAGCCATCCATATACTTTCGAAACCCAGCTTCTGCATAACAAGCATAAATTTGACCCTGCAACCGGTGGAGTGAGTGTGCCCATCCAGCATGCCTCTACCTTCCATCAGCTCTCGGCAGACAAGTTCGGGAAATATGATTATAGCCGCAGCCTTAATCCCACCAGAGAGGCGCTTGAGGACATTATCGCCGAGCTTGAAGGGGGTATCCGGGGTTTTGCTTTTTCTTCTGGAATGGCAGCAATTTCAACGGCATTTTTGCTTCTCTCGCAGGGTGATCATGTGGTCGTCACCGAGGATGTTTATGGCGGGACATACCGGATGGTGACACTGGTGTTGAACCGTTTTGGTATTGAGCACACTTTTGTCGATATGACCGATCTTGAGGCAGTGGAACAAGCGATCAGGCCAAACACAGCCCTGCTATATGCAGAAACGCCTTCCAACCCCCTGTTAAAAGTAACGGATATTGCCGCGATCAGCGAAATAGCGAAGAGTCACGGTGCCCTAACCTTTGTTGATAACACTTTCATGACACCCTACTTGCAGCGACCTCTTGAATTCGGAGCTGATATTGTCCTTCACAGCGCTACAAAGTTTTTATCCGGCCACAGTGATACGGTCGCGGGTCTAGCGGTAGTCAAGGATGAAGAACTGGCAAAAAGGCTGTATTCCCTTCAGAACTCATTTGGTGCAGTCTTGGGGGTACAGGATGCATGGCTTGTGATGCGAGGCATGAAGACTCTGTCGGTCAGAATGAATCAGTCTCAGGAAAGCGCCAAGAAAATCGCTGAATTTTTACATAAACAGCCTTTCATCAAGAATGTCTTTTACCCTGGTCTTCTGAACCACCCTAAGTCAGGCATTCAAAAGCAGCAGGCTTCTGGACCCGGAGCTGTATTATCTTTTGAACTTGAGAATGCAAAGCTTTTATCTAGATTTATAGAACAATTGAAACTGCCTGTTTTTGCAGTAAGTCTTGGAGCGGTTGAGTCCATCCTCTCCTACCCCGCAAAAATGTCCCATGCAGCCATGCCGCAGCATGAACGTGAAAGACGCGGAATCAGTGATGGCCTCCTCCGGCTCTCAGTCGGGCTAGAGAGCGCAGAGGACTTGATTGCGGACATTGACCAAGCTTTGAATAGTGCAGGGATTTTTGCAGTGAAAAAGGAGGAAGTCAAATGAGTTTTCTGAAACGCCTGGAAAATGAAATATTAATTGCCGACGGAGCGATTGGGACTCTCCTCCACGCTTATGGAGCCGGTACTTGTTATGAGGAGTTGAATGTTTCGCATCCTGATGACATCATCCAGATCCATAAAGCTTATATCAATGCAGGTGCCGATTTGATCCAGACGAACACCTACGCAGCGAATTATATAAAACTTGAAAGATATGGACTCGAGGACCAGGTAAAAGAGATTAATAGTGCGGCAGTTAAGCTCGCCCGCCAGGCAGCAGGCACTGATGCATATGTACTTGGAACAATTGGCGGGAACCGTGGTATAAGACCATCTGCCATCCCCATTGAGGAAATCAAGAGAAGTTTCAGGGAGCAGCTATACTGCCTTCTTCTGGAGGGTGTAGATGGGCTGCTGCTGGAAACCTTTTATGATATGGAAGAAATCGAGACTGTGCTCGAAATTGCCAGAAAGGAAACCAATTTGCCGATCATCGCCCAGGTATCCCTTCAGGAAATTGGGATCATGCAGGATCAAACGCCCCTTCAGGAGGCATTCCATCGACTCGAAGATCTTGGCGCAGATTTAGTTGGCCTAAACTGCAGACTTGGGCCCCATCATATGATTTCAAGCCTGGAGCAGATCGAGCTGCCTTCAAAGGCATTTCTTTCAGCCTATCCAAATGCCGGTTTGCCTGCTTATACGGATGGTAAATTCCACTACGAAGGCGATCCTGAATATTTTGGCAATTCGGCCCAAAGTTTCCGGAATCAGGGAGTAAGGCTGCTTGGCGGCTGCTGCGGAACGACGCCTGAACATATTAGGGCATTTGCTGATGAGCTAATGGGTTTAGCCCCGGTTTTAAATAAGAAAATCCCAGCGAAGAAATCGAAAATTTTTGTCACTCCCGCTGATGTAAAAAGGCCGGTGGCTCCACTTCATCAGGTAGTACAAGAGCGGCCTTCTGTAATCGTGGAGCTTGATTCACCGCGGAAACTGGATACTACTCGATTTTTTGAAGGAGCAAGAGCACTAAAGGATACAGGGATTGATGCCCTTACCCTGGCTGACAATTCACTTGCTTCTCCAAGGATTTCGAATGCGGCAATCGGGCAGCTTGTGAAGGAAAAAGTCGGCTTGCGCCCGCTAGTGCATCTAACATGCCGTGACCGCAATATCATAGGGCTTCAATCTCATTTAATGGGTTTGCATACACTTGGCCTGCATGATGTGTTAGCCGTTACCGGCGACCCTGCCCGAGTAGGTGATTTTCCGGGAGCATCTTCTGTATTTGATGTCTCTTCCTTTGAATTAATTGAAATGATCACACAGTTTAACGATGGTCTTTCCTACTCTGGAAAAGATCTAGGACAAAAAGGAGTTTTTTCAATAGGTGCAGCTTTCAATCCGAATGTCCGTTCCATCGATAAGGCTGTCTTGAGGATGGAAAAGAAAATCCGGGCTGGTGCACATTATTTCATTAGCCAGCCAGTTTATTCTGAAAAAATGCTTCTGGATGTTCACGAAGCGACGAAGCACATCGATGCTCCGATTTTCATCGGACTGATGCCGCTTACGAGCAGCCGAAACGCGGAATTCCTTCATAATGAGGTTCCTGGCATCAAGATTTCTCAGGAAGTCCGTGATATTATGGCGAAATTTAATAATGAACCGCTTCAATCGAAAAAGGAAGGCATAGCGATTACAAAGGGTTTGATTGAGGCTGCAGCTGAACTGTTTAACGGAATCTATATCATCACCCCTTTTATGAATTATGAAATGAGCGTCGAATTGTCCAGCTACGCTAATGAATACAGCAGCCTTCTAAAGAGGAGGAAACAAAATGTCAACGTTGTTAACTGAACAGATGAAGAAGAAAATCCTGATCATGGATGGCGCGATGGGAACAATGCTCCAGCAGGCAGATTTGACTCCAGAAGATTTTGGCGGCGAAGAATATGATGGGTGCAATGAAATTCTGAATATAACGGTACCGGAAGTGATTGAAAAAATACATTTGGAATACTTTGAAGCCGGTGCGGATATCGTGGAGACGAATACTTTCGGAGCCACGAGTTTGGTCCTTGACGAATACGACCTGGGCCATAGGGCTTACGAAATCAACAAGGAAGCAGCCTTGATCGCCAGGAAAGCAGCCGATAAAGTCTCCACTCCCTCTCAGCCCCGGTTTGTGGCGGGTTCAATGGGTCCGACAACCAAAACACTTAGCGTGACTGGCGGAGCAACCTTCGAAGAGATGTCTGTTTCATACGAGGAACAGGCTCTTGGGTTGATCGATGGCCATGTTGATTTGCTTTTGCTTGAAACGAGCCAGGACTTACTGAATGTTAAAGCGGCTTATACAGGAATCCAGCGCGCATTCCAGAAAAGTGGCAAAGAACTCCCGCTTATGATTTCTGCCACTATCGAACCAATGGGGACGACACTTGCTGGCCAATCGATCGAAGCTTTCTATATTTCAGTCCAGCATATGAATCCGATTGCCATCGGACTGAATTGCGCAACCGGACCGGAATTCATGCAGGAACATCTGCGTTCACTATCCTCCCTTTCGACTTCTGCTGTCAGCTGTTATCCGAACGCAGGCCTGCCAGATGAGGAAGGTCAATATCATGAAACACCTGACACGCTTGCCCAGAAGCTGTCCGACTTCGCCCGTGAAGGCTGGCTGAATATTGTTGGCGGTTGTTGTGGCACTACTCCAGCACATATAAAGGCGATTGCTGAAAAAATGCAGCAGCGCGCTCCAAGGCAGAGAGAAGAAAATAAGCTTCATATGGTTTCAGGGATTGAGCCTTTCATCTATGATGATCCGACACTAAGGCCAATCATGGTCGGTGAACGGACGAATGTCATCGGTTCAAGAAAATTCAAACGCCTGATTTCAGAAGGGAAATTGGAAGAAGCAGCTGAGATTGCAAGGGCTCAGGTTAAAAACGGAGCACATGTCATCGACATCTGTCTGGCGGATCCAGACAGAGATGAGCTTCAGGATATGGAAGGATTCATTAAGGAAGTTGTTAAAAAAGTGAAGGCGCCGCTCGTGATTGATTCTACTGATGATGAGGTCATCGAAAAAGCGCTCAGTTATTCTCAGGGTAAGGCGATCATTAATTCAATCAATCTGGAGGATGGCGAAGAACGATTTGAGTCCGTTGCACGCCTTATTCACAAATTTGGAGCTGCTGTGGTGGTCGGAACGATTGATGAAGAGGGCATGGGTGTTACAGCTGAAAGAAAATTGGAGATTGCCAAACGATCCTATGATCTGTTAGTCAATAAATACAAAGTTCCGGCACAGGATTTGATTTTTGATCCCCTCGTCTTCCCTGTCGGCACCGGTGATGAACAGTATATTGGCTCAGCGAAAGCAACCGTGGATGGAATCAGGAGGATCAAGGAAGCTCTCCCGGAAACACAATCGATCCTTGGAATCAGCAATGTTTCTTTTGGCCTCCCTCCTGTTGGCCGTGAAGTATTAAATTCTGTATTTCTTTATCACTGCACCCAGGCTGGACTGGATTACGCCATTGTGAACACGGAAAAACTTGAACGCTTTGCTTCAATAAGTCCACTTGAAATAAAAATGGCCGAGGATTTATTATTCAATACAACAGATAAGACACTTGCAGATTTCACTGATTTTTACCGTGATAAAAAGAAGGAAACAAAAAGCACCCTTCCGGATATGACGCTTGAAGAAAGGCTGGCCTATTATGTAGTTGAAGGCACGAAAGAAGGCCTCCATCCAGATCTTGAAGCAGCACTTGGAAGCTACCCTGCCCCGCTTGATATCATCAACGGTCCATTGATGGATGGGATGAAGGAAGTTGGCAGACTGTTCAATGATAACCAGTTAATTGTGGCTGAGGTCCTTCAGAGTGCAGAAGTGATGAAAGCTGCCGTATCTCATTTGGAGCCTCACATGGAGAAAAATGATTCAACTGCTGCAAAGGGAAAGGTGCTTCTCGCCACAGTAAAAGGTGATGTCCATGATATCGGAAAAAACCTGGTGGATATCATCCTCAGCAACAACGGTTATGATGTTGTCGACCTTGGGATCAAGGTTACCCCTACTGCCCTTATTGAGAAGATTAAAAAGGAAAAGCCTGATATCATTGGTCTCTCAGGGTTGCTAGTGAAATCCGCTCAGCAAATGGTGCTGACTGCCCATGATATGAAGCAAGCTGGAATCGATACACCCATCCTGGTGGGTGGTGCTGCTTTATCCCGGAAATTCACAGATGCAAAAATCGCCAAAGAGTATGACGGACTTGTGATATATGCAAAAGATGCGATGAACGGGCTGTCAATCGCGAATCAACTCAGGGAGCCGGGCGGGTACGAACAATTTTTAACAGAACAAAAAGCGAAACAAGAAGCTGCAATGAATAAGCAAGAATTTTCAGCAGCTGGCCGCACTTCTGCTATAACCGTTTTGGAACGTCCAAAGGGAATCGCAAAGGCACCGGTATTTATTCCACAAGATACAAAAAGGCACTTGGTTAAATCATACTCCCTCTCCCATATTGAGCCTTATATCAACCAGCAAATGCTGATAGGGCACCATCTCGGATTAAAGGGAAAGGTAGATAAATTGCTTGCTGAAGGAAATGAAAAGGCAATCAAGCTTAATGAAATCGTTGAATCTTTGCTAAAAGAAGCAAAAGCAAATGGATGGATTAAACCAGCTGCTGTCTATCAGTTCTTCCCTGCCCAAGCAGATGGAAATAGTCTATATATATTTAATCCAGAACAGCCGGATCAAATGATCGAGACTTTTGAATTCCCGAGACAAGAGGTTTCTCCGGGTTTATGTTTGTCAGATTACGTCCGCCCTGTCAGTGATTTGGAAAAGGACTATGTCGGAATGTTCGCTGTCACCGCAGGAGCAGGGATACGCCAGGCGGCAGAACAATTGAAAGACGAAGGCAGATTCCTGGAAAGCCATGCTCTTCAGGCACTTGCACTCGAGACGGCAGAAGGGTTTGCCGAATTGATCCACCGCCAAATCCGGGATCGATGGAGTTTCCCAGACACACCTGATATGACAATGAAGGACCGATTTGCCGCTAAGTATCAAGGTCAGCGCTTCTCATTCGGCTATCCTGCCTGTCCTGATCTAGAAGATCAACGGAAGCTTTTTAACTTGATTAAACCAGAAGATATCGGTATCCACTTGACCGAGGGGTTCATGATGGAACCTGAAGCATCTGTTACAGCAATCGTATTTTCCCATCCAGAGGCAAGATATTTCAATGTGTTGAAGAACTAGTGAAGAAAAATGAAGCAAGAGGTTCCTCGCCCTCTTGCTTTTTCTGGGTTTAATTAATGGATAAATAATCACGAATTGGTAAATATTATGTCCATGAAGAAATGCTGGAGGTTTTTTTATGGAATATCAAAACAATATGGAGTTTGAAATCCAACATGGCTTTATGCCGAATATGTACAATTCAGACAGGTTGAGGGTTTTGGAGGTTTCTAACAGCAGTGTGATCATCAAGATGAATAACGCGGAAAATCGAAGTGTTTTTCCGGTGGATAATTTTGATTATTGGATCAAACGAGGCCTTTTGGTGAATGTAAATGAAAAAAAGAGGACTTCTTGACAGAATAGGATGCATGGAGTCCTGGCTTGATCTAAATGAAGAAGACAGCGGCTTGATTTTAGCCGCTGTTTTTTTGCTATGTTAAGGGCTGAGGCCATCGTTATTCTGACTTCTTCTTTCTTCTCAAGGAATTGTTCCAATTAAAACCCTTATAAAGTTTATACGTTTCCCGAAATTCATCTTTCCTTTTCATTTCTTCCTTCTTTGTGTTCCAAATATATTCTAATGCTAAATAATTCATTTCCATATCGTTAGCCTCCCTTGTTCTTAATTTAAGAATAAGGGAGATTGGATATGGAAACATTCACCATACGATTGATTCTTTCTACGTCTCTTGACGGATTGTTTTTAAGACCTTTATACGCCTTTTTTCATTTGTGCTTCGTATTCCTTTGATGTTCTCACTTCTACTGTCAAAGAACCTTTTCCAACGATTGCTTTTAGTAAAAGAGGCACGCCTGTTGTGTTCTCGAACCTGAAATCTTTGCCTCCATAAGAGACTGTTGCGTCCCTTCCTTCTGGGACGTAGCCTACAGACAGTGAGTGATGATGTTTTTCCACATAGCCAACACCAACTACATCAACAGCATTGTATAAAGTAGACGAGGTCTGGCAGATGCCTCCCCCTATCCCCATGACGAGCTTTTTATTGACAATTTCCTCAGCAGGCTGATATCCATGTGCTTCATCACTAGGACCGACAGTTGTATTGAAAGAAAAAACATCTCCTACTCCCAGGATGACATTGTTGATTGCCTCCGCTGACAGCTCAATGTTCTTCGTCCTGCCAGCAACGGATGCGTTATAATAGGTTGTGTATTTACCCACAACTACCTCACCAAGCTGCGCAGCATCAGTGATTTCATATCCGCTTGCGGTCACATACAGCGGAAGCTCAACATTCCCCCCTTTTTCTGATGCCTGAATGATGTTTTCCACTAGTTCAGCTTCTTCCAAAATGATTAAAGGGCTGCCTTTGATCACCTGGCCATCCAGGCCGAGTTTATCTGGGATCATCCTTCGATCATATCCTGGGGTCGTATCGGTACCGCGAGCCAATTCACTAGCCCACTTTGCCAAATCAGCTTTATACTTTTCATCATCTCTTCCGTAACCCATTTCAATAGGTGTAAGTGATCTGAGCACTTCTTGAGTGGTAGGCTCGATAACATTCACTACAATGGGTTCAGCCTCTTCTTCTTTTTCTTCTTCCACAGGCTCATTTTCGTCATTTGCATTTTCTCTTTCTTGCTCTTGTACCTGTTCAATCACCTTATTCTCGTTCTCACCCTTCTTAGCACTAGGTTGGGAACAGCCAGTTAATCCAATGAATATCGCTACAAACAACAGCCAAATAATCTTCATTTTTCTCCCCATGTTACCCCCATCATTCCTCTATATATTGAAAAACAGCATTCTATTATATTCAGGAATACTTTTCCATATTTCCGGAAGTTCTAAAAAAAATTAAAATAAAGTCTTAAGGCTTCACTTTTTAAGGAAAAAAAGATAAAATACTTATAAACCAATAAGAAAGGTCGGGATTAATGTGACTGCTGAAATTCGCACAGTTCCTCGTCCCCTGGTTAGAACAAATCAGTGGTTCATTGTCATTAGTGTCATTAGCACATGGTTAACAGGCTTTGAATGGATCCTGGCTTTGCCGCTCCTTGCAGGAATTTCAGGACTTCTATTTGGAAATAATCCGGTAATGAGAATAGCGAGCGCCTTCCTTAGTAAGAAAAAATCAGACTATATCCCGGAAGACTGGGATCAACAGCAGTTCAATCAAAAAATTGCTGTTGGCTGTTTAACAGGCGGACTTATTGCTTATGCAGCTGGTTTGACGCTATTAGGACATATATTCACTATAATGGTAGCTTTAGCCGCTTTTATTGCAATTCTGGGATTTTGCATAGGCTGCTTCATTCGCTTCCAATGGTCTAAATACAAGCACAAAAAATATGCAGCAAATTCTTAAGAGAGACCTTCAATCGGGTCTCTTATTTTTTTTGTCTTTCCATCAACTTTTCATTGAATTGCTGTGATTGACCCTTTGGAATACTGAGCGTGCTCCATTCCGTGTCCTTGATTTATCTTTGCTAAATAGACGATCTGTCCAGCATGTGTTGCTTGATGGACAACCTGACGCTGAATCGCTTCAATGGCGGTGTGGGGTTCATTTCTAATGTAGACTGTTTTGTCCAAGTCCTCCTGTGATAACTGTGAAAGTGTTCGGAAAAGTACATCCCAGCCAGCATTCCAATGTGAATTCAGAGTCTCCCTCGTGGGAAATGACCCTTCAAATTCTCCGTCCCTGTTGCGATCGGGCTTTTCCCCATCGCTTGTCAAAAAGTCTCGGAACCTTGATCGAAGATTGCCGCTCATATGCTTCGCAATAATGGCTATGCTGTTTGATTCTTCGTTTGGTGAATAGTGAAGTTCCTCTAAATTTAATTGTTCCATCGCTCTTTCAGACTGATTTTTAATGCTCTTGAAATTTTCAGTGACCAACATTAAATAATCCATTTTCAACACCTCCATGCAATATCTATTCCTCCAAAATGGGAGAATTCCTTCTTTGTTTTCCAGTATTAGGATTTTTTTAATGTACTTAAGTACCAATGATTATAAATAACAACTTAGACCATATAATGCAAAAAAGCGAGATTCCTATTGGAACCTCACTCTTTTAAACAAGCTCTGCCATTTTAGCGTTAAAACGACGCTTTTGGATAAAGATCAATCTCAACGATAAGGATATCCCCGCTGCGAGCAATCCGATTGTCAACCCTACCCAATATCCTGAAGCTCCTAGGGCAGTGTTGTGAGCTAGCAGGTATCCGACCGGAAGGCAGATGAGCCAGTAGGCGATCAATGTGATGATAAAGGATATATTCACATCTTTATATCCGCGCAAGGCGGCTAGTGCAGTTGCCTGGATGGCGTCAGATATCATAAAGAACAATGCATAAATCAAAAATTGGCCTGTTAAAGCAATGACCGCGGGTTCATTCGAATAAAACCCGGCTACCTTATATCGGAACAGAACGACAAGCAATCCTGCTCCGACAGCAATAATGGCGCCGAGATAAATGCCCATCCAGCTGTAGGCTTTGGCATCTTCATAACGGCCGGCACCTACCTCAAAACCAACCAATACAGTTTGAGCCATTGAAATACTCATCGGGATCATATATAGAAAGGAAACAATGTTCAGGGCTGACTGATAGGCTGCTATCGTCGTAATGTTGAATTTACTTATGAGTATGGTGACAACAGCAAACATGCTGGTCTCAAAGAAAATCGATAATCCCATCGGCACACCGATTTTCAGAATCTCCTTCACTTTTTCACTGGAAAATTCCTTGAAGTATTTCAACCCGACAAAATCGGAGAATGGACTTTGCTTAATGATCACCCATGCTGTTGATCCCGCTATCACATAATAAGTGATCGACGTGGCATAACCAGCTCCTGCTCCTCCTAATTCAGGAAAACCCCAGTTGCCGAAAATCAAGACGTAATTCAAAAAGAAATTGATTGGCAATGACATGAGCAGGATATACATGACCACTCTTGTTTTTCCTAGTGCGTAAATGAATGATCTCAATACATTAAAAATAAATAGCGGGATGATACCAAAACTTAAACCAGCCAGATAGCGAAATGCCGTTTCATGGACACTTTCCGGAAGATTCATCGCGGTTAAAATTGGATTAAGCAGAAAAACCCCCAGGATGATGACAAGTACAGCAATCATCAAAGCTAAGTAAATACCATGGGTGAGGATAGAAGATACTTCTCTTCCCTTCTTCTCACCAAATCGCTGAGCTGCAATTGGCGATACAGCAAGAAGGATCCCGCTGAGCCCTGTAAAGACCGGACTCCAGATCGAGGATCCAATGGCAACACCTGCAAGATCTGAGGAATTATACTTTCCCGACATGATGGTGTTGAAAAATACCATTGAAAACATGCCTAATTGAGTGATCAAAATTGGGATCAGCATGACAAAAATCTGTTTTATTTTCTCTTTTGTCGAATATGTCTGGTACATCTGTGTACTCCTTGAATATAGTAATTATATAATTATAACAAAATATCATTTCAGGAACCGAAATTTTTTTGAATCACGAAATATTATTATTATTTTAAAAATGGAAATACCCCCCTAATTATTTCCTTTGCAATCCTTGATACAATAGAAGTATATCGAGGAGTGATTCACCATGAAAATCATCAAATTTCTTCTTCTGTCGTCTTTGCTTGCTCTTTTGTCGTTTTCCGCATGGATCTATTATCCACAATACCAGATAAACAAAATCAAGCAGGAACATGCACCCAATACTGAAAAGACTAATAAGCTCACTTATATAGATTATTATCGTACCTCTTCTGAAAGTACCATCAATCACCTTGCGCTCGGTGACTCAATTATCCGTGGCTACCGAATTCCGGATGAAGAAAATATCATCAGTCAATTCTCCTCCCAGCTAGGTGTGGAAACTGGCAAACAAGTTCTTTCACAAAATGAAGGTGTGATTGGGATTACAAGCGAGAGGCTGAACGTTCTGGTTCAGGATGGAGTGTACGACGAAGCAATCAAAGAGGCTGACATCATCACTGTCAACGTCGGTGGCAATGACATTCTTAAATTGGTCAAAAAGAGCGATATATATAGTGCCCTTAAATCCTTCGACAGTCTGCAGGAAGTGTTTTCTCAAAATCTTGCTGAAATCACTTCAAGAATTCAACAATTGAATCCATCAGCAACGATCGTCCTCATGGAGCTTTATAACCCGATGCCATCAGATCATCAGTTTTACTCATTGGCAGATAAGCTTCTTCCGCAGTGGAATTTAATGATTTACGAAGCTGCAAATAGCACATCGTCTTCTATCGTGGTTCAAACCACGAATGTCATTAACAGCAAAAATCTCGAGTACCTGGCTAGTGATGGAGTGCACCCAAACCCATCAGGGAATACGGCAATATCAAGCCAGATGCTAAAGCAATTTCAACAACAGCAGAAAGCGGATGCCGTACTGGCAAACCGCGAAAATTAAGCTGGGCCTTACGCCTGGCTTTTATTTATGTTCCTGTTCCTCCTGGAAATGTTCATTTAACAGAGGATTTTCAGTTGTCGCAAAATTAACCGATTGCAAACTTGTTTCTTCATCCAGTCCGAATAGTTGAGCTACCTCACTCTCGTGACCTGCTTTATCCTTATGCATATCGGCAGACCTCCTTTCATGGTTCAATCTATAGTGAATTCAGCTCATTGATTTCTTTCTATGAAAATGTTTGAGTCTTCAATCAGAATTACTCTATTTTCGTTACTCATGGATTTTACCACATAATTATCAGCCTATACACAGGTCCTTCACCTAGCGGAGGCAGGTTAAGCCCCTTCATCGTCCATCGGTATTCATGCGAATTAATCTTGCCCAATAAACAATTTGTGGTACAAGAGGATGCTGCCTTTTCTAATTTCCAGCTGCGTCACTTCTTTTTTTGTTTATTTAAGGATAGATTCCCCCTTGAAAACGAAATTATAATGGTATTACTGAACCTGTAATGGTCAGCTTTTACAGTTTTGAAATGACGAATGATTCTACCCCGAGCAACACCTTTATTCTATCGCCACAAAGAAAAAAAGCCAGCATCCTGATGTAAATAGGAGTGCTGGCTTTCATTTTTTAACTTATAAAAACCATACTTTCGCTATCTTCTCGCCATCTATTTCATATATGGCGACAGCTTTTTTGGGTGTGGAATTCTCCCTGCCTGTGACAAGTTCATGGTCGACTACTCTATTGCCATGGACGATCCTTGCCAATAATTCAGCATGATTATTTGGATGCTCTTTAAAAAGCTGGCCATATCTTTTCCGCATTTCATCAATGCCATTTGTCATTACCTTATTGCCGGGAAAATCCATTATGACCACATCATCACTATAAACGGACAAAAACTCTTCTAAATCTTGTCTATTATAGGCATCAAGTTGCTTTTGCGCGAGCATTTCTGATATTTTTTCCATAATCCGGTCTCCTCGATTAGAATTAGTTCACTTCCAATTATACAAAAACCCCCTGAAAACAGGGGGAATGAATTAATTATTGACCAATTTAGCATTTTGCTTCTTAACTGGGGCTTTTTTGCCGATTGTGTCTTCTGCCTGTGTTGCACGTTTGATAAAGAATGCCAGCACCAAGGCAATGGCTGATAAAAATACAGTGACATAAAATGCGTCATTGATTCCATGAAGCATAGCCTGCATGGCAATCTGCTGTTCCATTTCTGCCTGAACTGCAGGTGTGACGGCTTTTCCTGCTGCTGAAGCCTCTTTAAGCGCTGAAGCAGCTAATTCTTTCCCATAAGATTCCGCACGCATGGACATGACAGTGACCAGCAACGCTGTTCCAATTGCACCGGACACCTGCTGCAACGTATTGTTCATAGCCGTGCCATGTGGATAATAACGTGCAGGCAACTGGTTAAGACCGTTGGTGTTAACCGGCATATTCACCATAGACATACCGAACATGCGAACTGTATAAAGGATGATCAGCTGTGTGTAAGTTGTTTCCATCGATAGCTTGCTGAAATAATAGCTAGTCACTAGCGTAATGGTCAAACCTATAAGCGCCAAAGCACGGCCGCCAAATTTATCAAATAATCTTCCGGTGATAGGAGACATGATCGCCATGGCAATCGCACCAGGCAATAACATCAACCCTGCATCCAATGGAGAAATTCCGCGGATGGTCTGTACGTAAATCGGCAGCAACAGCATTCCTGAGAACATCGCCATTGTGACAATCATTGAAATCACGGAAGATAAAGCAAACATTGGATACTTATAGATCCTGAAGTTTAGCATTGGATTATCCTGGCTTAATTGACGAAGGATAAAGACGATAAGGGAAACCGCTCCAATTGTCAGTGTCAGATAGACATGCGGACTGTCCCACCCCTTCGATCCAGCAGAACTGAAACCGTACAACAGTCCGCCAAACCCGATGCTAGACAAGGATAAAGAGATGATGTCGAGACGCATCTGCACTTTCTCTTTTTTGTCTTTTAGCATGAAGAATCCAAGCAAAAGGACAATGGCTGCGATTGGTGTGACAAAATGGAAAAGCATTCTCCAGTCGTAGTGCTCGATGAGCCAGCCCGAAAGTGTCGGTCCAATAGCTGGCGCAAACATAAGGACCAATCCGAATACACCCATTGCCGTTCCTCGTTTTTCAATCGGGAAGCTGACAAGCATAACATTCATCAATAACGGCATCATGATTGCCGTCCCGGAAGCCTGAATCATCCTTCCTGCCAATAAAAGCGGGAAAATATGAGCTGCTCCGGCTAAAATCGTACCTGCTGTAAACAAACCCATTGCTGTCAAGAATAATCGTCTTACCGAATATTTTTGAATCAAATAGGCACTAAGCGGGATCATGACACCGCTGACAAGCATGAAGCCGGTCGTAAGCCATTGAACTGTGGTTGCTTCGACCTTCAAGTCAGTCATTATGGAAGGCAAAGCTATATTTAGCAATGTATTATTTAAAAATGCAATAAATGCTCCAACAATTAATACCGCCAGTATACCATAGGGCGGTTTGTCAGGTGTTTTCATATTCTGTTCCATTCTTTATTTCCCCCTAGATTGTTCACAAATTTGTAAACAATGTAATTGCATAGACACTAGCATATACTATCGGTACATTTTTTGCAACGTTTTTAAATCGTTATTATAAAGGGGTTTGTAAAGTCTAAAAATTTAATGTAGTATATTTTTTATACAACCGGTACAAAAAAGGTCAGGGTGATGAAATGAACGACAGAAAACGCCATGTAATTGAAAAAGCACATCAGCTTTTCATCGAAAAAGGTTTCCAGGCTACTTCTATTCAGGATATCCTGGAATACAGCGGAATATCAAAAGGAACCTTCTATAATTATTTTTCATCTAAAAATGAGCTGCTCATGGATATTTTCAGAACAGCTTTCCGGAAAATGGAAAATGAACGGAATGGCATGTTGCTTGGTAAAGATCCTGGGGACGCGGAAATTTTCATCAGTCAAATCGAATTCCAGATGACCGCTAACCGTGAAAATAAGATCATTCCTCTTTTTGAAGAAGTGTTTTTCTCGGGAGACAAAGAACTGAAACAATTCATTGAAGTAGGTCAATTGAAGGTGTTACGCTGGTTCGCTGAACGGCTCGGAAACATAACGGATGAAAGTACCCAGCCATACCTTCTTGATGCGGCGATCATGCTTAATGGCATCCTTCTCCAGAACATCAGGTTCCACCGTAAAGCAAACGGCGAAACAGCCCATTTACATCCCGTTGTTCGGTATAGTGTCACTCGGATTTTGAATACGCTAGATGAGCTTGTATTTACCGGGGAACAATTAGTAGCTCCAGAGATCATGGAGAAGTGGCTGCCCGTCTCCAAATCAGAAGAGCTTGACTGGAGGATTAAAATCCATTCAGTTATCTCACGCATGAAAAAGCCAGTCTGCAATAACACTGATTATATAAGGAAGCTTGAATTCATCGAGGAAGAAATCCTCCGTTCATCCTCACCAAGAAAATTCCTGATTGATTGTGTCCTTCAATCAATGGAAGAAGTCGATGCCAATGAACTTAACGACTTACAAGCATTAATCGATGAGAATCTCCTTGAAAAAGCATGAAAAAACGTGGCAGAAAACGATTTTGTTTTCTGCCACGTTTTTTTAAGGAATTTATTGCGAAGTTTCCACAATGCGTACAATTATATTCTTTTACCGCTGTTTGTTTTTTGTCCATCTGATCGAAAATGAGTAAATCTATGGTTCAGTTCTGTAAGATCATAATGGGTAACGCACTTTATTGGCGATTTTCACAATTTTATTGGCGATAATTTCGTTTTATTGGCGAAAATCATTTTATATTGGCGATTTTCTTCTATTTATTGGCGAAAATCTAAATTTATTGGCGAACTGGAAATTTAGAGCCTTTTTTTCCAGTTCGCCAATATGGTTTATTGGCCAGCTACATATTCACTACCGTCCACTTGAGGTCATTAACCACATTGAAATTAATTACTAAACAGTAGGTTCCGTGAAATCAGGATTACTGATCAAGTTTCCTTAAATAAAATTCCACGAGTTCTGGATAGTCCTTGAGTTCGGACCTTCCTTGCTCTGTAATCACATAAATGCCTCTCTCCACTCTTTCAAACCATTTATAATAGTTTTTCTGAAGGATCAATGGCGTTTTATTGCCTGTTCCGAGAGCAGCCAGTGCTTTTGGAGACATTTGCCCGAGTTTTTCAAGATAACAGGCGATTTGGATGCAGTTTTCTTTGTAGGCAGTCATGATCTTGGTTTTGCTGCTGCCGCCAATATTATAGTCAGCGCTTCTTCCTTCTATCTCCTTGATCAGGGCAGCTCTTTTCCTGGTGTTCTTGCTTGTCATACGCTTATAAGGTTCAGGGTGAATCTTGAATTCAACTTTCTTCCGGTTACCAGCAAATGATACGATAATCAACCCCAGCTCAAGCCTTTGGATCAATTGTGTAATATCATTCCATCGTTTCCTCGTGATGCGCTTCGGCTTAGGAATAGCTATATAAACAAGGTCTGTCAGGCGCTGCCTTCTCGTAGCCTGAAGCAAAAGATCGATATTCAGATTTAGT
Organism: Mesobacillus sp. LC4; assembly: GCF_053543455.1. Lineage (NCBI taxonomy): Bacteria > Bacillati > Bacillota > Bacilli > Caryophanales > Bacillaceae > Mesobacillus > Mesobacillus sp. LC4. Next base: position 1,140,788 of record NZ_JBGCUB010000001.1, read on the forward strand.
TTTAATTCCACGATTATGAGAACGTCATCCTTCACAGCTGTTAAATCGCAATCGTGCACCTCACCATTGACACGATAGCCTTGTTTTATAAAATGCTTGCGGATCGGCTCATATAAATCGGCTTCGTATAGTTTTGTCATGTGTCAAACCCTTCTGTCCATCCGGCAGTTATTCCTATCATTATAGCAAACTTTTTAAATGTTTAAGTCATTTAGACAAGCCTTCTACATATAATGTTTACGGATTAAGCAGTGGAGGATGAATGATGAGGATAGTGTTCCTGTTTTTATTGACGATGCTTCTTGGATTGATGATTTACTTGAAGGTTGAAATGGAGGAAGCCAAAAGAGCTTCAAATGAGACGGAAACAGAATATATATCTGAAGAATACACAATCAGCGAGAGAGATGATTCAGGATATTACGGAGCGAGCAGAGATGGCAAAAGCATTTATTTCAAAAAGGAGAAAGTGCCAGACCACGAGAAGTTTGAAAATGGGGATTCCGTTCTAGTGTACTTTGATAAAAGCGGGCGTATTGATGGACCTGTAAAAATAGAAAAAATAGACTAGGGAGCCAGTTGATAGCCAGCTCCCTCGAATTTTTATCGGATTACCTTTCTTTCCTCGAGCTTTTGTGCGATTGCCGTCGTAAGCTCTTGGCCGCTTTTCGGCAAAGAAGTCTTCATTACGGCATTCATGACTGGTGCAAGTGCGCCTTCAGCGGTCATTTCCAGATAACCAGTCATCTTTGTCCGGTTTTTGTCCAGCGCTTCAGCGTTAAAATAACCGGTACCAGTGAGGTTTTCATTGATTCCCTTTAAATCAAATGTCACTCTAGTCGGCTCAATCCATTCCTTGATAGTCACCTGCAAACTGATTTTTTTCTTCAATACAACCACTGTTTCCTTGAATATCCAATTGGACTGTTTTTCGTTCAACTTTTCATGGCTGATATATCCAGGCAATAATGGCGCCCAGTTGTCCATGTCCTTCACGAAATCCCAGACTTGTTCGATTGGAACATCAATGACAATATCGTGTTTTCCTTCTGGCATGATCTCTCCTCCTTTTTCATCCTTTATGAGATATATGTTTTCCGTATGGATTTATACTTTGTCCATACTATTTTAAAGAGCAGTTTGCCATTCAGATGAAATTGTATTTACTGTAAAAAAAGACCATTCCAGATTGGAGCCATCTGTCAGTATATTCCCTTCATAAAACACAAAAACACACCTTTTCAGATGTGTTTTGCTGCTACTTCATATCAAATCCATTGACGAAAAATTGTACTGTTTCGAGTTCGTCCTCGCTAAGGTCCCTGCCAGCCATATTCCTGTATTCGTCAATGATTACTTTAGAAACTCCTTCGTATTTTTCTGTCAGATCCGCGATGGATCTTAGGAGTTTTACTTCCTCTGCGAACTGTTGCTTAGATAGGATGCCGGTATGCGACAGAATATAATAGTCTGCATCAAAGACTTCAAGTTTGTTCAATAATTCCCTGATTCCATCGACTGTATAGTTATCTTTTTCGGAAAAAATATCTGGATAAAAGCTGTCTGCCAAGAACAATATCTTTTCCTCTTTGACATAGATGACCACCGAATCGTCAGCATGGTCACCTCCTACATGTTTAATAATGCATGTGATGCCGCCAAGGTCGATCTCGATTTCATCTTCGAATGTCATCACAGGCAGAGTGATGGTAATGTCCCGCTTATCAGGGAACTCCTGTTTTATCGCATTCGCGCAAAATTCAATCTCCGTTCCTTCCGCTACCCTTTGATCTATTGCCTCATTGGACCAGGATAATGGGCGCAGCTTTTCAATTTCTTTTTTCGTCTTCGTCGAAGAGATTGATAATAAATTGCCTAAGGCAGACAGGCCGAATATATGATCCCAATGCCAGTGAGTCAAAACTACATAAGAAGGAAGATCCACGCCTTTTTCATTGACCATTTTCATGAAAAGGTTAGCGTGGGCTTCAGAATTTCCCGCGTCAATCATCAGAGTTCTTTCGCTGCCTGCAACGATTCCGAGGATTGGCCTGTCTGTCTCAGAAACTGGCGTCATATACCAAAATCGCTCGCCAATTCTTTCAATTGTTTGCATTCATTTCACCTATTTTCCTATGGCTTTCGTCCAGAAAGCCTTTAATTTTTCTTGATATTCTTCTTCAGCGATTGTATACGCCTCTGTGTGCCCAGCTCCCGGCACAATCCAAAGTTCTTTTTCGCTATTTGCTGTATCAAATAAACGTTGTCCCATTTCAGTTGGAACTAATGCATCCTGATCACCGTGGATGATGAGTAATGGAATTTTGTTTTTTGCAACACTTTCAATTGCCGATGCTTCAGCGAATGTATAGCCTGCCCTGATATCCGTGATGAAACTTGTAACCTGCATGACCGGGAAAGCTGGCAGTTTGTATAAATACTTCAATTGGTGGCTTAATTCCTCAAGAACTGTCGTATATCCACTGTCAGCAATGATTCCCTTGACTTGCTCAGGAAGTTTTTCGCCGCTCGCCATCAGGACCGTTGCTGCACCCATGGAAAAGCCATGCAAGAAGATCGTTTCCGCTCCAGCTCCTTCAGCTAAAAACCTTGACCATTGAACATAATCTTTGCGATCATGCCAGCCATATCCAATATACTCTCCTTCGCTAAGACCGTGTCCCCTTGCATCAGGCTTTAGAATATCATAGCCCTGCTCATAATAAAACTTCGTGATACCAGGCATTTGTTCACTGTTTCCTTTATATCCATGAGCAAGAATCACTGCTTTACCGGAGGGGTTCTCATTCTTTAAAAAGCGAGCCTTCAGTTTGAGCCCGTCTTCTGATTCTATTTCTACCAACTCAAAATCCTGTTTCGCTGTCCAGTCAGTGATTTCCTCCAACTTCCTCTGCTCCTCATCTTCACTTAACAGTTTGGCAGCCGTTACACTTTTTCCGCCACCATGAAGATCAACAGATTCTTGGCTCCGATTAATCGCGACATTATAAAAATAGTTCCCTGCAGCAATCAATAGAATGAAAATCGTCAGAAACGTACCAGTTACTATCCATATTAATTTTTTCTTCACAATCACATTCCCCTTTTTCCCCTAGTTCTTGTTCTTTTTAAAAATAGTTTACCAGAAAGTATGGAAAAAAAGACCTTATAGCGGGAATTTGTAAAAGTTAGTGTGGACCATTTTATGGGTATATACCAATAAAACGGATAGGAGGCTGATTGAAATGGAAATTGAAAAAAAACATATCCTTAAGTCATATAAAAACGAAGAGAAAGCTATTGATTCTATTGAAAAAATTAAAGACGAGAAAGATCATCCAGTAAACAGTTCCATTTCCGGCTATAACGTAGAAAAGAAATCCACCAAAGAATACCCTACGAATGCCTTTAGTCCAGGTGAGCTCGATATGGGAGAACCGGCTTTTGAAGATTACAAGGATGACCCAACAGAAAACCCCGCATTAGAAAAAGATAAGAACAAGGATATAGAGCGGCCTTTGCCAGAACGGGCAATGAATAATCGCATTAGATAAGAAAAGGTGCACGGATTTTTGTCCGTGCACCTTGTTTATTAGACAACTTTGTTTAGTCATTACTTTCAGTGAGACGCTTCATAACTATGTAGGATGCTCAATCCACCCATTCCCCTGTTACTTTTTAAAATTTATAAGGTTAAAATATATTTGTTAACTTAAATATTTTTAGGTTGACATAAAATATTCAAAAAGTTTATTCTTTATGTATATTACGAAAAAGGAGAGCATCTAACATGAAGTTCAAAGCATTAGATTTAACTCTGGCATCAATGTTTGTCGGCCTGATGGCTATCGGAGCAAATATTACCTCATTTGTGCCGTTCATGGTTGTTGGCGGTGTACCGATCACACTGCAAACCTTCTTTGCCATATTAGCAGGGATCATCCTTGGGAGCAGATTAGGCGCCATTTCAATGACTGTCTATGCATTAGTAGGATTAGTAGGCGTACCTATTTTTGCTAGATTTGGAGCTGGTTTCTCTACTATTATCAGTCCAACATTCGGATTTATTCTATCTTTCATATTAACAGCATATGTTGTAGGAAAAATCGTGGAAAAGAACCGAACTCTTTCTGCATTTGTTATTGCTTCATTAATCGGTCTCGTCATCAATTATGTTTTCGGAACAAATTGGATGTATTTTGCCTATAAATTCTGGGCAGCTGCTCCTGAAGGATTTACATATAAAATGGCATGGCTTTGGATGGTTGCCCCGCTTCCAAAAGATATTATCCTTGCTGTATTCGCTGGCATGATGGGCCATCGACTGGAAAAAACGGTCCTATCCAAAGGCAACTTCAAACACTTAAGAAAAGCCGCTTAGGTATTATATGTAAAGAGGCAGCGGTGACTAGGAATTGAACTTGAATTTTAGCAATCACAACTTAAGGAATTAACTTGAAGTATAATAAAAACACAGCTGATCCTTAAAGGAACAGCTGTGTTTTTTATCTGCTTGGCTTAAAACATTATAGTATTTGCAATTCATAAAATAAAAGATAACAATCAATTAAGTTTCGCCAGCGCACGGTTCGAAAAACTGAACCCTGCCTTAAAAAGCATATAATCTTTTCCTCTAATCCATTTAAAGAAAGTGTCTGGCACACTCACCAGACAACTCCCAAGTCACTTCCTTTTATTCTCAGGTTCAATTTTCCTGTGATCTGGTTTCTTCGGATAATCAGCAGTACCTTGAGGCGGAGCAGTAAAATCTCCTCTTTCATTTAGGTAATTACCTTTACTTTTCATTATAAAATCCTCTCCCTTCTATTACATATCAGAATGTTGCTCCTTTATTTGCTTCTTGATCGCCTTATCCCTCTCTCCACCATCTGCAAGTTCCTCGGAAAACTCATGCTCCTGAAGTCCCGGCTTACCCAAGAGCTTTGAGCTCTCAATTGTCTCGGCAGAAAGATTATTATTGGCTGCACCTTCTTCGTTCCATTTTCCCATACTACTCCCCCCTTTTTTCTTACTATTTGTTAAATCATTCCCTATCATTCCTGATTAATGATGTATACCTCTCCTCATTCAATGAAAAAGAAATAAATCATTTGCTTTATTTCATGCACTTTTGTAAAAGTGGGCAAGAATAAAGGTGTAAATCTATATGGATGGACGTGAATTTCATGGATCAATGCGATCTGGTTGTGCTTCAAACAAGCGATATTCATGGCAATCTTTTACCTATTAATTATGGGGACCATTCAGTATCACATTCAGGGATGGCGAAACTGGCATCTGTATTCAAAGAGGCACGAAAAAATTGTGATTGCAGCTTATTAATAGATAACGGCGATGTCATTCAGGGCACTCCCCTTACTTATTATTATTCGAGATATATGAACAGTTTAAAAAATCCAGTTATCAGTGTAATGAATTACTTGGAGTATGATTGCGCAGTCATTGGCAATCATGAATTCAATTATGGGATCGAATTATTGGAAAATGCGATTAAGGAATCCCATTTTCTTTGGCTGTCAGCGAATATTGTGACGAGGCATTCAGGAGAACCTGCTTTCGGAAGGCCCTATTTTATCAAAACCTTCCAAAATGGCTTGCGTGTAGCAGTCCTTGGAGCCACCACACATTATATACCGAACTGGGAAAACCCTGCTCACATCAAAGGGCTTGAATTCCATGATGCTTTTGAAACACTAAAAAAATGGGTTGAGTATTTACAAGAACATGAGAAATACGACCTCCTCATTGTTTCTTATCATGGTGGATTTGAACGAGACATTGAAACAGGATGTGAGACTGAAAAGCTAACTGGTGAAAATCAAGCCTATCGAATTTGCAAGGAAATACCGGGAATCCAGGTTTTACTGACTGGCCACCAGCACCGCCAGCTTGCGGGACAACTTAATGGAGTGCTGGTTGTTCAGCCAGGACATAATGCACATGCCTTTTCAAAGGTTTGTTTTAAACTTGAGAAATTGAACGGAACCTGGAATGTTGCTGGTCAGTCGATTGAGATAGTAGAAATAGATGAAAGCGTTGAGCAGGATGCAACGATCCTAGAGATGACCAAAGCGTACGAAGAGGCCACACAAATATGGCTCGACCAGCCTCTAGGAGAAATTATCGGAGATATGCGGATCAGCTCCCCTTTTGAAACCCGAATAAAAGATCATCCACTCATCGAGTTAATTAATATGGTACAAATGGATGCTGCCCAAGTGGATATATCTTCAACAGCGCTCTTCCATAATGGGGCCCCTGGATTTCCGAATAGGATCACCATGAGAGACATCGTTTCAAACTATGTCTACCCCAACACGTTGAAAGTAATTACTGTTTCAGGTCAGGATATTAAAGACGCAATCGAAAAATCAGCAGAGTATTTCCTATTAGATTCCAAAGGCGAAATCCAGGTTAATCCGGCCTTTGAGTATCCTAAACCACAGCATTATAACTATGATATGTGGGAGGGAATTGAATACCTGCTTGATATTTCCCAACCAATCGGTAACAGGGTGAAACATCTGGAGTATAAAGGGAAACCTTTGCAATTAGATCATGCCTTTGACATAGTCGTCAATAATTACCGTGCAGGCGGCGGAGGAAACTACGATATGTTCAAAGATAAGCCTGTTAAAAGAGAAATCCAGACAGACATGACAGAATTACTAGCTGAATATATCCAGAGGCATGGGAGAATTCAGGCTACTTGCAATAATAATTGGAGAGTGTTGTCTCCCTAATAGGCAATTAGGACGAAATCTTTTATTAATGTTTGCTATTGATTCCAGTATCTGTTATGATGAAGTAGAATTATTTTTGTTCGGTGTAAAGGATAGAAATTATTTCGTCTTAATGATCACTTTGGGCAAGGATAGTAACATAATGTGCAAATGCACTGGGAGGTAACAAGTAATGGAACAAGGTACAGTAAAATGGTTTAACGCAGAAAAAGGTTTTGGATTCATCGAGCGCGAAGGTGGAGACGACGTATTCGTACACTTCTCTGCTATCCAATCTGAAGGTTTCAAATCATTAGACGAAGGTCAAAAAGTATCTTTCGACGTTGAGCAAGGCGCTCGCGGACCACAAGCTGCTAACGTAACAAAACTATAATATTAGTTTTGTCAAATGAAGAAGGTTCCTCAGGGACCTTCTTTTTATTATGTTTACTTCCCTCTCCCTCACCACCCCACAAATCCAACAACAACCAACTTTCTCATTCACATATCCCAATCAAGCTGTATGTAGAAATAAACTTTTAATAACCATGAGAATGGAATGTGAATTTAATCGAATATGATTTCGACTCCAAGCAAATAATTTAAAAGACTAAAATTAAGGCGGGATTGCTATTGAATCAGCTAGAATTATTAACAAGAATCACAATTGGTTTTATTGTCTTGCTTTCAATGGCACGATGGGCTGGCCGAAAAGAAATCAGCCAAATGACTTTTTTTAACCTAGTATCTGCTATTGCATTTGGGTCAATAGCGGCAGCGCTTGTAGTCAATTCTGCGGTAAGCATTGTTAATGGTGTCATTGCGTTAGTTGGCTGGGCTGCTTTTACAGTCCTAACCGACCAAATTCACTTAAAATCTAAAAAAGCCAGGAAACTGCTAATGGGTAACCCGGTAATTGTTATTAAAAAAGGTGAAATAATGGAGGATGCTCTTAGGCAGACTCGTCTTGATGCAGATTCACTACAAGCCAGACTCCGGGAGAAGAATATCTTTTCTTTGAGCGATGTTGACTATGCCATCTTTGAAACAGACGGAAAACTTTCTGTCTTAAAGAAAGAAGGCAAGCAGACGGTTACAAAAACGGATATGAAGATAGCGAAGGCTTCAAGCGACTTTGTTCCGCTTTCAACAGAACTGGTATCTGATGGAATAGTAAATGTCCAAAACCTCGCTAAGATGAATAAGGATCGATTGTGGCTTGACCAGCAGCTTCAACAGGCTGGAATCCAGTCAGCAGAGGATGTCTTTTACGCAGAAGTACAGCCTGATGGGAAGTTGTATATTGATAAAAGAGAAGATTTTTTGCATTAACGATGCTCATGTTAACTAGGTTTATTTATTGTAGTCCAATCCGGAACTGTTGGAATGAGGCCACATAACAAAGAAAAGAAATACACTGAAAAAATAAAAGAGGTGGAAGCATACATCCACCCCTTTTCATTCTATTACACTCCCTTAAATGCCAATCGATAGATTTCGGCTAGTTCTGATACTAACGGCAGCTTAGGGTTGGCAGTTGTGCACTGGTCTTCGAAAGCACGATCTGCAAGCTGGTCTACTTTTGCTTCAAATTCGGCTTTTTCTACACCATTTGCTTCGATGCTCATTGGAATATCCATTTCCCTTGCTAATTTGATGATTGCCTGGACGAAACTTTCCACCCCTTCTTCAGTGGTTCGGCATGGAAGTCCTAGTATCCTGGCGATTTCTGCGTACCGCTGGTCGGCGACAAAGCTTTCATATTTAGGGAATGCCGTGAATTTCTTCGGCTTTGTCGCGTTATAACGGATGACATGCGGCATTAAGATAGTATTGGAACGGCCGTGTGCAATATGGAATTCCGCTCCAAGCTTATGCGCCAGACTATGGTTGATACCCAGGAATGCATTGGCGAACGCCATCCCGGCAATCGTTGAGGCGTTGTGAACCTTTTCCCGTGCCACCTCATCCTCGCCATTTCGATACGCTCTTGGCAGATACTCAAATACCAATTGGATGGCTTTAATTGCAAGACCGTCTGTATAGTCATTTGCCATGCAGCTGACATACGCTTCAATAGCATGTGTCAGTACATCCATTCCCGTATCGGCCGTAATATGCTTCGGCACAGTCATGACAAACTGCGGATCGACAATTGCGACATCAGGAGTCAATTCATAGTCTGCCAGCGGGTATTTGATATTGGCCTTTTTATCGGTGATAACCGAGAAAGATGTCACTTCTGATCCAGTGCCTGATGTTGTCGGAATGGCAACAAATTGTGCTTTGCGGCCTAGCTGCGGGTACTTGACGATTCGTTTGCGAATATCAAGGAATTTCTGCTTCAAGCCATGGAAATCTGCGTCAGGATATTCATAGAACAGCCACATGCCTTTCGCCGCGTCCATCGCTGAGCCACCGCCCAATGCAATGATGACATCCGGCTGGAAGCTCGCCATCATTTCCGCACCTTTCATGACTGTTTCAATAGATGGATCTGGCTCTACATCAGAGAAGATTTCACAATGTACGTAATCCGGGCGCTTCCTTAAGTGATAAAGCACTCTATCAACATATCCCAGCTTGACCATTCCAGGATCTGTTACAATGAAAGCTTTCGAGATTTTTGGCATTTTTGCAAGATATTGAGTTGAGTTCTTTTCAAAGTAAATTTTTGATGGGACCTTGAACCACTGCATATTCACGTTCCTTCTCGCAACTTTTTTCACGTTGATCAGGTTGATGGCACCGACGTTCGTAGAAACTGAATTTCCACCATACGTTCCGCAGCCAAGTGTCAAGGATGGCAGGTAGGCATTATAAATATCACCAATCGCCCCCTGGGAAGACGGTGCATTCACGATGACACGTCCCGCTTTCATTCTTAACCCGAATGCTTTAATCACTTCATCACTAGTAGAATGAATGACAGCAGAGTGGCCAAGCCCGCCGAATTCGAGCATCTCTTCTGCCCGTTTCAGACCTTCTTCCGTTCCATTCACTTTGTAGCAAGCCAACACAGGGCTTAACTTTTCACGAGAAAGTGGGTATTGCGCACCGACACCCTTCAGCTCTGCAATAAGAATTTTAGTTTCTTCAGGCACTTTCACTCCTGCCATTTCAGCAATCTTATGTGCCGGCATTCCCACTATATCTGCATTAACTGCACATGAGTGTTCATTGATGACAAGTTTCTCAACCTTCGATCTTTCTTCTTCATTTAAAAAGTAGCAGCTATTGGCGATCATTTCTGCTTTAACCTCATGATAAATCTCTTTGTCAATGATGACAGCCTGTTCGGAAGCGCAGATCATTCCGTTATCGAAAGTTTTGGATAAAATCAGGTCATTGACTGAGCGTTTCACATTAGCAGTCCGTTCGATATAGCAAGGCACATTCCCTGGCCCAACGCCTAATGCTGGTTTTCCTGAACTGTAAGCCGATTTCACCATTCCGGCACCGCCAGTAGCTAATATCAAAGAAATCTTCGGATGGTTCATTAAAGATTGTGTTGCTTCCAGAGAAGGCTTTTCAATCCACTGGATACAATCTTCTGGTGCACCGGCTCTGACTGCTGCATCGCGGAGGATTCTCGCTGCCTCACTGCTGCATTTTTGCGCAGAAGGATGAAAAGCGAATATGATAGGGTTTCTTGTCTTTATTGAGATTAACGCTTTGAACATCGTTGTTGAAGTAGGATTTGTTACAGGTGTAACTCCTGCAATCACTCCAACTGGCTCAGCAATCGTGATCATTCCTTCATGCTCGTTCTCATCAATGATGCCCGCTGTTTTATCATATTTGATATTGTGATACACATACTCTGTCGCAAACATATTCTTGATGATCTTATCTTCATAAACACCGCGTTTTGTTTCTTCAACTGCCATTTTAGCAAGGGGCATATGCTGATCAAGGCCGGCTAGCGCCATTTCTTTCACGATTTTATTCACGGCTTCCTGATCTAGCTCCCTCATTTTCGCTAAAGCAATCAATCCTTTTTCTAAAAGACCATCAACCATTTTAGTGACGGATGTTTGTTCTTTTACCACTTTTTCGATTGTCCCCATGTTTAGGACCTCCTCATTATTTTGGGTCGTCTGCTGGATTTATGCAGTTCATATGATGCTGAGTTTTAATTAGATTCATTGATTCTAGGAAGTAAGCTTATATTTTGTGAATGTTTTCACAATAAGAGTCAAAAAATCACTCACAAACTGGATTTCTAGGTATTTTTTCAAAGCTGATGTCTGTTAAGAATTTAGTGCTTCTCTTAACAATGATGACGAAGTTGACTGTCCAGATGTATGCCGGTATTTCTTGATCTTCTTTATACATCATCGCTTCGAATTCATCGCCGATGACATCCTCAAACATTTCCTGGGTATATATCTCAGTATCTGTTGAGAATGGTTTAAATTCACAATACATCATCTTGATCACTCCTTTTCCTTTTCTAATTAAAGATTAACACATAAAATGAATAATACTTTGTGAAATATTGAACAAAGTATGAATTATCATTAATCAATATTAAAAGGAAGTAAGTTCAATATTATGAAACCGCTTACAAATATAGTGTTATTTTAATATAATAAAAGAGACTCTCTAAAGAGTCTCTAAAAATTAAATTGTACCCCGGTCAACTCTTCTGAAACTTGCCATAAACGGTTCATGGTCACTTCATTAAACACACCAGGAGCCGGGATTTCAATTGCAGGATATCCTTTTCTATTGCCCCTGCCATCTGGTCCGATGTATTCACCGCCCGTCAGGCTGTCATCCGCTGCAGCATAAATCGTCGGAAGAGCCCCCATTGCTGCAGGTTGGGAAAAGAGTCTCATCAAACCTTTCATATATTTAGGCGTTTCCCCTTTTCCTAAATTGAATAGATTCGTATTTGATATTCCCGGGTGACAGGCAACACTGATTGTTTCGATTCCATGCATTTTCAAGCGGTTATCAAGCTCCTTTGCGAATAACAGGTTCGCAAGCTTGCTCTGCCCGTAAAACTTCATTGCTTTATAGCCTTTAGAGCCATCTAAATTGTCAAAGTCAATTGAAGCTCCACGATGAGCGATACTGCTTAAAGTGACAACTCGGGATTCTGGTGTCTTTTTCAAAATTGGCAGTAAAAGGCCTGTCAACGCAAAATGTCCTAGGTGATTGCTGCCAAATTGAAGTTCGAACCCATCCTTTGTCTTGCCGTATGGAGGAATCATCACCCCAGCGTTATTGATTAATATATGTAAATGTTTATATTTTTCGATAATAGCTGATGTAAAATCGCGAACACTTGCAAGGTCTGCCAGATCCAGTTTCATCATTTCAACTGATGCTTTACCATTTCCTTGCAGAATGGAATCTACAGCAGCCTTGCCCTTTTCTTCATTCCTTACCGCGAGAATGACATGTGCTCCCTTGTCGGAAAGCTTTCTGGCAGCTTCAAAGCCAATTCCGCTATTTGCTCCCGTAATAATAACGGTTTGTCCTGATAAGTTCTCCCTTAACATATACACGCACCTCCAAAGCTTCTATTTTACAAAATGACAAATGTTCTCGATGACTTCTTTTTCCCAAAAGTAGGAATTAAAGGTATGGTCTGCCCCAGTCACCAGGTGCAGTGCAGCCCGACCCTGGTAGCATTTCTTCTGATAATTCTTGGATTCCTCAATTGAAACAGCTTCATCCCTTGTTCCATGGATGATCAAAACATCCCGTTCAAATGATTTAGCCCTTTCCCATACATCAAAGGTATTTAGCTCAGCAATAAAATCCTTTCCTATTAAATCCCCGCCTATGTCGAATGCGTTCTCTTCTTTTATATACGCAGAATTTTCCTCCATAACTTTCACTTTCTCTGCCATATTGCCAGCTGGAGCCAGTAAAATAAGTTTCTCAATTTCCTCTGGGTGATCTCCGGCAAGAAGACTGGCAACCAATCCTCCCATGCTAAATCCAAGAACAATCACTTTTTCCTTATCAATTTCGGGATGTGATTGAACATACTGGAGAATCGTTTCTGCCTCTGTTAACTCATTCAAAACAGTCATATCTTCAAAATTTCCATCGCTTTCCCCGCTTCCTAAAAAATCGAATCGGAAGCTGGCAATCCCAAGTTCTTCAAGTGCCCTGGAAATCTTTAAAAAGAAACGGTGCGGCTCGAGCTTGCTGCCAGTAAAGCCATGCAGAAGAATAACAGCAGGAGCCTTTTTCTGAGCCAATAAGGGGAAATGCGCCATCCCCCTCATCACCTTGTTTTTATGTAAAAGCGAAACAGCTTGTTGCATTCGCATAACTCCTTCCGATGTTTTCAATATCTTCAATGGTATCACAATTGGTCTGATTAACCATTGAAATAAACTTGAATATAATCCATACTAAACACATAGGAATTATTGGAGGGATAAAAACATGAATCTTTTTGCTGAAAAATGTCCGCGTTGTAAAAAAACGCTGGAAGTTAAAGAGCATCCTTCAAGCAAGACGATCATCATTAAAGCTTGCACCACAGGCCATTATGAAAAGGAATTCCATCCAGCATTGGAGACATATATAGAGAGAAATAAAGTATCATAGTCTTTGAAGCAGGGCCTCAATTTGAGTGCCCTGCTTTTTCGTCAATGGGTTTTATTTTTAATTCACCAAGATGACAATTTTTGTTTTCATAATTTGTTCACATTTGTCTTCAAAACCGTAACAATTTCCATGTTAGAATGATTACAAATAAATTAGTGTGATATTTATCACACTCATTACCACAACTTACCGTTCATTTTTGCATCATTTTCAAAAACTTTGTGAACGAATGAACATAAGTTTGTGATAGAATGAACAAGTTCGATATTTGAAAGGAGCTGCAGTGATGAAGAAATCAAAACTTTTTTTGGTCTCCCTCACCTCGATCATAGCTGTGCTGTTGCTTAGCGGCTGTGAAAACAATATGGTGGTATTCAATCCTGAGGGACCAATTGCAAGGCAAATTCTGGAGTTAATCAACTTTTCGATTGCTTTGATGCTACTTGTTACAGTGGTTGTTTTCGGGCTATTCGGATTCATCGTCTGGAAGTATCGTGAAAAGAAAGACAATATGGATTACGAACCACCTGAAGAACACGGCAGCACTGTGCTCGAAATAATTTGGACAGTGATTCCGATTTTGATTATCGTAGCTTTGACGATCCCTACGGTTAAAACGATTTACGCTATAGATGAAATTCCTAAAGGATATGAGAATAAAGAACCTCTTGTCATTAACGTTACATCCGCAGATTGGAAATGGATATTCAGCTATCCGGAACAAGGAATCGAAACTGTGAACTATGTGAATATTCCTGAAGACCGCCCGATTGATTTCAGGCTGACTTCTGCAGGTACGATGCAAAGCTTCTGGATCCCTGCTTTAGCGGGCCAAAAGTACACGATGGCAAAAGCTGAAACACAGCTATATCTAGTGGCAGATAATCCTGGTTCCTATGTCGGAAAGAACACGAACTTCAACGGCCAGGGATATGCGGGCATGGAGTTCGAGGTACTTTCCCAGACACAAGAAGATTGGGATCAATGGATCAAAGATGTAAAAGAAACTGCTCCAAAAATGACATTGCAAGAGTATGAAAAAATGCTTGAGCCTTCCCACCTTGGACGGAAGACATTCTCAAATACTCACCTTGAGTGGGTTGATCACTCTGATCCGCATTCAAAGAACTACACAAATCCAGAAATGTATGATAGAGGACATGGCTGGCCTGGAAAGATCTTTGAGGATAAGGATAATTACAAGAATAAAGATGGAAACAATGAGCATTCAAATCATGGAAACAATGAAGATATGAAACATAAAGAATCCGAAACTGAAGATTCACACGGGGGTGACCACAGTGGGCATTAAGTGGGATGAATTTTTCGTAACAGGTGATCCATTAATTTTCGCATCACAAATCGGGATTGCCCTGACATTAGTTGGTGCATTAGCCGGCCTCACCTATTTTAAAAAATGGAATTATCTTTGGTCTGAATGGTTTACAACTGTTGACCACAAGAAGATTGGGATTATGTATATCCTGCTTGGCGTCGTGATGTTTTTCCGTGGCGGTATTGATGGCTTGATGATGAAAGGCCAGACTGCCGTACCGGAAAATGAATTCCTGAATGCACAGCACTATAACGAGGTATTCACCACTCACGGTGTCATCATGATTCTGTTTGTTGCGATGCCGCTCTTGATCGGTCTCATGAACTTTGTGATTCCTCTCCAGATCGGTGCTCGTGACGTTGCTTTTCCGCAGCTGAACGCCCTTAGCTTCTGGCTTACTGTCAGCGGTGCGGCGTTGTTCAATATATCATTTATCATCGGTGGATCTCCTGATGCCGGTTGGACTTCCTACTTCCCTCTTGCCGGGAAAGAATTCAGTCCGGGAATAGGAAATAACTTTTACGCAGTGGCCCTGCAAATTGCGGGTGCCGGTACTTTGATGACGGGTATTAACTTCGTTGTCACAGTGTTGAAAATGAGAACTAAAGGCATGACCCTGATGAAGATGCCGATGTTCACATGGACATCTTTCATTACATCCATCATCATCGTAGCCAGCTTCCCTATTTTTACAGTAGCGCTTGCCTTGATGACTTTTGACCGCACTTTCGGTACACACTTCTTCACGATTTCCGGAGGCGGCATGGATATGCTCTGGGCGAACTTGTTCTGGCTATGGGGACATCCAGAAGTTTATATCGTCGTGCTCCCGGCATTCGGTATGCTGTCGGATATTATCTCGACTTTTGCCCGTAAAACTTTGTATGGCTATAAGTCAATGGTCATCTCGATTGTTATGATTTCGGTTTTAAGTATGCTCGTTTGGGTTCACCACTTCTTCACAATGGGTAACAGCGCCGGCGTGAACTCTTTCTTCTCGATCACGACGATGGCAATTGCCATCCCGACAGGGGTTAAGGTTTTCAACTGGCTGTTCACGATGAGAAAAGGAAGGATCAAGTTTACAACAGCGATGCTCTGGGCATTGGCGTTCGTTCCTAACTTTGTTATCGGTGGTGTGACAGGAGTCATGCTTGCAATGGCCGCAGCTGACTATCAGTATCACAACACATTATTCCTGGTCGCTCACTTCCACTATGTGTTGATTCCTGGTGTAGTGTTCCCGATTTTTGCAGGTCTTTACTTCTGGTGGCCTAAAATGTTCGGATACATGCTGAACGAAAAGATTGGAAAATGGCATTTCTGGCTGTTCGTTGTTGGATTCAATGTAACGTTCATGCCAATGTTCTTCCTTGGACTAGACGGTGCGGTCCGCCGCGCATACACTTACTCAGCTGAGACTGGGTTTGGTCCATTGATGATGATTTCTGCTGTTGGATCAGTGATTCTTGCTGCAGGCTTTGCGGCTCTTGTTTACAACATTTACTGGAGCGCACGCAACGCTGACCGCAATATCGGAAATGACCCATGGGATGCAAGAACGCTTGAGTGGGCAACAGCAACACCTGTACAGCATTATAATTTTGCTTCCCTTCCGGAAGTTACAAAGCTTGATGCTTTCTGGCATATGAAAAAGAACAATGAACTTCAGCCGCTTACTGAAGATGAGATTGAGGAAATCCATCTGCCAAGCAATACATGGATCCCGATCTACATGGGTGTCATTTTTGGAATCTCTGGATTCTTGCTTGTATTTGAATGGACGATCGCAGCTGGAATTGCTGCTTTAGGTATTCTCGCTGGACTTGCCTTCCGTTCATTCGATTACGATGAAGGGTTCCATGTCCACAAGGATGAAATCTTTGAAACAGAAAGTAAATGGAGAAAAAGCGCGAAAAAAGGAGTGAAGAACCATGTCAGCTAAAGTCAATGCCGCTTTGCCGCTTGAATACCAGACAGAACAAAACAGGATGAATATCCTTGGATTCTGGGTCTTCCTTGGAGCGGAAATCGTTCTCTTCGCTACCCTTTTCGGAGTATATGGAGTGCTAGGTGAGCGTTATGCCGGCGGTCCGACACAGAAGGATATCTTCATAGTAAAAGATGTTATGATCCAAACGTTTTTGCTGCTGACAAGCAGCTTTACAATGGGTATCTCAATCTTTGAAATGCGAAGAAGCAATAAAAAAGGCATGCTTATGTGGCTAGTTTTCACCCTGCTGCTGGGTGGCGGATTCCTTTTCATGGAGATTCGCGAATTCATGCACTATGTCCATGAAGGTGCAACGATGCAGACAAGCGCGTTCCTATCCAGCTTCTTCGTTCTGCTGGGAACGCACGGGTTACACGTTACCATTGGGATTGGCTGGGCAATCCTGTTGATCATTCAAATATTGCAGCGAGGATTGACACCCATTACAGCCCGTAAAGCATTCATCTTCGGACTATACTGGCACTTCCTTGACGTCGTCTGGATCTTCATCTTTACATTTGTTTAT
Organism: Mesobacillus sp. LC4; assembly: GCF_053543455.1. Classification (NCBI taxonomy): domain Bacteria; kingdom Bacillati; phylum Bacillota; class Bacilli; order Caryophanales; family Bacillaceae; genus Mesobacillus; species Mesobacillus sp. LC4. Next base: position 1,157,965 of record NZ_JBGCUB010000001.1, read on the forward strand.
TTACAAGGGTTGGTGATGTAATATGGATAATCATTCAAAAGTCTTCCCAATCAGCCATGTCATTGGATTCTTCATGTCCCTTATACTGACCTTCGGCGCAGCATGGATTGCCCTGCAGAGCTCCCTTTCAATGAAGGCGGTAATGTGGATCATCGGCACACTGGCAGTTTTCCAGGCCGGAATCCAGCTATACATGTTCATGCACATCAATGAAGGCGATGATAAAATAACGAATAACATCAATATTCTCTATTCAGCCTTCATCGCTGTCGTCATTGTCGCAGGCTCGATCTGGGTCATGACATCAGGTCACTCACATTAAAATAACGAAACCAGGCATCCTTTCGGGGTGCCTGGTTTTTTGTATGCAAAATAGTTTTGACTAGGTCCGGATTGCCTGTTTCGTGGTTGTGCCAGTAGGGTTATCTCCGAAGTTGCCTCTACTTCGGACAACTTTTGCTTGAATGCCTTCGATTTTGTCCGAAGTTGCCTCTACTTCAGACAACTTTCGCTTGAATGCCTTCGATTTTGTCCGAAGTTGCCTCTACTTCGGACAACTTTCGTTTGAATGTCTTCAATTTTGTCCGAAGTTGCCTCTACTTCGGACAACTTTCGTTTGAATGTCTTCAATTTTGTCCGAAGTTGCCTCTACTTCAGACAACTTTCGCTTGAATGCCTTCGATTTTGTCCGAACTTACCTCTACTTCGGACAACTTTCGCTTGAATGCCTTCGATTTTGTCCGAAGTTGCCTCTACTTCAGACAGCTTTTGCTTGAATGCCTTCGATTTTGTCCGAAGTTGCCTCTACTTCAGACAACTTTCGTTTGAATGTCTTCAATTTTGTCCGAAGTTGCCTCTACTTCAGACAACTTTCGCTTGAATGCCTTCAATTTTGTCCGAAGTTGCCTCTACTTCAGACAGCTTTTGCTTGAATGCCTTCAATTTTGTCCGAACCTGTTCCTACTCAGACATCTCTCGCTTCCACGTCCGGGGTTTTGTCTGAAGATCTTCTGCTCCGAATAAAAGAATACGCTTTATTAAATCTTGGCCATCTCGCTTTTTCGCCCTTTAATCAAACGTAAACGAGGCAGTTTGCCTTCTTTTCTGAATAAAGAAAACATCGCAAAGTTAAATGCTGCAAGGAACAGTGATAGTACGGCATGCTGAAATCCGTGTGATGCCAATGCCAGGAATCCGCTTACAAGACAATACAATCCAACAATTAAATAAAAATACATAAGAAGTTTTCCCACTTCTCATTCCCCCACTTTTTCGTATGTAATTTTAATATTAACAGAATTTATAAATAAATGTCACATAATGTTCACAAATTACTGTTTATTTTTTCATAATTTAGATTTCAATACAGTTTTCAATTTCTTCACAAAAAAAAACAACGGGCGTTTACCCGTTGTTACCTTGATCCATTGTTTTTGCTTTTCGGTAATACTTATTATCCAGTTCTTAAAACGATGGTTTGGATAAAGAACAATTGCCAACCAGTTTCTGCAATCTTGGTTCATAGAAACTTAAACTCGCAAGAAAGTAACATGTTTCTGGGAAGTGGTGTTCCAGGAACCTGAGATTTGATTTATTTAATATGGTATTTTCCTTGTACTTTGCAACCATTTGCTTAATGAACTGATTCATTTCAAGCGTAGTCTTTCCTACTTCATAGATAAATTCCTGCTGGCGGGCAAAGCCTGGATGTTTTACCCTTAAATAATTTTTTAAGTGGTGATTTTGGACGATGTATAGCTGGAATCTTTTTTTGAATTCTTGCGCGGCCATGTTTGCACCCACTTCAATTGGGTCAAGCAGATTTTCGAAAAGTACAGCGTGACCAAGTTGATCTTCAAGCCAAAGATCCATTATTTGTGTAATTGACAGCCGAACTGGTTCCTGGCCTTCTACTAGATAGCTCAGTATCCGTAAATATTCCTGATTTTCACTTAAAGTACCATTTAAATAAGTAGGTGACAAATTCAAATTGACTTTGTTGTCGATACGGAGCGATTGCAAAGTGCCTTCAAAATCATAATAATTTTTGGCAAGCTTCCATGCTCTTCTTGAAAAATCAATCATTTGATTATCCTGGTAACCAGCATCACGAGGAATAGTTTGTAACTTTTCTAAAAGATTGTCATATAAGCCGATGAATTGGTTGGCGATTTTTACATACTCACTCTCGGCTGGCGATAACCCATCCCTGACAAAATAAGCATGATCCCGCAGCATTTCAAGCCAAAATGAATGTTCATCCCAAAGAGAAATCATATTCTTTCCCCCTCCTTTTCCCCTACTTATACTTACTGTTCAAAAGAAGAAGAAATGATGACCAGCAGAAATTTTTAAATGGACTCATCTTTTACCCTGAATTGAAGATACTAAGAAGAATCAAATCAATTCAATTCTCTTTCAAAAGGTGTTGCTAATGAAGAACTTAAAACTTTACATAATTTTAATGGCTGTCCTGCCCTGGCTCTCATTGCCCCTTCTTGGTAAGCAAACGTTCAAAAAATTTCTCCCGGGAACTTTGTTCATGGGAATATATTTAATGTTTGAAGGAAGATTGGCTGAAAGGAGAAAGTGGTGGTGGTTTCCGTTCAAGGTCAAACCGAACGTTATAGGTGAACTGCCTCTGATATGGGGACCTTTTTTTATAGGATCATTTTGGATCATGAAATATACCTATAAAAAATTCAACTTATATTTATTAGTCAACATCCTGATTGACTCACTATTCACTTATTATGTTTTGGACTTTTTCAAGAAATTTGGTTATGTGTCATTGGTGCGGTTAACAAAGTTTCAATTATCAATAGTATTTTTGATCAAGACCTTTGTTTTATATGGATTCCAGGTATTTTACGACAATGTGGTTAGGGGAATATCGAATAGGACTATCAATAATAAAAGCCTAAATGAACATAATAATAGATAAATCAACAGAAAGTGAGATGAGTGTATGGCAAGACAAGGTATGAGTAACAAAGATCAAACTAGAGAGCAAATAGAAAAGCATGATGAAAGAAATGATATTGAATTGGGCTCCGAGTTCCAAATCGGAAATTCAAAATCCCAGAGCCAGAAAAAAAGCGGAAAACAAGTAAATAAGAAATAACGAAATAACGAAATAACAAAGACGTCCACCATTAGTTGGGCGTCTTTTCTTGTGAATTACTTTCCCAATAATAAAAGGAATAAATTTCAGGAAGTTTATTTCAATTTTTAGTTTTAGAACAGGAATCATCGGGAAGGAACGTAATAAGAATGATAGAGGGAGGTGCTGAAGGTGAGCTTGTTGTACAGCAAGGCAATGGAAGCTTTTAAAAAGGATGCTGAACGGCAGAATGATTACCAAAAGAATGCAAAAAGAAAGGCGAAGAAATAATCCGCCTTCCAAATTGTTCATTCATCTTCTAGTCATCCCCAAATTGAGGATGATTTTTTTTGTTTTATTCAAGAGCATGTTAACTGTTCCAATGCGTATTGCTGATGGCCTTGAGAATCAGGCTAATAATCCCGGCGAATAGGATTGTTGAAAATAACAATAAAAGCTGGATATCACTCTGAAGAAAATCCGTTAAAATGATGTTATCAAAGTAAGCAATGGCTAAAACCCCTATTATATATAGACAATGTATCAAGACCGAAATCGACAGCGCGGGTTTTAAAACGTTCATTCTATCACTCCATAAAAAATGTTTCTTCTTAAGTTATTCCATATTATGTAACCTAAATCCTCTTTTTTTGCCAAATTTCTACTGAAATTCTTAAAGATAAAAAAAGAACGAAATCATGTAGATTTCGTCCTGTTTATTATAAATTCTCAATAAAAACCCTGATTACATCTGCACCGCCAATGAAAGTTCCGAGGGAACTCCCAAGGTTCGCAAGTATGACAATCAGCAATACACGGCTGACCTTATTTTGCCAGAATCCTTTAACACTGAATACATCTTCAGATAATGTCTCAAAGTCCTTGACACTCGGCCTGCGAATATACGCCTGTGTCAATCCTGCAAACCAGCCTGCGGCAAGCAAAGGATTTAAGGAAGTAATCGGCGCAGCTATAAAAGCAGTCAAAATCGTCAGTGGATGGCCCATGGCGATCGCAGCTCCCAGTGCGGAAAGGCTGCCATTCCATAAAATCCAGCTGATAGTCTGGGCAAAACCAGCAGTGGGGTTAGCCAAAAAGGTATAGAGAATAATAGCCAGAATCAATACAGGGATGCTCCAGCCTATGACTTTTGGCCATTTGGATTTCGGCGGTATTGCTCTAAGTTTTTTCAGATCGTGAGTCTTTTTGATTTCTTCCTTTATTCCCGGTACGTGGGCCGCACCAAGGACAGCGACGATTTTTTCGCCAGGTGCCTCTTTGATTTTTTGAGCTAGGTACTGGTCTCGCTCATCAATCAATGGCTTTTTCAGACGCGGAAACGTTTCGGTGAATTCATTCAGCATCGCATTAATCGTATCCTGTTCCTTCAGTTTTTCCAGTTCCTCCTCCGAGATGCTGTCCCGGCTGAAGATGCTTGTGATGATTTGGCTTAAAAGTAAAGCTTTTCCTTTCAAACCAAGGTTACCCCAAATTCGGGAAAAAGTAATCTGTATATTCCGGTCAGCGAGCACAAGTTCTGCTCCAACTTCCTTTGCAGATTCAATTCCCTGAATCATTTCCTGCCCTGCTTTGATTCCAAGCTCCTTCGCCATCCGGTTTTGGAAAGATGAAATAGCGAGATTCATCAATAATAAGGATGCTCGTTTTTCTTTGATGACCTGGATAATATCCATCTCCTGCCACTTTGAGCCCTCGGTAATCGTTTGATATCGCTGCTCGTCCAACTCAACGCAGACAGAGTCTGGTCTTTCTGCCTCAATGACCTCTTTTACCTGCTCTGCACTGTGTTTAGATACATGAGCAGTTCCGATCAGTATGTATTCCTTGCCATTCATTTCTATTCTCGTAATATTTTCCTCGCCCATAGATACCTTCCTTTTAATAGACCCATGCAAGCCAACTATATGTATTATAAATTTCGAAACTTAGTTTATGATTCATTTTACCATTATAACATGAACAATATCCCAAATATAAAGATATTTTACAAGCTAAAATATTTGCCGGAATAGGTCAGCACCCTTACGAACTGTTTGAACAGAGAAAGACCGCTCAAAAGTATAAATTTACTTCTGTGCGGTCAGGTTAAATCTATTTCGAATAGCTTGTTTTTATTGAGGATGACTTCCTGTTATTCATCAATTTCTTCACGATTGGATAAAGAACAGGACCCCACTTTAGAGCCGTTTTGATTAACTTTTTCATGCTTCATCCCTCCTCGAGTCTTAATATGTATATACCCTGACTAAATAAGAGACAATCCTGCATGATTTTGGCAATATGCAAATCTTACTTTGCAGGGGAGAGTTCGTCTTCCGTCACCCATTGATGATTGGTAACTTTTTCAGACCCATCAGTCGGCGAAAAGTCGACCATATAGACTGTTATTTCTTCGGCTGTATCGATGATGGCTTTCGCTCCTTGCATTCCTTCCATATGATTGGTATTGATAGTTGCTTCATCCCCTGGCTTTAATGGCTTGGCTCCGGCATCAAGCAATTCCTCATGGATGACCCACTCATGTCGTTCTACACGGTCTCCCCCATTCTTCGGATCATATGATAAGGAGTAAACGGTGGTGTCATAAGCTCCAACAATCGTCGCTTCCGCCCCATCCATGCCAGGCATGTGATCGTCAGTTATGATTGCCTTTCTGCCAACTTTGTATGTTGGATTCGCGGCTTCCTTCAGGCCTGCAGGTAAATCTCCTGACCCTGAGTGCTCCATATTTGCATGGCTGTCGTGGTTATCATTATTGGACTTTTCTTGATCACCACTGCAGGCAGTTAAAAATAAAGCTGTTGTCATTGATATCAGTACCATTACAAACTTATTGTTATGTTTCATTCTGTTTCTCCCTCCCATATTTAAGAAATTTATATCATTTATTTATGCAGAAATTATGAAGGTGGATTTACAATGAGAAAAATAAGAAAATCAATGATGGTTTTCTAATTTGCCAGCCTTTTTCTAGGCATTCGCATACATACCCGCATTTAACTATGGATATTTTAAAAATGAGGTGAGAAGTATGGACTTGCAACGTGTGAAGGAAATATTAGCTGCTGAAAATGAAATCTCTGTCCACTATCACGGAGTACCGATCTGGATTGAAAGCATCGATACTACTTCGAGCATGGCGATCATCTCGCCAAGAGGAACCCATGAAGAAAGACAGCTTGTCTCTATAGACGGTTTGGATGAAACTAGGTAGGGTTTTAATCTTGGCACAAAAAAATCCAGGCCATTGCGCCTGGATTCATTTAAAAAGCCCAATCCCCTAAGGGAGTCATTTTACGATCCTGCTTGCAGGACTCGCACACATGAAGCCTAACGGGTTGGAAAAGCTTTTCTTCCCTGTTTTCTGAAACATCCTTCCTTCCGCATACTTCGCATATTCTCATCCATTTCACCCCATTTTTGATATTGTCAAATGGCTAAGTTCTGTCGCGACTTCTTCTTGTTAACATTGGATTCATTAATACTATTTACAAGAAAGGAAAAATTATTTAAGGATTGCATGATAATTTTTAAGGGATTGATTTTTATTTACATAACATTATTATTTACTTATGATGACCCTATATCCCATATGTCCGAAAAACTCTTTTAATACTGTTTCAGCATTGGTTTCAGCTTTTTGTAAAATGCCTGAATCGATGGCTTCCTGCTTGATTTCTTCCTGAGCTAAAGCAGCTAAATCGAATCCTTGATCCCATTGTACTTTACCGCGTAGAAGGCCTTCATCCGAAAATGTTCTTACCTCATTCATTTTAATGGATGGCTCTTGAATGAATGTAGCCGGAGGCAATGCAATTTCTACAACCTTTTTATCGTCATCAACCTTTATGTCTTCCTGGTTCATTCCTTCTAAATCCACACCTGCAATTACAGTGGCTGGAACAATTAAAAGCAATTCTCGTTTTGTGCCAGGAAGATTCAGGTTTATTTTTTCCCCGAACAACTCATTATCCTCTTGCTCAAGTATTACCTTTACATGAGCCTCAGCTGTCGCGAGTGTTGCCAGTCCATGAACTTGTTCAATAAATACAGTCGATTCAGCTTTTCCTGTACTACCCGTAACATACCAGACTCCAGCACCAATCACTGATGTTAACAATAGCGAAATGAGCAGGATCCTGCTAAAAGTGCTTACCTTCGAAGTTCTTGGCGAATTGGCAGCAAGGGCAATTGATGTTTCCGCTCTTCCCGCCCTTAATTCCGTCAAAAGTTCATCAATTTTATTCATGACTTTTTCCTGCTTGTCCATTTATGTTCTAACCTCCTGTGCATTAAAAAATATAAATAATCCTTTTATTCGACAAATGCTTTTTTTAAAAAAAGCTCCATGAAGGAGACATAGTATTTATTACGTCCTAGTTTGGAATAAGTTTCATAAAATGACAGTTTGCGAGTTTTAACAGTTTTATTTTACAAGATTTGGGGGATAGATAACAATATTCAATCACCAAGAAGGAGGATTTTCATTTTGAGCCAATTAGAAGGAAAGGTCGCTTTTATAACAGGTGCCAGCTCAGGAATCGGAAGAGCGGCGGCGATCAAAGTGGCTAATGAGGGGGCAAAAGTAGCACTGATTGATGTAAAGGAAGAAAACGCCAGGGAAGTAAAAGAGTCAATTGAAGCTGCTGGGGGGAATGCCCTTATAGTCGAATGTGATATATCCACTCCGTCTGAAATGGAACAAAGCTTTCAAAAGGTGGCTGATACCTGGGGGTATGTCGATATCGTTTTTGCCAACGCAGGCATAAACGGTGTTATTGCCCCAATTGAAGACCTGACAGTAGAGGATTGGGACGAAACCATCAACACGAACCTCCGAGGGACTTTTCTTACTGTAAAATATGCCATACCACATATGAAGAAGAATGGCGGCAGCATCATCATCACAAGCTCCATCAACGGTAACAGGATATATAAGAATTTTGGTATGTCCGCCTACAGCACTTCTAAAATAGGACAAACAGGCTTCGGCAAAATGGCGGCACTTGAACTTGCACAGTATAAAATAAGAGTCAATATCATCTGTCCGGGAGCGATTGAAACCAATATAGGGAAAAACACATTTCCTCAAGAGGATGAACTTGAGAAAATCAAAATTCCGGTCGAATATCCAGAAGGCAACCAGCCACTTGAAGAACATGCCGGAAAACCGGAACAAGTAGCAGACCTTGTCTTCTTTCTAGCATCTGATCTGTCCTCGCACATAACTGGCACAGAAGTCTTTATAGATGGAGCAGAATCGCTTTTATAAAAGCTTCAATATAAAATGCTCAGGCTGTCCTGAGCATTTTTTACTTGTTGATTATTCCATAATGAACTAAATCTTCATATCGATCATCTTTCCTGATGTGGTCGGTTAAAATCCCTTCTTCTTTCATTCCCAACTTAGTCAAAACCCGTCCAGAAGCCGGATTTGAACCGAAGCAGCGAGCAAATACTTTATGTAACTTCTTTTCTTCGAAAGCAAATTGAAGCACCGCTTCCGCTGCCTCTGTTGCATAACCTTTCCCCCAAAACTCCTCGCCAATCCAATAAGCAATTTCACCTTGATTGAATCTCTGGTTACAAGATAATCCGATAGCCCCCAACAGTTGCCCACTTTCCTTCTCGGTTACAGCAAATTCGTATGATACACCCGCTTCATAATTTTCAAGATGCCTTTCCATCCATGACAAAGCATCTTTTAATGAGTATGGAAAAGGCAGGTACAAAGTATTATTGTAGATATTAACATTATTGCAAAGCCTGGCGACTTCTTTCGCATCAGACTGATCAAACATCCGCAGAATCAGTCTTGAAGTTGTGATTGTTTTGTTTTCTTGATCAAAGGCCATTTTGTCTCCCCTATTCCAATCAAAATTTTGCCAACCTATTCCCTGTATTCAATCAGCCAGCAATCACGATATTCTCCTTCATGGAGTTCGTGTTCAGTCAAGAGTTTAACTTTTTTGAAACCGCATTTTTCGTAGCATTTTATCGCACGCGCATTCCACACTTGCGGATCCATGACCACTATTTCAGCATGAAGCTGGTTAATGAGAAATTCCGTCATGGATGTGACCAGACTAGTTCCTATCCCTCTATTCCAATAGTCGACTTCCCCAATAAACTGATCTAATCCAAAAACTTTTTCCGGGTCATACTCATATTCACCTTTTGATGCCTCGTCCAATTCATAATATTGAATATAGCCTATGGGCTGCCCATCGTACTCAATTATGCATTTAACTTCCTCATCATCCGTATCATAAAAAACACTGTCGACTTTTTCTAAATCGAAAGGTTGATCCCGGCCTTCATAGTATTCAAGTACCATCGGATTTGAAAGCCACTTTGCTAATAACGGTTTATCTTTTTCTTTTAACCTTCGGACCGATAAACTGCCGTTCTGAAAAAAAACATCCATACTATTTCGAGTCCCATTCTTCAGCCAGAATCCCATAAACAATATGATCCACATAGTGATCATATAACCATTCTGCTTGCCTAATTTTTCCTTCCTCCTCAAACCCTAATCTTTCAGGGATGCCTCTGCTCTTTTTATTATCCGCCGCTGCCCTAATTTCAACTTTGTTCAATTTCAAATGGTCAAAGGCGTATTCAGTCAGTGCCCTGGCAACCTTCGTCATAATTCCTTTTCCTTGATATTCATGGCCAATCCAATAGCCGATGTAAGCCGTTTTGTTTGACCAATTGATACTGTTGAAACCTGCAGTACCAACGATTTCTCCTTCGTATAAAATAACGGTAGTCATGCTATTGTTATCGGCGTAACCTTTCATCGTTCCTTTTAAAAATTCTCTCGTGTCTTCAACCTTAGTTGTAAAGTCCAGCCACGGCAGCCACTCTTTTAAATAATCCCTAGACTTTTCAGTTAGTTCAAATACTCGGTCTGCATCATTTACCTCAGCTAGTTTTAAAGATAATTGTTCATTTATTTTAAATTGAAACATATGATATCCTCCTGAATATTTCTCTGATAACTAAAATTCATAAAAAGATCAGATTATAACAAGGTACTATTCGACAAAATCCTTCGTTTTCCTTTTATTGCTAGTGATTTCTTTCAAAGGAAAAGAGCTGCCCATTATTTTGGCAGCTCTTCAAAAACTATCTATAACTTTTCCCCGTTGGTGTTAATCACATCTTTATACCAAAAGAAAGACTTTTTCCTCCTCCGTTCCAAAGTTCCGCTGCCATCGTCATGCTTGTCCACATAGATATAGCCATACCTTTTGGAGAACTCGCCTGTTGACATGCTGACCATATCGATGCATCCCCAGCTCGTATAACCCATCAAGTCGACACCATCTTCAATTGCTTCGCCCATTGCTTTAATATGCTCGCGCAAATAGTCAATCCGATAGTCATCATTTATACTGCCGTCTTCTTCCATTTTGTCATAGGCTCCCAAGCCGTTTTCAACGACAAAGAGCGGAATCTGATAGCGATCATATAGTTTGTTCAAACTGATTCGCAATCCAACCGGATCGATTTCCCATCCCCAGTCACTAACTTCCAGGAATGGATTCCTCACACCGCCAATGATATTTCCTTCTGATGCATCCTCTTCGGTCTTCTCTATTTTCTCAGTGCGTGACATATAGTAGCTAAACCCGACGTAATCCACGGTGCCCTGCTTCAGTATTTTTAAATCCCCTTCTTCAATCTCCAGTTGAATATTGTGTTCTTTAAAGTATCGATTCGTAAAGGGCGGATACTCTCCGCGCACCTGGACATCTCCGCAAAAATAATTGAAGATCTGCTCTTCCTGAAGTCCGTGCAGGACATTTACAGGATTGCTGTCATAAGGGTAAACCGGCGCGAAAAGGATCATACATCCGATTTGCGAACCTGGAATAATTTCATGGCAGGCATTAACGGCGATGGCACTTGCTACTAATTGATGATGGTATGCCTGAAATGTTTGCTGGTATCGGTCCTCTTCTTTTCCAATCGAAAAACCAAGCCCATTAATCGGCATTACCAGAGCACTATTGATTTCATTGAACGTCATCCAATACTTAACCTTATCCTTATAACGGGTTAAGATGGTTTTGGCATATCTTTCGAAGAATGTCACCACCTGTCGATTACGCCAGCCACCGTACTCTTTCACCAAGTGAAGAGGCATTTCATAGTGGGATATGGTCACGATTGGTTCAATCCTATGCTTGCGCAATTCATCCAAAACCCGGTCGTAAAATTGAAGACCTTCCTCATTCGGCTCGGCTTCATCGCCATTCGGAAAAATTCTCGTCCAGGCAATTGACATCCTGAATGCCTTGAAACCCATCTCTGCGAACAAAGCAATATCCTCTTTGTATCGATGGTAAAAATCGATCGCTTCGTGATTCGGGTAATAGTGATCAAGTTTGATTTCAAAGTCGAATCCAGGTTTTGTTAAAATATCGTATCTTGCTTTTCCTCCTGGCAGAACATCCGCGACATTTAGGCCCTTCTTACCTTCGTTGTAGCCCCCTTCAATTTGATTGGCCGCAGTAGCACCGCCCCATAAAAACCCCTCAGGGAATTGATATGTTTTCATAGTTGTGAACCTCCGTTTTCTGTTCATAGTGTATTCATCCTAGTGGAATATGCTATGCCAAGCGAGTTGCTTTTTTCTGACAGCTTTTCTTGACCGTTTCTTGCCGTGTGGGTTCAAACCTGTCACAATTCCCGGCTTTTCTTGACAGCTTTTTGCCTGATGACCCCGAACCTGTCACAATTCCCGGCTTTTCTTGACAGCTTTTCGCCTGGTGACCCCGAACCTGTCACAATTCCCGGCTTTTCTTGACAGCTTTTCGCCTGGTGACCCCGAACCTGTCACAATACCGGGATTTTCTGACACCTTCCCAGCTGAGGGTCTCAAACCTGTCATAATTTTTCCGGTCCTTCGAACAACAGCTATCTAAATCGTATTACTGCATCTAATGATGATCTCACTACAAATTCTTCCCACCGGCTCAGTAAATCAATCCTACTAAAATTCCTTCTATTAATCAGTTCTAAACCTAGTAACCCGCAAATATGTTAGTGATAGGAACACTACTACTATAGAAAAAGGTGATAGGCTATGTTTGTTGTCCATTTTTTTGAAAACCGAACGGAGCTTTTGAATCAGCTTCGCCAGCAGGTTCCTGCTGTTGGAGAGGACTTGAAGATCAAGGGTCGCAAGGGGAAAGTAACAAGTGTGTTGGCAGTTGATGAGCAGACTTACCATGTGCTGCTGACACTGGAGTCGAAGGCGAAACAGGCGCAGGCGGCTGCTGATCTGTCCAAAAAGAAAAAGAGGTAATCAAAAAGTGGAGAGCCCCAGAGGGTTCTCCATTTTTTATCAGTCAGCTTCTGTTCAAGTAAGCCCAGGCATACTGGGCATATAGCTCCGCGCCAGTCCTTAGCGCATCTTCATCGATATTGAATTTGCCATGATGGTGGGCCCACTCGGTATCTTTTTCAGGATTGCCGCTTCCAACTAATGCAAAGCTTCCTGGAACCTCATCAAGATAGAAGCTGAAATCCTCCCCGCCCATGGTTGGTTTTTCGTGATAAATGACATCCTCGCCAAAGGCCTCTGATGCTACCTGCTGGACAAGCAGCGCACTATCTTCGTCATTGATGACCGCTTGAGTGCCACGTGTATATTCCACTCTAGCCGTAGCACCATAAACTGCTGCGACGTTTTCAGCGTAATGTGTCAGCTGTGTCTCGATATGGTCGCGTACTTCAGGGTCGAAGCAACGGACTGTCCCTTCTATCACTGCATTCTCGGCAATGACATTGAATCGTGTACCGACAACCATTTTACCGACCGTGAGCACTGCGCCCTGCTGCGGATCAATCGTTCTCGACACCACAGATTGGACATTCATGACAAAGGATGATGCAACCACTGCTGTATCGATGCAAGCTTGCGGGATCGCTCCATGGCCGCCTTTTCCTTTGAATGTCACTTTGAACAAATCAGCTGAAGCAAAGGAAGGTCCCGGTGTGCAGCTGACCTTATGCGTCGGCATTTGCGACCAGATATGGATTCCGAAGACATTGTCCACTCCTCCGACAGCGCCTTGTTCAACAAGAGCCTTTGCGCCCTGTGCGACTTCTTCCGCTGGCTGGAACAATAAACGGACATTTCCAGGCAAGTCTTCCTTGATCACATTCAATGCTTTAGCCGCGATCATCAGCATGGCGGTATGAGCATCATGGCCGCAAGCATGCATTTTCCCAGCTTCCTTTGAAGCGTATGACAACTCCTTGTTTAGTTCTTCAACTGAAAGAGCATCCATATCCCCTCTTAAGGCGACCGTTTTTCCTGGCTTGCCTCCCTCGATTTCAGCAATAACTCCAGTTGGCTCGGTGCGCCGATACGAAATTCCCAGCTCATCGAGATAAGCGCAAACAAAATCTGTCGTCTTGAACTCTTCCCATGAAAGCTCCGGCTCGCTGTGGAGCTTCCTCCTAATCTCTGTTAATTCGTCATTGTAGCTCTTGATAGCCTCTTTTAATCGCTCATTAATCTTCATTATTCCGCCTCCGTTAAGCTCTTAGCTGTTTCGTAAAAAATCTCTGCCGCTCTAGCTATGTCTTTAGAGTCGGACCATTCTTCCGGACAATGGCTCAATCCATACTTACTTGGAATAAACAGCATTCCAACATCGGTATAATCGGATAAAACCATCGCATCATGACCTGCGCCGCTATGGATCGAACAATACGGAATTTGCAACTCTTCGCTTTTCTCTTTTAAAAGGGAGCGGATACCTGGGTTCAGTTCTTTCGGCTGGATATATAAGAGCTGCTCAATTGTTGTTTCAATTCCACTACCATTAAAAGAATGAACAAGTTTCTTTGTTTTTTCGATCACATTCAATACATGCTCTTCCTTTCCTGACCGAATATCAACCGAGAAAACGACCTGATCAGGGATGACATTGGCGCCATTGGGATAGACATTCAAGCGACCGGTGGTAATGACTGTTCCTAGTCCTTCTTCTTCAGCAAGCGCGGGCAATTGAGCGATAATACTAGCGGCGGCCACCAGAGCGTCGGACCGGCGATCCATCGGAGTAGTACCTGCGTGGCCCGCCTGCCCTTTAACAGTCACTTCCAGCTGTGTCAGTCCTACAATCGCTTCTACAACTCCAATTGGTATATCCTTTTCTTCTAAAATAGGACCTTGTTCAATATGTAATTCAAGAAATGCTTTCATCGTTTTCGAATCTCTTTTTTTAGGGAGCGATGGGTCAAGCCCAATGCCACTCATTGCTTCGATTGTGGAAACACCGTTGTGGTCTCTCAGGCTCTTAAACTCTTCCTCTCCAAGCAAGCCGACCATTCCGCGGGAACCCATGAGCCCTCCGCCAAACCTTGCTCCTTCTTCCTCTACCAAGGCAACGATTTCAAGAGGATACTTGGGGCTCATGTTATTTTTCGTAAAGAGTGCTGCTACCTCAAGCGCGGCAACGACTCCTGCTGGACCATCATAGGCACCCCCGTGAGGGACCGAGTCAAAATGCGATCCGACCATCACACTAGGTGCATCCTTTAAAGTTCCTTCCAGTTTGCCAAAAATATTGCCAAATCCATCTTCTCTAACCTGCAAACCGTACTCTTTCATTTTTGCTTTAATATAATTGCGAGTTTTTAAATCCTCCTGGCTGTATGTCAGCCTTGTCGTCCCTTTTCCGGGAGTTGCGGTGTACTCACTGATTTGATCGATATGCTGTTGAATGCGTTCCTTCAATTCTAGCAATCTCATTCGCCTCTTTTCCTACAAGAATCCTACGAAGATACCGGCAAGTACAACCGATACGATCGTTACGGTGACAAATCCGCCCACAAGCATCGGTGGAAGCATATGACTGGTCAAAGCTTCTCTTTCTTTTTCATCCTCAGTCAATGAATTGATGACTTCATTTGTGATGATGTAATCTGCTGGGAAACCATAAAGTGCAGTCAACGATACAGCAAAGGCCATTTCTTTGCTCACCTTTAAGATCTTGCCGACGATGAATGAGAAAATGTACATTCCAGTGATGCCCAGAACAATTGCTCCAATCAGGGGAACCATAATTTCAAGAAGCATTCCTGGCGTTGCCTGCTTAAGTCCATCGAAAATGAATAACATCAAGACAAGAATCGCGATTCCAAATCCATTGGCCTTTTGCAGGGCTTGTTTCTCAAGGAATCCTACGCTTGTCCCGATGACACCAAATAAAAGTGCCAGTACGAATGGACTTACCGAGACGATAGGAGCCAGTAGTGTGGATGTTTGGTATGCCAGAAAAGCGACCAATGAGAGTCTGAAAAACTTAAAGAATTCCGTGTTGTATTTCTCTGGCAGGTTTTTAAACATTTTCAATTCAACAGGTTTCGTAGGGGCCTCTACGGTTGCGGCTACTTCAGCTGCTGCCAGGCTTCCCTCGCGATACTGCTTCAAAATCCTTTTTCCTTCTTTTTTCAGAACGAGAGAGGTTAATGGGTATCCCGCAAATCCCTGCATGACATAAATTACGATGGCGAATACGGATAGTGTTGCGAGTCCAGCTTCTTTTGCCCCTTCAGACATGATCAAGGCGGATACGACTCCACCAACCAAAGGCGGAATGGCAACGACCATTGTCTGGAATCCAAAGATGAGCGTACCAACACTCAATAATACGGCTACTATTCCTAAAATACCTGATAGAGCGATCACGATGGTTTTCCATTGATTTTTCAATTCCTGGATCGAAAGCAATGTTCCCATATTTGTAATTAACAAGTACATCATCATAACCGCTACTGCCGATGGCACACCAGCCAGGGAAACGATCTCTTTCGGGAAAAACGTCCAGTACCCAATCAGGAACAGTACTGCTGACACGAACATGGATGGAATCCATGCCTTAGTCCTTACTGCGACTAAATCTCCCACTAATAAAATGAATACAACAATAACTAAAGCTAACATCTGTGACATCATGAATCCCCCCATTATCTTTTTCACTTAAACGCTTCGCTTTACGAAAGGAAAAAAGTATTAGGTACGATGATAGTATAGATATAATATTCAGTCAATTATAAATTTTGTAAAATTTAAAAGAAAACGGTTACTTTTCGCTATTTGATTCCATTTACCTATTTTTGTGCAATATAAAAGGCGAGCCACTTTAAAAGCGGCCCGCCTTCTCAATTTATAGTTTTAGTCAGGATCTTTTGTTTTCAGTGAAACCGCCATTGGCTTTTTATCCAAACAGTATTCCAGCAAGACGATTTTACCTTCGAATTCCAACTGTTTAGCCAGGGCGATTACTTCTTCCCCTTCTTCTGTTGAGGACACAGACGAAATCTCTAAGCTGCCATTACTATTCTTGATTTGATTTAATAGCTCTTCTTTTGACATTTTTTCTTTCGTCTTCATTTTTATCACCCCTTGTTAGGATTACCTTTCTTTACCCAGGAGTGACACCGGCGAATCCAGGAAATTAATATCTTTTTTGGCAAAATAAACCTCAGGTAGGTCAGCAGTTGCAAATCATTAATACGTTTCCATCAGGATCTTTGAAATTGAAATACGCAAAATCTCCAATGCGTTCGATTTCTTTAGTAACGATAATTCCATTTAATTTTACAAAGCGATAAGCTTCATCAACATCATCCACCAGGAAATTAAATATAACATGGTCGGAAGGCTTCAGGTGAAAGCCGGGGTCGAAAGTGTGATCATCCAAAGTTAACCCGGTTTCAGACGTTACAGGAATATTATGGACGGGTGATTCTATTTTTTCGGCATCAAAAGGAATCCCCAGAAGGTTGTAATACCATTCTGCAGATTCTTTTAAGTTGCTCACGTGGATAAAAACATTGTTAACTTTATTGTAAAGTGGTGATTTCAAAACGACTCCCCCTAAGTTTTAATACTCTAATGGATGATCTCCATACCTTTCCCATAAAGCAGGAAACCTCTTTTTCAAACCTTCTTCATCATCCTCATCCCAGTCCAATTCCATTTCAGGAGGGATGGCTTTGTCTCCAGTCAGTTTTTCATATAAATCATAATAATCATCATAGTCCAGCCCTGTCTTTTCTTCATAGGCTATACTTGCGGCACTTATCAAGTCCTCTAACTGCGGGACATCCTCTTCTTCCTCAATGACTTTTAGATGGGGGATGATTTTTTCGGGATTACTTATGACTGTTTCGTATGTCTCTTTCCCCTGAAATAGCAGCCATGCTCTGAAATAATCAAAGGAATCATCCGAAGCCCCTCCCATGATGATATAGGCTGCTGCCCACAAATCGGAAGTGTATGACTTCTCATAATTTTGATTAAAAAAATAATCAAACATGACAATTTCCTTGACTGGCTTTTTTGCTAAATGGCTCACCAGCCATTCAATCTGTTCTTCAGAATCTTCCCCTTTTTGCTTGGCGGTCTTAAGAATCTCCCAAAATAGGATTTCAGACATAGAGCTTTCCTTCACAACCTGATCACCTGGATTAGCCGGAGTATAGCCTTTCTTCAATTTTGATTTAATCAGTTTATCTGCATCTTTTTGACAGGCTTCTTCAGTTTCAAAACTTTTCACTTTCACAGCTCCTACGGTTCCAATTTTCCCATAGGTAAGCGTATAACTCTTTCCGGAAACTTGAATTTTCCAAAACTTGTTAGAAGAACCATCTTTGTAAATGAGCGTTGTCACCATCGCATTCACACTCCTGCTGTCTTATTTCTGGTTAGAATGTTTCCTATCCTGAATGTCATCATTGTCCGAACCAGCTTCTCCTACTAAATTGTTGTAACTGAATTTATCTCTTTTAAACAAACGCTCTATTTCCATTTTAAGCTCCTCTAGTAACAGAAACGTAGACGAATGGCCAAGGCTTTTCAACACATACCTGTAATACCATTCTTGTTGGTCTTTTCCGCGTTTGAACCTGCTCCAAACTTCTTCGCCACTTTGTTCAACGTCCTGGCGTATGGACCTGGCATTATGTAATTTGTCCGCACAAGCTACTACGCGTATTTCTTCTGATGCAATCTTCAAAAATTCGATTGTGTGCTGCTTGCGTTCCTCCCAGGATAGAGACTTGTCGGGTTCAGAACAACCTTCCACGATTATCGCAATTTCCTTTCCAAAATCACGCTCTAAATCTGATAAGGTTAAATCCGTATCTTCTACCGTGTCATGAAGAATTCCGGCTGCTATCACTTCATTGGGATATCCTGCTTTTTGTAAAATCATGCCCACTGCCACAGGGTGAACGATATATGGTATATTCGTGTTTTTGCGATATTGCCCCTCATGTGCCAAAGAAGCAATTTGCAAGGCTTTCTCGATTAGTTCCATTCACTGTTGCCTCCAGTTTTTTCAGATACTTTATAACTTCTTTAATCGATCAGTAATTCCTTCCAATGAAAAATGGAAAAGCAGATTATTTTTCCAAAAATATTCTGCTATATTAGTTATATAAATCTAATGGAGGCTGACATGACAAAACTGACAGACCACTTAATCATCATCTCTTTTGACTGTCTTTCTGAGCATGATGTTCCATTGCTTAAGAAGCTGCCAAATTTCAAGTCTTTTATAGAGAAAAGCTCTTATTGTACACAAGTGGAAACGATTTACCCTTCTGTAACCTACCCTTGCCATGCGACAATCGTGACGGGTAATTTCCCTAATCGGCACGGTATTGTCAACAATACATTCATCCAACCTGGCAAAATTTCACCAGACTGGTACTGGCACCGCCATCATATAAAAGGGACAACCCTTTACGATGAGGCGAAAAAAGCGGGTATGAAAACTGCCGCTTTATTATGGCCAGTAACAGCAAAGGCAGATATTGCTTATAACATGCCTGAAATATTTGCGAATCGTCCATGGCATCATCAGATTCCCGTTTCACTTTTCAATGGAAGTCCTCGTTACCAGCTTGATATGAATCAGAAATTCGGCCATCTCAGAAATGGCTTGAGCCAGCCTGAGCTGGATGACTTCGTTCTGGAATCAACTGTGGAAACCATCAAAACAAGAAAGCCGGAGTTGATGTTGATCCATTTTGTCGATCTCGATTCCCAGCGCCATATGCACGGGTTTTCATCAGAAGAAGCAAAGGCTGCCCTTCACCGCCATGACGTGCGGCTTGGCCGAATCATGGAAGCCCTTGATGAGGCAGGGATTGCCGAAAATTCAACAGTTGTCATCCTTGGTGACCACAGTGCACTTGATGAGTCTAAAGTGGTGAAATTGAACGTATTATTTAAAGAAAAAGGACTTATCCAAACAAATGCTTATGGGAAAGTGACCGATTGGCAAGCATATTGCAAAAGCTGTGACGGGTCTGCCTATGTCTATATAAAAGATCCTAACGATGATGCTGCAAGAAACGAGGTCTCGGAAATCCTTGCTGATCTTATGCAGAACGAAAGTAACGGAATTGAAACTGTCATAACAGGCAGCGAGGCAAACGAAAAAGGAGCTGATGGCACGGCTTTCAGGATGCTTGAAGCGGCGAGAGGATTCTACTTCAGTGAAGCGATTGAAGGGCACTATATCGAAGAAGTCACCGAAGAGGACGCCAGGACGAAAAAGTATACCTTCGCCTGCCATGGTTATTCACCTGAAAAAGAGGGATATCACACCGTATTCTTCGCAGCTGGAAAAGGCATTCGTCCAGGAATTTCTGTCAAATCGATGCACCTTGTTGACGAAGGCCCCACCTTTGCCCGCCTGCTCGGCCTCGATCTCGGAGATACAGACGGTTCCATCCTAGAAGGGATATTGGATATTTAGAACCAGGAAAGAAGGTCTTTTGCTTGCTTGAAGCGAAGTATATTACTAGTTAGGATGAACTTTTTTCAGACAGCACATTTTTATTGCCGTTTAAATAGTCTTTTCATCTTTTAAGTCGGTATTAATATCATAAAAAAATATAATCATATTGGGGGCAAAAGGATGAAAGGTTTTACGAAGGAAGAGAGCAGCTGGATTCGTTATGACTGGGCAAGCTCGGCTTATTCGATTATCATTTCGACAGCTGTTTTCCCGCTCTTTTATAAAGCTTCCGCAACTGAGGCTGGTGTGAGCCTATCAAATTCGACAGCTTACTTGGGTTACACGATAGCCATTGCCACCTTCATTTTAGCGTTGATCGGCCCGATTCTAGGAACCATTGCCGACTATCAAGGTATGAAGAAACGCTTCTTTACTATTTTCTTTACACTAGGTATCACCTTCACAGCAGGCCTTGCCTTCGTCCCAAGCGGAAACTGGCTGATGCTGCTAGTTGTTTACACCCTTGCTGTGCTTGGCTCGACAGGTTCTAATGTTTTCTATGACGCTTTTATCGTTGATGTCACGACAGATGAACGGATGGACAGAGTCTCTGCACGTGGATATGGGATGGGGTACATCGGGAGTACCATTCCATTCATCATCAGTATCGCTATCATTATATTAGCTCAGACAAAGGTCCTTCCTATTTCAATGACCTTGGCCAGCCAGACGGCATTTATCATTACAGCTCTTTGGTGGGGACTATTTTCGATCCCATTGTTTAAAAATGTCCACCAAAAGCATTACATTGAGCGAGAACCGCAATTGGTGCTGCAAAGCTTTAGACGGTTAGGCAAAACCTTCAAGGAAATCCGCAAATATAGGGCATTATTTTTATTTTTATTAGCTTATTTCTTTTACATTGACGGAGTGGGAACGATTATCACGATGTCAACAGCCTATGGGACCGATCTGGGCATCAGTTCTACTAACCTATTAATCATCCTTTTTGCTACGCAGGTTGTCGCCTGGCCGTTTGCCATTTTATTTGGAAAACTATCCGAGCGTTTTACCGGTAAAAAGATGCTTTATGTCGGAATTACCGTTTACATCTTTGTTTGTATTTACGCTTACTTCCTGGAAACAACGACGGATTTCTGGATCCTGGCGATGCTTGTTGCTACCTCACAAGGCGGTATCCAGGCATTAAGCCGTTCATATTTTGCGAAATTGGTACCGAAAGCAAACGCCAATGAGTTTTTCGGATTCTATAACATTTTCGGGAAATTCGCTTCGATCATGGGGCCGCTAATGGTCGGCCTGACAGCACAGCTTACTGGAAATTCTAGCATGGGTGTGTTCAGTCTTGTTATCCTCTTTGTGATCGGGATGATCATCCTTGCCTTTGTTCCAGAACCTGAACAACAGCCACACGCTCCAGAAATCGTATAAATAGCAAGCCTCTGGGAAACCGGAGGCTTTTTTAAAAAAATTTATGGAGGTTTAATACTAAACTATGAAAAAATTGAGGCTTTTTCTCGTGATCATTGGCAGCCTGCTCCTTGTTTTCATCATAGTCACCATGTTCAATACTCTCACCTTGAAATCCCTTCAGCCCCCACCGAAACACTTTAATGGCACGATAAAAGAAGATCATGCAATCAACACCCTTTCAAAAGCGATCCAATTTAAAACTATTTCTTATCAGGATCGCAGCAAGATGGATATGAAAGAATTCGACCGCTTCATTTCCTTTTTAGAACAGAGCTTTCCCCTCGTACATCAAGAACTTGAACTTGAAAAAGTAAATGGTCATGCGCTTGTGTATAAATGGAATGGAGCAGGCAGTAATAAGCTCCCAATTGGATTAACTAGCCATTATGATGTCGTTCCTGTTCTTGAAGGTACGGAGGAAAACTGGAATCATCCCCCTTTCAGCGGGACCGTCCAAGACGAAGAAATCTGGGGACGCGGTACATTGGATGATAAAATCGGTGTGATTGGAATCCTTGAAGCTGCAGAACACTTGCTCAAAGAAGGATATCAGCCTGATCGTGACATTTACTTAATGTTTGGTCATGATGAAGAAATCGGCGGAAAAGAAGGAGCCGCATCAATCGTGAATACTCTTAATGACAGAGGAGTCAAGTTTGATTTCGTTTTGGATGAAGGAGGAGCGATTGTAGAGAACATGGTTCCCGGAGTCGATCAGCCTGTGGGAGTTGTCGGGATCTCCGAAAAAGGCTCAGCGACTGCAGAGCTATCAATCGAAGGCAGTGGCGGTCACTCATCTCAGCCAAAAAGCACGACAAATATTGGCAGGATTTCCGGTGCGATTGCCAAGCTAGAAGAAACCCAATTTCCTGCAGATCTTCAGGGACCAGGTGAGGATTTATTTGAATTCGTCGCTCCTGAAATGAGTTTCGGAATGAAATATGTGTTTGCAAACAAGTTTATTTTTGAACCTGTAATTGAAAAAATCCTGCTAGGCCAGCCCGCTTCTGCTGCGCTAATCAGGACGACGATTGCTCCAACTATTTTTCAAGCTGGCGAACAGTACAATGCCCTCCCTGAAAAAGCTTCCGCTATCATCAATCTTCGTTTAATGCCAGGGGACTCGTTGGAAGAAGTGAAAGACTATATAGAAAAAACAATTGATGACGAAGAGATCAAAGTAACAATCGAGGGCACTGAAGCCTCCGGGGTTTCTACCGTAGACAGCTGGCATTTCAAAACCATCCAGCAAAGCGCAAGGAATGTATACGGCGAAGCCATCATTGCTCCCTATCTGATGTTTGCCGGATCAGACGCAAAGCATTACGACAGTATTTCCGAGAACACCTACCGTTTCCTTCCAGTCCAGTTGACCTCGGAAGACCTGAACCGGATGCATGGAACGAATGAGCATATCAGTGTTGAAAACTACCTTAATGCCATTCGTTTTTATATGGAAGTAATACAGGAAAGCAATCAACAGTAGCTTAGGTAAATATTTTTCCAGACTTAATTGGTTTAGTCCCTAAAAAGTTATGCTTTTCTTAAGATTGAATCACTTTAATAAAAATTGAAAAGAACCAAACAAGATGTCTAAATAGATTCCAAATTAAGCCGATAAAACTAAGTAGATAATTAGCTTTAATGCACGAAAGGAACTTTTTTTGCATGAAATTCAACCTTCGAGCCTATATGGCTCTATTTTTTGGTGTCATCATCATCGTACTGACGATGCTGTTGAGCATAACAATCAGCAAACATTCTGGTGAAACGATTAAAAGAGAGATTGGAAACAGCCTGTCGACGACTGCTTATCATATGGCTGATAAATTGGATTCTTTCATGTGGTCAAGGATTGGGGAAGTTGAAGTCCTGAGCCAAATAGACGATATTAAATCCCCTGAGGATCTTCAGACTGCTCAGGAGCTGCTAGACCAATTAAATTCCAGTATTCCGGTCTTTTCCTGGATTGGTTTAACCGATGCTGCAGGGAATGTGGTAGCTGCCTCACATCAAATCTTGGTTGGGAAAGATATTTCTCAGCGTCCTGTTTATCAAGAAGGCAAAAATGGGACATTCATTGGCGATGTACATAACGCCGTGCTTCTTGCAAATTTGCTTCCAAATCCTACGGGAGAGCCGATGCAATTTGTCGACATCAGCAAGCCCCTAACAGATGCAAACGGAAATTTCACTGGTGTTCTCGCGACGCATCTAAGCTGGGAATGGTCACGTCAAGTGAAAGATGAAATTGTACAACCATTAAAAGACGAACTAAGCGGAGCTGAAGTGTTTGTAGTAAGTGGTAAGGACAATACTGTGCTTCTTGGACCACCTGATATGACTGGGAAAATATTAGATATCAATAGTGTACATAATGCCGTGAAGGGTGAGAATAATTGGCTTGTTGAAGAATGGCCTGATGGAAAAAAGTATCTTACAGGCTTTTCAATAGGAGATGGCCATCAAGATTATTCCGGTCTGGGTTGGATCGTCATCGTTCGAATACCTGCTGAGAACGCGTTTGCTCCAGTTGAAAATTTAAAAATCTTCATCATTAAACTTGGTACAATCACTGCTGTCATTTTTGCAGTCATCGGCTGGCTTTTTGCCGGGTTCGTAACAAGTCCCTTACGGAAAATAACGAAAGCTGCCCATAGTTTGAGACTGGGAAATGATGCGGCAATTCCGTATATAAAAGGGATTAAAGACCTTGAACTTCTATCTGGATCACTTAGGGAACTTGTTGATTCACTGGTAAGGACAGAGTCTAATCTGGGAGTCATGGAGAACCTCGCCCACCATGACCTTTTAACCGGCCTCGGCAACCGGGTTGCTCTGGATCAATTTTTAAAAAAGGCAAACAATATGGGACACTCGCTGTCATTTTTATATTTGGACCTTGATGGATTTAAACAAATCAATGATTCTCATGGACATCAAACCGGCGACATGGTACTCAAGGAAGTGGCAAACAGACTAAAAGAGAGTACGAGAAAGGAAGATTCCATTTTCAGACTCGGTGGAGATGAGTTCCTGATTGTAATGGATACACCAAATGAATCAATCGAAACGATCCTTGAGACGGTCGCAAATAAGCTGATCGCAAATATTAACAAGCCTTATACTTTCGATTATGTCATGCTAAAAGTTGGATGCAGTGTCGGAGGCTCAGTATGGCCGGATGATGATATCGACCCGTTTACGGTAATCAGTTATGCCGATGAGGCACTCTATGTATCCAAAAGATTCGGAAAAAATATATTCACCTTTCATCAAAATACATCTAAAAAACAAATGCCAGGAGCATAGACTCCTGGCATTATATTTAATCAGACTTAGTTTAATTTGGATTTCAAGAACCCCGATGCTCGCACTGCAGCCAGTAAAAAAAGAATTGTCGGTACAATTAGCTTTCTGTTCATATTGTACTTCTGTCAAATTAGTATATAGCTGAAATACTTTGTTGAAATTTATTTTATACCTCTTCACCCTTGTCTTTTAAAAAATCCTCCAGCCATTCATAATCTACCGACCCATTGATGATTTGATATTGGTACTGATCATGTAATAGAATATCCCTTTCGATCAAAGAAGGCATGGTGATTCTGTTGTCTTTGTATTCCAATTGAAACTGAAATTGCTCATCAGGATATTCTGAAAAAAAATCACGTTCGCCGACTTTTTTCACTTTATACTGACTAAAGAAATTCAATAATTCTTTAAGTGAATCGTCATCTGTAATTTGACGATTATAGGCCATTTCATCCTTTATCGGCAGATGCTTGAAATAAACCTTTTCGATGTGGGCTGAATCTAGCACATCCATCAAGTTCTTTTCACGGTCATCATTCCATTTGGTAACTCCATATATTAGGAAAATCAATATTGCGACTGTTAAAATAGATAAGTTTTTCTTTTTCAAACCCTCTCTCCTTCCTTATGTGATAAAAACCTCCCTAAAATCATGCCATAAATCCAGTGCCCTGCCATCCATATTAAAAACGCATAGGCATTTGTGATTGCCGGTGTCCGTTCTGAAAGAAGTGTCGTTGGATATAGCAGCAATCCAACAATTAAACTCACTTTCCATACAAATCGATAAATAGCTTCTTTCTTTAGGCTCTTCCTGTTTATGTATACATTCAATACGAAAGCAAGCACAATTGAAATGAACAAATGCAAACCGAATTCAATTATTTCCGGTAATTTAATATTTTTAAGGATTGGCACGTAATCCACATTCAGCAATAAGGTATATACCTTGAGGTTCGTAAAGAATTGAATCAATTTCAGAAATAATCCGAGGGCTATACCAGAAACCAACCCACCGACTAATGATTTTAATGTTGCTTTGATATGATTTCCTCCTTAAAATTCAAACTTCAATCACTCCTTAACTATTCGGGAAAAATAGCAGATATTCCTTTGTACCGACCCTAAGTTGAATTTAAAAATGGCTCATGATTCCACACTGTTTTAAAATAACCGGAAAAATTCCGTTTAAATTGAAAACGACTCTTATTTTTAATAAAATAAGGGTCGTTTTTCCGCTTATTCAATCCAAATCATTGGATTTGGACTTATTTTTTGCAGTTAACCGGAATATCTACGCCTATTTCAGCTCAAAAAGCTTCCTCGATAGACAATAACCGGAAATTCTCCGCTTATTAATTCTCATACCAACATGAAGATCAACAATGAATGATCACTGAGCCTAAATAAAGGAAAAGCAGATCTAAAAGACCTGCTTCCAACAGAGATTATTCGATTGCTTTAATCGTTCAATTTATTAACAGAGTAGTGCCATTAACATGTAAATTGTTCCTTGAAACCATTACCCCTGATTCGTTGGCCTAATGATAATTTCGTTCACAGCAACTGATGCAGGCTGTGAAAGTGCATAATGAACGGCGTTCGCAATATCTTCACTTCTTATAGAAGGAAGGTCCGGATTCTCAAATATAGGCTTCACTTCTGGATCAACAATTAAATTTGGCAACTCTGTATCTACGACTCCTGGGGAAATCGTGGTAGTCCTGATATTCGATTTGGTCAATTCTTTATTCAGTCCTTCCATGATCACCCTGGCAGCAAATTTCGTGGCACAATAAACTGTCCCTGAAGGGAAGATTCCATGTCCTGCTACAGAAGAAGTCGTGATGATGTGTCCACTGTTTCTTTCAAGCATGTGTGGAATGACTGCACTTACCCCATGTAATACTCCTTTAATGTTAACGTCTATCATTTGATTCCATTCTTCCACTCTATTATTCTTCATATAGGAAAGTGGCATGATTCCGGCATTATTGAAAAGCACATCGATTTGACCGAACTGTTCCAATGTGAAATCAGCAAGATTTTGCACCTGCTCCAATGAAGTGACATCGGTTGCTTTATATACAGCTGAAACGCCAAGTGATTGCAGCTCCTCTGCAAGCTGCTGCAACCGGTCTTCTCTTCTAGCAGCAAGAACAATTTGCGCCCCTTCATTTGCCAATTTAACAGCTGTTGCACGGCCAATCCCGCTGCTTGCCCCTGTAATGATCACGACCTTATTTTTAATTGCTGACATAATCCCCACTCCTTTTTTCATTTAATGTTGTTGATAATTTTGTAGCTTGTTCTAATGCATTTTTGAGTAAATAATTCACTTTATTAAGCTGTCTGTTTATAGAAGTCCTCAGCAAATAATAGTCATGTGTTCCCTTCTCCACTGCAGCAATTAAATTTATCGAGGAAAGCGCAGGAATTGGAGGTAAACCAATCGCCGCATCATGGTCGAATACATCAGTTCTTACATAATTAATGGGAACAAGATTGCGCGAGATCGCCATCATTAGCTTATTTATTTCTTTCTGTTTTTCAACCGACAAATCCGATGAAGATAGATCAGATTGTACATTCGTAAGTACTTCTTCAAGTTTATTTAATCGTTCCATCGTCATTTTCAAATCGACTTTATCACCAGCTGCTGTTTGATACTCTTTAATTGTGTCTTTGATTTCTTTTACCGCAGCCAGCTGGTTAATTGGCAATATTGGATTGGTTAATACTTTATAGATAGAAAGGGCATAGATTTCACAATCACGTTTTAGATTACCTGGATCAATTTTATCGATTGTATCTTCTACGGTATGCCACCACCAGCCAAATCCCCCTGCCTCTTTGCCTGCGAAAACTTGAAACACTTTCTGGGACATCGGGTCATTGGATAACGGTTGTTCCGACATTCCCATAAACAACGAAGGTACTCCCGCTCCCCAGAAAGATTGGTCGGCGTATTTCCCATACCTGCTTCCGATGTATTCCTGTCCGGTAATCTTCTTGACATAGTGAGAGGCAATATCCTTCGTTTCACTCATGCAATTACTTTCGCTCAGGATGGTAGCTCCCTTGCCTCCTACAGAATCAATATAGAAATGCATGACGCAATTTTCGTAAATTTCTTCCCAATGACGATCACAGTAGGCCTGTGACCCTGCATACCTTCCATGCGAATGTCCAGACCAAAAAGCAAAACGTATTGATCGTTTCAATTGCTCTTTATATTTTGAAAGCACTCTTGCCACTTCTAACATGGTCGCATTCGCCGAGCCGTTATCCATGGCTCCATAATGCCACGAGTCAATATGGCCACTGAATAAAACAAAATTCTCTGGCTCGTCTTTCCCTTTAATGTCAGCCGTTAACGTGGGAATTGCCGTCCATCTCGTTTCAACCTCGGTATGTAGTTCCACCAGGCCCTTTCCTTCCTGAAAGAACTGTTTAAGGATTTCCCCTGTATCATCATTTATTGATACGACAGGAATCTTCGGCATTTGAGAAATATTTTCAGGAGTTGGACTGCCCCAAACAGTAGAAACAATCATTTCGTGAGTATTAGGTCCATTGATAAAAATAGCAGCGAGGGTTCCGGCATCACTAAGCTTTGCTATAACTTCTGGACTTGCAATTCCTTCTACAACAGAAACTTTCCCATTAGAAAGAGAAAGCTTGTCATCTGAATAGTCACCAATATAAACAGATTCTCCACTTATTCCCCGCTCTGCAGTAGAAGGTGCCATAGAGTGAGTGATACAAGGCAACTCGATACCACCTGCCTTTAAGCTCGCTTTACCCGGCAGAGAAATATATGCTTGGTGAAAAGTAAGTTCAGTTTCCATTCCAAAGCTTTCCAAAGTCTTTTGAACAAACTTGAACGCACGAAGCTCTTCTTCAGATCCTGAGAGCCTAACCTCCTTGGCGATTTCCTTGTTATAGTCCATTAATTGATTCGCATCAATATGGGATATGATTTCTTTTTCCATCACCGTCAAATTATCCAAGGTTCTCCCCCCCATTTTTATTTATGAATGAACGCCACTCTCGACCTAAAATACTCATCTCATAATAACTCCAGTAATCGTCACCGATCCTGGATGCTTCTCTAATCAAACCCTCCGTATGAAAACCCATTTTCTGATAGAGTTTAAGAGCTCGTGTATTGAAGTCGTATACAGCAAGACTCACCTTATGCAGACTAAATTGTTCAAACGCTATATTTAAAAGCTTATTGACCATAATAGGAGCTAAACCCTTGCCTTTCATATCCTCATCACCAATTAAGACTCGGCACATTCTCGCATTCCGGTTATGAAAATTGATTGAACCAAGGGAAATATGCCCTATTACCTTCGATGATTCAAGGTGAATAACCTTAAAAGCATGAACTTTTGAATCTTCTTTATTTGCTTCCTTCAAATACTTTATAAGCTGTTGGTCAGTCAGCGGAAAGGAAAATCCTGTCCCGCTCCACTGAACCAAAAACTCAGGAGTATCTATCCAGCTTATAAGTTGAGGAATGTCCTCTTCTGTAAAATGTTTTAATTCGATCATGGTGACTGTCACCCTTTATTACAGAGAAAGTGAAGCCCCAAAAAGCCTCACCTTCAATATTTATTGATTCAATGTATTAAAAGCATCGAATTCTTTACCATGCAGCTGGCTGATTGCTTTGATAAAAGATTTGGTTGTGTGCGGTGTGTCATAGAGAATGGAGAAATACTCTTGTCGTTTTTCTTTAGGAGTTTCTTTATAGGCGTTTCCTACCATCCAGCGGCCGTAATAGTAGCAAGGGAAATAGGTTTTTTGTATTGGGTCTGAGAAGAATCGGAAGGCATTGTTTGCTTCAATTTCGGTAATGCCTCCTTTGTTGATTAAATAATCTATTGCTTCTTCCTTGGATACCTGACCGAGGTTATACAGATAACAGGCGTTTGTGGTAAACATCCTTTGATAGTCAAGGTAATTCCTTGCAAGCAAATACTGCTGCTTTTGTTCGTCTGTCACACCAGGTGTTTCTTCGTTAAGATCATCCCAACCGAGGAAGCTCAAGGCTGTTTCCGGTCCACCTTCAAACAATGCATTGGTTGGACTGTTGATCAGGTAATACGAAGCTTCAAGCGGAAGCTTTCCTTGCTGGAATAAGTAATCCCAGCGACAGTAGAACGCTTGGTGCCCAGGATATCCTTCATGTGTCATGATTTGAGCCAAAATCGGCTCTGTCCATGGTCGGTCAATATTGAAGGTTAAGTTTCCTCGATAGCTGCCGGTATATTTGGAATACCCGCTCCAAAATACTCCCCTGATCGGCTTGATCCAATCGATTCCATCTTCTTCTGGAAGTCCGATCACTCTTTTCAGTGTCCCTTGCTTGCTGTTTTCACGGAAGTTTTCGGCTACTGTAGTCACTTGTTCAGGATCAATCAATGTATCTGAGCGCCATGCAGTTGCTTTCTCGAATAAGCTTCCTTTATAGCCAAGGTCTGATAATCCTTTTTCAACCAAATCCCTTGCATGTTCTAACTGCTGATCAGTGATCAGGGTGGACGGCAACTCTTGAATGTTCGCAATCAGTTCTTCATATGGGACATTGTCACCCTGAAGGCTGCGAGCAAAATAACGGAATCCGTTCGCCATCGCTCTCATATATTCTCCTTCATGGCCTTCTTTCACTTTGAGTGCACTTTCAACTTCATCAAGGGCATCACCAATCTTATCAAAGCTAGAAAGCGTAGGCTTTATTTCACTATAACTTGCCGTAGCTACCTCCTGGCTGTGTAATTTTTGCGCCTGTTCATTCAAACTGACAACGATATCAACGATCTTTTCTCCCACTTGTTCTTCCGTCCATCTCAACATTTTCTTTTCCTCCTTAATTGACCGATTCATATGCCACCCTCCATAGATCTTCAATATCGGATAAAACTAGTTCCAGCATCATTTCATATAACCTTTCGCCTTTTTCAGCTGTCGCAGCGCCAGCATTGCCTAGATAACCATCTTCAAAAAATTTTAGTCCTGATTTTTCAAACTTGATCTTCGGATTTATCTTTAACTGATGGTCACCAGCAAGACCAGGATCAGCAAGATTCTCGTCAATGGCGAGAATCAATGATGTCTCGTCTTCACCGCCATGACCAGGTCCTTTTGTGATCTCTAAAATTTGTTCACGGTAATCCACCCACCAATTAATGGTTAATACCTTCATTCCAATGTCTGCAAGCTTTTCGGCAACAGTTGTCAAACTCGGGATATTTCCTCCATGTCCGTTGAACAAAACTATTTGTTCAAATCCATTCCGGTGGAACTCTTTCCCGATTTCAAAGACATATTGAGAAAAAGCTTCTGCAGATATATCAATCGTTCCTTCAAATGGAGCAAGACCCCAAGAATGACCGTAAGCAACTTCAGGTGCCATCAATATCCGATTTCCAATCCTCTGGTCCAGCCGTCGGACAAATTCCCGTGGTATCCATACATCCGTTCCAAGCGAACAATGCGGTCCATGCATTTCAATCATCCCAATGGGCAATAATACAGTGTCTACAGAATTTCTTATCTCTTTGAATTTAGAGGCTGTTAAATCCATCATGTACATAATTCCAGTCCTCCCCTCTTACTTATTTGCATATTTGTGGATAATCTCAGCCATCAGTGCGGCCCTGTATGGAAGATTTGATAAGTCGACATGTTCTCGCTCAGTATGAGCTCCATCACCAAGCGGACCCAGCCCATCGATAGTCGGAATGCCAATCCCTGAGGTGAAGTTGCCGTCGCTTGCGCCCCCTGAAGATCCTTCATTCAATACGTATCCGTGTGCAGAAGCGATCTCTTTAAGATCTTCATATAAATGAATGACTTCCTCCGTCCGTTCAAGAGGATATCGATCGATCTCTCCAATCACCTCGACCTTTGTTCCTTTTATGAAAACAGGTCTGTTCAAGATTGCTTCTGAAATCTTTTCTGCCTGCGCCTTTTTGGTGATACGAACATCAATTTCTGCGACTGCTTCCTTGGCAATGACATTCCCTCGGGTTCCGCCATTCATGACACCGACATTTACCGAAATTCCTTCTTCGCGGTTTGCTAGTTTCTTCAAATCCAGTATTTGATGAGCCAGCTCTTCTATTGCACTTGCACCCTCCCACGCATTGATTCCAGCATGCCCGGCTATTCCTTCAATTTTCATTAAGAACTGTGCAGCTCCTTTTCTTTCGGTTTTTACTGCCCCATCAGGTCCGATACTAGATTCCGGAACAAATACGACGGAGCTTTTTTCTGCTTCTGCCAGGATGATTTCCTTCGAATGGGTACTTCCTACTTCCTCATCTGTTGTTACCAGGAAGGTGATTTTCCTGTTAAGCTGAGCACCCGTTTCTTTCAATGCCCTTAATGCCCAAAGTGTGATCGTGAGGCCGCCTTTCATATCAAAAACCCCCGGGCCATATAGAAGGTTTCCTTCATGCCTTATGGGCAGTGCACCTTCATCCCATACTGTATCCATGTGGCCGATCACTAAAATCTGCCCTTCCTCGTCCCCCGTTCCATATGTAAATTTATATTGATTGCCAACTTCTGTTTTTTCAATCATTTCAACGGAATCGCCTACTAACCTTTCGTATTCCCCTCTGAGGACCTTACCGCATTTATCCACCATTGCTTTTGTATGGGAAGGAGATTCAGCCTTCGTCAACTTAAGCAAAGTGTCAGTGATTTGGTTACTGTGCTCTTTAAGATAATTTAAAATTTCAGACATTCATCTGTTTTCCTTTCATTGATTGAGATAGCATTTGCTCTAAATTAATGGCTGCTTCAATCATTTCTTTGTCCCCAAAATGTCTTCCGACAAGCTGCAGTCCAACCGGAAGCTTGCTTTTTGTAAACCCTGCATGAATCGTCATAGCTGGATGTCCTGATACATTGAATAACCCGGTAAATTTCATTTCGTTATCTTCCTCAAGGGCGGGATCTTCATCTGGCGCAGGATAAGGAACCGTTGGCATAAGCAGAAAATCCACTTCTTCCAATACTCGGTCCACATCCTCCCTCGCTTTCATTAATTCTTTTTTGGCCTTCAAGTAATCAAGAGAGCGATGAGTCAAACCAGCTTCAATCTGTTTATATGTTAAAGGAGCATACTCATCTTTTCTGGAAAGCCATTTTTCATGAATGAGAGCCGCTTCAGGTAAAAGCACATTCATAACGACTTCTTCTGTAAAATCAAGATACTTTAACTCGATTTCCTGTACATTCCATCCCAGTTTCTTTACCTGTTCCAATGCCTCTTTATAAATACTTGCTACCGCTTCGTTAACATCTGAGATTAGGTCAGCTGGAAGAATTCCAATGAGCGCTTTATGATTGTTTGTTAGTTTTGCAGAGAGGAAGCCTGGCACAAGTGCATCCATTACCACCAATATATCTTCAGAACTTCTTGCCATGGGACCTGCATGATCGAGTGAGGGCGATAAAGGAAATATTCCTTCGAGCGAAAGTAAACCGTATGTCGGTTTAAGCCCTGAGATTCCACAATAAGAAGCGGGAATCCTTATTGATCCTCCTGTATCTGATCCCAGTGAAAATAATCCTATCCCGGCTGCCACCGATGCAGCACATCCACCGCTTGATCCTCCAGCAGTCTTTGTCATATCCCAAGGATTGTTTGTCTGGCCATAATCAGGATGAACAATCCCATAAGCGAACTCAAGCATATTCGTTTTCCCAATGAGAATCGCCCCGAAATTGTCTAACCTTGATACCAATGATGCAGTGTTTTCAGGAATAAAATCCCTAAGAATCCTGGACCCGCACGTCGTCCTGATTCCTTTTGTATAATAGAGATCTTTCACACTATAGGGAATGCCATATAAAATATGCTGCTTTTCATTTCTTAAAAAAGCAGCCTCAGCTTCTTTCGCTGCTTCCATTGCTTCTGGTTGCAAGGTCGTAATAAAGCTGTTAAGTTCTGGATCAACTTCTTTAAGCCTTTCAAAAGTGCTTCCGATTAATTCAACCGGTGAAAGTTCTTTTCGCCTGTATAAATCAGCCACTTGCAAAATGGACAAATCAGACAGCTGTTTCATCATTCATCACCTATTGCCAGTATAGTATTGGACCTAGCCGCGATTTCTGAGAATTTGAAAAGCGAAATTCAGCCAACCGCCAAGGTCCTGAACTTTCAAATTGTCCTAAGCCCTAAGCTTGATTGAATAAAACGACCGCATACAATATAGTCCTGCGGTCGTTTTACTGAAATTATTCTTTCGTCATCTTCTGGAACGGTACGTACCATGTGTTCATAGGATTAATTTCGTAACCTTTCACCCATGACCTTTGAGTAGCCTGAACAAGACGCTGTGCAGGGAAGATATACGGAACCTCTTCACTCATGAGTGCCTGGATTTCCTGGTAGATTTCCTCTCGTCTTCCTTCGTCTACAGTCTTCCGGCCCTCTTCCAATAACTGATCGACTTTGCTATTTTCATAGAAAGCAAGGTTGAATCCTGGTCCCTTACTAGTAGAATGAGCGAAATACCAAAGATTGTAATCTGGGTCTGCGTAATCCGGTGTCCATGCAGCCAATGCTAGCTGATGGCCTCCTGAAGTAACAGTTTCCAGGAACGTTGGCCACGCCAATGTCTTGATTTTCAGGTCTACACCAATCTTTTTGAAGTCTGACTGCATCATGACTGCAATATTCTTACGTACTTCATTATTCTCGGAAATCAGGATCTCCGTTTCAAAACCATCACCAAGCCCTGCTTCCTCAAGAAGCGCTTTTGCTTTATCAAGGTCAAAGTCATATTGCTTTACATCCGGGTTATAGCCAAACATTCCTTCTGGAATGATTCCGCCGATGCGCTTACCTGCACCAAGCAAAATATCATTGTTGATAGAGTCATAGTTTACTGCGTGTGCCAATGCCTGGCGAACCTTTACATTATCAAGAGGTTTCTTTTCCATGTTGATGGCAATATCATCAATCTGGTATCCAGGCTGTGTAATGATATCGATTCCTTCTGTACCTTCCATCTGCTTCATGACATCAGGAGAAAGCATAGAGTAATCCAGCAAATCTACTTCTCCTTTTTCAAGCATAAGTCTAGCGGTTGAAGGCTCGTTAACAATCATAATGTTGACTGTTTTTAATTTCGGTACTTCTCCCCAGTAATTCTCATTCGCTTTTTAAACCATCTTCTGGCCGCGATCCCAGCTTTCAAGAATATATGGACCAGAACCGTATCCCTTATCTGCAAGATAACTTTCACCTAAATCATCGCCGTGGTTTTCAGCAAGCTTCGGATTGACGATATTGGCAAAAACAGTTCCAAGCGTTTTGATGAATGGAGCAAATGGTTTCTCAAGAATAATTTTGATTGTGTGGTCATCCACTATTTCAAAACTATCCTTCGAAATAACTTTTTTAAATTGTCCAGCAGCCGATTTTCCGATATCAATGGCACGTGTGAATGAATACTTAACGGCTTCAGCTGTTACTGGACTGCCATCATGGAATTTAGCTTCCTTGTTCAGGTAGAATGTGTAAGTCAAACCATCATCAGAAACGTCCCATTTTTCAGCAAGTTGAGGTTTTACTTCAGTATCTGTTCCATCGTAAGTAACGAGGCGATCATAAAGCATATAGGTTACACGGAATGAAGTGTTAGCAGCAGTGCCATGTGGGTCGAGGTGCGGTATATCCTGGTTGGTGGCGAAATTGAAGACATCTGGATTTCCCGAACCTTGTGGTTCTGCAGGCGTTTCGGTCTTTTCTTCATTCTTTCCCTCTGCAGGTGTTGTTGTCGTCT
This sequence comes from Mesobacillus sp. LC4, assembly GCF_053543455.1. NCBI lineage: Bacteria > Bacillati > Bacillota > Bacilli > Caryophanales > Bacillaceae > Mesobacillus > Mesobacillus sp. LC4. The sequence goes on from NZ_JBGCUB010000001.1 coordinate 1,193,499, forward strand.
CCTGGTTGTACTTATTACATCCAGTCAAAGCAAGCAACAGAATCAGCGCCATGGTCATCACTTTAAATAAGATACTCTTCCTCTTCATTTGTTTCCCCCCAGATTTTTAGTGGATTTTCTCCTTGCAAAAGGCTTTAAAAGGCAGGAATCACCCCTTTCAAAGAAATATATATTTACCTATTTTTAGGATCCAGCAAATCTCTCATACCATCTCCCAATAAGTTAAACCCTAAAACAGTCAGCAGGATCGCCAACCCTGGGAAGGTCGCTGCCCACCAGGCATCCCTGAGAATTTCCCTGCTCGAGGAAAGCATCGCTCCCCACTCAGGAGAAGGAGGCTGTGCTCCCAAACCGATAAAGCTCAGACCAGCTGCGGCAAGGATCACGAACCCAAGGTCCAGGCTTGCCTGAATACTAGCAGGCGCAATTGCGTTAGGAATGATTTCCTTAAATAGAATTCGGAATGGATTTGCCCCGATCGCTCTGGCTGATTCAATGAACTCTGAGCTTTTAATGGAAAGCACTGACGAGCGAACTATCCTCGTATACCATGGCCACCAGGTGATCGCTAATGCCAGCAGGACGTTCTCAATCGATGGCCCAAGAGCTGCAGCAATCGACATTGAAAGGATGATACCTGGAAAGCTGAGGAAAATATCAGTCAGCCTCATGATGATCTGGTCTACCATGCCACCTACATAGCCAGCGATGGCTCCTAGGATAGTCCCGATTGGAAATGAAATTAATACCACCATAAGTCCAATCTTTAAAGAAATCCTTGTGCCAAAAATGATACGGCTTAATATATCCCTTCCTACTTCGTCAGTCCCGAACCAATGATCCGAGCTAGGCGGCAGCAATTTTTGTCCCAGATTTACCTCCAGTGGATCCTTAGGGGCAATCCATGGTGCGAATATAGCCAGTACGATGATCATTGCTACCAGGAATATCCCTAATACTGTTAAAGGACTTTGTAGAATTCGTCTTCCCACATTTACTGCCTCCTTTTAATCATAATTCAATCGAGGATCGACAACTTGATAGAGTATATCAATGATAAGGTTTACGATAATGAACAGAACGGCGATAAGAATCGTCACGGCCATAACAGCTGGAAAGTCCAGATAGGTAATGGCATTGACTGCATACTTGCCGAGCCCAGGCCATGAAAATACCGACTCTACGAGGACACTTCCTCCGAGCGAATGGCCAAAGGTCATCCCAAGCAGAGTCATGATCGGCATCATCCCGTTTCTTAATGCATGGCCATAAAGTACTCTTTTCTCTGATCCGCCCTTTGCAAAGGCTGTTCTGATATAATCACTTCTCAATACTTCGAGCATGGACGATCTTGTCATTCTTGTAATCATCCCGATTGTGACAGCAGCCTGGGTTATGCCAGGAAGCACTAAATGGATCAACGCTGATTTAAATACTGTCCAATTGCCTGTAAGAAGGGCGTCAATTGTATACATGCCGGTGATTGTCTCCGGAGGCGCTAAACCCGTATCCAGGCGGCCTGATCCAGGTAACACGCCTAATTTCAAATAGAAGAATAACAGAAAGATGATTCCCAGCCAGAATGCAGGCATTGCCACTCCAATAAGTGCCATGACCCTGGCGAATTGGTCAGCTATTTTATCCTTCTTGCTCGCACTTATGACACCTAATGGGATACCGATCAATATCGTAATGAACATTGAGAAGAAAGTTAATTCCAAAGTTGCCGGAAAATATTGTTTGATATCTTCCATGACAGGTTGGTGTGAATAGTTGGAATTCCCTAGATCGCCCTGGAGCAAATTTTTCATATAATTGAAATACTGTACATACACCGGATCATTGAGGCCCATTTTTTCCTGCAGCTCCTCTATTACCTTTGCATCTGCATAAGGACCTGCAGCCAAACGGGCCGGATCTCCGGGAATGGTATTCGAGATGAAGAAAGTTAATATGCTGATCCCAATTAGAATGGGAATCATGAGCAGAACCCTTTTTAGCGCATACCGTAATGCATCCATCTACCCCGCCTCCTTTTAGATTAAGAAATATTGACTTTTGTTTTGGTATTCTGCTCAGGATGTACGTGAATGCACGAAGCCCAGTGTCCCATCGCTTTTTCCCTAAGCTCGGGAGTTTCCACTTTACATTCAGGAGTTGCTACTGGGCACCGTGTATGGAAGGCGCAGCCTGTCGGAGGATTGATTGGGCTTGGCAAGTCCCCCTGTAAAATGATTCTGTCACGCTTTTTTGTCGGATCAGGAAGCGGTACGGCTGTCAGCAGTGCCTTTGTATAAGGGTGCAGAGGGTTTTTATACAGTTCTTCGACATCAGCGATTTCAACGATTTTACCTAAATACATAACAGCTACTCTGTCGGATATATGCTGGACAACGGAGAGATCATGAGAAATGAACATGTAGCTCAAATTAAGATCTTTTTGGAGGTCGACCATAAGATTCAGCACCTGTGATTGAACCGATACATCAAGCGCTGAAACTGGCTCATCCGCGATGATCAATTTAGGGTTCAATGTAAGCGCACGGGCTATGCCGATCCTTTGCCTTTGTCCTCCAGAGAATTCATGAGGATATCGGTCTAGCTGATCTTTGCGAATACCAATTTTATCGATCAGGCCATCAACTACTTTCCTTCTTTCCTGCCTGTTTCCTACCCCGTGAACGAGAAGCGGAGTTTCCAGGATCGTACGAACCGTACTTCTTGGATTCAATGATGCATAAGGATCCTGAAAGACAATTTGCATATCCTTCCGCAATTCCTTCATTTCTTTCCTTGGAAGGTGGGTGATATTTTTTCCGTCAAAAATGATTTCGCCGGAGGTAGGTTTCAGTAACTGGAGGATTGTTCGGCCCAGACTTGATTTTCCACATCCAGATTCGCCAACAATTCCTAACGTTTCACCTTGCTCAATGTGGAAGCTTACTCCATCCACAGCTTTCACTTTTTTCTTCTCGCCTAGAAATCCTTTTTTAATGGTGAAGTGTTGCTTCAAGTCCTTCACTTCCAGAAGAGCCATTCAATTCTCCCCCCTTTTCTTCGTATAACCAACAAGCTGCTGAATGATCTTCTCCTACACTGCTCATTGGAGGAGTCTTACCTTTACAAATCTCCATTGCTGAACTGCAGCGTTCAAAGAAACGACATCCACTCGGCATTTTATCCGGCGACGGAACCATACCAGGAATGGACCCGAGTTTAGATTTTTTAACCCCAAGTTTGGGTATGGATTCAAGAAGTCCCTTCGTATAGGGATGTTTAGGATTCATGAATAGCTCTTTAACCTCAGCCTGTTCGACAATTTTGCCAGCATACATGACAATAACGCGGTCACAAACTTCTGCAACTACTCCGAGGTCATGGGTAATCATGATGATGCCCATCTCATTAACTTCTTTAAGGTGGTTCATCAGATCGAGGATTTGTGCTTGAACGGTTACATCCAGTGCAGTCGTTGGTTCATCACAAATCAATAGACTCGGGTTGCACGCCATAGCAACAGCAATCATGATCCTCTGTCTCATCCCGCCAGATAATTGGTGAGGATATTCCGAAGCAATTTCCTCCGCTCTCGGTAATCCTACTTCTTTTAGAAGCTCAATGACTCGTTGTTTCCTTTGCTCCTTATTCAGCTCTGTATGAAGAATCAGCGTCTCTTCAATCTGTCTGCCTACAGTGTGAAGAGGGTTCAATGACGTCAACGGATCCTGGAAAATCATGGCCATTTTATCGCCTCTGATTTTTTCCATTTTCCTTTTTTGAGTAGGAAGTTATCTCATCTTTTTCAAGACGGATGGCTCCTTCTAGCTTTGCTTTTTCAGGCAAAAGGCGCATAACCGATAATGCTGTCATGCTCTTTCCACAGCCTGACTCACCCACGATACCTACTGTCTCTCCTTTATTTACTTGAAGAGAAATCTCGTCTAGGATTTTTACGTATTTTCCATCTCTTTTAAGAGAAAGAGACACGTTATTCAGTTCCAGTAACATAAATCCACCACCTTTATATTGTCAGAAGGCCTTTCACCTCTTTGAGTTCGTTCAGTGCGTGAACATAATGATCGGAAAACTCCCTGCTGACTCGATCTGCGTCCTTGGATTTCAAAGCATCTAGCAATTTCCTGTGGTTTTCCACAACAAGCGCGGCTCTCGCAGGAAGCTTATTGGCAACAGTTAAGAACATGGCCCCTACTTGTGTGTCCAACTGTTGATGCATATGGATTAATCTTGTATGTCTGGAAGCACTGACGATCAATTGATGAAAGTCGATGTCACATTTGGCCTCTCTTTCCAGATCCTTCTCATCCATGGCAAGTTTGAAATCTGCCAAAAGCAATTCAAGTTTGCTAAAATCCTTATCTTTTAAATGGGGGATTGCAAGACTAGCAGCTTTTGCTTCCAGTAAAGCTCTTAAAGTATAAATCTCGTAAGCGTCCTGGGAAGAAAGAGTTGTAACATGGGTTCCTTTATTTGTTTCGTGTTTGATTAAACCTTCATTTTGCAATGATCTCAAAGCTTCTCTTATCGGGCCGCGAGATATGTTAAGACTTTCAGCCAGCTGTGCCTGATTTACCTTTTCCCCAGGCTTTAATGAACCGTTCAGGATCATTTTCCGAATGATCTTCGCTACATGGTCAGAAAGATTTTCATGATTTAACTGCATATTTTTCTCCACTTTCGTATAGGCCTTTTAGTTTGTATAAATGATTCCAATCCATTTGGATAGAACCGATTTCAATGTCTTTGATTAGTTTCACTAGCAATTCTGTTAGAGGCATGGGCACCTGATGGCTTGCTCCTATTTCTAGGATGGGTACCAGCTGAGAATCGATTTCTGTTTTTCTTTTTCGGACAGCCAGGTCTCTCCAGATGCCACTTTTTGTTTTCTTGTTTGACGCCATTCTTTGTGCAAGCTTTTCAAGCTGGTAATCAAGAACTTGCTGATCACGACTCTCTCTTGGGTAGACTAGGTCAGGAACCCAATCATCAAAACCAATTGGCTTGACGCCTTCCTTATCAGCAACCTCGAGTATTTCGGAACAAAGCTCCATCAGAGTGTCCCTAAGATCCACTTTTCTTACCACTGATGCCATGGTTTCATCCACCAAAGCAGTTGCGTATAAAAGTCCAGCGTAGGACATTTTCCCCCAGAGATAACCCCAAATATTGTCCGTAACCTGTGCTGGGCCCCAGCATTGGAGAATTTTCTGCAAATCAGTTACTCGCTGGCTAATTTGTCCATCCAATTCCCCTAGATAAAGCGCTGCGACTCCGCCATAAAGGATTCTGCCAGGCTCCAGGTAGTCTGCCGAAAAATTAACGAAGCAGCCAATCGTCTTTTCTCTCCCTATCAAGCTGGCAATCTCGTTCTCGCATAGCCCATTTTGGAAAGAAACCACATTGGTTTTTTCGCCAATAAGATGTAAAAATGGTTTGAGCGCTTCTCTTGTATGCTGAGCCTTGACACAAAGGAACACTGTATCAAGAACTTTGTTTATTTTAACTAGCTGTTCAGGAGTATATGCATCACACACAACCGTAAAGGGTTCATCCGGTCCTTCGATTCTTAGACCGTGACTATTCATTGCATGGACATGCTCCTGATCTTTATCGCAAAAAGTTATTTTGTTGCCTGCTTTGACAAGATGTGCTCCCAGCACACCGCCAATTGCGCCTGCCCCAATCACTGTGATTTCCATTGAACTCCTCCTAAAAAAGTTGTTGTCCGCCGTCTGCTGAAATGGTTTGGCCGCTCACATAACTTGCGAAGTCCGAGGCAAAAAACAGAACCGGATGAGCAATATCTTCGGGTTCTCCTAGTCGCTTCACGGATATTGATTTGACCAGGTTTGCCTGTTCCTCCATCGTCATCCTTTCCCACTGCTTCTTGGTTGATGGATTTGAAATCACAAATCCGGGTGCTACATTATTGACCGTGATTCCATATGGACCAAGTTCTTGAGCCATTTGTCTCGTGAAACCTATCTGTCCGGCTTTTGCACTGGCATATGCCTGAATTCCCGTGAGACTCGTACTGCGGCCAGCTCCACTTGAAATATTAACGATCCGGCCATAATTCTGCTTTTTCATATAGGGAGCAACTTCCTTTGTCGTATAGAAAGCAGCATCCAGATTGACGGCAAAAATCTTTCGCCATTGTTCAGGGGTCACTTCCTCAACTGGCTGATGAATTTGCCCACATACACCCCCCGCGTTGTTTACCAAAACATCAATCTTTTTGTATTTTTGGATTGTATACTCCACCAACCCTTTTACACTTTTTGCTTCTGTGATGTCACAAGCATATGTATCGAAAGTGTTATATTTATTATTCAAGTTCAGCCAACCATTTAGTTCGCTTTTCACTTCCGTAAGTTCTTGATCAAGGATGTCAGTGCCAATCACTGTTGCTCCGTGCATGAGAAAGGCTTTGCAGATCCCTTTGCCAATTCCATGTGCTGCTCCAGTAACGAGAACAACTTTCTCGGTAAATATTGTCGATTGTAAACTGTTAACACTTTGAATCAAAATACCACCCCTTCGCTTGGCCCTTGATATTGGTAACACTATATAACAGGCCTAAAACAAAGTAAAGATTATTTTTTTTAATATTTATAATATTTAAAATACAAAACTATCGTCATATAAAGTTAGATTCCCAGTCTAATTATTGCAGGATATTAATTAAATGACTTTGATCCAGTAAAACCAAATATATATGAACTAATAAGTTGTTTTTATACAAGTATTTGTATAAGTAATAAAAACTTTGTACGAAAACAATTTTTTTCCATTATTTTTTTAGCTTTTTCTAGGAAGATACTTCAAAAGATGGTTATCTACTGAATCACTTGTTCATCGAGAACCATTTACTATTTTTAATCATTTGTCATAACTCGACATTATCCATGTTTTATTGCATAAAAAAAACACACTCAAATGAATGTGTGCTTCCTTTTACCACTTTACAACTTCCTTACTTTCTCTCCATCCACGATCATCAAATTAATCCCCCAGCCTTGCCCACTTAAGCCGCCTCTGTCTAATTTTGATAAATCGATTTCTGTCTCGATTGTGACCACTTTCCTCTCTTTTCCTTGAAGAGTAACCTTATATGGGCCTCCTTCATTTAAAAGAGATAGCATCGGATAGTCATCCTCGAACAAATACTTTTCATAGAATTCTATATTGAATTGGACTGTCTCATTGCTGTGATTTTCGAATGGGAGATGGCAGACGGCGTATAATGTGGTATCGTCTTTCATCTCGAATGTGTAATTGCTCTCTCCTCTTTCGTACTCGATGGCGTAGATACCTGTTGCGAAGGTTTTTTGATAGGCATTTACCATTCCCTGAGGGAGGAGGAAAAGTAATACGAAAGCAATCAAAACCATGCGTTTATGGTATATTTCGAGCGATTTCACCAGAAAAAACTGACTGATGATAAACAATACGAGGCCAGTGATTCCGATATAACTGAGTCCATCCATGGTTGTGAGTGGAAACCCCAAAGCTACTGATAATTCCTGGCCAGCGGGATATTCATGAGGGAACGGAAAGTTCAGTGCCATCGAAATAAAGAAAAAGATGATGGCCAGAATTAAATATTTCTTATTCTTAATCATTTCGGTTCATTCCTTTCCACCAGGGTAAACTTATTGGGATTGAGCAAACTTATAAATTACATCAAACTGGATCAATAGCAATACGATTCCAAGCAGCATGACTCCTTCAGCAATGGAAAGGATGGATTCTTTAGGCTGATCAGTGGCTTTCCATTCGAAATAAGCCCGCAGAAAATCTTGTGCAGTGAACAGTAGTGTCATGATGAGAAGAAAAAGATTTACCGAAAAATCTTCATACATTAATTGAAAAGATAAATAAACATAAGCGATCACCGTAGAAACACGGAGGACCCACTCTAAGTTTCGATGTGTTTGATTTATATGATAATAGGAAAATGCTTTCCTTTTAACTCTAGGAATATGGAGCACTTTTCTTAAAAAGTATTTCATCAAGCAGATGATTGCAACGATCAAACCAATTAGGATTAAAAATTCCATGAACTCCCTCCTTATCTATCATGTTACCATCTTATTCCAATGAATAAAATAGCAGTGGATTATTTTATGCTAAATTGTGACGATGGAGGTATAGTCACATATCTTTAATAAGTGTTATATAAATCTACTTGGAATCAATTATACTAGACTCCCATAAATAAGACCTTCCCATAAAAAGCGGAAGGTCCTTTAACTTTATTATTTGCCTTTTTTCTTCACATTAATATTCAGCTTGCCATCTGCCGTTTTCCTTGTTTCATTGCCATAGGAATCAACAGCTTTGACCTCAATGATGGCTCCTTCTGCTACAACATCCTTAGTTGCTGTATAGTAGCCCACATAGTAACCTGGTGAAACTTCACGCAATGGCAGCTCTGTTGCATTCGTGACCTGAGCGTTGCTCGTTAATGGCATATGAATCACGAATGTTGCATCCAGATCCGCTTCACTTGTGAATTCGATTGTCACACTTTCCCCTTTTTTCAGAGTTTGGTCCTGGTCAGGTTTCAAATCTGAAATCACTGGAGCAGTGTATTTTACATCAATGTTTACCGATTCTTCCGTTTCATTTCCTGCTTTATCTTTTGCAATAACCTTGATCTCGTTCATTCCCTCATCCAGCATGATTCTAGCTGAATAGTTTCCGTTTTCCACCTTGGCTGACGAACCGTTAACTGTCACGCTATGCAGATTGGCATCTGCAATTGCGCCAGTAACAGTAACCGTTTCTTTATTAATCTTGCTCCCATCAGCAGGAGAGGTAATAGTTAATTCAGGAGCATTCGGATCAAAAACCACAGTTACTGGTTCTGATGCATCAGTTATTCCCTGCTCTGTTGATGCCTTGGCTGTCAGTACATTCGGACCTTCTTTGAGATTGATTTCCACTGCAAATGCACCATGATCGTTAGCAGCTGTTGTTGCAATCTCTTCGCCATCATTATAGATATGAACAGTCGTTGTTGGTGCTGCCAATCCTTCTACTGTGACAGTACTTTCATTTGTAAATGAACCATCTGCAGGTGAAGAGATGCTTGGCGCGGTCACCTCATAATCGACCACTGCCCGAATCATGTAATTTCCTTCATCCTCTGGAGATGGTGACCAGCTGCCGCCCACCAACTGCCAGCTTCTTAAGGCATTCTCTCCATTTTCATCAGTAGCCAGGCCTGGCGATGCTGTGTTGATGCCTGCCTGGATATAAACCAGGTAGAAATCTCCTTCAACCACAATTCCATGGCTGCTTAAATCTATATGTGTCCACTCACCATTTCTTAGTGCAGTGGCGTCGATTGGGCCCGCGAGCTTCTTGCCTGGCGCACCATCAGTACCACTTGCATCGTATACTTCCACTTTGAAATCCGTACCGCCCGGAACCGGCCACTCTGTATCCCAGAAACGGAACAGTCCGCCAGTAACCAATGCTTTGTCATTGCCCTCTGCCAATGACATTTTCACAGCCCAGCCATTGCCAGCGTCATAGAAGGCACGTGCATTTTCTGCGCTGCCATCATCATATCCGATTTCCCCTGGATAACCGATGAACGGCTTGATTTCAAAGTTTTGCTCAACATCGCCATCAAGCGTCACAGAGGCTTCTTGACTGTAAAAATGCGGAGCAATCACTTTTAAAGTGTATTCCCCTTCATAAGCAGTCAGCGAGTAATGTCCATTTTCATCAGTAGCCACAGGAGCAATGTTCGCGTCTTCCAACAAGTAAACCGTCGCTCCCTCAACAGGCTCACCTGTCGCTTTGTTCGTGATGGAACCAGTTATTGTTCCTTTTGGCAATTCCTCAAGATTAAAGTTAGCTGTTGTCTCTCCATCCTGCTCAATTTCTACTGTTTGAGTCTGTGGACGGAAACCATAGGCTTCAGCTACAACCGTAAAGCTTCCAGCAGCATGTGTCAGTTCGAAGCTGCCATTTGCTGGGTTCGTTTTTACGGAACGGCCTGATTCAACAACCGACACTACAGCCTGCATAGGCAATGCCATCGGTGTTGCTGAACTTTCAGCCTTTTGCTGCTTAGGCAGTGACATTTGGATTTTATTCGGATCAACCTTTTCTTTCAGGCTAGCCTTAGAGTCGTCCTTGTTTACTGTTGTGTCTGCTTTAGCTGGTGCGGAAAGCGGAGTATCAGTCAAAGTTACATCATCCAGATACCAGCCATCCCTGACTACGCTGCCATCAGTCGTTACATTAAAGGCGACATAAATCCTTTGGCCTGCATATTCACTAAGATCCACTTCACCATCGATCCAGCCATTCGAAAGATTGTTCACGCGCAGTTTTTGCACCCAGTTAACTGCATCGGTGGAGACAAATACATGGCCGTAGTCATAATTTCTCTCCAGGTTATACCATTGTTTGAACTGCAGATAGGTGCTGCCTTCCGGTAAATCGATCGGCGGCATTTGCAATGACATATTTGCCCGGCTTTGATACGTTCCAGCCAGAGAAGTTCCATAGACCTTCTCTCCTGAAAAAGCAGAACCAGGCCCACTTGTCGGGGTTCCCCATTCCCAGCTATTTGCATCCCCATAAGAGGTCCAGCCAGAAGCATCATTTTCAAAATGCTGTTCATAGCCTACAGTGATTCCTGGCAAAACTGTCACAGTAAATTCGCTTACCGTTTCATTTCCTCCAAAGTCCACTGCTTTCCATTTGTATACGAATTCGTTGCCGGATACTGCCTCACCAGGAATATTAGCCTGGTATGTTCCATCCTTATAGTTTCCGCCAGTACGTGCTGCGGAAACAGCGGACCAGGAACCATCCTCCAATTGATATTCAACTTCTACATTTGTTACACTGATGTTGTCGGCAGCTGAAGCCTCTAAAGTCAGTGGCATTCCTGCGAAAACCGTGGCAGGTTGGGAATGCTCCAACACCGGTGCTTCACTGTCGTCTCCATCCTTTGTTACCTGTCCCTTTAATTTCCCCAGGCCAGAAACTACAGAGGAAACCGCATCAAAAACATTCAACAATCCAGATCCATACCCATTATTTGGCGATTCAGGGTAAGCATTGTCTGTTAATGGTATTGCCGTCGTTAATAAAATCTCTTCCAGATCATCTACTGTCAGACTGGAATTTGCCTGCAGCAATAACGCGATTGCTGCCGAGACATGAGGCCCGGCCATCGAAGTTCCATTCCAGCCGCCTTCATATCCGCTGCCAGGAACTGATGAGCGGATATTGACTCCAGGTGCTGATAATTCAGGTTTGATTTCGTCATACGGTGACGGACCTAATAGAGAAAAACTTCCCAGGTTATTATTGATATCCGTCGCTCCTGTTGCGACTGATTCTGGATAATTGGCAGGGTTCGCAACAGAACCGGGACCTCCTGGATTGCTGAGAGTAGTATTTCCGGCAGAGAACTCAGGGAATATTTCCGCCGCTCTCCATGCTTGAACCATAGGACGATACCATTCATCCAATCCCGGTCCGCCGCCCCATGAGTTGTTGACAACATCTGGTGCTAACTCAGGGTTTCCATTCGGTGCAAGAATCCATTCGCCAGCTTCCAGCAAATCAGCATCCGTCCCCCCAGAGGCGGTGAATGCTTTAACAGCAATCCATTTTGCCCCTGGAGCAACCCCGATGACATTTCCACCATCAGGCTCGGACCCTACCATCGTGCCGGTAACATGCGTTCCATGCCCATGGTCATCATACGGTGCAGATTGACCGGCAACAGCATCAAACCAGTTACCTGCATGCGACACCTCTCCGCTGGCTAAGTCATAGCCCCGGTATTTTTCTTGTAATGCAGGGTGATTCCATTGGACCCCTGTGTCAATGGAAGCGACAGTAATACCGCTGCCATCAATCCCCATATCCCATACGGCAGGTGCGCCGACACGGTCTATATTCCACTCAATCGAATTGGTTTTAGCAGCAGGGTCCTGAACAGCGACAGCTGATTTTTCAGGGACGAATAACTGCCTTGTTTCATTAGGAAGGATTTTATCAACCTCAGCGAAACCGGCAAGCTCATTCATTACTTCTTCTGTAGCGGTAACCGCAATGGCATTCACTACATGGTAAGAATGAACATCCTTTGCCGCGCCTTTCTTTTCCTGTTTCTTCAGGTATTCGAGAACATCGAATTGTGTCTCCTGAGCTTTGGCCTTCAGCTCAGATACAATCGTTGAACGCTTTATCAATTTTGTTTTTGCAGGAGTCGCTTTTGACAGACTGGCCTTTTTCTCTGCCTCTTTTGCGACAGCATTAGTGTCAACCTGCTCTTTCATTTTAACAAGGAAGGTTACTTTATCCTCCTTTTCAAATTGAGTATAAAGCTTCTTGTTCACTTTTTGCTTTGCAGTTTGGACTGCTTCCTTCGCAGAAACACTGACTCCCTTCGCAGCAGCATTTGTCTGGATCTGTGGCTGAAGCAGCAATGGCACGACCAATGCAGTTGATAGAAGTACGGATAATAATCGGCGTTTTTTACGTTTCATCCCACTACCTCCTAAGTATTTTCCTTATGAACTCTTTCCTGCCCTCCTTTCGTCGCACACTCTATGTGAAATAGGTGCTAAAACAACCATAGCTTTTTGGCACTTGGAGATTTGTCGAAAAATAAGACAAGAAAACTGAGTATTCGGAAAATGATTAATTGGTTGGTATTGGGAAAAATCCAAAATAAGCCCTTTTAAGTGTAATCCAAATTGGTTACGGTCTAAGGCTATTACCTTCTAATTATTTCCAAAGTTTCATCCGCCTTTTGGCTGTAAGCACAGCACAAAAAAGGTTATTTTTACCTAAACAACCCCCTATCTTTAGGTAAAATGTTTAAGAATCATATTGATATAGGCCTATTGCTTATATAAAAAGGCCTGCTTAAAAACTCCTGCGGGTATTTTTGCGGACATAGTTAGCATCCATTTTAACAATTGAGCAAAGAATCTAGAGGTTTTTTAGCTATGTTCGGTATGGCTTTATTAAATGAAAAGGTTATTCATGTTTATAGAGATTTCCCAGTAGAGTCCCTATACACAGTTCGAGTTCAGGGATTCGTTTAGATTGTTTTGGATACCTGCGCTATCTTAAGACAGCTTTTCTACTTTTCCTGCCAAACCTGTCTTAAGTTGTGATTTCTTTTGACAGCTTTTCTAGTTTTCGCACCAAACCTGTCTTAAGTTGTGGTTACTTCTGACAGCTTTTCTACTTTTCGCACCAAACCTGTCTTAAGTTGTGGTTACTTAAGACAGCTTTTCTACTTTTCTTAATAAACCTGTCTTAAGTTGCGCTTTCTTCTGACAGCTTTTCCTCTTTTCTCATCGAACCTGTCTTAAGTTGTGGTTTCTTTTGACAGCTTTGCTTCTTTTCGCACCAAAGCTGTCTTAAGTTGTGATTTCTTCTGACAGCTTTTCCTCTTTCGCACCAAAGCTGCTGAAGCCAGTATAAACAGAAAAATATACAGATTTTTAAAATTCTTTATTTCGCTTTTCGAAAAAGATGCTACAATACTAGTTAAAACATTCGTAAAGAAGGGACTACAATGAACAAAAAATTATGGATTACATATGGCATGTTGACCTTTGCCACATCAACATGGGGCAGTGCGTTCATTGCTGGTAAATACGCGGTGCAAAGCTTTGAACCGGCCACTGTTGCTTTTTTTAGGTTTTTCGGGGCAGCCATCCTCTTATTTCCTCTAATGTTCATCATGGAGAAAAACCGCCAGAAACCTAATTTGAAGGATTACAGCTTATTTGCCGTTTTAGGCCTAACAGGAATCGCCTTGTACAATATCTTCTTTTTCTTGGCCAGCAAACATGCACCTGTTATCAAAAGTTCTTTATTCATCGCCTCTAATCCGGTGCTGATCGTGCTTTTGTCAGCTTTATTTTTAAAAGAAACCATCACCCGCAACAATGTGATTGGATTGGCTATTGCACTTTCAGGAGCCTTTTTCATCATCACCGAAGGACATTTGATGAATTTAATTCAACTTGGATTCGAGCCAATTGACTTCGTTTTGATGGGAGCGGTTGTCAGCTGGGCGCTTTACAGTGTGGTTGGTAAAATCGTGCTCAAGAAGTTCAGTTCTGTTGAATCCACTACCTATGCAGTAGCGTTCGGTACATTGTTCTTACTGCCTTTCGCTCTGGCGGAAACATCATGGCAGGATGTACAGCAAGCATCGGGTACTACCTGGGTCGCCATTATACATATGAGCGTTTTGGTTACCGTCGTCTCATTCGTTATGTACTACAATGGAATCAAGGAAGTTGGAGCAGCAAAGGCGTCGATTTTCATCAACGTAATGCCTGTATCTGCGGTCATCATGGCTACATTGTTTTTAGGTGAAAAATTCACTGCCGCTCATGCAATCGGAGCAGCTCTCGTTTTATCTGGAGTTTATATAGGAACGAACCCGAGGCTTTTTAAAAGAAAGCCTAAGGCTGAAACAGTAAAAAAAGAAATCGCATAAGGAGTGGCGAACATGATCCACAAAATTCAATTGAAGTCCGAAAACCTGCATGGTTCTTTTAGCAATGAATATAAGCCAATACTAACAGTTCATTCCGGTGACTCGATCCGGATGCAAACTCCGGACATTGAATGGGGATATTCTGCATTGAAAGGAATCGAGCGAGAGTTTTTCAAGTCTGCTGTAAACGAAGAAACTCCTTTGCACCCGATGATTGGCCCTATCGAAGTGAAGGGCGCGAAGCCAGGGATGGTGCTTGAAGTGAAGTTGAATGATGTCGTTCCTGGCTGGTATGGGACAAACTGGGCCGGCGGCAAAAAAAGCTGGCAAAATGACGCAGTCGGATTGACGGGAGCTGAGAGAATCCGTCTTGACTGGGAGTTGGATACTGATACGATGACTGCGAGCGTTGAGGTTGGTTCCCGCCCTGTGAAGGTTGGTCTTAACCCTTTCATCGGATTGATGGGAGTGGCACCAGCCGAACATGGCGTGCATCACACCTCTCCTCCCCGCTCTTGCGGTGGCAACATCGACTGCAAGGAATTAAAAAGAGGCAGTACATTGTACCTGCCGATTTCAGTTGAAGGAGCACTATTTTCCATCGGGGACGGCCATGCCGCACAGGGAGACGGCGAAGTTTCCGGCACCGCAATCGAGTGTCCGATGGATTTAGTGGACATCACCCTTACACTAAGGGATGATCTTTCGCTGAAGATGCCGCGTGCCAACACCCCCGAAGGATGGCTGACTTTCGGTTTCAATGAGGATCTCAATCTTGCAGCCGCACAGGCTTTGGATGAGATGGTGGATTTTTTGAGGGAATTGCATGGCGTAGAGCGTACAGAAGCACTGGCAATCGCAAGCGTGACCGTCGATTTACGGATCACCCAGGTCGTGAACGGCGTCAAAGGGGTTCACGCCGTTTTGCCTCATGGAGCTGTTAGGTAATTTGCCTGTAAGCTTGGAGTATGTGGTTGAAATACTCCAAGCTTACTTTTATATTTCCTTAGTAAAATAGCATAATTCATGAATCTGCTCAAAGCCCACTTTCTTGTATAACCTGATGGCTTCCTGGTTGGCGGAACTGACACATAGAGTAATAGATTGGATGCTATCAAAAGAAAAGAACCAATTTAGTGCGGCGGTTAGCAATTTACTTCCCATGCCTTTTCCACGCTCACTTTCTTGAACAGCAAAAAACTCAATGCTTCCTTCCCCGAACTCTGGTTCTGCTTCAATATAAATATATCCGCTTAAGCGACCTTCAGTGGCAACAATAAAAACCTTTCTGTCCTCGTTGAGTCTGTTGATGATTTGCTCCCCACTATAATATGTTTCGGGAAAAGATTGATTGTGCAGCTCAATCATATCGGGAACATTCTGCTCCTCTAATTCATGGAGCTTGTCATCCTCCAACTCTTGTAATCTGCTTCGGTGGAAACTCAATATGGTCTGGTCACTATGCCTGTTAAAAGAGAGGTTCTCAGCAAGCTCAAGGACCTTATGATTTGCCTTGTTCGGAAACATGGAGAGGGCGGTGATTTCTTCTGGAAGCAATTCAAGCATTTTGGCCCACAGAGTACTCGTAATATCCCACTTATCTTCCTTAACAAACGGCCCCCAAATTTCAGCACTATGATTCTCAAGGTCAGCATCAAACCCTAAAACACCAATTAAATCTTTATCATCATAAGCAGTCAAAAGACTATGTTCATATGTAATATCAGTAAAATCTTCCCTTAACGAATTTGCTATTTCCAAAGGGTCCATCCCACAAAAACCAATATGTGATGTTTCCACTCTGTTTATCTCTGAAATGAACTGCGCTACTACTTCAATCTCATCATTTCTCACTGAGCTTATAATCGTCATTTTTGAACTCCTATTTATTAACGGTAATTTATTGTACAGACAAAGTAAGAGCAACAGATCCGGTATTTATCCGAAGTTGACCTGGGTTCAGACAAAATTTCAGCTTCTCCTCTAGATTTTGTCCGAAGTCGACCTGGGTTCAGACAAAATGACGGCAGCAACTCTGGATTTTGTCCGAACGTAACCTATGTTCAGACAAAATCCATCCGACTGGACAAGAATTTGTCCAAACCCTCAAAGTTACTTGTTCAATATCCCCAAATAACTCTTCCAAGGCCCTACTGCCACATCAAATCTTTTTGCCATCACTCTAGTAATCTGTGATATATGTGTTAAATCATGAACAACCCAGGTAGAAATAAGCTCTCGCACCTTCACTTCTCCATACTCTGGGTGGATTCCCGTCATTTCAAGCTGTTTTTGATCTTTGATCATCTTTTTCAGTTTCGCAACACTTTCCGCCCTTAAGGAACTGAATTCAGCAATTTTTTCTTCGATTGTCCAGTCATGATATTGCTGCAAATGTGAAAACCGGTCAAATGGGGGGAATCTTTTATCATTTGTCTCGCTTACTATCAACTCTAACCGGGGGATCCAGTTATATTTCTCGCCATCGATCAAATGGCCAATAACCTGTGAAGGATTCCAGGTTCCTTCCCCTTCATTGCATTCTAGCCAGCCATACGATAAACCGACTAAATAATGCTCCAATACCTTGGGAGTACGTTCCAGTACTTCTATTGGTTCCGTTAAGTCAAATGCCATTAGCTCTCCAGCTCCTTTATTTTTAAAAACTAGTAGATGTAACACATTGTCATACTTCTGTTCTTTTTCTGAAAAATATCAATGGTATGATAGATTTGTCTGATAATTATTGAGTTAAGAGAGTGAAATAGATGCTGACAATCAAAGAAACTGCAGAACAATTAACTTCATATGGGATGGAAACGACAGAACAGGAAGTTCATACCTGGATTAAAACAGGTTTTTTAGATGCTGAATCTGATAAAATAAATCACGCGAATCTGGCCGAATTCGTAATTAAGATTCATACTGATCTACTGGAACAGTCACGTGACGAAAATAAAAAACTGACGGAGCAGCTCGAGCTTTTACATACAAGATTACATATTGAACAATCGAAGGTCCGTACCTTGAAAAAAATGCTTAATGCCCATATAGAGGCGTCTGTTGCGCCTACTTCCAAGTTAGAGGACTTGCTTGGCTTAAAACAGAATAGCAACAGTCAGGAGCTAAAAAAAGAGTTCAAAAAAATCCTTAAGGCCCTGCATCCCGACCGTGGCGGCGACGAAAGGCTTTTTAAAGTGTTCAAAAATCATTATGAGAAATTGTGATAAGAAGCACTGAAATTCAATTTTTCATTGCTAAATAATATGTACTGACGCCCATGATCAGACCACCGAATACACCTATGGCTGCGCCTGCTGCAACCCAGATCGTGGACAAATAGATGCCGCCCATGTATGCGAACAGTCCAACAAGGAACAGAAATTTACCTTTTTTCATGCCGTCTCCCTTTTATCGTAGTTTTGATTCACATTCATTACTTCTAGCAACACATGGAAATACCCTTTTTTTTACTAGCCATCGGAAAAACCAAGAATTTTCAGATCAAACAAAAACCCTCCAAATCAAACGATTTAGAGGGCAGCATTACTATTATTCTTTTGGCTCGACCGGGCCTTCAAACACTTTTGCTTGTTTAGCGAAGCTGAATTCATTTTTGGCAAGGCCCCCGAGTGATAGATCAAAATACATATTAACATGGTCGCCTGTCTGATGCGCTTTTTTGTTTTCCAATTCCTTAGCTCGCATGATCGCTTCTTCGAAAAGTGTCGCATGGGCTGCTTCGCGATCAATCAGGAATTGGAACATCTCTCTTGCGCCAGGATCATCTACATGGCGATATAACTCTTCATATACTTTTTTCGCGCGCAGTTCAGCTGCTAAATCTGATTGCAGGTTGGCAACGAGATCGCCGACATTATTAATGAAATTACCTGTAAAAGGAGTTCCTGAAGAATCCACAAAATCAAGTCCGTGACCATCGAGAATCATGCTTTTCTGAACAGTAGAATTAAAGTTGAAATGCATCATATTGTTGATATGGCTCTTGGCATCTGACAGAATATTTCCTTCACCGGACATCTTCCTTTCATCCGCCCCCATATCTTCCATCTTTTGCTCTTTATCAGGACCACCCATCAACTGAGTGATACACTCACCGACCATTTCAAGGTGGGAAATTTCCTCTGTAGAAATATCCATCAGTAAATCCCGAATCGCTGGGTCAGGAGTGCTAAAGCTTTGAGCAAAATATTGAAGACAGGCTTTCAATTCACCGTTGGCACCGCCAAATTGTTCAAGTACTGCTGCTGCATGTGCTGGATTGGGGCTTTTAACTTGGACAGGGAACAATAATTCTTTTTTGTGGATGTACATTATTCAGCCTCCATCAAGTATATTTTTACACTTAGACTCATTCCCGAGTGACGATTGTATAAACGTCTATTCTCATAATTTTAAGTAAGCTTCCGCCACAAGTCCTTTACTCGAAACAAAAGATTCATAAATGATATAATGAGTTTTCAACAAAAAACGTTATACTTAGTAACATACATAAGGAGGTGCACATATGAGGAAATCGATTTTTTTAATCATGCTATTGATGGTCGGTGCTATTATAAGCGGCTGTTCCGGAGAAAAATCCGAATCCAAAGCCCTTTCCCTTCCAAATGAAAATGGTGAGGATGTTGCCTTCGAAAATATGGATGAGCCTGCTCTCGTTTTCTTTTTTACCGGAGTTGGTTGAGACTTCTGTAAATCGCAGCTGGTCGAGCTGCAAAACCGGAAAGAGTCATTCAGCCAGTTTCCAGGAAACATTTACGCAGTAAGCGCATCGTCTGTGAAGGAACATAAGGCGATGAAAGAAGAGTTAGGACTTGAATATCCCGTCATTTCCGATGAGAAATTGAAATTGATTAAAAAGACAAATATGTTGGACCCCGAGTCTCCAATAGCAGTACGAGGATTCGCTGTTATTGATAAAGACGGCACCGTCCTCCACTCCCAGCAAATTGATACATTCGGAGCAGAAGCAGAAGGAATCATCCCATATGCTGCTGACATTGCCAACGGGGAGAAACCAGTGGAGTAAACACGAAAGAACCACCTAATTGCTAGGTGGTTCTTTCTTTGCTCAAGGTTCGAGACTTTAGGAACTTTTAAGTTTACCTAGAAACATCACTCATTACTTGAAATTAGAAAACTCAACGAGCTCAAGCTGATTGCCGAATGGATCCTCAATCATGTTGTATCTTCCGGGCGGGCACGGTCTCAATTCATCAAACAAGATTTTTGCACCCTTTTCACGCAGAGCATTCACATCCTCATCAAGACTTTCAGAAAGAATGCCTAATAATACCTTTTGGCCTCCAATTGCAGTAGCTTCCTCACTTTTCTCGAGCACAATCGGAATTTCATTATGTACTAACGAAACGATATTTTTTCCATAATGCTTCGATACTTCGAAGTCGAGCACCTTCGTGTAAAATTCAAGAGCTGCCTCCATATCGTCAACTTTAATCGTTAAGACACAAACTTTGTTTAACATTGAAATCACTCCTTTTAAAAAAATTCCTGACAACTGATTTTGTTTATTCGGAGAATATGTAGGATACCTTGATGTTCAATTGTTTCTCCATACTCAAAACCGTTATCCTTAAATCTATTCGCTTAATATTAAGGAAACCCTTTTAATAACCCACTAAAAAATCCCAACTCTTTATCAGAGTTGAGATTTAAATTCCTCCTTCGTGACGCCGCCTACACCCCAGTACTTATGTGGCACCATCTGTACGATCACTCGCACCTGTTCTGGCTTGACTCCAAGCGTCCGAACAGCTGTATCAGTAATCCCAGAAATCAATTCTTTTATTTTTTCATCACTTCGACCTTCAAGCACCTGTACTTGAATAATTGGCATCACCATCACTCCTTATCGACAAATTCCGGGTGGTGACAGGCACCGCCCGAATTAGAATCCTAGTAATCGTGGGATGAATAGTGTTGTTTGTTCCCAATAGGTGACGATAAAGAGCATCGCGATTCCGATCAGGAGCATTGGTGTAACCGCTTTGATCAGGCGTTCGAATTTTACCTCAGCGATTGAAGATACGATGAACAGTCCTGTACCGACTGGAGGTGTCAGCAATCCGATCGTCAGGTTGATACAGATGATGACCCCGAAGTGGATCGGATCAATCTGAAATCCTGTGACCAATGGCATGAATACTGGAACAAGAATGATCAATGCAGCGATTCCATCTAGCAAAGTTCCTATGATTAACAAGAAAATATTGACCAGCAACAGAAATACAAACGGGTTATCTGAAATCGACAACATGGAGTTCGCAATCAATTGCGGCACCTGCTCAAAGGCAATCAGCCAGCCGAACAAGTTGGCCATCGCGATCAAAAAGGTAACCGTGGCAGTGCCAATGACAGTGTTAATCAAAATTTTCGATAAGCTCTTCCACTTCAATTCCTTGTAAAAAAACATCC
Organism: Mesobacillus sp. LC4; assembly: GCF_053543455.1. Classification (NCBI taxonomy): domain Bacteria; kingdom Bacillati; phylum Bacillota; class Bacilli; order Caryophanales; family Bacillaceae; genus Mesobacillus; species Mesobacillus sp. LC4. Next base: position 1,214,485 of record NZ_JBGCUB010000001.1, read on the forward strand.
CCACTATGAAAGCAATTACACTGGCGACTGCAGCCGATTCAGTAGCAGTAAAAGCACCGCTAAGGATCCCAACTGTAATGACGAATGGGACCAAAATTGCTGGAAGTACTTTTAGGAAAGCGTTGAAGATAGCATTCAAGCTGGCCCTTTCACTTCGTGGGAAGTTATGTTTATAACCTAGATAAGCAATCAATGAAACAAATCCGATACCGAAAATGGTACCCGGAATAATCCCGGCCATGAACAATCCGCCAATCGAAGTTCCAGACAACGTCCCATAAATGATGAAGATCATGCTCGGTGGAATGATAGGAGCCACAATGGAGCTTGCAAGTGTCAATGCCGATGAAAATTCACGGCTGTACCCTTCCTTTTCCATCTCTGGTACCATGACCTTACTCATCATAGCAGCCTGGGCATTCGCAGAACCGAGAATCGAAGCAAGGAACATATTGGCGATTACCGTTACGTAAGCTAGCCCGCCGCGGACGTGACCGACAAGCATCCTTGCAAACACGACCAACCTGTTCGTGATTCCTCCGCTATTCATCAATTCACCCGTCAGCATGAACAATGGAATGGCCAATAAGCCGAAATTCTCCATTCCAGAGTATAGGCGTTGTGGTGTCGATTCAAGCAGCATTGTATTTCCAGTCACCAAAAAGTAAACAATTGTTGTCATTCCGAGCACTAATGAGATTGGTATTCCCATTAACAAGAATACAACGAACGCTAAAATAACCAGTGCCATCATTTTTCTTCACTCTCCTTTGCGGCAGCATGGAGATTTGTAACAATTTCACTATTAATATGATGATTTTGCATAATATCTAACATATTACTAATTAAATGAATCGTTGCGAACAGCAGCCCAATAGGCAGAATCGCATAAGGAATCCACATCGGAAGCAAAATCGCACTCGATCTCTGGATTGCCACAGAAGAGGAAGTAATCCAGGTAAAACAATAGAATAATAGAATTGCCATGAATAAAAGCATAAAGACATGTGCCAGGATTGCCACCCATTTATTGATTTTTTCTGGCAGATAGTCTGTAACCAGGGTAACAGATGCCTGAGTCTTATATTTCAACCCGAGACTGCCGCCGATGAACGTTATGTAAATCAATAAGAAAATCGATACCTCTCCGGCCCAGAATAAAGGGTCATTGAATACATATCGAAAAACAACGGCAGCCGCGACAATCACAGCCATTGCGAACATGAGGATAATAGCCAGTTTCTTTTCGAAACTGGCTACCATATTGCTGACGTATTTCACGCATTTCCCTCCAATAGGTTATTTGCGGAATGTATCAATGAATTCCTGGATCAACGGATCTGTTGGTCCATACTTTTCATCGAATTGCTTGATATATGGTTCAAATAATTTATGGTCGATTTCATAGACCTTCATCCCAGTATCGCTAAGGGTCTTTTTGAACTCTTCTTCCTGGGATGCACGTGTATTAGCTGAATAATCAGCTGCAGCCTTGATGGCATCTTCAACGATTTTTTTATCCCCATCAGAAAGCTTTTCATACTTATCCTTATTCATGATTGCGACTGAAGGCCATACCATATGGTTTGTAACAGCGGCATATTTAGCAACTTCATGATACTTATTGGTGATTGTTGCATCCAAGTCCATATCCATTCCATCAATGACCCCTGTTTGAACTGCAGCGTATACCTCAGGTAATGGCAGCGATTCTGGAGAAGCTCCTAGTGATTTATAAAAATCTTGCAGCGGAGGACTTGGTGTAACTCGGTAGGCCAATCCCTTCATATCTTCTGGCTTCTTTACTTCCTTATCCTTGAACAACATGACGCGATTTCCGGCGAACAGGTAATCAAGTCCTTTAAGTCCCTGGTCGTCAAGAGTGGCCAAAATCTTCTTCGCAATTTCAGTATCGCGTGCTGCATTTGTCTCTTTTAAATCTTCAAAAGCATATGGAGCGAACCATGCAGTGAATGCTGGTGCACGTGAACTCATATATGCCGCAGTGATTAAACCAAAATCAACTGAACCAGAAGAGATTTGCTGGACCATATCCGCTTCGCTGCCAAGCTGGCTGGCGGGATAGATTTCCACAGTCATTCGCCCATCTGAGTTCTTTTCCAATTCCTCCTTGAATTTTTCAGCGGCCTTGTGCCACATATGGTCCGTTGGGGTTATGTGCGCAAGCTTGAATGAGTATTTCTCACCAGATCCTGCCGCAGGTTTTGCATCGGTATCATTCCCACAAGCAGCAGCAGTCAACACGAGCATAAAAATTAATAGTGTCAGACTAATTTTTCTAAAACCAACCATTTCTCGCACCCCTTTTATTTTTTGTAAACGCTCTCAAAAAAACTTTCCCAAGCTGTCTCTAACTGTGATTATAATCACTTTTTACTAGTGAAAGTGTAAAGTGCTTAACATAGAGTGTAAATTTTATCTTTATATTTCGAATATTCAAAACTAAAAAGGAAAGCACTTAGTCATAGAAACTAAGTGCTTGATTTGCATGTAAAGGAAACGCTGCCTAACTCTGCGAATTGCACTAGTACATTATCATTAGGTTCGAAGGCAATCGCCTCTGACACCGCTCCACTCAGGATCACATCTCCCTTTTTAATCCCTTTCCCAACTTCACCTAGCTTGTTGACCGCCCATGCGACTGATGTTGCCGGATGACCAAGAACTGCGGCACTCGATCCTGTTTGGACAACCTGTCCGTTTTTCGACATCACCATGCCCAGCTGGCCTAAATCTAATTCTCTCGGTGACATCCACTTGCTGCCGATCAAGAATTTCGAAGAAGAACAGTTATCCGCAATAACATCTGCCAGAGTGAACTTGAAGTTCAAATAGCGGCTGTCGATAATCTCAATTGCCGGTGCCACAAATTTTGTCACCCGTAATACATCTTCCGCAGTCACATCGGTTCCTTCCAGATCCTCGTTGATAAAGAAGGCAATTTCCGGCTCTGCTTTTGGATGGATGAACTCGCTGAAATCGAGGTGTTCCCACTCCAGCGCCAGCATATCATCTGTCAGGTAGCCATAAATCGCTTCATGGACTCCCATCATTTGCTGCTTCGCTTTACTCGTCAATCCCAGCTTCAGTCCAATTTTTCGAGACCCGTCCTTCTCTCGTCTCTCAATCAATTTTTCCTGGATTGAATACGCATCGGAAAAGCTTAGATCCGGATAACGGTCGGTCACCTTCACGACTTCACGACGTTCTTTTTCAGCGGAATATAAATATTCCACGATTTCAAGGTCGACACCCTTCGTAATCGTCATGCTTTACACCTCCAGCTTCCGGGCTTTTGACAGTTCAGCTGCGACATCAAGGATCATATCCTCCTGACCGCCTACAACCTTCCTTTTGCCCAACTCTATTAAAATATCCCTTGAATCAATTCCAAACCTCTGGCCGGCACGTTCAGCATGAAGCAAGAAGCTTGAATACACACCTGCATAGCCTAATACGAGACTTCCTCTATTAATCTCCTGCGGTCTAGGGATCATTGGACCAACCGTATTTTCTGCTAAGTCCATCATTTTATAAATATCGATTCCCAGATTGACGCCCATCCGGTCCAGTACCGACAATAGCACCTCTGTTTGTGCATTCCCTGCGCCTGCACCTAGGCAGCGGATACTTCCGTCAATCCTCGTTGCCCCTTCTTCAATCGCTGTCAGCGTATTTGCGACTGCTAATGAGAGATTATTATGTGCGTGAAAACCTACTTCAATAGATAATGAATCTCTTAAAGCGGCAATCTTTTCTTTTACTTCATGCGGTAAAAGAGCACCGGCAGAATCGGTGACATACACAGCCTGTGCCCCGTAACTCTCCATCAGCTTCGCCTGTTCTACCAATTTTTCCGTTGGAGCCATATGGGCCATCATCAGGAAGCCGAGCGTCTCCATCCCAAGCTCGCGCGCCATGCTGATATGCTGGGCGGAAACATCTGCTTCTGTTACATGAGTAGCGACCCTGACAAGACTTGCTCCTAACTGCCTGGCTTGCTTAAGCTCATGAACCGTTCCGATTCCTGGTAAAAGCAGTACCGCAACCTTTGAATTTTTACACTCATCAACCGATGCTTCGATTAATTTCATTTCATCAACGAGCGACTTCCCATACTGTAGTGTTGAGCCGCCCAATCCGTCTCCGTGGCTTACTTCGATATAATGCATGCCCGCGTCATCAAGCTCACGAACGACGCGGCGCACTTGCTCTTCAGTATATTGGTGCTGCATGACATGGCTGCCGTCACGCAGACAAACTTCAGTAATTTTGATAGGCTTATCACTTTTGCGCTTCAAACTTTCCACCTAGCCTTTCGCTTCAACACTCTGTTTTTCAAGCATATGAATCGCAAAGTCCTCAGCAACCCTCGTCGCAGCTGCTGTCATGATATCAAGGTTGCCGGCATAAACAGGGAAGTAGTCACCCGCACCCTCGACTTCCACAAACACAGTCACTTTGTTTCCATCAAACAACGGATCCTGCTTCAACCTGTATCCAGGAACATATTCCTTCACAGTTTCGACCATTTGCTCGATGGATTTTGAGATTGCCGCTTCATCCATATTTTTAACTTCGCAATAAATCGTGTCACGCATTAAAATCGGAGGCTCGGCCGGATTTAGGATAATGAGTGCCTTCCCTTGATCGGCACCTCCTACTTCCTCAATGCCCCTGCGCGTCGTAATCGTAAATTCATCAATATTGGCACGCGTTCCTGGACCGGCACTTTTAGAGGAGATGGTGGCGACGATTTCTGCGTAACTGACATCTGCAACGGAATTGATCGCAGAGACAATCGGAATCGTCGCTTGTCCTCCGCATGTAATCATGTTCACATTCTTTTCATTCAGGTACGCCTCTGTTTTAACAGCAGGTGAGACAAATGGTCCCCTGGCAGCCGGAGTAAGATCAATCGCCAGCTTACCTAACTCCGCCAATACTTTCGCATGCCTTACATGCGTTTTGGCAGAGGTTGCATCAAACACGATGTCAGCCATATCAGGATTTTCCTTCAGTGCCTCAATGCCGTTATGGAATGTCAGATACCCTTTTTCCTTCGCACGCTTTAAGCCGTCGGATTCAGGGTCGATCCCGATCATTGCTGTCAATTCAATGACTTCACTTCTTTCCAGCTTATACATAAGGTCGGTCCCGATGTTGCCGGAACCGATGATGGCTGCTTTGATTTTCGCCAATCTGCACACCTCCTACTCAAATGTCACGGACACGGAGCCGACCGGGCCAAACTGAGCGGAAACCGTATCGCCTTCCTGCACCGGGATGGCTGCCGAGAGCGCTCCTGGTAAAATCAGCTCCCCTGCCTTTAACGTAATTCCGAACTCATGTAGCTTATTCGCGAGCCAGGCAATCGCATGTGCCGGATGTCCAAGTGCCGCAGCTCCCGATCCGGTTGCAACCATTTCATTATTTTTGAAAAAAGTCATCCCCACACTTCGCAGGTCGATTCCATCTATAGTCGTCATCTTCTCACCAACTACGACCATCGCTGAAGATCCATTATCAGCAACGGTGTCGATGAGTCCAATCTTCCAATCCGCGATTCGGCTGTCGATGATTTCCAAGGTTGGCACAACATATTCCGTTGCCATCAGCACATCAAGGAAGGTTATGGACGGCCCCTTGAGGTCTTCTCCAAGCACGAAGCCAATTTCCGCTTCGATTTTCGGACTGAGGAAGTCCGACACCTTTACTGTACCGCCATTCGAGACCTTCATATCATCAAGCAAATGGCCATAATCAGGCTCATCGACACCCAGCATCTTCTGCATCGCCACACTCGTCAGGCCAACCTTTTTGCCAATAACCGTACGCCCTTCTTCCAGCTTCCTTTTCAAAACTTCAAGCTGGATATTGTAAGCATCCGTCACATTGAGATCTTCGAATTGCGCAGCCAGCGGTGAAATGGGATTTTTACTTTTTTCCGCTTCTATAAGCGTTTCAGCAATTTTTTCTATTGTTGCGTTCATGAAACCACCCTCCTTTTCTATTAAAATAGTAATTACTTTTATGATGACTTTCGTGAAAAATAGTTGTAATACCAGTTGGAATGGAATTAATACCAATTGGGCTGGTTTTAATACCAGTTCCAATGGATTTAATACCAGTTGCTTGCGATTTAATACCAGTTGGGTTCATTTACGAACCAATTGGACGTGCATTGAACGGTTGTGGGTCAAATAATCCCCGTTGAACTGCTTTTTCATTGTTGCCCAACTCTTATTCCCGGTTGAAGCAGATATATTTCCGGTTAACCAGCTTTTATTCCCGGTTGGAGCAGATATATTACCGGTTAACCAGCTTTTATTCCCGGTTGAAGCAGAAATATCTCCGGTTGCAACACCTACTCTAATTTACAGCTTCATCGTAATCGTCTTGGCTTCGGTATAAAACTCGAAGCTGTGCCTCCCGCCTTCGCGTCCGATGCCGCTTGCTTTGGATCCGCCAAACGGTGTGCGGAGGTCGCGGTAGTACCAGCAGTTGATCCACAATAAGCCGGAGTTCACTTTAGCAGCCACTCGATGAGCACGGCGCAGGTCATTCGTCCAGACTACTCCTGCTAAACCGTACATGGAATCATTGGCAATTCTGATTGCATCTTCTTCTGTTTTAAAAGGAATCACGACGAGCACTGGGCCGAAGATTTCTTCCTGGGCCACGCGCATCTTGTTGTCCACATCATATAAAACAGTAGGTTCATAGAAGTTGCCCTCGCCAAGACTGCTAATGCGCTTTCCGCCTGTAGCGAGCTTAGCGCCTTCACCTAATCCGATCTGGACATACTCATCGACGGTTTCCAGATGCCCTTTTGAAACAAGCGCTCCCATATCTGTTTCCTGGTCGAGTGGATTGCCCACCTTCAAAGCGCGAGCCGCCGCAACGAATTTTTCCATGAAAGTATCGTAAATGCTTTCCTGGACCAGCAAGCGTGAACCAGCAAGGCAAATCTCACCCTGGTTCCTGAAAATCGCTTCAATCGATCCTGCAACTGCTTCATCAAGATCGGCATCCTCGAATACAATATTGGCCGATTTGCCGCCAAGCTCAAGAGAAACGGGAATCAGCTGGGAAGCTGCGTTTTGCATGACCGTGCGGCCTGTCGTACTGTCACCAACAAAAGAAATCCTCCGCACTGATGGATTGCGCGTCATCTCTGTTCCTGCCGTACCGCCAGGACCTGTGATAATATTCAACACACCAGGCGGCAATCCTGCTTCATTGGCAATCTCACCAAGCATCACCGCGCTCAATGGGGTATAGGATGCTGGCTTCACAACAACCGTATTGCCAGCAGCCATTGCAGCCGACGCCTTCCAGGTCATCTGCATGAACGGAAGGTTCCACGGAATGATCAAGCTAGTCACTCCAGCCGGAGCGTGTTTCGAATAGGACATATAGCGAGACTGGTCATAATGCTCATGATTGATGTAGTTCGCCATTTCTGCAAAAAAGCGCAGGTTCGCTGCAGCCCGCGGGATATCAAATCCGCGACTTTCCTTAATTGGCTTTCCGACATCAAGCGTTTCGACCAAGGCCAATTCATCCACCTTTTCCATGACAAGTTCGGACATCCTGACCAGAATCTTTGTTCTTTCGGCAACAGGCATCTCACTCCAGACGCCGCTATCGAACGTCTTCTGTGAAACATCAATGGCGTGCTTTGCATCCTCTACACCAGCCTTCGCCACAGAAGCCAGCTTCTTATTAGTCGAAGGATCAATTGTGTCAAATGTCTCTCCGGACACTGCATCGATATAATCACCGTTAATAAATAGTTTTGCATCCTTTATAGCCTTTGGTTGAGCAGGATTCATCCTAATCCGCCCTCCTCATCCTCAAGTTCAACGACCATTTCAACTTCGACAGCGTTATTCAATGGCAGCTGTGCCATGCCAACTGCTGATCTTCCATGCTTCCCGCGATCACCGAACACCTGTACCAGCAAATCGGAAGCCCCATTCATGACCTTCGGCTGGTCGGTAAAATCAGGTGAACTATTCACGAAGCCGAGCACCTTCACAACTCGCTTCACCTTGCTGAGCTCGCCTAATTCCTGCTTCAGCACCGTCAACAAATTCAACATGCACTGCCTCGCCGCATCATAGCCAACCTCAATGGAAACATCCTCCCCAAGCCGGCCCCGGTATTCATTCGTTCCCTGGCCGGAGGTGAATATAAGGTTGCCGGTTCTCACACAGCTCACATAATTCCCTGCCGAGGGACGGGGAGCTGGCAAGGACAGACCAAGCTCCTTCAAACGTTCTTCTGGTGTAACTAAGGCCTTTTCCATAAAATCAACTCCCCACCTTTACAGGAATATTCAAAAACCTGAGTGCATTTTTACCGAGCATTGCTTCGCTCTGTTCCTTTGATAAGCCGACAGTGTCGTCGATAACCTTTCCAGGAGGAACCTCCCTCAGCAAAAATGGATAATCAGAACCCATGATAATGCGCTCATGGCCAAAATTCTGCAGTAGATAATTCAGGTTGACCGGCTCATTTACGAGCGAATCATAATAAAATTGCTTGGCGTAATGACTTGGCGGCTTATCAAGCAAGCGGAGGTGCGGCCATACCTTCCAGCCCTGATCAAGGCGAGGCAGCAAGTACGGCAGTGCGCCGCCTCCATGAGCCAGACAGATTTTCAGCTTCGGGAATTTATCCATGATTCCGCCTAGAATCAAACTTGCTCCAGCCAGTGCCGTTTCACTCGGCATCCCAACGGTGTACATCAAGTTATGGCGTGGCATCCGTTCTTTTCCGAGTGTTTCCCAAGGATGGATGAACAAAGGCACTTCCCATTTCTCAGCCATTTCGAAGAATTCGATAAACTGAGGATCATCGAGATTCACGCCATTCACATTCGTCCCAATTTCAATCCCGCTCAGTCCGAGCTCATGCTTGCAGCGGTCCATTTCCCGGATCGCAACCTCAACGTTTTGCAGCGGCACAGCACCCAGCCCGATAAATTTAGTTGGATACTGGTTAACCAGGTCGGCAATAAAGTCATTCTGTACCCTTGCCAAAATTTCCGCTTGCTCAGCAGGAGCCCAGTAGGAGAAAGTGACAGGAATCGGTGAAAGAACCTGAATGTCGACTCCCTCCCGTTCCATATCCTTGATTCGCTTCTCAGCGTCCCACACCTGGTCGGTCACTTCGCGGAATACTTTCCCGGCGATCATGATGTTAGCGCCGCACGCACAGGTTCGCTCAAGCGTCGGCCACTTCTCACCTCCGAATCGCTGCGTCAGCTCGCTGAAATTCTCTGGAATGATATGCGTATGGAAGTCTACTCGCATTTCCATTCACTCGCTTCAGGCGGCATCATATGTCCACAGTTATCACATTTGCGCAGTTCCTCATTTCCGTTGAAGCTGGCAATCGCTTCCTTCACCTGTTTTTCGATGTTAGTCAGCTGAATGGTAGCACGGTGCATTTCATGGTCGCACTCATCACAGAACCAGACGAAATCCTCCAGTTCACCTTCAGCACGGTTACGCTCGATCACTAGACCAATCGTGTTTGCTACACGGTGTGGAGAGTGCGGCACATTCGCAGGAAGATGGAACATTTCGCCTTCCTTCACTTCCACGACTTCACGCTTGCCTTCAGCATTGATGACCTCGACGTAGCAGCTTCCCTGAATCTGATAGAAGATCTCCTCGGATGGATCAACGTGGAAATCACGTCTCTTGTTTGGCCCGCCCAAAAGCATCACCATCAACTCTGCATCCTTCCAGATGACCTTGTTATTGACCGGCGGCTTCAGCTGGTCCCTGTTTTCCTCAATAAATTTCATAAGATTGATCGGAACAAATTGGCTTTTCATCTCTAATCGTCTCCCTTCAATTCTTGTAAAATAGTAAACCTACTCCGTAACCTTCGCCGCGCTGCCCTTCAATGACTTTTGCATATGAACGATTTCATCAGCTAAACCTGAAATCCGTTTCAGCAAATCTTCATCAATAATTTCATTTTCAGAATTAAAATGATCGTAATTGGCGTACACATAGCTTGGTGCAACAAACGCCCGGAAGTAACCTGCAATCGGCTTCAACTGATTTTCAATGACCAGGAAATGCTGGTACGTTCCACCATTGGCGACAAATCCCATCACTTTATTCCGGAATGCATCAGGGTGAATAAGGTCAAATAAATTTTTTAAAACTCCAGGAATGGATCCCTGAAAAATGGGTGTTCCGATTATGTAAAAATCGGCAGATGAGACTTTTTCAATCACTTCTCTCGTGTCCGCTGAATATTTCTCTGGCGGACGACCGTCACAAAACTCGACATCGTAATCCATCATATCGAGCATTTCCACCTCGATGTCTGGGTATTTCTTTTTCACATCATCAAGCACTTTGCGGACAACGATGCCTGTTTTTGCTCCGATGATCGTGCCTGAAATCCCTAGCAGCTTCATTCTGTTCACTCCTATTCTCGTAAAATAGAACTTTATTTTCCTGCTGGCCAACCGAGCAAAACATTTGAGAGATGAATTTCACCTTCAGAAATCAACTGGCGGATCCTCGATGAAGAAATCACGCCTCCCTGAGAGCAGCAGACTGGTTTAGTGACAGAGACCTTAAAATATTTTTTAAGGAGAGAAACATCTCCAAGCCGGTCCTTCCCGAAGCGAAAATCTCCTCCAACCATGATTTCAGCCGGATTCAGTTTCGCCAGGCAGTCAATGAATTCGTAAGCACTCCGACTGGCATACATCTCATCAAATCTGTGTACAACCGCATGCTTTGCTCCTAATTTAGCGATTTTCCCCACCTTCTCGTCCACTGTGGTCAGCATCCTTGCTCCTTGAAAAAACACCCGCGGTGGAGGATCAAATGTAAACACCACACTCGGAACCTTCAGTTTCCTGCCTCGTTGGACAGCCTGCCGGATTACTGTCTGATGACCACGATGGACACCGTCAAAGGCTCCTATCGCTACAATTGATTGAGGCAATTCCAATGAAGAATAAATATGTGTTTCCATCTGTCTTTCTCCTCCTGCAGGTTAGTTTGTAAGCGCTTCCTTGTTATCCAGCTGTGCGCCCTTCAACGCTTCATCAACCATCGTCAGTGGTGTTTGGCGCTTATAGTTGTTATAGAAAATACCGCGTTTACGGATCGGATCTCCTGTGTAATAGCGTTCATATTGCAACAGACGCTGTCCGAATGCCTCGCCGCACAGGTCCCAAGCGAGTTTGAAAATGCTGACACGTTCCAAAGAAGAAATTCCTTCCCTGCCAACATAGTAATTATCAATCGAACCTCTTAATTCATCACTTTCAAAATCTGCACCTGTTGGTGACATCAGCAAGCCGCCCGCGCCAACAATCTGGATGACCTCAATTGCCCGCGGATACATTTTCGGCAGCAAGCCGCGAATGGTCTCAAGGGGAACATAAGCTGGCATCGCTTCACCATGCTCGGTCATTGTGTGCTCATATTCGGCAACCTTCAACAATGCCCTAATGGATTCAAGTGACTGAGCAAGTTCGCCCAGCTGGTCCTGGACGTTCAAGTATCCGTCGACACCGATTGTATCGGCAACCTTCATCGCCACCTGTGTAGCAAACTCCAATTTTACAAGTCCACGTACACCTGATTGGTGTGCCGGCTGCTGTCCTGCACCTGTCATAGGGTAAAGCTTGTTGGCTGCCTCGACATTGTTATACAGGAAGACACGGTCCCAAGGTACGACCACATCGTCAAACACAAGCAATGCATCCATCTCTTCAAATCTTGAAGCAAGAGGATGATCGAAGAATGAGCGCTGTCCATCCTGCATCGGCTCGCGGCAGATGATGCGCAGTCCTGGTGTGTCAATCGGAATCGCAAATGCCAGTGCGTATTTTTCATCACCAGGCGCAAATCCAGGGAATGAGTAGATGATTACCTCATCTGTAACAGGAGCCAGCGTAGCCAGCATCTTCGCTCCCCTGACAACCAAGCCATCTGGAGTTTCCTTCACAGCACCAAGATGAGTGTACGTATCCTTTTGCTCATGCGAAGTCTTGCTACGGTCATTTTGCGGGTTGATGATCGCGTGGGTTAAGAAGATATCATTGTCACGCATGTATTTATAATAGTTGCGGACATTCTCTGCCCAGTTTTTATTATATTTTTCAAAAAACCAAGAATTGTAGTACATGGACGTCACAACGACGTTCAAGAAATCTGGAGTCCTGCCCATAAGGCCGAATGTCGCTTTTGCAAATGCCTCGAAAACATTGCGGCGCTTCACTAAATCTTCATAACTTTTCGGTACGAGGAATGCATTATTCACTCGCTCACCTGTTTCCTCACAAACATGAGTGATCTTATCCTGAAATTCAGGATCATGCTGCATATCATACAGCTTTGCAATTTCAAGGATCGGCTGCTTGAACACCGGTTCCTCTAATAAATTGTCGACCTTCTTCCCAGAAAGCCACACCTCAGGCTTACGTGCTTTAACCGCTTCAATATATTGAGCTCCAGTCCTAATTCCCATATTCACCCTCCTGAAAAATTAATTGAAAATTCATAATGAATTGTAATACTAATTTTTGAACCTAACTGTAGCCTATTTAACGTTTTTCTAGATTTAGTTTTCATAAAAATCTAAATTGTCTAATAAATTATGGTTTTTTTTCACGGTTTCCCCTATGATAATGGTAGATATCAGCATCACCTAAGGGAGGTTATGGTATGGTTACGGTTTATGAAGAAGTTTTTCATTGGGAGAGTTATCTGAAATATGGTACTCGAAAGTTTTTCAGGAAAAAGGAATGCATCTACAAACAAGGAGATTATGGAGAAGGGTTTTATTACCTGCACAAGGGCCTTGTACGAATCGTAACAGAATCAGCTGCAGGAAAAGAAAATATGCTGAACATTGTCATACCGAATCAGCTATTAGGTGTCCAATCACTCGACCAAAAAACCCATTTCACCTCTGCCATCGCAGTTAAAGACTCTGTTGTTTATCACTTCTCAGCAGACGAGTTTCGCAAACTGATGATCATCCACCCAGAACTCTTCAAACTCTTTTCTAAAAGCGTCATTCATAAAATGAAAATCCTCTTAGATCGGATTAATTTGAATGCGCTTACATCTGAACAAAAACTAGCCGTTTTACTTCACAACATTTGCGATGAATTCAAAAATTATGAGATTCCTATATCTCAGCAAGACCTTGCCTGCTGCACAGGACTGACAAGAATCACCGTTTACAAGGTGCTCAAACAATGGCAGGAATCAGGAATCATTGAGATTGATAAGAGAAAATATTTCATAAAAAAACCAGATTTCCTTAGAAACCTGGTTGGTTAATCCACATGCGGATTACTGGCGATAGCACTTATTTTATCAAAGTCGATGATGATGATTTCCCGCTTCTTAAGCTCTATGTATCCGTTCTGCTTCCACTTTTGAATAATCTTGTTCACAGTTATACGGGACGTGCCAATGTATTTAGAAAACGCCGTCTGGTTCATCGAGGCATTCCCGTTTTCCTGAACAAGCTTGAGCAAATAAAACGCCATTTGCTGCTCTACCGGACTGTCCAGATGAGCAATGATTTCCGCAAGCGTCCTGAATTTATAAATCAACGAATCTGTATAAATTCCCGCCGCCTCTGGATGGTTCTTGCAAATTGTCGCAATGACATCATCGGAAAAATAATAAACCATCGACCGGCAAGTCGTCGTACCGCTCGTCAAATAAGGCTCCCCATGAACCCCATGTTCACCAAAAAGCATACCAGGCGGAACCATGTTGATGATCCGCTCATCTCCTTTATCAGAAAGAAGCGTAATCTTGATTTCACCATTTTTCAAATAATAGATTCCCCTGCCAGCCTCTCCCTGCAGATAGACAACCTTGTTCTTTTCAAACTCAAACAGCTGCCCATACGACAAATACGGTTCCCATAGATAACGAAGAACTTGCATATCATCACTTTCCTCTTCATTGGTGACTTTTCTAATAATTATGATAATTATACCACTTTGAAGAAGTGAAGCGGGAAAAAATAAAAGGATTTCAATGGAGTATTGGGAAGATGATTGATAGAAGGGGCAAGTAATATAGAGCAAAAGATGATCATGTTGCGGAAGAATTTCCTAGAGAGGCCACAGAGGGAATTAGCGGTAGTGACAAACTGGCCAAGCTTGCTCTCGACTGGTAAGCTTGGCAGCAAAAGAAGGATAGATTACGATTCCGAAGTTCTTTTCATAACCTCAAGTTCTCTCTCATTTCGCACTGCCTTTTCCCAGATGAAGTCCTGATCTTTTTCTAATCTTTTCATTTGATTTAGTACTTCTTGGTGCCTTAATTCATTTTTTGTTTCCATCTTGTCCATCTTTGTTTCCATTTGATCCATTTTTGTTTCCATCTTGTCCATTCTCAACTCAATAGATTCAAACTTTTGTCCATGTTCCTTTTGAACAGTTTGCATTTCCTTCATGTCCATTTGCATTCCATCCATACTTTTCTGCATATTACTCATACTGTTATGCAGGTTACCGACCATGGTAATCAGCTGCGACATCATTCCTTCTAATCGTTCAAGTCTTTCCTCTGTCATTTTTCTCACCTCCTTTTCAACATTATAAAATAAATCTGTCGATTAGGGTAGAAAAATAAACCGCCTTCCTCTTAAGAAAGCGGCTCTTTTGTGCTAATGTATCAACTGCGTCAACATTTTTTTCCTTGCATAAAAGAAGGATCCCACCTGGATGATCACATAAATTCCGCCAATTTGCAGGAAGTGCATCAAAATATCAGGGTTTTGCATGATTCCTCCGACATCTGTTGACAAAATAGCCAGGTACAAAAAGGCCAGCGTCGTTCCTAGAATGGTTGGTACGAAAAAGATTGTCGCTAATTCCCTGGTAACGTTTTGCTTAATCTCATCTGTTGACATCCCAATTTTATTTAGTTTCCGATACTTCATTTTCTCATTATCCATTTCGGAAAATAAATTCAGATATAACAATACAAAGGTGCCAAAAAAGAACATGATGCTTAAGAATGTGGTCACGTAGAACATCATTCCATTGGTCGTTTTGTTAGTTTGGTAGTCCCCGATTTTGGAGGCAACCCTAAACAATTCGGATTCTGCAGTATGCTCTATATCAGGGTAATCTATCGGTGGAGTTGATTGATTGTTAATCGTGAACTTCTCTTTTAAATCATCAACATCACTTTCACTCTGTTTCCAATTGTCAACTTGTATTAAATGCAGATTCAGTTCATACCCTTCCACTTTATCTCGTAGTTCATCAAAATCGTCCTGATTTACAACAATAAATTCATAGGAATTTGGCAGCAAATTGATCGTTCTTTCAATCACTTGATCCTTCAATGTATACGTTACAGCTTCCTCATTAATGGTTAACTTTATTGAATTAGCAATATCAGTATGAGCATATTCTGGTTCAGAGTTTAAATAAAATAAGTACTCATTTTTCCCCAACTTGACCTGGCTCGAGGTCAGCTTATTGAAATCATCCATAGCCATAATGTCATAGGTTAGGTAACCATCAACATATTCAAGTTTTTCATAATAATTTAATATTGGTATTTCAAGATGTTCCTCTATATTAAACAACCTATTTAGCTCTTTATCTGAAATCTTATTCTTCGTGTCTGTCTGAAAAAATGCCACATCATACGGGTTATTTTCAACCGCAGCCTTTTCCGATGCCTTGTAAAACGTCATTAATAACGTGCTATAGAAAATGGTGATCATGATCATCACTGTCACAAGCATGATGATTGATGTTAACTGCTTGAACTTGTAATCCAGGCTGCTCATGAACAGCAATCTTCGATAATAAAACCCAGGAAACTTTTTAGCGAGGCTGATCAGGAAACTGGCAGACTGGTTGAGTGAAATATACAGGCCCAAAAACATCGCCAATGTCCAAAGCGGCAGGAATGAACCAGACGAGTCCTCATAAGTTAAATACAGAATCAGCAGTGAACCTGACATCAATAGCAGACCGAAGCCGCCAATCAACGGACTTCTCATCTTTAATGTCTCCGCAAACCTGTTGCTTTTTATGCTTAAAATTAAGCTGCTTCTTAGCGTCTGGAACAGTGATTTACCGACTGCCAGCAAAAATACGGCTAGAAAGGCACCTATTGTGAACATAAACATTTTCCCAGAGAAATGAAATGGAACTTCCTTTAGATCAATCAAGTTCATTAATAGCATGAAAAATAGTCGGGAGAATACGGCTCCAGCCAGAATGCCTGAGAGAATGGACAGTATGGCAATCACACCATTTTCCAACACCAGCAACTTAGCAATGTCTCTTTTTGACAGGCCCAGAGTCATGAACAGTCCAAACTCACTTCTTCTCTGTTTGATGAAAACACTGTGGGCATAACTGATAAAGAAAACCGTAAAGATGATCAGTGCAGCACCAGGTATCGAAAGTGCATCCTGAAGACTCTCCAACTTCTTCCCTTGCTCAACCCTGCTATTAAAATAAAGTGTTGAAAACATAAAGAAGAACATCACGGCAAAGCCATTGCAAAGGTAATAAAAGATATACTTTTTATAATTCACTTTCGCCATCTTCCAGACAATTTGGTTAAATGTCATAGGTTCTCCCTCCAAGGACGGCTAAGTTATCCATGATACGGTCCAGGAACTCCTTCCTGTCCCCTTTTTTTACGATACTCGAATGAATCTTTCCGTCTTTGATAAAAACAACCTTTTGACAATAACTTGCTGAGAATACATCATGAGTGACAAGGAGGACTGTTGTCCTTAATTCATGAACGATTTTTCCAAAGCACTCCATGATGTTGGCGGAAGCTTTAGAGTCCAAATTCCCAGTTGGTTCATCAGCGAATAGGATGGCAGGATCATTTACAAGCGCCCGGCTGACTGCAGTCCGCTGCTGCTGGCCGCCAGATATATTGTAGGGATACTTTTCAAGAGTAGTCTGGATTTCAAAAAGTTGAGCGAGTTCCTGTACTTTTGCTTCCATTTCATTTGCCGGCTTTTTTTCAAGGACCATTGGCAGCATGATATTTTCCTTCACTGTCAAGCTGTCCAATAGGTTGAACTCCTGAAATACAAACCCAAGTTTACGGCGCCGGTAAAGGGCAAGTTCATTACCTGACATCTCGCTTATTTTCTGGCTGTCAATCGAAACTTCCCCTGATGTAGGCTGATCGATGCCGCTAAGAATGTTCAGCAAGGTAGTCTTCCCGCTGCCAGAAGGGCCCATTATCGCAACAAACTCCCCTTTTTTAACCGACAGGCTTACACCATCCAAAGCAGTCGTGGATCCATCGCCGCTCGATCCCCCATACACCTTCACTATGTTATTTGCTTCTAAAATAGCCATTCTTGATCCCCTCCAACTTTGCTTTTAGAAGTTGCGCCGCGTTCCGTCATTTCATTAGCACTTTTATACGGTCAAGCACATGATCAGACTTTAACATTTCCCATTTTTCCGTCTGAAGTCTCGCATTGGGTTTTGAACACATTATGTGTTCTTGTTAATTTATGGAAACCAGTTACCGCAGCCTTCTGATCATATCCTAATCTGTTCGTGATCAGACAGCCATCGATGACGCTAAAAAATACCTTACACTTTTGTAAGGTATTCAATCATTTTTACCTGCCAGCCACTTGATCCGGACTGTTGTTCCTTTCCCTAGCTGTGATTGGATTTCAATCGCAGCTCCAAGTTTGTCAGCAATTTTTTTACTGAGATACAATCCTATCCCAGTTGAGTTTGGATTTTTGCGTCCATTTTCACCTGTGAAAAATGGCTGGAACACTCGCTCAAGATCATAATCTGGCATTCCGACTCCTTGATCTACAATTGCTAAACAAATGTGCTCGGCTTTTCTCTCAATCTGAAAAACCAGCTTTTTGTTCCCGTCCTTTTCTCCAGAGTACTTAATGGCATTGGAGATAATCTGATCAATTAAAATCTCATTCCATTTGGAATCTGTAATAATGATTGCCTGCTCTTCCTCAAATTTAATGGAAGGGAAAATAGATTGATAAATCCACTCTCTTTTTCGTGAGTTTATTAGCTTCCTCAATGTACAGAGTAAATCAACAGCCTTAAGTTCAAAGTCATTTTCAAAGCTGTCCATCCTGATCATCGTCAGACCCTGCTCTATGGAAAAATGCAGCCGTTTGTTTTCCAGTTGAATTTTATCCAGCGCCTCTGTTTTTTCTTCTTTATTGATGATCAACTCGATCACCGAAACTGGCGTCTTTAAATGGTGCATCCAGTGAGACAGAAAATAGAGTCTCTCTTTATTTTGCTCGTTCAATTCTGTGTATTTTTGGGACTGTTCACCAACTGTCTTAGACAATAATTCCTTAAAGCCTTTCTGTTCCTCCGTGTAAGCTACGAGATGGGCGTCTTGGTTTCTTAACTGCCGTGCAACCCCCGAGTTCGCTGGGTAATACCGCAGCCAGTCGATCACTAAATAGACTAGCAGCAAAAACATCCCGATTGATATCGGGTAGAAAAATTCCGTACTCGCCGGTACATTAAGGTAGAAAAATAGCAGGATACTGGCCAAATTCAATATGTATAAAATGATCAACAGCAGACGGTCCTTTAAGAAGGCTTTAAGCATGTCGATCACCGGAAGGATACTGGAGTATATACCCTACTCCTCTCTTGCTTTTAATTAAATCCTTCAGACCCAGCTCAGACAGAATTTGTTTAATTCTCGTCATATTGACTGTTAGTGTATTGTCATCGACAAATGTAACCGAATCCCATACTTCTTCAATCAGCTCTTCTCTTGAAACATACGAATGATTCTTTTCCATCAATTTTTTCAACAGTTTAAACACGTTTTTGGAAAGCTCGACCTTCTTTCCCATATACTCGAGACTCATTGTTTTTTCGTCCAGGCATAATGGACCGACACATATTTTTCTGTCATCCTTCCCGGCATATTCTCCGTACACTCGTCGCAATGTTGCTTTGACTTTAGACTGAAGTATTTCAAATGTGAACGGCTTCGTGATAAAATCATCAGCCCCCAGTTCAATTGCCATGATTTGGTCCATTTCCTGGCTTCTCGCGGATATCATCAGAATCGGAACGGTGGATTTCTTGCGAAAACTTCTGCATAAATAATAGCCATCATAATATGGCAGGTTTATATCCAGCAAGACAAGATCCGGATGGACCTTTAAGAACTCTTCTTCTATATTGGAAAAATGCTCTGGCAAAATTACCTCGTATCCATAGCGCTCCAAATTTTCCTTAATCAGACCACAAAGCTCGTGGTCATCTTCAATTAACATAACTTTGTACATTTTCAGAACTCCTCTTTATCTAACACTCTCTTTCCCTAGTATAAATTTATATCATGATAAAATCAGCAGAATTTTCCATGAAGGATAAAAGTCATTGTCCATGTCTGTGAACATATTAAATTTTTTTCAGTGTTTGTTGATTTTTAGTCCTGCAGTATAGCTATGAAATGGCTATGCATTCAATAACGGTTTGGATAGGTCTTGATCCTAATTTAGTACTAATAGAAAGTCCTATTCATATCCTTATAAAAACATATCACAAGGTGGGGAGACAAAAGATGAGGAAAGTTAAGGTTACATTACGGCCGATTGTGAGCAGGATCAATTTGCCTACCGTGATTAAATCAGCCATTCTTCCGGGTGACTCAATTGATAGCTTATTTATTGCGACGCAGCCAGGAGAAATATTTTATATAAGGAACGGAGTGATAAAGAAATTTTTAGACCTTCGCCAGCGCGTCATTGAACTTGGTGTTTTAAGCGGAGGATATGATGAACGCGGACTGCTAGGGCTGGCGTTTCATCCCGAGTTTTTTAACAATGGCCTATTCTACCTTCATTATTCAGTAACGGGAACACAAGGCCCAGGTGCTCGTTCTGGCTCATATCGGCCGGATCCTTGTGACCTGGAAAGTGTAAGTCTTAAGTGGGAAAATAGAGAAACAGAATACGACCATATAGATGCAGTAGAAGAATGGACGCTTAGGTCGAATGGTCAGCCTCAAAGACGCCGGACGCTACTTAACTTAAGGAGGCCTTTTTCCAATCATAATGGTGTCAACAGCTTGAATTTTTCTCCTGAAACAGGAAGGCTCGTTTTAACAACTGGTGATGGCGGATCAGGTTATGATCCATTTAATTTAAGCCAGGATGATATGGAGATAGCCGGTAAGATAATTGAAATGGATATAAGGAGGGATTCACTTAATCCTAATCCACCCGCAATTTCCCGTTTTGATGAGCTCCCACCTTCAATACAGGAAAGTTTAACAGTTATTGCAAAAGGAGTCCGCAATATTCCAGGTATCGCTTATCAAAGGTTTTACAACCAGTACATCAAGTATGCTGGAAATGTCGGTCAGGATTTTGCCGAGTCGATTTTCTCTTTCATAAATTATCTACCTGTACCGGTGAGTCAGCTGACTCAAACTGCCGGGGAGACAACGGAATCGGAGAAAAAAGGGTTTATTAATTTAGGCTGGCGAGCCTGGGAAGGTGCTTTCCCTACTCCAATAATCGGTACCTGTTTAGAAAATCAGATGCAGAATCAGAAAACAATGGCGTTTTATGAAGAAGCAGTTCATACTTCAGTCCGTCGTCTGCAGCCCTTAACAGAATATTACCACCAAGAACCGCGATCGAATAAGTATGGTGGAACTGCCCTTACTGGTGTTCAACCATATATGGGGAACCAAATCCCTGAGTTATCAGGCAGCGTAGTGTTCACCGATCTTTCCCGGGCAAAAACGAATGAACAACCCGATCAAGGGTTCCTAGCTTATACCAAATTCAGGACAGATGGGCACCTGAATGATTTTTCAATTATCGATACAGAATATGACTTTGGCTCTCAATCTGCATATTATGTTAGTTTAGGAACAAATCAGAATCAAACCAGGTTGTTTTTAGGAGTCTACGGTTCAATGAAAGTGACAGACTATAACATGGGAACTGTCTTTGAAATTGTACTATGATTTATTTTTAACATGGCGATCCGATAAATGTTATAAACTTCCCTCCTAATAAATCACTTGCCTTAATAAAAACAAACTAACTGTATTCTTAACTGATATTAGTGTTAGGGACTTATCGTAAATGCAGCTCGCTCAAACTTACCGTTGTTTTCTGATCTCTTCTCTATCAATAGACTGAGGAGGCTTTTCAAACCAGCCATGATCAATTAAGTATCTCGCACCCTCTTCTGCAAATGAACCTAACCGAAGGATATAACCTTCATAAAGAACGGTCAAATCTTTCCTAAGTGATGCGGAAATTGCAAGCCCAAAATCACCTAAACCTATTGCACTTTGTGCATTCGTATGAAACAACATCAATTTATCAGAAAATGGGGGTTCTGTGCTTTTCGTAATTGTAGAATCCCACGTGGAGGGATAAGAATTATCATCTTCTTTTAGTTTTACTATTAAATCTTCAACAAGACTTTTACCTAAATTATAACCTTTCTTAAAATAGTCACTGATCGTTTTGGACCTGGCAACCTGGCTGAACCCCAAAAGGAGTGTTTTGGAAACATTGGCGACTTCGATATTAATCCCTAGATGTGCAACCTCTACTGCGAGGAGCGGTCGGCGGTGGCCAATCAGACCGCCGAGGAATTTTCTGTCTGTAATATAGTCGACTCTATCCGGATAGTCAATGTAGGGGGAACGGATGAAAACACCTTTTTCCTGCATCAGTTCTGTATTTCGGTCGTATAACTCCTCTGCTTGATTTAAAAACTCCTTGAATAAAGATCGGATATCTTTCCGAGCAGAAATTGACTTAGCCAGGCTAAAACTGTTCAAGCCTGTTCTTGCCATATGATGAAGGTAACGCATGTAAGTTACATCTGAAAATAGCTTTCTTGCTTCTAAATTTACATCTCGATCTCCAAAACCATCAGGCAAAGGTATACCCTCTTTTTGAAATAAATCAGATATTTTATCTACATGGTCGGAAGAATAGCTAAGAGCAAGCTCAATAATAGGTTTTACGTCCTGATCTTCGCATGTTTGCAAAAAATGCTTTAACACACAAATGGACATAGTATCACTTATATATGCACTCCACAGCATAGAAATTTCAGCTGACGTAATTTTAGTTAAATGTTCAACCATGTAAATTCAACCCCATAATATTTTTTCGTTCTTGGATATTATTTGCTAAAATTAGTGCAAAATACTAATATTTTCTCTAAACATACAAAAGAGCGTTCATCCAAATGGATCAACGCTCGGCAAAAGATCGTTTTTTACTCAATACAAGGTACTTATAGTATAGTGATGGTTGTCGCTAGACCCTCTTTCAAAAAGGCATTCAACAGCAGCGAATACATAAATCAATCAATCTTCTTCTTTTATTACCCATTCATCATCTTCATTCTTTTCATACTCATTCTTCACGGCGCTCCACGCTACTTTAAAGGCAGTTTCTTCTTCATCGTATTGCTCTGATGCTGAATTGAAAGCCTCTTTGAAAATTTCCTGGGCGTGGTGTGGCAGATTATCCTTTACTGCATCTGGCAGGTCTTTTAAAGAATTATAAGGCATCTTGATAACCTCCTCTTCGTTAAAATCTATCTTTTACTTTTCCCGCAATGGAGAGCGTTAAAACCATCCTAATCGGACAGGAACACTATAATAATCTGAATGGATACGTCCACTGGTTTCCTTTTCAGGTAAAAGGGGAACATCGTATTGTAAAGAGAATCATAGAGGATGTGTACAAGCCATGAATTCACAATCAACAATAGAAGTCAGAAATAAATTGAAGGAAGTAAAACCGTGGGTACGGCGGTTTGCTAGGTTTGGCTACATTGCCAAAGGTCTTGTTTACGGTATGGTTGGAGTGCTCGCTGCCCTGGCTGCATTCGGCCCCAGCGGTGATACGACTGGAACATCCGGAGCTCTTCAATCACTCGCTGCAATGCCATTCGGTGAAGTTGCCTTATGGTTCATCGGAATTGGCTTAATTGGTTACATTCTGTGGGACTTTATTAAAGCGATTAAGGATCCAGAAAATGAAGGAACAGATGCCAAGGGATTAATCAAAAGAACAGGCTATTTCATTAGCGGGCTGATTTATAGTAATTTAGCTTTCGGGGCGATTAAATTAGCAAGCAACACTGGTTCTGCCGGTGGTAAAAATTCAGAGAAAACGATCTCCGCTAAGTTAATGGAGCAGCCATTCGGAGTTTGGCTTGTCGGGATTGTTGGCGCAATCATTATCGGATACGGTGCTTATGAACTTTATAAGGGTGCAAAAGAAAAATTCATGAGCAAATTCAAGACTTACGAAATGAATGAAAAAGAACGCAAAATCGCGCGCCTTTCTGGTAAAATCGGGCTGATCTCAAGGGGCATCGTTTTAAGTATGGTAGGATTTTTCTTTATTCGAACCGCATACACAAACAACCCGAATGAATCAAAAGGGTTAGGCGGTGCACTAACAGAACTCGCAAACCAGCCATTCGGCCAATTTTTATTAGCAATTGTGGCAACGGGCCTGGTCTTATACGGAATCTACCAAATTATCAAAGGCCGCTACCAACATATGAATTTTGGTTACAAGGGAAAATAGATAGATACGGAATAAAAGCTAGTACGGATACGAAATGCCGTATTAGCTTTTTCTGTGATAAGCCTGAATGGGAGAAATAGCATATATAAAAACGGTGTAACCATTATTTAAAACAAGTGATTGTTCGCAAAACGAAAGCGTCCAGAAACATAATGATGAAATGAGTGCAGTCAACAATCAGACCTCCTGTTTCATCTCAAAAAAAAAGCCGCCTGTTTGGCAGCCTTATAATGTTGTGAGAATCACTTATCTTCCATCATATTTCAACTTAATTTTTTCCTCTTTACCATTCCACTTAATGATTACTTCAAATGTAGTATCCTGATTATCCAAGGGTCTATAATCAGAACCCATCGGAATATGGGAAGTTCCTTCCCTTGAACTCGATGAAGTGAAGACCTCATTTACATCAATCGGTTCCCCTTCTAATACTTCTCGAACTGAGCTTCCATAATCATATGAGTATTCCACAGTACGCCCTAAATCTGGTTCATTGCCAATATACTTTACCTTTAAATAATGTTTTCGTTTATAGTTCATTTCATAATGGTTTTCGAATTTCTCATGATCTCGATACTCGACCTTCCCCTTTTGGACCAACTCCCCAGACCAGTGTTCACTCCTACCTTTAAACGACTGATAGTAATCCCTTGTAGTCGTGCAGCCAGTCAAGACAAATATAAAAATGAATATCAGTAAAGCTAACCGTTTCATCCAATGCCCCCTTTCTAAGCCCTTCCCAGTCAGCCTCGTACAATCTCGATTATCTTCTTTGTGGTAATGATGGATGCAGGAAAGAGGATTACAATGGAAAAGCCAATTTGTAAAATGAATATCAGGAGCCCATAAGGCACAAACATCATTTCAATATATCTAAAGAAATAATCAAATATGAATATATAACACAAGAAAAATATCACAGTTAATAGTAAATAGACAAAGTTCTTTCCCAAAGCTGCCCTCCTCTTTATGAAAAGTACTTGATAGCAAAATGTCGCCTTTAATGGGCAGCGCAAAAAAATAGTTAATCGCCATACTTCTCATACCATTGTTTTTGCTATTCTCCATTTCTCTACATCTTCTTTTAAACAAAAAAATACAAAACATGCTTAACCACTTTATGAATTAACAAAAAATTGAAACTTTTCTAAACCCTATACGTAACTATTACAAAAGGAGGTCATCGCAATCGGTAAAACAATAAGCTTTATTGCTACTTTGGTAATCATCGGATTAATTAATATCGGAGCAACCTTAATAATGGATTTTGGTTTTATAGAGGTTTCAGTTTTCGTAGCCCTGGCCAGCACATTCCTCATTTACTTCTTTAGTTCAACAGGAGGATTCACAAGCCGAAGTATTGATATGCAAGTCCAAGGTGAAACAGGCATTAAAATGAATCAATCACCTGAAAAGTTTTCACCCTCATATGCATTTTACGCATCGATCCTTTATTTAATTGGATCAGTTATAGCCACATTCTTTATGTACAAGGATTACTTTCTTTAATAGATTGAGATCAGAGTATGGAATCACTTATCTTCCATACTCATTTTTAATATACATTCGATACCTTACGCTGAAAAATTCGATAAAAGTTGACATATCCCTTCTTTTTTCCAATAAATCTCCTTGGTAATAATAAGCAAAAATAAAAAGCCGCTCTATAGTTTAAAAGCGGCTTCAAGGATTCATTTTTCCATAACAGCAAAATAATTTTCTTCATCATCAGCAAAGTTAAATACCCTGCCTGAAGGCATGTTCACAATTTCCCCGACTACAACATTCCTATCAGCTAAATGACTGCGGAATTCTTCAAAGTTGTCAGCATATAACATTAAAGATGGTGTACCAAGATTAAGTCCAGGCGACATTTTTGCTACAAATTCTTTATTATGCAGGACGATGCTAGTTTCTGAACCTTTACTTGGAGAAATTTCAATCCATCTAAACCCCTGTCCATTATCTTCTTCTGCATTGACAACAAAGCCCACTTTTTCAGTCCAGAATCTCACAGCTGCATCCTGATCATTTACATACAACATGATTTGACCGATTTTTTTTATCATGATAATTTCGCTCCTTATAAATAGTCTATAGAGAGTTTCTGCATTTATAGGCGCGAATCCTCCTGCTTAATTATTAATCTTCAATCACCAGGATCACTACATCCTCTTTTTGGCTGCTGCATTCCTCCAATACATAGTCGGTGCGTGAGTCTCTCTTCACCACAGCTATTCCTTTACAGGTTACTTCTTCAATACTTCCTGTTCCGTATCCGTCTCTAGTAGAATCATAGGTCGAGTGGATTTCTGTCCCATCGAATTCCAAGTCGTGGAGCATAGGTGCTCCCTCGGTTGTATAGTTAACGATCCTGATTTTATCTTTTTGATCTTGCTCTATGTGGTCCACAAATAGATAAAACCTCTCTAGATTCGTGATGTCTCCATGCATATCGACTATATCATCGTGTGACTGAATGTATTCAGGTGGGTCACTAACTTCTGTTGGAATAGTTCGCTCTTTCGTTTGACATCCTGTTGCGATGAAAAGGATGAATAAAATAATAAAGCGCCTTTTCACATAATCTCCCATTCTATTCCTCATAAAACAAATACATAAATGGATAACAAAGCAACCGAATTGGCTAAAATATGTGCTAAGGTCGCAATATAGATGCTTCTTGTTTTTGCAAAAATGATTCCAAATAAGACACTATCGATAAATACACTCATTAAGTCGACCATAACAACAGTTGTTTCGCCAGTTGCAATATGCATGACGGCAAAGAGCAAAGACGTGACAAGGATGGCCACCCAAACCGGCATAAGTTTACTTAAGCGTGCCTGAATTAATCCTCTAAAAACAATTTCTTCACCAAAGGCCAGTAAGACAATACTTAGAAAAAGTATTGGATTCAAATCGCTGAAATCAAGCGGAACCCTGCCAAGAACATGCTCCAGTACTTGCGGGAAAAATTTTGGATAAGAAAAAAGGTAGAATAATTGCATAACAATCCCGACAAGCAAAATGAGCATCCATGATTTCTTCATTTTCTCTGAAAAATTGGCAGTCCGAAAACCAATTTCCTCTTTCGTTCTTTTCCTTACCTTTCTTTCAACAAGAAAATAGACGATTGGCGCTATTGCCATGATCCCTTTTAAAACTGGAATAAAAAGAACAGATACAATCATAAGACCGATAATAATGTATAATTCAATGTTCTCCCTTTTTGTAAAATCGACCTCAGCAGCAGCCTTTTCTTGGGTCTTAATCTCCATGAATAAACCTCCCCCTTATCTAGTCAAATATTACCATGATTTTCCTCAGTTTCGATACCACTTTTTCATATTTATGTGTGCCATCGTTTAGGAGTGGGTAATCTGTATGTATTAATGATGTTGCAAAGGTGTGTTATTCAATGGACATGACGCTTTACTCAGAAATGGCTATTCCCATTAAGCCCCCTTTTGGTTTCATGCCAGGTAAGGAAACTCCGCGGGATTTTACGTTTGACAAAGAGGATCGTTTTAAAGATTACATATTGGAAAAGGAAGGGCAATCTTATGATATTAGCCTTGATGATCAAGGCCAATGGTACTTTTTCACGTCAATGAAGTGTCACTCTCTTGATGAATTGAAGCTCTCAAGACAGATCTTCCGTCCGCCTTATTTAAAAGATGAAGAACTTAAGCTGATAGACTTGATGGCTAGGTTAAATATCAAGCCTATTTATGAAGGTCATGATAAAGCATACGGCCATGTTCTTTCACTGGTATCTGATTTGGATTCTGTCCCAGCTTTCAAACAGGCCAGGATAGCCAATTACGATGGAAGCGATGACCCGACGATTATCAAAAAAATCCATTTCATCGAAAATGAGTACAAAGGAGAGAAAACCCGCTTGATCTCTGGTTTCGAAACCCGATCCTTTGCAACGCTGACAGAAAATGAATTCTATGCAAAAGAAATTCACCTGCCTGGCAATGCACGTAATTATTTGAAACTCTTTGTCTATTTTTCAAGATATGGATTCCTTCCATCCCAGCAGATGATGCCACGATTCCTTGGAAATCTGTGGGCGTCCACCCAAAGCTTGAATACCACCGCCAACCCAGCTCTTTTTAAGGACGAAGGAATTAAATGAACTTTACTGTAGCGACGGTTTATAAAGAATTAAGTTGAATTTTACAGAAATAGATAGCCTACATGTGACCGTCATTCGTGTTTCTTCACTTTTGCGGTAACATACTTTTTCTTATAGTTTCTTAACGATTTCACCCTTCCGATTTGGTTTTTGAAGCGTAACTATATAAGTGAGCATACCGACTTTGTCTTTTCCCCCCACAGAGTTTATCTGTCTCTATAAAGAACCTCTTAACATTATGACAAGCAGTTTTTAATACAGTATTTATAGAGGTGATAAAAATGCCAAGGGTAAAATATACAGACAGTGATGTAGCCTTAATGGCCAGAATGATGAGAGCGGAAGCCGAGGGTGAGGGTCAGTTGGGAATGCTGATGGTTGGAAATGTCATTGTCAACCGGCTGAATGCAAATTGTCTGGATTTTAAGGATTTAAGGAAAATAAGGGATGTAATTTTCCAGATACAAGGAGGCAATTATTCATTTGAAGCCGTCCAAAAGGGAAATGTATTTTATAACAGAGCAAGAAGTGTTGAAAAAAGATTAGCGAAGCAAACCTTGGATTATTGGCGGCAGCACCCTTCCAAGTTTGCTCTCTGGTATTTCAACCCCTACGCACCATGTCCGCCTACATGGTATGACCAGCCCTTTGCAGGACAATATAAACAACATTGTTATTATGAACCAAAGGCGAACACTTGCGAAGGCGTTTATATGGGATAGCTGTGTCCCCATAATATGTACCGCAAGTTTTCTTGCAAACTTTTGCCCTAGCAGAACATAAATCATCAAATCGATGTTTTCATCTACCATACCAGTGACCATTTGAAGTAAATAGTGATGAATAGCCGGGGCAATTTTTTTTACCCCGGCTTAAAACATCTTATTCGTATTTCATTTTTTCCTGAAGTTCGATATTTATTTCCTCTTCTTTTCCAGCGCCTTGACCAGCTCTTCTCCCATTAACTCTGATGAGAATGGGTCCCGGCTCGTCACGAGCTGCTCGTCCGCCCAGACAGCATGTCCAGTTTTTTCAAGGTCACCCTGGTCATAATCGCTGATTTTCCGCATTTCCTGCTCGAGACTGAACGGTAAGATATCCAAAAGGCCTTCTGGCTCCATTTCATCTGGATAACCGGTTACTTTTTTACCTGCGATAAAGCTTTCGCCATTCGGACGCTTTGCAAATACTAGCGGTGCAGGTCCATGGCATTCAGCAGCGACAATGCCTCCTCCGTCGTAGATACTGTTCATGATATGATGCAAGTCCTCATTCTTCGCCAAGTCATACATTGCACCATGTCCGCCTACTACGAGAACAACATCGTAGTCGCCATCATTCACATCTGAAAGCTTCATCGTATCATCCGCTTTCCCGGACTCATAAAGCTTCTTATATTTACCTTTCGGATCGTATTCTTCACTGATGCTCATTTTATCAATTACCGGCTTGCCTCCAAGCGGTGATGCCAAATCCACCTGATGGCCCGCTTCTTCAAGAAGCTGCATCGGAGCAAATAATTCTTCTCCCCACCATCCTGTTTCATAATTATTTTCCTCATCCTTATATCCACTTGATAAAACAGCTAAAATTTTTGCCATTGAAAATACCTCCTTTTACTGATAACAGAATGTATATTCCCTATACATCCTCACTTTATGCAGAGAATATTTTCCTCCAATAATATTGAAAATTTGGTTAGTAGAATTTAATTTAGTTCTTTAATATCTAATTTGTTATATCCAAACCTTTTATTAAAATGCAAGATCTGTTCTTCTTCAAAAAGCTGATTGTAATAAATTGCATGTGTATAAGCATCATAAATACTAAACACAAAAATAGACGGAAAAAAGAGAATCCATTGTATATCTATTATTGAAGAGATACGTTCAAATTGACCTGTCAAAGTAAAACGTAACATTTCAGGAATTTTTGTATGATAGGCTACGACCATATTCCAACTCAGTAAAGTAAGACCGCTTAGCAACTTATTATTACAAATATGATAAAGTCCAGAAAAGACAAAACTCCACATCAATGCCATATGAGGATTTCGCTTGTCCAGAAAATTCACGCCTAGAGTATTCATAGTACTAAAGTCCAATTCCCTTTCATGCAGATTCTCTTCAATATAAGAGTATTTGTTGGTTTCTATACAAATTCTATAGGAATCCCAAATGGCAAATACAAATATACCGCAATAGAGGATGAGCCAATTGTAATTGATTACATCTCTCGCTTTTTCGAAATTAAGAATCATTGTGTAGAAAATTGATAAGTTAAGATTGGAGAAGTTATTCAATAATATTTCCCCGCTCATTAAAATAAGACCTTTTAAATAATGACCTGAATGGATGTGGCCCAACCCTGGCAGTGCAGCCGACCACCACGCAACAATCCAGGGAGGCCTGGGTTTGACATAGTTGATATCCAAGATGCCCACGACACCTTTTAATCGTCGTGGCTTTTCAATTCTAACCTTGGTCAGCCGATCCATCACAACACCTCTGAGTAAAATTCGCTTTAAATTCAAATGTTAAGTTATGGATATTGTTTTCTGGTAGGGGGTAAACCATGCACGTATTTGCCGGGTTTGAAAGTAACCAATATGTGGAGATGGCAATAAATGATATATTAAAATACGGAGTATATGAAGAAAACATTGTGTTTGTGGAGATGGAGAATCAAGAAAAACAGAGGGTCCTCCTTGATAGTATAAATTACTCGGATGGCAGAAGCTTCTCTGATTCGGTTGCTTCCTTGGGTACAATAGGTATGCTTCTCGGAGTCATTTATGGTTCAGTGGTATATGCAGGACCTGTCGCCACTGGATTGCTTGGACTGGTGGGAGGAGGATTGCTTGGATACTTTTTGGATAGAAGTAACGAAAAAAAGGTAATGGCCAAGCGGATGAAGGAAATAAACTTGAAAATCCTGCTGATCGTTAAATGCCATACAAAGGAACAGCAAAAAGATGTGATTGAAATCTGTCGAAAATACTTCGTTTCTTATATTGGGAAAAAAGATTAATTATTCCCTTACTTCAGGAAAAAAAGAAGCGCAGGGCCCTGCGCTTCTCACTTTCTTATTCAACTACTACCTTCGCTTCAACAAATTGATCAAAAAACTCAAGAATGGTGGTGTTAACAAGAATCTCGTTTTCTTTTTTAGAGAAACCGTGCCCCTCGTCTTCAAGTACAAGGTATTTCACATCGCGCCCTTTTTCCTGAAGGGCTTTGACGATCTGATCAGATTCCTGCTTGACGACGCGCGGGTCGTTAGCTCCCTGGATGATCAGCATTGGTTTGTTCATTGTGTCCAGGTAAGTGATCGGTGAAAACTCTGTCAGTTTATCGAAGTCCTTGACCGGGTCGCCAACCCACTGATTCATGATTGGTTTCCAGTGCTCAGGGACGGATTCAATGAATGAGAAAAGATTCGATGGTCCGAAAACATCAACGACAGCCTTGAAGTATTCCGGATGACGGCCGTGCAGAAGTAATGCCATATATCCGCCAAAGCTTCCGCCCATCAATAATGTTTTATCCCTATCAGCCAATCCGTTTTCGAAAAGGTACTCAAGGCCAGCAATATTATCAAGGCGCGGTCCTTCACCCCAGTTCCCCTCAACCATCTTGGTGAACGCCAGACCGTAACCAGTTGAACCTCGGAAGTTCGGTGCGAAAATGCTATACCCTCTGTTCACTAGGAACTGGAACATCGCACGGAAGAATTTACGTTCTGCTGCCTGCGGACCACCATGAGGCCAAAGGATGACGTGGCCATTGCTCACTTCTTCCTTCGCCTTGAAAAATAAAGCTTCCATCATCATGCCATCATAGGATGAGTATGTCAGAACTTCAGGATCAACTAGCTCCTCTTCCTTGACTCCAGGAACAGCCAAATTCGTCAGCTGCTTCCACTCCTCACTGCCCGCTTCCTTCATGTAAATATTATTAGGTTTTGTCGCTGATCCGGCGAGAATATACGCATTCCCACTTTTAGCGACTGTGCCACCCTGGATGATCGATGCTGGCAGATTACTATTTTTATATGTTCCTGCAGTCAAATCATATTGATACAAATAATCATTTACGCCTTTAGATGTAACAAAATAAAGGCTGTTCGTGCTCTTGTCATATCGAAGAGGCCCAAACTCTTCTTTTTCAATCGAAAGAACTTTCGTGAACTCATGTGTATTAAGATTGAACTTTGCCAGATAATCAAAATCCTCACCAAATGTGGTGACAAAGTAGTATTCATCATCTACAAACACTCCCTCACCGACTGTGAATTGCTCATCTGTTTCCGGAGTCAGCGAGTAAGATTTCCCGTCCTGAAAAATGAATCCAGGAGCGTATGTATTTGCATATTGTTTTAAATAGGCAAAATTATTTTCTTCTTCGTCCACAGCCACTAAAAAGCAAGCCGCACCCTCTCCTTGAACGATGACGCTCTCTTCACCTGATTTCATATCATACTGATAAATATTCAGGTATGTCTCATTACCTTTGGTAGATGTATAGTAAAGACGCTGATCGTCCTGGGATAAAAACGGAAGCATATGGCGGTGTCCTTCTGCCGTACGAAGCGGCACCATGTCCCCTCCTGCGGGTGGAAGTGCATATAACTGGCCATTTTCATCACCATCATTATCGAAACCAACTACCATAAAACTGCCATCGTGCGAATAGAGCAAGTCCTGGCATGTTTGGTCAATGAAAGTCAGCGGATATGGATATTGGTTCGGCAAATCCATCGCCCATAAATTGTATTTCCCAGTTAAATTGGTGCTGAAAACCAATTGTTTCTCGTCCGGACTTAGCGTAAAAGATTGAATATTAAACGTTCGATAAAAATTCTTTACATCCGGCTTTTTAAAACTGATCACATTCCCCAACCCCTATTCTTTTTTGAAATTTCTATCTATACTGAAAACTTAAACAGATATAGGGCAAAATGTCCAGCCAAAAGATGGAGACACTTACGACAAAAGTTGCGTTTCAGGGAGTGTGTTAGGTCACTTTAATGGTATTCCATGTATAATTGTGCGAACTAGTGGCTACTTCGGACAGCTTTCAAGGTAAACAAGGGAAAGTTGTCCGAACTTGAAGCTACTTCGGACAGTTTTCGAGGAAATCGTGGAAAAGTTGTCCGAACTTAGAGCTACTTCAGACAGCTTTCAAGGTAATCAGGGGAAAGTTGTCCGTACTTGGGCCTACTTCAGACAGCTTTCGAGAGAATCAAAGAAAAGTTGTCCGTACTTGGGCCTACTTCAGACAGCTTTGAGGAGAAACTGTGTAAAGCTGTCCGAACTTGGAGCTACTTCAGACAGCTTTCAAGGGATTCAGGGAAAAGTTGTCCGTACTTAGAGCTACTTCAGACAGCTTTCGAGAGAATCAAAGAAAAGTTGTCCGTACTTGGGCCTACTTCAGACAGCTTTGAGGAGAAACTGTGTAAAGCTGTCCGAACTTGGAGCTACTTCAGACAGCTTTCAAGGATATCAGGGATAAGCTGTCCGAACTTAGGGCTACTTCAGACAGCTTTCAAGGTAATCAGGGAGAAGTTGTCCGAAACCGGGCCCACTTCAGACAGTTTTTGAGGAAATCACTGAAAAGTTGTCCGAACTTGAGTCTACTTCAGACAGCTTTCTTGGAAATCAGGGAAAAGTTGTCCGAACTCGAGTCTACCTCGGACAGCTTTCAAGGTAATCAGGGGAAAGCTGTCCGAACATAGAGCTACTTCAGACAGCTTTCAAGGAAATCACTGAAAAGTTGTCCGAACTTAGAGCTACTTCAGACAGCTTTCAAGATAATCAGGGAAAAGCTTTCTGAACTTAAGGCTACATCAGACAGCTTTCAAAGAAATCAGGGAAAAGCTGTCTGAACTTAAGGCTACTTCGGACAGCTTTGTAGGTAATAATAATAAAGCTTTCTGAACCAAGAAATGCCCTTTGCCACAATAACCAAAAAAGCGACAAAGTCTGAAAATAAAGTCAAATCCTGCGCTTTCCCGAGAAATAATTCTCAAGTTTTCAGGAGGATTTCCCTAATAAAAATTGAATCATACTAATATTGAATCATGTCTGGAGGGTCACTGATTTGTTACTTTACTTTTAATTCATATCGACTGCCAAAAAAATAATCGGGAGTTGATCAATCATGTTATATAAATATTCGCTTGAAGATATTTCACCTGAAATGCTGGTAGGCTTTTTTGATGGGTGGCCTACACCGCCAAGTCCAGAGACTCATCTAAAATTGTTGAAGAACAGTAGCACAGTGGTTTTAGCCATCGATAAAGATACTGATCGAGTTGTTGGGTTCATCACAGCAGTCAGTGATGGAGTTTTATCTGCCTATATCCCCTTCCTTGAAGTGCTGCCTGAGTACAAAAACAGAGGAATCGGCAAGGAACTTGTCCATCGAAT
This sequence comes from Mesobacillus sp. LC4, assembly GCF_053543455.1. NCBI lineage: Bacteria > Bacillati > Bacillota > Bacilli > Caryophanales > Bacillaceae > Mesobacillus > Mesobacillus sp. LC4. The sequence goes on from NZ_JBGCUB010000001.1 coordinate 1,248,714, forward strand.
GATGGCAGAACTTGCTGAAATATATATGATTGACTTGTGTTGTGACGATGACTTAGTCCCCTATTACGAAAAGCTCGGCATGATAAAAGCAAATGGAATGCTTTTAAGGAATTATGAGAAGCAGTCTGGAATTTAAGATATTATTTCGGTGCGTTTAAACTTTCAAAAAAATCAGTCCTAATAATTGGACTGATTTTTTTGAGTGAATTTTATTTGTATCACATTTATGGAGATTGTTTTCCACTATTCATTACATTGATTAATGAGATATTTTGAGAACCTTATAGCATGATCCAATCGATCCCTTTCTGAGTTGAAAATCTTATCTTTTTCACCTTTACGTATATTCATAGCTTCTTTGATAATATTATGCCATTCCACTGGAAGCTGAGTAAGTCCATATTCACCAGCGGCCAGCTTGGAAACGATATCGTTTTCCTTAATCGTGTAAAATTGACGGAGTAAGCCGAGAACGGTCCATTCTATTTCAAAATCAATTTGTTGTGTCGGCAGCTGGATCAACTGTTCAAAAGATGCTTCTGCCATTTGAACTCTATTTCTCCAGTAGGAATTCATGTTTTCAAGTACATAAGATGTGAGTACTTGAGGCTGAATATCTAGCTGAAATCCCTCTATTTCTGGTCCTAAAATCTTTATTCCTTTCTCCCTTAAAACCCACCAGGTTATCGGATTGAAATTAAAATAATCGCCGAATGCCAGTTCGCCATTGTTATAGTACGGAAATTCAATATTGTTATTGGTTAGTTTCCCCATATCCTCACGAAGAGCATATACTCCATCCATTTCTAGCTTATTATATTTGTTCTCAATTGTTCTATGAATATGAGACAAAGCTTCTGTATCTTGCACTGTTAACCGGCGATTTGTTAACGTGATAAAGTCAATGTCACTAGAACCTTCAACGTAGGCATCTAAAGCAATGGAACCATGTATATATAATCCTTCGAGGGTGCCAGGTAGATGTTCATTTAATAGGTTAATATAATCTTTTATGACTTTATCGACAACTTCAGGAATTACCACTTACAGAACCCCTTTTTTAAAAAAACTTTAGTAAAGTTGAATTAAATTTATTTTCCTTGTTTAAAATTCAACAAAAAGTGCCTTTATCCTCCTTCGATAAAAGCACCTCTTGATTGGACAACCCTTACTTTCCTAAATCCTTGTCTTCAATCTTCACCTTTAACACGATCACCGTATCATCTTGTTCAATTTTATCCTTCCGTCACTAATTCCATTGGGACAGGCCATTCTTCCAGTTTATAAGCCATGTCCCAGAACATATATTCAAGCTGGCAGCTAAGCAGAAAATGGTCCCTCATTTTTTCTTTTTCTTTTTCAGAGGCTTCTTCTGCTAGTTCATCCAGACGAGCGCAGAATTTTTCAGTAATCGTATCGGTGCGGTCACCGTAAAAATGAATCCATTCATAGAAAGGATGCATACTGTCTGGCTTTTTTTCATTTAATAACTTTTTTCCTATTTCCCAATAGGTCCATGGGCAAGGCAATAGCACAGCTAAAATCTCTCCCAATGTTCCTTCATGGGCAACGCTCTTCATATGCCGGATATACTGATGTGCAGCTGGTGCTAAAGAATATCCCTGTAACTCATCATAAGAAACTCCCGCATTCTGGCAAAAGTTATTATGAGGGTGTACTTCGCTGTGCAAAATAAAGGAAATCTGTTTATTGAACATCTCCATATCTTCACGTGTCTCACATTTTGAAATGGCCATTCCGTAGATCTGGATAAAAGAACTCAAATATTCAAAATCCTGCTTAACATAATGGACCAACTGTTCGGGCATAAGATCTCCATTGGCAATCCCTTTTACAAAAGGGTGCTCAAAAATGGCATTAAAAATAGGTGCTGCTTCTCTTCTCAATTCTGCTGAAAAACTCATAAATATTCCTCCTATCAGTTATTTTAGGAAGACATTAAATGGAGCGATCCAACAAAAAAACCGCTCCAAAAATGGAGCGGCAGAATAATAGATATTTACCCAGCACAGACTCCACTTTCCTACGCTAGTATGAACTAGATCAGGTTCAAAGGGTCCAGGATCCTTCCTGTCTCAGCCATAAAATGGCTCCCCTAGTGGTCTTCCTATTAAATTCACTATTACTCTACCTTTGATTTACATAAAAGTCAAACAATTCATTGATCAGTAATTCCAGAGATCACTCAGGCATTTGTGAAATCCTATTCACTTGTTAAAATTAACTTTCTTGTTTTGACATCATAAATTTTATACCCAATTTCAACCATATGATCTTTTGTGACTGTAACCTCACAATAATAAGGGACTGACCTTCCATAGGCATCAAGGTCAGGTATATCACTGAATATAAAGATTTCTTCTGAATTCAGCATTTTAAAGTCCGCTAATGAAGAACGACCTGCTGAATCTATTTCAATTACACATTCTCCACTGACGATATCATATTCCTTCATCACAACATATTTTAGACTTGGAATAGTAATCGTCAGAATTAAAACACCCATTATAAGACTTAAAATGATTTTCCCTATTTTTAATACAGGGTAGGCTTTCTCGCGAAACATTCCAATAAAACCAAATAATGCGATGATTACTAACAAAGTTCCTATAAAGAGCATTAAATAATAAACAAACACCTTTTCACTTCCTAAAATGGATGAATGGAATTATGAATTTTACTAACCAGCTTCGAAACCTCATGAAACCTTTTTATGTTCATCTCTTTTATGAACTAAAATCCAAGTACAGTAACAGTGATTATGATAATAAGTAATATGATATTTACCCAGACGAAAAATTTGATCATTACCTCTGCTCATATCTTCCTGCGCAGTGCATAGTAAAGGATCACACCATAAAATAATAAGCTGATAACTACACGCAATTTAGAAACATTTTCAATACCCAAGTCGAAAAAATCAATAAATGTATGGATTAAAACAGTAATAACAAACAAAAAAAGGTATTTCTTATAATTTCTTTCTTTTCTTTCAAACTCGTCTTTAAATTGAAGCATTTTTCACCTCGGAAATTTCACCTTTTGCATGAGCTGTCATAGTATATACCCCCTATCGAAGCTCCTCGTTTGCCCATTCTTCGACATGCAGCAATTGATAGATTCAGGCTAATAAAATGGATTAAGAATCCCGTATGCACCTCGATTAAACATAATAATCCCCGAACAGAAACAAAATTTTAATGAACCAGAAATTAAAAGATATGGACATTGGCGGAATATACCGAATTTGTTCATAGGTTTTATTGTTAAAAAAATCGCTCTTTTGTTGTATAAAAAAACATATCTTCTAAATATTTATTTTAGTATAAGTCCTATGGTTCATTAAGGGTACAAAAAAAGGAATTTAAGGCTTTATGACAAGCTTCCTATAGCTTTTCTCGTAAACCCAAAATAAGATAAAGTTATTCTACCTTACATTAATAATTTTTTCCCATTAAAAAGAAGCAAAGGATACGTGACTGTCGCATCCTTTGCTTCTTTCCTTCTAAAGCGAGGAAATTATGTTTTGAATAGTTATTTAATACTACTCCTTGACGACTCGAATTGCTCAAGCGATTTTTCAAATCCTAATAATGGTGTATCACTTTCCAAACAATCTACAATTTCTTTTGCACATTCCATCATTGAGTGGGTGTACGTATTTACCTCAATATCATAAATTTCTTGTTTATGCACAAAACTGAGTTGAGAAATTGCTTGGCCCATTCGACGGTTTCCTCTTAACTCCTCTCTTCGATTAAGCTCCTCGGCAGAACAATGAACTCCCACAAGGAGGATTGGGTAAGACTTTAGCGTTTCATAAAAATTTTGTAACGTAGTGGGGTCATGGAGGATTTGGTCTAGTATCAAATTAACCCCTCGATCTGAGAACATTACCGCATTTCTATAATAAAAATATTCGGTTTCAATAGGGATTAGCCGCTCGTTTTCCCTATCTTCCATCTTTTCAATGACTAAATCATAATCATCCACGCTGAATTTAAAAAAGTCAGGAAGTAACTTGGTTATTTCCTTCGCTAAAGTTGATTTCCCTGAACTTGATACACCGTTCAAAACAATAATCTTACCTTTTTCCACAAAACACACTCCAATGACCTTAGTAATAAAACCATACTCTATAAAATTTAAATAGATAAATAAAAACCCACTTTTAAACTTAATTGCTCCTTTTGTTTAAAAAAAATCCGCAAACCTAAATAAGTAATGCTTTTAGGTTTACAACTCCTTAGCCTTTATCTCACTTCTAAAATAATAGGTGCTGTACTTAAATTAAACTGATCTGAACCAACCGAGAATGGCGTAACTTGGACAAATGCATCGTATTTCCCCATTTCAAGGGTAATATTATCGATTGTCTTCGAAAACTTTTCTCCTTCTTTTATTGTTTCTTCAATTGGATCAAAGTCAATTTTTTCGACTATCTCTCCATCTTTATAATTTCTAACAACAATTGTGATTGTAGGCTTAGGATCTAACTTTAAGTCATTTTTACTGAAATATTCTAAGTAAGAACTAATCTGAATGTCTTTGTCCTGCCGATATATATTTTTATCACTCTCAATAACTAAATTAAAATAATCTGTTTTCTTTTCTTCTTTCACTGACTCACTAGCTGAATCGTTAATACAGCCAGTTAATATGACTATAATAGTGCTAAATAAAATAAAGACAGACTTTTTCACTTTCTTTCTCCCTATACTAATTTCAATTTCTAATACTCATTCTGTGTTTTTCTACAAAAAAGGCGATTATCCTTCTGGATCACCGCCTATAGCAAAAAATAAATTACTTGTCATTATCTAAATCACTTCTATTGCCATTGAGTCTAGAATTCTTTTCGATAAATTGGCCCACAACTGATTGGTTAATCCCGTTCTTCACTGCTTTTGTAATGACTAAATACATAATAAATACACTTACAATCAAAAAAACAATATTAAAAATTAAAACAAAAGCTGGTGCGCCCATATTTGATAGCATATTTTCACCCCATCATTAATGGTAGCGCAAAGTTACTGTTTACCTTCAAACGAAAAATGAAAATTACGGTAAAGTTCTATCAATAAAATAGGGATAGAATCGTATAGTTCAGCATCTCAGAAAATGTCTAACTAGCGTTCTTTCTATATTTCAGATTCCTTCCGATTATTAAAAATGAAATAAGAACGGCAACAAAACTCGACATGAAAAATCCCTTTGCATAATCTGGAATACTTGCCTCTTGTACTCTATCATTGATCTCAAGTGTTAAAAAGTACACTCCAATCCCGTCACCATATACATTTGTTCCGAGTGCATTAAGGTCCAGCCCTTTGTTAAATAGTAAAACTCCAAGTAAAAATATAATAACTGCAGCTACCCAACGGCCTGTAGTATTCATTTGTGTCACCTCTTTCCAACATTAGGATTACTAATAGGTTGGTATAAAACAGAGTCTACAATAAGGGAGTCGAGCCTGGAAGCACCAGCTCACCAGAAACTTTGACAACTTAGTTTATTTAAATTCATAAGTCTTATAATCACCAGTATTTGATGAGAATTTTAATATATTCCTATCACTAGGTACTCCTTCAAAATAAGCCCCCATACAACCTGTTGTGCATCTGTGGCCTGCAATAAGAATATTCAACTCTTTTATTCCATGCTGATTCTCAAGTTCATTCATATAATTAAACACCCTCTTCACAAAATCATCAGGGTCTTCAATTCCTTTATAAACCGAGGAATCAGGTAAATGACCAGCCATTTTAACCTCATTAACATGTAACCTGTCAGCTTCTCCTAAGTCAAAAACATCCAGTCTATCATCTTTAACTGCATTTATGCCGGTGACAATTTCTGCTGTTTGAACTGCTCGTTCCTGTGGGGAAGAAAAGACAAAGTCGAATTTTATATTTTGGAGCCTTTCTCGCAATGCTTTTGCCTGTTGAATTCCATTTTCGTTTAATGGGAAACCCATTCTCCCTTGCATTTTACGTTCTTTATTCAAATCTGTTTCCCCATGTCTGATTACATAAATCAAGTATGGTTCCTCCTTTTGTAAAAAAATCTCCTGCTAGGAATAGAATTTTTCAAATCACCATACCTATCACTTTCCTGATATGCGCTTCATCATCCGCAATATCCACTTGTTTACTCAGGTGTTTATTCAATCTGTAAATTTCAGGGACGATACTGACCATTGTTTTTATGATTTGATCGGGATCTCGGTTACACTCCCACCTCTTTAAAAGAGACAACTGCCCTTGATCCAATTTGCTTCTTTGCCCCTCAATCTTTGACCAAACACCGTACGGACTATCTAGATGTTCTTCCATTTCCATATACCATCCAGAAGCGATTAGCCAGCGGATCCGATCTAAATTTGATAGAGCGTAATAGAATTCTCCCCTCATAGCGGCACGATAAGTTTCGTGTATGAATGCCAAAAGTTTTCCACGCCAAAACTCCACTTCGTCTGCTGTAGGTTTATAAACTATATTTGAGGATTCCTGAATAACATCTATAATAATATTGTTCGGGTCGTATAAAACCTTATAACCTTTTAGCCAAATTGATGGTACTACTTCCTTAGGGGAATGATACCAACTATCTATTTTTACAAAGGAATCATAATGAGTAACCACAACAGGAGATGATGGATTGAAGTCCTCGTAGAATGAAACCTTTCCCCACTTAGCCGCCCTGTTGCGTTTATTCTTTATGAAGCTTCCTTTCTGAACTGGATCCACGATAATATGTAAATCAATATCCGAGTAACGATCAAAGTTACCTCTGGCTAATGACCCTGCCTGATAAATAGCCAACACATTTGAATCTGATGTTAAATCTTTTAACGCACTCTCCAAAAGAATGCCACGATGTTTTGGCAGTGCTAAATCCCTTTCTAAATGTTTACTTACAAATCCCACACATACTATCCATCTCCTTATCGTTAAAAACCTAACACCCTGAACTATTCTACATCCGGAAAAGGAATTCCTTTTTCTCCCATATATAAAAAAGCGCTCATCCTTAGTGGACCAACGCATGGATAGCTATTTTCACAAACTGAAGATCCGCATTGAAGCAATTAGGGCATTAAAAACAGGCATGCCCCAAACCAGGTTTGCACCTCATTTTCTTCTGTAAAAGGTTGAATCCAACTAAATCTTTTATCAACCGTGGATTCTGTTTTCCCCGCTTTCAATTTCCCCTTCTACATCTAGAGCAGGAATGCAACATGCGACCTTCAGATTCTTTGCTTCTTTTTGAAGTGATATGGAATCATAAACCTTCCATTCCTATCCTAAAATTTTGGATCTGAATGATTAAATTTTGTTGCAATAAACTCCATTTCTTCTCCATTAACAAATAATTTAAAAGTACCTAAAGGAGTTGATAGCAATTATTCTACCACCATCATTTTTCTATTTGTGAAAAGATTCATAACCATTATATTGGCTAAATAATATTTCATTGATTGTTAAACTTATTTTGCTTGGTACTCTCTACCTGTTTCCTTATAATTCTTAAAAGCCGGTTGAAATCCCTGTATATGCCCATAAAAAATGCACCACCGCATTTAGGGTGATGCATCGCTTCTATCGATTTTTATTTGTTTCCTTTATCCGAACTTTCGAAAGAAATCCCGCTAAAAATGGAAGGAATGCGACTAAACCAATCGCCCAGTTCACACCTAGAAGATCGGCGATGATTCCTGCCATCAATGCACCGAATGCATAACCGCTGTCACGCCAGAAGCGGTATACTCCCATTGAGGAAGCTCTCCAATCCGGGTCGGCTACATCACTGATCGCTGCTTGCAAGGTTGGGTAAACCATCGCAGTACCCAGGCCCAACAATAGAGCACCTAAAATCCATAGTGAATATTGATTGGCAGCGAGTATGAACCATAGTGCAGCAGCTTGTGTCCACATGCCATAAGTGATTAAAGCTTTTCTGCCGATTTTATCGCTTAAGGTACCCGTGAACAATTGGAAAATGCCCCAGGCAGCTGGATACACCGCAACAATTGTACCGATTTGCCCTACGGATAATCCTGCAGCAGTGAAGTAGATGGGGAAGAGACCCCAGGCCATGCCATCCTTTAGATTTGTTGATAAGCCGGCAAAACTAATCGTCGATAAATTCCTGTTTTTCCAGGTTGTCAAAGCAAATACTTCTTTTGCCGATCGACTTTTTCCAGAACCGACGGTGCCACTATTCTTAATCTGCAGATTTAAATGCTCAGCTGTATCCTTAACAATCAACGATAGGATCATGCCGATCACAACAATAATTATCCCAATGTAAAATGGCTCAGGTCTTAATGAATAAGAAGAGGCAATATATCCGGAAATTGCTGCCATGATCGCAACCCCTGAATAGCCGGCAAATTCATTCAAACCAACTGCAGTTCCGCGCTGGGTTGGTTTTGAAAGGTCGATTTTCATATTAACCGTCATCGACCATGCCAGTCCCTGGTTAATTCCCAACAGGATATTCGCAACTATGATAACCCACCATGCATGTGCGAAGATAATGAAGATTGGTACGAAAAGGCCTATGAACCAGCCGAGCAATAACACTTTCTTGCGTCCAAGCCGATCTGCAATTTGACCAGCGAAATAGTTTACAATTGCTTTAGAAAACCCAAAGCTGATAATGAATGATAGTGCTGCACTTGCAGATGCCAGTCCGAACTGCTCCTCTCCAAGCAGCGGGAGAACGGTTCGCTCAATCCCGACCATTGAACCGACGAACAGATTCGTCAGGACCAAAAGGGAAAATTGCACGATATTTTCCTTGATTCCGATTTTAAGCTGCACTTAATCACCTCCAAAAATAAAGTTCGATAAAGTCTTCAATCTTTAAAGTTACTGATCTATGGGTGGTTTTGATGTAAACGGTTGTTAAACAGCTACGTGTGTGAAAGTTTTAATGCTGTAGTCGTTTCCATTCATTAATTCCTGCATCCAGCAATGTAGCTCGATATCCCTTTGATATAAGAAACTCTACGGCTTCGGTAGCATACACACAATACGGTCCCCGGCAGTATGCCACAATCTCTTTGTCTTTTGGCAATGAATCCAGACGGTCTTCTAATTCCGAAATAGGCACCGATAAAGCATGAGGCAAGTGACCATGCTTATATTCTTCAAATGGTCTCACATCCAATAATGTGATAGCACCGCTATTCAACTTTTCACCTAACTCATCAAAGGAGATAGGATTAAGTGAATTTTCTCTGAGGATGTGTCCTTCCCTTACATGCTTCACATCTGAAATCCGTTCCTCAGCGGTTCCTCTTAATGCCAATACAAGCATCAATACTCGTTCACTGGCCAACCGATAAATCACATAGTTTTTATCCTTAGAGTAAGTCACGAGCTTAGAGTCAAGTAAGGTCTGTAAATGTTTTGAAGTATTGGCTATGCTCATTTTCGTATCAGCAGCCAAAGCTTCAACCGTTTTGGGACCTTGAGTCAACAGGTCAAGAAGTTCAATCCTCTTTGGACTGGACATTGCCTTTCCAATCCGAGAAAACTCACCATATATAAAATCCTTAAATTCACGAGCTTCGATAATGTACACCTCCAAAAACAACTATTCAACTGATTAGTTGAATAGTAACATTCTAACAATCTCTTTGTAAATAATAAAAAAACAAAACCATGCCAAAGTGGTTACCTGTTGGCATGGTTTATTTTTTAGTTATATAGAAATGACCATTGGTATTAGAGATCCAAGCGCTCAGTTCCATATAGCGGACCATTTACAATGGTTATTTAAAGCAATAAAAATTGCGTAGACAAACTGATCCATCGATAATTAACGTCTCGCCTATTGATAGATATTTCCAAAAACAGAAAACATTATATAATTATGTAAAACAAAAATGATTTTGGGGGTAGTTTCAAATGATGGATAAATTAAGTGGGCTATTTAGTCTATTAAAAGGGATTGGAGTATTAGCCATAACATTGTCTTTTTTTGAAATAGGGAAAGAGTTCTTTCACTCTTATTTTTTGTGGTTTTTGGCATCCCTTTGGGTCGGACTGGCAGGCTCTTTCATTATTGAGAGAATGGAAAAGGCTACTAAAAAAAGTGAGTTGTAGTCATTTTATTGGATTGCTTTTCTTGAGGAACATAGGGGATGGCTAAAATTTTTTTTAAACAAAGGATTCGGTCCAGCACTTTTGAATTTTGTCCGATATTTCTCTTCTTTCGGACAATTTCTCACGTTCACGCCTTCTGTGTGTCCGATAGAGCCTTCCTATCGGACACTTTCCCTCCCGCACTGCCTTCTGTTTGTCCGATAGAGCCTTCCTATCGGACACTTTTCCTCCGCCACGCCTTCTGTTTGTCCGATAGAGCCTTGATATCGGACACTTTCCCTCCGGCACACCTTCTGTTTGTCCGATAGAGCCTTCCTATCGGGCACTTTTCCTCCTGCACGCCTTCTATTTGGCCGATAGAGCCTTACTATCGGACACTTTTCCTCCGTCACGCCTTCTGTTTGACCGATAGAGCCTGTACTGTAACATAGGGAAGAATTGTATTTTTAATTAACTAACTTTATCAAACTAATCCTTCTTTTTTCCGCTGCATTAGATATATGATAAGACCAATTGGACCTGTGAATATTGTTAATATCCAGAATATATGTCTCTTGAATCCGATAAAATATTTGTCTGAATCATAATACACCCAAATTGCGATTACGATTAAAAAGGTGAAGATGACAGCTATTTCGATCTGATGACCACTAAAATCTGTGTTCCTGGCCAATCCCCATCCCATGTTCCCAACACTCCTTACCGTATAATATATAAACATTTACGATAGTGATGGAGAAAGGTTTCAATTTTCAGTCGATTAAACATTTTAATAAAGTAATTCAAAAACAGGTGCAAAATCCCTCTCTGACCAATCTGCCTCTGACTATGAAATAATAGAATAATAGCAAGTATCGGTGTGCTTGCTGCCGTCTGCTGATAAATCCTCATTCCTTAAGATCCCTTCTAATTCATATCCAAGTTTTTCAGGAATCGCACGGCTTTTCAGATTAGTAGATTCACACCTAATTTCTATTCGCTTAAATTCAAGTTGGTTTAGCACAAAATCAGTTACCACATTTACCGCTTCTGTCATATAACCGTTTCCACCAAACTTCGTATTGATCCAATATCCAATTTCACATTTAGGAATATTCCAGTCAATCCCCTGAAGGCTGACTGTCCCAATGAAATCATCCGTCTCTCTATGAAAAATCAGAAAACGAAAGCTTTCTCTTTTTAAAAAGTTGATATAGGCTTTTCTTAGGTTAATCTCGGTTTCCTCCACTTCAGGAAGCTTTTGCGCAAATGGCAGCCATGCTTTTAACTCATCAAAAGAATCCCTTATCGCCTGGTTAACGATACTTCCGTCACCCCTTAGATGGGGAGCGCGAAGCAATAATCTTTCTGTTTCTAACTGGAATGGAAAATCTAATAGGATAGGATTTTTCATTTAAAAACTCCTCACTCACAATGGATTTTAAACAATAAAAAAAACTCCCACCCCCAAGAAATGAATCTTGAGGACGAGAGTTTGACTTCGCGGTACCACCTCAGTTTGTTGATCTGTCGCCAAACCAACCTCTTCGGGTACGTTCATACCCTATCTTTATATCGGAAGAACCCGTCTTGCGATCCCTAATTCATCATTAGCTTGGCAAGAAGCTCCGAGACTTTTTTCATTAAGCATGATATTACTCCCTTTCAGCAACCAGGAGCTCTCTGGAAATATCCATAAACTTAACTACTCTTCTCTTCAATGCTTTTTTATTTGGAATTTTAAAATAGTTTAGCGTTTATATATATTGTTGTCAATATATTCCTACATTTTGCAATTCAGAGTTAGAAATCAACTGATTCACTCCAATCCCTTATCTTCTCCAATCCTACACAATAAAAGGGGATTTTGATAAAAGTATAGTTTTTAGAGATGAGGATGACCATTCTGCTATACGCACAAAGAAGTTCCTAGACACTTTGTGAAACCCTTAGGAACAATTATCCTTTTCCTTGCACCTGCAGAAGTCTAATTAGCATCAACAAACTCTTAATAAACTTTTCTTGCATCATCACCTGTTGAAGTTTCCATTAAACACCTTTTCTTAGACATTTCATGCTTCGTCACCTGCCGAAATGTCCATTAAACACCTTTTCTTAGACATTTCGTGCATCATTACCTGCCGAAATGTCCATTAAACACCTTTTCTTAGACATTTCATGCATCATCACCTGCCGAAATGTCCATTAAACACCTTTTCTTAGACATTTCATGCTTCGTCACCTGCCGAAATGTCCATTAAACACCTTTTCTTAGACATTTCATGCTTCGTCACCTGCTAAAATGTCCATTAAACAACTTTTCTTAGACATTTCTTGCCTCGTCACCTGCCGAAATGTCTATTAACTTCTTCCCATACACCTCGCAACTGTTCTAGATAAAAAATAGCGTTAATCCACCTGGATCAACGCTATTTAATAAAACTTAACTAACTAATATTCTTCATCCTCTTTATATTCAAGAATATCCCCGGGCTGGCATTCCAGTGCTTTGCAAATTGCATCTAATGTCGACAGCCTGATTGCTTTTGCTTTTCCATTTTTTAAAATAGAAAGGTTAGCCATCGTGATTCCAACCCGTTCAGAAAGTTCCGTTACACTCATTTTCCTTTTAGCCAACATCACATCAATATTGATTATAATTGCCATTCCATTCACCTCAGACTATTAAGTCGTTCTCTTCTTTGATCTCGATGGCTTCTTGCAACAGTCGCTGCAGGACGGCTGCAAAAACTGCGACCACTGATGGAGCAAATATCATTCCCATTCCAATTAAAATCAGTCCTGGTGCATCGTCTACCTCGGCTAAAACATAGACAAATGGGAGGGCAACCACAAACAAGCCACTGATGATGATCGCACTATTTTTGATTTTCTTTAAAGCTATAACCGATAAATCAGAGAAAGCCTGGTTCTTGTCAATGTAAGTTAACAGATTGAATGATTGATACAATGCAAAATAGAATGGGACAGCCGAAACGTACAAAACCATTAGGATAGCATAAACCGCAAATGCCAAATCTGAACCTCTTGCGGCTGCATCATTCGCTTCAGACGCGATCTGTGGAAGCAAAAACATGCATAAAGCCAAAACAGGAAGGCCAATTAAAATAACTGCAGCCTTTAAAAAAAGTGTTGACCCTTTTTTCATAAACAAGCACCTCATTCATTTAATGTCACTTTGAATTTACCATGAAATTTATCGATTTACAATAAATATTTATTAAATTATATAATTATTTTATTGAGATTTATGTCATTTCATCCTTCTAAATACAAAAAAGCGTCAATCCACAATTGGATTAACGCATTATAAGGCATTATTTTTCAGATGTACCTTCTTTGGAAGCATTTCCGTGTTTAACACCTTTACTCTTGTATGGCTTGGCACTCTTGGCTTTTTTCGCACTAGCCTGCCAGCGATTCCAGCCTTTTTTGCCCGTGCCTCTTCCCGTTCCGCTCTTTCCTTTAGCTTTACTCAAAAAATCAACTCCAAATTCTTAAGGCTTTTTGGATTAGTTTTATCCATTTCCCCTGTATAAAAACCACATAGCATGAAGTATAATCATATACCACCCATCATGAAATTACTACAAAATAAAAGCAGTCCAATTCAAATGGAATCAGACTGCCGATTGTTTTATTTTAGTGAACCCGGATGATTTCATAGATATCTTCATCGTGATGTACTCTTGTATGCTTCGATTCGATTCTTTCAAATTCCTCATTTCCGACCTTTGGTAAATCTCCCAACCACCAGCTCTTGAATTCATAAATAAGGTCAGCTAACATTGCGATTCCTCCCGGAAATGAATATGTTTTATTTACACTCTCATTATACTTGTGAATAGTTTCACATGTAAAGCGCTTTCATTATATCCGGAATAGCAAAATAATATTGAATTATGAGAAATTTATCCAGGGATGTTCGTGCACAGACTCAGAATAATCATCCGTACTTTGAACAAAATACTTATGTTCAAAAGGAGGTGTGCACATGCCTAATCAAAACGACAACAAGTTCAGGAAAATCCAGTCAGAAAGCTTCAAGCAAGGGAAGTCGCAAGAAGAATATGCGGCTGAATTGGAAATGAACAAGCTGAAAGCACAAAAGAGGAAATAACACTGTGCGGTAAGATACAAAAAATGCCGTGGCATCCCACGGCATTTTGTTTTGCCTATTCACCCTTCAATAAAGGAATATCCACTTCAACACCCAAACGTGTCAGAACCTTGCCTAGTGTCTCAAGCCCTGATTTCGGATTGATCTTCGTCTCTAAATAGTAGACTGCACCCGATAGCTGAGAGTGATACGTATGAAGCTGTGTGAAAGGCCTTTGATCTGGATGAATCGGCTGGAGTGCAATGGCATAACGCTTTCCATTATCAGTAGAACCAAGGATAATTCCTGCTCTTACCATATCGTGTAAAGGAAGATCTTGATCCTCAATCCATTTCAGCGCTTCCTTCCAAATCGCCGGAACACTTGAACCCTCTATAACAGAAAGTACTCCTTTGTACTTCACTTTTACATATAATGATTCCCACTTTTTGAAGCTCTTTCGCTCTGTTGCAAAGTCACCATCCACCTGATCCGTCTTATTCCCCACCTTTGACTTCAGCTGGTCGAACAATTTCTCGACAGTCCCAACTCCAACATTGTCATACTTCGCTAAGATCACAAGCTCCATAGGAAGCTGTCCGACAGTGTAGATTTGGTCTTCATTCAACTGCCTTAACAAACTCGGAATCCCTATGAATTCATCTGCCGTTAGCGGAACATTCTTCAGTCCTTCCGTCACTACGATATGGCTTGCTTTGTAAAAGAAGAACAGCTCTCCCTGACGCTTCAGTGTCAGCTGTCTGCGGACTTTTTCTTCTTCAATGAAAGTTCCAAGCTCCTCGAAAAATTGCTCATCATTCTTTTCGTTATATCTTTTTACATTTTTGTGCAGCCCCTCAAGATTGCTTGGCAGTTCGCTCATGATACGTGCTTCCTGTTCAGCACCAAGTCGGATCAGGAAAGTTTCCGATTTATCAAATCGCTGCGGCAAAAGAAACGCATCCCTTAGGAAATATGGAATCTCAATGGACCTTCCTTTATAAGTGATCGTCCGGATTGGCGTGAATCCAGGCGTTTCCTGGACCTCTACAGCTGGAGCAGCAACAGCCACTGCTACCTCTTCCCTAGCTGGAGTTTCAGCTTGTTGAGGAGAAGGATTTTTCAACAGCTCCTCCAACCCTTTCAGCCTGACCTCAAGCTCAGACATATCAAACGTTTTTTCTGCCTGGGGAGAAGGATCCTGATATTCCGGGACGGTCACATCAACCGGACCGTACACCTCAACATACCATTTTACAATGCTATACAAGGCTTCCCATGACAAAAGCGCCTCGGAAAAGCGGAACATCCTCGCATCATGTGCCGCCTGATTCCCCATTCTCCGCACTAAATGCAATGCATCGCGGATCTCAGGAATCAAATAACCTTGATCATTAAGCAAGTCCAGCCGCTCTTTTAATCCAGTCCGAGGATCCTCGAGGATTCCTTCTTCTTTCGTTACCTGCTGTAAAATATTTTCAATGAACACCCGCGAATGCGTCAGCATCGTTCTTGGGCTCGAAAAAATACTATTTTCTAATTCCTTCGCCAATAATGCCAATTCTTTTGAAATCGGCTCTAAAAATTGATAAAAATATGTATTTGAATTCATAAAATGGTCCCCCGATAGTAGTCTAGTATTGATTTTATCATAAAAATAGACTCTTTTAAGGGTAATCCGTAAATTGGCAGACAACTTTTGAGTGACCGAAGATTTTATTGGCGAAAATTTCATTTTATTGGCGATTTTTTATTTATATTGGCGATAAAATTTTTTTATTGGCGATTTTCACAAATTTATTGGCGAACTGGAAAAAACCTCTGATTTTTACCAGTTAAATTAAAAACAGGAACAATTTTCATCATAAATCGCCAAATCGGACATAAAGCCCAACCTCCGTACGAAAAATATACAATAATGAGTCTTTTTCCGGGAGGAATAAAATATGCGAAAAGTTATTTGCATTAATAACGAAGGTTTAGAGGTGGCATTCAATGTCGGTGATGAATATGATGTTGATCGTGAGTTTGAAACAACCTATATCGTTACGAACAGACTTGGCAAAAAGCACACCGTATTTAAAACTCATTTTAAACCTGTTGAGGATATTGAAACAGCGATTTAGGTACTATTGGCAAGTGTATTAACAGCAGTCTCATCCATATTACAGGCAAACTCGAAAACTTAACCTTCACATATATCAAAAGCAAAAAACCTCTCGACAATTCGAGAGGTTTTTTGTTTTATGCATATTGAATTCCAGCAGCCTTGACCTTATTGATATCACCGGAACTGCAAGGTGTGACGCCGTACGTCATACCGCAGCTTGGGCAGTTTGTGATGACCGTTTCCATCGTGAACATTTCTCCGCATTCGCAAGCGATCTGGTGCGCGACACGCGGCTTTATCTTTTCCTTGCCTTTGCTTTTTACATGGTCAACAATCGCTTTGCCATCTTCTAATCTAGAACATCCACAGCTCATGAAAAAAACCCCTTTATAGCTTAATTTAACACTATTAACATAGCATAAAGGGTTCAAGAGGGAGTATAGCAAAAGTCACACTTGGCGATCGACCTTTTCAAGAAAATCACCAATCACTTGCAAATACTCTTCCGGCTCTTCCATATATGGCATATGGGCACTTTTTTCAAATACATGGAACTCAGATCCTGGAGTTAACTGGGCGTAATACTCAGTAGATTCCGGAGTTGCCTCATCAAAACGCCCGCAAGTATAGAGGGTCGGACACTCGATATCTCCTAATTGCGGTGTGCAATCAAATGTCTTAAGGTTCCCCTTCACCGTAAATTCGGACGGCCCCCACATCGTTTCATACACAATAGGATTCTTCATGCCGGCTCCAGCCTTAAGCCACTCCAAATCTGGCTCACCGCGAAACACGAATTGCTTGTTAAATTCCTGAATGGCAGACTTGAACTCTTCAGAATCAGTCTCGCCGCTTTCCTCGCAGCGCAAGATGGTTTCCTGTACCTCAGCCGGCAGCTTGGCGATATTCCGTTTTTGATCCTCTTCCCACATCGGTGCACTTAAGCATGAACTTGAAAAAATGACACTTTTCACTCCAATTGGTTTTGTCAGAACATAAGCAGCCGCCAAAGTCGTACCCCAAGAATGTCCAAGAATATGTACTTCGTCAAGCTTCAACGCCTCTCGCACCTGGCCAAGTTCTTCAACGAACCGGTCAATCTTCCATAAGGATAGATCATCAGGACGATCCGACTTTCCGCAGCCAAGCTGGTCATACATCACCACAGGCCGATCCTTACCCAGCGCTTTCAATCCTTTTAAAGAATAAGTCGAAGACCCAGGTCCTCCATGTAAAATAATCACAGGTGTCCCACTCGCATCCTTATTGTAAATCTCATACCAGACTCTACCGCCGGTAACTTTCACAAAACCTTCTTCGTACATATGTAAATTCCTCCTACATTATTAATTTTGCTGATCCTTTAAGGAGCCATGCCATACACTTACCGATTTACTAGATTCTATGTATCATCAAATACTTTTACTCGTGACCGTTTCTTGTTCCAGCAAAGGCTCATACATCATTATTGCGTGATTTTCTGTCACAAATTCATCATCTATTTGTATTTTATCAGAGTTATATACTTTACGATGAATTCGATTATGTCTGACATACCCTCCCCAATACTCCATCGTGATGGCATGCTCCCGTTCATAGACCTCATATGATTGGGTGGCAGGGGTTTCCGATCTCCATTCACCAACTAAATGAGTGTCATTCAAATAAACAATCAATTGATAACTGGTATTCGTTTCATTTTTAATTTGTAAGTCAAGATAATTATAAGCACATGTAGCTCCACTGCCAAAGGGTTGACTTCTTTTGGAATCCGGAAATACATCATAGCTATGACGATACCTTTCCGTGATAGTTAATGGAGTGTGCAATGTCATCCAATAGATCAAGTTGGATAACTGACATAGTCCCCCTCCCACACCAATTGTGACTTTGCCATAATGAAGGACCATTCCATCCACATACCCTTTACTTTTCGTTGTATTGCCAAGTAATCGCCAATATGAGAAGGTTTCCCCAGGCCTGATAATGATTTTATTTAGCTTTTGAGTAGCGATTTTGAGATTCTTCACCTTGTTATGCTGCAACCACATATCAACATTCTTCAATTCACGATGGAGTAAGGTTTGATGAGCAAATACCTGATGTTTTAGGAGTTGCTCTTCCTTTTTCATGGAAAATTTCTTGTTCCCAAAAACCCAATCAAAGTATCTCTTAGAACGGTAATATTTTTTTCCGAAATAGATTCTTATAGGGCTTCTTTTTATAGGCTTTAATGATTCCATATGGCCTCCTTTTTCTTCTCGGCACTTTTCCAATACCTATTAAATTCGCCTCAGCAGATTAATCTCCTTTTTCCTTCTAAAAAAAGAGAGTGCCTCATTCAATTGAGACACTCTCTCCTAGTGAATTTCTAAGCTTCCTCAGCTAATTGGACTGTTTTCTTCTTTGAAAAAGAAGTAATGAACACACCGACAAAGACTAGACATCCACCAATGATCTGCGGTACAGAGATGACTTCACCAAGAAAAAAGAAGGCAAACATCGCCCCAAACACTGGAATGAGGTTCAACGAAATCGACGCCTTCGATGGCCCGATCATCGCAACACCGCGATTCCATAGTATGAAAGAACAAATCGATGGGAAGATCCCGATGTAAAATAGTGCAGTCCATTCCGGAAGACCGACACTTCCTACCGAGACGATCGACAGCTCGATTGCCACTGCCGGAACCATCAAAAGAAACCCGATCGCCAGAGTAAAACCGAAAATGGCCAGCGAGGGAAGCTTTCCTGAGATTTTTTTAATATAAATGGAATACAACGCCCATGAGATCACGGCCAATACCATAATTAAATCCCCAATATTAAACTGCAAGGCCAGCATTCTTTCAACCGAACCATGTGTGATGACAACAAGCACCCCAAGCATTGAAATCACCAGCGAAATCCAATACTTCAGCTCCATTTTTTCACCAATCAAAAGCGCTGACAGCAGGAAAATAAACAATGGACTTGTGCTGTTCAACAAGGTCGCGTTGATGGCCGTCGTATAATTGACAGCCCAGTAGATGAGCAGATTGAAGCCAATCACACCCGTCACCGCCAGGAATAGAAGCAGCTTGAAGTGTTCCCGAAGGGCAGCTCTTTCATGCCTTAACAGCCTGATAATGACCGGAGACATAATCAGCACCCCTATCCCTAGGCGAGTGAATGAAATGGTCACCGGCGGAAGGGAACTAGCTAGGAACTTCCCGGCCACCGCATTTCCGCCCCAAAACAAAGCAGCAACCACCAGCAAGAAATACGGTGCATTTCCAAGCCTCTGAATCATTTCTTGCCTCCTCCCTTCGTACATTCAGTATTAATAGCATATTTTTTAGAATTAAAATTATCTATAAATATGGATTCCATTCTCAAAAGCTTGTTGATCGTCATTTTCAATTCCATGAAGAGCTTCTTGTAATGCGAAAGTACTTTTATAAAAATGGACACGCTTAGCTATTTGCCTGCCGTTCGGGTAAAAATCGATACACCTATTAAAAAAATCTTCACCATAACTAGAGAGTATTCCCGCAAAATCATACGCAGGGTCTCCAATACCAGAACCGCCAAAATCGATGATCCCGGAAATTTCATTTTCCCCTTGGTTCCACAAGATGTTGGATGCACCGAAGTCCCCGTGGATAAGTGTGAGATTAAAATTAGCGAGCTGATTTCCATTTAGGAAATTCTCGAACGAGTCAGTTACTTCCGCTTGGGATTCCTTCCTCATAAAAGGAAATAATTTATCTTTAATCCTTTCATATAGATCACTCATTTCCTCACGCGGATGACGAGCATCCAATTGTAACTCTCTGCTTGCTGTTTCCCCAGAAATAGAATGGATTTCTATTAGAATAGAAGCCAGTTGTGACGCCAGCCCTCTAATGTGCTCATCACTCTTAATTGCTAGCAAACTTTCCTTCCAGAAAGGTTGGCCTTCTATAAGGTGATAGCCAGAGAAAACTTTCCCTGGTTCGAACACGTCAAAGGACTTATAAACTGGGGCCGGGATTGGCAGAGATACTCTATCCTCTAAGTATCTCAAAATCTCCGTTTCTCTTCTTAATTGTTCAATCCCTTGTTCATATTTAGGAAATCTGAACACCAAAGAATCGTTCAAAACAATCACGTCATTATTCTGGCCAATTTCATTGATATAAAATTGACTAATGATTAGCTCTGGATAGACTCTTTGTATGTTTTCAATGAATTTATGGTTCATAATATTCTTCCTATCTATTTGAGTTGGTTTCAAAATCTTGCTTTAGCAAAGAGTACATGAACAAATTATCGAATTTCTCACCTGTAAATTCGTAATTTCTCAATAGACCTTCTTTAATAAAGCCGTTTCTTTCAACTAGTTTCTGTGAAGGAATATTAGGTGGTTCAATTAATGCTTGTATCCGTTGAAGGTTCAGTTGTTCAAATCCGTACTTTATGACAGCAGCAATCGCCTCACTGGCAATACCTTGTCCCCAAAAGTCTTCACTCAACTCATAACCAATATCGGAACGGTGATGTTGTTGGACTAAGTTTAAGAACCCACAGCTGCCAATCACTCTTCCTTTCTCTTTTATGGTAATTCCCCATCTTATTCCAGACTTCTCATCAAAGATCGAATGATACCAATCAATTTCTTGCAATGCCTCTTCCATTGACTTAAAAGGCTTTAATCCGTAGTACTTCATTACATCATCATCGGATAGATACTTCAAAATATCTACTGCATCATCTTTTATAATTTGTCTCAGAACCAATCTTTCGGTTTCTATAATTGGGAATTTTCCTACTATCATTTTTTCCCCTCCTAACTCCTTCTACAAATCTGCTTGTTTAAGAGGATGGTAGCTTATTGAACCAATTTTGTATCTTGCTCACAAGTACAGGTTCTGAATCAGCAGTAATTTTCCTCGGCTTGAATCCTCCTACCTCTACCACTTCGATATGGTTTTCCCCTTCAATCTGGACGACGCAATAATCTTCAAATGGAGAGGCTGAGATTTTAATTTTTTGCCCTGGGTACAATTTTTGAATAGTATCAACATCTAGTGGTGACGGTTGCCATTCTTTTGGGACTCGTGGCTGTTCAACCTCGACTTTGTCGTTTGACATAGATTGATCACTAGAACTGCTCTGAGAAAGTTGATGATATATTTTTTGAAGCAAGGCAATGACTTCAGCGAAACCTATGAATAACATCCCTGTGACAAAGCTGGAAAACAAGGCAGATAAAGTCATTCCCCCAGTAGATTCTCCCGGACCTTCAATCGATGCAAGCAAAAAGCCGCCTATCATTACTGCGAAACCTATGATGCGAAGCACTTTGGCAACTGAATTTTGTTTCTCCACTCCCACTCCTCCGTTTCTGCTTATAGGAATAAACTTGTATTCCCACATCCTAACAATCTAATTTCTTTTTATTCTATTTAAAATAATTTTTACAAAAGTAATTCCAGCTGCCAGTATGCCAAATGTGTAAATATTAATAAAAAGCGTGTTAGTATACTGATTTAACCAGGGAAAACGGTATATTCTTGACTCAGGTTCCTTAGATGATCCACCTAATTCGTTTATTAGATTTACAGCAAATTGATACTCTAAAATACAAAACATGATAAAGAGGACAAATGCTCCGATAATGATCATCGTCGATATATTGGATTTTATCCTGAGTCGCCCGAACCCTTGCCATAAACTTTTCGCAAAAAAAATAAAAATAAGCAGTGTTGGCGCCACTATTAATAAACCTGGATTTCCATTGCCTGATATCACATGAGGTGTAATTGTAAATAGGTCCACTAAGTAAATAAAGACAAGACTTAGTACCAACCACCATACCAACGGCTTTGACCAAAACTTCATACGCTTCCCCCTATATTGACTGATCTGCATTCATTGCTCGAGCTCGTTCCATCAAAACATTACAGTAAAAATCCTTTTAACCGCACTAAATTTTCTTCCAGGAACAAAGCGTTTTTCTCCATTCCGCGGCGCTTGCACCAGCCAATACTATTGAACGCATCGGTGAATTGATAAAATGGCAGGACTATGTTTAAATCAATTAATGGCCTGATGGATTTATATCCATCTTTAAACGAACTATATAAGGTAGCGTCAAAGCGTAAGAAATCACGATACAGTTTTGTAAAATCAATTTCTGTAGAACCAAATCGTACACTCTCAAAATCAATCATTCCGGCCACATTATGATCGGCTACTATGATATTCGCTGGTCGAAAATCCATATGTACAAAACTTGGTCCATCTGGATCCGGCAGCTGATGCTTCATTTTCTCGAATTTTTCAATCGCTTGTTTGTATAATTGAGGATCTAAGACATCCTTTACATCCTCAGCGAAACTGTAAAACTGCTTTTCCACAAAATCAGACCAGTCCGCATATTCATTCTGGATCCCCATTAACTCCTTATCCTCAGGGTGTTGAATGTTATGCATCTCAGCCTGTAGGACTCCCACTTGAAACGCTATGTTTGGGGAAACCTTAGTTGTTAAAGGGGTTCCTTTTAATTCAGATAATAAAAAAGCACCAGGGCACTCCTCATCACCTGGCCAATAATCCAAAAGTTCAGGAATGGACACCCTCCCTTTTAAAACCACATAAGCTTCTAACTCCCGCTGGAACTTCAGTTTTGTAAAGGGGATTTTCAAGAAAACATTTTCGCCTTTTGATAAAGTACATCTATAGACTGTTGAACTATGAGAATCTTCAACCTCGTTGATCGATTGTATTTTCAATCCAAATTCCTGAATGACTCGATTTAACATAAAACTTCTCCTATTCTAACTAGCATTCCTAGTATGTCACTCTTCTTAGATTCTGTTATTTTCCAATAAAATCCTTCTAGATTCTAAAAAAGCGATATACTCTTCAGCAACGAACTGACTACAAGGACAATCTTATGGTGTTAATGCAAGAAAATATTCCCTAATGTCTTCTGGCAATTCTTCAACTGAGAGAACTTTTAACCTTTCCGTACCAGGTGTCGTCATGATCAAATAGGTTTTTTCATCATATTCAAACAGAGTAAATTGGCTTATTCTTTCTGCAGAAGTATCCAATCTATTAATGAATTCAAAGTCTTCTTCTTTAAAATAGCCCTCATACCCGTCCAACACCACCTCTTGTGCTTCTTCAAAATCTTTCGCAAACGAAAGAGCTTGATATAACTCAAGTGAATGTTTAGGTATAAAGAAGAGGTTGTAATAAATTGCCAGACCAAATAGTAAAAGTAATAATATTAATGCCCTCCACTGCTCTTTCAATGGTTTTTTCTGATATATCCCCATAAAATGAACTCCCTACTGTTTGTTTCATATAGGAATTCAACAAAAAAGTGCGTAAATCCTTCCTGGACCCACGCACCCTCGTCTCAAGCAGCATTCATTTTTTTCAGTTCTAGGGCCCCACCGACCAATCCTATAAAACCGCCAACTGCTAATAAAGCCGGAACAAAGGACGAGTTTAGGTTCCCAACAAATAATGTAAAAACTCCCCAAATAGATAAAATGAAACAGCTTATTAAAGAGATGATCACCCTTATCTTTTTGCTGGGTAAAGTTACTTTTGACTCTTTAGTCATGAACAAAACACACCCTTTTAATAACTCCATGTATTACACGTTATGTTTAAGTTAATCTGTAAATTTCTATTTCTTTATCACCCAAAATGCCACTGCAGCTAATCCCAGTAATATTACAGCAATATGCAAATACCAATAATCAATAAATAATTCCCATTGGAGTTGTTGAATTTCTTTCACTCTTTCAAAGTAACCCATTTGCACACACCCCTTTGTAATAGGCCTTTTCTAATTATTACGGTTGAGCATCACTTTGGTTCCATAAAAGAGTGCATACAGTAATTGTTTCTGGTTATCGCATGTTTCAACTTTCAAAAACGGCATACTTCAATTACGTATGCCATTTCTTGTATTAATTTATCGTGAGTCTCTCAAACAGTTAGTTTCAAGTCTCATCCTGAACCGGTCTTTCAAAGATAATCTCGTATGAAGTAGGTTTTCCGTGGCCATTGTACGCTAAAGGCAAAACTTGGACCAATCTCCAGCCCTCAGCTGCATACTCACTGATGGTTTCCCTGTGTGTTGCCGAAGAGAAAAATCCTCCGAGTGAAGTTTCTACAAATTGATATTCGTACATTCATAACACCTCCAAGTCAATTATGGTTATCTATGTTTCAGGGATGAAAACAGTTCCGATATTTTTTCTAAATTCCCACTTTGCTATAAAATTCATTCTTAAGAATGCTCATTCTTAATCGATCTATAAATTCACCGTTTCTTAATCTGTCTTGTCTCAGAATTCCTTCTTCTATGTAACCCATTTTCTTGTAAGATTTAATGGCTTTCTCATTATCAATTTCAACTCTAAGCCATATTTTATTTAACTCTAATTCAGTAAATCCCCATAATAGCATTTGATTCATCGCGGATAAGCCATACCCTTTACCCCAGTAACTTTTATCGCCTATCGCAATACCCAATTCTGCATGCTTGTTTAACTTATCAATATTCTTTAGATCAATCCAGCCGATATGCGTACCATCTTCGGTCATGATTGCTTTTTGTTCATAGCCGTTTGTTTTGGCAATACACATCTTTATCCAGTTTTGAGTCTCTTCCCTGCTGAAGGGAGGATATTTTTCTGGCATATTTAGATGTTTCGTTACTTCTTTGTCAAGACACCATTTATATCGATCCTCTGAATCCTTTACAGTTAACTTCCTTAAAACCACCTTTGGCAACAACGTTGTTTCCATTCAACTACCTCCTAAACAACTTCCTATTAAAAATATTATGTCATTCTATTATAATTGTTTTTTTACTTAAAATACCGAATCATCTATCAATTTGCTCCATCCCAAAAAATATTCCACAAAAAGAGAGTGTCTAGGAACGACACTCTCAAAAAAGAATTAATATCCGCTATTTGCTCCTGCAGGCACGACCCCATTATAATCTGTAAAGTAGCCAGCCAGAGGATAATACGGAATGTTATACCAGTCATCTGGGTTCACTTTCTCGACTTCACCGGTCACATATCCGTGTACCAATGATTTCAATGCCAGGTAATTTTGCTTTGTCAGGTAGCCATTTGACTTTTGGCCCAGGCTGCCATCAGAAGAATTTCCTTTCGTTTCAAAAAATACTGCTGGATGGCTATGGCCTTCTGGGTTCAGGTTATTATAATTCAGCCCCATCATCATTGCTGAAACAACACCGCCCCTAATATCGATATCATAGCCAATGCCAGCTTCTCTATCTACTCCGACCTGATAACGGTCAATATGGGTGTACCCGTAGTCTTTTAACTCATCATATACAAAGGCCATCATTTGCTTTGTGATCTCATTATAGCCGGTATTAGGCAACGTTGGACCATCTGGAGCAAGTGAGATTCCAAGCGAGAAAGATGTAGATTCGTTCGTGCCATAAACTTGTTTGAAGCCCTGATGGTGAAGGTCGATGGCAAAATCAGGATTCACGTCCGCCCAGTAGGCATAAACCACTCGCGATTCCACTGCTTCAAAACCTGCTGACGTCCAATCACGGTTTAGATCAATTAATTTACCGCTATCCGTAAGTTTGGTTTGGCGAAGGTTCATTTCTGCTCCATCCGGATTGTACATTGGGATGAAATAAAGTGTAGACTCTTCCAGAACCTGCTCAACATCTTTCTCTCCGCTTTTTGCATAAGTCTTTAAGAGCTGGAGTGCTGCTTCGGTAACCAGTTTCTCATTACCGTGGATTTGGGCTTGAATCCAAATTTTTTGAGATCCTGTCCCTACTTTTGCGACATAGATGCTTCGGCCTTGTTCCGATTTTCCATACTGGTCAAGTGTAAATACATCAACCTTTCCTTTGCTGGTTCTCTCGATGTCTTCTAGGATCTTGACAACTTCCTGGTAAGATAGGGTGCTGGAAATGTTCGTATTGCCGTTCGTGGATTGCCCCCCAGGCTGTAGAGCGGCATATGTTGCCGAGCTGAATGCAAGCATGAGGATCATTATAGCCGATGTCATTCTTATTAATCTCTTAAACGATTTCATTTATGTACCCCTTTCCTAATAGTCGTCGCCCCTTTACTATCTCCCCTCCTTTTCACACCTTTCGGGACGCTAAATAAATGATAGTTTAAGTTAGCACTGTTTTAATAGTGAAAAAAGAATGAATATTTAGACAATATAAGACAAGAAACTATTTGGTCTTTTTACCTATTAACTATGAAAGGATCAGTGTAACTCGGGTTTGACCACTTACTCCGCCTACATCATACATAACGGCAAAAATGATTGATGGCCACAGAAAGGAAGATAAAGGATATTCTGCGGATAAACCGCTTGAGAAGGATTTGTCGTCACATTAAAGAGGATATTGGGTGCATAAACCGACCAGGTTGAATTACAACGGCATATAAAAATTAAATGCGAGAAAAAATCCGATCATCTGCCGGCTTTATCCACCCTGGCAAATAGTCGGATTTTTTTAGCATAGATTATTTACATGAGTTAAGAAAGTTAATCATCCACTGGTCATCTTACAAAGACTTAGTCATAATCAAGTCTGTTTGCTCTTCATCACCCATATAAAAAGAGTGCTCTCCAGTCTGTACAAACCCAATCTTTTTATAAAAAGCGATCGCATTTTCATTCTTTTCCCATACACCCAGCCAGATTTTCTTTTTACCACTGTCAGTAGCAATTCCCATTGCTGCATTAATTAGATACTTGCCAAGCCCCAGCTTTTGAAAGTTATTTTTTACATAAATCCTTTCAATTTCAAGGGCGTCATTGCCCATCTCTTCAGACTGGGCATCACTGGTATTAAGCTTCAAGTATCCAGCCACTTCATCATCGTAATATACGAAAAAAAAGTGAGTTGAAGGGTTGGAAAGCTCGCTTTGCAGTTGTTCTATATTGAACGCTTTCTCCAAATAGGCACTCATATTTTCTGAAGAATTCTGTTCTTTAAAGGTTTCATTAAAGGTATCGATACTAATTTCTTGAAGGGTTTGCAAATTCTCGAGAGTACAACTTTTCAATTCAACCGCCATTTACAATTTCTCTCCTTTACACAAGTTCCTCACTTGTAAAATTTTACCATCTGTTAAGTTGAATATCTCTCCTAATGCTGTATAGCTTCGTAAATTAATTGATAAGTATATTTCTTCAATATCGTCACATTTAAAATAAAATTCCATCATCAATCTTTAGACCCATCTATTCCAAGTGCCTTTTTTACTGTGTTCCTCATTACCCTTAGGACAATATATTTAAAATTAGGAAAATTCAGCAAATAATTTGCTATCAGTCTTTCTTTTCCCCTACCATGAGGGTGATTCCAAATTTAAACAGGAGGTAGTATTATGACAAGATTCTTACGTACCGGGCTATTTGCTCTGCTTAGTGTGCTGTTGCTTGCAGGTACCATGCCTTCAGCAGGACTGGCAAAAAAACCGGAATTCAGCTATGACCAGTACAGCCAGGTTGACGTCGGCAAGGATGGTATGGTCGCAGCCGCCCACCCTCTCGCATCCGAGATTGGGGCTGAAGTCCTTCGCAAAGGCGGAAATGCAATTGATGCAGCTGTCGCCATCCAGTTTGCACTGAATGTAGTGGAACCCATGATGTCCGGAATCGGCGGCGGCGGTTTCATGATGGTTTATGACGGAAAAACAAACGAAACTAAGATCGTGAACAGTCGTGAACGTGCTCCTGAAGGCGCGGCTCCAGATATGTTCCTGGATGAGAACGGAGATCCCATTCCTTTCTCCGTCCGGTCAACAGGAGGTACTGCTGTGGGAGTTCCGGGTACCCTGAAGGGGCTTGAAACAGCACTTGAAATGTGGGGAACTCGCCCACTGCAACAACTGATTGGCCCTGCTGTTAAACTCGCTGACAAAGGGTTCCCGATAGACTCTGTTCTTGCAGATGCGATTGCCGATAATCAAGACAAGTTATCAAAGTCTGCAGCAAGTCAAGTCTTCCTCCCTGGCGGAGAGCCGCTTCAAGAAGGAGATGTTCTTGTTCAGGACGATTTGGCTAAAACCTTTAAGATGATCCGCTCAAAAGGTACGGACACATTTTATAAAGGAGAAATCGCTGAAGCAATTGCTGATGTTGTCCAGGAATTCGGAGGTTCTATGACCTCAGAGGATT
Organism: Mesobacillus sp. LC4; assembly: GCF_053543455.1. Lineage (NCBI taxonomy): Bacteria > Bacillati > Bacillota > Bacilli > Caryophanales > Bacillaceae > Mesobacillus > Mesobacillus sp. LC4. The sequence continues at coordinate 1,277,263 of NZ_JBGCUB010000001.1, forward strand.
TGGAAAAGTATAAAGTAACAGTGGATGAGCCTGTTTGGGGAGACTATCAAGGATACGAAATTGCCAGCATGCCTCCACCAAGCTCAGGCGGTGTCTTCCTTTTGCAAATGCTGAAAATACTTGATGATTTCAATTTGTCACAGTATGATGTTAGATCTCCAGAAAAATATCACCTTCTAGCCGAGGCCATGCATCTAGCCTACGCGGACCGAGCTGCATACGCTGGAGATCCTGAATTTGTCAATGTACCTGTGAATGGACTTCTCCACCCTAATTACATCAAGGAGCGCCAGGAACTGATCAGTCTGGATTCAGTCAATCAGAATCCAACAGCCGGCGACCCTTGGAAGTATGAAGATACCGAAGCAAACTATTCACCGACTAGTCAGCCAAATGATCGGAAATATGGAGAAACGACCCATTTTTCAGTTACAGACAAATGGGGAAATGTCGTCTCCTACACAACAACTATTGAACAGGTATTTGGAACAGGCATCATGGTCCCTGGTTATGGCTTCATGCTGAACAATGAATTGACAGACTTCGATGCAGTCCCTGGCGGCGCGAATGAAGTGCAGCCAAACAAGCGCCCATTGAGCAGCATGACACCGACCATCGTTTTCGATAACGAGGGTGAACCAGTCTTAACCGTTGGCTCTCCAGGAGGCCCGACCATTATTACTTCAGTACTGCAAACCATTATCCATGCGATTGAGTACGATATGGAACTCAAGCAAGCAGTCGAAGAGCCAAGAATCTACACCAACAATCTAAATTCTTACCGTTATGAAGAAGGTATTAGCGCTGATACTCTAAACCAACTGAATGCAATGGGCCATAAATTCGGACCGAGTCCTACGACCATCGGCAATGTCCAAAGCATTTTGATTGACCGCAAGAACGGAATCTTCAAGGGAGTCGCCGACTCAAGCCGAAACGGTGCAGCAATCGGGATCGACCTTAAAGGCAAACGAAAATAAATTGAGCTACAGGTGCGGGAGTTTCCTAACGGATTGTCTCGCAAACTTTAAATTTTCAAAGCAAAATAGACCATTGAATAAAATAATATTCAATGGTCTATTTTTATTGATTTGTTCCTCCTCTTAAAAGCAAGCACTGCCGATTTGGCCCCTTTGGCGATTATCGCCTTCTGCTTCGCTTTCGCAAGAACGATGGAATTTCAAGTGAGTCGTCTGACTGCTGGTTGCCTCGTTCATAACTCGCAGGCTCTTCGTAGGCATGCTGCTTGCTGTTATTACGGGATTGGCCATAGCTATCGGATGGATTGAAATTGTCATACTGGTTGTAGCGATCAGACTGGCCATAGTGATTAGTGTGAGCGTGGCTGTCAGACTGGTTTAAGCTGCCGGACTGGCCGTACCTGCTGGACTGGCCGTAATTCCCTGATTCTGCATAGGCAACAGTTACTCGCTGTCTTGACTGAGAATGATACTGTTCACGGGAATTAGCAATCATGTCTCCAGGACGGCGCGATTTGTTGGAAGGTGGTGCTTCATCCTCATCATGATCGAAACCGGTAGCTATCACGGTCACCATAATCTCATTTTTCAGGTTTTCATTAATGACTGATCCAAAAATCATGTTTAACTGGTCGTCAGTTGCAGCCGCCACGATATCGGCCGCTTCCTGGACTTCATACAAACTGAGGTTCACGCCGCCAGTGATGTTCATCAGCACTCCTTTTGCGCCATTGATGCTCGTTTCAAGCAATGGTGAGGAGATGGCCTTTTTGGCAGCTTCGGCAGCACGGTCATCGCCAGAAGCCACTCCAATGCCCATAAGTGCCGTTCCATTATGGGACATGATCGTTTTTACATCAGCAAAGTCAAGGTTGATCAAGCCTGGTACGGCGATCAAGTCGGAAATTCCCTGGACACCCTGCCTAAGGACATTGTCCGCCTCACGGAACGCTTCAATCATCGGCGTTTTCCGATCGACGATTGCCAGCAATCGCTCGTTTGGAATGATGATTAACGTATTAACAGCTTTCTTCATTTCTTCAATTCCGGAAGCCGCATTTTGTGCCCGTTTGCGGCCTTCAAAAGTGAATGGACGAGTCACGACTCCAATAGTTAGTGCGCCTAGTTCGCGTGCAATATGGGCTATCTCCGGCGCAGCTCCAGTTCCTGTTCCGCCGCCCATACCGGCCGTTACGAACACCATGTCCGCACCCTCCAGCGCATCCCTAATCTGCTTTCTGCTTTCCTCGACAGCCTTTCTGCCGATTTCCGGATTGGCACCGGCCCCCAACCCCCTGGTCAGTGAACCGCCAATCTGCATCGTGATCTCCGCTTTTGACATATTGAGAGCCTGCGCATCTGTATTCACAGAAATGAACTCCACTCCCTGCACCCCGTCCTCAATCATCCGGTTAACGGCATTATTTCCGCCGCCCCCTACACCAATTACTTTTATAGTGGCAAATTGATCAATATTAGTATCAAATTCTAGCATATATAGTCCCCCTAATTAGCTTCTGAAATTGCCCCTATTTTTCTCTGTACCTATAGACTTCGCCACTGGCTTGGCAATTCCGTCTTTTCCGGGGATTTGTTAAAGAAATGTAATTCTACAGTAATAAAGTGTCATATCTCTTGGAGTTTATGGAAGCGAACTTTCAGGTGTTTAAGTACATTACCTGGGATATCCGGAATAAAGAAGTTCATTATTAAAATTGCTTTTTTTCGGAGGCTCTGTTTTTTTCGAGTTATATTCCACATCGCCTATTTTTTTGGGTCTCAGCAGCTTTAATTTTTCTTTATGTAAAACATTTTCGTTTTTCACTAATCTTATTACTATATATATATATATATATCAACATCCACTGATTTTTTTATTAAAAAAGGTGGTTAATCCATCCATATGGATCAACGCACCTTCATACTTCATATCACTATATAAGCAATAGTCAAAAATCAGCAACATTCGCAAATGGTAAAGCTAAATTAAAAATTGAATAGGAATAAATAGTGTTCAATATCATTCTCTCTAATTACATTATACAACTATTTACAATTAATTTATAGACTACTCTTTTTCTAATTCCAATAATATACTGGTATACACAAATCCAAATATTTAAGAGGTGTATCAATATGAATGATAAAAAAAATGTCTTAGATAATGGTCCATTTTTTCATGGTACTAAAGCCGAATTAAAAATTGGAGATTTATTAGAACCACAACACCTATCAAATTACCAAGATAAAAAATCAAACTATATATACTTTACTGCAACATTGGATGCTGCTAAATGGGGTGCTGAATTAGCAACCTCTAAATCAAAAGAAAGAATTTACGTTGTAGAACCATTAGGTGAATTTGAAAATGATCCGAATTTAACTGACAAAAAATTCCCTGGAAACCCAACACGTTCTTTCAGATCTAAATTTCCTTTGAAGATAGTGGCAGAATTAAGTTCATGGGAAAGACATTCCAATGAGGAAATAAATCATATGCTTACATTCTTAAAAAAGGTACGTGAACAAGGAAAAGCTGTAATATTCGATTAATTTATAAAACCCCAATTTCAGGTAATTTTCCTTCTGCGGCTCTTGCAAACATAGGTGTGCAAGAGCCAGGTTTAACTATGCAAGTTTATCAAAGACCTGTCACTTTAGTAGACTTAAAAAAGTCGCCATGAAAGGGGCGAATCGGATAGGGTTATTGCTTTGAATGACAATAATCCACCTTATCTTTATCTAAAACTTTACCAGTATCCTTCTCAACAATGATCCGAAACCCCTTGCAATTACCTGTATCCCGTTCATCGATTATATTCACAACATCATTGTCTGCTATTTCTTTTACATTCTTCATCTCATAAGGCGTCAAATGTAACTTAACTGGATGTGTCCAATAGCCAGCAAGGTATCGCTGAGATATTGTAATCGCTAATTGTTCATTAACAGGTAATTCAGATGGATCAAGATCCAAGGTTCGAGCATCGTGATAAAGGAAAATACCTATTATTATGCTAATCAAAAGTATCGTTACTAATCTCCATCTTTTCAAAGAAATTTCCCTTTCGAAATTGTGAAATTAACACTTCATTCAATATAATGACTGAGGACTATCAGCCATCGTATTAACAAGAATTAAATAGATTAATATATTAAAACCAGGTAACAAAATGAATATCAGTCTTACTGCCAAAGAAGATATCCCAAAATGCTCAGCAATACCTCCACAAACCCCACTTATAGACTTATCTGTTGAAGATTTTTTTAACTGATTCTTCAATTCAATTCCCCCTATTGTCAAAACCTACCTAAATTTAATAATACCATAAATAACCATTAGCGATATTCATTTCTTTGCCTTTTAAAATGGCGGGCATGCTGTCTTATATAAACAAAAAACTGCCATATGGCAGCCAATTCATTCGGAATTTCACCCTTCATTTTCGGGTTTGTTAATGAATTCTTCGCTTAGCATAGCGAATAGATAGTGGTCTCTCCATTGTCCTTTTACCTTTAAGTTCTTTATAAAATGGCCTTCATGCCGGAAACCTTTTTTTGTTAAAAGCTTGATAGAGCCCTTATTTTCGGCATCGCAGACGGCATATATCCTATGGACTTCCATGGTGTTAAAACCTAAATATAATAAGCCACTTACAATTTCTATCCCGTAACCTTGTTTCCAGTAGTTTGAATTAATAAAATATCCGATCTCGGCTGTTTTAAAATCATGATCTCTAACCATAAACAAAGCATTTCCGATGACCTTTTTAGTATCTTTTATTTCGACGGCTAAAACATGAATTTTTCTGTTTTCCTCGTTTTGAAAAGCGATTTGCTTTCGAAGGCTCTGTAAGGTTTCCTCTCTACTATTTGGGCCCCAAGTTAAGTATTTCACTACCTGTGGATCTGACTTAAATTCATGAATATCTTCAAAATCATCTTCATCAGGTTCTCTAAGGATTAACCTTTTAGTTTCAACAGCAGAGATTCCAGTCATATATATCTCCTCACAAAAATTCCATAGAAGCAATTTGTTTTACCTACTCTAAGTTAAACAAAATGGCGTCAATTCTTCATGGATAAACGCTACAGTAACTTCTTTAAAAAGAACCTGTATTTTAAATTATTTCCTCTAAAACTTGCCTTATTTTTCCTACTATTTCACACAACATTGGCTAATATCCTTCTTGAACTAATTCAAATATAATCAACAACTATGTCCCAAGCAGATGAAGCTGGGTCAATGACCTTAAAATGTTCTATATCCGGCAGAACAACTAACTTCACCTTATCTCCTTTTTCCTGAGCGATTTGGCAATAATTTTTGCTTAACTCTACTGGAACATGACGATCCAACTCACCATGTATTAACACTTGCTCTATACCATATGGTAATAACTCTATAGGAGAAGACATTTTATAGCGTTTAGGAAAATCCAGCGGCGTCCCACCTAGTAGTGCAGCTACAGGACTTTTAATTCCCTTTTGCTCGTGGATTTCCCACATGTTTGTTAAGTCAGTGACTCCTGCTAAACTTAATACTTTTTGAATACCTATAGCGAGTTCATTAAATTCATTTTCCGTTTGCGACGCATTAGTTCTTGAAGCTAACCAAAGGGCTAAATGGCCCCCCGCTGAATGACCCAAAACTGTTACTTTTGCAAGGTCGATCCCATGCGACTCCTTAATAATAGTCAGATGGTTAATAGCGTCTATTACATCATTAAACGTGCTATTCCATCCTTCTAGTTCTTCACCTATTCTTCTATATTCGATATTCCAAGTTGCATAACCTCGCAGTGCTAAATCTTCAGCAATTGGAGTATTCTCTTCTAAGTTGTATTTAGATTGCCAAAACCCACCATGAATCAGGACTATTACCGGGCTTGGTTCTGGACTTTCAGGCAAACGCAATACACCAAATTGTGATTGATGATCCCCATATAAAATTTTGAATTTATTGAACATAAAAACTCCCCTATATTTTTATGGAATTGCCACACTTCCATCATGAAAATTGGCATTCTTAACTTTAACTCTTAAAGCTAACCTGAATTGTATCAAAAACAACACAATTTGTTCGTACATTAACCAGAATCCTTGACTCAAGCTTTGAAGTAGAGCTGGTAGATAGTAAAAACCAAGTTTTCAAGGGAGAAAGACAGCAGTATTATGCTAATTTTTATTGTTGAATTTTTTTATTGGCGGTTTTCACAACTTTATTGGCGATTTTCGAGTTTTTTTGGCGAAAAAAATTATTTATTGGCGATTTCCACCTGTTTTTTGCACTAGCTTTGCAACGAGATACCAAATTTAGTTAATTTTAGTTTATTTTCAAACTTAGTTACTTAGCTAGTTAGCGTTGGAAACAAAAAAAAGAACACCTGTTTAAAACAACAAGTTACCAAGCAAGTTAGTTAGCACCTTATTATCCGTTTATCTTTGGACAATTTGGACGGTCTTCAACTTCTTGGGATATTTTCTTGGCCGGCCGGGTTTTCCTTTCTTTCGCCTTCCTTTGGATCTTCTGCTCGGCTCCCTGAATAAGGCTTCTATAAAATAATCCCATGAGTCATACCAGTATTGACGAAGGTACTTGAGTATTTCCCAAGTGGATTTTTTAGAACGAGTCTGAATCCTGACCAATTCACAAAGCCCATAAGCGATCATGGCGAGCCATAACTGATTCCATACAGCCTCCTTTTTATGGCTGTAGAACTTCACCAACTTAAGGTGCTGTTTGATCCATTTGAAAAAGAGCTCCACTTTCCATCGTTGGCGATAAATCTCTGCGACTTCACTCGCAGTAAGGTCCCGTCGGTTCGTGACTACCCTGTATTTATTGCCTTCGTCATCAAGGAATTCTACAAGACGCAATGAGATGATCTCCTCCGTCTTGGGCTTCTTAACCTGAACCTCAGCGTCTAAAACAATGTTAGGTTCATCATGAATGTCATGCTTATTCACGATTGTCAGCTTTGAATTCATTTTTACCCTGGCGACAAACTTTAGATTCTTTTGGATTAAATCTGAATAGAGAACATAACTGATGTACCCTCGATCATAGATGTAGGTGACAGCTTGGTCGACCACCAGTTCAAGCGCGACTTCCTTGTCATCTACTCCGGTAGTAGAAAAAATCGATTTGCCAGGATAATAGGTATTTTCATCCGCGACAATCAAACAGAGATGAAGCTTTACTCCATTGTTTTTCTTGGTGGAATAAGCCCATTCACCCGCCTTGGAAGGGAGCGAGAATTGAGAAGAGTCTACAGCGGCCAACTTTCCTATCTTCTCAAAGCCAGGCAGGCGTTTATGATGTTGGTCAATCTGCTTAAAGATTCGGAATGCAGTCTCCTGCAGGAGACCGGTTGGCAGCTTCATAAGCTTTCTGTTAATAGAAGATCCATGTATACTCTTAAGCTCCAGCAGTTCCTTGAACACCTTCTTGGATTTAAGGTTCTCACTCAAATCCCATAAGGATTCACGTCTCATAAGCATTCCTTCTACCGTCATGGTAATGACATGGCCAGAAAAAAGTTTGTGTGCTTTATGGTCCATAAAGGGGTCACGATAATTCTCAAGATTTAACAGTGCCAAACACTTTTGAACTACAGTTGAGTCGGGTAAAGTTTGATTGGGTATAGAACTCTTTGAGTTCATAGGAATCCTCCCCTTGTAGAATAGGTGTTTAGCAACTTGTTGTTACCATTCTACATAGGAGGATTTTTTCTGTTTAAAACCTTTTATTGGTTGAATACCATTATTTGGAACAACTTTGCAAGACTAGTGTGTTTTTTGGCGAAAATCAAAATTTATTGGCGAACTGGAAATTCCGGGTGTTTTTTTCCAGTTCAATCTCGGGTTATTTCTCGCATATTTTCTTCCAGTTAACTCTTTTACCGGTCTTTAAATAGAATATTTCTTATTCGATCTCCCGCTGGTTAAAATTCGTTGATATAAGAAATGACACTTTTTAAGATTTCAATAGACATAAACGAATCTTCATCAAGCTCTAAACTGTGATCCCCACCCTCAATCACTTTTAAGGTAAGATTTTGATTGTTTTTCAACTTTTCATAGCGTTCCACTATAAAGCAATGACTATCTTTTTCTCCAAAAATGCAAAGCCCTTTATGATCACTAGTAACCATTGCATTAAATACATCATCATTTTGCAGCAATGGAGTCAACCATACCAATTTGGCATCATTAAACATTGGATGATCGAGCAGGCATCTTAAAACTTTTGTTCCAATCGACTTAGCCACTAAATATAAGTTGCTGTATTTTTTATCATGGATGGCGGTGTCTATCACATGTTGTACATCTGTTGCTAGGTCCCTTTCATTTAGTAAAGAAATCTCTTCCCTGCTAAATGAATAATTAATATGCAATACATCGAAGCCCTTATTGTAAAATAATCCAGTTGTATAATATAACAACGGAGCTTGGGTTGAATAACCAGCCCCTGGTAAGACAATAACCAGGTTATCTGTTCCTTCTTTTTGTTCAATCAATCTAAAAGGGATGTTTTCACTCATTTTCTCACTTCTCTCTAAAATTCTTCTTTTTTCCAAGTTGGATTCAACACTATCAACTCTTCATCCAGAAGTAATTCAACATAAAAGGCGTCAATCCTTCCTGGATTAACGACCTCTTTATTCTAATTGTTTTTTTAACTCAATTTCATCCCTTATTGGAATACCATCATTACCGACCAGAGGAATTTCTGGTTTTAACTTTCTCGCTTTCTCTACTGCATTATTGATCACTTTGGAAATGACAAAACCTCGTTTTTGATAAAACTTCAGTGCTAATAGATTATCATTTGTTGTTATGAGTTTTATGAGTGTACATTTTTTCTCTAAAGCTATGTTTTCTACTTCTTTAACAAGCGATGTACCTATACCCTTGCCTTCTTCCGTACTGTCTAATGATATAATTTCGCATTCGGTATCAATAATGACATAGGTAACAAGACCAATGATGTTGTTTTCTTTTACAATGGCAAAGCCATCTAATGTACTGCAATCATAAACACCGCTTGAAATCACCATTTCTGGAGATCCCCAATGCAACTTAAAAAACTCTATTATTTTATTTTTTGGTAAATCTTCAGTTTTGTAGGTTCTCATGACTCCCCCGTGCCGTCAATATTCTTATCAATGATCTTTGTTTTCACTTTTTATCTTTTGATTTCTAATAAAACCATAAATCGCCATTCCACTTAAGAACAAGAATAAGACTGTAAAAACTATTCCATAACCTATCTCTTGATTCTCAAAATTCTGATAGGCATATAGTGCCATCGTAATCGAGCTAAGGGTTAACGATAAAATAATGAATGGATGCGTCCTCACTTTTTCCAAGCACTTAACTCCTTCCTCCATCTTCTCTATTTTTCAAATATTGAAGCAAGACTGCATTGGCTAAAAGGAATCCAGCCGAGAGTATAGCAAGCTTAGTGCCTAGGAAAAATGAGAGAATCGCAGATAACAAGGCACCAAACAAAAATAGTTTACTTAATGGACTATTGATTTTAACCTACCCCTTTTAAAAAGTATTTCCCCTAGTAATCAGAAGGAATTGAATTACTTAAGTAAACCAAATATCCAAACGATCAAATACATTGGGATTGCTACGATCACAATCCCTGCCAGAAAATAGCTAAGCGATTTTAAAATAAATTTAAAAACATCATATATCGAGCCCGCTAAGTCATCAATGAATCTCAAAATAATCACCCTCTAAAATGCTAACAATATTTCCATATCAATTACTTATTAACTAAATTACAAAAGGTATAATAACAAGCTAATAATTCCAGTTAAAAAATATGCAATTATACTGATTTTTTTCGTCTTATTATTAACATCGGCCTGTTTCTCCAAATGCTTAATATAGTCAAAAATTACCCACAGACTAATTAAGGCAATTATCCCCGTTAAACCATAGTCAGCAGCATGTACCAATATAAAAACCGATATGATTGCAAATGCCACATTACTTAATATCTTTTTATAATGAACACCACTATAAACTTTCTTTATGTAAACCACTTCTCTAGACTCCTTACAGCTATAGAAAGTGCTACCCATGTTAATCCTGAAAAAATAGCTAAAGGGATGGCTTCTGCAGTCTTAAACTCAGGAATGAGATTTGAAAAAATGGTTTTGAATAATAAAAATGTAGAGAACAAGGCGACGAACACTAATAGACCCAATAAAAATAAAGATATTTTTTTTGCCAATCTGGTCATCTTCCTTTCTTTATGCTGTAACCACCATAACTATCACGCTTCATGGTTCATAGGCAATTGTGCAGTAATCTTATCTACTAATTCATCTAGTTTCCCATAACATTTTTCAACTTCTGGTAAATGATAAAATGTACTGGTTGTTTCGACATGATCGATTGCTCCATCTGGTGAGTAAAGAAAGATTTTTTTCCCCAGCCCCAGAGCGATTCCTAATTCTATATGAGTTCCTTTTCCGCCTGGGAGTATAACTACGATAAAATCAGATTCTATGACGGCATTTTTCTCGTGTTGACCGATCACTTTTAAATCTTTCAATAGTAACGTATTCTCTTCCCTTGCTCTGCCATTTTTCGTCCAATCATATGTATGTATATATCCTTGATGGACTAATTGTTTCGACACATACTTCACAGCATCAATGTTTCGAAAACTCGATGCAACGTAAAATTTTTTCATACTCTTCTCCCTTTTAAATAATCCCTAACTACAAATATTCAATAAAAAGGGCTGGAATCCTCCTGGGAACTAAGCACTTCATATTCAAGTTTCTTTTATTAGATAATTGCCTTATAATAAATATGTATGAAAAGAGGTGTTGATATGTCATTGGAGTGGGACAGCCGCTCAAAAGCTGATGAAGTTGTAGTAGAGCATTTTCACTCATCCGTTGTGGAATTTATTGCTTTTAATTCGTCTTTACTTGATTCAAGAAAAGATAAGGACCGCTTATATGGTAAACTACTCAAGGAACTGGATAAAAACTCCGCAGAATTCCTGAGTTTTTGGAATACAAGAACCGATTGGAGTTTCACCTTTCTGTTTAATTTCCTTCTTCCTTGTCCTTATTTTCATGATGTAGAACTGTTTCTTGAAAAGATATCTACTCTTAGTGATCCTGATTTTTTGTATCATTTTTTTGGCGAGTCTGTTCCGGAAAAGCAAATAAAAGAGTTGATCAAGGATCCTGAGAAGCTTAAATCTGCCGAGGATACGATCTGGTGGGAAAACGATGAAAAAAAAGCATCAATGCATGATATCCTGAAAAACCTGCCTGATTTCCGAAGTAACTTTGTATCCCTCTTGTTAGATGCTTCCCAATCAAGGACTTTCAGAGATGAGCTTTCAATAATAAGTAACGCTGCCCAGGAATCCATCAATAAAGTTAAATCGATGGAAATGGAACCTTTAGCTTTGGCTCAATACATAATGGGAAAAACGTTCAGACGAACAAGCTTATATCAAGTGTATTACTATATTCCTTCGTACTTCTTTGCGGCTAATCGCATCAGGATTTTCGATTCCAAGACGTGTATCATCATTTATGGAATAGATGCGCCACTGGTCGATTACCGAAAAAAAAGCGCCGAACTGGAATTGCAATTGAAAGCATTATCCGACCGGAATCGAATCCTTATTTTACGAATGCTTGCCCGGAATAAGCAATACGGGGCCAAAATCGCGGAGTACCTTGGAATTACAACGGCAACCGTGTCGCACCACTTGGAACTGTTAAAGAAAGCAGGTTTTGTAAAAGAAGAAAAAGTCGGGACGATTAAGTATTTCTCCTATAACCAGGATCATGCGGAAGCTACCCTAAAACAATTGCAAGATTTCATTAACCCCAAATTGTAAATGATACGGAGGACTCGTTGTGTGGAAAAGGATCGAATGTCTTGCTATTTATACAAATAACATTGATAAATCAGTGGAATTCTATCAAACATTAGGCTTAAACAAGGTTTGGGAAACCTATCAAGACGAGGGAAAACAATGGAGACTTACTGGAATGAGATTTCCTGAAGGCAATTCAGAGTTAGTATTAAAAAATAATCCCAATTTAAATTTTGCTGAAACTGAAATCGTCGTTGATGATGTTCAGAAAACTTATGAAACATTAAAAACCAACCCTGAAGTTGAGTGGATTCGCACCCCATTTCCTAACTCCTTAGGCGGACACGTAGCAGTAATGAAAGCCCCAGATGATAATGTATTTGTTTTAGTGGGAAACTAGGTCTTTCTACTGGTACTACCTTTTAATTAAACAAAAAATATGGATAACCGAAAAGTAGGTGATTTTACAGTTATTTTAGCATACAAAGCTCAGAGCTATAAAAAGCCGTGAGCTTTTTTTGTTGGTTGAACAAGACTTGTTTACCCTTCAACGATTGCAAGATATTTTTTGATTTCTCCTTCAGATTCAACAATTAAAATATCTCCTCTTTCTTTGGTGGAAAAAATCTTTGCACCAACAGGAAGTTTATTCGACATCTCATCTTTAAAATCTGTATTTGCATTATTTTTTGTTTTTATTTCACCGATTTGAACATCTTTTGTTAAAGACAATTCTTCAACCCAATCAATATTAGTTTTGTAGATAACTCCATCATACTGAAAAATATCAGCATCAGATTCCAATGTTAAAACTTCTTCGGCATCAATACTATCAATTGTTGTTACTGTGGTTGTTTCCCCTTCATTGGAACACCCACTAATCATAAATAACGTTAATGCAATCAGGACAAAAAATAACTTTTGAACCAATGTAATACCCCCTTTATACATATAGTCGGAAATACACTATCATAAGTTCCATCTTCAACTAAACTTCCCCGTATGTTTAATAAAGAATTCAACAAAAAAGGTGCCTAATCCTACCTGGATCAAGCACCCACTAGTTAAACCAGAATGTTTAAGGAGTAACCTACTCCTTATTTGGTAGGAATTTGTCAGCCACCTTTAACGCAAGTCAAAGTTGAACTTCCAACAGCATAGTTTAATTCCTCCAGAAGAGTTACAAGCTGTTCATCTTCAAAGATAGCTTCCAATGGCTTTTCAGTGAGTGGGATTTGATATTTATTGAATACTTCTGTTGTTTCTTCCCAAACATCAACAATACCTTTCGGAGACATAATTGATTGTATTACCATTTCCTAAATCACCTCTTTTTGCTTTAATTTTACCACACCTTATTGTGCAACCTGCCTTGTTATAAGGTGATAATCCTACCTAAATCAACGCACCCTATTGTTTAATTGCAATTATTCATAAACATTAATATTAGACACCATTGCTCTGACTAATTTCTATCTATTCTTTTTTTCAAAAATATAATTAAAGTAAAAATAAAGACCAATAATCATTGTTAACCAAGGAATCCAAGGTACGATTGAGCTTGAAAACGGATTTTCATAAACCTCTAAAAAATACCCTGCAATCATTGATACTATACCGTTGATAAAAAACATTAGTAAAGATATCGAAATAAAAATAGAAGCAACAATGAGTTCCATCTTAATTATCCCTCTCTATTTTCAATTGCTAACCTATGCATTATATATTTTTTTATGTAGAACATAATATTTTATTGTTAATTTCACGAATTTTCATTTAAGCTATCCTGCATCTTTACTTGAATAAAGAAACTATTTAATTGTTTAGAATTGTCTTTTTGACCTTTGAATTTTAGAATAGCCACCTATAAATAAAGTAATAATAAAGATTATGGAGAAAGTCCATAAGACAAAATTTATACTAGCATTAATTTTTTTCTTCTCACCTTCCTCTTTATCGTTAATTTTAATTGCTTCTATTAAATTTTGAATAAATAGATGTCCGACAAGCGCATTTAATACAACAAGTACGAGTATTATCATATTCTCTTCCCCCATTTTAATAATTGCTTTATTGGTATTCTTATTCAACATCCCTCCCCCGTTAGCTTAATAAAAGGTTTTAAGACATTACCTAATTCTTTCTTGTTGTTTAGCCAAATAAAATGTTCTGCTCCTTCAATGTTGATATATCTAGAATTAGGAATAAGGTTTGAGACTTGTTTAACTGACCAAGAAGGGCAAATATCATTCTCGGCATAAATAAACAGTGAAGGTAAGTCAATAACGCATCCTATTACGGAGTTCGGATATAAAAGCGAACCCTAAATCAGCTTCTCAGGAGTGTCCAATTACTACCAAATTTTTTAGGTCGTACTCTTCCCGAATGTTTTCAATGCCTTGAAGACAAGCTTCTAAATCGTATCCATTCCCGCCATAATTTGAGCGGCCACAACCTTTAGGATCAAACATAATAACTTCATAAATATCATCAATAAGATTTGATAAAGGTTCCAAATAATTACAAGATCCAGGTCCACCACTGATTAAAATAACTGGAACTCCCTGCCCTCTTTTTTCTGTCCATACATTCCATTTTCAACTTTAATGTACTTTTCAACCAACAGTATCACCCTTGAACCAAAGTTTTACTGTTGATATTCTTCCTAAACACTCTAAACTCCTTCTTCCACGAAACACCGATAAATGAACAAGATCGCAAGCATCCGAAAAGTATATAATTTTTTTCACACAAAAAATGGTTGACTTTACCAAACTAAACCATATAATCATCTTATAAGATATTTATCTAATATTGGAGGCGAGGACATGAATCAAAATGTAATTGAAGTCCAAAATGTTACTCGATCCTACACAACTGATGTAGGGCTATTCAAAAAGGAAAAAAAGAAGGTTGATGCACTAAAGGGGATTACTTTTTCAGTAAAAAAAGGGGAAATCTTCGGCTTGCTTGGCCCGAATGGTGCCGGCAAGACAACGATGATAAAAATATTATCTACCATGCTGATCCCCAATTCAGGTAAAGTTTCCATTTTAGGGCTTGATCCGGCAGCTGATCACCGATTTTTGAGGCCGAAGATCAATTTTATTTTGGGAGGAGAACGGAACTTATACTGGCGGTTATCGGCTTATGACAACCTTTCGTATTTTGCCGACCTATATAAAATCCCTAAATCTATTAAGAAAGGGAGAATAGATGACTTACTAAAACTCGTAGGTCTTCATGATGTGGCCCATCAAAAAGTGGAGACCTTCTCAAAAGGAATGAAGCAGCGATTACAAATTGCGAGAGGCCTTGTGAACAATCCGGAAATTTTGTTTCTTGATGAACCTTCTATCGGCCTTGATCCCGTCAGCGCAAGGCAGCTGCGCGAGACTTTGCGAAAACTAAATGAACAAGGTACAACCATTTTGCTGACAACCCATTACATGTATGAAGCTGATGAGTTATGTGACAGGATTGCTTTTATTAATAAAGGAGAAATAATAGACATTGATTCTCCTTCCAACCTTAAGAAAAAGGTGGATAACCAGTCAATTATCGACTGCTCGGTGATGGGGGCATCATCAGCCCAAATTGAAACAATAAAGAATCTTAAAAGCATACACCATATACAAGTTGACCAACAGGATTTCGCCTTCACATTGCGGATTCAGACAGCAGAGCCACAACTTGTCGTGCCATTTATCTATGATTCTATGAAAAACTCTATGATTACCAATTTAACGATTTCAAATCCAACCCTTGAGGATGTATATGTTAGAACGATTGGAGAGAATGCTTCATGAATTTAGCTGCCTCCCTTCTTCATACCATCCTTGTCCATATGAAACTGTCCATTGCACGTCCGATGTTTAAGTTCATCATCTGGATTTCACCTCTTTTTTATTCAACATTAGCAATCTTTATTTACGGAAAAGACTCCACAGAAACTTTATTTCATTATGTGGTATTGGGCTCTGGATTCATGGCCCTCTGGTCTTCGATCGTTTTTTCATCTGCCAGTGATGTGAATAGAGAACGATTCTATGGAACTCTCGAAATCATTTTTATCTCACCAGTTCCTTTCGCAGTCACCCTGATTGGAAAAATAATTGCGAATACATTATGGGGACTCATTTCCATGATTTTGTCTTTCGTCTATTTAAAATTTGTCTTCCAGTTAGATGTTGTCTTTTATCATCCCTGGTACTTTTTATCATCACTACTAATCGTCCTGCTGTCGCTGGCTGTTTTCTCTTTCTTTCTGGCGCTCGCTTTTACACTATCCAGACAAGCTGAAGCATTGATGAATTTCATTGAATATCCTATTTATCTAATATGCGGCTTTTTATTTCCCATTTCGTATTTGCCATCCTGGGTTCAAGGCATCTCCTACATGCTTCCTCCCACCTGGGCAATCAAACTTTTACGCGATGTGACGACTGAAACGCTGTCATTCCAATCAGTACTGGTGTCTTTTTCAGGGATTGTTCTCCTTACATTGTTGTATATTCTCATTGGGGTGTATTTCTATCGTTTAATGGATAAAAAGGCTAGATTTCATGGGAAATTGGGGGTGTATTAAACAATGGAAGCTGTTCAACGATTTTTACGTCACGGATTTTTATCGTATAAGGCATTATTCGGCTGGCTTGATCCAAAGGTATATATTTTCGTGATGGTTCTCAGCCCACTTAGCCAGCTCATATTCTTTTCAACACTAGTAAACTATGTATACAAGGGAGAAAATCTATTAGGCTATGTAGCAGCGAACGCTCTCCTGCTCTGTGTATTAAATTCAGTGTTTGGCATTATGTCTGTCATCACTTCCGATCGATGGATGGGAACACTTCCCCTGGTTATGGCGACACCGTACAATAAAGCAAGCTTATTTCTATCCAGATCAATCGCCCACGTCTTAAATGGACTTGTGACAGCAGCAATCGGATTGGGGTTTGGAATCCTCCTCTTTCAGTTAACGATTTCTTTAAAGGAAGGTTTCGTGCTGCTGATTATTTGGCTTTGTTCGATTTTCTCAGCTGCTGGGCTTGGGCTAATACTAGGAACTTTTTGTCTCTGGTCCCCTTCTATGCACCTTTGGTCCAACCTCCTGGCAAGCCTGTTGCTTTTATTGAGTGGTGCCAACTATCCTTTTTCCAGGATGCCAGAATGGCTGCAGTTCCTCGGGCAGTTCACCCCACTGACAAGAGGCGTCCAACTTACAAAAGACATCTTAAACGATGGGAACTATTCAAATGTGATTGTTCTTTTAGGAGAAGAAATCCTGTTAGGCATTGCATTCTTCGCCATAAGCTTCCTGCTGCTAAAATTCGCTGAATATCAGTCGCGGTCAAAAGGAACGATGGAATTTGATTGATTAGGAGGACACAACAAAAGGCATTGCGCTGCAATGCCTTTTGTAACGAATTCGTAAATTGCTACATACTTCTCAAAAAACCTTAAGCACTTGCGCCTGTTGACGCCGGACCTGTCTTAAGTTTGATTATCTTTTGACAGCTTTGTACCTTTTGATGATCAACCTGTCTTAAGTTTGATCATCTTTTGACTGCTTTGAGCCTTTTGGTCCACAACCTGTCTTAAGTTCACTCATCTTTTGACAGCTTTGAGCCTTTTGGTCCCGAACCTGTCTTAAGTTGCCTCTTCTTTTGACAGCTTTGTGCCTTTTGGTCCCGGACCTGTCTTAAGTTGTCTCTTCTTTTGACAGCTTTGCACCTTTTGATGCCGAACCTGTCTTAAGTTGCCTCTTCTTTTGACAGCTTTGTGCCTTTTGGTCCCGGACCTGTCTTAAGTTGTCTCTTCTTTTGACAGCTTTGCGCCTTTTGACCTCGAACCCGTCTTAAGTTTGCTCATTGTCTTATCCCGGATTAAATTGGCACTTTCATTTTAAGAGTTGGGACGAATAAATCCGGAGGTGATTTATCACAGGATTCTATGAAAGTAACAGGTAAGAAACAAAAACCGTAACATAGATCGTATCAAGGCCTGCCAAGTAAAATTTAAGATTTGATTTTTTCAGCTTTGCCAGGCTGTAATTAAATAAAACATCATATAAACTTATCGCAAATAAAGTGACGGACACAATCACTACGAATATGTTTCCAGTCATTAACACGGCAAGGATATACAATAACCATCTTCTGAAAAAATTAAAAAGCAAATCAATTAGGACCAAAGACAAACCTTCTGGATTCACTTCCAACTCTGCGTCAGAAGATATTTCCTTTAGACCGGTTTTAATCTTTTTGTAGTCCTTAATGTAGTCGAGATTTAACCATAATAGGATGAAACAATAAACAATAATATAAATCTCTTCGTTGCCGTATAGTAGTTCACCCAAAAAAGAGCACCTCACATTTCCTCTCTGCTACTCATTTACAACCGCTGTTTCACTTCCCTTTAGTTCCCGCTCATCCCATCGTATGAAGGTTTCAAGCAGGATGGATAATAAGACACCCATAATAAAACCATTCGAGAGAAGCGGCTGAAGGATGACGGGTAAAACGGTAAAGAGCTCAGCATCCAAATTCATGATGCTCAGTCCCAGCAATACTGGAGCAGCGATCCGGAAAATAGATTTAGAATCAAACGTATATCCATTCAGACTTTTTAAAGAGGTGCCAAAAAGCTGAAGATAGGCTACGAAGAGCACTGCATTTCCAACAGTGATGGGCAGCGTTGCCAGAAAAGCACCCAGGATTGGGATGATGCCAAGGATCGCCATTAATCCGCCCCCAATCAGGAATGGTTTCCGGTCAAAGATCCGAGTACTTTCCAAAAATCCGACGGACGAGGCGAATGGAGCATAGGATACAAGTCCAAAAAAAGCCGCGCCAATAGAATAGCTGCCAGTTAAAAGATACGATCTATCCAATGATGACTGAGCAACATCCGTCCCTTTAAGCTTGGACGCCGCCTGGACAGATGCAATTGTATTGCTGAGATTGATAATACTCGCAATAAAAGTGATTGCGATGATTCCGTAACTCAGATTAGGAGCTCCAAGAGGGAAGAATGAGAAGTCCATTGAGCCTTGGCTTCCCGACACTTGTTCTGCGGGAAAAAGGATCACATAGACAGCCCAGCCCAGCAGCATTCCGATCAATATCGAAAAATTCCCGATCGCGTCATTCCCTTTTATTTTCAACAAGCTAACCAGAACTACAACTCCAAAAGAAAACAAGGTAACCGGCAGATCGAGACTTCCATCCTCAGTCACTTTCAGCATCCCTTTAAAAAAGATAAGGATCAGTTGGAATGTAAGGAGAAATAGGTATACCGTCATGACCATCGGCGTAAAAACTCTCTGGATATATGAAAGCAGACGGAATACTCCCAGAACCAAAATGACAGTCCCTGCAAGCAGCATTCCCGAGGCAATTCCCCCGCCTATTTCCGGAAGGCTCATACCCATTGAAGAAGCAGCAAGGCTGAGATTCAGGACCAATCCCCACATCACACCCGAGTGCCCCTCCATCAATGGATATCTATGACCGAACATTCCCTGCAGCACACATGCCACTCCGGTAAAAATAAGTGAACTCCGCAGCATAGCCGCAATGTCTGCACTATCCAATCCAAAAGCAGTTCCGATCGACACCGGAACAACAACCGTATTAGCAAAAATAAAAAACAACCATTGCAAAGACGCTAAGATTGTTTTCAACGATGATGTATTCTCCATACTCTCACCTTTCAACAGAAATCTTTTAAACAATCATTCTATACATATGGCAGAGAGGGATAGATGATTCAAAATCTACTATGTATGATTAGTTTTTTAAATTCGCGAAGAACTCACCTATATTTACTCCCAGATGATAGGAACCATACCAGATCCATAATGTTATGAGTAATGTTGTAAAGATAGGGTACCTTTTCATAATATGTTTCTTTGGTGGTTTCCCCATGCCCGTAGCTCCTTTTAGTAAATATTTCCATGTTATTGTCGCATATATTCCCTTTTTACTCAATACTTTTTTAATTTCCTTCTAGTACGCACTCATTATGAAATTACGGTTCTACTAGATCACGTGTAAAAGTTTGGGTCCGTCTTGGTCCCCTGGTGGAACACCATCTTCCATTCACCATCATTAAGTTTCCAAATCGAACTTCTTAACGCATGTTGGTTCGTCTCTTCATTAAAAGTCCGGTATGTCGCCAGGACAATATGATCTGATAAAGGATGAATATCGAAATCACTTAATGAAACTTTGATGATCCCAATTCCACCTTCAAGATCTTCATTCTTATACAAAACCCTACCAGAACTTCCAAACTCAAAAAACTCATCAGCCAATAACTTTTTCAGTTCCGTTTTCGATGAACGGACTTCTGCTGCTAATAATTTTTCCTCTAACTGCTTGATATGATCTTTTAACTCCATAGGTAATGTCCCCTTTACAATCAATAGAAAATAAATTCAACAAAGTGAGCGAATATCCTCCTAAAATGTAAAGCAATCCCTTTTCTCGTTAAAAGTTGAAACCTCTGCACATTAGAATCGTATTAGCAATATATAGAAAGGGGATGTATTTTATGAGTAATAAAGAATTGAAATGCCAAAGTTGCGAAGGAAACTCTTTCGTCCAGGCGATGGATTATATCAATCTCCGGCCAGTCGATAAAAAAATGGCTATCGGGTCAGAAAGGGTTTATACAGTTTGCTTGGATTGCGGAGAAGTTGTTTCAATCAAGGTGAAAAATCCGGGTAGGTTAGTTAAATGATCTTATAGCTCTTGATAGGAGGTCTACTAAAGATAACTTACATTAGAATCTTTGTTATTTTATCTGAACCCGGGGCTAATTCGGATTGCTTTCATGGGAATCACGGAAAAGCTATCCGAACTTGGATCTACTTCGGACAGCTTTCATGGAAATCACGACAAAGCTGTCCGAACTTGAAGCTACTTCAGACAGCTT